>CAVYXL010000012.1:0-1081500 GCA_963772505.1 Candidatus Bathyarchaeota archaeon
TCCAAACGATTCAAGGGCATCAACTATCAAATCGATGTCTCCTTCAACCAGCCCTAAAACCAACTTTAGCAGAAAATCTCTCTTTTCAGGCCGCACTATACCAAACAGGCCAAAGTCAAGGAAAACAAGTTCTCCTGAATTAGTTGCTAGCAAATTCCCCGGATGTGGGTCACCGTGGAAAAAGCCGTCGTCAAGTACCTGCTTCCAATAAGCCTGAAAGCCTAGAAGGGCGATCCGTTTGGGATCAACTCCCATTTCTTTTATTTGATCCATTTTATCGATACGAATTCCTTTTACGTATTCCATGACAAGCAATCGCTGGCCAGAGCATTGCCAGTATATTTTTGGTATTCGTACTCCATCAATGCCTTGCATGTTACGTGCAAGAGTCTCTGCATTCCGCCCATCTCTTGTGAAGTCTATTTCAGACATCATTTGATGAGAAAAATCTCCTATGGCTTGTGGCGCATTAAATAGTTGTAGTTCTGGAGATTTTGCTTTTTTTGCGATTTCCTTGAGAATGTGAATATGAAGCACAATCGTGTCTTTAATTCCTGGACGTTGTACTTTGAGAACTACCGTTGTTCCATCTTTTAGTTTTCCAAGATGGACTTGACTTAAACTGGCTGCTGCTAATGGTTGCTTGTCGATAGAAACAAAGGTCTCATTAATGGGATTACAATTTTCTTTGATAACTGGCTCAATGAGAGCCCAATCAACAGTTTTAACATTGTCCGTAAGCAGCTTAAGCTCTGAAGCCAGTTCAGGATTTACTAAGTCAGGACGGGTGCTCATCATTTGACCAAACTTTATGAATGTAGGACCAAGCTCTTGAAGGGCAAGTCTCAACCGTTTGTTTAGGGGGACATTTGAACTGCCGATTTTTGGTTTGTTCAGGTGAATACGGATACCTGGAAACAAAGTTTCAATAGGAATTCCGTATTTTAGAAATACTTCTGCTATTTCCTTGCTTCTTCTGATAACGGATCGTCTGTTAACTTCATTTTGGAAAGACATTTTCATTTGCTACCTTAATAAATAAATTGAAAACGACTAAAAAGAAACGGGGAAAAGGACAAGCTATAAGATATTTGAGCCGATTGGACGCATCCTTGCTAATTTAAGCTTGAGATATTGTTGGACGAAACGGTTGTAAAATATCCTTTATTTGGTTTTCAAGCCGTGGCTTCGCCAGTCACCCACTTTTCAAATTCTTCTTGGTCTCGCTCGTCCTCCTGTTTGATTTGGGCGATTCTTGCTTCGATCTTGGCCTTCTTATTATCCATAGACTTAGCAGCTTTTTGCTTCAAAGCATCAATTTTGGCTTTGGCTTCATCTCGTTGCAGCTTTATTCTTTGCTTTGCCTCCTCTAACTTTGCACTTCGTTTCCTCTTTAATTCATCAATTTTTGCATGGATCTTTGTTTTTTGGTCTGTCTCCGCCTTAGCTTCCTCTTTTTGCAACTGAACAATCTCTGTGTTTATAGCTGCAACATCTCTTTCATATTGCTGGTTTTCAACATTTTTCCGGGATGACCGAAAACACCGTTCCGCCAAGCACTACCATTCGATCGTCAACAGGGGTTTGCCAGTCTTCGCTAATGTCTGCCACTATCGCCCATTTACTAGGTGTTAGTTTCTTAGATGCATCATCGAGAAATTCTGTGTTAACTCCAGCCCGATTTAAATCCAATATACTTCCAGTAAAAGCACCCGCCATGGCACCAACTCCTACGCCTATCGGTCCACCTAGAAGCCCGATTACAGCGCCAATTGCAGTTCCACCAACCGTACGAACCGGATATTCATCTCCTTCCTTCTTCAGAATAACTTTGCCATCAGCATTTTTCGTTATTACTGCCTTGTCATGCACAGAAATACTTCCTTCAGCGTCCAGCTCTGACAGCGTTCTATACCCATCATAAGCCTTTAGTTCGTTATCGAAAACCACTACCAACATCTTCTCCATAAACAGTCACCTCCTGTAACTTAGTTCGTATAACAAGTTCAAAACGGTCTTTCTATACAATTAACTGGTTAATCATTTTTTAAAAGTTAAGTGATTGCATTATGTAGTCACAATTAGGGCTTTTTATAAGCTAAATGCTATCGCACCTTATTTTAGACGATGACTTAGCCATATCCACCGTATTTACCTATAAAAAACACCTAAGTCGCATAACTGATTATTAATTGACCTTTTTAATCTGATAGAAATTCCGATAGGTTAACGCATGCATCAAAATCGCATTTCATTCGCGTCTACCTTGCTGATCATGCAACTTACGGCTGAAGCAGACGTCTACACAATAAGACCATATTTCGCAAACTAATCTTGAAAAACGCTGCGCATTAATGTAGCAAAAGTCTATTGAATTTAAAACTTGAGCGACATAAATGCTTTTTTAGAACATTTCTAACAATATAATATAGTTTTAACTAGGATGAATCTTTTGTCCCAACCAACTGAAGAGTATCGCTCAAAAATTAATGATCCTGCCAAGTCAACTAAATCTCAATTAAACGAAGATAGAGAGTTTCAGCTCAGGCTGCTTGAGATTCAAAGAAGCTATGACACATTTAACTCGTTTCTAACAACAGTACAGGCAGTTGTTTATTCATTTGTTATCGCAATCATTTCAATTATTTTAACTGTAAAATTGTCTACTTTGCTTCAAACAATATTTTAGGTTATTGCAGGTGTAAAGTAACGTTCTATTGATACACTTTCACAAGAAAACCATCCAAAAACAAATTGATTCACTTCGAGAGGAGTTTGTCATGCAGAAGTAGCGCACTTAAACACAAAATGAAATGTAACCACTTTATTTACCGAAAAAAGTGATAGCATGGAGCCGCTCGTCAATGAGGCGGTCGGGTTCTGGCATCGCGGCGATCAGCGCAAGCACTTCGCTTTCGCCATCCGCCTTGTCTATTGGCTTAGACGATTCTTTCATTGAGTTTTCATTCTTCCTTAGCCTTCATACGCTTTTTCCAAATCTTTGATGACAATCTTTTTCATCTTAAGCATTGCATCCATGACTCTTTTTGCTTTAACTTGATCTTTGTCAGATAGCAGTTCGCCCATTCGCTTAGGAATAATCTGCCATGAGAGACCATACTTATCTTTCAGCCAACCGCACACCTCAGACTCTGGAACCGCGGATAGTTTTTCCCAAAAATAATCAACCTCATCTTGATCCGCGCACTCCACATAAAGAGATGTCGCTTCTGTGAACTTGAATATAGGACCCCCATCAAGCGCCATAAAACGCTGCCCGTTAAGCTCAAATATAGCTGTTAGAATCTTCCCTTCCATCCCCTTTACCGGAATGTTCGATGCTCCTTCTGGGTAACGTTGAATACTTACTATCAGTGAGTTTTTAGGACTCTTAGGCGCGGAATTAAAAACCTCTATATAAAATTTTATTGCTTCTTCAGCTTCTTTATCAAACCATAAACATGGAACAATTTTTTGCGCAGTTCATCAATCTCTTTTTCGACAAAACTCGATGAACTGCTTGTTGACTTTTATTATTTTAGTCTTTGTAGTCGTATGTCCACAGTCACAGTTAAAGTGTGTTTTTTCAGAGGTTTTATTTTCTCGCGGGATTGCTTAATAACCATTTCACTATCAAAAGGATTCTGTTTCTAATTCAAACATTTTCGACTTGAATGATTCTGCCTCTTTCCTTTTGTTATTTTTCTGGTCTTTCAAGCAGTTCAATATAGCCAAACACAGGCAGTTCCAAATCTTCTCTTCTATAACCTTTGAACTTAACGTGTTTTTCCCATCTATTAGCTTCAACCAAAACAGTTTGATGATCAACATAGACTAATTTTTCAAAGGGAACGATTTTTTCAGAAACTTCTTTGTCAGGTAATTCTTCGCCAAGCCTGCATCTTTCCAAAGCCCAACTTTTGGCTTCTTCTTCAGTCAATTTGAAACCACTAATCGTATCAATTCCTATGTCCTCATTCAATATCCAATCTTCAAGGTGCCCTTTGAGTTGATGTACATGTCCTGTTTTGGAATATTCTTCGAGATCAATGTCCCTATTGTCGTCTATAATTAATAATAGATAGATTTTATTCAAAATTTCAGCCTTCATATAGTCTAGGATAAAGCGGATTTAAGTCTCTTTGTTTTGTTATAGCTTCACTTTACCAGTTAAAATTTAGTCGGATGTGAGTCGGACCGGACTTAACTCAAACGGGTATGAGTCTCTTACCCTAAACTTGCTAAAGGCAAACCTTAGTTTAGAAAATAAATCTAAAAAATTAATTATCGACAACAGATTGAATTAAGGTTTTCAAAAAATTGAGAAGATTTGTTCGTCGGGGATTAGTAGTTAGCGTTGGTTGAGCCTTCCTTTCGTTTCTCATCATTCGATTCCCAATAAACATAACAACTATCCCAACCAAACCAAAGACAAAAATTGAGATAGCATTGGTTGCATTATTCGCTGCCCAATTCTTAAAAGCAAAATTAACAGATACGCTAGTAAGTGTAATTACTAAGCCGATAATAGAAACAATTAAACCCTTGGTAAGATGCAAACTTTCACCGCTTTCTATTATTAACTTTCAGTCTTAAGGTTTTACCTCAGAATTTTCATTTTATCGAATATGTTGGCCTTTTAGATTTTAAATTGTTAGTCATACTCATCAAATGCAGCTTCAAGTTTCTCGAAACATTCACTATCAAATTTTTTTCTTCACTCATCAAATCACCTTATTACAACTAAACGATTCTGTAGTGATTAACCGCTCAATATGCTTATTAGACGCGTCTGCTGCGGTTGCTCAATCAAGGATCCAGCGAGGTTTGAACCAAAGATGAATCGAAAAGGAATAAGCTACGATGTTGGATGTGTAATGGGCTTCAATTGGCGCCCAAATTTTAATCCTAAAATCGTTCGACGCGAGCTCGAGATCATAAAGAATGATTTGCACTGTAATGCCATAAGAATCTGCGGTCTCAATATCGATCGATTAATGACTGCTTCTGAAGCCGCTTTAGATGTAGGTTTGGAAGTTTGGCTCTCTCCTGAAATGTGGGATAAGAATCCAGAGAAAACGCTTAACTATATTACAAAAGCTGCCGCCGCTGCAGAAACGCTGTATAAGCGCTATCCAGAGCGGTTGGTCTTCATTGTCGGTTCCGAGTTAACCTTATTTATGCAGGGCATCATCCCAGGACGAAACCTCATGGCACGCATAAAAAACCCACAGTTCATGTCTTATATCAAAGCTGGCGAACACAACAAGCCTCTAAACGAATTCCTTGCCAAAACAAATAATTCAGTAAGAAAAGTGTTTCAAGGAAAATTAACCTATGCCTCGCTTGTTTGGGAAGCAGTTGATTGGGAACTTTTCGATTTTGTAGGCATTGACCATTATAGAATCATCCGCATTGAAGACACATACATCGAGATGCTCAAACCCTCTTTCTCCCATAACAAGCCAGTTGTGATAACTGAGTTCGGCTATTCCACATACCAAGGCGGCATTGGTTCAGAAGGCCTCTTAAGTTCATCAGGCTTAGGCGGCAACATAATCGACGGTAAGACACTGCTTCTGCATCAAATTCCGGTCTTAGGTAGATTTGTTCGACCGCACCTAAAAGGTGTCCATGTCCGAGACGAGCACTGGCAGGCGCGTAAACTGATTGAAAATCTTAAAGTTCTAGATAGTGCTGGCGTTGACGGCGCTTTTATAGCTGAATTCATCTCTCAAATCAAACCATACAATGATAACCCAAAATTTGACCTTGACATGACGAGCTCCAGCATAGTAAAATACTGGGATAACGGAAAACATGGCACAACCTATCCGGACATGCCTTGGGAACCAAAAGAATCCTTCCGGGCGGTCGCAGATTACTATGCTAAATCAGCTTAATTGTACATTTTCTGCAATACAAACATGGAAAATAGGCCGAAAAATAAAAAGGGACTTAGAATGTGTTTGTGACCGCGCTTTGCGCTTCACCGCTAATGTCATGTGCAATGGTACTTTTTGACCGTTCTTCACACTGCAAGAGGTTTGGACAATGTTGCTTAACGTTATTCTTGGTGTTCCCGATCCTGTGGTCGTGCCTTATGGACACAAATAACAGTTACCACGTGCCGCCAAGAACATCTGAAAGTATCTTAACCCATCCACGGTATGAGTCTTTTTTTATCTTTTTTTATCAAACTTGTTGACTAAGTCGAATTTTGTAAACTGAAACTAAGATTTGAAGCTTCCATTCCAATTCCAAGTTTGAATGGACGAGCCAACTTCTATTTCTTAGACAGTGCTTTCGGATTTGAGATAATTAAGAATTATGTTAAGAATTCCCAAGATAATTATTCGTCAAATTTCTTGCTTTAGTTGGTACTGATTTGGTTCAGTAATTTAGAATTAGTTGAAGAATTCAAGCGATAGTTATGCCACATATATCAAGCGGTGCGCTTCTCTCATGGACTGTGGGCTTTTTTTTCTATGTAAGTAAGTGGCGATTTAACCTATGTTTGTTAAATTAGACTCGGCAGCATGCACTCGCCTGTAATGCCTATCCAAATCAGCCTTCGAATCAAAAGTCATTTGATCTAAGGGACATGTATATTTGCCGTTCTCAACCATTTCATCTTTAGGCCATTTCACTGACAAACACATCACCCCTGATCAGTTGATCCCTATGAATTTTATGATTCTTCAGCGCCTTGAAAAAGGCCCAGATTTGCGAGTTGAAAAAGTTAACTTAAAGGCAAGCGGAAAAATTCGCGAAGAGAGGAGGAATCAGTGCGATTGTTTTAACGTTAACTTCTTTTTCCGGTTATCTACATACATCCATATTGCGTGATAAATAATGATGTGACTGCATCTCAGCTACAACAGTTATTAAGAATTATGTTGGGAAATACTGGGGCAATTATTCTATACGTGTTTTGAACAGTAATCTAAATCCATGGGAAGTCAGTTAATAAGGCGGATTCGAGGTCAAGGCTGAATCGGCAGTTCTATTGTGAATTTTGTTCCTTTCCCAACTTCACTTTCGAAACTCACTTTGCCATTCAGCCCTTCGACTAGTCTCTTTACTACCGCTAATCCTAAGCCTTGACCTTTGGCTTTAGTTGTTGTCAACGGAGTAAACAAATTAGCTTTTACATTCTCAGGTATGCCTTGTCCAGTATCTGACACAGTAATAACTATGCGTTCTTCTTTTTTCTGAGCAGCCAATTCTAACTCTCCCCCATCAGGCATAGCTTGGATAGCATTGTTAACCAAGTTTGTCAATGCACGTTGGATAAAAGTGGCGTCAGTTTTAAACGTAACAGTACCTTTGACATCAACTTTAAGCGTAACCTTGTTTGGAACAGCGACTGTTTCAAAGACCTTAACTAACAAATCTTCGATATCAACACCGGTATATTCAGGCTTTAATGGTCTTGCATAATCTTGAAGGTCAGACACTATTTTGGTAATGTAATCCACTTGTTCCTGGATTAGGCTTATGCTTTCTAACAATTCTTTTGTAGCATCATCTTTGACTTCAGCCAGCACATGCCTTGCTAAGAACAATTCACTAACGATGGCTTGCAACGGATTACGAATATCGTGCCCAACCATTCCTGCAGTTTGACCAATAACCGCCAAACGTTCCTGCTCTTTAATCGCCCTTTCAAGGTTCTTGTGGTCCGTAATGTTATAGGCTAAAATTGCAATTCCATCAAGGGAAGGAAAAACGGTAACTGCGTACCAAGCGCCTGAGTAGGGACTTTGGCTCTCAAACCTTCGAACTTTTCTATCTGCCATAGTAGCACGGTAGTTCTCCTCGGCTTCTGTTTCAAGATATTTCGGGAATATTTCCCAAAGACTCTTTCCAATCAAGTCCTTTAGTTCCATTCGGGCAATAGCGCCAGCATGCCTATTAGCGTACACAATATTCCATTCTCTATCCACCTCATAGAAACTCTCCTCCATGCCATCTAAAAGTTCTGAGAGTTTCTTGTTGCTTCGTGTGAGCTCATTTGTACGCTCCCTCACTAACTCCTCCATGCTTGAAGCGTACTCTTCAACTTCAGTTGCCTTTTCTTTAAGTTCCTTTTGCGTTCTATTCAAATCCTCGTTTATCCGCTTTAGTTCTTCCTCAGCTTTCTTGCGCTCAGTAATGTCTCTTAGAATCATACTTGTTTTCTCTATTCCATCGTCATCTCTGAACATGTTAGAGGTTATTTCAGCTTCAAACGTGGAACCATCTTTGCGTTTAAGCGTCATTTCTGCCTGAAATTTTCCAGTTTTTTCCCTTTGCTTGATGGATTCAGCCGCTCGCTTATCCATAATCATCATGCCAGCTCTACCCGTCATCTTTATTTCATCCTCGGTCATGCCCATCATGCGCTGGAAAGCAGGATTAGCACTAATGACTGTTCCATCGGGAATAGTTAACATAATTCCGTCAAGGCTATTCTCAAATAAAGAGCGATAACGCGCTTCACTACTTCTAAGTCTCTCCTCAGCTTCCTTGCGTTCAGTGATGTCTTGGACAAAAAGCAAAATGCTGTCAGGTTTACTCCCAATAGAATTCACTTTTGCACGAACTAAACCCCAAACGCTTTGTCCATTTTTTGCCTTAGTCTCAAACTCTTCGGAGAAATAATTTTCTTTCGTGAAGGATACTACTTTGATAATTTCTTTAAACTTCTTTTTGCTTTCACTCGTAAGTAAATCTATTGGACTTATTGTTAAGAGCTCATTTTCGGAATAACCTAATATTTTAGCGAATCTTGGATTTACAAACCTAAACTTTGAACCGTCAAAATCCATCTCACAAATTGAAAAAGGCGCTTCCATCACAATATTTCGGTATTTTTGTTCGCTTTCGCTTAGTGATTCATCCGATTTCTTGCCTTTTCCGTATTAATCCCTACGGAATCATATTCTTAATTTTTATTTAAATCAATTGGACCCTGAAAATTGATTATTTTTGTTGGTGCGGAAAGGCTTTTAGTAAAAGATTAGTCAAGTTAACGCTTTTTGTAGTACCTATCACGCACACAATCAATTAAATACTGCAACAGCGCAATATGCTTAGGTGTTTTTTTGGAATATACCAATATTTGTCCATGGTGCGAAAAATCCTTTCAAGATTTACAAGATTTAAACAAGCATGCATGGAATCATTATTTAGAGCAATCTTCTCGAAAGGATAAATGCCAAACAATTAGTTTTCGGGTATGTCTAAACCTAAAAGCAAATTAGCCTACATTATTCTTCAAACACCACAAAACAAGACAACACTTGCCTGGAGGACGGCTGAAGAAATGAAAAAAGCAGTTTTTACCTATTTTTTCTGCAACTATTTTTTTCCCTGAAGATACGTTCAAAACAGGAAAGTCTTTTATTTGTAAACAATTGAAGTAAGTTAAGATTTCTGGAACTGCAGGTGCTTCTTTACCTACGAATAAAGAAAATGGTAGTAAGCAAGCGATTGCCAAACACAAGAAAGCCAAAGAAGAACCTGAACTTAGCTACCAATTCAGCGAGCAAATATCTGCTAATTATCATTTTTGAACTCTTAATCCCAAAAGAGAACAAAAAAAGTAAGTTTGAGGCTTTCTCCACTAAATATATTAACAGTCAACGAGCCATTGGTAATAAACTAAGCACTTCTGAGGTTCAATTGCATGACGACCCCAAAAAGACGAAGTTTCATCATCATAGCCGTCATCATCTTGGTTGTAGCCATTGTTTTAAGTTCATTTGTTTACCTCAATTCTCAGCAAAATTATTCCGGAAAAGCTGAAACAATCACATTTGGAGACTTAGGCGTCGATTCATCTGAACTAGTTTACGTTGCCCAAAACCAACGCTATTTTCAACAAAATGGCATAAACTTTGTCATACAAACCTTTGAGACATCTACTCAAGCTTCAAATGCAGTGTTGTCAAACGATGTAGACTTAGCTACTTCGGGAGAATACACCATCGTTGCAAGTGCGATGGCAAATCAAAATATGAGTATTATTGCAAATACGGACAAATACCAAGGAGTTTACCTGATTGCCAACACGCCAAGGAATAAACACTGTTGCAGACCTTGTTGGGAAAAAAATCGGTGTTGTTTTTCAGTCATTAAAAGAGTACTATCTTGGAAGTTTCTTAGATACGAACGGGCTGAGCATCAATAGCGTGACCTTGGTTAATGTTGCGCCGTCTCAATGGGTTAGCTCTATAGCAAACGGAACCGTTGACGCTGTGGTTGTTTCACAAAATTACATTAGCCAAATACAAGCGGCGCTATCTAATAAAACAGTAATCTGGCAAGTGCAAGGCAATCAAGCGGCGTACGCCTTAATCTTTGGCACAACCAAATGGGTAACACAGAACCCCGATTTGGTAAACCGATTCCTGAAATCCCTATCTCAAGCCGAGAATTTCCTAATTCAGAACCCGACTAACGCAAAGGCTCTTTTGCAAACTCGCTTTAACTATTCTGCTACTTACCTTACCCAAGACTGGCCCAACCACCAGTTTTCTCTATCACTTGATCAATCGTTAGTTCTAGCAATGGAGGAGGAGGCAAGATGGGCAATATCTAACAATTTGACCAACGCAACCGAAGTTCCGAATTTCATAAATTACGTATATGTCAATGGGCTTGAGTCTGTAAAGCCTGAATCTGTAAGCATCATAAGTTGAGGGAAAAAATTGAAATTAAAAAGCCAGCTAATCATCAGCATAGCTATCTTTGCTATTATTTTGCTAATTATTTCTGCGTCGGTAGTTATCACAAATCAGCAGGTAGCACAAAGTAATAAACAGCAACAAATGGCTGGCAACATTCAAACTGGAACTAGCAATCTTGCGTATATTTCAAACGCTTATTTTCTTTACCAAGATAACGCTCAGTTAACCCAGTGGCAATCCCAATTTTCTTCGATTTCAGATGACCTTTCAAAAGTAACCTCGACAAGTCCAGAACAGTTAACACTAATCAATAACGTTGAAAATGATTTACAAAATTTAGGTGCTGGATTCAATAATTCAATATCATTCCTTGAGAATGCACCACGTAATGAAACTGTAAGAGTTCTTCCAGCATTTCAGACAGATTGGAGCCGAATGGCAGTGGAAAATCAAGCGCTTGCTTTCGACGCTTCAGTTTTGTCAAACTCTTTTGAAAACCAAGCAAACCAATTAAAAGATACAAACAACATTCTCATTTTTAGCCTGTTGGCTGCATTTGCAGCGTATTTCGTCATGATTTACCTGCTTGTTTTTAGGCGTACCTTTAGATCAATTACAAAGCTTCAAGAAGGAACAAAAATAATTGGTTCAGGCAATCTTGATTATTCTATTGCCTCTAAAAGTAACGATGAAGTTGGCGAATTGTCCCAAGCCTTCAACCAAATGACGACTAACCTGAAAACTTTGACCGCCTCCAAAATAGACTTGGAAAGAGCAGAAGCCTCCCTTCGGGCGAGTGAGCAACGTTGGGCAACTACTTTGGCAAGCATCGGAGACGCAGTCATTGCGACCGATATATCTGGTAAAATCATGTTTATGAATGGTGAGGCTGAAGATCTGACGGGTTGGACACTGAGTGAGTCTTCGCAGAAGCTGGTGAAAGAGGTATTCAATATTGTAAATGAGCAGACTCGTTTAGAGGTTGAAAACCCAATTGACAAGGTTCTCAGAGAAGGCATAGTTGTTGGTTTAGCTAACCACACAGTCTTGATTCGAAAGGACGGCTCGGAAGTTTCAATCGACGATAGTGGAGCACCAATAAAAGACAAAGACGGCAAAACTACGGGTGTTGTGCTCATATTTAGAGACATCACAGACCGTAAGGAAACTGAAGATAAGCTTGAAGAATACCGAAATAACTTGGAAAAACTTGTCGAAGAACGCACAAAGCAACTCAAAGATTCTGAGCGTCTAGCTGCAATCGGCGCAACCGCGGGTATGGTTGGGCATGATATTCGCAATCCGTTGCAAGCTATAACGGGGGATCTGTATTTGGCGAAGATGGAATTGGCAGAGCTTCCCGATAATGAGCAAAAGAAAAATGCGTTAGAAAGCTTGGATGAAATACAAAGCAACATTGACTACATTAACAAGATAGTGGCGGATCTGCAGGATTACGCTAGACCGCTTAATCCGCGAGCTCAAGAGGCAAACATAAAAGTGATATTCAATGAAGTGCTCCTCAAAAATGGAATTCCAAAAAACATAAAAGTCGATGTTAAGATTGAAGAAAAAACTGAGAAAATTATGGCTGACCCAGATTATCTTAAGCGTATAGCTGCAAATTTGACTCTAAACGCTGTGCAGGCTATGCCTAATGGAGGTAAACTAACTATCTGTGCCTATAATGATAAGCAAACTAATGACACTTTGATAACTGTTGAGGACACGGGAGTTGGTATTCCTGAGGATATCAAGCCTAAGCTTTTTACGCCAATGATGACTACCAAATCTAAAGGCCAGGGTTTCGGTTTGGCAGTGGTAAAACGTATGTCCGAAGGTTTAGGAGGAACTGTAACTTTTGAAAGCCAAGAAGGAAAAGGAACCACTTTCATGGTACGTTTGCCATCCCCCCAACAAGCTAAACGGTAAATTGGTCTTCAAGTAATCATCGATAGTTTTTTAAGCACATAAACGAGAATCACGAAACCTTAAACAAAATTAATCAGGCCCATAGGAAGAGAAATTTATGCTCGAATTCGAGCCTGAAGCGGTTTGAGTCTCTACCGGGCTTACGCCCTAAACGGTCTGAGTACTTCATGGCGTTTATAGATGAAATTTTTTTGTATTGCAAAAGTCAACGCATTTCCCGCATGTAACAACTTTTCATAATCTATCTTTGGGTCCCAAGGTATTTTGTCCCTGGGAATACATTCGTATGTTTCCTCGGACATTTTTCGTTCTCCTTATCGATAGTCAATTATTTTTCATGCTTAATTCTTCTTGCATTCTAGTCCTTAGTTCTTCTCTTAAAAACTGACATGGCTACGCGCGTTGATCCACTTTCAAGAAGTCAGAATAATATTTGGTTTGGTCATTCCTCTATTTGCGAACAGTTTATTGAACTCGCGCGAATTGTTTTGCTAAGAAACCTTATATGTCAATCGGTTGGAAGAGGCTGTATGACAGAACCAAAAAACGGTCGCCCAATTTTCTTCCCAAAAAACCTAGTTCTCTTTGGTAACCTAGCGCTTTTCCTATGGATTGTTCTTGATTCATTAGCTTTTCTGCTATATGATTTTATAGCAGGTATTGTGTTTTTTATCCTAACACTTATCTTAATTTATGGTGTACTTCACCTTCTGGGGTGCTTACGTCCATGTTACAATTGCATAAAATGTACTCATGGCATGGGGCGCTTGGCAGCCTTGTACTTTGGAAGACGCATCTTTAAAGACTACAAATACAACTACAAACTGCCTACAGCAATATTTTTCACACTATACATCGGAGGATTTCCCGCAGCATTCGCCCTCTACTCTGTAATCATAGATTTCTCAGCTATCAAAGCAGCTGTTTTTGTGGCTCTCTTAGTGTTTACGATCTTTAGTGCTTTAACATGGCGACCAAGAAAGCCAAAAAACCCAAGAGAGGTAATACAGCCAGAAGCTCAATAATTAGTATATTTGGGCTTATGGTCAGATGTTGAACTCATGTCGCTTGCTTGTTGGCTTGCTAGGGATTCACGTTTTCTGTATTTACCCAAAACGAAGTCGCAATAACGTCTTAGCGCACATATCTTTGGATACTACACAATGCAAGTCCTAAAAAGATGGCACGCCAGTAGGAATGTTGAGTGTCTACGGAAATACTGGACAAGTCATGTACTACTCACAGATGGGAACATTCATGCAAGAGAAAATCCTTGGCTAAACCCACAGCCTCATCTTTTTTATGGTGAAATGTGTTTCAAAAATCTGTTTCACTTCTGTTTCAGCGAACTATCTTACCATTCGCTGACCATAGTATCTGTTGAGGAAAAAAAATGAACACAAAAGTAATAGTTGCATTGGTCATTGTTGGAGTATTAGCAATTGCCGTAGTTGGAATGGTTTCAGCTCAAATCGCCACTTCAACCCCAAACGGAACAACAGCAAACGGAGCATCAGGTAATGGCTTCTTTGGCTGGATGGGCAGATGCTTTGGATTCAGGGGAACACAAAATTCGGGAACTGACACATCAACCTATCAAGGTCTTCCAGAAAACATAACGGTAACAAGCCCAAACACAGGAACAACAACAATCTATCAAGGCTACACCGGATACGGCGGATGCATGGGATTCAGACCTTAAACCCACTAACCTTTCCTTTTTTGTAAACATCGTTCTATTTAAAATCTAGACTGTTAAAATCGTAATTTCATAAAGCAACACGGTATATGCCAAACCTCAATGCATTTCCAAGCCCATTTGGTTCCATGTTTGAAAAGATTACTTTGCTTATCGAATTAGACTTGAACCAGTAAAAAAAGATTACACGTAAATGAGTAGAAACTACAGCCCTGCACTTCTTGGTTTAGGGTTGACCTCAAATCCCATTGTGTTTTAGGTGGGGAGTCGAATTGAACACTCGGGTACGGATCGGACGGACTGAACCCCAAAATAGGTTGTGTAAAACTGATTTACCTACAAATTGCGCCTTATAACTGAAAACATGGCTCAAGCCTCATTTTATCGGCACAAACTTGACATTTTTCTGGAAGGAAACCAGCTTGGATCTCTTTTAAGCTATGGATAACATTGAATAAAATGATGGCAGCATTAATAACTTCAGCGATTAACGGATTGATTGAATGAATAGAAAAGTGAGTGACTGTTCCACTGATTCTGTCTATAAGAGAAAAGATCAAGCTTAGATACATGAACCGTCGTTTGCAACAAAAAGGCCAATATCAAAAAAGGACCTGAATTACTCCAAACGCAAGATCTATTGTTGACGTGCTATTCTCAGTTGCAAGAAAAACCTATGAGAATTAGTCTTTTGAAAATTAATGGATTGTTTGTTGCTTTCGATACAAAAAACTTTTGAAACATCCTCCATTTCAGCAACCCACACGCGCTAATGCCTAAGAACACAAAAGTATTTGAGAAACAGTTTTCGACTTGTTTGTAGTTGAGCTTACATGTTAAGCGGGGTGTTTGAACATGAGTGAATTGAAAGGGAAAATCTGCGTTGTAACGGGTAGTAACTCCGGAATTGGAAAAGAAACTGCCCTAAGCTTGGCTAAGATGGACGCCTGCGTTGTTATGGTTGTTCGCAACTATGAGCGAGGCGAAAAAACACGGTTGGAAATAGTAAAACAAACCGGAAACAAATCGATCGATTTAATGATCTGCGACTTGTCTTCGATGAATTCAATCAGGCGATTCGCGAAGGAATTTAAGACGAAATACGATAGACTCGATGTGCTGGTTAATAATGCTGGAGCGATGTTCAATAAGCGAGAGGTTACACCGGAAGGTTTTGAGCGCACCCTGGCCGTCAATTATTTAGGCCCGTTTCTGCTTACGCACGAACTGCTTGATTTGCTTAAATCGTGTGCTCCTTCCAGGATAATCAATGTAAGTTCCGGATTAGCTAAGGATGGCAAAGTGGATCTAAATGATCTTCAGAGTGAAAAGGACTTTGCGGGTACTAAAGCCTACTCTCGCGTAAGAGCACCTGTTTATGCAAACACTAAACTGATGCTAATGATGTTTACATATGAACTGGCAAGGCGACTAAAAGATACCAGAGTCACGGCAAATGTGTTAATGCCTGGATTTGTCGCGACAAATCTTGGAAAAAACAGCGGCAGCCTAAGTTCGTCCATCATGTTCAAAATGGTGCGTCCAATGCAAGTGAGCGCCAAGAAAGGAGCAGAAACGTCAGTCTACTTAGCCTCCTCAAATGAGGTAAACGAGGTAACGGGAAAATGTTTTGCTAAGAAAAAAGAAGCGACGACCTGCCCAATATCATACGACGAAGAACTGCAGAAACGCTTATGGGATAAGACAGAGAGCATGCTTGGTTTAGCTCCTTCATAGAAATAAGTACGTTTTTCCTATTTCCAAATGTCTTAGGAGATTTTACGTCGGAATAATAGAATACTTGAACCTAAACTAAGAACGCCCACGATCAATATTGCAATCAGCGCGTATTCAATGCTTTGCCATGCCAAGCCCCTTATTATTAAGGATTGAAAAGCCTCGGCAACGTAAGTGAATGGGTTAAATTTAGCGACCTGCTGCACCCAAGCCGGTAACAGACCAAGTGGCATCACCGCTGCGGATAGAAATAGAAGCGGAAAAGTAGTCAAAAGACCAATAGAAAGTGTAGTTTCGGCATTCTTGGTGTTTAAAGCCACAAATAGAGAAATCCCTGACCAAGCAATTCCGAAAAGGGCGGCTATCACAAAAATCATTAATACGCCAACAAATCCTGCAGCTATACGAACGCCTAAAGCCAAACCAATTAAAAGTATAATTGCAACTTGAATGATTGTGGTTACGGCGCTGCTAAAGAGTCGCCCAAAAAGAATAGACGATTTGTTAATTGGAGCAACTCGCATCTTGTCCATAAATCCGCTGTCAAAATCATTCACAATTCCAATTCCGGTGTTTAGCGCTGAAGAGGCGATTGTTTGAATTACAACCGCGGCTGTGAAAAAGGTGATGTAACTGCTGGTTCCTGTTAATAGTTGGAAAGTTGGGATGTCCCCAATTGCTGAAAAGGCTTGTGTGAAGAGCAAAAACCATACCAAGGGCTGAATAAGGTTGAAAAAGATTAGAATTGGCTGGCGTAGCAGTTTTTTGTTCCAGCGGTTGAATATCGCCCATACTTCCGAGAGCATTTCCATCAAAAACTTCCTCTCCTTCGTTTTGCTGATTCTTTCCGTTCAACAACATTGAGCGTTTTGCCGGTCAGTTTCAGAAACACTTCGTCAAGTGTGGGCGTTGAAACATTTAACTGCTCCACAACTAGGCCAGCGCCATCAAGAGTCCTAACAACTTGAGTAATCATCGCTGATCCATTCTTTGTAAGAAGGGTTAAACCGTTTTCAGAGACTAAATCCGCGCCGCATGTACCAACCTCTTCTATTCCAGGTAACTTGGAAAACAATTCCTTTGCCGTTTTGCAGGCGTTAGTGTCACCTAATCTGAAACGAACTGTTATTTTATCTGCACCTACGGAAGCCTTTAGCTCGCTTGCTATGCCTTCAGCCACTATTTTTCCTTGGTCAACTATGCATATCCGATTGGCTAATCGGTCAGCTTCTTCCATATATTGGGTCGTAAGAAAAATTGTCA
Source organism: Candidatus Bathyarchaeota archaeon (assembly GCA_963772505.1). GTDB lineage: Archaea > Thermoproteota > Bathyarchaeia > Bathyarchaeales > Bathycorpusculaceae > Bathycorpusculum. Next base: position 17,308 of record CAVYXL010000012.1, read on the forward strand.
TACCTTGCTTATTCAACTTAATAATGTATTCCCAGACGTCTTGCCTACTTTGTGGGTCTAACCCTGTTGTGGGTTCGTCAAGAAAAAGTATTTTTGGATCTGAAACCAATGAAGACGCCAAATCTAAACGTTTGCGCATACCACCTGAGAACGTTTTAAGTCTGCGGTCTGCAGCCTCTGTTAATCTTACTGTTTGCAGTAGCTCGTCAACCTTTGTTTTTGCTTTGTTCTTTGGTATATGGTAAAAACTACATTGGAGCAAGAGGTTTTCACGTGCAGTAAGGTCGTCATCTACTCCAACTTCTTGTGAGGAGTAACCTATTATACGACGGACTTGGGCTTGGTCGGCATCGATGTCTAACCCGTCGATTTTTGCTGTACCAGATGTCTTTTCTAGCAAAGTTGTAAGAATTTTAATTGTCGTGCTTTTTCCTGCGCCGTTCGGGCCTAGGAAGCCAAATATTTCGCCTTTGTGAACGCTGAAGGATATTCCGTCAACGGCTAAGACATTTTTACCATAGATTTTACGTAAATTCTCAACAATCAAAATGTCATCATTATCAGATGAAATCATTGAAGTATTCAATTTATTGGAAATATCGATAGTTTCATTTTTCATTCATTTTCCTCTTTTTGGTCAGATAAGTTGTAACACAAAAATGGGGATGAATGTTTTAGAATGGCTTGAATAGGCCCACGAATACGAGCCATACTAGGCAATGTTTTTGCAACAAAGCTCAGAATAATGTATGCTCTTTCACCGTATAGGTAGTCTTTCCAGCGTCCAACGCCTTTGTATTGTAGAACCATGTTTACTGCGAAACTCATGAATAACACTAAGTAAATTACGAATATCAGATAGACGAATTTTGGCACGCTATTATCGCTTGCTATAATGTCTCCTGTGAAGTATGCGAAAAGAACAACCCATGGGAAAGCTCCTGATATGCTGCCCAAGATGAAAGCGGACCAGTTTGTTTTTTCGGTCTTTTGGTTTATAACTTCCATTAGGTACCCAAACATGATCATCATAGCGTTGAGGACAAATATCATAGCTAGCGACCAGAAGTCCCAAATTCCGACAAAAGTCGCTATTACCCAGATCATTATTGAACTGGAAAATGCGTATTCATACCATCTATAAGGATTCATTCCTTTTTTCAAGTTTTCATTGTATGCTTTGTTTTTTGGATACGCAATCACAAAGTGGGCAAATGCTGAGATTAGCGGAAAAGCAGCAAGCAGTAACCCCAAATGGCTGATTGTAAAGAGCACCTGAGGATTAGGGGTTGCTACAATTGCAGGATTAATTGCGCTAACATGCGCAAATTTGAGGTAGAAAGTGTAGATGTCTGTTCCTTTAGGCCAAGTCAGAAGGAAAGTTAAGGATAGAATTATTATCCCATTTATTAATTGCAAGATACCTGCACCAGTGTTGAACTTTTTTAGGTATCCGAATGAAATGGGTGATTTCGAAATTATTTCCTGTCTTTCTGTATGATCCATAATTTCACTTTCTTGGTTGAATATGAATTATTTTTGAGTTAATTTGACTCATTAGAAGCAAGTAAGTTATTGATAAAACTCAACAGAACGAAACATATAAAGCTTATGTGTGGCATTTTTCAACCCAAAACATTTCAATTCAATAACTGATTTTAGAAAAGATTTAGTAAATTCTTGTAATAACACAAAATAAATTTGATAATTGCATTCTTAGACAGATTTTGATGGAAATTAGGCTGACATCAATGATCGAAACAACGTAGAGCGAAGTGATTGGTAAAATAGGCAATGCCGAGATAAGGCGTTAACTAAAAAATTATTTACGAAAAAGCAAAGACCCAGCAAATAGACGGCGTGAGGTCGAAAGGATTTGTTTGCTTGGCAATAAATCAATCAAAATCTACTGGTCTGTCTCAACTTCTATGGCTACTTCGTTTCTTCGCAAGAATCCTGGAGTAAACGGCGGATTATAGAGCATGGTAAAAACATCGCCTTTGGTTTTCAGTTTTGCCATAACGAGAACATCTAGAAGCTCTTTTATCTTTGAATTGAAATTTTTCTCAGACCAGCCTCCAGAGAAACGCAAAACAGCTACTAATCTCGGAGGTAACTCTTCAATTTTGACACGGCTATCTAGTGGCTCAGGCGTTGTTTCAAAGCTAAAATCTGACGGCATAACGAAAGCCATGTAACCTTTGTCTCTAAAATCCGACAAGACTGGCGAGGTCATCTTAATTTCTTTAGAGGTCTCTTGTGAAACAACTGGTGAAGTCATCTTCACTTTTTCTTTTTCCTTGTTGTTGCCTGAGATGAATCGAAATAAAAGTCCAAAACTATCTGATTCAAAATTCGCTACCTTAGCTAATACTATTTTGGGGTATTGCCGAATCTCAACCTTACCTATTGTTTTTACAACTTCATATTTTACAGTTTGCACCATAAGTTAGTATTACTTGAATTGTTCAATATAGCTTTTCTTTTGATAGGTAATAAACAAATAGACTTAACAAACGATAAATAAATACAACTTAGCGTTGTTAGATGTTGTATATTCGATGCAACCACAAACTCTAAAATATTGTTAGGAGCCAAGGAACATCCAGATTGATCGTTTTGGGAGGTGAAACTTTATGGCAGATATAGTTGATACCGCAATTGCAGCTGGCGATTTCAAAACACTTGTTGCCGCCGTTCAAGCCGCTGGACTAGTTGACACATTAAAGAGCCCAGGTCCATTCACAGTTTTTGCTCCAACAGATGAAGCTTTTGCAAAACTACCCGCGGGAACAGTTGACAATCTTCTGAAAGACATCCCTAAATTGAAGTCAATTTTGACGTACCATGTTGTCTCAGGCAGAGTTATGTCCACAGATGTAGTCAAAATGAAAAGGGCAAAGACTGTTGAAGGAGAAGAGGTAAAAATAGATGCTTCCACATGGCACGGTCACAGCATGCCCAAGATTAATGACGCGCAGATTGTTAAGGCTGATATAGTAACAGACAACGGAGTTATCCATGTGATTGATAAAGTTTTGATGCCGCCGATGAAAATGACTCACTAGGAACACCGCATTAGTCTTTAGTTTTTTAGGTTTTCCTTTTTTTTGTCATAATTATAAAAGCAATGCCTGAACTGTTCAGCGGTTTGGCGTGTTTCTTTATTACTTTGCAAAATGCTTATATGGTACACCAACTCTCGTAAGTTACGAGAGCTCGTACTAATTACGATGTCTCGTAATTTCAAGGGAGAGAAAGAGAAAATGGAAATAGCACTGTCGCAAGAAGCTGAAGAATACATAGAGATAATCTACAAGCTTCAAAAGCGAAATAGTGTCGCAAAAACCAAAGATCTTGCCGAAAGCCTACATGTAGTCCCAGGCTCGATAACAAACACTATCGAACATCTGGAGGGACATGGCCTTGTAAGGCATGAACCTTATCGTGGCGTCAAGCTTACAAAAGAAGGCGAAAGGCTCGCATTAACCATCATTCGCCGACACCGCCTCGCTGAGCGGTTCCTCACTGACATTTTAAAAGCAGATTGGAGCACAGTACATGACGACGCTTGCAAACTCGAGCACGCGATGTCAAAGAACGTCACTGATCTCTTAGAAGAGAGATTGGAACACCCAAAGTTTTGTCCACACGGAAATCCAATACCCACCGACGCAGGATTGATTGAGGATCTGCCGACTGTAGCCTTAACTGAAGCAAATTCAAATGAAAGCTACATCGTAGACAGGATAATTAACGAAGAAAACGTAAACCTTCAGATGCTAAGGGACAAGGGAATCAAACCCCAAGCATCAATACAAGTTCTGAAACAGGACGAAAAACACGTCGCAGTGCGTGTTAATGGAAAATGGCAAGAGCTTAGCCATGAAGTTGCGGATTGCGTGCTTCTTAGGAAAAGCGGGAGTGTTGACAATGCAATTGAGGCGTAGACATAAACAGGGCATAAAAGAAGATCCTTGCATAAACTCGGAAGGTATGGTGCCGTTAACATGTGTAAAGGAGGGCGCCAAAGCCGTGATGACTCACTCTTCTGGCAAAGTGAACGTCGTACGGCGTCTGTCAGAGATGGGCTTAACCCCTGGATGCGAACTTCAAATTCTGCGCAAATGCAGCTTTCACGGACCCATAGAAATCGAAGTAAGAGGCGCGGCCTTAGCCTTGGGCTACGAATTGGCCTCAGATATTTTTGTCCAAGAGTTGAAGGCAAACCCTGATGCAAACTAACCAATCCACAAGCGAGCTAACCATCGCATTAGCTGGAAACGCCAATGTCGGCAAAAGCGCTATTTTCAACCAGTTAACAGGGTTAAATCAGGTCACGGGTAATTGGCCTGGAAAGACCGTGGAACGTGCCGAGGGTACCCTTCACTTTAAGGGCTACAAAATTCGCATTGTGGATCTTCCCGGCACTTATTCGCTGTCGGCTTATTCAATGGAAGAGATCGTCTCGCGCGAATACTTAGCTGTCGAGAAGCCAGACATTATAATAAACGTGGTGGATGCTTCAGCGCTTGAACGCAACCTGTACCTAACCCTGCAGCTATTGGAACTTCAAGTGCCGTTTGTTATGGCACTAAACCAAATGGATTTTGCAGCTAAAAAAGGCCTCAGAATCGATACTGGAAAACTCTCAGAAATACTTGGAGTAAGAGCAATTCCGACCGTAGCAACCACAGGCACTGGAATCACCGAACTACTCGACGCGGTAATAGACCAAGTCTACAAACCAAACAAAGTAACGATGATGAAGCCCATTTATGGAAAAGAAATCGAACAAAGAATTAAAGCTATAGAAAACCTCGTGGTTGCCAAACTTGCTGAGTTATACAAAATCTACCCAGCCAGATGGATTGCCATCAAGCTGCTTGAGAAAGACGCAGACATCGTGAACAAAGTCGCAGCTATTCCAGACGGAAAAGCCATGTTGGAAATCGTTGACGGAATCAACTCGGAACTTGAGACTGTACACGGGGAAACTTCTACCGTAATCATGGCTTCAGAGAGATACACTTTGGCAAGCAAGATAGCCAAAGAAACAGTCACGATTGAGAGAACCCCAAGAATAAGTTTGGAACAGACGTTAGCCGCGGTGACGACACACAAAGTGTACGGCTACTTGATTCTCATGGGTGTTGTCGCGGCGATATTTGGAGTCATCTTCGCTGGTGGAAGCTTACTCTCAGGCGTATTAGACAGAGCCGTCACATGGCTAACAGCGATTTCCACAACTCTTTTGAGCGGTTTCTTGCCACCTATTGCTGTTGACATAATCGTGAAAGGCGCGATTGTAGGAATCGCAGCTGGCGTAACTATTGCATTACCATACATTGTGCCCTTCTACATCATTTTATCTCTGCTTGAAGATAGCGGCTATTTGCCTCGCGCTGCGTTCCTCATGGACAACGCCATGCATAAAATTGGTTTGCACGGCAAAGCATTCATCCCTCTTATGCTTGGGTACGGATGTACCGTTCCAGGATGTATTGGATGCCGAATCATGGAAACCAAGAGGGAACGATTCTTGACTGCGTTTGTTGTTCTACTTATTCCATGTGCTGCCCGAACTGTTGTCATCTTAGGACTAGTTGGCAGATATGTGGGGCTAACTGCAGTTATCGGCTTGTATCTGTTTGACCTGGCGCTTGTCTTCGCGCTAGGCAGAATTGCTTTCAAAGTTTTGCCTGGGGAGCCCGTAGGGTTAATCATGGAGATGCCAAACTACAAGCTTCCTTCTGCCAAAACTGTTGCACTGAAAACTTGGACTCGTAGTAAAGACTTCATTTTCGTAGCTTTCCCAATTATAATTGTGGGCAGTATTGCCGTAGAGGCATTTGCATTATCCGGCTTGATGCCATATTTAGTGGCGGCTGCAAGTCCACTTATGACATGGTGGTTGGGGCTGCCTGCGGTATGTGTTATTCCGCTGATATTTGGTATTCTTCGCAAAGAACTGACACTGATTTTACTATCCACGACGTTGGTTGCTGTTGGCTTGGGTTTGGCTTCACTCAGCGCGGTTCAAATGATTGTCTTCACACTGGTCGTGATGATTTACTTCCCCTGCCTCGCCACGTTTGCCGCTTGCAGGAGAGAGTTCGGCTGGAAAAAATCCTTAGCCATGGCCGCTATCGACATTGGTTTAGCCTTGGCAATAGGCGGGTTAGCATTTAGAATACTCAGTCTCTTAATTTAAACGCCATGCTAAGTCATTAACTAACACAATCAAAAAGTCTAAGTTACAACGATTTATCGATATTTTTGGGCTGCTCGATATTCTAATCAATATTTTAAGAGCGTTTGCTTTGAGCAGTTGAACTGAAAACTTAAATATCTCATGGCATGCAAGATTAATTTGAGGTTATAATATGGCTGAAAGTTCTGAGCGAAAGCTAAATATTGTTGCAGGTGCGCGGGGCACTTCGAACAAAGATTGGTGGCCGAATCAGTTGAACCTGAAAATTCTGCACCAGCATTCCTCATTGTCCAATCCGATGGACGAGAAGTTCAACTACGCTGAGGAATTTCGGAAACTCGACTTTCAAGCTCTGAAGAAGGACCTTTATGCGCTGATGACCGACTCAAAGGATTGGTGGCCGGCAGATTACGGTCACTACGGAGGACTCTTCATACGGATGGCGTGGCATAGCGCAGGCACCTACCGCAAGGGTGACGGTCGCGGCGGTGCCTCTGGAGGAGCCCAGCGTTTCCCACCTCTCAACAGTTGGCCAGACAACGTCAACCTGGACAAGGCCCGTCGTTTACTTTGGCCGATCAAACAAAAATATGGCAAGAAAATCTCCTGGGCCGACCTTATGATCCTCGCCGCCAACTGCGCCCTTGAGTCGATGGGATTTAAGACCTTCGGCTTCGGCGGCGGACGAGAAGACATCTGGGAACCGCAGGAAGACATCTATTGGGGATCTGAAACCACATGGCTAACTGATAAACGCTACTCAGGTGACAGGAACCTCGAAAATCCGCTTGCCGCAGTGCAGATGGGGCTAATCTACGTCAATCCGGAAGGTCCGAACGGCAACCCAGACCCAGTTGCTTCTGCCAAGGATATCCGCGAGGTCTTCGCTCGCATGTCAATGAACGACGAGGAAACTGTCGCTCTCATCGTGGGCGGCCACACATTTGGCAAAACTCACGGGGCTGGCGCTTCGTCACAGGTGGGTCCCGAACCTGAAGCCGCACCCATCGAGGAGCAGGGCCTCGGCTGGAAGAGCAAATTTGGAACTGGCAAAGGCGACGACACCATTACCAGCGGCTTAGAAGTCATTTGGTCCAACACGCCGACTAAGTGGAGCAACAACTTCTTACGCAACATGTTCAGTCACGAATGGGAACTAACCAAAAGTCCAGCCGGTGCAAACCAGTGGAAGCCAAAGGGTGACGCAGACGCTGACACTGTGCCAGATGCACACGACCCGACAAAGCGGCATGCACCATCTATGTTAACCACGGATCTGGCGCTACGGTTCGACCCGGTTTATGAGAAGATTGCAAGGCGCTTTTATGAGAATCCGGATCAGTTAGCAGATGCCTTCGCCCGAGCGTGGTTCAAGCTTACCCACCGCGACATGGGCCCTCGCACACGCTACCTTGGACCGGAAGTCCCAGCGGAACAACTAATCTGGCAAGACCCAACACCAAAAGTCGACTATAAGCTAGTTGATGAGCAGGACATCGAAAACCTCAAAGGCAAAATCCTTTCCTCGGGTCTGACAATCTCGGAACTGGTTTCAACCGCCTGGGCATCTGCATCCACTTTTCGTGGCTCTGACAAACGCGGAGGTGCGAACGGAGCTCGTATCCGTCTTGCTCCGCAAAAAGATTGGGAAGTCAACCAGCCGGCTCAGTTGAAGAAGGTGTTACAGACCCTTGAAACAATCCAAAAAGAGTTCAACAGCTCGCAATCAAGCGGAAAGAAGGTTTCGCTCGCTGACTTGATTGTTTTGGGTGGATGCCTAGGTGTCGAGCAGGCTGCGAAGAAAGCAGGTTACGACACGACCGTTCCCTTCACGCCTGGACGTACAGACGCACTGCAAGAACAAACCGATGTGGAGTCATTTGCCGTTCTTGAACCAGTCGCAGACGGGTTCCGTAACTATCTCAAAACCCAATACGCCGTATCATCAGAAGAACTGATGGTTGATCGTTCGCAACTGTTGACGCTGACTGCTCCTGAGATGACGGTTCTTGTTGGCGGCATGCGCGTCTTGAATGTCAACTACCAACACTCCCAATACGGCGTCTTCACCAAACGACCAGAAGCGCTCACCAATGATTTCTTCGTGAATCTACTAGAAACGAACACGACATGGAAGGCAACCTCAAAAGATGAAAACACGTTCGAGTGTCATGATCGCGCAACAGGCGAACTCAAGTGGATTGGCACCCGTGTTGACCTAATCATCGGTTCGAACTCTCAACTCAGGGCCTTGGCTGAAGTCTATGCATGTGAGGACTCCCGGGAGAAGTTCCTGCACGATTTTGTAGCGGCTTGGAACAAGGTAATGAACCTTGACCGCTTTGATCTCGCCTGGTCGTAGCAAAAGCAAGCGATAACAATAAAGCAAGATTTGCTCACTCGGAAATTGGTAGCTGTAATCTGTAGCTAACATGAAAAGCTACCACTGTAACTACAAGACTAATTACGTAACTCACCTAATCATCACTCCGTTTTTTTGGTCACCTGCTCGAGACATTAACAGAAATCGAACTTGATCTTAAGATAAAAAAACAAATGTGTGCTCCCATTGAAGTTCGTATATCTAACCTGTAAAAGACAGGTCACCTAAATGTTATGTTACTGTATTAGCGCAGTCACAAACAGCTATTAGCTCATTTGACTGTCAACCTACTGCTTATTTTAAAGAGAGTTTTAAAAATGAAAAAGAAATTTTTAGCTATAATTACAATTTTGATTGCCTTAACAGCCACAATCTCAGCAACAACTTTAATCAATGCGTACCCAAGGCGAGTAGGAGAAGTCTACACAATTGATAATGCCGCAACAGGCAACAACGTTTTGCGATTCGACAGAGGTCCTGATGGCTCGCTAACTGCATCCGGCACATTTTCCACAGGCGGCAAAGGAACGGGCAGTGGACTTGGAAGTCAAGGAGCAGTGACACTTAGCCAAGACAGCAAATGGTTACTGGTAGTAGATGCAGGAAGCAACCAAATATCAGTCTTCCAAGTTCAATACAACAGCCTGACATTAACTGACACAGAAAGCTCGCATGGAATAGCACCAATAAGCATAACCACAAACGACAACTTGGTCTATGTACTTAACAATGGATCAACAACAATGGCAGGCAATATTGCCGGTTTCTGGCTAAGCAAAAATGGAATGTTGACATTTATTGCTGGATCAAACCAACCTCTTAGCGGACCTGCAAACACTTCACCAGAGCAAATAGGATTCAATCCTGAAGGCAACGTGTTAGTAGTTACAGAAAAGGCAGCAGGCGACATAGACACCTATACGCTCTGCAGCGGAGTTGCAAGCGCACCAATAATCACACCCTCCAATAGCCCAGGTCCATACGGATTTGCCTTCAATTCAGACGGAGTTTTGGTTTTAAGTGAAGCTGCAGCAAACACACTCTCCTCTTATAAAGTCAGTGACAACGGTTACCTCACTACGTTAAGTGGCTCTATGCCCACGTTTGGAAATGCTCCTTGCTGGGTCGCTATCTCAGGAAACGGGCAATATGCTTACACAAGCAACGCTCACGGAGGAACAATCTCAGGATTCACAATATCAAACTTTGGAACACTGAACTTATTCAGCTCAATAGCCGCGAAAACTAGCATTCCCACACTTGACTTAGCCTTCAGCACTGGCAGCGCATTCCTATATGCATTAAACGGAAACAGCATCACGGGCTTCCTAGTCAATCTTGGCGGAAGCATAAACCAAGTAACAACTGTCAGCAGCCTACCAGCATCAACTTCTGGTCTAGCAGCAACATAAACAAACAATCCCTTTTTCTTTTTTTTCTTAATAATTTAATAAGATCAAGATTTTATCATCTCAGCCTTCCCACAATTGGGCTTTTTGTTTGCTCTTTTAATCTTTATGAAGAAGTTCAATTATTTTCTTAACTACGTCTATACCCGAAATCACACCTAGCAACTGTCCTTCACTGTTGACAACAAAAATATGGTCTTGCTGCTTTTCCACCATGAGTTGAGCAGCCTCATCAAGGCTAATATCTTCCCTTATCACAATGGGCTTATGCATTACCGTTTCCGAAAGAGTCATCGATTGCTTTTGGATATCAACATATCCAAGATCTTCCAGATTGACAACGCCAATCATATGACCAGCATCATCAATAACCGGAAGAACCCGCAAAGTGGTTTCCTCAAACTTATCTAACGCTTCCTTGACTGAAAGGCCTTGATAAAGAACTATTGGCTCTATGGTCATAACATAGCTGATCATCGTGTTTTTCAGTTTCTCGGGAACTAATTTTTTTGCTTTAAGATAGAACCTTTCAAGGGCTAACTCTTCTGTTTTTAGCTTGGTTCGCGGCTGAACAGGATAGAACGAGTATTTTCCTGAAATTACGTAGCTTACTGCGTTAGCAAGTAATGCCGGTATAGCAAGCAGTCCACCCAATGTTTCAACAACAAAAGCTACCGGTGTTAACAGTATTTTGTGTGTCCCCCCAAGGAGCGAAGCCATGCCCACAGCAATGAAAACTACTGCGTAGCTTTGACCAAAAAACTGAGCAAAAATGTATCCAATTCCTGCGCCCACAACAATCGTTGGAAAGAACAGTCCGCCGCTACCTCCAAAATTAAGCGTAACCGTTGTAGCAAGTGTTTTTAATAAAACAATTGCAACTAACACAAAAATGCTAAAGCTTGTCCCTTGGATTATTGCCGTCGTAAAGTTTAGTCCAACGCCTATGGTGTAAATTGATAGAATACCGCAAAGACTCAACACAATTGCTCCAACAAAGATTAACCCCCGGCTTCCAAATCGTTTTTTAAGGTAAAAGCTTGCCTTTTCGGTCCAAGAAAATGACTTAACGAAAAATATTGAATATAAACCGCAGATTAAACCAAGCAATAATGAGAGACCTATTACATACAAGTTAATCGTTATGCCTGGTATTTTGCCAAAGATTGATTCGCTTCCCAACACCGCCACTGCGAGCAGGTAAGCGGGTACTGAAGCAACAACGGCTTCAATGAAGGCTTCCCTGTCAAGATCATTTTTATAAGGGATCTCTAATGCGAAAAGAATTGCTGTAAGAGGAGTTCTAAATACGGCTGCTAAACCTGCTGCGGCGCCTGCGATAAATAATCTTCTGCGGAGGTCAGATTGGATGTTGAGACGTCTGGATACGGCTGAAGCTACCCCGCCTCCTGCAAGCAAGCTTGGGCCTTCTGGTCCTGCGCTTCCACCTAAACCTATTGTTAACATTCCAGCCGTTGGCTTAACGACTGTGTCTTCTATGCTAATGTCGCCGTTTGTTAGGTGATACGCTTCCAGCACTGTATGAGTACCTGAGCCTGTAGTTTTGGTTTTTGCAAAACGCTTCACCAACAAATAGGGAAGACCTAATGCGGCAAATGATAATGGCACAATGATTAGTATTGAGTATGCAAGAGCGTGTTGAGTGAAATTCCATATTACTTGGTAGAGGAGGTAAAAGCCTATGGATACAGAGGCAGCTAATACGCCAACTCCGCCTACTAACAAGTAATACTTTATGCCCTCGCTATATTTACTCATTAAAAGTTGTCAAACATTAAAAATAAGATATAAAGCTTAACGCTTGACTGTGAATAAACCAAGTTAACTAAGAATCAAAGTTCTTTTTTACACTTTTTGGAGCACTTGAACTACGGAACTAAGAGAGCAAAACTAAATTGAATTGACTGAAAACAACACTTCAAAAAACGTTTATGCTCCAAGGATGAGTCCTAACCAACCAATTTAGAAAACCGTACTCAACTTTTGGGTGAAGAGGGCGAACTCACTATCCTGAAGATAGAGCTCCCTGCGAAGTTTCGGCGCATTGGAAATAGAATCTAAAAAAGCTACATTCTGTTAATAGAATTAAAAATAAGAAAAAAATAAGGTGTTTGAAGAACCAAATTAGTTGATAAAGCTGCCGATTAAGGTTTTTCTTCCGGTTTGTTTTCTTTTAGTTTTTCAATTTCTTTGTTTATGTGTTCAAGTGCATGTTCAAGCTTCATTTTTTTGTGTTCCAGCATTCTGATGATTTCTTCGTTGCTTGGTTTGTATAAGGACTCTCCGCAGGCTGGGCACCTCATATCATGCCCCATTCCCCACGACATTTGTCCAGGCATTGAACCAAAGCCTCCCCAGGGACCATGTCCACACATTTTTTGATCTCCCAAAAACATTCACCTCTATTAAATATCCATTATTACTATCAAAAGTTAGCGGATCTATTTTTAAAATGTTTTCCAGAATCAATCCCTAATCAGCAAAAAGGATTTAGTTACAAAATAGTAGTTATTGCCACTTGAGATACCAAAAAAACCTACGTATATAACTCACTGCTAACTTTTCTACCAAATAAGCCAATTTCTTTTTCATGTATTTTCTCCTTCAAAAAGATTTGGTTCAAATTAACGCTTAAAGATATGTGACTGTATAGCTGCCTCAACATTTCACCGCTGTCTGAATTCTGAATCAAAGGCTTTAAAAAATCACTATTAGAATCTTCGTTTGGGGTGAGCCCGGTCAGAGGCATCGTAAATAGTTTTTACCGGTAAATTGGATATAGGAACTCCATAGTTAGATACGAGATGGCTAATGGAAGAAAAAGAAAAGAGGAAAAAAATTGTTTTACATCATGTGCTCTTTAAGCATTGTCATTGGTGATGTACTAGTATCGGCAATGCCGGGCACCGCACGTAAAACCTCACCTACGAAATGCAGACAATTGTCGTTGCTATCGGCCTTAAAGAAGATGACAAAATCCCAAAATCCAAATAAACTCCATGAAGATTCAATCATCACGCCTTTCATTGGTTCAGTGGGCATTTTTTTGAATGCTTCCCAGAATTCTCCGCCTTTTCCAGAAATTGTTTTGATTAAAACTTGATATTTCATCATACTTTTTTCCAATCTAAACACCAAACTATTTTGCGGAGACAAGGCTTTAAGGCTCTGTGATTGGCTAACTACAACCACAACCGCCCGACCGCTCTGATGCAACTATAGAAATCAATAACAAAAACGATTAGTGCCAGAAATAATAGCCCCTCTAGAAAAAGAAACAAGTGAAGAATACGGCGGCACCAGTTTCCTTTGCCCCGTTCCATCAAGAGTTAAAACTCTAACCAACTAAGCTTACACCCGAAAGAAATAAAAACTAAGGCACGAAACAACTAGATAGTAAGTTTTCTAACAATTAATTTATAAAAGAGGTGAAATAATGACAAAATTTTTGATATTATACATCTCGGAAAAACCTGCTGAACAACAAATGAATGCCAGCCCCGATGATATAAAGAAAGGAATGGAATCATGGAATGCCTGGTTCAAAGAACAGGGATCCGCAATCGTTGACCAGGGAAATCCCACAGGAAAGCCATTTGCCCTTAACAAAAAAGGAGTAACAAAAGCACACGCCGACAAAGTTACTGGATATACAATCATTGAATCAAAAGACATCAATCAGGTGAAAGCAATGGTTCTTGACAATCCACATTTAAACCAGCCTAAGACCAGCATAGACATTCTGGAAATTATGCCAATGAATTAAATAGGCTATATGTTTTGCAGATTGCACTCAGAGGTATTCTTCCTGAATAAAGCGCGCTTGTTAAAACACAATCAGTTTGAATCTTTTCCTTTCTCCCTGAAACTAAATTCACTCTAGCAGTTTTTCTGGATAAAACTTTGAAACCTCTTTTCTTTTTTGATCTATAATTAGGTCATTCTATGGGGCAATTTTCCAATTAGGCAGTTGATTGGTTAAAAAATGTTATTCTTCTTTTGAATGAATACCCTTTGGCCGCAATTATCTTTGAGAAATCCCTAAAAGTCGTTGCCTCAAGTGCGAAGAGGAAATCAAACAGTCCATCCAACTCAAGACTTGACCTACCTAGCAGGAGGCGTTTGTGTGTCGCTTCCTTTCGAACTTGCGATCTTGTGTAATTGATCGACGCGCTTTTTGACCATCGAGCTCACCTTCTTCCTTAGTTTATCGGGTGAGAAGGTCTTACCTCTCAATGTGGCGACCTGACTTGCCAGCGATTTGTCTCCCAGCATCGTGAACCAGTTTTCAAAGTCGCCCTCTTCAACGTGGAACTTGACTGAAGATTGCTCGATAGTCTTCACGCTGACGGCGAGTTCGTCCAAGCTTTTTGAGGTGACACCGAGAGGTTGCCCGTAATCTCTGTAGAAGGTAAAGGCCTTGTCGGGTGTTACCGTTCTGAGCACTTTGATTGCCTCGTCTTTCCCAACTTTTTTGCCCTCGCGACTCAGTACATTGTATAGGCGCACTTTAGCCAAATCAGTCATAAAGAAAAATGCAAATGCATAACCCCACACAAGAGCAGCCAGCCCCCAACCCAGTGCAGGAAGCAAAATCCCGTATACCGTAAGTATTATAGCGGTAACTTGAACTGCAATGCACGCAAAAAGAAGCTGCTTAGCGGGCTTCACAGACCAAAAATGACCCTTAGTCCTCGCGACAAACACAGTCAAGTTTCCAGCCACTGCAAGCTTCAGATATATAAAAGATTGAAGCACCAGTAGATTTAGCTTCAGCACATCTAATCCGATATAGAGAATTCCGAAAGTCGAGAATACCCCGATTACTCCAAGAAACGTCGCTATACTCAACAGATTTCGCATGTCCCATTTTTCCGGTTTATTCGAGTACTTCACATTATCATAAGCTATCGTCATAATCGGTAGGTCATTTAGAAGCGCCAACAAAACAAGCATCAACGCAGTAATCGGGAAAAACTTGAAAACCAAGATAGAAGCAGTCATAAAAAGCAGAATCCGTATCGTTTCAGCAATGCGGTAAGTGCAATAATTCGTCATACGCTGGAAAATCTTGCGACTCTCCTTAATCGCATCAATAATAACCGAAAGGCCCGGTTTGGTCAGAACTATATCTGCTGCTGATTTTGCAGCGTCGGTGGCACCCTCAACAGCAATACCCGCGTTAGCTTTCTTCAAAGCAGGCGCATCATTAACCCCATCGCCTGTCATCCCTACTATGTGTCCTTTTTCTTGAAGAAGCTCAACAATTTTGTACTTATGTTCAGGGAAGACTTCTGCAAAACCTTCCGCTGCTTCAACCACGCCTTGAGCCTCAATGTCAGACTTATCCAAAAAAGCAACAGGCAACACAATATTGTTTCCAAGGTTTACTTGGCTCGAAATTTCTTTAGCAATGGCTATGTGGTCGCCAGTGACCATTTTAACGTTAACGCCCATCGATTGAGCCGTCTTTATTGTTTGGGCAGAATCTTCTCTTGGCGGATCAAATAAACCAATTAAACCCGCAAACTGCCACTTATTATCCTTATCAGTTCGAGCCACACCCAGCGCACGAATCCCTTTCTTAGCGAATTCATTAACATCCCCTGCCAATTTGTCGTTAATTGATTTCTTGTCCTGTATCAACGCCAAAATCGCCTGAGCAGCACCTTTAGTTACCTTAAACTGGCTACCATCCTTCCCTTGCACGGTTGCCTCTGTTCTCTTTATGACAGGATCAAAGGGCTTAAAACCAGTCACTTTTATATGCTCAATTTTAGCGGCAATATCGGGTGTGCTCTTGGTTTTCGCTAAAATCGCTATATCGATTGGATCTTTGTCTTCTTCTCGTGAAGCTAGCGCACTGAACAATAGTACATCGTTTTCGGTAAATTTGGCATAAGGTTTGGTTCCGCCCATAGTGAGCGCGTTTTTGGTGATAGTGCCCGTTTTATCTGAGCAAAGCACATCCATGCTTGCCATTTCCTCAATCGCAACCAATTTGCTCACAATCGCTTCTTTTTTGGCGAGAGCTATGGCTCCTACAGCCATGGTAACTGAAAGAACCGCGGGAAGCGCTGCAGGTATCCCCGCAACAACTAAGATCAATGCAAACTGAATGATGCCTAAGATGTTTTGACCTCGAAAAATCGCGACTACAACGATTATGGCTACTAGTCCTATCGCTAAGAAAATCAGGAAATCGCCTATTCTGCTAATGGCTTTTTGGAAATGGCTTGGCGTTTGGGCTGTCTCTACTAGCTTTGTTGTTTTGCCGAAGAATGTTTTGGCGGCAGTGTTAACAACGAGCGCGTTCATTTCGCCCTGTTTTACAATTGAACTTGCGTATCCAATGTCGGAAAGATGTTTCTCTACTGGAAGAGATTCGCCAGTTAATGCAGATTCATCAGTTAAAAGGTAGTCACCCTCGATTAGTTTCACGTCGGCGGGAATTATGTCGCCTAAGCGCACTCGAACAACGTCACCGGGCACAAGTTTTTCAGCCGGTGTTTCCTGCCATTTGCCGTCTCTCAAGACGCGTGCTTTGAGAGCTAGTCTTTTCTTTAGCAGTTCTATGGCGTCTCCTGCTTTGCGTTCCTGCAAGGATCCGACTGTGGCGTTCACCAGTAACAGAGCTAAAATTATTGCAAAATCAACCCAACTTTGGATGACCGCAGACATTACTACCGCTGCCTCAATCATCCATGGAATTGGACCCCAAAAATAGCGAAGAAACTTTAGAAGCGGGTTAACTTTTTTCTCCTGAATTTCATTAGGACCATATTGCTGGAGCCGTTTTTCAGCTTCTGAGGAAGAAAGACCCCCTTTGCCCGCCGAAAGCTTACTTAATAGTTCATCAACATTGACTTTCTTTGCCTCTTCTGTGGTTAAGAGACCTTGACTCAAGCAGTGACACTCTCTATCAGTTTTGTTATTTCCTTCTTGAGTTCATCAAGTCTTTTTTGGCCTCTTGCCTCTATCGATAAGCGGAGTACCGGTGATGTGTTCGATGCTCTGATCAGAATCCACGAATCTGGAAAAATAATTTTTACGCCGTCGATGGTGTCTGTGTTTTGACATATCTCCATTGCCTTTGTTTTTATTTTGTTTCCTCGTATGTCGTAAGCTCTAAAAATACTCATTTTCCGTCACTTACCGTTTCATTTGGACAAAAATGTTACTTATAGATAGGCATCTGTAGCGTATCTACGCATCATTCGATGCGTATTGAAATAATAGGCGACTTTACCTATAGAGTTTCTCATCATGCCTATCCAGCCGTCGCGCTCTTGGTAGAATTTTGGAATAATTATGTATTCCAGCTTGTTGTAGAGATCATCGATTTCTCTTTTTCTTCTTTGCTCTTCACTTATCGCTTGATCAGGCGATGGCCCAATCGACCACCCTGTGAGGCCTTCAACACAACCTTCTATCCACCATCCGTCTAAAACGCTAAAGTTGATTACACCGTTATGTGCTGCTTTCATTCCGCTTGTTCCCGAAGCCTCCATAGGCGGCATAGGCGTGTTAAGCCAAACGTCAACGCCTGATGTTAATTTTTGAGCCATTTCCATGTTGTAATTTTCAAGGTAGACGATTTCGATTTCGCCTTTCAGTCGGTCCATAAACATGAAAATTTCTTTGATAAGGTTTTTTCCAAGCGTATCTTTTGGATGTGCTTTTCCAGCGAAAATAACTTGAATCTTGGCCTGACTGTTGACTTCTTTGAGTTTTTCTATATCTGAAAAAATCATTGCTGCTCGTTTGTACTCTGTTGCTCTTCTAGCAAATCCTAATGTTAAAGTGTTGGTATCCATCTGCAGCCCAGAACTGGAGTGAACAAAGTCGAGTAAATCTTGCTTCGCTTTCAAGTGAGCTTCCCAAAGATCTTCGTCAGGAACAGTATCGACTCTAACCAAAAGTTCAGGTTCATTGGCCCATCGAGGAATGCATTTGTCGAATACTTTTCTAAAATGCGAGGATGTCCAAGTATAGGAATGGACGCCGTTTGTTATTTCCTGAATGTGATATCCCGGAAACAGCTTTCTTGAGTATTCCATGTGTGCTTCTGTTACGCCATTGGTGTATTTGCTTAGGTTTAAAGCCAGAAGAGTCATATTCAATTTGTCAGATCCGCCATACTGTTTCAAGCTTTTTTCTGGCACTTCGGTTTCAAGAACTTCCGAAAGGAGGTCGTATGAGAATTTGTCAAATGCGGCCCCAACAGGAGTATGGGTCGTGAAAACACACCGGTTTTTTACTTTATCAGTGTTCAAATCATTGTTCTTTAACAGTTCAAGCGTAAGTAAACTACTATGACCCTCGTTCATGTGATATTTCTTAACATTAATTTTCAGCGCCTCGAGAATGCGTAATCCGCCTATTCCCAAAACAATTTCTTGCTTCAACCTGTATTTTTCGTCTCCTCCGTAAAGGAAATCGGTAATCTCCCTATCTTCTTGAGTGTTCCCATCAACGTCGGTTGTGAGGAACAGCACAGGAATTGTTCCACCCGTTGGGCTTTCTTGTTCATAGACCCAAACGCCGACTCCGACATCACGTCCAGAAATTTTTACTGTCACAGTTTCTGGCAATAATTTCATGAATTTTGAGGGATCCCATTCTTCAGGATATTCCATTTGCCAACCGTCGGACGTTAATTTCTGTTTCAGATAGCCTTTTTTGCTGATTAAGGTTAATGCAACTAACGGAATTCTTAAATCTGCACTTGATCTAATAACGTCACCCGCCAAAACGCCTAGCCCCCCGCTGTAGGTTGGCATGGCAGAGTTCATGCCTATTTCCATGGAAAAGTAAGCAATTTTGGCGCCTTCTAAAAAGCTGCTCATGCAATACTCGCTGTCAAAATAATATTGCCTAGATAAAAAATTCGCTGTAAACTGAGTTTGAGACGGGTCTAAAGGCATTCCGCAAACAGGATCCTTGATCAACATAAAAACAAAAACCTTGCTAAGAAGAGAGCGCTCTTTCAGCAATAATTAGTTTTCGATTAGCCGGCTTTGGGACAAAAGTAATTTGAGCTATTTTCCTTGTTTACTTTGGACTTGTTTTACGACAGAAAAAGCAAACTTCAAAAGATTTTCACTTGTAGGTCAATTTACCGTTTAGCTCTTGGGGGGGGGCAAACGAACTGTGAAAGTTGTGCCTTTTCCTTGAGTACTTTCAAAAGATACTGTTCCTCCTAAACCTTCAGTCATACGCTTAACCACCGCTAAACCGAACCCTTGACCTTTCGATTTTGTCGTCATCATCGGAGTGAAAAGTTTAGGTTTGATGTCATCAGGAATTCCAACCCCTGTGTCTTTAACAGTTATCAAAACATTATTAGTCGCCTTATCGACATATGCATGAATAGTCAGCTTACCACCTTTCGGCATAGCTTGGACAGCGTTCAAAATTAAATTGGCTGCAATTCGTTTAAGATAGCCAGGGTCAGCCATAATTTTTTCCGCTTCGTGTTGTACTTCAACGGTTACCTTAATGTTTTTGGGAATCCCATTCTTAACCAATATTTCATTAAATACCGATTTTATGTTTGTTTCTTGTGTTCGCGGATTAAGTGGCCTAGCATAGTCTTGCAGATCAGCTACAATCTTGTTGATGTAATCTATGTTGTTTTGGATTTCGTCTAGGCTTTCGATAGCATTAGTTTTATTCTCATTTTCTGGGAGCTCAGATAACTCGGATTTAACTAAGAAAAGATCGCCCGTTATCGCCTGAAGAGGATTGCGAATATCATGCCCAACCATACCAGCAGTTGCACCGATAGCAGCCAAACGCTCTTGGTCTTGCAACTTCTTTTCCATATTTTTGCGTTCTGAAATATCTCTGAAAAGTGTACCAACTACATTCTTGGTGTATAGGAAATAGTAGCAGTCTAAGGTTTTATCTATGTCTTTATTGTATAGCTCAATATGCTCTGATATTCCAGTCTTGGCAACCCTATCGGGGACTTCAAGCCAATGAGGTTCTTGGTTGGGCGAAATGTACTTCGCAGTCTTGTCTAAAATGTCCTCTGCTTTAACACCAATTATTTTTTCGTAAGCATGGTTAACTTTCAAAAACTTGTGATCTAATGGCTTTCCATGTTTATCGTAAATTAACTCAATTAACTGGAATCCATCTTGACTATTATCAAATACTGTGCGATAGAGTTGCTCGTTTTCTTTGAGGGCTTCTTCAGCTGTCTTGCGTTCAGTAATGTCTCGACCAATACCGACTACTATTTGTTTTTCAGGTAGTGGATGTGAATTCCATGAAATCCACCTAAATGAGCCATCTTTGCATCGATAACGGTTGTCGAAGCGAATTGCCGCCTTGCCTATTTCGTGAGCTTTAGCCTCAGCAGAAGACCGTTCTACATCATCAGGATGAAGAAAATCCTGAAAACATTTTGAGATTACTTCTTCTTTCTTCCAGCCAAGGATTCTCTCGAATGCTGGACTTATTTGCTTAATTCGGTTGTCAAATCCGATAAGAACCATTATATCTAAAGAGTATTTGAAAAACAGGTTAAGCTCTGTTTCCGAGGCTTTTGTTGTATCTTTAGCGTGAATATTTTCTTTACTTGTTGGCAAAGAAACACCGTAATTATCAAGAGGTCTTATCTTACCCTCTCTGCCCAAGAAATAAAAGACTTTCTTTTAACGCACATTTTATAGTAGAAAAAATACATCGCTTCAAGGAAAAAAGGGATTGTGTGGGTGATTTCTCCACTGGGTCAGGTTCAATTCGATTCCCCACCTAAAACGCCGGAGGGTCTGAGTTCAACCCTTAGCAGGAAGGCAGTTCTATTGTGAATTTTGTTCCTTTTCCTTCTTCACTCTCAAAGCTTACTTTACCATTCAAAGCTTCAACCAGTCTTTTTACCACCGCTAATCCTAAGCCCTGACCTTTCGCTTTAGTCGTCATCAAGGGCTTAAACAAATTAACCTTCACATGCTCAGGTATGCCCTGCCCAGTATCTGAAACAGAAATAACTATACACTCTTCCCGCTTATGAGCAATTAACCCCAACTCTCCACCATCAGGCATAGCTTGAACAGCATTATTGACTAAGTTCGTTAACGCACGCCTGATAAACGTAGGGTCAGTCTTCAATTTCAAAGAGCCCTTAACATCAACGTTAAGTTTAATCGTTTCAGGAAGAACTGTGGCATCAAAGATAATGACTAACAAATCTGGCAAGTTAACAATCTCGTACTCAGGGTTTAACGGTCTGGCAAAGTCCTGAAGGTCCGACACAATTTTGTTAATGTATTCTACTTGCTCTTGAATTAGGTTAATGCTTTCTAAAACCTCTGCAGTGTCAGAATTTTTAGGTGCCTCAACCATCACTTGTCTTGCTAAATACAATTCGCTGACAATAGCCTGTAAAGGATTTCGAATATCATGCCCAACCATCCCCGCAGTCTGACCAATAGCGGCTAAACGTTCCTTGTCCTGCAATTGCTTTGTACGTTCTCCAACAAGCCTCTCAAGGTCAATAGCATACACCTGAAGCTTTGCCTGTGCTTCCTGAAGTTTGTCCTCGGCTTCCTTCCGTTCTGTAATATCCCTTGCGACCCCAAGAAGACCAACTGGACTATTGTTCTCATCATAAAAACGAGTAAGTGAAATCTCTGCAAAAAAAGGGGAATAATCCTTTCTAAATATTTGGGTCTCTACCCTTGCTTTTCCCGTTTTTTGCAATGTAGCTCTTGTTTCTTCTATAATATTTTTTTGATTTGTAGAAACTATAAAATCTGTGACTTCTTTACCTATAATTTCCTCACGCTTCAGGTTATATTGTTTTAAGGTTGTCTGGTTGCAATCAATAATTCTGCCATCCAACCCTAACAAAACTATGCCATCGTCCATTGCATTAATGATGTTTTGAAGTCTTTTTTCGTTTTGTCTAATTGCCTCATCTGCTTTTTTGCGCTCAGTTATGTCTCTATCAATACCCCTATAGCCAACAAGATTTCCGTCTTGGTCTAAAATTGGTACACCACTAGTTTCTAATAGAACTAATTTTCCATTTTTGTGAATATTCCAATTTTCTAAACCAACGAAGGCTTTTTTATTTTTGGATAGGTCTTCAAATGCTTTTCTTACGTCAACAACTGTTTGTTTGGGCATTAGGTCAAAAGGGGTTTTACCAAGCACTTCTTCGGGGTCGTACCCCAAAATCTCTTTGACTTTTGGACTCACATATTTGTAAATTGCTTTTTGGTCTACTTGCCAAATCCAATCGCTTGTGCTTTCAACTAGATCTTGAAACCTCTCTTCAGACTCTTTGCAAGCCACTTCTATTTTCTTGCGTTCAGTTATGTCTTGGGCAAAAACCTGTACAGTATCAGGCTTTCCATTCTTGAAATTTATTTTTGCATGAAATAATCCCCAAACGCTTTGACCGTTCTTTGCTCTCACCTCAAACTCAGACGAATAAAGAGTTTTGTTCCCAGTTAATGCATCTTTAACCATTTCTTGAAATTTTTTCTTGCTTTCTCCCCCCAATAAACTCAGAGGGTTCATCGCAAGGCTTTCATCTTCGGAATACCCAAGCCATTGACTCACTGCAGAATTTACTGTTCTTATTTTTGAGCCGTCAAAATCAACCTCATAAATTGCTATGGGCGCATTCTTAATGATGCCTCTACATTTTTCTTCGCTTTGCCTCAGGGACTCTTGCGCTTCCTTGTCCTCAGAACTCAAAGAGATAACCAAATAGTAAATTAATAAAATTTCTATTTAAAGTCGATTGTGCTGCAGGAATAAGTAGTATCAATTCGTTTGAGTGCCACGCATTTAAGCGCTAATAAATTTTGAACCAGAAATTTGCCCGATTGCTAAATAAACTCTAATTAAATAAAAAAAGGAGGAATGCGGGTGAGGTCCCCACCGAGGGGAACGTTCAATTCGATTCCCACCTAAAACGCCAGAGGGTTAGAGTTCAATCCTTGGCAGAAAGTTCTATTGTGAATTTTGTCCCTTTTCCTTCTTCACTCTCAAAGCTTACTTTTCCGTTTAGTGCTTCAACTAATCGCTTTACTACTGCTAAGCCTAAGCCTTGACCCTTAGCTTTAGTTGTAAAGAGGGGTGTAAACAACTTGTCGTGAGCTTCTTTAGGTATGCCAACGCCTGTATCTTCAATTGTTATGATAAGGTTACTTGTTTTTTCGTCCATGTCGACATTTATGGTTAGTTTGCCACCATTTGGCATCGCTTGTATGGCGTTTGTAGCTAAGTTAAGCAAAATCCGTTTCATAATTACTTTGTCAATTCTTAATTTCTGTAGCTTTTTGTCAAAATGCGCACGTGCTTCAATGTTATCAGGAACATTAAGTGTTGACAAGGCGTCTGTAACTAACGTTTTAATGTCTGCTTCGACAAGTTCTGGTTTAAGTTGGCGTGCATAATCTTGCAAATCAGAAACAACCTTGTCGGTATAACTAACCTGCTCAAAAATTGAGTTCAACTCTACAAGTGCATTGTTTTTTTCTTTACTTTCTGGTAAATTATCTAATTCCGTTTTAATCAAGTATGCAGATGAAACAATTGCCTGCAAGGGATTGCGAATATCATGCCCAACCATGCCTGCAGTTTGACCTATAACTGCCAAGCGTTCTTTTTCTTTGAGTTTTTTCTCTAATTCCTTGCGTTCAGTGATATCTTCGCAATTAGCAATCAGGTTACCATCAGGTAATTTGGTAGCTGTCAAAATTACATAAACAGGTGAACCATCTTTCCTTTTCAAGCAAAGCTCGCTGCGACTTCGCCCAGTTTCCTTTAGCAAAGTAAACTGTAGAAGACCTTGATTTAAGTAGTCTTCACATAATAATTGTGGAATAGTCATAGATAGTAATTCTTCTTTTGAATAATCCAGCAATCTACAGGCGCCTTCATTAACGAACAGATATCTTCCGTTAGGGTCTGCAACAAAAACGGCGGCAGGCGTGCTTTCAAGGTAAATTTTGAGCCTATCCTCGCTTTGTCTGATAGCAATCTCACTTTTCTTGTGTTCAGTTGTGTCCCTAAACAGTACGGCTATTTTGTTAGTTGATATGGGTGTAAATTGCGTTTCAAAGTATCGATTTACTATTGAATCGAAGTACTCATAATGAAGTGTTTCACCCGTTTTGAGTGCTTGGATTGCGTAGTCGTACCATCTTTGTTCAGATGCAGGCGCGACCGCTTTTTTGTGCTTACCTAATATGTTCGCTGCTTTGAATCCAGTCAGTTTCTCATAGGCAGGATTAACTTCAAGAAAAACAAAATCAGGCAAATTTTGTTCGTCATAGACCAATTCTAATAATTCAAAACTTTCAGTAAGTCTACTGATAAATTCACTATTGCTATCTTTTATTTTGGCGGCGGTGTAAGCGTCGATGTTAGAAGAAGACATTTTTTTGCGCCATTAAATTAAGAGTAGTAGCTGAATAATATACAATGTGGAAAACTTACATTGGCTATTCTATTACCTTGCAAGTTTCGTAATCACTTAGCAATTACAGCTGATCGAAGAGGAAAATTATGATAATTTAATACTAATGACTAAGGAAAATAAGTTGTCACTGTGTCTTGAACAAGGTTACTTGATATTATTTGATAGTTCTGGTTCTTTTCCTTGAAGATAAAAGTTGCTTGGTTACTCAATAGACAATTCTTTCAAAAGATAAAAGCCAGTCAAATGAATATGGCTCTTACATGTGTTGCAGCAAATCACAAGCTCTTCCAAACCGTAACTGTTGACTTTTGGCTCCAGAATGCTGTAAGTCGTTTCCGTCGTCTCATCTGGTGAAATACTACGTCCACATTTTGGACACGAAAAGTCTCCTTCTCCAGCTACTTGAGTCAAATCCACCTTGTACGCTTGTGTTTGTTCCATAGATTTTACCTTCTTTATTGTTCAATTTTTCTGTTTATAAAATAATGTTGTTACAAGATGAAGCAACATTTATGAGGCGACGGCTCCAGGCCAGCAGGTATTAGGGACCTTTGCAAAAATATGATTCTAAAAAGAGTTAATCTGAACACAGCTTGAAGAAAAAATGATATTAGGATGTCTCCACTGCCATGTGGGTCCAATGCATTTCACTACCTGATTTGCCAGAGGATTTGAGTTCAACCCTCACGTCAACGTTATCAGTAAGATGGCGTTAAAATCAGTGTATCTTTAATATCCAGAATTTGCTTTATTTTTACTATCTCTTCTTCACTAAGACCCAAGTTTTTCACAGACGTTAAATCTCCGAAAATTTTTGAATGAGGATATTTCTCAATTTTAAAACCTTCTTTTTCAAAAAATCTTTCTATTTCATCATCATCGGAGAAAACATTGTTTCCAGATAAAATATTGTACTGGTCCTGTTTCATACGTTTTTTAGCAAAATCTGCTGATTGACTCATTTTTTTTAGTGCCTCCTTGCTATAAACCTCGTTAGTAACCCAACATCCAGAATATTCACTGAATATTTTATGGATGTTTTTAGCTAAGGTTTGTTTTTCTTCCATTGTAAAATACGGTAAAAGTCCTTCGGTGATAACGGCAAGAGATTTGTCTTTATTGAAAAAAGTAACAGCCTTCGATAAACTCGCCATGTCAAGAGCATTTACTGCTTGAAAGTGGAGATTCGGACGTGATTCATTTAACTGAGCAAGAATTGACAGAGCAATTTCCTTTTCCTCTTCCAGAATTTGAGGCAAATCAGTTGCTACATATACGACATCGGAATTTCTTGTCATCGATAAACCACGAGGAGACAGTCCAGCGGCAATCTCTAAAACTTGAGTTATACCATGTTCTTTTATTATTTTGTCAGTGATTTTATATCGTGCTTCCCAAACAGGAGAACCTCGAATATCCCCAGTCTGTTCTTCGAAGGACTGTTTAGCATTACTTTTAGTTGCAATCTCTTTAGCAAAGGGAATATCGGTAAACGTTCTTGAATAAGCTACAAGTTTAGCAGTTGGACTAATTTTTTCAAATTCTTTCATTTTGTATCTTCAGAACCTTTTGTATTTAACTAAATGGCGGCATGTTTTATTAATTTTATAGCGAGCTTATTCGCTGTTGCAATAATTATTTATTGAACAGAATGATGTAAAACGTATGCGCAGGTTAGTTATAGAGTGGTCAATCAACGAAGCAATTAAAAGAATTAAGGATAGAGAAATCGAGAAACTCAAGGAGTCCAGTGAGCAGGACAATTCTGGATTGATCAAAAAAGCTGAATTGACTGAATTAGACAGGCTTGAGACAATTAAAAATATCAAATCATTTGAGGTTCTTCACATTTTAAGATTTGATTCCTCTGAAACGGCTGCAATATTTAGATTGGAGTCCAAGGATAACTCTTTTGAAGTTGAAGAACTCTTAAAATCAATCCTTCAAAACCTCAACGTTGAATATCAACTTTTAGAACAGGATAGAGGCGCTTGCATCTATTTTATTAAGGGAAAAACGGTTCAGCCAAGTTCAGAGTCACCTAACACAAGGGGTATGTATCCCATGTTGCCTTTTGCTGTCAGGGATGGAAAAGTTAGAGTTACCCTTGTCGGAGATAATGAGCAGGTCAAAGAGTTCCTTGAAAATAGAAGAGTTAACTATAAGGTGCTGTCGTTGACTGATGCTAAATTCTCGCTGGAATCGCCGATTAGCTGCTTGACTGAAAAGCAGCAGGAAGCGATTTCTTTGGCTTTTAGGCTTGGCTACTTTGATACACCCAGAAAAGTAAGTGTAGATGAGTTGGCAGCTAAGCTTGGTCTTGCGAGTTCAACGTTAGCTGTTCATTTGAGAAGGGCAGAACGGCGACTACTCGCTGAAATGTTAAACGAGTGAGAACAGCCTTCCCTACTTTTGATAGCCATATGTAAGGAATAAGAGGAGCTAAACTCTGCTAATTATGATTTTTTTAAGGAGATTTGAGAAGCGGGAGAATACTGATTTATAAATTATGTGATTGCTTCAACTTCAAAGCAAACTCTTCAGCGTTAGGTCTACCTTAACTGGCAAACCATTTTAACTAGCAAATTTACTTCAAGTCTTACTTACATGGATCTAGTTAAAGGCTTAACTTACCCTGTTTTGATGCTGAAAAACGTTTCAAAAAACTGTTTCACTTTTGTTTCAGCGAACTATCTTACCATTCGCCGCCCATAGTATGTACAGTGGAAAAAAAATGAACACAAAAGTAATAGTTACATTGGTCATAGTTGGAGTATTAGCAATTGCAGTAGTTGGAATGGTCTCAGCGCAAATATCTACTTCTAGCCCAAATGGTGTGGTAAACGGAGCAGTAAACAGGGGTTTCTTTGGTTGGATGGGCAGATGCTTCGGATTCAGAGAAGCACAGTATGGAACTGGAACATCAACCTTTC
Source organism: Candidatus Bathyarchaeota archaeon (assembly GCA_963772505.1). Lineage (GTDB taxonomy): Archaea > Thermoproteota > Bathyarchaeia > Bathyarchaeales > Bathycorpusculaceae > Bathycorpusculum. Next base: position 44,717 of record CAVYXL010000012.1, read on the forward strand.
AAGGTCAGCCAACAAACATAACGGTAAAAAACCCAAACACAGGAACAACAACAACCTATCAAGGCTACACAGGATATAGCGGATGCATGGGATTCAGACCTTAAATTAATAACCTCTTTTCTTGGAGATACATTTCTCTAGTTTATTGTCAAAACGCATTGAAAAGTTGTCCTTTGCTAATTGACAAACCGTTAAAGAAAAAACTGAACCTTTAGTCTTAGACGATTTTTTTCCAAGCTAAAAAGGCTCACTCATGTTTGGATATGGTTTATACACTATTAAAGCGTCTTTTGTTCTCTTAATCGCTAAGTTATGTTGTTTAACGGCGCCATGTACACATGAAACCAATGATTCGTCATTCCCTATTTGGATGTGTATTCGATATGTGTTTGATAGAGCATTATTTTCTTTGGGTGGCATGAGTTTTATTGCTTTGCCTTCTATTAAATGGCATTTGTCAAAAATTTCTTTGATAACGGTTATGGCTTGATTTCTGTTCATTGCAAATTAAATTTGGTACAGTGCTTGTTAAAAAAGTTTTTTCTGAACGTTAAATACACCCAAGTTACCGTGAATGGGAATGAATCATTAGTTAAAGTGTGTGGTTCAGGTTTGTTACAAAAGTTTTTCCTTTTCCATGTGGTTTTTTTTGGTTAACAATTTTTTTCGGATTATTTTGAAATTGCCAATTTTTGTGCCAACAATTGTTTAATACGTGTGATTTTCTCAACCCTGAAAAGGCTAAGTCGCATGGACATTGTTAACAATAATAACTTATGTTGGCGTCAAGCAACTGCAACAAAGCGTTAAAAGTTTCCTGAGACTTGACAAGTCACTTCAGGTGAATTGAAAATGGAAACAGTTTTTCAAGACCTAATTGAACTAAAAAGGGAAGACATAGTTTCGAAAGGTTATATGCTGCGAATTCATGAAGTCAATTTGCCATGCCAATGGCTGCACAATTGTTATGATGGAAAATGTCCTGCATTTACTAAAATAGGCGGAAATTTTTACTGCGCACGTAAAAGATAGACATTATCTTTCAAGGCTTTTCAAAATCAAAAAAAGAATATTATTAAACACTATCAATCGACTGTGTTAATTACTTTGCTGATCTGTCTAAGCAAGAAAAAATGGGACGCTGGTGGAGTCTCCATTCGAGGGAGCGCAAAAGGCATTCCCTGCCTAAACCAGATGACTTGAGATCAACCCTGAACAGGAAGCTCTATAATAAATTTGGTTCCCTTTCCTTCTTCGCTTTCAAAACTGACAAAACCTTTTAGCACTTCAATTAAACGCTTTGAAACTGCTAAGCCAAATCCTTGACCTTTTGCTTTTGAGGTCACCATAGGAGTAAAAAGTCTTGGCTTCATTTCTTCAGGTATTCCCACTCCAGTATCAGCTACAGTGACGACCAACCTGCTATCTTTTCTTTGACCTTGTATTTCCAAATTTCCTCCATTTGGCATGGCTTGGATTGCATTTGTTACTAGATTTGTAAGGGCTCTTTGAAGAAGCAATGGATCTGTTCTAACCTTTTCTAAGTCGCTAATCTTGATGGAGAGTTTTATTGTGTCTGGGAGTCTGATTGTCTCAAAAACATTTGCAAACACGTTAGACAAGTTCACTTCTGAATATTCAGGAGTTATTGGTCTAGAATAGTCTTGCAAGTCCTGAACTATCTTGTTTATGTAAGCAACATTTTTCTCAACGCTTTCGATGCTTTCAGTTAAATCTTCCTTCATTTTGGACCCTGGCATAGCTTCTAACTCATTTTTAATCAAATAAGTATCGCTCATAATTGCTTGCAACGGATTGCGAATGTCGTGCCCAACCATACCGGCTGTAGTGCCAATGACTGATAATCTCTTTGTTTCTTCTTGCTCAGTTTTGTCTTCAACGATAATTGTAATACCTAGGTCTGATGGATAGGTTGAAATCTCAAAAACTGATGGCTTTTTAGTCTGCCTACTTACTACGTTCATCATGAAACGAGCAGGCTTTTTTTCTTTCAGAGAGTCGAGGTAAGGATTAATATCTACATTTAGAAACTCAGGTAAGACTTCATAGACTTTTTTACCTAAAGCATCTTTCGCTTGTACTGTTGTCACTCTTTCAGACGCTTTATTCCAATTTATAACATTAAACTCCCAATCGATAACTATGAAAGCTTCATCAAAACTCTCATACATTTCACGATACATCTGCTCATTTTTCCTCAGTGATTCTTCAGTTTTCTTGCGCTCAGTAATGTCCTCAGTTAAAACAATTATATTTACATCGCCAGATTCAGCTTTTATTGGATAAGCAGTTATGCTTAACCATCTTTTCCTGCCAAAACCCTCAACTTGAGGTTCTGTTGATGCATCAAATTCAAGTTCAAAAGACCTTACAGTTTCTCCAGCATATACTCTCTGGACATTAGGAATCAAGCCAATACCGCTAATTTGCTTGCTGTTTAGAATATTGTATTTGCCTATGACGATTTCTCTTGGTATTTGCCATTGTTTGACCCAAGTATCATTTACTTGAACGAGAAAACCGTTCTTATCAAAGATTGCAAAAGCGACTGGAGATTCGTTTATAATACTTTCGAGATTCTTTTTGGTTTGTGCTAGTGCATCTTCAGCTTTATTGCGTTCTGTAATGTCTGTGAATAGTACGGCTATCTGGCTTTTTGATATAGGTATGAATTGTGTATCGAAATATCTTTGGACTTTGTCATTGTAGTGTTGGTAATGGAGGTTTTTGCCGGTTTCAGCTGCTTTGATTGCATAGTCATACCATCTTGGTTCTGCGGTTGGGGCAACTTCTTTTTTTCGCTTCCCTATCAAGTCAGTTGTTTTGAATCCTGTCTGCTTCTCATATGCGGGGTTAATTTCGAGGAACTCAAAATCACATACATTGCCCTGTTTGTCATAAATCAAATCTAAAAGTTCAAAGCCATCATCAACTCTGTTGATGAATTTAATGAGGCTTTCTTGGATTTTGCACAAAGCAGGGTCATTGGCAGAATTATTGTTAGAAGACAAAGGTTCAGCCCACATCTAAAAAGAAGGCTTGTAAACTTAACGGTATGTGACTGTGCGATTGTGGCTACATTTTTAAGTCGTAAGAGTTTTGATGATGCTCAATGAAACTAAATTTAAACTTAAAACCAAAAAATTGTTGTTGCGCAATAACAATCACATCAGGATATATCGTTCAAGAGGAATATATTGGTATAACAGAAGGGCAAAGATTAGCTTAGAAGCAGACGAATTGATTCCCCTCTCTCTCTTCCGAATTTTTTTGTCTGCTTCTAAGCTAAATTTGTCTCTCTCAAACTCGCTAACCTTTACGATACATTATTTAATAAAAACTTGATGACAGCTTATCCCTTCCTTTTCTAATCGAGATCTAATACATTTTGATTGAAATCAAAAAAAATACTGCGGTTAGCCGTAAATTTTAAGAAAAGAGGAATGCTGGTGATTCTTCCATTGATCTATGGTTTATTATGCTTCCTGCCTAATTTGACCGCGGATGGAAGGTCAATCTTTAAGCTGAAAGTTCTTTTTAAATTTAGTTCCTTTTTCTTCTGGTTCTCAAAGCTTACTTTCCTTTCAACCCTTCAACCGATCTCTTTACTTAGAAAGAAAAGTGAATCAAAATTTATGGCTGTAAAATGTTTATGTCTTTAAGAAGATTATATTATAATGAGGTAAGCTCAATGGTTTATTCTTCTGCTCAACTTATCAAAAAAAGCCAGAAAAACAAATCAAAGGTTAATAAATTTAAGAATAGCCCCCGCAAGATTGCGCCAAGCAAGCTGAAAATAGCCGCGGACATTCTCGAAAGCATTGATGATTATGTCAGTGCATATGATAGGAACTGGAATTTCATCTATGTTAACAAAACAACTGCTAGAGATTTTGGTTTTAAGCCAAAGGAGCTTATTGGAAAGAATTTTTGGAAAACATTCCCAAAATTTATTGGAACAGACCTTGAGAAGAACTATCTTGAAGTTATGCATAAAAGAGAAATTAGATGTTTTGAGTGGAAAACCATCTATGCTGATAATGGCTGTATGGAATTCAAAGTATTCCCTTCGCCCCAAGGAGTGACGGTATATGGAGTTAACATTACAACTCGAAAGAAAGCGGAAAAAGAGCTGAATCAAACTAAGAATGAAATTATAGATATTTTGGAAAACATAGATAGTGGCTTTATATCCCTGGATAGGCTGTGGCGTTTTGCCTATGTAAATAGTGTTGCTGCATCCAGAGTTGGCTCTGAAGCCAAAGATTTAATCGGCAAGAATCTTTGGGAAAAATTTCCTCAAGCCATCGGCACAGAAACGGAAGCTCACTACAGAAAAGCGATGGCTGAACGGATTACTGTTCACTTTGAAGTTCACGGAATTTTTACTGATCGATGGTATGAACAAAAAGTATATCCAACTTTTGAGGGAATAGCAGTCTACTGGAACGATATTACCGAACGCAAGAAATCTGAAGAGTTGCTGAGAAAAAATGAAGAGCAGTTAGAGGCAATTATTCTAAATGCGCCAATTGGAATAGCGACGACCGATTCTAAGAATTTTATTCGTAGTGCTAATGAGTCTTTCTGTAAAATACTTGGTTATTCGGAGATTGAGCTGCAAAAAATGACCTTTAGAGATTTCACTCATCCAGATGATGTTAAAGAAAGCATCGAGCTCATGAAAAAGCTTAGTTCTGGACTTTTAGCTTCTTTTAGCGCAGAAAAGAGATATGTTAGAAAAGACGGAAGAGTTGTTAATGGAAAAGTTACAGTTGCTACAATTCGGAACAAAGACGAAGCTCCATTATTCATTGCTCAATTAGAAGATGTTAGTGAATCCAAAAAGCTCCAGCAAGAACTGGAAGAATACACTAAGAATCTTGAAAAACTTGTCAAAGAACGTACTAAACAGCTTCAAGATAAAGAACGCTTAGCTGCTGTTGGAGAAACTGCAGGCATGGTTGGGCATGATATACGTAACCCCTTGCAGGCAATAACAGGAGACCTTTACTTGATTGAGCAAGAAATTAACTCAATTCCAAAATGCAAAACTGACGAAGTTGCTGAAAGTCTTAACGCCATCAATGAAAACATTACGTATATCAATAAAATAGTAAGCGATTTGCAAGATTATACAAAAACACTAACACCAAACGTTACTAAGGTAAATTTTAATGATATTGTTAAAAGTGATTTAGATGGTAGAAAAATACCAAATTCTATTGTGGTTGAGGTAGACGTGGAGACTGATTTGGCACTTAATACAGACCCCGCTTTTCTGAGACGAATTTTAACCAACTTAATAACAAATTCAATTCAGTCTATGCCTCAAGGAGGCAAATTGACTATTGGCGCATTTTTGGACAAAGATAAAACAATAATTTATGTTCAGGATACAGGCGAGGGCATTCCAAATGGGGATAAAAACCATTTGTTTAAACCATTATTTACCACGAAAGCCAAAGGGCAAGGATTTGGATTAGCGGTGATTAAACGATTTGTTGACGCATTGAACGGTTCTATCAGCTTTGAGAGCGAGGTTGGCAAAGGTACCAAATTCATAGTAGAATTGCCATTAGTAAAAACTTAGACCAGAATAACTTAATAAACCTTAAATTTTTATCTTGTCGTCGATTTCAACCTTCACCGTTACGTTTGGCCCCTTAATTCCAGCTAAAGGAGGCAGCAGATGAGAGATAAATTGTTCGGCAGTACATGAACGCACAGTACCGTTTCTACTGTATTCTTTCCAACCATCATTTTCTTTTCTGAACTTTTGAAGCCAATTATCTTTAAACATAATGTAGATTGTGCATTCAGAATTCTTCATAGTTAACTTTCTGTTAGATAATTATTAAAATTTATTGTATACAACAAATTCTAACTAACACATAATGGCCTTAATCTGTAACTTTGATTATTTGCCGCAAGCCTGTGTGGTTTTTTGTGCTTGGTTGCCTCTACGGTGCAAGGTTAAAGATTTATTGTTCTAAACACTTATTTTTAGTTAGGAATCGAGTTTTTATGGCAGCTTCAACAAACCAACTGCAGGATGTATTATCGAAATACAGCTCAAATGACTTAGCCAGCATCATAGAAAAACTATCAGGAGACAAAGACAACCTCAATGTAGACCTACAACATGTCAAGTTTTGTTTAGGCAAACAACATTTTGAAATCAACGGCACAGTTAACTTCAATGTTTTCCACAAAACCCCAATCGTCGAAACCAAAAATAAAGAGGGCTAGAAATGGAGGCAAATGGGGGTGGAATTCCCAATTTTGAGTCAGGCAAGGTTGTTCTGTCAACCGGCGATTTGAAAGTCTTAAAAATTGATTTGACAAGCGAACACATAGATGTTAACATAGAAGATAAGAATTTTGTCAAACGACTCATTTCGATGCGTGACCAGCTTACTCCGAAACCCCAAAACGGCGAAGATGAAGGCGCACCGCAAATCGGCAAGGCTCTTTCCATGGTCAGAACTGTGGTTGAAGCCCTATGCAAGCAAGGAATCACTATAACTGTCGCATACAAAGGGCATCGCATTGCAACATTAGGGGCAGAAGCTCACCCGATTCTTCTTCAGCACATACTTAAGACCAAAGGCGTTGCCTTAAATAGCCTCTTCACAGCCATAAAATTGATAATTTAAACCTGAACCGAGCAAAAACATGAATAAAGGAGAGTTTTTCAACCTACTTTTTCGCGCATTCGCCAAGTGGCAAAAGCACGACGCCACCTTACGAGCGGCAGCTCTAACTTACTTCACCATTTTGCCTCTGCCCTCCCTCGCGTTAATAGTAATTGCAATTCTTGCCCAAGTTTATGGCCAGCCACAAGCGCTCCAACAATTCATTACCCAAGTGAGCGCGTTCGCAGGTCCTTCAATAGCAAATCTTCTCTCAGAAATCCTAATTGACGCACGAAGCCCTCTGACTTCTGTCTTTGGATCGCTTATCGCTTTCGCCTTCGCAATTTCAGGAGCCATTGGGGCACTATCCGTACTGCAGAAATCAATGAATATTATCTGGGAAATAAAACCAGAGCAACGCGGCTTGACCGCATCAATTAAAGAAAAAGTGTTTCCCTTTGGTGTCATCATTGGGATTGCCCTTATTGTGGTGGCTTGGAGTGCATTCGTCACGATATTGTTTGGAGCAATAGCCTCCGTATTCAACCCAATTGTAGGTCCCTTAGCACCCTACTTGCTTAGCATTTTAGAAATCATTTTGTCGCTAGGTTTGGGCACGCTTCTATTCGCCATCATATTCAAACTACTTCCAGATACAACTATCAAATGGCGTGACGTTGGACTTGCGGCATTTTTGACAAGCATTGTTTTTACTGCTCTAAATTATCTATTCGACTTATACCTTAGCTTGGTCCATATCTCGACCTTAGCAGGTACAGCTGGAACTCTCTTGGTTCTTTTGCTTTGGATATACTTTACTAACCTCTTCATCCTGTTTGGTGCCGAATTTTCAAAAATCTACACTCAAACCTATGGCTCACATAAAAACAAGAAGTCACAGCTAAAATTGCCGCCTAAACCCGCGGTTGACAGGGTTGAGGTGACAGCAGAGGTCGACGTTAAAATGAAACCAAACAAAAGTTAACAAATTTAAGATCTTTTATCTTAATATGTGCGTTGTAGCTCTCTCTTATCTTTAGTCAACAGTTTCTTGTTGCTTTTTTAAGTTCGTAGGCAGTTACCCGTAATTCCCTCAGTAGAACGTCGAGGTTTTCTCGATGACATTCAATTTGGCTAATGAAAGCACTTCCAACAATTACGCCATCAGCACCTGCCCCAATAATTCGCTTTACATGTTCGGGTTTTGACACGCCGAACCCAACTGCTAAGGGAATTTGTCCAGAGGTGAAAGGCAATATCCTCTTGATAAGCTGAATAGTTGAATCCTCGATAGTTGACTGTATACCTGTAACGCCGAAGTGGGAAACAAGATACAGAAAACCCGAGGAACATGCTACAATCTTTGGAAGACGCTCAGTAGAAGTTGAAGGCGCGGCTAAGAAAATTGTATTTATCTTAAATTTCTTCGCCGTTTCTACGTAGTCCACTGCTTCTTCTATGGGTAAATCTGGAACTATAACTCCATCCACTAAATTTTCTTTGGCTAATGTGAAAAACTTTTCTATCCCGATTCTAAAGATGGGATTGTAGTAGGTCATTATTATGATTGGCACGTCATGACTTAGCCGTATCTCCTTGGCGATTTCAAGCACTTTAACAGGGGTTGTTCCTTCAGCTAATGCTCTTACGCTGGCAGCTTGAATTGTCGGCCCATCAGCTATTGGGTCAGAAAAGGGTAATCCCAACTCCAAAACGTCCACGCCCCCTTTGATTAGGGCATCAGCGATTTTAGGTGTCAACTCTGGCGTTGGGTCTCCAGCCATAATGTAGCCGACAAGTGTGCCATTGCCGTTTGCTTTGGCTTTTTGAAACGCTTCATTTATTGCGTTCATATCTTTTCGCCTAAGTAGTCTGCTATTGTTTCAACGTCTTTGTCTCCTCGCCCAGATAATGTGACTACAATTGATTGGGTCTTCTTCATTTGCGGAGCCAATTTCATAGCATAAGCCACAGCGTGCGAGGATTCCAAGGCGGGAAGAATCCCTTCTTCTTTGCACAAAATAAGAAAAGCATCTACGGCTTCTTTGTCTGTAGCTGAAACGTACTTTGCTCGTTTGAGCGTTTTTAGCATTGAGTGTTCTGGTCCAACTCCAGGGTAGTCTAAACCTGCAGAAACGCTGCTTGTGTTCTGGATTTGCCCGTTGCTATCTTGGAGAACGTAGGTTAACATGCCATGAAAGACTCCTTCTGTTCCCGCACCAAGTGAAGCCGCGTGTTTGCCTGTTTCTATGCCTTCGCCGGCAGCCTCCACACCATAAAGCTCAACGGAGGCATCATCCTCGAATGGGTAAAACGTGCCCATTGCGTTGCTTCCGCCCCCCACACAAGCGACCAATGCGTCTGGGAGTCGGTTTTCTTTTTTGCGGAATTGTTGTTTGAGTTCTTTGCCTATTACGCTTTGGAAATCTCTAACAATCATTGGATACGGGTGGGGACCTACAACTGAACCGATTAGGTAGTAAGTGCTTTCGAGGTTTGTTACCCAGTCGCGGAAGGCTTCATTTATGGAGTCTTTGAGGGTTTTTGAGCCCGATTCCACAGGATGTACTTTTGCGTTTAGAAGTTTCATGCGAAAAACGTTAAGCTTTTGCCGCTCGCAATCTTCTGTGCCCATGTAAACTTCCGCTTGCAATCCCAATGCTGCACAAGCAATTGCCGTGGCTACACCATGTTGGCCTGCTCCAGTCTCCGCGATAACACGAGTTTTACCCATCCGTTTAGCTAATAACGCTTGCCCGATGGTGTTGTTAATTTTATGTGCTCCGCCGTGGGCTAAGTCTTCTCGTTTGAGATAAATTTTAGCTCCTCCCATTTTGCGAGTCAAGTTCTCAGCGAAATAAAGAGGGGTCGGTCTACCAACAAACTCCGAAAGGTAATAATCGAGTTCTTTTTGGAACGCGGGATCTTTCTTCGCTTTTTCATAAGCCTCTTCAAGCTCCTTAATTGCTGCCATCAATACTTCTGGAACAAAGCGCCCGCCATATTTCCCGTATTTCCCGTCAATTGGATAATTGGCTATCTTCATTTTGCATCAACAAACTCCCTAACCTTTTGCTCAATGTTATCGCTTTTCATAATAGCTGAACCTATCAGGAAAGCTGATGCGCCACTTTCGCGTAGAAAAAGTAAGTCGGCTATTGTGTTTATTCCACTTTCGCTAACAATCACTTTGTTTTTTGGTTTTATTGCTTGAAGGATATCTTTGGTAGTGTGCAAATCGACCTTTAATGTTGCAAGATTTCGGTTATTTATTCCAATCAAATCCGCATCCGTTTTTAGCGCAGACACAAACTCAGCCTGGGTATGGGTTTCAAGTAAAACTTCTAGCCCCATCATGTGAGCCCCATTTATCATTTCATCGATTGTTTTTCCGCTGTAGCCTCGATCAAAAAGCGTTTTAATCAACAAAACGGCGTTTGCTCCAAGTTTTGATGCAGCTTGGATTTGCATAGGGCTTAAGATTATGTCTTTCATGAGGATAGGAAGTTTCACGGCTTTTCGAGCTTGTGCTAACGCCTCTAAGGATCCATCAAACTGTTTTGGCTCAGTTAACACCGATAAGGCTACGGCGCCACCCTTTTCCATAGCCGTCGCAATCGCGTTTGGTTTAGCATTTTTCCTAATTACACCGGCTGAAGGCGAAGCAGATTTAATTTCAGCTATAACCGGGTTAACTTTGCAGTCCAAAATCGCTTGCCTCAAACTAACTGGAACATTTTCGTTTGCCTCTATTTTGTCATAGTATTCGCTTTCAATTGTTATTTGGGCAACACGCGCCAAAACGTCCATAAAATCACTCATACTCTATTTCTAACTCCTCAAGTTTTGAAAGGCTTCCACCTGACGATTTAATCAAATCCTTAAGCTTCTCATAAGCAGCGCCACTATCAATTGATTCACGAGCCAAATCCATACCCACTTCAAAATCATCTGCCTTTCCACCAACCATTATTCCTGCCGCACTATTGACAAGCACAAACTCCATTTTTGGATCACCGTAGGTGATGTTACCGCTGAGAATTTTGAAGAGTACTTCAACGCTTTCCTGTGGTGTTGCTACTTGTAAATCGGCGACGCAAGCTGTTTTTACTCCAAAATCGCTGGGAGAAACTTCAACTTCGCTGACTTCGCCGCCTCTTAAATGTGCAATAGCTGTTTTGCCAACCGTTGAAATTTCATCTAAGCCATCTAAGCCGTGGACAACCATTGCTTCTTCGCAGCCCAACCTCTGAAGGGCATAAGCCATAGGCGCAGTCAATCTTGAATCGTAAACGCCTAGCAATTGTGCGTCTGCGCATGCTGGATTGGTTAACGGTCCAAGAAGATTGAATACGGTTCGGATGCCGATTTCTTGTCTGGTTTCAGCTGCGAACCTCATCGCTGGATGAAAAGCGGGGGCAAACATGAAACCTATTCCAACATTTTCAATTGTAGCTTCAACGTCTTTGGGCTGTAAGTTTAGGTTTAACCCAAGTTTCTCGAGCACATCGGCACTTCCGCATTTGCTTGTTACTGCCCTGTTTCCATGCTTTGCTACGGCAACTCCAGCGCCAGCGATGACAAATGCAGCGGCTGTGCTTACGTTGAAGGTTTTTATTTTATCTCCGCCTGTCCCACAAGTATCAACAAGGCGGCTTTCCACGTGAGGATGAATTTGAATACTATGTTCACGCATAACCGAGGCAAAGGCAATGAGTTCCTCAACCGCTTCACCCTTCATTCGCAGTGCTGTTAAGAAAGCGGCTGTTTGTGAGTTTGATGCTTTGCCCGAAATTACTTCTCTCATTATTTCGCCTGATTCACAGTTTGTTAAGCTGTAACCTTCAATGAGTTTTTGTATCCCTTCCCTAATCATTGCCGCTTGCGCTCCAAGAAATTTTTGATTATTAGTTTTCCGTCTTCGCAGAGAATCGATTCAGGATGAAACTGAACCCCATCAATAGGGAACTTGACATGTCGAACAGCCATAATTTCTCCATCCTCAATGCATTCTGCCGAAATTTCGAGACATGATGGTATTGAGCATCGTTCTCCAGCGAGAGAATGATACCTTGTCGCAGAAAAAGGGTTACGCACGCTTGTGAAGATGCCTTTTTGATCATGTTTGATTATGCATGTTTTGCCGTGCATGAGCTTTTTTGCGTGAATGATTTTTCCGCCGTATGCATTGATTATGCCTTGGTGTCCTAAGCAGACGCCTAAAGTGGGAATCGTTGGGCTCATGGTTAGCAGAATGTTGGTGCAAACTCCAAAGTATCGTTCGTCTTCAGGAGTACCTGGTCCAGGAGAAATCACGATGCGGTCTGGTTTTAACTTAGATAACTGTTTTGAAGTTACTTCGTTATTTCGGAAAACGATGACTTCTGCACCAAGCTCCCCTATGTACTGAACAAGGTTGTAAACAAATGAATCATAATTGTCAATTACCACTATTTTCATGTTTTTGAGCCTCCACATTTTTCCAGCGCCTGCATCAACGCTTGGGCTTTGTGGTCAGTTTCAAACCATTCATGTTCTGGCACTGAATCAGCCACGATTCCCGCTCCCGCTTGAATGTACGCTTGATTCTTGTCTGCGAAGAGAGTACGTATTGTTATAGCAAAATCGGCGTTTCCATTATAGGAGAAGTATCCTACTGCACCAGCGTAAGGTCCTCGCCTCGCAGGCTCAAGCTCATCAATAATTTCCATCGCCCGAACTTTTGGCGCTCCAGAAACCGTGCCGGCAGGGAAAACAGCTCTCAGCGCGTCATAACTTTGAAGGTTTTCTTTTAGCTCCCCAGTAACTTGAGAAACAATATGTTGAACATGACTATACTGTTGGACTTTCATGAATTCAGGCACATGAACGCTACCGTACTTGCTGATTTTGCCAATATCGTTTCGCGCCAAATCAACGAGCATTACATGTTCAGCGCATTCTTTGGGGTCACAGAGCAATTCATTGGCTAATCTTCTATTTTCTACGGGATTTTCAGATATGGGTTTAGTGCCTGCGATTGGAAAAGTTTCCACGATCTTATTTTCGACGCGGACAAGCATTTCTGGGCTGGAACCAACGATTTGGTGCTCGCCTGATTTATAGAAGTACATGTATGGTGAAGGATTGATAGTTCTTAGAGACTTGTAAAATGGGATTAGGCTGCCTTTAATTTCGAGTTGGTAGCGTTTGGAAAGGACAACTTGGAAAATGTCGCCGTTGGTGACGTATTCTTTTGATTTTTCAACCGCTTTTTCAAAAGCCTCTTTTTTGGTGTTTACTTTTGGTTTTGAACAAACTAATTCTTCAGGTTCAACTGGCTGTTTTAGTATGTTTTCAACTTCTGGTAGACGGTTTTCTTCGCGGTAATAGTAGAAGGCTTGTTTTTGCTGATGGTTGAAGATGAAGCCGTCATCAAATATTCCCATTTCCAAATCGGGAAAACTCAAGTCGGAATTGGCGGTTTGTGGCAGTTTTTCCCAATATCGAATGGCGTCATAGGAGATGTACCCGACTGCGCCTCCGATGAAACGGAGCTCGCTATTGGAGCCTGCTTGGTTTTTGAGTATGTTTTCTATGCTTTTGAGTGGGTCGATTGTTTGTTGTGTGGTTGTTTCTCCTGTTTTCATGTTTTTTATTTGGGTTTTTCCATTTGTGGTTTGGAGGGTTATTTTTGGGTCAAAACCGATAAATGAGTATTGGGCGAGTTTTTCTGGTCCTTCGATTGATTCTAAAAGGTAGGTTGTTTGGTGTTGTTTTTGGAGTTGTGAGAATAATTCGAGGGGTTGTTGGGTGAGGTTGATTTTTTTGATTTTTAGGGAGTTATCTGGTTTTGTTTTTATTTGAGTGCCAAAGGCGATTCCCCATTTGTCATGCTTCCCTATAGTTCAGAAGCATACTTCAATGCATTATTTAAGGCTTATTAGTACAAAAATATACATTGAACACGTTTTGTTAACAAATCAACAATATGCGCATCAAACTTTTGAAAAAAGGCGTTGATTTTAAAAACAAAAAAGAGAAGCGGATTATTGCTTAGATCTTATAGTATTTTGCGTACAACAATATACCAACTACTAAAATGGCAATACATGATACTAATACGATAGCAAAGTCTAAGATCAATATTGGGCTCGACACAGCTGCGCCTCTAAGGAACAAGGAAGTTAAAGCGTTAGTAACGTAATAGCTGGGCACGAATTTGCTTGCAACTTGAGCACCTCCAGCAAGGGATGCGCCAACAAATGTGCCAAGGAATAGTTGGGGCAATACAAAGAGAAAGCTCAAGCCTGTTGCTGCACTTGCTGATTTTGAGATAGTTGCCGTGATTAGGCCAAAGCCAACGTTTGACAGCGAGAATACTAGCACCGATATTACAATTAGGGCAAACATTCTTTTTCCCTCGGGAAACAATCCAACAGAACGAACAAACTTATTGGGAATTTCAACTAATTGAACGCATGATTTTCTGCTAAATATTCGGGTTTTCCATCAAGTTTAAACAAAAAAAATGAACGGTAGATTCAGAAATCTACAAAGTAAGGAAAACTTGTTTTCAATAAAAAGCTACTGCGTGATTTCGGGCTTCCTCAACTATAGGTAACACTTGTGTTACTTCTTTAAAGTAGTTCAGAACAATTTTTCCGCGTTGTGTAATTAAGTAAATTACCCGCTCTTTCCTTATGGTGCATTCCTCAATTAAACCTTGTTTTAGTAGAAAGTCAAGGTACTCTTTGAGGACACTGCAGTTAACGTTTGCTTTGTACATGATGTGGGTTAGCTTCAAAGGTCCTTTTTGAGCCAGAACTGTTAGGATGTCAATGTACATTTCTAGTTTTGAGCGTCTCATACTAATCGTATTAAGAATGATCTAAAAACAGAATTAACCATATGTGCGTAATGAAAAAGATATTCATTAGCTGGACCTGCCAAATAAACACGGAAATATAGCTTAAATCAAAGTTTCAATTTAAAAATGTGTGTTCTAATCTATCCAGCCACAATCAGATTTTTTTATTTTGGTTTCTTCAAGTTCAACTTTTCCATCTTTAACTACTATAGCATTAACTTTGCCGAAAAAATCTGTGTATCCAATAACTTTATTTTTTGTCATACTTGTACCACTTCTACGTTATGCAGATTTAAATTTTATCATATTGAAAAATAGTTGTTTATTACCACCCTTGAACTTAGGCGCTATTAATGGAGCCATTTAACATTCATAGGAACCATTTTGAGTCTTCAGTGCAGAGCATTAACAATGTGTATCTACTCCTTGTCAGAGTAACAGCTGAACGTCCAAAAATAGCTCCAAAAGAATCACACAAAAGCCAACAATTATTATTATAGCAATAAATTCTAGATCAGAAAATTACCATTGAACCTTCTTCCTCATTAATACTTAAGCCAAAGTCTAAAACAATTTTCTTAAGCATCGGCTTGTCTTTTTCGGTTGCGGTCTTTATCCTTACTTTAACGTTTGGCGAGTCTCTAGTTTCTTCAAAATTAAACACATAGGGACATTGAATATACCCTATCTCCAAAATTTCCTTGAGCATAACCACTGCTTCATTCTTGTTCAAAAAAACATCCCTTTAAGAGACACTAACATGCTTGTGGATTTAACAATTTGTGACTACACAACCTAGCAACAATTAAGCAAACAACCAAGCTATAGTCAAAAAACATAATTAAGCAATCTTTCACGTTTGCTCCTGATTGAAGGAAAATCCATAAAGCTAATGCCACTTAATTCAAATAAGGTTTTAGCGACAGGTTATCAAATTCAAATACAAACAGGAAACAACGAACTCCTCACCAAATGCTTAGCGGCTATTGCAAAGAAAAACGATTTTTAAACTTTAACCGCAAAACCTAACAATTCTATTTTATAACCCCAGCTATGGGTTTAAGCACGACACTCATCCAATCCAAATAAGCCTTCGAACCCTCAACAATTGGAAAAGCCAAAACCTCTGGAACCTCATAACTGTGCAAACCCTTCACCCTTTCAGCAACCTCATCAAACAAGTCCATGCGCGATTTCATGATAATCAAGCATTCCTCAGCCTTATCGATTTTCCCAAGCCAATTAAAAAAAGACGTAACTGGACTAACGATGTTTCCGCAAGCGATCAAGCGCTCTTTCACAAGCGAATGAGTAATTTTTTCAGCTTCTAACTTATCTTTGCAAGTAACTAAAATGAGGATGTAATTGTTTTTCAATTGGGACACCTTTAAATTATTTGTTTTGTGGGTAAATAACGTTGCCACTTAAACTAAACGTGGATTTTAAGTATTATGATTGTTAAGAGATTTAAGTTTGCCAGAGCAGTATTATCATGATCGAAGGGATGCCATTGAAAGAAGAACAATTCAAAGTTTTAAAAACCCTAAGTGAAGCCACAAACCGCATGGACATAACCATGTTTGCTAAAAAAGTAGATCTGGACCCAAACCAAACAATCCATCAAATCCAAGAACTAACCAAAGAGGGTTTTCTGCAAAAAGTCGGAAGCGGATATGGCATAACTGATAAAGGAAGAGCCGTCCTTAAAGCGTTCAATCCGGTTCCAGAAATGATTAGTTTCCATTTCTACCAGGGCATGGGGCAGCCTTTGGATTTAACCGCACGGACTCTCGCTGAGTTTTACAAAATTATTAAAGAGGTAAGTGTGGAGTCTCTTGAATTTCACCTTTACAGAGATGACTTTGAAAACTGGCTAAATCAAGCATGTAAAGAGCCTGAGACCGCGCAAGAAATTGGCGCTCTTAAAGCTGAAGGTTTGAAGGGTGAAGACCTTCGTGTACAAATTTTGAAGGTGCTTAATTCAAAATACGGCATTAAAGAAATGCTCTAACCTATTCTTTCTCTTCGTCAAGTTTAATCCACCAATCAGGAACTTTGGCATTGGATGCGTTGTCCCAAGAATCAAAGGGCTTAAGGTCCAAAACGGGTGTGCCGTCGAATGCGTCAAGACCACGAACAGTGAGAACGTTTTTTTCAACTTTGAACAACTCTACGAGTGTTAATCCTATTGGGTTTGGACGGAGATTAGTTCGGGTAGCCAAAGCCCCAAGCAAAGGCATATCCATTCTTCCCCTTGGATGAACTTTTAGAATAAACCGTTTTTCAGCCGATATTTGGCTCATGAAGAAAATAACAAATAAATGCGAGAAACCAGCAATGCCATCTAAAGCAGATATCAAGTCGTCCCGAAGAATGATTTGTGATGTTCTAGATTTATCTTTAACTTCATCGCCGACAGCGTCGGTTTTTACGTAGCCAATTGGGTTCAGGATGATTTTTTCTTGAAAAAGCATGTTGTTACGCTCAGTTTGAGTGAGTGATGAAACTATTTGAATTATTCGATTTTGAAAACTCACCTAAGTTAACCCCAACAAAACGTATTATTCTGTGGTTGACAAAGAATTTGTTATGTTGCATATTGGCCACAGAGGCGCCAGAGCTTATGCCCCCGAAAATACGTTGGTAAGTTTTAAGAAAGCATTGGAAATCGGCGTTGACGCTATCGAGTTAGATGTAAGAAAAACCAAAGACAACCAAATAATCGTCATTCATGATGAGGATGTTAAGCGGACAACCAATGGCGAAGGCTTAGTAGGTGAGCTTACGCTTAAAGAAATAAAAGCCTTGAATGCTGGCGACGGCGAAAAGATTCCTACTTTAGAAGAAACACTGAAGTTTCTAAATAAAAAGGTTAAAGTGTTTATTGAATTGAAGGAAACAGGCATTGAAAAACAAGTTCTTTCTATTGTTTGCGATCAGGGACTGGAAAAAAATGTTGTTATTGTTTCTTTCCTTGAAGATGCCCTCAAAAAAGTCAGAGAATTAGACAAAGATATTGAAACAGGTTTAATTTATGCTAAGCACAAGAACCCATTGAAATCTGCTTTGGAGTTGAAAGCTAATTATCTTTTGGCGCTCTACAGGTTCACTCATACTGCTAATGTTGAGAAAGCGCACGAATCTGGTTTAAAAGTGGTGGTTTGGACCATAAACAGTCCTGAAGAAGCCGCTGATTATGCCAAGAAAGGCGTAGATGGCATAGCCAGTGACAAACCAGACATACTTCTGAATCTTAATGCGTAACGACGTGTGATTTCAAGACTTGTTCGATTCGCTCTGATTCAACGCGGCTTGCGTCATTTAGCGGTATCAATTCTATTTCAGCTGCTGATTTAGCTCCAAACCCTAGCTCTGCTGCTCGTTTTAACTGGTCTTGCTCGAAAATGTCTGCTTGGCCAACTTTGCCTGTTGCCCCATACATTTTAAGAATAGCAACTCCAACGGCGTCTATTGCTACTCGGTCTCGGCTTGCGAGAAGCAGATTTGGCTCAACTTCTTTACCTTTTTCAGGACCACCTGTCACGAAAGCTTTTATTCCATCCATCAAGACAAAATCCAAGTTGTAATTGTTGTTTATTTCGGCTATCATTTGACGCTGGTAGGGAGAACCATGCAGTTCCCACATGTAATCATATATTCCGCCTGGAACCTTCTTCGCGACTAAGCCAACAGAATTCTTCATTGAAAGTGTAAAATGCCCACCGAACCTGTGAGTTTTTAAGCAACATGTCTGAACGACTTTGTCAGCGTCGTGGAACACTTTTGCCATGTAGAATCCTCTGATCCAATGGGTGTCTGGTCGCTCAACTTTAAGCCAATCATCCTTGCCGACATCATCTAAGGTAACGGCATTAAAACCGATTTCTCTTGATAAAGCTAAAACCTCCATTTTTTCAAGAACTTCTCCGGTATCGCCCATGCCACTTCGTTCAGCCAATGTCACTTCGCTTGCTCCAGCGCCCTTTAAGGATTCAACAAGAGCCCGCAGCGTACCAAGGTGGGTTGAAGCAGGAAACGGGTCAGCACTATTAAAATTAGCTTTCAAAGCAACTTGCTTCCCAGAATAATCGTTCAAGCCAATTTTATCAAGCAAAAAGGGAATGCCCGCGGCTCTGTCTGTTGTTTTTAGGATGAAAACTTCGCTCAAAGAGTTCACCATAAAGATTCTCCATTAAAAGCTTAAGGAATGCTTTGTTATTAATTTTCACTGCATCAAGCAGCAACAACAAACCGTAAGCTCTATATTATTCAGTGGAACCTTTCAAAGCGAAGCGATGTGGGCCCGTGGCTCAGTCAGGCTAGAGCGGCGGACTCTTAATCCGTAGGTCGCGGGTTCAATTCCCGTCGGGCCCGCCACATCCAATTCATGTTTAAAGCAAGAATCTTGTTTATTTTCGGCACAAATAAACTGTCCAAAGCGTCATGAGTTTTTATGTATGTCGAAGGTTTATTCTGAAGGTTTGAACCTCATTGTTATTACTTCTAAAAAGTGCGAATGGACTTATTAAAAAAATATAGATGATAATTTCTTTCATCAGCGTTTCCCTCTGCTTAACAGAGTTTGCTAATTTTTTTAAAATATTGATTTTCAATTCATTTGCTTTAAATCAGTATTGCTTCAATGAATTGTGGTTAGCAATGCCTCTAAACAAAGACTCAAACTACAGTTCAGTCTCTCTTGTCACCCTATATTTTAGCTTTGGCTCATCTTGGCGGGAACATAGTTTTGGTTGATCTTTTAAGTTGGCTTTCACTTGTTTCAGGAACCTTCTGTTTTTGCTTAAGTTTAGTTGTGTTTTCATTTGATCGAAAATTATCAACAACAAAGTATTTCATGCTTGGAAGTTTTGCCTTATTCTATTACACATTTACAACCGTTATGATGTGGATATCCCAGAATCAAGCAGAAGCTTCTTTTTGGAATAAAATGGGTTCCGTATGGCCCTTCACTGTTGTCCTTATTGCAACTTTCGCGTTAGCTTTTACAAAGAGCAAATGGCTAAAAAACAAGTTGACGTATCTGGCACTCTACCTGCCAGCATTATTCTTCTTCCTAATCGATTTGTTTACGAATCTGATAAATGAACCACCTGTACTAAGGTATTGGGGATTCAACGACGTTGCCTCTGGAACTTGGCTTTATTACTCAAGTACTTTTTGGTCAGCTGCCTTAACAATAGGTGCCTTCATTGTCTGTGCACATTACTATTTTAAAACAGAAGACACAAATCAGAAAAAACCAAGATTACTCGTCACTATCGGTTTAGCCGTACCAATAGTAGCTTTCGTAGTTACCAATTTGATCGCAAGATCTTTTAGCGTGGAAACGCCAAATCTTGGCCCCATAACTGCTTTTGTTTTTAGCAGTTTTGTAGCATATGCAATCTTGAAATACGATTTGTTCACTTTTGATGCAGCAATAGCAGCCGACAACATAATCTCCACTCTACCGGATGCATTTGCCTTAATCAACATGCAGGGAAAAATCCTAAAGGTAAACGAACACTTGCTCAATTTTCTGGGTTACAATGAAAATGAGTTGATTGGGAAATCAATTGAGAAATTACAGGCTGAAAAAGATTACGCGCGCTGGTCTGATGAGCTAAAGAAACTAAGCGAAAAAGAAGCGATTGAAAGCAGCGAGTTAACTTGTAAAACTAAGAACGGAGAAGAGAAAGTCATTCTTTTTTCAGGTTCAGTTATACAAACCAATTTAGAGCGAAATATTGGATTAGCGTGTCTGTTTCATGATGTTACAGAGAGGAAAAAGAGTCTGGAGATGCAACAAAAACAAGCCGCCTTAATAGATCTAAGTCTTAGCGCTATGATTGTAAAAAACACAAATGGAATTATCACATTCTGGAATTCAGGCGCCGAAAAACTTTATGGATACAAAAAAGAAGAGGCCGTGGGCAAAGAAATCAGTTTACTACTCAAGGTCCGACATTCTGATAGTGAAGAAAAAATTCTTGATTATCTTAAAAAAGGACGGCATTGGGTTGGCGAGATAACACAATATACCAAAGAAAACAAAGAAGTGATAGTTCAAACAGACTGGGTTGCCACCTTGAATGAACAAGGTGAAATATTGGAAATCTTAGAATCAAACATCGACATCACAGATCGCAGGAAAGCTCAAAAAGCAACCGAATTAAGCGAAGAGAAATTTAGGAAAACATTTACCTTGTCACCCGTTGGCATTTCAATTTTCAATTTAGTAACAAACAGATTCGTGGATTGTAATGAAAGCTTTGAAATATTAACGGATTACCTAAAAGAGGAAATAATTGGAAAAAGCTCGCAAGAAATCAACTTTTGGACACATCAACTCGACAGAAGCCAGATTGTCGATTCTCTGTTAAAAGAGGGGTTTGCGCAGATCCAAGGACTCGAACTTACAACCAAGTCAAATGAAACCAGAGTGGTAGATGCGTGCTTCGTCACCGTTAGTATTAATGGAGAGCTTCATTCAATATCTAACCTTCTGGATATAACCGAACGTCAAAAAGCCGAAAGAGAACTGAAAGAAAACCATTCACAAATAGAGAATTTGAATGAAAAACTCAAAGTCCTCGGCAGCCTAACCCGACATGACGTAAAAAATAAATTAATGGTACTCAAAGGCAACGCATACTTGTTAAGAAAAAGACTAGCCAATTCGCCTGAATTACTTACTTACATAGAAGCAATTGAAGTAGCGATAAATCAATCCGATAGATTGCTTGAGCTTAGCCGTATTTATGAGCAAATTGGTTCAGAGAAACTAACAAAAATAAATGTTGAGGAATGCTTCAATCAAGCTTTCAGTTTAATGAATAAACCCGGATTACAAATAATAAACAAATGTCAAGGATTAACGATTAATGCTGACTCTATGCTTGGCCAACTTTTTTACAATCTGATAGACAATTCTCTTAAACATGGAAAAACTGTAACTGAAGTCAAATTGTGGTTTAACTCTGAGGCTTCAGTCATAAATCTGTATTATGAAGACAACGGTGTGGGTATTATTGAAGCTAATAAGAGTCTCATTTTTTCTGAAGGTTTCACTACAGGCGGTTCAGGGTTGGGATTAAAATTGGTCAAGAAAATGATAGAGTCCTACGGCTGGAGCATAGAAGAGAATGGCATTCCTAACAATGGTGCAAGATTTCAAATAACAATACCAAAGTCAGCCCTCTTCTATTAATTTCTCAGCTAGTTTAAGCGACTGATTTGGACAAGTTATAGATCTTCCTTTCTTTTGTGTGCAAAATTTTATAATTATTATGATTCATACCCCTTTGGAGGGTAAATCTGGTCTTACTCATCTCTAATTTGAGGTATGTCGAGGTGCTGAATTAATAACAACATGAGTTGCATTTTGTGCTAATTACAAATATAGGGTTCAAACGCGTGTTCAAATCTGGGCCATATATTAACCAAACCTAAAAATGCATTTTCATTCTCTTTAGCTCAGACTAACTTCTCCGATTAGCTTGGAATGTGAGATTATTTTTATTTGACAGATGCATTAGTGGATGTTGCCTGTGAAGAAAAAACACGTCAGTCGGAGAACGGATCGGTAGTCCAATCGGTGATGTCAGTTAACGAATTCTGAGGCAAAAAATAGATATTTGATAATTAAAGGCGACACAAATCTTCCCATTAAGATTAATTAATTATTGTTTACTAACAAGCTAAGCGGAGATAATGGATTCTGTGGAGCCAAAATCCAAAAAATTTTATTTCCAAGAAATAGATTGGATAATCAGTTTTCCCATGGATGGAAATGAGGGAAGAAAATACCTTGTCTACACTGTACATTTTATCGACCGAAGAAACAATGAGAGCAAACCTCATGCAGTTTTAGCAGACATAGTGGACAGCCAAATGTTTGAAAAGGGGTATCCTCACACTGTTGGTTTCTTTAAGGGTCCAGTCGATGAGAAAGGCAATTTTGAATCAGTTTTTTTGGAGTTAAGGATTATCAGATGTATCGAGGAGTTCTGGAAGTTCCTAAATGACCTAAACATCTAAGGTTGAAGAGCCAAGGTCATATTTACTGAGTATTCATCTAATGATTTAACTGTAAATCCTTTGTTGTCGCATAGATTTAGCATCTTTGTGTTTTCGGGGCTTATTTCACTGTAGATTTTTTCTAATTTTAAGTCCTTCCCGATGTCAATGATGTAGTCTGTAAACTTTGAACCTAAACCTAAACCATGCCATGAATCACTTACCATGACAGCGAATTCCCCGTTTTTAGATTCATCATCAAAAATTAACCTTACAACCCCGATTAGACTGCCATCCTCAAGTTGTGCAACTATGGCGATTTCTCGGTCATAATCAAGATTGCAGTACCTAGACAAGGTATCATGCGACATTTCCTTGATGGTCTCAAAAAACCTGAACCTCACGCTTTCTTCAGAGAGAGATTTAAAGAGGGCATTGAAACGGTTTTCGTCCTCAGGCTTTATCGGCCGAAGAGTAACTTTCACGCCATTTTTCAAAGTATGCTTTGCTATGTATTTTTTTGGGTAGGGTGCAATAACCAAGTTTTCTCGGTGTTCAGCGCCCACGCGCAAAAATAGGTTCAAATCTAAAACAATTTGCCCATGAACTGCGTACGCCCTGCCATCTTTGATGACTATGGGGTTTATGTCAATTCTTCTTATCTCGGGGAAATCCGCTACAAGCTGAGAAAACCGCATCAATATTTCTTCAACCGACTTGGTCACAAACTGGTTAGCACAAGTATCTTTGCAGTATTGAAGAGCTTTAGCGTTCTCCATGATTTGCCGAGCAAGAACCTGATTTAACGGCGGAAAACCCATACTAAGTTCCCTGTCTTTTTCGGTTAAAGCTCCGCCAGTTCCCAAACAGATTATTGAGCCAAATTGAGGATCTTTTCTCGACCCCAAAAACAGCTGACAAGGAGCATCTAGCACTTTTGGCTGCACCGTTACGCCTTGAAAGCTTGCTGCTTTGCCAAAGCTTGTTTCCTCAGCCAATTGGTTGAAGTGAAATATTAGCTGGGCTGAAGAAAAAGCATCGAAAGATAAGGTTTGATTTTCGCGTTTAACGCTGTATTGATAACCAAGCGGTTTAATTGTTACAGGGTAGCCCAGTTGTGAAGCATAGGCTGCAGATTCGTCGCTTGTTTTAGCTATAAGCGTTTTAATGGTAGGTATTTTGTAGGCGTCTAAGAACTGGAGAGACTCAACCAAATTCAGGGTTTCTCTGCCTTCACTAAATGCATGCCTCAAAATCGCCTTAAGTGGGGCCGGTGAAGCTTGATTTATATCTATTTCTTCAGGAGTTTGATAAAGCAACTCTAAGTTCTGGGTACGCGTATAAATGTTCATAAACGTTCTTACGGCTTCTTGAGGGCTTCGAAACGTTGGAACACCGTTTCTATGCAGGGTTCTTCTTGCTTCCTGGCACTGTGGGTTTTCACCAATTAGGCAAACGAAAATGTTTTTTGTCGTTTGCTTAGCAGAATCTATGACGATATTAGCTAAGCTCAAAGGATCCGTAAGCCCAGTGGGCGCGTACATAACGAGCAGACTACTGTTCGCCTTATCGTTTACGCAGGTTTGGATTACTTTACTGTATCTTTCAGGCGTTGCCTCCTCCAAAAGGTCAATAGGATTTGTTAAGCCACAATAATAGGGTAACAAGTTTCTTAACGCATCAATTGTCGAATCGCTTATTTCTGCAAGTTTACCTCCGCGCCTGTTAATTTGATCTAAGGCCATCAAAGCTGGACCACTAGCGTTTGTTATTATAGTTAAGTCAGGAGCAGTTGGGTTGGGCTGCATCAACAGCGTCTTCGCACAGTCAAAAAGACCATTAATTGTTTCAACACGAACAACACCGCATCTTCGAAATGCCGCATCATAAATGGCTTCTTTGAGTTGAACTGTATCAGAAGTTGCTAGATTTTGGTTTTTATCAGCCTTGTTGGGTTTAACTATGATAATGGGTTTTGTTTTTGCATAGCTTCTTGCGGCACTTATGAAGCGTCGAGCGTTTTTTATTGATTCAACATAGAGCATTATTATACGTGTTTGAGCGTCGTTTCCAAAATATTCAATCAATTCGCCAACGTCAACATCGATTGTTTGCCCCATCGAGACAACTGCACTGAGTCCCACATGAGTTTCCAAAGACCAATCTAATGCAGAACCGCAAAATGCTCCACTTTGAGAAATGAATGCAATTTTGCCAGGCACTGCTTTCTTTTCTGCAAAAGTTGCAAAGAGATTTGAATTCGGTCTTATAATGCCCAAACTGTTGGGGCCAATTATCCTCATTCCATAAGCTTTTTTGCACTCAAGAATTCTCTGAGTTAGCTCTCGACCAAATGTACTGCACTCATCAAAACCCGCAGAAACAATGACGGCATTCAAAACGCCGGCTTCGCCACATTCTTCAACAATTTGGGGAACTGTGTGAGCGGGGGTTGCTATGATTGCGAGGTCCACTTTTGAGGGCACACGATCTATTCGTGGATAAGCAACAACTCCCTGAACGGTTTGCCTAAAAGAATTGACTGGAAAAATTTTTCCTTGGTAAACGCCAATTAGGTTATGAAGAATTCGTGCTCCTATAGAATCTACTCGTTCGCTTGCCCCAATAACAGCGATTGTTTGAGGACAGAAAAATCCTGCAAGTTTTCCCGTAATTATTCGCCGTCCATTAATATAAAACTGTGAAATAGGGACATAAAAGTGAGGTTAAATCAACTTTACCACGTGAGTCGAGCAGGATATGCATGGATCATATGCGCGTACTAACATTTCCAAGGCGAGCTCGATTTCTTTTTGGGATTTATTTACTATCTGAGGCACCATTGTTTTCATGTCCAAGGATATGTTGCCGTGGTTTTGGTTGGTTGGGATGATGCAGTTGGCTTTTGTGCATATGCCTTTATCGTTGTAGGTGTAATCGTGGAATAGTATACCTCTGGGTACTTCTATTGCTCCGACGCCGCTTCCTGCTTTCACTTTTATGGTTGGATTGTTATATTCCGGTTGAGTTTTAAGTCCCTCAGCTTCAAGCTCATTGATTAGCTTTATGGAGTCTTCTACGCTATGGACTGTTTCGACTAACTGGGCAATGCTGTTCATGAAGGGATTATAACACATTGGTTTGAGGTCGAACATTTCGGCAACTGTTTGTGCCATAGGCGAAAGTTTCGTGTAGTTTAGGTTGAGTCTTGCTAACGCACCTACCATGTAAGAATCTCGGGTGTGTTTTGCCCATTTAGCAGTTGATTGTGGAACGATGTATTCGTTTGTGTATGTTAGGTATTCTTTTACTGGTGCTGTGCTTGTATCAGTCGAAGCGATAAGTCCATCGTAGAGTGCGTACTCGTTTGGATTTGTTAACGCTATGAATTCGGTTTCTCTCTCAAATTTGGGAAAATTGCCTGCTAAACTTTTGAAGAGTGCAGCCACTGCTTGAAGGTTCGTTACAGAATCTTGCAGTTTTTGCCTCATTACCGCTAACTCTTTCATTGAGGGAATCTTGGAGAAGCCGCCAGGAATCAGTCGTTGAGGATGAGTCGTTCTGCCACACAGGAGGTTTGACATTTCGTTTGCAGTTCGGTGAAGTTGGAGGACAATTTTGACTTCAGCAAGGTTTGTTGAAGCAAGGGGAATAACTGAGCCAACATTCATCAAATCTGGTAAAATGAGAAATCCCAGATGCAGCACGTGGCTTTGCATGTTCTCGGCGTGGAGGGCTAACTTACGAAGTTTCAGGTCTTGTTCACTAATGGTTATGCCTAATGCGTCTTCAGTTGCTTTTAGGGAAGCCAGGGTATGGCCTATTGAGCAGATACCGCATATACGTGAAGTAATATGATGTAGCTCGCTCCAGGACCTTCCTACAACCATTGCTTCGAAGAATCTTGGTGCTTCAGGGATACTCCAATCACATTTTTCAACAACACCATTTCTGATGGACACATTGATGTTTCCATGGCCTTCAACTCTGGTGATGTGATGGACATCTACATTTTTAGTTTCACTCATCTTTTTGCCTCCTGCCAACCAAAATACAACCTAAACTTAGCTATCGCATCATCGACTGTTTGTCCATACTTTATGAGGACTTCTTTTTGGGAATTCTCATTTGGGTTATCCACCAATCCGCGGCAACCCCAACAGATTGTTCCTTCATTGACGCAACATGAGTTGCAGCCCGCTCGAGTAACCGTTCCAACACAAAATTGGCCACGTTCAAACGCGCAGACATTCTCGTTTTTCTTGCATTCCACACAAACAGGATACGTGGGAGTTTCAGGCTTCTTGCCTAAAAGAAGCGATTTGACAACTTGCAGGAAATCTTCACGGTCAATTGGGCATCCATAAACGTATGCGTCAACCGGGATAACAGCGTCAATGGGTCTGGCAGCATATGAATCAAACAGCCGTGCATTTTCCCCATAAACCATTTTTTTAACTACATCTAAGTCTTTGTAGTTTCGCAAGGAATTGATACCGCCGATTGCAGCACAAGACCCGATTGCGACGACGGTTTTAGCGTTTTTTCTAATTTGCTTGAGCCTATCTTCGTCTTGTAGTCGCGTGCATGATCCTTCAACAAAAGCAATATCATAGTTGTCACTTTGTTCTTTCATTACTTCTCTAAAGGTTACAACATCAACTTGCCCAAGCAGACCCAAAAGATCCTCTTCAAGATTTGCTATCTGTAGTTGATCTCCCTCGCAGCCTGCAAAATCGAAAAATGCAACTTTAGGCTTCATCTACAGTGCCTCCGGAACACCTTTAATATTTGAATAATTAAACACAGGACCGTCTTTGCAAACGTATATTTGATTGATTTGGCAATGCCCACATTTTCCCACACCACATTTCATTCTCCTTTCAAGCGACATTATTATATGGTCATCTGGAACCATTTTTTTCTTCAAATCTGAAATTACGAATTTATACATTACAGGGGGGCCGCAGAGTATGGCAAGGGTTTGTTCTGGGTCGAAAGATACTTGAGGAATAAGAGTTGTTATAACGCCAATGTTACCCGTCCAAACCTCGTTTTCGGGACACCAGTTAACAGTTGATTTAAACTCAACATCATCTCTTAATGCTAAGGCGACCATTTCTTCGCTGAAAAGCAGTTCCTTTGGTTCTTTGCAGCCGTAGAGCAAGAAGACTTTTCCGTAATCGTTTCGGTTGTCCAACACATAATTGATTAGTGAGCGAAGGGGAGCAATTCCTAATCCGCCTGCTATAAACAAGAGGTCTTTATTCTTGAGCGAATCAACGTTAAAGCCGTTTCCGAAAGGTCCTCGAATTCCTACTTTGTCGCCCTCATCAAGTTTATGCAGTCTAGTAGTAACGTTTCCTAACTTACGGACACAGATTTCAAAAGTGCCCTTCTTTGTCGGTGAAGAAGACAACGAAATCGGAGCTTCACCTATGCTAAACGCCGAAACCTCGACAAACTGACCTGGCTTATGATTAAGTTCAGAATCATCATCTAATTTTATTTCAAAGAGAGTTTCAAGATCAGTCATCGGAGTCTTTTTGACTATTGTTGCTAATTTCGGTACAAAATTTATGTTTCCTTCAGTTTGAATGCTGATGTCGGGGGCAGTAGCCGATGTTGCTAACTGACTGCCGCTGTCTAGGCTTTCATGATACATGTCATTGAATAAGTCCACTGGGTTCGCTATGTTTGGAAGACAGTTTGAAGAGCATCTGCCGCAACCAACACACGAGACAAAACCGAAGCGGTCATAGAGGTATTTGCCTTTCTTGAAGTATCGGTGACGATACCTTGTTGGTCTGGTTGCCCGGAAGTTTTCTCCTGAAGCAATCTTTGCAAAATCCTCCAGTAAACAGCCATCCCATGTTCGGATTCTTTCGCCTGCTTCTAAAGTTAAGTCAGGGTTATCTTTAACGTCAAAGCAGTAGCAAGTGGGACATACTAGGACACAAGAGCCACAAGCTAAACATTTTTCAGAGTGTTTTTCCCAAAAGCCGCTTTTTCCATAGCTGTCTTTGAGTAGTTCGGGAATCAGTTCAGGATTAAAGTCGAAGCTTTGCTTTGAGAGATTCATTATTTCTCTTTTTTTCTGTCCAGCAACCTGTATGTCGCGTGCAAATGCAGTGGTTACGTTTTTAGCGTATTTTGAGAGTAATTCTTCTCCTTTCTGGGATCCAACATTTATCACATATCTGTTGCCTAAGTCTGTTAACATGAGATCATAGCCGTAGTCTACTGAAGAGCTACCCATGTAGGAAGAGAAATTCCATTTAGACAAAGTCTGTATGTTTACGCCTATAATTATTGAAGACTCTCGTTTCTTAAAATAATAAGGGTCTGATTTTGTTTCCCTAAAAATCTCGTCCATATGTAATAAAGCAACAATATCATAGGGATGAACACCTATTATCACTGTAGGCTTTATCTCATCAGGTTGTTTGGCAGAAAATCCACCTGACAAAGCATAAGTGAATAACGTTTCTCTTTGCGGGAAGAAATATTTTTTTGGAGGCAACAAAGTGACATCATAGTCAAGACGCAGTTCTTCAGCAGTTTCCAGTGGACCAAAAGCAAATTTTTTGCCTCTGGACTTCACACCGATAACATTCAAAGAACCGTCTTGAATCAAGTTGTTTACGAAATCTTGAAAATCAGACTTTAGAATGATCTTCATGACCATACTCCCTAAAGGAAATTCAGGAACAATTAAAAATTGTGAAGATGACAATTTAATGTTTGCGGAATAAACTCTGAATAAGGCAATTTAGTCAATTATAGCAAGAGAACAATTTACAAAAAGTAAAAGTAAGAGTTTGCATGAAAAAGAAAATTATTAGTCACATCTTATTTTTATTAAAATTGATTTTTCTTTTGTCCTTACTTAGATTTTGACACAATTCATGATTAAAGAAAATGAGGGTTAAGGGAAACCTGTTATGAGGTCATACAAATAAGCGTCCCATTCTTTTGATTCCTTGTTTAGAATCTCAAGTACCTCTTTTAGAACCCGATGATGTTTCTTCTCATCTTCTAAAATATTCAAAATAATTTGTTTAATCTTCTTATCCGCTACAGCTTCACTTATGTCCTTTGTTTGCTTTAGCATTTGGGCTTCTTCGTTAATGTGAGCCGTGAGTTCTTTTTGGCCAATATTTTTGCTTTCATCACCCATTACTGCAGTTGTGTTTAAGTCTATGAGCATTTGATATGTGTCTGAGTGTCTCATGGTGTCCAGAATTAAAGTGTGAATAAACAGTTTGATGATTGGGTTTTTTGCTGATTCGTATAGTGGGGTTAGTTTTTTTGCGGTTTGGTCTTCAAACTCTTTTTGTTTCTTGATCTTGCTAAGTGCATCTTCTTCTAATATTTTCCAAGACATACGTGTTCTCTCATGGAACTTCAAGAACAATTTCCTATTTAACTTTTAACAATCTCGCAAACTAGTCATTTGAACAAGCGTATCATTGCTTGGAAATGGGTTAGTTGTCACTAATATTAAATCTTGCCATGTCCCAATGGGTAATAGGTGAAAACTTGGCAACAAGAAACGATTTGGAAGTATCGGGCAAAGAGCCCAATTTGAAAGCCTGCCAGTTTTGCCTCAACGAAGCAACAAGGGTTATTGTTAACAACGATTGCCCTGAATGCGCAATTTTTCTATGCGAAAGACACTTTTCAAACCTTACTCAATTGTTAGCGACCGAGGCAGGTATCCCTGATCAAATTCTAAAAGAGTTTGACATTGTTCCAGCAAGTGACTCCGACATGCAAAGGGTTGCTGAATTATATAAATAATAAAGCTCGGCGATCTGGCCAGCATGTAAACAAGAGTCAAACTGGATTTTTCATGAAAACTGCCATTTTTATCTCTCAGTTCTGACCAGAAATTAATCGACTGCAAAACAGGCAATTATTTATTTTTAAAACAAAAGACTTAATTCCGAAAAGATTATGCAAATTATGTGTTATTCTTAAAAACAGAATTAAGTCGGCTTCTCGGCGCACCAAATCGGTTATGGCGGAGGTTGAGTTGGCAAATCAGATGTAGCGCCGTCAACAAATGAGTTAGTTTGATTTTGAAGTTTCGCTGAAAGATCTCTTGCTGGTTGAAGTAGAGGACTATCTTTTGGGCTAAGAGACTGCTCCATTATGGCTACAGAATAATTGATAACTACACAAACCATGACAACGGCTGCTGTTACCAAGAGTAAAGTGGCTACAGATGTTTGCAAAGTTAACTTCTCCTTTAATAATGGATGGTAAAATTGCTTTAAAATGGCTTATTCTAATTATTGTATTATTACCAATTTTGTCATGATTAGGCAAAACTAAATAATTAAAGATGCAAAAAAGTGGGAAGAAGGAAAGAAGCATATTTGGACTCTTTTGATTGATAGCAAAGCACTCAATGCTATTCATTGGAGTCCTTTTTCAATATTTTTTAGGAAGATACTCGTTCCTTGTTGCGCTTTCCTTCTAAAATATAATTTGGCAGGAACCAAATTTAAGATTTGTGTATATCAGTGCTACTACCATAAATAACAAAGAAATAGCAAAGACTTATTCGCCAAGCCAAGAAACTTACTGAAAAGTAAAAGCATATTGACTTTAAATACTAATCAAATGTAGGAAAATAGAGTGCCAAGAAAAATTTTAGCAATCGGAATTGTTCTAGTAATCATTTCAGGTTTAGCACTATCATATTTCGTAACTGACGGTTTTACATTTTACCCCATTCAAATAAAAATCAATCAATTAAGTATCAATGAAGATCATTCGACTTATACTGGACAAGTTCATCAGTATATTGGGAATCACGAATACATTTTTGAATATATTCCAACCTCCTTTGATTTTAACCAGGACAAAACTTACAATGGCACTCTCTCAATACAGAGAACAGATTTGCAAAAAGCAACCACATTTCCCTTAAGAATTGGTGCATCACAAAACTATTATGGAATAACATTCACAATAACACAAGCCAAATCTGATTACGCCATCGTATTGGTAAAACCTACATAAAAGTCGGTTTCAAAAACTTTTAAACAAATCAAAACAAAATAAAATTTTGATCTCCAAAGCTAAACCGATCCAGAGAGATCGATCACTGACATTAACGATACTCCGTCGTCAGCACCGATTGTTCAATCAGGCAACTTCTTACCCTTACAGAAAGAATTGTTGGGATCCAAAAACAATAGCTTCGGCAACATTTTACATTTTACGGGGTTTTTGATAGGGCTGACTTTTTGGTGAATCAGGCTTTGTTTTGTCTTCTGTGGTTAGAAGTTTTTTTAGTTGCCATGTTAATACATCGCGATCATTGGGTTGTTGCTGCATCCATAATTCTCGGTTTTCTCGAAATTGTTGACCAGTTATTTTCCCCTTTGATTGCAATTCGCCAAGCAATTTTATGAATGCTCTAAGTTCTAGTTGTTCGTTGGTTTCGGTTTTGACGCTTGTTTTTTCTTTTGAAGAATTGCTTGAGGCTGCTTCTCTGTCTGGTGGTGGATAAGCATGATAGAGGAACCGAGTGAAATACGTGATTTCCCAAGCTTTGGTTATAGGCAGTTTTTCTTTAGCTAAAAGCAACTCAGAGGTTAATTCCTCATATTCTTCTCCAAGCGAATAATACTTTCGTGGATTACTGGGTCTATCGATAACTTTGTTAACAAAAAACTTTAGGTGAGCTGTACTAAATATGGGCAGTACCTTGCCGCTTTCGTAGTTGAAACAAAAGACAATTTTCTTAGCAATTTCTTTATCTTGTCCTAAGCCGTTTATTTTTTCCCAAGGAGCATTAACTTTCTCAGCCAAAGACCTCTTTTTATCAATTGCAACTCGGAGCAAATATTTGAAATCGTCCATTTGCAGTCTAATATTACGGTAGACATTTGAGCTTTGAATTGTAAGATGCCCAAGTGGATCAAGATGATTAACTAAATATCGGAAAAATTCTCCAACTTCCCCTGTATCCGATCTAAAGATTTTATCCGGCTCTAGCCAATCTATTGACTGGGGATTTTCGGCGAAAGCAAATTTTGCTCTAAACTCTTTTAGCACCAAAAGAGCGTTATCTATCTCACGCTTGGTTAACCCATTTTTATCGTAAGCATTTGCCTTTTCCAGCATCGAGTTATTAGTGGCCATTTCCAATCATAGAAGCATTCTTAATCTGCATTAATAAATTTACAACAATTTTTTGAAGTTTTGTTCGAGAAAATCGCTTCTCTAAGGAACCATAGAACTGAATCAAGCAAACGCTAACATGAGCCACTTTTACCGCTTTTTACTCTAAGCAAATATACAATGAAATATCTTTGGCAGCATTTCAGAGATTGCTTCCGTTTATGCTTTAATTTCCAATCAATTTTGGGGCTGACTTGCTATGTTCGAATAATCGTCTAATACCAGGAAATATAAGGGGAATTGTCCAAATTAAGAATCGAATGTGAATTTGTGTGTTTTGATTTATTGGTATCGCCAAAGTCCAAAAAATTGGCAATGCTGAGATAAAAAAGATTGCTGCACTTATTACCAATGCATTCCTCAACAGCCTATAATGGTTAAGCAGATGAATAGGACGACGTTTATCTGTCAAAATGGAACTTGTCATAAACGCTTGAATAGCAAACAACCCTCCAAGATCGAGAGCAAAAAGTATCGATACATATTCTGATGGAATTTTCGAGGAGAGCAACTGATTGAATAAGAAAGGTTCAATGGATACTAAGAAAAGCAGCCCTACATTTGTGAAAACGCCATTTCTTGTTTCAACGCGAAGATCTGAAATAATTTGCGTGTAAGAGTACCAGACTCTAATCAGAATGAGAAAACTAAAGCCATAGTACAGAATGGCTAAAACTAATGCTGTAAAATCGCTTGGTGGTTGCCCGATTAAAGTGAGTGCACCTATGGAGAGAGCTAAACCGAAAATGAGGTCGGATAGAGATTCTATTCGGGACTTAGGTGTTGACCGTTGTTTCTCCTCAGCCATATCGGGGTTTCCCCTATTTACAAGCAACCTGTCTGTTGCTAATAAAATATAAGTTTAAGCCAAGGTCCAATACTCAGAACGGTAAAAAAACTTTCAAAAAAATTCTTTTAATTGACAGTTTTCATTTGGTTTCACTCTTTTTGATAGGGGAAAAGTTTAAGGGCAATAGTTTCCTATGATTTCGCGTATTATTCGTCTTGAGGTTTATAGTTTGAGCGCTAAAATTGAAACAATTGAAGAACGCAAAGCGGAAGTCCTAATTAAACTGAGAAAATACAAGTTACTTTCCAAAGAAAAATCTGAAGGTGCAGTCGGCTACATAATTGATATTCCACAGGACAAAGAGAAAGCGCTCATCTGGTGTATCTTAGGAGAAGCAACCGTCGGCATCGCAGCAATGAATACGCTATATAAAGTGATGAAAGAAAAAGAAATCGACCGAGCAATCGTAGTTACAGAAGGGCGTTACACACACGCAGTTAAACTTGGCGCAAAAAAGAAGCAAGTCGAATTACTACCCAAATCCTTCCCAGTTTTCGACATTTTTGAGCACGCACTAGTTCCCTTCCATGAAATCCTAACGGAAAAAGAAAAGAACCAACTTCTCGCCCAATTCAAAGTTAAACCATACCAAATGCCACAGATCAAATCAGGCGACCCAGCTGTAAAAGTCATCGGCGCAAAACCAGGCGACATACTAAAAATCACAAGAAAAAGCACAACCGCAGGCGAACACGTTACCTACAGATATGTTGTAGAGTAAACGCCTTAACTTTTCTTATATCTTCAATTATTTTATTATTTTACTAGTGGACATGCTCTTTTTAATAAAAAAGGAGAAAAGGTCTTCCATTTGTCAAAATGCATTCGCAAAAAGGGGAGTTATTCTTGCCTAAACTGTTGCGAAATTCAACCATTCAAAAGACAAAAGAATAAAAAAACTATTTGGCGATCATTACCTCTGTTGACTTAACGATTGCTTCAACTTCATCGCCAACTTTAATATCTAAATCTTCAACTGCATCTTTTGTGATTACTGCCGTAACAGTGACGGGCATTTTTACCTCTACCTTAACTTTAGCTGTAATTACTCCTTTTTCAACGGAAACAACTTTACCTTTAAAACGATTTCTTGCACTTAATTTCACACCTTTCACCTCCGCATTTCCCGAACTTAATAAAACTTTATCCATATAGTTCTCAACTTGCTTGTACTCTGCAAGTAAACTTACCCCTAAATCAGTAAGGTTTGCTCCTCCGCCGCCAGATTTTCCGCCTTTGTGAGTTTCAACAATTGATTGCTCGAGTGTTTTTTCTATTTCCTGAATATAATTCCAAACGTAACGATATGACATGCACAGGGTTTCTGCAGCCTTGGAAATTGAGTTTTCTTTTTGGATGGCTTCTAAAATTTCGGCTCCACCTTTGCCGATTACAGGTTGGTCTTTGTATTCTATCCACACTTTGCATGATAGCTTATGTTTCTTGTTAGCAAGCATCTAGAATCTTATAGACTAAAGTCGATATAAAGCTAATCAGTCCAGCGAATCCTGTATAATTTCGATTTAGAAATTGAATAAGTTCAAAATTCTAATTCTCCATTGACAAATTTTCGAGATATCTCACTTTTAGGGTTCTCAAAGAAATCTTCAGTTTTTGCTGCTTCCACAATATTTCCATTATTAATGTGAACTATTTCATCAGCTACTCTTCTTGCCTGAGTAAGATTGTGAGTTGCCATTACAATAACGCGGTCAACACTTTTTCGCTCAATTATAGCTTTTTCAATAATTGATGCACTGTTAGGATCCAAATTGGCCGTCGGTTCATCTAAAAGCAAAACATGGGGTTCAAGAAGAAATGCTCGAGCTATGGCAATTCTTTGTTGTTCTCCGCCTGAAGTCTTTTTTGCTCTCCTTTTTTCAAACCCCGAAAGCCTGACTGCTTGTAGAGCTAACGTTATTTTCTTTCTAATTTCATCTTTGGGGACCTTCCTGATTCTAAGTCCATAAGCTAGATTGTCGTAAACGTTGGTGCTAAACATTGCTGATTTCTGAAAAACTAATGTTGAAACTTGACGTACCGCTTTGCAATCGATAGGTTGACCGTTATATAGTAGCTGTCCGCTGTCGGCTTTTTCTAAGCCAGCCATAATGCGCATAAGCGTTGTTTTGCCTGCACCGTTAACGCCTAAAAGAACAATTATTTTGCCGCCTTGCAGATTCAGCGACACCGAGTTTAATACATTAACATTGGGGTAATCTTTTTTGATATCGAATAGCTGCAGATTTACACTCACAGTTTATCCCCCACCTAAACCTCTCCACATATTAAGCTTAGTTAATGGTCTGTCTTCGCTTCTTAATTCGCTCCACTAGAGCGATTATTAATGCAAGTACAATTACGACTGTCATTAAGATTATTCCGTAGGCCATTGCGATGTCGAAACTGCCGAAGTTTATTTCAACCGAGATAGCAGTTGTTAAAACCTGTGTTTCTCCCACTAAGCTTCCGCCAACGATTGTTGCTATTCCCAACTCACCAAATCCCCTGTTAAAAGCGGCAGTTATAGAAAGAACCATAGACCAAATTGTTTCTCGAATCAATTTCAAATTCGTTCTTAAGCCTGAAGCCCCAAGCGTCTTAGCTAAATCACGAAGCGAAACATCCGCGTTGCCCAAAGCATTTGCCGTAAAACTTACAATTATAGGGGTAACCAATATGGCTTCACCAAGCGCAATCCCATTTAGAGTGTAGAGCAAATGAAGAGAACCAAGTTCGCCATGCCTAGCCAAAATCAAATACAAAAGTAACCCTAAAGCTACAGTAGGGATGCCAATTAACGCGTTAAAAAAACCTTTGACAACCCATTTGCCCCTAAAATTGTACAGGCCTAAAACAACAGCGATTGGAATGCTCCAAACACATGACAAAAGAGTTCCAATGCCAGCAACGTAAATCGATCTGTAAAGGACTCCATAAACACTCGGATCGCCGCTGATAATTAGGTGAAGGGCTTGCTGAAATGCTTTAACGATTAGATCAGCCATTCATATCACAAAGAAAATAAGGGGAATTTTATTTGAGCTTTTCCTAACGTTAGACCCAGTACATTTTACTGTTTATTTGGGTTGCCATGGGAGTGGCAGTGTTTAGCGGTTTGCTGTCTGTTGTGTAGTAGTTTGAAGATGTAATTGAAAGATTGGCATTCATGTTTGCTACTGTATCGTATGTGTATGAGTACAAATTGCCTGCGGCGTATCGATATTGTGGGGGACATTCGGTTCCGCTTGCGCTGATGGCTGGGGTTGAATTCATGTATGCATAGCTTTGAATCCAGCTAAGCAATGTGGCGTTTGGTGCAGTGCCGCTGACTAGGGGTACAAAGGGACTGAATAATGACTGCCCATATGTTGATACACCGAAGTTTTGAATTACGGCTTGACCTTCTGCAGAAACTAACCAATTGACAAAGGTATATGCAGCGTTAAAATTTGTACCGGATAGAGCAGAATTTTGTGGATTGCAAATTATTGCGCTATATACGTTTAGCAGGGCTTGTTGGGCTTGAATTTGGATTTTCAGTTGTATGTTTCCTGCATCATAGTAGGCGAGATATGTGCCTGTATCCGAGAGAGTGTATCCTGGTGGGCTTGAGCCAACTCCATTATTAGCTTCTAATAAAGTTTACCCATGCCCGCTTGTGTGGAATGGAACCAAGATTGCTGGCTAATAGTAGTATAAGTGAAGCCTGCGGCTTTCCACAGATTTTGCTCTGCCGTGGCTGTTCCTGAACCATCGTTTCTTGAGAACCATTGAACATTAGCATTATATTTTGGATTACCGGGTTGTGTAGCATTGTAGAGTGTTTGCAAGGCTAAGCTTACGTTAGTCATACCATTAATGCCTGCTGGATCATT
This sequence comes from Candidatus Bathyarchaeota archaeon, assembly GCA_963772505.1. Taxonomy (GTDB): domain Archaea; phylum Thermoproteota; class Bathyarchaeia; order Bathyarchaeales; family Bathycorpusculaceae; genus Bathycorpusculum. The sequence continues at coordinate 82,172 of CAVYXL010000012.1, forward strand.
TGCTGGGCCAACAATAACAAAGAAGTTGTATGCCACAATTTTGCGGTCTACTCCAAATCCGCCTGTTAAGAACGGTAGCTCCTGTGATGGCGAATGAACTAAAATCATGTCAGCGTCGCCTGCTTCGGCCCTTGAGATTGCGGCACCTGTTCCGAGTGCAACAAAGTTAAGAGTTATCCATGGGTAAGCGGTTTGGAAGATTTCTTTTATGTTGCCTGTTCCGTTGTCTTCAAGTCCTGTGTCGTGTAGGCTGGTGGTTGTTGCGACAGTTAATGTTGTTTGTTGAGGAGTTGGTGTTGGAGAGGTCCCAGGAGACGGAGACGGGTATGTTGTAGAGCTTGATGTTGGGGCAGGCGTTGAGGTTGACGTTGAGGAGGGGGTAGATGATGGTGACTGGGTAGGTGTAGATGTTGGTGTCGCTGTTGGTTGGGGAGTCGATGCGGGAGCTGATAAGGATATGTAAGCAAAAACTCCGCCGATGATAATGGCGATTACAACGATTGCTGCTATAATGATATATGTACTTTTCATTGTTTTCCCTGTTTTTAGGGAAACGATATGCACATATAAATATAACGGCATCTAACCGCTTCAAATTACATACAGCTTAAACCAAAAAATACAAGCATCAACAGGAAAAATAAACATTCAAGCTGTCGCTTGCCTATCTGGCACAAGCTCATTCAAAATAACAAGCGCTTCACCAAGCGACATCCCAAGCCTTTGCGAAAGCTCAATCGCAGAAACATCAGGTTTCACCGGCAAAATACTATCACGCGTATAAGACTTATGAGTCGGGTACATAACGGAAGTATGAGCCGTCTCAACAATCAACTGCCAAAGCTTCTCTTTAGTGAACTCATCCAAATTCATAAGCAATCAAACCATGCATGCATTGCTGATAGTTATTAACCTAACGCAAACGCCAACATGCAATAAACTTAATACATCTCTGTTGCTGCTGAATTACTAGAGGTTGACAAATTTTTGAAAGCAGCAGTTTACAGAGGACCTCATCAAATTAAAATCGAAGAAGTCCCTGATCCTCAAGTTAAAGGCAGAAGAGTGCTCGTGGATTTTAGAGCGGGAAGCATCTGTGGCACGGACATGCATTTTTATCGAGGCGATTGGAAACTGAAAAAAGGCAGAATAATCGGGCATGATGCCTGGGGAATACGACAGGATACAGAAGAACGCGTTGTTATGGTTCCAGTGGCAAATTGCGGTCACTGTTACTTTTGTCTTCGAGGTTTGCCAGCTTATTGTGTAAGAGGTAAATATTATGGGCTTACGCGTGATGGTTTCTTTGCTGAATCCAGAGATATGTTGCCAAGAAGCTTAATTTCTTTACCTTCAACCGTGAGCGATGAAGAAGCAGCTGTTGTTGAACCTGTTGCTTTAGCGCTTCACGTGCTTGATTATATGAAGCCTAACCTTGGCGACTGGGTAACTATACTTGGACAAGGCGCGATCGGTTTGCTAATGACGCAGGTGGCGTTGTTGAAAGGATGTCGAGTAATCGCTGTAGACCTGGAAGATTATAGGCTTGAACTAAGCCAGAAGTACGGCGCTGACGCAGTGATAAATGCCAAAAATGAGAATGTAGTGAAAACTGTTAGGAAGCTAACTAAGATAGGTTCTGATTTGGTAATTGAGGCTGCTGGAACATCTATTACTGTTGAGCAGACATCTTATTTGGTTAGAAAAGCGGGTAAAGTTGCTTTGGTTGGAGAATCAGAGGGTTACTTGAATTTGGGCGAAGCAGATGAAGCATTGTTTTTCACGATTTACATTTCGCCCATTGAGTATCCATCGGCAGTTGAGTTGATTGCTAGAAAACTGGTTGATGTGAAAGGATTGATTACTCACAAGTTCGAATTCTCGGACTTTGAAAAAGCACTTCAAACTGTGGATAATCCAGCCGAGAAGCCATTGAAGGTTATTATAACCCGATGACTAACCAAGTGTCATCGTAACCGCAAAGTATATTTTTGTAAGAGCAAGTGTTAACCCAGTTTCATCAAACAACGGAGCTAAAAGTCTTGCCTATAGAAGCGGTAATCTTTGATTTAGACGGAACACTTGCCAACTTCAACCTAGATTACAAAACACTTCGCGCAGAAGTCCGAAGCTATCTAATCAGAATAGGTGTTCCTATATCAATTATGAATGTTAATGAAAGCATTTTTGAGATGTTAACAAAAGTCGAAATCTTTTTAAAAAACAGTGGCAAATCCGCAGAAACATTTTCGGAAGTTCGCAGTCATGCTTTAGCTATCGCTGAAAAATTCGAGATGGAAGCTGCTTCAACAACGAATCTTCAGGCTGGAGCTAACGAGACACTAAAGGAATTGCAGCGAATGAAACTGAAAATAGGATTATGTACAATTAGCGGTGAAAAACCGGTAAATTACATCCTTAAGCGTTTCAAGATACAGGATTTCTTCCAGGTTGTTGTTACTCGCGATAGAGTGAAATACGTCAAGCCTATCTACAGAACAATTTGAATTGGCCCTTAAGACGTTAAACGTTGACGCAAAAGTTACGGTAATAGTTGGAGACAATATTGTTGACATGCAAAGTGCTAAGGAATTAGAAGCGGTTGCAGTTGGTTTTCCGATGGGTGTTTCTACTTTGAAGCAGCTAAAAGACAACGGCGCAAATTATATTATTACTTCTTTGATTGATTTGCCAATTCTTATAAAAGAAATAAATAAAGATTAAGCAGCGGTAACGACATCATCTTTGCAGACGAGTTTTCTGTCTCTTACCAGCCGCTTAAGTATTTCAGAGAAAACTTCCTTTGCATCTTGTCCTGAATGGTTTAATCCGAAAACTTTTGCTGTCTCAGAAATCAATGAATCCTCACTTATTCCCAAGGCATATTGGGCAACTAATTGCATTGCTGATTCGACTTCTTCTGGCGCGATGTATTCTGGTTTGCGTTTGGATTCAGGTATCCCTTGGATTGGAACTCGAATTGGAGTTTGTTTGAGTTCTGGCGGCCAAAGGAAACTGCCTTTGATTACAATTTTTTGTTCTCGTAGCAGGTTGTTGAGTGCTTCTTTAACTGCATGTGTAATCTGCGGTGTCACCTGTTTCACGCCCCATGCTTCTGCCAAACGTTGAACTGCATAGTCAAAGTGAACAGGACCTTCCTTTTGAACAAGCTCAGCAAGAAGTTTTGTTTGGATTTCCCGGTTTTCTGGAAAATGGAACTCGTTTTTCTGTCTTGAATCATACGTTTTGCTTGCCGAAGCCACTTTAATATATGGACTGAAGGAGGCTTTGAGCGGTTGAATCTTGTACGGTACACCGATCTTTTCGACGCCGCCGAATTGGTTTTTTTGCACATCAGTTTGCGGGGCATTGTCTGCTTTGGCATCCATAACTGGTTTCTGAGTGTCTTCCTCAAGTTGGAATTGCTGGGCCTGCTCTATAGCATCTTTAAGCCGTCTGATTTCAGAGTCGCGTCTTGCAACCCAAGCCGGTGACCAAATCCGGTGAATTCGCCACCCAAGTTGCGTTAGCACTTGGTCTCGCAGACGATCTCTGTCTCGTGCGCTATTACTTGATTTGTAAGTTGAACCGTCGCATTCTACACCTAGCAAAAAGCAGCCGGGATTTACTGGGTCAGAAACACCGATATCTATTCTATATCCGCTGCAACCTACCTGCGGAACAACTTCGAAGCCCATCTTTTTTATTTCCTCCGCAACATCTTCATCTAAGGACGATTCAAACTCACTTTCTTTCCGCTTAGCAGATTCAAGTTTTTCAGGGCCATGCTCAGCGTAGTCAAGATAATAACGAAGGGTTTGTACGCCAACGGCTTTTGTTTCAGCATCAATGTCTGTGGCTTTAATTGAAGTAATCAGTACAACTTTTTCTCGGGCACGGGTAACTGCAACGTTTAACCGTCGTTCGCCGCCAGGCTTGTTTAATGGTCCAAAATTCATTGCCATTTGTTTTCCCTGATCGTAACCGTAGCCTACACTGAAGATGATAACGTCACGTTCGTCACCTTGAACGTTCTCCAAGTTCTTAACGAAAAAGCCTTCCAAACGGTCTTCTTTAAAGAACTGCTCAAAATCAGGTTTCTCTTTAAGACGACGATCTATGGCTTCTTCAACAGCTTCCATTTGGGCGATACTGAAGGTTACAACTCCGAGGGTTTTCTTTGGGTAAAGACGGAAATGTTCGAAAACTAAGTCAGCTACTTTTTCGGCTTCGTTTATGTTGTTTCGTTTGCCGCCGCGATCATAAACACCATCCGGAACATAGACGAGTTTTACACCAAGGCTGTCACTTTGTGCTTTTGCCGCTGGAAAAGTTATTAGTGCGTCATCGTAGAAGCGGTGGTTTGAGAATGCGATTAAATCTTCGTGTCTGCTGCGGTAATGCCACTTTAAAGTTTTAACTGGTAACCCGATTCCTAAGCATTCATCAAGTATGCTGTCGAAAACTTCAATGTCTTCGTCGTTGAGTTCGTCCCAACCAACATCATCGATTAGGTTTTTCTGGAAGAATGATGTAGGGGGCAACTGTTTGTTATCGCCGGCAACAACCAAGGTTTTTCCTCGGTAAATTGAGCCGATGGCGTCTTCAGGAACAATCTGTGATGCCTCATCAAAGAGGACCAGGTCAAATTTGTTGGTTTCTGCTGGTAGGAACTGGCTGACAGTTATAGGACTCATCAGTAGGCAAGGTTTCAGTTTTACAAGTAGGTTTGGAATCTTTTGCAAAAGTGTGCGAATTGGCATTAACTGCCTTTTCTTTGCGGCTTCTTTGAGAAGAATGTTGGCTTCTGAGTCGCCTGCTTGAACAAGTATGTCTTGTGGTTTTCGACCATTTGCTTGTTCAATAACCATGCTTGAAGATAGCTTAATGAGTTCTTGGTCAAGTTTTATGAAGTCAGCGATTAACTGTTCATGATTTTCTCGTCTAAACCTTCCTAGTTTCTGATCTTCGTTGTAGAGATTATTTATCCATTCTTGATAAACGCCTTTGCGGAAAATGTCACCTAAATCGGCTGCAGAAATCCTCTCCTCTACCAAGCGACTAAAAAACGGGTCTAAACCTCTGAGGGCAAAACGGTTTTTGATGTCTTTGAAATCAACCCAAACCTGCAAGACATCTACACGATCTCGAAGCATTTGGATTCTTTCAGCAATAATTACAATCTCCAAATTTTTCAGTAACTGGCTTTGATATTTCATTGGAGATTCAAAACGGGTTTCAAAAATGGTCAGGATCTTCTGTGAAGCATCATATCTTTGGTTTAGTTCCGTATTTGATGGTGCAGCGTTTGGTCCTTGAGCAGCGATTTCTGCGAAGGCTTGGGGAACCGGTATGTCAAGGAAGGCTACTTGAACTTTCTTCGTCCATTCAAGAACTGATAGAATATCATCCCAATTGGTTTCCAATTCTTGGAAGCGGATGCCGAATTTTTCTTGAAGCTGAGCTTTTTCGCCTATGAGAGCGGCTTCTTTCTTCCGGATATCTTCGGCGTTTTTGAGGTCTTCGAGGAGATTTTTGTAGCTTTGTGGCTCTTGCTTGGAGGTTAACAGCGTTTCTTTTGTTAATGCGTAAAGTGGGTTTAGCTGTTTTTCTGTTTCGTTAGCCCATTCGTCTAGGAGGGGCAATGCCGTAGTTGTGATCGAACCTGTTGAATTAGGTATTTTTGAGGGTATAAGCGGTTCTAAATCTTTTACTTGTTGCTCCCACTTTTTGATTGATTCCTGCAGTTCCAAGCCTAAATTCTTAATCATTGGCGAAGGACTTGTTGAGTTCGTAATTAATTTTAGCAGGTTCTCAGGGATTGTTGTTGCCCATGAAAGCTTGCGGATTTCATTTGTTAATTCTAACGCTTTTTCTGCGCCTTGAAAATCGGTTTTGGATTTGTGGTAGAAGTGGCCAAGCAGGGTTCGAACTGTTTCGGCTGACTCTTCAATTTGAGATTGAAGTTTTTTGACTTTTCGGGCGTCAATGAGGTCGTTTGCTATGTTTTTGGGGACTTTACCGTCGTTTGTTACTCTGGCGATTTGTTTTTGGTCATTGCGATAGCTTGAGTTGAATATTTTCAATGAGGATCCTGCGTATTCTCCATTGTAACGTGCTATAAGCCCGTCAAGGTCTAACTCGTAAATGCCTTCGGTGTAAGTTTCATCTAGCCTGCCTTTTAAGGAACTGTGATCTTGATAGAGTCGTTTTGCTTTAACTATAATTTCCTGAACTTGATCAAAATATTTGGCGTCAAACCATTGAGGTTCAGGCTTGTCTTCAGCGAAGACCAGTAGAGCCATACGCGATAATTCATTTAATTGTTGAATTGTCAAGTCATCGCTGCCTAATCCAAGCATTTGAGCGAGTGCTTTAGAAATTTCACACCATTTCTTTGCTGAAAACTGTGTATTTCTTATGAACGATAAAAGTCCCTCTCGTTTCGCCAGAAAATTGCTGTCTTGTAACTCTACGGATGGAAGCATCTTGTTAACTGCATCAAGATGTAGTTTGAGTTCAGCGGATTTATTTAGTGCCACATCAAATAAAGAGGGGTAATATCGTTCGTTGAGGCTGATTCGGGTGTTCCTAATCCAAACTGCTGTTTCTTGGAGTGTTTTTGCTTCGTCCAATAATTTGTCGAGGCTTGGGTTAGTTAGCCAATAAACTTCTGGCTTTGGGCTTTCATAAAGAAACTTGCTTACTTCAAGAAGCCACTTTATCTTAGCAAAAGTTTCTGGAGGAAAAACTCCCAGCTTAGCAGAAAAATCTTCAGTTTCAAGCTGCATTCCACGTAATGTTTCGCTTATGGCCTCAAGCGAAGTTAAGACTTCAGAGCGTATTTCTAAGTCGTAAGCATCAGCGCGGTAGCCGAGCCAAGGGAAATCTGGTTCCTCAATTACTTGCCAAACCTTGCTGAGTTGCGAAACAAGATCTTCAAGTTCATGCATTTTCTGAGGAGTCAATGTTCCTAAATCAGTTAAGCCCACAGGAACAAATGGCACTCTTTCAAGACTTGAAATTAAGCTTAAGACTTCGTAGGCACTTTTCTGCAGAAAAGGACGTTTCTCATGTAAAGCTGTGACGTACCCGTTTAATGCTTCACGGTATTGAACCATCTTTTCAAACTCATGTGAAGAAGGCAATTTTCGTGGAACAAGATTTTCATCGAGACTGCGTTTTAGTTCAGCTACTACCTGCAGTTTGTTGGCTTTGCTGCTATGAAGTTCAAGACAGAAATGTGCTAAACCGACTTCGCTTAAACGTTTGTAAACTACTTCCAGCGCAGCCATTTTGTCACTGACGAAAAGTACGGATTTTCCGTTGGCTATGCATTCTGCGATTATGTTTGCGATAGTTTGGCTTTTTCCTGTGCCAGGCGGACCTTTCATGACGAAGCTTTGTCCACGAAGGGCGTATTGGATTGAGACTCTTTGGCTGCTGTCAGCGTCAAGGACTTGATAAGTAGTTGGGGGTAACTCGATTTTGTCAACGTCCTTCTCTTCAGGTAACCCACTTAAGACCAGATTGTCTTCTTTTATTCCGGCAATGGCGCGGATAATTGGATGTTGGGTTACAAAAGCTGCGTTTGCTTCAAGGTCCTTATAAATAACAAGTTTTTGGAATGAGAAAAGTCCAAGGTCAAGCGACGGCTCAGTTTTCCAACCCATTTGCGCCACAGCTTGGTTAACCAAGTTATAGAAATCTGCCAAGTTTTGGGTGCCCCATTCCTCAGGGAGAGCAGGTAATTCAATTTTGTAATCATTTTTTAGTTTAGCTTGCAAAGCTGGGTTTAACACGGCTTCTTCTTCAACTGGTGGTACAGCGATTGCGTATGGTTGATGTATTGTATCTCTTGTTAACTCTAAAGGTACAAGAATAAGAGGTGACGAAACGTTTTCTTTAGTTTCCAAGTCTACCCAGTTTAAGGTGCCAAATGCGGCGTACAAAATACGAACGCCACGTTCGCGGTAATCAAGAAGTGAGCGCCACTGCAAGCCTTTGAGGTTTCTTTCAAGTTCTAAACGGGACAAGTTTCCGCTAACGAGTTGATTTGCCAATGGACGTTTTGGTTCTTCCGGCACATTTTCTTTGATTGCCGCTTTTACGTTGGCTTTGGCAGTTTTTACTTTGGCTTTTCCTTTGCTTTTCGCCTCGACCTTGTCTGGTTGTTCAGTATTTTTAGTTTCTTCTGGAGGTAACCAAAATTCTAAGCGACGCTTTTTAATTACAAGTGCATTGAAGATTGCTTGTGGGTCAGGCTGCGAAATCGGCAGGTTTCCACGTTTGTTCTTATGGAAAAACAGAAGATTATTTTTCCTCGACAAATCAATTAACCGCGACTTCCAATCTTCAACTCGCTTCATAGGCTGAGAAGTAACCGTTTGCGTCATCTAAAGCACATCCACATGTAACAGTCTGCATTATAGGCGGATGCTTCTTTAATATTTGCGGTAACTCCATGGGAGCCTCAAGCAATCAATTACTTAATTTTTAAGGCCTAAAAATGTCACTTGGCTCTACTTGCATGTTGAATTGCATCAAAAACCATTTGCCTCACATTCTCAAGCCCAACCTGGCGAGTTTCAATTATCGGAACACCCAGCCCTGCTGCTTTCAACTCTTTTTTCATTTCTTCAGCATTGCCACAGGTGTCTAGTAATACGAAGCCTTTGATGCCACTAAACATGCCTACAAACGCTGCTTCATCCATGCCCTGTTTCAGCAACTCGCCTTTCATATGCTTAAAAAACTCTACCATGCCTGGACCCATAAACATCAAGTTATGTTCAGGGTCAGCCTCTGAGGATTTTCCTTTACCGCCAAGTTGACAGTCAACACAATTAATCGCGTCTACCTTGACTACGCCGTATTCATCGGCTAACTTTTTCATTTCGCCATTTGGACCCAGACAGAGATCACCATACACCAATACGACTTTTCCATTGAAACGTTTCAGCGTGTGTTCAAGAACAGGGCGCAGGTTCTTCTCGACTGCTTCGTAGTCCACATGAAAATATTTGCTGACAAAAACAAGTTCAGCATCCAGCTTGCCCTGTTTTACCAATTGTTCAAGTTCGCCTCTTAAAACGCTGCAAGAAACTAGGCAAATCTTAGCTTTTTTATCCACAGTTTAGTCAGCTTCAGATTGAAGCATAGTCACTTAATCGCAATAAAGTTTTTTCTTTGATTATACGGCTGATATGGGATGAAAAAACGGTAGATTTACTTAAAACTTAAATACCAATCAAGCAAGCACTAATCTGGTAGGTGAGTTAAACCTGCGAAGCGGTTGGGACGTATTCCCCCTCTCTTCCTGAATAAGAGGTTATTTTCCAACTGTTAGCGGGAAACTCATCTATTCTTTTTAAGACTAAACAAGAAAAATTGGTTTTTCTATTTTAATTAAAGTATTTTCTAAATGTGACTTTATTTTCCCTTAAAAGGAGATGTTTCCCGTAAATTCATTTTTTTGTTTCGGTTTCAGTAAATAGTTTTGAGATTTAAAAGTCAGGTATTTTTTTATTTGATATAAAAAAAAATAAAAAAGAAAGGGGTTGACTTTTTGTCAACTTTCTTATGCACGTTTTCTCATTGAGAGAGCGACTAGAGCAACTAAAATGACCATTATGATGATCAATACTGTTGCTAGCGGTAGGAAGTACAAGTCAGCTGTTGAAGTAGATGTGCTTGTGGTGGCCGTTGGAGATGAGGTTGATACTTGTTGGACGTTCATGTTGGTTTGTGCATTTGATGGCCAGTAGCCGTTGCTGCCTGCGAAAGTGGCTGTAACATAGTAATCGCCTGGAATGTTCGGTGGTGTCCATGTATAGTGGAATGAGCCTGTTGCGTCAGTTGTTGCATTGCCAATATGAATGAAATTGCCGTTTGGATCATAAGCGTCTATTGAGACTGCAACGCCTGTAAAGTTGGTTGGGAGTGGTTTTTGTTGGTAAACATAACCCATCCAATCTTTCATGCTTGCATCAGATGAAACTGGAACGCCGTGCGGGAAGTTAGCCACCTGTGCGCCTTGTTTTGTGCCAGCTGAAATATCCATTACAGTTCCCTGTATCACTACGTTGCTGCCTGGGTTGATAGCTGTTTGTGGCGCCTGTATTGTTAAAGAGCTGGCTCCTCTGCCTAAGCTGTAGATGTTGTTGTCATAGCTGTTCATGCATGTTAAGAAGCCGTCTGCAATAACGAATGCACTGCCTGGACTTGACCATTCTCCTGGATAGTCTGATAACTGGAATATCTCTTTGCCTGTGGTTGCATTAATAGCTGTTATTAGAGCGCCTTTGTAGTTCGGGTCTGGGATAGTATGTTCGTCAGTAGCCAAGTAAATTATTCCGTTGCCAATTTGCTGTATTTGAGTTGGGTAGTCACCGTAAAAGACGTTTAAGCCTGCGTATGTGCTGTTTCCTTCTCCGCCATTTCCATATGTCCATAGCAAATTACCAGTTCTGTCATCGTAAGCGTAGCATATTCCGCCAAATGAACTGCAGTAGAGAGTACCATAAGCCGCTACACCAGGTAGAGTAGTTGTGCCTGGATTGCCGTAGTAGTCCCATGCGGTTTGAGATGGAGTTGGACCCCATATTGGTTGTCCTGTATCGAGGTTATATCCTACCCATTTCATGACTTCTTGGTAGCTGAACATGAATACGCGGGTCTGCCAATCGACTGGTTCTTGGACGACACTGACATTGCCTGCTGGTGGAGAATATGTTTGCATCCATAAGAGTGAACCGATTTGGGCTCTTGTTGCGTTTAAGTTGATGGCAAAGTACGTGAATGGAAGTTGTGGGTAGCCTTTGTTAGTTGCTGCGAAACCTTGCGGAAGTGAACCGTTTCTGCAAAGCATCATATCTCCGTAGTTAACTGCAACAATCGATACTGGGTTTGCTCCAGCTGGTGGTGGCACTAAGGCTCCGGTTATTGCGTTTACTGCAGATGGTGGTGGGGGCATTGTGTTTAACCATGACGCGGAAATGTTCCAGTCATAAGTTGCTAGTGAACCAGTGGTTGAGTTGATGGGTATGTTTGCATTGACTAGAATTGTTGAGCCGTAAGGAACTTGACCCGTTGCGCCGTTTGGTAGGGTACCTGTTGTACCAGTTACTGGTGGTGGTAATCCTCCGCCTCCGCCTGACAAGCCAACTGCGCCGCCAATCAGAATTCCATTCGATGCGTTAATGATTGCTGGTGAAAGACTGCCGCTGCCTGTGTATGGGTTGACGTCGTATTGGAATAGTTTTGACATGTTCCATTGAGATAGGTACCATTGTGGATTTGATGCAGTTCCTACGTTTGTAAGAACATATTTCAATTGTTCACCGCTTGGACCAGCTATGTTTGCACTGACGACCTGGTTAGAGAAGGTTGCGCCTCCTGAAGCTATGACGGAACTTGCTGGAATGTTTGTTATGTTAAATAGTGAATCTCCTGTGTATGCATCATAGACTTGCCAATTGCCTGTGATCGGGTTGGTTGCGACTAGGATTGGGGGGTAGGTTCCGTGTTGGTCTGGGTCCCAAAGATTGTATACGTATGCAAATGACAATGGAGCTACATCAGTTCTAGACCAAAGTAATTGTCCTGTTCGAAGATCAAGTGCGTCTGTTGGTCCACTGCTTGGGCCTGAGAATGAGACAGGTTCTGTGTAGTATAGAATGCCATTTACTATTATTGGATTGGTAAATCTTGGCTGGTATGATGATCCGTCGTAGTAAGCAGCTCCATTGGCACCGCCGTTAGGGTTTGAGCCTCCTGCAACAAATTGGTTCCCACCGACAACTCCACCGAATTGAAGTGACCTTGTCCACATAACATGGGAAGTTTGCGGTCCTATTGCGTCTCCGTGGAATAGGTAGGAGCTAGTATAGCCTATTGGGATTCCTGCGCCTGAACCTAGCCAGTTTGAAGAGATTGTCCACCAGTCAGTGTTTTCTCCGTATATTGGGTGTGTCCAGTAACTCTGTGGAAGTGGAAAGCTGTTGACAGCATTAGGTATTGGATTTTGTTGTACGGTAAGCGTTGTGGTTGCTGAGCTAGCTAGATATGTATCGTTTACTAATGGTGAGTTTTCATAATGCGCATATGTATTGAAGTCTTGTCCTGGGAAATTAAAGGTGAACGTATAAGTGCCTACTTGGGTAGGGATGAAAGTAGTGAATTGTGATGATGTTGTATCTGATATTATAGCGAATGTTTGCGTTGTGACTGTACCATCTGGTGCCGTGACAGTGAGTTTGTAGTTGTGGAATCGGTAGTTGTTCGCTAACAAAGCTGAGCTGACTGTTGAAGCATTTGTTCCAATTGCTGGAGTGGTTCCACCGGCTGCTCCGAAAACAGCGTCAAGCCACATATAGACGTGCGCGGTTTGGTTGAGTCCTATTGGATTGGGTGCGACAACAATGCTTGCATATGTTGGGATCTGCCATGAAGGTGTATGTGCACCTGCATTGGGTATTAGTAGCATCGATCCGCCAATTGAGGTCATCAAAAATATTGCCATTAAAATGGCTGTTGTTTTGCTTTTACTTATTTTCATTTTTTATTTTTCTCCCAATTTTTTTGCATTTTCGTAGCTGAAAATTAATCCTTAACGAAAAAAGTTAGTTTTTAATTTCCAACTTTTCAAGAAGTTTATTTGTTTTTGTATTAATAATTTTCGCTAATATCGCTGATGACCGAAGTAAAAACTACTTTTTTCAACAAGAAATTGATATCTTAAGATTTAAAAAAAATTAAGGTTTAAAACAGTACCTATGCCATTGCGGCCACGCCTGAGTTGTGCTACATGTACCAAAATCCAGCGTTAAAGCCATACCTATTCTCAGTTGTTCTTGCGTTAACCCATTTATCATTCCGGGGATTTTTAAGCCGTTTTCAAGTTCTACGATGCCCACAACATATGGTGTTAAGTCGTGGAATTGTTGCGGTGCCACACTGATAACTGTGTAAGTTAGCAGTTTACCCTTTCCAGAAACGCTGATCCATTCAAAATCCTTAGAAAAGCAGTTGTCGCACAATGGTCTTGGTGGAAGATGGATTTTGCCGCATTTAAGGCATTGAGCCGCCATAAGCTTTTCTTCTTTGAGAAACTTGTAGAATTGCTCGATAGTAAATTGTGATTGTTGGCTCATCATTGATTTCTCCTATAGATGTGAACAGCGGAGGTCGCTCCGGAACCACCGACATTATGCGTCAAGCCAATTTTCGCATCTTTTACTTGGCGTTTTCCAGCTTGCTCAGTGAGTTGCAAGTATATTTCGTAAGCTTGAGCGGTTCCTGTGGCACCAACGGGGTGACCTTTAGCTTTCAAGCCGCCACTTGTGTTAACTGGAAGTCGTCCTCCCAGGCGTGTTTCACCACTATCAAGCAATTTTCCACTTTTGCCAACAGGACAGAATTCTAAATCTTCATAAGCCATCAATTCAGCAAACGTAAAGCAATCATGAACTTCAGCTAAGTCAATGTCGCTTGGCTTAACATTTGCAAGTTCGTAGGCTGTTTTAGCAGCCATTTTTGTTGCTTTAAGTGAGGTGAGGCTTGCGCGTTCGTACAAACCGATGCTGTCACTGGCTTGCCCGCTTCCAATTATTTGGACAGGCATATCAGTGTATTTAGCCGCAAGTTCGGGTCGAGTCAAAATAATACAGCTCGCGCCGTCTGTTATCAAAGAGCAATCAAACAGTTTTAGAGGCCAAGCTACGTACCGCGAATTTAGGGCGGCTTCGAGAGTGATTTCTTTTTGCATGTGAGCTTTAGGATTTAAGCTTCCATGATAATGATTCTTAACTGCAACTGAAGCCATCTGCTTCTCAGTTGTGCCGTACTCATGCATGTGGGCAGTTGCCATCATTGCAAATAAAGCTGGAAAAGTAATACCATGCCATTGTTCAAACGGGAAATCTGAAGCCATAGCCAAATACTCAGTAACCTCAACCGTTGTTCGATGGGTCATTTTTTCAACGCCGCCCACCATAACGACATCTGCAAGTCCTGACATCGTGGCGTAAATTCCAGCTCTTAATGCAGAGCCTGAAGATGCACAAGCTGACTCCGTGCGGATAGCCGGGATACCTGTTAGCCCTGCCCAGTCAGCGGCTGCTGCCCCCATGTGCCCTTGATGCTCATAGGCTTCACCCATATGCCCAATGAATAAAGCTTTGATGTCGCTTTTTGGATCAAGTTTGGGACAGCGTGTATACGCTTCAGAAACTGCTTCCGAAAAAATCTCTCTTGCAAGTAAACCATCGTGCTTACCAAACTTAGACATGCCAGCGCTGATTATGCTGACGAGCGGTTTCCCATTCAAACCCAACGTTCCCTCTGTGATGTCTATAGGTTTATGTTAAGCCTCCATAAAAACCATACAACAAATAAATCAATTAAATCCCCGAAAACCATAATTGCTAATTTGATTAGAGTGAATTTGTATTATTTTTAAACTGCTGATTTTAGTACTTTTAAGCTAAAGAGTTAAACCGTTGTTTCTGCGGTAGATTAATTTGAGAAAAGTGCAAGTTCAAAGTTCTGTTTTCGAGTTACTCGCCAAACCTGTTCAAAAAGCCTTAGCTGAGCTCGGGTTCACTGAGCCCACTCTACCGCAGACTCTGGCGTTTCCGCCAGTGTTAGAAGGCAAGAATGTGCTATTGATTGCGCCAACGGGCACTGGAAAAACCGAAGCCGTTCTTCTCCCTGTCTTCTCTAAGCTTATTGAGGACAAAAATAAGGAGCAGAAAGGCATTCAAGTAATTTACATCACGCCTCTTCGAGCATTGAACCGGGACATGTTTAAACGCTTAACATTTTGGAGCCAACAGCTAGACATTACAGTTGAGGTTCGCCACGGCGACACAGAAATGAAAATTCGCAGAAAACAAGCCCTCAAGCCACCTCAAATGCTAGTTACAACACCCGAAACATTGCAGGCGATTCTTCCAGGCTCACAAATGCGCCGACACCTCAGCAACGTGCAAACAGTCGTCATCGATGAAGTACATGATTTAGCCGAGAGCAAACGGGGCGCGCAACTTTCAATAGCGCTTGAACGAATCTTAGAGGTTACAGGCAAGGAATTTCAAAGAATCGGCTTATCAGCCACAGTTGGAAATCCAGATGAAGTTGCAAAGTTTATTGCTGGAACGGGGAGAGAAATCAGTATTGTTCAGGCAGTTTTAGCTAAAAACTATCGTTATCGAGTCGAATATTTGACACCGATTGAAAAAGACTATGAATTAGCTGCAAAACTGGAAACATCTCCTGAAGCATCAGCTAGAATCCGAAGACTAACTGAACTAATCGATTCCCACAAGTCCTCCTTAGTTTTTGTTAACAGTCGAACTATCGCCGAATTGCTTGGACATCGATTTGATCAACTCAACCGGACAGACATCGCCGTGCATCATGGCTCGCTTTCAAAAGAAGAGCGCATGAGTGTAGAAGACGCATTCAAAGCTGGAACACTTAAAGCAATCATCTGCACAAGCACACTTGAGCTGGGCATTGACATCGGCAATGTGGATTTAGTTATTCAATACATGTCCCCACGGCAGGTTAGCAGCTTAATTCAACGGGTTGGAAGAAGCGGACATAGCCTTGAACGCCTGTCCGAAGGAATAATTATCACCGCTTATCCTGACGACACTTTGGAGGCAATGGCAGCAGTTCAAAACGCCAAACAAAGCAAGCTTGAACCAGTTCGATTCCACAAAAATGCTCTGGATGTTTTGGCGCATCAAATTGCAGGAATTCTAATGGATAAAGAAAACATAAGCCAAACTGAACTCTTAAAAATCGTAAACCGAGCATACCCTTACAGCACTTTAACCGAAGAAAAGCTTCAAGATGTAGTCAAGTTTTTAGAAAGCTTATACAAACTTAGAACTGAAGAAGAAGGAAAAGTATTGAAGAAAACAGGTCGAACCCGTGAATACTACTACAGCAACCTATCAATGATTCCCGACGAGAAACGGTACCCAGTGGTCAACATACTTACTGATAGGAAAATCGGAACACTGGGCGACGAGTTCATGACTTTGCATGCACGAGTTGGATTGCATTTTATTATGCGGGGAAAAGTTTGGCGCATGGTCCAAATAAATGATGAAACAGGAACTGTGCATGTGGTGCCAGCCGAAGATCCTTCCGCCGCGATTCCAGGATGGGATGGAGAAATTCTTCCTGTGCCATTTGACTTAGCACAGCAAACCGGGGAAATGCGGGAGAGAATGGGCAAACTGCTAAAAGAAGGCAAAAAGCCTGAGGTTGCAGCTGAAGAGTTAGCCGCCGAATTGAAAACAGATAAGGCAACACTTTTGGATGTAGCAGTGGAAATTGATGATTACCTGAAAACAGGGGCTCCATTGCCAACTCAAAACCGTATAGTAATCGAGGTATTGGACCGCTACATCGTTGTTCACGCATGTTTTGGCGAAATTGTAAATCGTACTCTCGGAGGAATATTTGATTCTGTTCTCTCTGAACGTGAAGCTATAACGGGATGGTGGACTGATGGTTATCGCATCCTTCTGGAAACAAGTCACAAACTCTCCAGAATGGAAATGGAAGGCTTACCCAAAGAACTCTTCAGCCTAACTGACGAGCGCGTTGATGAAACATTTTTGAATTATGTGAATTCCAAATTTCCATTCGTCAGTCGCATGAAAGCCGTCGCAGAAAGATTCGGCGCGCTACCAAGAGGCAAAACATTAGCCATGTCTGAGCGTGGAGAAAAACTCAAAGCTGCTTTTGAAGGCACCCCAATTTATGACGAAACATTGCGGGAAGCTATGATGGATAAAGTGGACTTAGAAAAGACCAAGCAGATAATGCATGAAATAAAGGAAGGCAAAATCACAGTAACGGCACTTGCCCACGAAACGCCATCGTCCCTCGCATATCACATTTTAATGCAATATGCTGACACAGCCGAGTTAATGGCACCTCAACGCGTCATTCTAAGCAACATTGACAGAATGAAACATTCAATTGAAGCAAGAAGCGCCAAACTGCTCTGCATGAATTGTGGAACATGGACAACCCAGATGCGCATAAAAGATTTGCCAGATGAGCCACATTGCGGAAACTGCAACTCACGCTTACTTACTCTTCTGTATTTTAGCCAAGATATTGAAAAATTAAAGGAGGATTTGAACAAACGCCGTGAAGGCAAAGAGTTAACCCCCGAAGAACTCAAAGACTTAACCACTGCCAGACGCAAAGCCGACTTAATTCTCAGCTATGGGAAACAGGCAGTTAAGGCATTGCAGGTGAAAGGGGTTGGTCCCGAAACGGCTTCAAGGATACTGGGAAAGATGCATCCTGATGAAGAACAGTTTTACATGGATTTGCTAAAAGCCAAGATTCAATATTTGCGAACAAGAGAATTCTGGGACAAATAAGCCCTTGGTGGCTTGCAAGGCTTTAATAGGTAATTGTTTGAATCTTTCGCTTAACTGTGATTAAGGTTGGAAAAACAGGAGCATAGAAAGCTTAAGCAATCAATCGGTTTGTGGAGTGCAGTCGCCATCAATGTTGGCGCAATCATAGGTGGCGGAATTTTCGTTGTCACAGGCATCGTTGCAGGTTATGCTGGCTCTGCACTAATCATATCAATGATAATCGCAGGCATCATTGCTTTTATTACAGCCACAAGCTTTGCCAGGTTAACAGCGTGGCAGCCTGTTGAAGGAGGCGTTTATGAATATGGACGGCAACTTATCTCGCCTTTTTCCGGTTTTCTTGCAGGTTGGATGTGGCTAGTCGCAAACACTTTTACTGGAGCAGCAGTCTCCCTTGGATTTGCCTATTACTTAACCGCAGCTTTCCCAGGTTTACCAACCAATATAGTCGCGGCTGCAATATGTCTGGGATTTACCTCATTAAATCTAGTTGGCGCAAAGGAATCCTCAAGAGTTAACAATTTTCTAGTTGGCATTAAACTGACTATTTTAGCATTTTTTGTAGTTTTTGGAGCGATGCATTTCACTTCTAGCAATTTTGTTCCGTTCAACCCTTTGACCAGCGGCGTTCTATATGGGTCATTTTTCATTTTCTTTGCTTACGGCGGATTTGCAAGGGTTACTGTTGTTGCTGAAGAGATTAAAGATGCAAAGCGCAACGTCCCGCGTGCCCTGCTGCTGTCGCTAGGTATCTCAATGATTGTTTATGTTTTAGTCGGCATAGTAGCTATCGGCTTACTTAATCCACACGCACTTTCGGTTTCTTCTTCTCCATTGAGCTCCGCAATAAGTGTAACAAGGAACTCGCTTGCAATCAAAATCGTAGCGATTGGCGGTTTAGTGGCTACTGCAAGCGTTTTGTTAACAGCCATTTTGGGAGTTTCAAGGATGGCTTATTCTATGGCTCGCCGAAACGATTTGCCCTCCGCCTTGGCGAGGTTACATCACAAGTTTGTAACGCCT
The DNA here is from genome assembly GCA_963772505.1 of Candidatus Bathyarchaeota archaeon. GTDB lineage: Archaea > Thermoproteota > Bathyarchaeia > Bathyarchaeales > Bathycorpusculaceae > Bathycorpusculum. The sequence continues at coordinate 100,612 of CAVYXL010000012.1, forward strand.
TATTATGCCATTTTGGGTTCAGGCATTTTAATGGCTATTCTCGTTTTATTTGTCGATTTAACAAGAGTAGTTGCGGTTAGCACATTTGCCCTTTTATTCACATACTGTGTTACTAATATCTCGGCTTTCAAACTTAGAGAAAACCATAACCAGCACAAGATATTGCCACTGTTTGGATTAGCAACTTGCATAATGCTATTAATTTTTATCCTCTTCGCTTCAACACAAGCATGGGTAATCGGCATAGCCTTCTTAATTGCCGGGACAGCATACTATGCAGCATGGAAAAGAGTCAAACGGATAGACGGCAAAAAGGCAGTTTAGTCTACGATAAGAATTTTAAGTTTAAAATGGTTTACCTGCTTGGAAAATTACAATGACGATCAAAGCTGTCTTATTTGATATGTTCGATACGCTTATGATGATTAGAAAAAATCATGATTTCTACAGCCCATCATTAATGCGAACTTATCTATTCCTAAACAAGAAGGGCATAGACGTATCCTTTGATACATTTCAAAAAGCCTACATCAAATCACGCGACGAAATCTACGCCAAAGTAGAGGCTAATCTTGAGGAACCACATTTCAACTTCCGCATCTCTGAAACCCTCAAAAGCTTAAGCTACGATTACAATGATTCCAGCCCTCTTGTAATTGAAGCCACAAACGAGTTCTGTGATGAATTCATGAAGTTTGTTTACTTAGATCCAGATACAAAAAACGTTTTGCACTCATTACATGGAAAATACAAGCTTGGCGTAATCTCAAATTTCGCTATTCCAGAATGCGTCAATGAGCTGCTAAAAACATATGGATTAGCTAATCTGCTAGATGTTGTTGTGGTTTCCGCAGCTGTTAACAAACGCAAACCTAGCCCAGAAATTTTCTTAAACACCTTAAAAACGTTGGGTGTGACTGCTGATGAAACAGTTTTTGTAGGTGACACTCTTGACGCAGACGTTGAAGGCGCCAAAGGTGTTGGCATAAAATCGGTTTATATTGAAAGACGAGTCGAAAAAACAGTTAACGCTAAACCAGATATAACAATAAAAAGACTTAACGAACTTTCCTCAGCACTTAAAGAGATTGAGGAAAATTACGCAAAGAATATTTTTGCTAAGTAAATCTTTTTTATTTTGCGGAAAGGTTTGACTTTAGCATTTTACTTAATTCGGTTATGCCTTTGAAGAAAATCTTTGCCTTTATCAGTGATAAGATAAATATCCTTGTCTTCGACGATAGCTTGTTCTATTAAATCGCTGTTTAGTAAGTATGCAAGGTAATGGTTAAGCTGGTTAGAAACTTAGATTCGCCTTATACATGATCTGCGTTTTTAGAGGACCATCTTTGATAATTTCCAACATTTGTGCCAAAATACCAAGTTTATCTCTTCTTGCAGATCGGCTGTTTGAAATATTGGGTCACTTCTACCAAAAACATTATCGAAGCACATTTTATTTTTCATAGTAGCAAAAACCTTTATTGCAACGAGGAGAAAAACAACAGGTGAAACAAAATGCTCATAGGCGCAATGTCCGATACCCATGACAATTTACCCCAGGTAGAAAAAGCAGTAAAATATCTAAACGAGCAACACGTAGACCTGGCACTTCATGCAGGAGATTACGTTGCAGGCTTTGTTATCCCAAAATTCAAACAATTAAAATGCGAACTTATCGGCGTTTTCGGCAACAATGATGGAGACCATGAGCTCTTAAAGAAACGCTTCAACGAAACCGCAAATTGCACAGTTCATGACAGTTTTGCTTCGGTTGAATTGAAAGGTTACAGAATTGCATTGTTACATGGTGAGGAAACCGAGCTACTCAATGCGATAATTAACAGCGGATACTTTAACGCCGTAATTCATGGTCACTCACATAACAAAAGCGTTGAATTAAAAGGAAAAACATTAGCTATCAATCCAGGAGAACTATGCGGATATCTGACAGGAAAATCTACTTTGGCTTTGTTAGATACTGTTAAGAGTGAGGCAAAGATAGTCGAATTATAAGAATTGATTTTGGAGCATCTTTAGCTACCCGTTAGAAAATAAAGTAAGTCAGTTTATTAAATGCACAGATGGCTGTTTCATTTCTCAGTATGTTGTTTCTTGGCGAAAATTGCTCCAAATGAAGCAGCGAGCATCAAAACGACTATCATTACTGGTATCAGTTGAGCAGAAAACTCTGGGACTATGGTGGATGAGGAAGATGTAGTGCCTGATGGATCGGACGCTAGGTTTTGCTTGGTTGATTGAGAAGAGCCAGAGGAGGAGGAAGTTGTTGCCGAAGAAGAGGATGAGGCTGACGTAGATGAGGAACTTGAAGTTTGATTGGTTGCGGATGAAGTTGAAGTCGGTCCTGATGATGCCGTTGAGGTTGGAGTTGGAGCAGGGTGCGATGATGAGGTAGGAACTGGAGTCGCAGAGGATGAAGGCGAAGCAGTCGAAGTTGGAGAAGGTGCGAGTGTTGGAGTTGCAGTTGGTTGTGGAGTTGAGGTTGTGATTGGGCTTGAAGTAGGCGATGGATCTGCTGTCGGATTTGAACTCGAAGTTGATGTTGGAGTCGGGAACGGATTTGGAGTAGACGAGGGTGGAGCAGTACCGGTCAAAGCATAGATGTTGCCATCCCATGAGCCAAAGTAAACTATTCCGCCTACCACAGCTGGAGAAGAATTAACCCAGCCGCCAGTAGTATAATTCGTTAAGTAGGAGCCGCTATATGCGTCTAAAGTGTAAAGATTATCATCAGAAGAGCCTACATAAACTACGTTTCCGACGACGGCAGGAGAAGACTTAATCGCATTGTTCGTGGAGTAACTCCAAATTTTTAAGCCACTATCAGCGGTTAAAGCATAGATGTTGCCGTCACAGGAGCCAACGTAAATAATCCCGTTGCTAACTGCTGGAGAAGAATAAACTGCGTTGCCAGTGCTAAAGCTCCACAACTCGGAACCGCTTTCGACGTCTAAAGCGTAAACATTGCCATCGAGTGACCCCACGTAGACTATCCCATTAGCAACTGCTGGAGAGGAATACAGGTTTCCAGTAGTATAACTCCAAATTTGAATCCCAGTTGAAGCGTTCAAAGCACAAACAGTTCCGTTCCATAGACCAAAAAAGACGACGCCATCAACAATTGCTGGAGAAGACAAAATCACGTTGCCAGTAGCAAAACTCCAGAGTTTGGAACCAGTTGAGGCATCCAACGCATACATATTACCGTCATTAGAACCTACATAAACAACTCCATTATCCACGGTTGGAGAAGAAGTAACCCACCATCTAGTGGGATAACTCCAGATTTGATCGCCACTAGAAGCATTTAAAGCATAAACGTTGTTGTCATCAGAACCCACGTAGACCACACCGTTGACCACTGCGGGAGATGAACTTACCGCGCCACCGGTTGTGTATGTCCAAATTCTGGCGCCAGTATTAGCATCTAAAGCGTACACATTATCGTCATCAGAACCTATATAGACGATGCCATTGGCGACAGCTGGTGAAGAATCAACCTCTTTAGCAGTATGAAATTCCCAAAGTAATGTAGTTGTAAGGGTGGCACTATCTGTTCCTTCTCCGCTGTGAGATGGGTCAGCGTGAAACATTACCCATTCAGCATTGGCAAATGGAATAAGAATCATGCTTGCAAGGAAAATAATGCAAACCACTGCTACCTTGTTATGTAACATGGTCATGTTTTAAAGCGCCATCGAGGGTTTTTTAGGGTGCGTAGCTATAAAAATGCTTCTGTTATCTCAATACAGCAGATAACAGCACAACACAACAACAGCAAATCCCGAAAGACCCTCGTCTAATTGCCCTTGTTATATGGTTCTCTTAGTTGGTTTGCTTGGATGAAAAGCTGCTTTAATTGTTCATCGCTCGCTCCCTTCCGCATCGGCGTTAGGATGTCAGTTAGGTTATCATTTCTCATCAGGCAAGGTTTTAGTTTTCCATCGCTTGTGACCCGCATTCTTGTGCAGTGCATGCAAAAGTCACTGTTTTCTATTGGATGCACCACTTCAACGGTCACATTCGGTAGATGATATATCAAGCGATTGTGCATGAAGGGTCTCTTCTCAACTCTTTCAGCTGTCTCCTTCAGCATTTGTTCCTGCTCGTCTAAGCTTCGATGATGGTTTTGATAGTAGTTGCTGGTGACGTTTATCGGGTCAAGCTCTATGAGCTGCAAAACAGTGCCAGTTTGTCTTGCATAATCTATCATGGCTTGGACATCAGCCTACATTCACGTCTTGTAGGATTACCATGTTAAGTTTGACTGGGCAAAAACCTGCTTCAACTGCTGCTTTAACTCCAGCCAACGCTTGCTGCAAGTTTCCCCCAGTTAGTTTGTGATATATTTCTTGGTTTATTGAAGGCAAACTAATGTTTACCCGCTTCAAACCGCGTTTGCACAAATCTTCGGCCATGCCTTCAAGCAATAAACCGTTAGTGGTTATTGACAAATCCTTAAGCCCTGGAATAACGGTTATTCCTGATACAATTTCGGGCAAGTCCTTGCGCATTAACGGTTCCCCGCCTGTCAATTTAACCCTTGAAATGCCCAAGCCAACAGCGATTTTTGCTATATGCACAATTTCTTCAACAGTCATTTGCTCCGCTGCAGCATTTGCTTGCTTTACTTCGCCTTCCCTGTGACAAAATAAGCAGCGATTGTTGCACCGCTGGGTAATCGAAATCCTAAGATTAAGTAAAGGTCTGCCGCAATTGTCCGCTAAATTCATCGTTATTCCCGTGCGTGCTTGACGATGTGAGGCGACTCGGGCAAAATAAGCATTTCTACCGCAACACGCACAGCATCAGGGGAACCTGGAATACAGAACAAAACTTTACCCTTAGCAACTCCTGCCACGGCACGAGATAAAACCGCAGCTGAACCAACCCGCTCAAAACTTATCCGCCTAAAAAACTCACCGAAACCTGGCAGAGTCTTCTCAAAAAACGGAGAAACAGACTCAATCGTGACATCGGTAGGTGTGATTCCTGTGCCGCCTGAAAAGATAACAACGTCCAAATCAGACGTCTGCAAAGCTTGCTGAACGGCTTGGGAAATCAATGTTTTATCATCAGCAATAATTCTTTTGAAAAGTACGTTTTGTGATGCTTTGTTCAGCAAATCAACTATAGTGTCGCCGCCTATGTCGCTAACTACTTTTTCGCCTTGCTCAATAAGTTTGTAGCGTGAAGTACTGCAGATGTAAACGCCAAAATTCAAAATTTTAGGAGCTTTATCTTTATGTGTTTTAGAGCTTTCACTCATACTTTACGCCTGCTTAAATTTGCGCACAACATGAATATTCTCAATCTGGGTTGAAGGATACTGACCTTGAGAATCTTTTTCATATTGCTTAGTCATATCCCAAACAGTCAACAGTGCTAACGAAACCGCAGTTAATGCTTCCATTTCAACACCAGTTTGTGCTTTTGTTTTAACCGTTGCTGTAGCTGCAACTGATCCTTTATCCACTATTTTTACATCCACTTCAACGTTTGTTAGTGGCAACGGATGGCAAAGAGGAATTAAATCGCTTGTCTTCTTAGCTCCAAGCACGCCAGCAATTTTTGCCGTGTAAAGAGGGTCACCTTTGGCGATTTTTCCAGTCTCAATTAAATCAATTGTTTCGGGCTTTAACTTTATTGTTCCTGTAGCAGTAGCTTCTCGAAAAATTTCAGCCTTGCCTGATACATCAACCATTGCCATATTTAGTCCCTTTATTTACTTTGTTCCCACGTCACTATTAGGTTTTCCACTGCCTTTGCCTTAGCTGAACCTTCTTTGAAACGGTACATTCGAACTCGTCCATAAGGGAGTTCCTGCAAAATTCCTGCGGCAGTTAAAATTTTTAGGTGTTTTGCGGTTGAAGCAAAATTGGTATCAAGTCTACGAGCTATATCAGAAACATTGAGCGAACCCAAGTTGTAAATCAGAACTAAAATCTTCATTCTAAGCTTTGAAGAAAAAACCTCTTCCAACTCCACGTCAGCTCACCTGCTTCCTTTCTGTAATGAGGCGCTTAATTCTTTTTCTAATTCGTGAGCTGGAATTGAAAGCAAAGAAATCCGGGTGGACCTTCCTCGTGTGGTTGAGCTTTCAACTTCTATTTTTAAAATTTTCATAGTTGAAAGAAACTTGGCGTAATTCCAGATTTGCGTATGGCTGTTTGGTTGCTCACCCATTTCTTCGCAGATTACACCGTAGGTTTTTTCAACTTCAGACAGCAAAGCGTAGGCCTGCTCATTCTCTTTAAAGTAACGAGCTACTGCAAGCAAGAATATTTTTTCGTGCAGACCAAGACCTGCCAACTCGCTTCGCCGCACACCTGGAACAATATTTGATACAGCCATACGAACACATTCTGGCTCAACCATCCCAGCTTGCTCTGCATCAGCATATTTCCCAGCCCGCCACAACAATTCAATTCCAAAACGGGCATTTCCGGTCTCGGTAAAAGCCAACTCAGCAATCAAATCAACAACATCTTCTTCAATTACACCTAACTCAAAAGCCATGGAAACACGCTGACTTAAAATGTCAATAAGCTCAGATTTACCGTAACGAGTTAAACTTACAATGCTACGCTGCAATGTGCTTCGTGCGCTTTCATCCAACTTTTGGAGTGATTTTAAATCGCGCATAATAAAGATAAATGACAAACGCTGGGGTTTGCCCTGACGCATTTCCTGCAGTCGAGTTAACTTGTAAACGGCATCTGAACCCTCATTTTCAATAAGACTATCAAACTCGTCAAGCGTCAAGACCATAAAAGCGTTTTCTTCATCCAAAACCTGCATTAAAGTAGACAGGACTTCGTCTGCAGAATAACCACGTGAAGGATACTTTGGGCGAAAAAAAGTTACCGCATGATGCAAAATTGGTTGAAGACTACCACGATATTCACGAGAATTAATGTGCGCATAGCGTAGTTTTACACCGCGTTTATTGGCTTCTGAGGAGATACTTTCTCCGAAATGTTGGGCGAGAACTGTTTTTCCTGTGCCAACATCTCCAGTTATGATTACACGTTGAGCCATCCTCTCAGGGCACCTTGTGAGGAAACTGAAAAACTCCATAAGCAAGCGGTATTCTTTTTCTCTGTGCGGCAACTGCTGCGGAATGTAGTTTATGTCAAGCTTAGCCTCATCTTTGAATACGCTTTGATGTGACGGCAATTTGTTTCCTCAGCAGATTTTGTCTTACGCTATTATTATCTTTTGAAACGTATAAATTTGAAGTGAACAACCCTAAAATCCTTTTGTGACTTAGCGATTGTTGTGTCAACTTGTGACAACATTATTTTATATCTTTTGAATTGTAACCAGTTATCAAGAAGAAGGTTGAACTAAGAGCCATCATGTTGGGCGGGTTTGACGGCTAACATGCAGTAAGGCGGCCCCCTTAACGCTTTTTCGCCTTATCGATGTTAGCACGAGGTTAAATCCGCTTAACCTCAGTTTTTGCAACAAGGTCGGCTGCAACGTAGTCTTGTCGCCAAATGCAGCTATATTCGTGCGCTGAAAGTTGAAAAAGAAAAATAGACGGCATTCAGCAAAAATAGACACGAAAACTAATTTGGAAACAAAAGCCTAATAAATGCATTCTGTAATCATTGTTTTCGAATCCCAATGATACCAAAATTCTTTTTCTTTACAAAAGGAGTTGGCAAACATAAAGAGCAACTCCAATCATTCGAATTAGCTCTAAGAGACGCAGGCATCCAAATGTGTAACTTAGTCAGCGTTTCAAGCATTGTACCTCCAGGATGCGAACTTCTTACACGAGAAAAAGGCTTAAAGATGGTTCAGCCTGGCGAAATCACTTTTGTAGTTATAGCCAGAAACTCCACTAACGAGCCACACAGGCTTTTGGCGTCATCGATCGGAGTGGCAATTCCATCCGGGAAAAACCAGTACGGTTACCTCTCAGAACATCATTCATACGGACAAACCGACGAGATCGCCGGCGATTACGCAGAAGACTTAGCAGCAACCATGCTTGCAACAACTATGGGTATTCAATTCGACCCTGAAACAGCTTGGGATGAACGCAAACAACTCTTCAAAACTACAGGGTTAATAATCAAAACAGCCAACGTTACTCAGTCAGCCGCCGGAGACAAAAATGGTTTATGGACGACAACAGTAGCAGCAGCTGTTTTTGTACCAGAAAACCACAATGAAAAACCCAAAGAATAATTTTTTCTGTTTTATTTTTCAATTTATTTACTAAGCTTTTCATTGAAAAATTGGACGAATCCAATCAAGATAGTAATTTTTTCGAACAAGTTACTTGTAACAATCGAGGCTATCTGGGAATTCTTACATGAATTTAATAGTAACTTAAACAAAAGAGAACAATTTTATGGATAACTTGTCCATTCATTAATTCAGTTCAAGTGACTTAGATTGCTGTTTTGCTGGAGACAATTCTTAAAACTCCAATTTAGTAATATTATTTCACGGGTTTGGTATGGATGATGAAGTAATAGTTATTGAAGTTGAACCCAAAAAGTTTGATGTTATTGATGAACCAGGCAAATACAGTTTTAAGTTAAATTATTTCAGGGAATTCTATTCAGTTAATCCACCAATTACTCATAAACCACAGTTTTTAGCTATAAGAGATCCAAAGGGCGACCGCATTGAGTACGTGTTCAAGATAGATCCTGTTAGGTCTAATTTTGAGAAGGGTCAGATATTTCCAATTGGTGAACCGATTAGAGCAATGATTCCTTTGAGAGTAACAGATAGTTCAACACAAAATGTCGTTTGGTATACTTCCTTTAGGACTTTGGTGACTCATAATTCAACCAGCGAGTTTACACGTATAGTAGCTCAAGATGAAAAGGTTCTTTGCAACGGATACTATTGCATTCATCATGACTATTGCAAGTTTTTTAACAAGTCAGAAAGCCAAACAATAAAAAGTTCAGGAGTAAAAGATTGAAAATACCTCCAACTGAAGATACAATATTCAAATCTTTAAAGGAACCAATGGTAAATTAACTTTTGAAAAAAGCAATAGGTTCCAAAAGAGGCAAAACAAGAACCCCACACAATTCAACATAAAATTGAACAAAGATAGTAAAATATTCATTGCCAATAATTTGTCTGAAGATTTGTACGAATTATTTAATAGTAGAATTGCTTCTGGAGAAATAGTTGACACAACTGAGGATTTCGTTATACTGTTTTCTGACTTACATTAGTCAGCTTGGTACGATATCTTTATAGATTTTTGCGATAACAAGGAAGTGAGGTTTTATATTGTGTGGGTTGAATTACCTGATGAAGTTGTGGTAAGAAAGACCATTGAAGCTCTTAAAGATAGAGGGGTTCATGTTGAGTTTTTGAGCAACAAAGAAGATGCTCTGAAGAAGTTGACAGACTTTATTCCTCCTGGAGTGGATGTAATGACTGGTGGCTCCACTACGCTTAATGAGATTGGTTTTGTTGACCTATTGAAATCGGGCAAGCACCCATGGAATAATCTCAAAGACAAAATAGTTTCTGAGAAGGACCCTCAGAAACAAGCTGAACTGCGCAAAAAAAGCGTCCTTGCCAACTATTTTTTGGGCAGCGTTCACGCAGTCACGCAATCTGGAGAAGTAATTACAGCCAGCAACACAGGCAGTCAATTAGCTCCTTACGCTTTTTCATCAAATAATGTGATTTGGGTTGTGGGTACCCAGAAAATTGTATCTAATTTGGAGGAAGGGCTTAGGCGAGTGCGTGAGCATTGTCTGCCCCTTGAAGTTAAACGAATGATGCAAGCTGGATTCAAAGGCTGTGAAATAGGAAAAATCTTGATATTTGAAAAAGAAACCTTGCCTTTTCGAAAAGTAACCCTATTTTTCGTAAATGAAAAATTGGGATTTTAACTAAAAGAAATGCTTACTTTTATCCCAATACTTTCTCATGACCTTTTCCCACGACTAGGAGTACCCTACCCCTGTATGATTTTCAAATACAAAACCTCATAAGGAAAGGCTATCTTAGAGAGTGACTGGTGTTTATGAGAAAGGCAGTATGGGTAACTGCTGGTATAACAATAGTTTTGCTAATCGTTCAGATTGGAGTAGTGTCAGCTAACCCCCTTTATGTTTGGTCCTCACATGGGATTTATCTATCCAGAAGCATGGCAACAAAAAATTTATCAGATTTCAGATATTCCAATAGAAATTCAAATAGACACTCCAAGAGATTATTCAAGAATTGTTAAAATCTATTATATTCTTGACTTAAACTTTAGCTCAAATAATAATCACAAACAAGAATTAAGCTCGTCAAATCCTCAATCTTCCACATATTCAGGAGTTGCAACTATTGAATACTTGGGAACAGGAACTTTAAGAAACTTGAGTAATGGTACTCATACCATAGATGCTTATGCAGTTGATGCTCAAGGTAAAATAACAAACTCAGGTACAAGAAATTTTTTAGTAAATGCAACCTCCATATCCATATCAGATAGAAACGGACAACTTTTTACTAAAACAAATATAGCAATTGCTTTAGTCGCAATAATTGTAGTTACAATAGGCATTACCTCAGTTGTTTTAGTGCTTAGGTGTCGAAAGACATCTAAGCTGAATCAATAGACCTTTTCCAGCGATGAACCTTTGTTTGTAGTCAATAAAAATTTGACAAATAAGCTTTTATTAAAAATAGCTTGAATGTAGAGTTATGGTTAAAACCAGAGCTACTATTGCATTAAGTTTAATCCTTCTATGTTTAATGACGTCAAGCGTAGTTTACCTTCAACCAGCTCGGGCTCAATATAGTGGCAACATAACCATAAACGCTGATGGAAGCCTTACTCCCTCATCAGCACCTATTCAAAAAACAGGTAACGCCTATATCCTGACTAGTGATTTGACAGGAAGTATAACGGTAAATCAGGATAATGCTCTTTTGAATGGAAACGGTCATATCTTAATCGGTCAGGGGTACACTCCATTTGGTGACCTTTCGTTAAATCAAGTACAAAATGTCACCGTAGAGAATTTTGTTATTCCTTATAGCGGAGACACAAGTCCTCAGGTCATCGGTATTCAATTGACTAATACTTCTAATGCTTTGGTAAAGAATAATACGATAACTGGATTTGAGGATGTCCAGGCGTGGAATGGTGGTTCATTTGCGGCAATTGATGTAGAAGGTGGGTCCTCAAACATTATAGTAGGGAACAACCTTGTCTGCAATCTGTACGGTATCTCATTATCAAATACATCAAGTAACCAAGTCATAGCAAACAACGTTACTGGCGATGTAAACTTTAAGTTCCTTTATAGTACAGGAATTTATGTTGTTAACGCTTCAAGTAATCTAATTTATCATAACAATTTCATCAACAGTACTACACAGGCGATAGTTTCCGATTCTGCTAATACTTGGGATGCTGGTAATCCCATTGGTGGGAATTATTGGAGCAATTATTGGAATAAGTACCCTGATGCAGCAGAAATCGGTAATTCAACAATATTGAATTTCCAATATATGTTGGATTCTCAAAATAAAGACTGCTATCCTCTTCAAAATCCGTTTAGCAGTACTATTTACGCAATCGAAAGTGCCCCAGCAGCAATATCGATTTTGTCGCCAATAAACATGTTATACAATCAATCAAGCATACCTTTAGTCTTGACGTTAGATGAACAAACCAATTGGGTAGGTTATAGCTTAGATGAAAAGCAAAACGTTACGGTAACAGGAAATTGCACAATCGCTAATGTGACTAATGGCTTACATAACGTCGTAGTTTATGCTAATAATACATATGGAAATATTGGTGTTCAAACAGTCAGTTTTACGGTTGAGAAGCCACAGGCTGGAACCTTTGGACGTACCACCATTATTGCAGTTATAGCCGTTCCAGTAGCGATAATATGCTTGACTGTGGGTTTGTTGCTTTATAGAAGGCATCGAAAGACAATCAGCTAATCAATAGACCTTTTTTCAAGCTTGGGTGCACCCACTTCTAAGAGCTAATAAAGCTTAAAAGCAAATTACCGCTAACTAAAATTATGAATAACCTCAATCGACTGTTGACTTGCATAATATTGAGTTCAGCAGTAATGATGGGCAGCCTGATAGAAGTTAGGGCAGATATTGTTTTTCAAGATAACTTTGGAAGCGGTAGTCTGAGCAAATGGACAACCTCGGGTTTGCCAATAATAGTTAACTCACCAGTTGTTTCGGGCAGCAAATATGCTGTTCAGTTTCCAGCAAATTATGCTAGTCAGAACTTGTTTTATATACAAGCAGAATTTCCGAAATCATCCGAAGCAACGCTTGAATTTTATTTCCTAATTGATACAACTCCTCCAGTTTCAAGTAGTGTTGGTTTAGTTCAGGTTACTACAATTATAAACGGTGAATCAGGTGGTTTGCTATCATTATCGTTAGATTGTACCAAAAATGACAGTTTAGGCTTTACTTTTATTTATCCCACAGGTGAAACAAACGGAATTGATAACTTGCTTGGGCAGTTTATTCAATCAAATGTGCAGACAGGTAGCTGGTACAAAGTTGATGTTTCTATAGCCACTATTGGCAACACAGGAACAATCCAACTATCGGTAAACAATTTACCCGTATGTACGATAACCAATGCTCAATTCGTTTGGAATCCTGTAGCTTTTAGGCTTGGACCACTAATAAGCACTGGTTACAGTAGCGGAAATATCTACTTCGATGATGTAACCATCACAAATACAGCAAACATACAACAATCTACAGTAACTCCTTCATCAACTATAAGTCCAACAGCTCCAGCTTCGATTTTATCACCAACAGTAAGTCCAACAAATTCATCGCCAACGCCCATCTCAACTGCGACCGCTCCAATATCAACAACTATTGATACAACTGCTGTTCCGTTTTCCACCTTTTTTACTGAATTTATCGCTGTTTTAATTGTCGTTTTGATTATTTCAATTTCTTTGTTGCTTTTTAGAAGGCATCGAAAGATATCTAAACTAATAAAATGAACTTTTCCCACCAAACCAAATCAAGAATCATTTTTTGTAATAAGCCTTTTATCGCTAACAGTTTCTTAAAAGTAAGCATGGGCAGAACAAGCAAGAGTTTGGCATTAATTACTATTTTAATTGTGCTTGTCTCATGTCTAAGCGTACTGATGGTTAGACCAGTAAATGCTCAGACAACAACACCAGCCCTATCTATTCCTCAATTCACGGTTTCATTTGTCAACCGCTCCTACACCACTTCAACAATTACAACTCAAACAACAGACCCCTTTACAGGACAACAAGTAACTCACACGAGTGATGGTCAATGCGTGAATAACTTAACGATTGACATTAACATCCAAAATCCATCATATCGCTCTGCTACTCTACCAAACGGTACGGTTGGACAACTATTTTATAGCATACGTACAAAGGGACATTTTGCAGATTGGACTCCAGTAAGCACAGGTGGATACTCCCTCACGAATGTCTTCGCTTCAACCTCTGATTATACAATTGTAACCCTGATTATAGCTTCGAATGATGGTCTTACTGATGGAAATGTCTACATTCAAGCAGGCGGTCAAGAAGACTTTCAAGTTGGAGCAAATATAGGCTATCAATATGAAATCTATCAGGGAATTGTGCCGCTCGGTAAGGCATTTGCATCTTATGCAGATAGTGGCTGGAGTAACATACAAACCATAACTATACCTACAAGTTCCATCTCCGTTATAGGAACTTCACCAACCCAAGCACCAACGCAATCACAAACGCCAACTCCCTCATTAACGCATACCTCAACTCCAGCCATTCCAGAGTTATCTTGGTTGGTAGTCATACCCTTGTTAATTGGTGTTCTTTTTGTTGCAGTGAAACTTAGAAATTGGAAGGCTAACTATGATTAATTCTCAAAAGAAGGTGGCTCTAATTCTCGTTATCATGTTAGTGGTCTCAGGGTCAACTTTGCTAATGGTTAACCCTGCAAGTGCTCAGTCAATACCTATACCATCTGTTCCAGAGTTTACGTTAAAGCCCTGAAAGCATGGTAAAGTGTGCAATAGTGGTGTGCAATAAGCATGGTAAACTGCGCAATAAGGGTTTAACTGCTTTTTTATGGTGTTATTGATGGTGTTATACAATATGGACGCATGGTGTTATTTGCACACTTTTTGTAACATCATACCCAAAACTGTTGATAACAGTGTTTTTTAGTGCCTTTTCCATGAATCGCGTAAGTAATTAGTGACTTTTGTAAAGCGGAGTGAATCACAGTGCCTTTTTTGTAATTTTAAGCGATTTTTCCATGAAATAAACGAGTAAACGACAAGGTGAGCAAAAACACACTTAGTTGATATTTCACATTTTATATTATTTCTACACTTGATTTATTTTATACACCTGATTTACTAATTTTATGTAAAATTAGCTGCGGATGGATAGGCGCTATTTTTGTTTAAAATAAAAGGAATTGTGTGAGTGTGTGCACTAATTTAAAAGAGCAGATTGTAAGAAAGTGTAACCATTTACTTGTTATTGCTTTTTGTCAACGTCTTCAAATTCTGTTAGTATTTCGTCAACTTTATCGGTGCCATTTCGAGCGCACATGCGGATTAATTGCTTAATGTTGTCATTGCCCATCTTTTGAAGCGTCGTCCTATGCTTTTCTAAAAGCGCTTCAAATTCACTCAGAAGCTCTTTGTCACTAATAGTTATCCTCAAGTCTTAAACCTCTCAGAGCGTTAGGTCGTGTGTGTTACGTGGAGTGTTGAAGGCATCTCGATATTTTTCATTTAGCATAGATTCAAGGACATGTCCGAGAGTGCCACTTTTCAATGCGTGATTTAGCGATTTTTGAAAAACCACATCGGGTTTGCACTCAAGCACGTTAGCTACTTTTTCGACTATTTCATAGTGTCTTTTTGGGATTTGTATTTTTATGTTGACGTATTTTTGGGGGGTGTTTATTTTTTCCATTTTTCTCATTCCTCTCTCTTGGAATAGCTTTGAGATATTCCTTAGAGTATTAATAAGATATACTTATATTTAAGAATATCTTTAGAGTATTTGAGGTGATAAGGTTGGAACAAATGCCAGTAAAATTCAGAATCAGCGTTGTGTTAGTCGGTAAAAGCCTAAAAGTAACAATCCCCAAAGAATTAGCGGAGCATCTTACCCTCAAGAAAGGCGATACCGTTGTAATGTGGGCAGATAATAGCCATGTAGTTTTAGAGAAAGAAAAGAAACCTTGACTTTCTCACTTTGATTGTAATTTTAATTGAAAAATAGAAAATTATTGTTTTTTTTACATTTAAAACCTTTTTCTATGACTTTTCTATTTGGTTTTCACGGAGTAATCGCTCTGGCTCAAGAATCGTAACCAAAACCACTTTCTTAATGCCTTTGAACAAATCTATTGGCACTTTTTCTTTTTGTTTTTTCAAATCCAAATCATTCTCTTTGGTTATGCCCGTTATTGCTGACTCCCAAAAGTGATTGTAGCCATATTTTTGTATTAATGCCTCTGCGAGATTGAACTTGGTGTTCTCCATTGGTTTGTTTTCGCCTTCTATTAGGATATACGTTGACGTTGGTGTTTGGCTCATGTTTACGGGAGGGTTTGACTTCTCCATAATTATGGTTTGGTCAGTTCGTATAAAATTACTGGCTGATTCTATCTCTTGTATTACCCCAAGACTTAACGCATGTTTTTGCCCTAATTCCGTTAGTATGTAGTTTCCTGTGTCAATGTCTTTTTCTACAGTTTTTTTATGCCTCATAGCCTTTAGTGTTTCGCTAAGTGTGCTGTTGCTTGCTGCCCAATGATAATAGCCTTCGGATTTTTGCGCTTGAAGTTTACCGTAAAGCTCGGTAAACCCTAACCCGTTGGGGAAGTTCCTCAAAATCCATGTTATATCATCTTCTAATGTGCTTTTCTTTTCTGCTGGCATGATTGGATATTCCTCTTGCTGTGTAATTACTACAGATAGAGTAGTATTTATATATTGTTTTGATTACACCATACATAATTATTACAAATAGAGTAGTGAAAAATCATGAAAACAACCGTAGTATTGGATGATAGTTTGGTCGAAAAAATAGACCACGCAGCAAAAAACCTTGACATAAATAGGTCGATATTCATTCGGCGCTCTTTAAAAAATGAGCTTGGAAGATTGGGCTTAATATCCAACAGCGTCAACGGAGGGCAATTGGTCCAATGAGCAAAACAACCAAGAAACCAGAAGTCAAGGAAATAGACCCGTTGGACATAGCAGTCAACGACTCTTTTGAAAGCGACTTCTGGGATGGCAAGCACTTTAAACTGGAGAAACTAACAGACATTTGCCACAAACGGGGATTGATTGGGTACTGGACACAGGAAACATTGAGCAAACCACTATATGCTTTTGAACCAGAAAGTAGAGGGAAAAATGAAGCTGAAGTCGATAACTTGCTAACAGCCTTTGCTAACACAATCAATTTTGACGCGAACCTCGTCAAGAGACATTTCTATGCAATCAGACAAGGGTGGGAACAGGCGTTTCTACGGAAAGAGAGCGGTCTTGACCTCTTTCCCAAAGACAACGAAACAATGCCGAGCGCTGTTGAGCCATTAGGTAAAGAAGAGCAATAAATCGCTTAAAGGTCGATGTAAATGAGCAACCACGCCATAGCAAGCCCAAAACAGCGAAGGGGGGAAATCACAACCGACGAAGACCTTCGCAAGCTAATGAGTCATCTAAAAAAAGAACAGCCACAACCCGCCGACCCAAAAACAAACCCTTGGAAAATCAAGCCTTTCAAGGGCATAATTTACAGCAACAAACACAACAGTGCATTACCTCACAATGTCGAAGTCGAAATAAAAAACGGAAGTCAATTAGCCGATTACCTCAACATTGCAAAGAACACATTACTAACTCTGATTTACGATGATTTCCCAAACGGCTCACCAACAAGCGCAAAAACCCTTGCAGATGCAACTGTAGCAGAATATCAGAAAACACTTTGCCATACCTACCTTGCCAAACGATACCGAAATCCTGTTACAGGTGAATGGTCAAAACAAGGCGATGGCGTTGATGCCCTTGGACAATATCTCTATATGAAAAACAATCGGAAAGACCCCGCACTATTTACTTTAGAGGACTTTCAGAAAGCCAAAACCGACCCACGCTTCTATGATGAACAGGGAAAAGCCAAATTCTCACCACTATCACAACTAAGGTGCGTTATCCAATTTACAGCCATGCAGATTCCTTACTCACCACTCTCAGAAAGACATTTTCAATTCATGGATGGCGACGAATGGGACACAACGGGCAAAAAGAACATCGGCGGCAAAAAAGACGATTACTTGCAAGAAAAAGAACTCATTGACTTCGTAAATAACATCAATGAACCAGATACCTTAGTTCTGCATCGGCTCAGTCTTGAAGGTGGTGGCAGAATTAGCAGTCAATTGCTTATGGGAACCAAATTGCCAAACGGCTATCTTTGTCAAGCGTTTTGGGAACAAAATACTCTCAGCATGTTTGAACCTAAAGTCGAGGGCAGCAAAACAGGCGGTAAAGTCAAACGCATCTTTGTACCTGAAACAATGACTTTTTTCAAACAGTACATCGACGACTTTAACATTAAAAGTGCATGGTTTAAGAGATGTGATTCTTTTGCGCAGAACTACGAAAGCTACAGCGCCAGCATAAAATTAGCAGGTCTAAGAGCAGGATTATGGCGATTCAAAACCGCCCAGAAAGGACAAACACTCTCAAATGGCGAACACTTAGCTCCCGATGGCAGAGTTTACCGCTTGAAAGCAAGCAGCAACAACCAAAAAGGAACAGTAGACCAACATAAACAGTGGATTACCGAGGGCAAAATGACAACGACACACACTGTAGGGAAACACACGTTTGTTAGTCAGGCAGGGCTTCACGGCTTAAGCTTAGACGATTGCGCAGAACAGGCAGGCACAGACCCCACAACCATCAGAGACTTTTATCATGGTACATTAGGCGATAAGCTTCGCGGAGTAATATTAGGAGAAAAGCAATGCGAGCTTTGGAAAGACTGGATTCACAGAGTTATTGAACCGCTCTACACTCAACGCTATAATAAACTCATTAGCAAAGGCAAAACACCCGTTGACTTGCAAGTAATTGCACAAGAAAAGAAAATGCTGGCAGAAACAGAGTAAAAACCCAAACCTTTTTTTTAGAATTTTGGCGGCTTGAAGGTGCATAAAAATGACTGAGAAAGAACCAACTAATGTTAAACAAAAAGCAGAGAAGCTTAACTCAGATATTTACATTGACGATTCAGCACTTCTTAATCAAACCTTAGTCGAAAGGTCACTTACGAGTCGAAAAGAGGGTTTGCATGTTTGGGCTAATGTATATAGAGGGCTTTCGGACTTAGAAAAAAATGATTGCAAATATAGTTTTGGCAACTTTTGCCTTAATACATATGGAAAAAACCCCGAGAAACTCAAAAAGACCACTGTTGCTTACTGCCAAGCGTGCCTAAAAGCGCAAAGTATTGCAAGAGAAGACTTAGAAGCTAAAAATGAGAGTGCCAAGTTAGAACATGAATTTTTTGACTTAAGTGGCGTGTCAGAAGAAAATCGCCTTCATCCTGTCAATAAATGGCTTCGTGCAATGGAATTTATCGATAACCTGAATTTAGAAATTGAAGAACTCAAAAAACCTGTTGAAAATTATTTAGAAGAAATTTCAAAGCTTGAAACTGAACTTAAAAAGGCACAATCCCTTAAAAAAACTCTTGAAAATGAAAATGCATCCCTAACACAACAGCTTGAAGCATCAAAGAAGAAAGTAATACAGAACGCAACTTATCAACAAAACCTATGGCTTACAAGCGAACTTCAACAAGCAAACCAAAAAATAGCAAAACTGGAAGCCAGCTTTCAAGGAGTCATTGTAAGATGAGCATGCCTTCACTTGAAAAGCCTATATGGGAACAACACAAAACGCGATTTGGCGAAGAATACATATGCTTAAAATGCTATAAAATCGTAGCTGAGAAACATGAAAACTGCCCTTCTTGCAATGGTGCTATGTGTGTAAGAATAACCTCAAACTAAGGATTGTTCTACATTTTGGTCGCTTTTTCTGTCAAGTAATTTTAAACCCATTTCCCGCAATACTATTTTTCCCTTCTTTTGAAGGGCGTCTAATTCTTCATTTTTTAAACCTGTGAGTATTACAAACTCGAAATTGTCTTCATAATCCCCTTCACACCAAAATTTTATTTGCAATTCGCCAGTTTTTCTGTTTTTTTCAATAGACACGACCAATGGGGAACCACATTCAGGACAAACAGCTTCTCTATCACCATGCGACATAGCAATCGATACATACTTGCTCTGTTAGCTAAATAATTTTTCGCTTCCGAATTGGTTAGAAAATACTCTTCTTGAGTGAGCTTTTTAAACGAAAATGAATGTTTAGTTTTTAAGAAGTGGATAACTCGATTGAGAGTATACAAGTACATTAAAAAAGAGCATTATCTTGAGTTCAAAGAAAATGGTAAATTATACATCAATACGCTTTATAATCTCAGAGCTTGCCCTCATGAACCTGTCCGTGACAAGCTTGAAGGCACTCACAGGATAAGCTTTGATTCAACAAACAAACCTCTAAGCCTAACGGGAAAAGAGTTTCACAAAATAATACCACAGATGAAGTTGAACAAAAGTAATGTTAACCGTAAATTCTATTTTGATAAGTACGTCCATTTTGAGGTGAAAGCGTTTGATGCTTTTATTTTTTGCTCATCCTTAAAACTTGATAGCGAGTTGAGCAAAAGATTTGACTATAACTCGTATTTTGAAATTATTGACCCTATCAAATTTGGTGACTTACTTTTTGAGTGCATACATGGGAAAAAGGCTTTAGATTGGTATAGGCAAGACGTCGTAGTCTATAGAGATAAACCGACTATTGTATCCAAACAAAATAAGGCTACGTTAACAAAACATCCTTTTAATGAAGTTAGCGACTTTTGCTTCTGCAAACCAAAAGCATTTGAAGTTGAAAGGGAATATCGATTTGTTTATTTCCCGTTGAATAAAGACAAAATTGAGCCCATTGTTATTTCTTGCCCAGAACTAAGAACGTACTGCATTTTTCACTAAGCGAGTACTAAAGCAAAGCAAAGAAATCTAATAAGGAGTGCTCAGACTAAGCTATTTTTTGGTTGTCCATTTGCGCCCCGCAAACCCAGCATTCCTTTGCAGTAGGTGAGTTTTCATGTCCATAAGGGCAAAGCTTCAACTTTCTGCCATAAATATCAGAGCGCTCATTTGCCAGTTCAATCTTGTCATAAATGGCATTTTGTACTTCCTCAGGTTTCTTAGTTTTGAGAACAATACTTTGCAAAATACCACGCTCATCTTTAAACGTGAGCACCAAGAATAACTTGGGTTTGTTAAATAGCATGTTGGAAATTATGCTGACTCCTGCGGTCAATGCGAGCATATTAAAGCTATTACCAATAGCAAGAAAAGAGCTTACTTGTGCGCTGGTCAAGATTTGAACGTCGCTCATGCTCTTGTAACGTATCGATAAAATAAATTCAGGAGAGTAATCATTAGGTATAATATCAATTTTCTCATCGCCAAGTTTCAAAAGCGCATGAAATTTATGTGAACCAATACATTCGCATTCAAACGCAGCCATGCTAACGCTTTCTCCTATGCCAATCTGTTTGAAGGGCTTTTAAAACTTTGTACGCCCCCGTTTTTAGCGCCTTCGGCGCAAATGTTTCTATAAACGTGGAAAATATGACAAACCTACCGCACACCCAAAGAAGAAAGCAATTAGATAACTTGAGAAAAAAAATATTGCCCACTGGCTTACGAGTAAACTTTATATGCGTTTTTTCAAAATTAAGAAAACTGCAAATGCACAAGTAATAAAAGCTCTAAATTGGAAATTAGAGCTACAGTAAGGTTTGATTATGAAGAAACCAAAACCTATTGCAGTGAAGGGTTATCCGATTTGTTCAAACTGTCACCCAGAAAATGACTTTGTATTTGACCCTGACGAATTAACTGAAGGGATAGTAGGAAACGGCATTAAAATAAGTTGCAAAAAATGTGGTCGAATAGTTTTCATATACAAATGACTTTTCAAAAGTTGACCTTAGCAGGTCAGCAACAAATTTTAAAAGACACTTATGTCGATTACTTGATGATTACACGAAAAGGATAAAAAGGTAATAGCTTTTGGAAGAATTTTATGTCGCTTGATAATGCAATTGAAATAAATGTTGACGGTGTAGTAATAGAGAGACAAGAAGCAGCTAAACAAGACCTAATTAACCAATTTAAACCGTTGGTTGATAGCTTGAAAATTTCAATCAAAGTAATTGTCACCAAGAATTTTAACGTAGAAATTAACAATATATTAAGACAACAATCGGGATTGGAAACAAATTATTCTCAAAAACGTAACCATTGCTTTGCAGTTGCTAAAACAATCCCTTTTTTTGACAATGAAAATGCTCGGTTTGTAATAGTTTTGGATGCAAACACTTTTGGAAGGTGGGAAGAAACCGACTTTTCGCGTAGACAAGTTTTGTCTCATGAATCAATTCATCTAATTGATGAATTATTACTTTTCAAGGAGTTAGGCATTAACATTTTTAAAAATCCTTTTTCCAGCGTCGAAGCATTCAAGCTTACTCTGGCTTTTGATATTTGGATGGAATATCATGCTGAGCGGTTTTCTATTGAATGGATTAATAACGCAATAAAAACAGTCGCCCCTGAAGCGATTATTACCTATGGATTGCACGAGAAATTTATGAATAGCCTTGAACAGTCTGTCAAAAGTTTACCTGATTTTTTAGCTCAAAATACTGAGGATTTTGCGAATCGTGAGATAGGTATCGAGAAGTTATGGTCAGATTGTTACTTAAGATTGCGAGAAACATTGATTCTTGCGGCACTTGTGACTTCACAACTTGATGCCACTTCGCGAGTGAATCAAACCCATGAATTTTTTCAAGATGATTACTCTTTCTTTTCGAGCCGATGGTCAGAAATACACAATCACATGCAAACACTCTATCAAACCGAAAATAAGTTTGATAAAGATGTTTTTGATGACATAGGCGATGAATTGATTACGCTTTTTGAGAATTGCGGTTTGAGACTTAGCAACGTAGATGAAGGCATTTACGTCGCCGTCGAAAACAATTTTTCTTAAAATAAGAAGATACCCTTTTTCGCGCTCCGCGCACTTCTCGGTTAGAAAATGTGCCAAATATGACCCCCTGACCACACAAATGGCTTTTTAGAGCCACTGGGAATCAAATAAGGGTTTTATTGGCTAATTAGGAAGTATGCAATAAGCCATTTCCAGAATTCACAGTTCAGTATGTTGTCTATACATCTTTCATAGCACCAACCTACACAATAAATCCTTATACTGGACAAAATCAAACTATAAACAACGGTCAAACCATAAATAACGGTTACATAAAAGAAAACCAAACAATAGAATTTACTATTAAAAATCAATCCTTTACACCTTATACTGATTCAAGTGGTAACTACATCAGCTTATACTACAATTTTAGAGTAAAAGGGCATTTCACGGATACATGGGCACTGTATCCTTTTGCTCCAACTGGGCAAAACACATGGCAAAGTACATGGAAATATTCTGGCGGTTTAGCAGACCCTGAAGAGAACTTGGGGTCACCTGAATGTCCAGCGTCAAATTCTGAGTACACCTACTCATCAGTTAATGTGCAATTTTTTAGCTTACAAAATGTCCCTGCAAACAGCCAAGTTGATTTTCAGGTTCAGGCATTTTTAGGGTATATTGCTCCTATAACTTATCAGATGAATCCAAATATTGGCGGAGATGGCTATTACAGTTTCAGAGGGCAAGCAAGTGATTGGAGCAGTACTCAGACGATAACAATAAACTTGGATTCAAACTCAACTACTTCATTGAATCCAACATTATCACCAACTAATTCCATATTACCAACTTCCACAATTCCAGAGTTTTCATGGTTTGTCTTGCCTTTGCTTTTATCAGTGATTTCAGCGACAGCCCTCTTAGTTTTGAAAAAGAGGTATAGGTTATAGATGGATAAAGTTAACAAGAGTTTCGCATTAGTTCTGATTCTAATAATAGCTATCTCAAGCCTAATGCTTATTGATTCAATACCTTCTGGGTTAGCTCAAAGTTCTGCAAATAGTACAAACATCCAATTTTTCATGTGTGAGAGCGGGACCTTCAGTACTGGATTTGGCATTACCACCATAGGAAGTTTGTACTCGAACGGCGTAGGTGTATCTGACGCTGAAGTACAATTTTCCTACAGAGTCTTGGGGGAAACTACATGGCAAGGTTTAGAGAACGATACAACAAGTTACGACGGAGGTTTCTCTTTTTCGTGGACTCCTACGATTTCAACAAACTACGTCGTTAATGTTACATGGGCAGGTAACAGCGCATATTCAGGTGTAACTGCGATTGGCAACTATACAACAACTGCCTTCAGTAATAATCAAAACCAGTATGTCATCTCCACTTTTTCTAATTCAACGATTACTGGGTTGACATTTGACCCGAATACAAATGAAGAGAAATTTAGTTTGAATGGACCTTCAGGAACAACTGGATATTGCCAAGTTTGCATTCCAAAAGTATTTTTTACAGATTTTCAAAATGTACATGTTATTTTAGACGGTACAATAAGCAATTATGATTACGAATCGGATGGCAACGACTATTATTCGATAGATTTCGCGTGTAATAGTACTATTCATGCTGTAGTTATTGCACTTGGACCTACTTCAACGTCATCTCCAACCCAATCACCTTCTCCCTCTCCAAATCCAACAAATGTTCCAACATCTACGCCTACTCAAAGTCCAATAACCCAATCAACCCCCACCCCAACTCCTAACATTCCAGAATTTATCCTAAAGTTTGTCGATGAATCTTATAACGTACCGACAACCTATACTATCGACCCATATACTGGTCAGAATGTGACTAACCAAGGCTCTCACGTTTATAATATAATTTTTGAAATGGTAATCCAAAATCAACAGTTAACGCCTTATTACAATATTCAAGTGAAAGGTCACTTTGGAGAGGATTGGGAGGATTTCTTTTTGCTTTCTGACGGATACCCAATTCAGAATTCAAGTTCTCAAGAAACAGTGATTAAATTGGGAACTTTAGATCAAGGTGGTGGTCTCACTTTGGATTCAGGTTCATTGATGATAAATATTCCTGCTGGTGGTCAAGAGGATTTTCAAGTTGAAGCATTGATAGGCAGTTTTGGTAGAAACGCCTCTCTTCCTTTGGCTCCCTGGATTTTTATCGGAACCAATAGCGGATGGAGTGACATACAAACAATAACCGTGCCCGTAAATTCTATTTCTTCTTCAACAAGTCCAACCCCTGCCGTTCCAGAGCTATCTTGGTTAGCAATCATTCCGCTAATGGTTTCTATGCTTTCTTTTTCTGTGATACTTAGGTATCGAAAAACCGCTTCATTTAGTTAGTATAAACTAAATTTTAAACGAAATGCTTGAAAAACTTAACTTTTTATCAAGTTCCGAGCATTCGCTAATTTATACTAAAAATTAAACGATACCTGAACGAACCCTAATTTAGAATTTGAAAATCCTTTATAACGTTACACTTGACGGTTTTGAAAGCAGAAGAAGAAGAAGTGCCTTCCTTTCAACTTCTTCTTCTTTCTGAGTTAGTAGAAGGAGGACGCGGTGCTAATTCCATTTGTCCTCCTTCTTCTTTCAGAGAAGAACAACACCCGGTGCTACCACCAACCGTTGTTATTCTTCTGACAAAAATAAGCCAAAATGGCCGCTGTTGAATTTTCAAGAGTTTTTCTGCCTCCAATACCACAGAATACACACAATTTTTTTCAAGATTCACGCATCTTCAGGTTTTGAAAGCTTTTCAATTCAGTTAACACAAATTGGCTTAGCCTCTGCAGCGTTTTTCCAGCCTTTAAGTTTAACCCATTAAAGGTTCAAATCGCTAACAGTTTCAAAAATAAGTTATCTTGAAGCCTGAGGTTACTAGAAAATTCTTATTTATCCTCAAACAATAGACCTGAGAGGAAGAGAGAATCAGCCAAACAATAGAGTTCCCAAAAAAATTCACTATTGCAGGAAATCTTGCACTTGCTTTTTGGATTGCATTAGACACCATAGCTTTTTTGCTCATCAATTTGGCGGCTGCTGTTGCATTTCTCTTTGT
Organism: Candidatus Bathyarchaeota archaeon; assembly: GCA_963772505.1. Taxonomy (GTDB): domain Archaea; phylum Thermoproteota; class Bathyarchaeia; order Bathyarchaeales; family Bathycorpusculaceae; genus Bathycorpusculum. The sequence goes on from CAVYXL010000012.1 coordinate 125,897, forward strand.
TTCGCTAATAGCAATTTATGGGATACTAAAGTTTCTAGGTTGCCTACGTCCTTGCTATAACTGCAAAAAATGCACCTTTGGGTTAGGCAGATTAGCCGCGTTGTACTTTGGGAAGCGGAGCCTCAAAGACTACAAATACAATTACAAATTACCTACAGCAATCTTTTTTTACGTTTTAATCGGGCCATTTCCAGCTGCAGTTCTACTAATTTATACGATTCAAGCATTTTCAATACTTAAAATTACGGTTTTAATACCTCTATTAATTTTTTCAAGCTATAGCGCTTTAACATGGCACATAAGCAACAATACGACTAAAACGGAACCTACTTAACCAATTCATTATTGAAGAATGTTTCTAACTTTTTGTTTTCTGTTTTCTTAAGAACTTCCGCACAGATTTTCGGGTCAAGTGCCTTAAACTCCAACCCAAGGGTAATTAGAACCCTCTGAACATCCTTAGCAAGGCTAGGAGCCACCAATATCGCTCGAACTTCTCGGTTAACTTTTGCTTTAATAGGTTCAATGTATTTTGCCAGTTGCAATGCGGCTTCTTTGGATGCCATTTTGCGTTTAACTTCAACAATAACGAGTTTACCGTTTTTGTCTTCACCGTAGATGTCTACGAAGCCGGGTTCCACTTTTTTCTCCCAGCTAATGGGCTTAAATCCCTCTTCTAAAAGTTCAGGCTTTAGAAGGATTGCGCGGTGCATGTCGTCTTCGCTTGCATGTAAAAGAAAATCTCCTGAATCTAAAAGGTTAATTGAGGAGACCATGAAGACGTTTTCAAAAGTCACTCTAACGCTTTCTCGTGGCTTTTGTCGAATTCCTTGAACAGCCAATATGTCGTCCTTGACCTCAACATGAAAAACACTGCCTGCTGGTTGCCAATTAACGGGCTCATAGCCCACTGGACGATGAACAAGAAGTGACCCATCTGATTTGATGATTAAGATGCGTTCGCCAAGTTCAAGAGTGGACGTTGCCCTGCCAGCGTATTTTACATAGCATGAGCCTGCGACGATAAGGGTTCTTCTTAGGGCAAAGGCACGCTCAATCAACGCAGCAGCTTCCACTAAAGAGGGCATTGTTAACACAGAGAGTTTGTTTGGTTGCGCCAACTTGTTTTCAGCCAACTATTTTAGTTAGAGCTTGGGTACATAAGATTTCTTGAAGGAAACACAAGTGAGTGGTTGGAAAGATAAGCGCAAAATCATGCAACGTTACGATTTGACTTCGGAAATGTATGAGGAGCGCTATGGGGATGAGCAGAAGGCAAAATATAGGGCAGCGCTAGAAAATGTAAATGTCTCAGGATGCTCGATTTTGGATGTTGGTTGTGGCTCAGGCCTATTTTTCAGCCACGTTGCCAGTCAAGCAGAAATGGTTATTGGAGTTGACATTTCACGCAAACTGCTCCGCAAAGCCAAGATGAAGGCAGATGAAACAGGAAATGCTTTTGTTTTACAGGCAGACGCGGACCACCTACCTTTTCCAGATGTCTTTTTTGATTTTGTTTTTTCGTTTACGGTATTGCAGAATATGCCAAAGCCCGCCCAAACGTTAAATGAGTTAAAGAGGGCGAGCAAAATTGGCGGTAGAATTATCGTTAGTGGCCTAAAGAAGGCGTTTTCGCTTAATGCTTTTATGGATTTTCTTGAGGGCACTGACTTGAAGTTAATTTCATTTGTTGACAAAGAATACTTGAACTGCTATGTCGCTGCGTTGGAAGTCTGATATTTAGAGCTCCGGAATAAGCGTCAAATTAATTTAAAGCGCTAACTAAAAGCAAGCGTTATTTTAATTATCAAAATACCAGAGTCAAAAATGATTCAATCAAGCAACTTCAAGGAGCTAAACGCTACAAACTTGTCAAATTGTTTTAATAAGACGTTTTTCCTTTAAATACGAACGCTCAATTTAGAGGCTAAGATAGCTTAATGTTAATCCAAGAAGTTATACTTGAAAATTTCATGAGTTACGAATATGCTAGAGTACCGTTTAAACAAGGTGTAAACGTAATCGGTGGACCCAACGGCGCAGGCAAATCCTCGCTGTTACTAGCAATATCAGTAGGTCTAGGGCAGTCATACACCGAACGCTCTAGAAAACTCAGCGATTTAATCCGCTGGGGGCACGATCAAGCAAGAGTAACCCTCATTTTAGACAACAGCAAACAAGGAAACAACCGTCCGGTTCCAAAATTTTCTAAAGACCAACTTTTCCTAACCCGAGTAATTCGTCGAGACGGCAAATACGGATTTGAACTCGAAAACAAAGCCGTCGGCAAACAAGATGTTGAACGGTTACTTGGCAGATTCGGCGTTGACCCAGACAACATGTTAATCATCATGCATCAAAACATGGTTGAACAATTCACAGTCCTAAGCAACATGGAAAAACTTCGAATTGTAGAAGCTGCCGTTGGTTTAGAACCCTTCCGAGAAAATGTTTTACAGGCAAAAACAAAACTAATGCGCATTCTAACCCAAGAAGAATCTGTCAGCAAACTTCTAGAGCAAGCCCAACAAACACTCAACTACTGGCGCGAACAATACGAAAAATACCAAGAGAAAAAACAACTTAAGATTAAACGACGATTTTTAGAACGCGAACTGGCGTGGGCAGAAGTTGAAAAACGTGAAACCATAATTAAAGGTTTAGAAGCAACCCTAACCAAAAACCAAAATGCATTAACCAAAATTGAAGAAGAAAAAACAGCTGTAACCAACCAGCTTAACAGTCACCAAACTCATCGGGAAACACTCAAAAAAGAAAACCGAACAAATTTTGACGAACGCTTAAACCTTGAAAACAAGATCGCTCAAAACCAATCCACACAATCTCTTCTTGGACAACTACTAGAAGAAGCTCAGATTTTGCAACAGGCTATCCAAAACAGCAAAAACCAACTCAAACTATTCAAAGCTGAAAACCTCAAAGATATGATCAAAAACTCGCAGAAACAAATCGCAGACATAACCCAACAAATCAAAGAAAACCAAACAAAACTGCTCAACATAGAAGATTCATCAGACAAAGCAACAAGCGAAGTTTTGGATAAACGGGTAAACCTTGCAATGCTTGATTATAAGCGGGCAAATGCAATTGCGAATTTAAAAGATATTGAAAAGTCACTAAAAGAAGCACAAGAAAATCTGGCGACAACAATTGAAAAAGCTTTGATATCGGGCGAACGAATTGCTGTTCTAAAAGGAGCTTCTGATATCCAAGATGAAATCCGCTTAACCGACGGCCACTTAGCAGCACTCGCCGACGTTTCAGAAGACATAGAGCGCCAATACGAATCCTACTCAAAACTTTACTTAGAGCTTAAAGACAAAGCACAGGTTGTAGCTGAAAACCGCGAAAAAACCCTTGAAGAAGTCAAAACACGAATGCAATCATGGCGAACCGTCATGGAGAACCTGCTTGACCGCGTAAATGTTGAGTATCAACGGATTATGAGCCAGACCTTGGCAACTGGGGAAGTAAAACTATCAAATGCTCAAGACATTGAAACTGCTGGGTTAGAAATTTTCGTCGGGTTCAAAGGCGGAAAACCAGTTGCTCTTGACGCTTACACACAAAGCGGGGGAGAACGAACCACAGCAACCATGAGTTTTCTCTTAGCCCTACAGCAGCACGTACGTTCCCCATTCCGTGCGGTAGACGAATATGACATTCACATGGACCCTAAAAACCGAGAAATGATAGCTAAAGTCCTTCTCTCCACAATTAAAGATGCAAATGCCCAATATGTTGTAATTACTCCAAGCCAAATCACCTTTGCCCAGCAAGACGCTAACGTGATTACAGTTCAAAATATGGAAGGAAAATCAGTAGTTAGCGAGGTTGTGGCTTAATGCAGGTAGCAAAACAAACAAAGATTATGGGCAAGGAAAGACTTGAACGCATAATTGAAATGTGCATAGCCATCGAAAACCACAGCGTCGACCCTTTTACATTAAATATTGATGAAATAATCAAAGTTGTACAAGAATATTTTCCACAGTGGCACAACCCAGATGAACTAAAACTCGATGCTGAAGCGCTACATCACTTAGCCATGGTTATTAAAATTCAAAGCGAATGGGTAAAACAACGATCAACTTTACTCTATACCGACCCCTTTCTTTTAGAAGAAAAAATCTTGCAAATAAGCAAGCAAGAAATGATTAATGTTTTTCTTAAAGCCTGGAACCCATTAATAGACTTTGAACAATTAAGCCTCAACACTTTAGCCCAAGGATTACTTTACTGGGAAGCCTTAGCGCCGATAAGCGAAAGATGGAAAGAACTTGAACCCACAGAAGTTGAAAACAGCTTTGCAAGCCGAGAGCAGTTAATTAAACAACGAGTTTTAAGCGACATAGAATTCTCCGACGAACTAACACATTATTGGGAACAACTCAGAACCTGCGTCGCCAACAAAGGAACAAACGGCAAAATTCACTATTGGGATTTTATAGGGGCTGACACGTACGAAGAAACAGTACAAAGAGCCTTTTTGACAAGTTTTCTAATTACCTATGGCTATGCAACATTGGAGATTGATAGGTTAGAAGAAGAGGTTTTCTTAATTCCTTTTGAGCAGCCAAGAACCGCTCTACTTACCCAACAATCAACATCAGTGCCTATTGCAATTTCATTTAATGATTGGCAAAAATGGAAAGAGGGGAAATTAGATTGAGCAAGAAAAAAGGTGTTTACAGCAGCAAAATCAAAAAGGCAACCCAGATGCTTTTCTACAAACGACACCAGAAGCCAGGTGTTAAAGGTTGGGAACTGCATAAAGCATTAGGTTCCGACTACCCCAAAGTACTCGATCTACTTGACGATTACCTTAAGCCATTGGATTTGCAGGTTAAAACTATTTTCGAAGAAGAAAAAACCCCCGAAAAACCAACTGTAGAGGAACTTGATAAGGCAAGATTCTACGTTGCATTGCGAGGTGACCTGCAGACTAAGGATAAGTTGATGGGTTGGCGAGTTGACGATTTAGCAGGCCTAGCCATAACAATCTCATACATAATCAGCAAGAAAGGGCAAGCACCACGAAAAGATGTTGAGAAAATGCTTGGCGAAAAAATTCCTAACTGGAAAATCGGCCAAAATCTTGAGAGATATATCCGCTATGGCTACCTTGGGCAAGATGATAATGGACAGCTGTTTTTGGATTGGAGAACAAGGGCAGAAGTAGATCAGAAGGCATTGATTACAATGATTTTGTCAAGTGATGCACAAAAAGAAGAGATTGCTCAACCCAAAGAAGAAACTGAATTTGAAGATTCGACGGAAGATCAAGAAGAAGCCGAATAAAATTCTTTCCATATTCTCTTTTTTGTGTTATTGACACTTAACAGTCACAAATACTTATGAAAAAGCAAATCCCTTTTATTTTGGCGCTATTTTTTGACCGAACCAGAATTTCCTTACAAGAAAAAAGGTAGAGAACCCGAAGAAGTGATTACAAAAAAGATTGCTCCACCTCCACCCGATATGCCAGTGCAACCTCCGCCTCCGTCACCTTTGAATTATCCATCGCCCAAAAAATTTACTTGCTCCACGTGCGGCAAGGTTTTCACCACAAAAGAAGAATTAACAATGCATGTAGAAACAGTCCATCAAAGCCTCAAAAATAAGGGCTAAAAAAGTTTATTTCGAATTTTCTTGCTATTCGCTTGATGTTAGAAAACTTGCATTAAAGTCAGCTTTTAATAGTTTTAACAATATACGAATAAGCAGTTACGTTTCATCGCCTAATAGCCAATTACAGACTGCTTAGGTGATGCTTACGTTCTGAATATCGAAATACCGTTTTGCTAAAAATCGCAAACGTTCAGCATTTTTCCCGTTCTTACCTATCGCGACGCCCTTATCTTTGGGGTTAACAGTTATGACTGCCATTTTTTTGCCATCAGTTCTTTCGGTGACGCGTATTTCACGAACAGCTGCGGGTTTTAAGGCGTTTTTCATGAATGTAACTGGGTCTTCGCTGTATTCGATGATTTCGTGTTTCTTGCCTGTCATACGCTCTAAGGTATGGATGTTTCTGCCGCCTTTTCCTATTGCAACGCCGACTTGCCCTTGGTTTACAATGAAAATTGCTCGTTGCTCTACTTCGTCAACTATGCAGTCTTTCACGCTGGCGCCGCTTATGCTTTCAAATAAAGCAATGTAGCGCATTTCGTCGCAGGTGATTTTTATGCCGGTTGTCAGTTTTTTTCCTCCATTTTTTATTCTTCTTCTTCTTTAGGTTCTTCGGTTATTTTGAGAATATCTGAGTCCCCTGTTTCTCTGATGCTTAAGGCTGATATAATGAAGAGTTTCTTGCAGACTTCAGCTAAATCCATTGAGCCACCTTTGTATGTAACAACGGGAACTTTAGAGATTTCTCCATAGTATTCTATTTGTTCTTTTATGTCTTTTGGACAGTTTGAGGCTAAAACTATCATTTTAGCCTTTCCGGTTTTAGCGTTTTGCAATGCAAGATTGGATCCAAATGATACCTTACCTGTTTTCACTGCCGTCGCTAATGCCTTATCCATATCTATCATGCTTCTGTCTTTCCTCCTTGTTTTACCTGTTTGTCAAATGTTGACATATACAATTCAACTAAGCCTGTGCCGATTGGTATTGATTGCCCTACTATAACGTTTTCTGTTACACCAGCCAAAGGATCACTTTCACCTTTTACCGCTGCTTCAACAATGTTTGGAACTGTAATTTCGAATGCGGCGCGCGCTAAGACGCTTGCTTTTTTACCGCTGATACCGTGTCGGCCAATCTGCTGCACGTCTCCTGTTGTTGTCATCATGTCTGCTACGAGCATTACGTGGCGTACGTCTACGTCTAAGCCTTGATCTTCCAAGACACCTTTGGCTTCGTTAACTAATGCGTTTCTGGATGCTTCTACTCCGAGAGTTTTGGCTATTTCATGAATGTTGTTTGTTGATGTTCGTGATGTGTCTACGCCGATAACTTCTAAGACTTTTGAGAGGTTTGAGCCGTCAGTGCGTATTACCCATTCGCCGCTTTCTTCAGTAACTAGTACACGTTTAATGTCGGGTACACCTTTAACTTGGAAGCCGGGGATTTTGGCTAGCATTCTCTTTAATTGTTCAATTTTCTTTGGTTTAATTTGTACTGTGTAATCTGTGATTGTGACTGTTGCATTTTGGAGTTCAAGCCGTTCTTTCAACTCATCCATTGTGATTGCTCTATCATCCATCATAGATTTGCTTAATTCTACAACGATTTCTTCGCGAACTGGGTCTTCATAGATTGCTGAGGCTAAGTTTTCAACTGAGGTGTAAATGATGTTTCTTGCGACTTCAACGGCGCTTTCTTTGCTTTTCGCGTGTTCACCTGTTAAGTAGATGGTCATGATTGGGGTTGATGGAATTCGGCGTGCATCGACAATTTCTATGAGTCTTGGTAAGCCTAAGGTGACGTTTTGTTCTTTGACACCTGCGTAGTGGAAGGTTCTAAGAGTCATCTGTGTGCCTGGTTCACCGATGGATTGAGCAGCGACAATTCCTACTGCTTCACCTGGCTCCATTAAGGCTCGCTTGTATTGCTCAGCTGTTGATGTTGTAGCTTTTGCTACGGCTTTTTTAGTTAGCTTGTTTTTGGCAAAGCCTATTTTGAGTTGATTTAGCAAGATTGGTGTAAGCTGGTTTTCAACGATTTTGAGTTGTTTTTTGATTTCCTCTGCTGATGCTGCTTCGCCTTTTTCTTCGCCGATTTTTATTTGATCAATTAGTCGGCTTACGTTGACTGCTTTGCCGTGGTCACTTTTCGCTGGGTCTACACCATCTTCGCCATAACGGAACTGGATGATGTCTCCTGCTGAATCACGTACTGTTGAGTCGTATTCAAGGCGGATGTGTTCAAGCGCGTTGATGAGTCTTCTTTGCATGTAACCGCTTTGTTGTGTGCGGACGGCTGTGTCGACTAGACCTTCTCTGCCTCCCATAGCGTGGAAGAAGAATTCAATCGCGTCTAAGCCTGATTGGTAAGAGTTATAGACAAAGCCTCTTGCTCTTGGAAGTGGATCATTGGGTAAAAAGTGTGGCAGCGCTCTTCCTGCATAGCCTCTCAAGATACGTTTGCCTCGGACTGATTGTTGTCCAACGCAAGCAGCCATTTGACCAATGTTTAAGCTTGAGCCTCTTGCACCTGCTCGGGTCATGACAATGCCGGCGTTATCTAGTGTGAAGTCGTCGTCTGCTATTTTGCCTGATTCGTCTCTGGCGACTGCAAGTTCATGCATAACGTAGATTTCGAATGATTCTTCTATGGTTTGTCCTGGCAAGCGCGGTAGAGTTCCGTTGCGGAAGTTTTCGATGTGTTCATCAATTTTCTTTTGGATGCGCTCCATGGTTTTTGCCATGCGACTGCGAGCTTTTGGCGAAAGAACTAGTTGGTCGTATGTGTAGCTGAAGCCTCGCATTGAAATGTATAGTTTTAGCAGATGAGTCACTTTGTTTAGGAATTCTCGTCCTGCTTGAGTTCCGTAATCTTTGATTATTCTGTGAAGAAGACTTTCAGATTGTTCAGCACCAATAGATTTTCTGTCAATGACACCTGAAACCAACTGTCCGTTTCTAACTACTACGTAAGCGTCATGTTTGCATTCTTCTTCTAGACATTTGGTGCAGCCTTGGCAAATGTTAGCTTTTAGGACGTAATTCAAAGTTTTTGGCAGATAAAGACTGAATATTTGTTTGCCTGACCATAGGGGAACTGGCTCTTTTATTTCAGGTACGGGGATTTCGCCAACATATCCTGTCGTCGTCAGTAACCTGCTAACTTGGTTTCGGGTAAGGTAGCTTCCTGTTTTAGTAAAGTAATATGCACTTGTAACAAAGTCTCTGATAGCGCCGATGATGGGTCCGCCGAATCTGGGTGAAAGGATTTGGTCTTGAACCTGCATTAGCAGAAGGGCTTCGGTCCTTGCTTCTTCGCTTTGTGGAACGTGAAGGTTCATTTCGTCGCCGTCAAAGTCTGCGTTGTATGGTGGGCAGACGCATAAGTGAAGTCGGAAAGTTTTGTATGGTAAAACTCGAACGTAGTGTGCCATGATGGACATGCGGTGAAGTGAAGGCTGCCGATTAAAGATTGCAATGTCACCGTTCTTTAGGTGGCGTTCAACGATGAATCCTAGTTCAACTGCTTCAGCAATTTTTGTTCGGTCAACAACGAATTCTAAGCGGATACGTTTGCCGTCAGGGCGTATAATGTAGAGTGCGCCTGGATAAGTTTCTGGTCCGTTAATGACCAGTTTCTTCATTTCTTCAATGTTCCATGCGGTAATTTTTTCTGGAACTGATAAACGCATGGCTACATCAACTGGAACTCCTACCTCGTTTATGTCAAGGTTTGGATCTGGAGAAATGACGGTACGCGCGGAGAAGTCAACTCGTTTGCCTGAAAGGTTGCTTCTAAAGCGGCCTTCTTTTCCTTTGAGCCTTTGCGAAAGAGTCTTTAATGCTCTACCACTGCGGTGTCTTGCCGGCGGAATACCTGATGCCTCGTTATTAAAGTATGTTGTAACGTGGTACTGCAATAGTTCTGAGAGGTCTTGGATAATTAGTGTTGGTGCGCCTGCTTCCATGTTTTCTTTCAAACGTTGGTTAATGCGGATAATGTCTACGAGTTTGTGAGTTAAATCGTCTTCAGAGCGTATGCCTGATTCTAAAGTGATTGATGGGCGAACATAGACTGGTGGTACAGGTAAAACTTGAAGAACCATCCATTCTGGACGTGCAACTTTGGGGTTGAAACCTAAGATTTCAAGGTCTTCATCAGAGACGCGTTCAAGTCTTTCCCGAATCATGCTTGGCGTAAGAGGTTCTGAGCCTAATTCAGTCTGCTCAATGAACTTTGTTGGTTTCTCAAAAGTAATTTTAAACTGGGCAGAAGCACAGTATGGGCATTGTTTGGCTTTGATTTCAGTCATTATTTCCTTGTAAACTTCATCTGGAATTGTGCCTAATAGCTCGTTAAAACGTTCAATGCGTTGACGTGCCTTTTTGGAGGCATCTTCGGATAAGAGTATGCGACCACAGCTACGGCAAGTTGCTTTCAAAAGGTCAAAGATGATTTTTGTAAATTCAATATGCACAATTGGTACGGCTAATTCGATGTGTCCAAAATGGCCTGGGCAGCGAATGGCAGTGTTGCCGCAGGTTTTGCAGCGTTGCCTTGGTTCAAGAGTGCCTAGTCTGCCATCCATTAAGCCAGCAGTGATTGGTGCGCCATCTTCATCGTATGTGTCTGGAGTTTGGATTTCAACGACCGATTGTTTACGGAGATCTTTAGGTGAAATTAATCCGAATGAGATTTCGTCAACTATCTTATGAATATATTCTTCTTGAGCCATTATGCTTTCTCCTTAAGTCTTAATTTTGGTGTGATGCATAAGCTTTGAAGCTCTTGGAGTAGAAGCTTGAAAGCGTATGATACAATTACTGGGGAAATCTTTGCTTTCTCGTCGCATATTCTGCAGACATAGCGTCTTTGCTTCATGTCAAAGTAAGCGATTTGACCGCAGTTCTCGCAGATATACAGGGTGTACTTGTCTGATTCTTCCAGAAGTCTGTCTCTGAGCAGCATGGCTGCGCCGTGTCCAATTAAGCAGTCTCGCTCCATTTCTCCGAATCGAAGACCACCACCACGGGCTCTACCTTCAGTTGGCTGGCGTGTTAACATTTGAACTTGTCCGCGTGCTCTGGCATGTATTTTGTCTGCGACCATGTGGTGAAGTTTCTGATAGTAGACTACTCCTACGAATACGTCTGCAACGAATTTTTCGCCTGTTGTGCCGTTGTAGAAGACGTCGCTTCCTGTGTGGCTGTAGCCGAGTTTTACGAGTTGCTTTCGTATTTCGTCTGGTCCTTCGTTTGAGAATGGTGTTCCGTCTGCTGGTCGTCCTCTTGCCGATGCGGCTTTTCCTGCGAGTGATTCTATGAATTGGCCTATGGTCATTCTTGAGGGGATTGCGTGTGGGTTGATGATTAGGTCAGGTACGATTCCTTCGTCTGTGAACGGTAAGTTTTCTTGTGGTACGATTAAGCCGATGACTCCTTTTTGTCCGTGGCGTGATGCAAATTTGTCTCCGAGTTCTGGAACTCTTTGGTCTCGGACGCGTACTTTTACGAGTTGGCTTCCTTCGCCAGACATTGTTATGAATATTCCGTCTACGGTTCCTGTTTCGGAGGGACGCATGTCAACTGATGTGTCGCGCATTGAGGGTCCTTTGACTTCAAATTCTTTGTATTCTTCAAGGAATCTTGGCGGGCTGATTCTGCCGATTAAAACGTCTCCGCCGACGACTGCTGATTCTAAACTGATTATTCCGTCTGGTTCTAGTAGTCTGTAATATTGTTCGCCTCTGTAACCTCGGGTTCCTGGTTCTGGAACGGTGAATTTGTCTTTTAATCCACCAAGGTATTGGCGGCATTCAGCTTCGTAAATTCGGTAGAATGTGGATCTGGCTAATCCTCGGTCTATTGAGGCTTTGTTGAAGATTAAAGCGTCTTCCATGTTGTAGCCTTCGAAGCTGAGCACGGCAACGATGCAGTTTTGTCCTGTTGGGCGTTGTTTGTAACCCATGACTTCCATTAGTTGTGTTTCAACCATTGGAACTTGTGGGTAATGTAGTATGTGTGATCGTGAATCTACTCTGTGGTGGAAGTTTGTGCCGTAAACGCCTAAGGCTTGTTTAGCCATGGCTGCTTGGTAAGAGTTTCTTGGTGACTGGTTGTGTTCTGGATATGGAATTGTTGAAGCGCAAATGCCAAGAATTGTGTAAGTGGCTATTTCAACATGGGTGTTTTGTGGGTCAATTTTGTCAAATGTTAAGGCGATGAATGCGTTTTCTTCTTCTTCAGCATCCAAATATTCGATCAAACCGTTTTTCACAACATCTTCCCATGTCCATTCGCCTAAACCGATTTTTTCGAAGTGTTTGGAGTTAAGTTTTGGCTCACCGTTTTCAACGATTATGAGTGGGCGTCTAACTCTGCCTTCGTCACAGTTAGCGTGGACTTCTTCGGTTTCGGTTTGCATTTTTGAGAAGTATGTTATGTTGGCTTCTGTTGAGATTTCTCCCGCTCGTCTTTTTTCGCGGAAAGACTTCACTATGTCTTGTGGGTTGTTGCAGTAGCCAATTATGTTTCCATCAACGAAAACTTTTGCGCCTGAAACTCGGAGTTCGCGGCTGGCTTCGCCTGCTGGGACAGATCCCATTTCAAAAAGTAATTGTTTTACTTTGTCTGGGTTTACGCCGACGGCTATGGAGGCTGATAATGCCAAGTTTTTAACAAGACCGCAGTTGGAGCCTTCAGGCGTTTCGTTTGGACATAAGCGTCCCCAGTGTGTTGGGTGTAAGTCTCGGGCTTCGAAGTTAGGTTGGCTTCTGCTCAATGGCGACTGTAGTCTGCGTAGGTGACTTAAGGTTGAGATGTAATTGGTTCGGTCTAATAGTTGGGTGATACCGACTCTGCCTCTTCCCCAGTTACCAGTTGCCAATGCATGCTGGAAACGTTCAGTTATAATGCCGGGGCGAACTGCAGCTGAAACGGTTATGATTGGTCCTTTAACGCCTATGCGTTCAAGTTGATACTTTATGTCTCTTGTCAAGTTTCTAAATGATACCCGGAAAAGGTCTGCTAATAGTGGTCCACCGAGTCGCAGACGTTTATTCTTGAAGTGGTCTTTGTCGTCTGGTTGTCTTCTTCCAGTTTTTAATTGAATAACTCTGTATGCCATTTCACCAAGGAAAATTGCTTTTTCTTTGCGGTTTGCTTCGCTTCTTCCAAGATGAGGTAAAAAGTTTTTGTCAAGAGCAGTTTCTGCTTTCTGTAAGCGGTATTCTTCAACTTGTCCGTGAGCAACACGGTTTCCGATGAAGAGGATTGCGTCTGATGGTGTGTCTACGCCGATGGCTTTTTCGAATGATGCGCCTAATTGGCTTTGCATTTCGCTGTCAAGGGAAACTGCTTCAGCTATGTCTTTGTCTTTTTCTAAGCTAAGAGCACGCATGATGACGACGAATGGTATTTCTGTGGGGACTCCTGGCATTGTTACGTAGATTGCGTCATCTGACTTGAGTTTAAGTTCAATTCGGGCTCTGAAGCCAACGGTTGTTGAAAAGATTTTTGCTTGGTAAACAGGTGAAGTGCCTTTTTCGTCGATGTCAACTATTACGCGGTTAGGTGCCAAGTCTTCCATGGCAACGATGACGCGTTCAGATCCGTTAACAACAAAGTATCCGCCTTGGTCATCTGGGTCTTCTCCAGCTGCAATTAATTCTTCTTTAGAAAGTTGAGATAAGAAACAGAGTTTTGATTTGAGCATGACTGGAATGTTTCCGATGTAAACAAGCTCAGTGTCTTGCTCTCTTCCGTCAATGACGGGGGTCATTTCAAGTGCGATGGGAGCCGAATATGCCAAGTTTCTTAGTCGAGCTTCCATTGGATAAATTTCATGTTTTGTGCCATCTACTTCAGTTACATATGGACCGGTTATTCTTGATTGAGGATCAATTACCCATATTTGTCCAAGTTTTACCTTGTAGGGGCTTTCTGGGACTTCGATGGGGATTTCTGCGACTTCATCCACGACTTCTTGTAGACCGTGGTCAATGAATTCGTTGTAACTGTCAAGATGCTGCCTGACGAGGCCTTTTTCTTGGAAAAATGTCTTCAATAAATCATGGATGTCTTCTTTTTGGATCATGTTGGTCAATTTTTCAGTTCTCCATAAATATTATATTTTTGTGATTTTGTTAGTGTTTTCAAACTTCCTTCTCCTTCAATAATGGGATCATCCAATTTGAAAAAGGGTTGAGTTAACTTTTCTAAGAGCACAACAAACAGCTACAGAGCTTGCATATAAACTTTTTTATGGACATTGAGGCTAAATTGAAGGTTGTTTAAACCTTACTAGAGTCAACGCATCAAAAATACTTTGCGCTATTGCCGTTGCATGAAGTAAAATCGGAAACGCCCCAAAATAAGAGTGGTAACCAGCTTACAGACCACTTGAAGGTTTTAAGAGGCATAATTCGTTTAGAAAAAGCTTTTTTGATTGATTGAGGAGTTAAGCTGGTTTAATAGAGCATCACATTTTTAGGCAAGTTTTTCTGTTTGTGTTTTGGTTTGCTTTTTTGTTTTGGGGCTTGTTTTGTTTGCTGGTTGCGTGCGTAGATGTGCGCAATTGTGCCGGATTGTGCTGAATTGTATGGATTTGTGCGGGATATACCAGAAAAGAAATTATTTTTTTTTTAATTCATATTATTTTGGGTTTACTTTGTTGGTAAATCTTGAAAACTCAGATTTTAGAGGTAACCCTTCAACCAGAATAACACTAACGCATTAGATAATTAAATAATAGTAACTAATACCTGGCGACTTTGTATCGGTCTCTTCCTAATTGACGCTGTCTTTTTTCCTGGGCTTGAGTCAATTTAGAATTCCCAGTCTTAACTTCAAAAACTGTTGGTTGGCCAATCGTGTTTCCAAAAAAATCCCGTTTTTGAACGACAAAATCGCCTCCCTCGCGAATCTTTTGGCAATCATGCCCCTGCATGGTTTGGTCAAACGCAAAACGGTCCCGGGCGATATTACCTTTTGCACGTTTGGTTGATTGCTTGAATCTTTTTGAAACATTTCCCAGTTTTAAAGGGTCACTTTTTGATTCTTTTTTGGCCAATTATTTACAGCTCTTGGGCATTACTTGATAAAGCTGTATTAAAAAGTTGCCAATGCTTGACGGAATATTAATTTTAAGAGCAGCTGTCCCCTTTTGATTTTTCCCGTTTAATAATTTTTACGCCCACGTCCTTGCTATCTTTATTTGTTTTTTGAGTTATTACCGAAAGAAACTTGGGGTCTGTTTCATACCCAAAGCTATTACGTTCACATTGCATCGCAATCTTTGCAGTTGTCCCAGATCCAAGAAATGGATCTAATATCGTTTCGCCTTTTACGCTAAACATTTTGATAAGCCGCTCAGCAATTTCGTCTGGGTAAGCAGCGGTTCTTTTCTCAAGTTCACCCAACGTTTGGCGTGTTCCTTTTAGAGACCAGATTTGGCTAAACCACTCATCCCGTTGAGCCTTAGTGAACTTACTTTCATAGCGAAGTTCATCGTGTGGAGGAAACTTGCGAAGATTCCCCTTCCTAAAAAGTAAAATAAACTCGCAGTCCAAAGTTACGTAAGCATTTGGCGGAAGAAAACCTGAGCCCAAAAATGCGCCTTTCCCCTTGTAACTTGGTTTGTTGGTCGGTTTTTTCCATAAAATGTAGGGGAGTGTTTTGAAACCGATTTCTTCGCATATCTCTGTTATTCTTGAGTGATTTGGGTAGAGCTGGAATTTACCGTTTACTGCGCGTGTTGCATCCCCAATGTTTATGCAGGCAATGCCGCCATCAACAAGGACACGATACGTTTCACTCCAAACTTTGCCAAGATAATCATGCATAGCATCGTAAATTTGGCGCACAGTCGCGTCTTGACCATCAGCTTCCAATTCTTTCCATAGCTCTGCAATTTTTGAGTCAGCCTTCGCAAATAAATCGTCCCACATTTGAATCATGGGATAAGGCGGCGAAGTAACCATCAAGTGCACGCTACCATCTGCGAGTTCAGGCATTTGCTGGCTGTTGCCAATGACAATTTTATGTTCAGTATGCATGCGTATTCCTTATTGTATCATTGATTGAGCGCTTTTACTTTTGCGGTATTAATGAAAGAATGGCAAACCCAAAATAGCCCACCGAGAGTAATTTCTAAGGCGAAAATCATGACCCAAAAGGAACAAGAAATCACATGGGAACTAACAGAGCTTTTTCCTAAACAAGACGATGCCTCCGTTGAAAAAGCAATCAATGAAACAAAAACTTTAGCGGACGCATTCGAGAAAGCTTACCGAGGAAAAATAACGTCTCTTAACCCAACTAATCTGCTAAGATGTCTTCAAGAACTAGAGGAGTTCTATGTTAAGATTGGTGACTTTTCCCTTTTCGCAGGATTATCTTTTTCAGCTAACATGACATTACCCCAAACGCAGGCACTCTATGACAAGGTAAGTAAGCTTGAGGCACAGCTTGGTAAGCAGTTAGCTTTTTTCTCTTTAGAATTAGGCGTACTCGTTAAATCTAAGCCTGAACTGATAAGCGATCCAGTTTTGGCTGGGTATCGACACATGCTAGAGCGTGTACAGTTACGTGTTCCCCATCAATTAACGGAAATAGAGGAACAACTTGTTATAGAAAAAGATCAGTTTGGCGTGCAAGCTTGGGAAGAGCTGCAAAGCAAATGGCTTAACACCCGCATGTTTGACATCTCTGTTTTGGGCGAGAAAAAGACCCTTAGTTACGGGGAAGCTAACGGATTGCTTTCTCATCCCGACCGAACAACAAGGGAGTCTGCAAACCGCTCAATTTACGGGTTGCTTGGCAGAGACGGCGAAATATTCTCTGCATCTTTGCGCAGTATCTGCAACGACTGGGTAACCGTTTCTCAACGTAGAAAATACACTTCACCAATGGAATCAAGCCTCATAAGCAACGACACCCAAGAAGCGATTGTTGAGAATTTGCTTCACGCAATAGAAGAAAAAGCACCCGCATACCGCCGCTATCTCAAACTAAAAGCTAAAGTGATGGGGTTGCCCTTGCTTGGAAACCACGACATCGTGGCCCCTCTATCTGATACACCTGAAAAAAAATATACTTTTGAAGAATCACAAAACCTCGTCATAAGGGCGTATAGCCGTTTTGACTCTGAATATGCAACAGCTGTTAAAGATATGTTTGCGAAACGAAGAATCGACGCCAACCCAAGGTTTGGCAAACGGAATGGTGCTTTCTGTGCAAGTTGGTACAGGGGCAAATCAGCCTTTATTCTTGATAACTTCAACGGCACCTTAAACGACATCTTCACTTTGGCACATGAGTTGGGACATGCAACCCACGATTACTATATGTCTCGAAGTCAAACACTCATGAACACAAGCGTGCCTTCCACAGTGGCTGAAACGGCTTCAATTTTCGGCGAACTTCTCTTAACAGATCTACTTTTAAGCGAGACTAAATCGGAGAAAGAACAAAAAGCAATCCTAAGCCAAATTCTCGACGAAGCAGGGATGACAGCATTCCAAGTTACCGCCCGCGTCTGGTTCGAACAGGCACTCTACAGATCAATTCAACAAGGCGAATACCTGGACTACAAAACCATATGCAGCCATTGGACTAAATCCAGAGACCGCATCTACGGCGACTCCGTCACATGGTTCCCAGAAATGGAAGCCGAATGGACAATGAAACCCCACTATTACATGGCAAACTACCGCTTCTACAACTACCCATACGTCTACGCCCAAATGTTCGTATACACCCTTTACGAGCGGTACTTGGAAGAGGGCAAGGCATTTGTGCCTAAGCTTGTGAAGGCTTTGTCTGCAGGGAGCAGCGTGTCGCCACTTGAAATTGGCAAGATTGTGGACTTAAACGTTTCAGACCCGAACTTTTGGATGGGCGGCTTAAAGGTTTATGAACGCTTCATAGTTGACCTAGAAAAACTCATCTAAGCTAAACAATGAGGGCAAATGATTAATAAGAAAGCAAACTGAAAAGTCTGTAGCTTGAAGTCGTGTGCTGAGGTAACCAAGCCAGGTCAAAGGTGAAGGACTCAAGATCAAACATTTGGCCGGCAAAGGCCTCGATGGGAAATCCTTTCCCGCAGGGGTTCGCAGGTTCGAATCCTGCCCTCAGCACCAAATAATCCAGAATTTTATAGGAAAAATTTTAGTAAGTCTAACCCTTGTAAATTGTAGTCGTTCACTTGGTGGCTTACTTGGTTAAGACTGTTTTGACAGAGGAGGACAAGAGGGACCTTAAGATTATAGCTTTGGAGCTCTTTGAAATCCGAAAACTCGTTGAAAAACTTGCCGAAACCTTGGTAACACTAAGCGACAAAGAATTATTGAAGTTTTTTAACGCTACTCAGGACGACGTTAAAGAAAATCAGGTAGATAAATACAAAGAAACCTTGGAAAAGCAACTCGACATTGCTGAAAAAGAATTTCGATTATGAAGTAACCTTAGCACAAGCATGAAATATTCTTTCTGAGGTTCACATGTTCGAATCCTGGCAGCTGCAAAATTTGGAAAGGGCTCATACCCTGTTGGAGGTTAGTCAAATCTTTGGTTACTTCAAAATATCCACCAGCACCAGTTCCCTTAGCATGTACAATTCTTCCGGGTATTCGTTTAAGGTCGAAGTGAGCGAGCTTTTCAATAAGATGGACGTCTTGAAGCAAAACTGGTCCATTATTGCTGACAGTGAGGGAGTTTTGGTCGTAGAAACGGGTGTCCCCTGATTTGAACTTAAAGATTCTTTTAACAAAATAGCTCCTGCTTTGCCTTTACAAAGCCTGATAAAAACTAGGATTGCAACTGTTTTTCAATATTGTTGTTTTATAGCTAGCTTCGTTCGACTTAAAACTGCACAGGAATTATTTTTAGTAACCAAAAAATAGTGCTAATATAATCAAGATAACTCCGAGGGTAAAACTGTATGCGGCGAAATAATAGAATTTTTTTGTTAGTACAAGTTTTTTGACAAGAACAATGGCTAAGTAACCTGCTAAAACCGCGAACACCAATCCCACCAATAGATTTACTGAACTAACTCCGGCACCCTGAGAAAAGCTATCACGCTGAAGGTAAGCTTCAACGCCTAAGTCGCCTATTATGGCGGGAATTGACAGCAAGAACGAAAATTTGAAAACCATTTCCCTCTTTACACCTTGGAGCAATCCTGATGATATTGTTGCACCGCTTCTGGAAAGCCCTGGAAAACTTGCGGCTCCTTGAGCAGCGCCCATTACTAAGGCTTTGCGGTATGAAATTTGAGGCTGGTTTTCTTTCCCGAATTTCGAGAAAAATAATAAGGTGGCGCCCATGAGAAATGTGATACCCATGATTAGAAATGTTTGGTAATTATCTGCTAGAAACTTATCGTATAATAGGCCAATTATGGCTGTTGGAATGGTCGCAACGATGATTAATGGGATAAATCTACCGTATTCTGAATGAAAATCCCTGTGCACCAACGCGGTAAGTATTATTTTGATGTCACGCCTAAAATAGAATATTACTACTCCAAGCGTGCCAATGTGTAAAAATACGTTGAAGAGCGGTGTTACAGAGAATCCTAAAAAGTGTTCGGCAATACGCAAATGAGCGGTGCTGGAGATAGGTAGCCATTCTGCAAAGCCTTGGATTAAACCGAGAATTATCGTTATCAGCAGTTGGTTAAGCAAATCTTGGCACCATGCAAGGGATAGTTATGTTTTCTAAACGTAGGCTTATTGTTATTAATAGCTTTTGCAGAAATACAAATTTCATTTTAGAAGGATTCTGAGCGGGGGTTTGGAAGGAAAGTGCGGTGGTTGATGGTTGGCGTCTGACAGTCACATATCTTTAAGAATTGTCTTTATGTTTAGAAAAACAGTTTTTTGATTAGGCCTTGTGGAGGTGAGTGTTTGGAATCAAAGAAAGACATGAAGAAGGAAAATATGGAAAAGATGCCAGAGCCAGAGAAAACCCCTGAAGGCAAATATAAATGCAAAAAAGATAACATGGAATATGACACTCAAGAAGATTACGAAGCACATTGCGAAGAAGAGCACACCAATGAATGGTAAATAACTAAGAAAGAAGCTAAGGGCTCTGCCCTTTTTTTATTGCTTACTCTTCTTTTGGCTCTTGGAACAGCTTTTTGATCGCGCCGATTCTTGCTTTCTGTGCTAGCACATCGCTTGTAACTACTGTTAAAGCTTCTTCGGGACACCATTTTACGCATTGGGGTCCGTCAGCTTTTTCTTTGCATAAGTCACAGACATAGACTACCTTGGTTTCTGGATGAAGCATGATGGCTCCGTAGTCACAGGCTTCGATGCACCAACCGCAGCCGTTGCATTTATCTTTGTCTAAAACAATGTTGCCAGTATCTTCTGATTGTGTGAGTGCATTGCGTGGGCAAGCTGCTACGCATGCTGGGTCCTCGCAGAGTCGGCAGGTTACTGCCATGTTAGCTACTTGGTTAACGCGAACTACTCGAATGCGTGATTTAAGCGGGTTGAACGCTTTTTCTTTGTTAAATGAACAAGCGTATTCGCATGTTTGGCACCCTACACACTTTTCCGGGTCAACAGAAACAAATTTTCTTTCGTGAAACTTTACCATTTTTAAGCCTCTTTTCCTTCAACGATATTCGATAAATCATCCAAGCCGAGTTTTTTGAGTAGAGCCTTTGTCGGTATACCATCTGCGTTCCAACCGCGTGCTTGATAATAATCGTCAAGTAACAAGTCAAGTTCATCTTGAGTTACAACTGCGCCTTTTGCTGGTCCTTCATCAGGGATTGGCAGATTCATAACTTTCCAAGGCAAGGTATCATCTTTTCGGCTAAAACCTTCACGGACGTTAATCAAACGTGCAAGATTGTTTATTCGCTCGCCCGCTAAACTGAAATCATCGGTTGTAGTTTCAACACCGGTTACAAGAGTGTATAGTTTTGCCATATCAGCTAATTCCTTGTATAGAGTACCTTTGGCGTTTTTGCAGATGATAAGTGAATCAATTAACGCATAAATGTCCTCTGAATCTTTGACGAGTTTACCGCGTCCTTTTTCAGCTTTCAAACGGTCAACTTTACCTGAAATATCTAATGTGTAAACGCCGGCACGGTTGTGGTCTGCACCTCTAAAAGAAACTGCAAAACTTAAAGCAGTTGTTTTTAGGCATCGTAAATCGTAGCCTGTAACTTCTAAGCCTTTTATGCTTTGAGCAAGTTTCTCTGAGCCCTTGCCGATTTTTTCTGCTGCTACTTTTACGCCGTCAGCCAGCATATCGCCAATTCCTTCGCGTTTACCAATTTTCTCAATAAGCTGGATGAGCGCTTCTGCGTTCCCAAAGTGAGCATCTAATCCGCCAAGGTCTTCATGCGTAAGTATTCCATTTTCGTGGCAGTCCATAACAAAACTAACTGTTACGCCTGTGCTTGTAGCGTCTAAGCCATAGAAGTTGCAGAGCTCAGCCGCTTTCACTATCGCATCAAGTTTATCTACGCCGCAGTTCGGTCCAAGAGCCCAAATATTGTCGTATTCCATTCTTGCCATGGTTCCTTTGTATGGACCTTCGCGAACTACTGCTTCATGCTCGCACCGCATGGCGCATGAGTTGCAAGCAATTATTTTTGCAATATAGCGTTCGTTTAACGCTTCTCCACTTACTTTTTCAGCATTTTCAAAATGAGCACTATTATAGTTACGGGTTGGCATGCAATTGAGGTTATTTTGAATCATAATGTTTTCTGCAGTACCCAAGGTTCGGTATTTCTGGGCTGCTGGTCCTTTCATGCGTTCATGAAATTCTTTAACCATTTCCATGAATTCATCTGGTTTGGCAACAACAATGTCACGGGTTCCCCTTACAGCGACGGCTTTAAGGTTTTTTGAGCCCATTACACCGCCCAAACCTGTTCGTCCAGCAGCACGAGTTTTCTCGTTTATTATGCTGGCAATTTTAGATTGCTTTTCTCCCGCTAAACCAATTGATGCGACACGAACGTAATAATCGCCAAGTTCCTCTTTAACGGCGTCTTCGGTTTCAGCTGGTGATTTACCCCAGATATTTTCTGCATCAAGCAGTTGAACTGAATCGTCATCAATCCAAAGGTAAACTGGCTTTTCCGCTTTCCCAGTAAAAATAACTGCATCATATCCGGCTCTTTTAATTTCTGCTCCAAAAGTGCCGTGACTCACTGCCGCTCCGACACCGTGAGTTGCTGGAGATTTAGAAATAAATGCATGTCCATTACCGCCTGTTGGAAACATTGTGGCAGAAACTGGACCTACTGCTAAAACTAGTGGGTTTTCAGGGCAGAACGCATCAACTCCAACCTTTGAATTATCTAGCCAAAGTTTCATGCCTAAGCCGACTCCACCAACATATTTTTTGGCGGTTTCCAAGTCTAGTTTTTCAAAATTAATCTTGCCTGTTGTTAAGTCAACGCGTAGAACTTTCCCTGCATAACCGAACAAACACTTGTTCCTCCAACCATTTTAGACTATTAGGCAGTTGAAAAGTATATTAACTTAATGGGTTTTTATTTTGGAAATTCATGGCTTAGAATGTAGCTTTAGCTGCCGTCATGTTTAAAGAACCACATCGGTTTTTAATGACTTTAATGAGAAAAACGCGATTATTCATTAAAAAAAGATATGAGATGCTTCAATTCATCTTTAATATAGTTTGACAGTAGGGTTTAAAATGAAAACAAAAATTCATTACATAAGCTTGGTAAAAACCTTCACAAAGACAAGCCAAGAAGAAATCGACCTTAAAGAAAACGCTCTGTTGTCAGATTTGTTAGATAAAATCGCAGAAAAATATGGAACCCCATTCAATTTAGAAGTTTATGATCCAGCAAAAAAAGAAATTAAATCAACCTTCGTAGCCATGGTAAACGGAATCCACATGGATCAATTAAAAGGCATCAACACACCCCTAAAAGACGGCGACAGCGTAATTTTAATGTCTCTTATGACGGGCGGATAAAAACTGAAAAAAGATGAAACCCCAAAAACCGTTTATTGGTTAGAAAACAAGCTTTACCTAAACATAACCAATCGATGCTCCAACCGCTGTTTTTTCTGCCTCAAAAATCTAAAACGCGGCGTTGGCGGCTTCAACCTCAAACTAGAGGAGGAACCGACCCGTTCTCAGATTTTATTTGAATTGGGTGAAGTTTTGAATATGCGAAGTTGGGACGAAGTGGTTTTTTGCGGTTTCGGTGAGCCGACTGAGAGATTGGATGTCTTGTTGGAGGTTACACGCTGGATAAGGCAGCATTATGGCCGACCTATTAGATTTCGCGTGAACACGAATGGGCATGCATACATAATTAATCAGGGAAGAAATGTGGCTGTGGAGCTTAAGGCTGCAGGTGTTGACAAGGTAAGTGTCAGCTTAAATGCAGGCGACATGGAAACTTATAGTGAGATTTGCAAGCCAAATTTTGAAGATGCTTATGAGGTAGTCATTGATTTTATAAAAAAGGCTAAGCTTGTGCTTGAAGTTGAAGCTACAGCAGTGCGGATACCAGAAGTTGACATAGTTAAGCCTCAAGCTATTGCTGAAAGCTTAGGGGTCAGGTTTAGAATTAGGGAATACATTCCAGGCTTTTACTAACTTACTTCAAGCAAAGCATGGAAATGAAATATTGAAACTTTTGAAATCTGAACAACTTAATATTTCCCTAGACTTTTTCTTTATTAGATAAAAATGTCTTCTGATGAAGGTAATTATTGCGTCGAAAAGCCCGAGCAGAAAAAAACAGCGGAGCACGAAAGTAACCGTGTAATGATTTCTTTTGCAATTTTGCTGGGCATAACTGTTCTCGTAGGTGGTTTTCTTGATTTTTTCTTTGCAGGAGTTCCCCTTGGCTTTAAAATACCGATAATAAATGTTCAAGCAACGTTAACTGCGATTTTGTATTATGCCTCGGTTCTTTTTGTCTCTGCGTACATCGGCATAGTTGGTCTTCGGGAGCTGTTTATTGAAAAAAGATTTTCTGTTGAATTTTTGATGGCTATCGCCGCGTTAGGTGCCTTGTATCTAAATGCACTATTTGAAGCGGCAACAGTGCTGTTTCTCTATTCGATTGCTGAGTATTTTGAAGGCTATATTGAGGATAGGGCACGTAGAACAGTTGAGAAACTCTCTAAGTTCATGCCTGATCAAGCACGAATCCTAACGGATGGAGCAGAAAAGGTCGTCCGAGTCGGTGAAGTGGAACCTAACATGATTTTGGTTGTTCGCCCCGGCGAACGGATCCCTTTAGACGGCAACGTTTTGGAAGGTTTCTCTCATGTTGACCAAGCTGTCGTTACAGGTGAATCTGTCCCTGTGACTAAGAAGGAAAATGACTGCGTTTTTGGCGGCACATTAAACATGAGTGGCCCTCTGAAGATTACTGTTACAAAAAGAGCGAGTGAAACTCTTGTTTCAAGAATAATGGCACTTGTGGCTCAATCTGGCAAACGAAAGGCATCGATAGAAAAACTAGTTGACCGATTCGCAAAAATCTATGTTCCTATAGTTCTTGTTTTAGCCGTTTTAACCGTTACAGTGCCGTCATTGGTCTTTGGAATGTCCTTTGACACATGGCTATATCGATCACTTATTCTTATTGTAGTTTCTTGCCCAAGTGCCTTCATTATTTCTGTTCCAGCAACAATTTTTGTCGCAATAACAGTCGCTGCCAAAAGAGGCGTGATAATCAAGGGAGGGATCTACGTAGAAAAATTGGCAAAAGTAAAGCGTGTAGTTTTCGATAAAACTGGAACATTGACACTGGGTAGACCATCAGTCCATGAAATAAGACTTACCCAAAGAACCGAAACGGAAGCTTTAGCTTACGCTGCTGCACTTGATCAATTTTCAAATCACCCCGTCGCTCAAGCCATAGTTAGACGGGCCAGAGAAAGAGGAATTGATCTAAGCAAATTCAAGATTAGCGATGTCACCGAAGTCGCAGGAAAAGGCATTGTAGGCAATGTTAACGGCGAGTTTGTGGCAGTTGGCAACATAGAATTAATGAAGCAATTTGATTGTAACTGCAGTGAAGCGTTTGCTATCGATGAAGCTGATACTCATACTTCTGTTTGTGTTTCTGTTGGGAAAGAAGGATTTGCGGCCGTTTGTGTTGTTGACCAAGTTAGGCAAGATGCAATGAATGCGGTTAGTGCTTTGAGGAAAAATGGCATAAAAACTGCGATGCTAACTGGGGATAGAGCAGAGATTGCTAAGGAAACAGGGGATCTTTTGAAAATTGACGAGGTTTACGCGGAACTGTTTCCTGAAGATAAACTGAAATGTATTGAAGAGATGAAAGGTAGAGGCGGGTTGGTGGCCATGGTTGGCGACGGTGTTAATGATGCTCCTGCTCTTGCCTCTTCAGATGTGGGAATTGCGATGGGGGCAGCAGGTGTTGACGTTGCCATGGAATCCGCAGACATAGTTCTCGTGAAAGATGAGCTAGCCCAAATTCCATACCTAATAGAACTAAGCGATAAAACAATGCGCATTGCTAAACAAAACATTGCAGCCTCACTTGTCATAAAACTCATTTTAGGAACCTTGGGAGTAATCGGCGTAACAGGTCTACTCGCAACCGTGATTGCTGGCGACGATGGAGTCACTATGCTTCTTTTGCTAAATTCTCTTCGGCTTGAAAGGGTGAAATAAGTTATTCCTGAGTTTACCGAGAACTTGATGGTTATTCTATGCAAAACTAATTAAGTCAAACTAAATAGTCAAATGAACCATGCCTAAGCCCATGCCAAAGACTTATCCTAAAAAGACTAAGCCAAAGAAAAAGTTTAGAGATCAACCAAAGCCTGTAAGCCTGCTAAGACACAAATCTTACTGGATAATGTTGACAATAATTATGGTCGTTTTTAGTCTTGCATATGGATTCTTGATGGAAATTTCTGTGGGTAAAGAAGCTTTAATCTTAGCCAGCATTCTTACAGTGATAGGCTTCGCGTTCAATATTGGGTTTAAACCCTCAAGTTATGACAAAAAAGCAACCTTCATTTTTGTTGGAGCATCCATCATTGGATTTTGTATATGGGCGGCGATGGTGTTCC
The DNA here is from genome assembly GCA_963772505.1 of Candidatus Bathyarchaeota archaeon. Lineage (GTDB taxonomy): Archaea > Thermoproteota > Bathyarchaeia > Bathyarchaeales > Bathycorpusculaceae > Bathycorpusculum. Next base: position 151,635 of record CAVYXL010000012.1, read on the forward strand.
TCTTCATTGCAACCGGAATTAACACCCAAATCGCAAATTCAATTGGTGAAGACGTATTCGCAGTAACAACATTGATAATCTGCTTGACTGTAGGAGCATTCATCGGCGATTTGATTGGCAAAAACAAAGAAACGTTACAGATTTCGACACATAAAATCAAAAATAAGATTTTCAGACTTAATGACTAAGACAAGATGAATTATTTCATCATCTTAGCGCTAATTTTACAATTTCCCCAGAAACTTTAAGAGCACAATCAATAAGCATCTTCAATACACATCAATCAAGGACAGATCTGCATTGAAATTTGGAATAATGACTCGAAACCCAGAGGCATGGAGCAGCACACAAGTCAGGGAAGCATTAACTAAAAGAGGCATCCCATATGAGTGCTTCACTTTTCCAAAAATTGTTGCAAGGCTCGCATACAAACCTTACTTCAAAATCAATGGCACCAGCATCATTGACGACTTAGATGCAATAATAATCCGCCCAATTGGACGCGGTTCGCTTGAAGAACTGGTTTTCCGAATGGATATGCTCTACAAACTGGAGCGCCAGGGCTTTTACATGGTGAATCCGCCAACAGCCATAGAGCACTGTGTTGACAAGTACGATATTTTAGCGCTTCTTGAAGACGTTGGCGTTCCTGTACCACGGACATTAGCCACTGAAAGCGTAAATGAAGCACTCAAAGCTTTTAGCGAGCTTGGCGGGGATGTGGTTGTAAAGCCTATTTTCGGCTCGCGCGGACAAGGGGCCACACGTATAGTTGATGTGGACATCGCCGACACAGTTTTTAAAGCAATAACCTTCCACCATGGCGTAATTTACATGCAAGAGTTCGTTCCTCATGGGCATTCGGATATTCGCGCCTTCGTTATTGGCGATCGAGTAGTTGCGTCAATGCGTCGAGTTGCGGAAGGATGGAAAACCAATTACAGTCGAGGGGCTAAACCAGCGCCAGCAACAATCAGCAAAGAATTTGAAGAATTAGCTATAAAATCTGCCAAGGCAGTAGGCGCCAAAGTTGCAGGCGTAGACATCCTAGAAGGGCCTCAAGGACCACGCATCGTCGACGTCAATAGTCAACCAGGATGGAAAGGCTTACAGGTAGTAACAAAAATCAACATAGCGGAAGAAATAGTAGATTTTGTTTTGTCTGAACTGAAGAAATAAAGAGCTAAGATATCTCTTATTTTTTCTTACATTAACTTATAATTTGTTTAAAGTTTTTTGCAGTTTGTTTTGGATTTTTAGATTCAAGAATTGCCGACGTAACCACAACGCCGTCTACGCCTGTCTCAAGAACTGAAAAGAGATTTTCAAGGTTTATTCCGCCCGCAGCAAAAACTGAAATATTGGAACTTAAAGTTGCGTTTTTTACTATGTCAAGAGGAACAATCGGGCATTGACCTTCTGGGCAGTTATGGAAAATTGAACAAAAAGAAACATAGTCTGCACCAGCCTGCTCGGCCCACTCGACTTTATCCAAGTCAACGTTTACCGTGTAACCTACTAAAGATTCGCTTCCAAGAAGACGCCGTACCTCTGTTGGAGAAATATCAAACGTGTCCAGGTGCACGCCCTCGGCCTTTATTTCTTTAGCTAATTCCAGATTATTGTTAACTAAAAAAGGAATCTTGTGTTTTTTCGTTATACCAGCCAGCTTTTTGGCCAAATCATGATGCGCCTGGGTTTCTTTGGTTGCTGATAGCTGGAGTATATCAACGCCTCCTTCAATCGCCTTCTCAGTGGCAAACAGCAGTTGTTCAAGTGGCAAAATTGGTGAAACAACAAGATATAACCCTGCAAGCTTACGGCATTTTGTCATTTCCAACCCTCATTATTGGCTTTCCAAAAAGCTTCCCAATAAGGGTCAGCGCCAGGTTTTTGTAAAGGCGACCTTTTATCGCCGGTTTTAATCCATTTTCCATCTTTTGCCTCACTTATTTTTCCAATCACTGCATTTTTTATCCCTTTCAAATTTAGCGCTTTCTGAACGGCTGTAGCTTTTTCAGGTTTTACGGTTAAAATTAGGGTTCCTTCGCTTAAAGTCTCAAAAGGAGAAATCTTGAATAGTTGACAGATTTTTTTCGATTCTTCTGTTAAAATAACTTCGTTAATATCAATCTCTAAACCCGTTTTGGATGCTTCAGAAAGCTCATGCGAAGCGCCTAGCAGTCCACCTTCGGTAACATCATGCATAGATGTAACCCCTTCCTCTCTTAAACCAACTGAAGCAGCAACTATTGCATCTTCAACAACGCTAAAGTTATAGAGGTATTGCTGAGCTTTCTTTAGAAATGCTGATCCAAAAGATTTTTCTACAGTCTGTGGAAAAACCCTTGAAAGTATGGCAGTTGTGGCTATTGCAACCCCTTTGGTCATCATTATCAAATCACCAGGTTTAGCCATTGTAGTAGTTATGTACTGATTTTCAGGCGCAACCGCCATCATTACTCCCCCACCAACAACGGTGTACCCCGACCCAACATACCTCCCTGTATGCCCGCCAACTATAGCTATCTCAAGCTTTTTGCATTCCGCGTCAACACCGCTCCAATACGTTTCAAATTCTTCATTCTTCATCTCCGGTGGCACATTGAGATTAACCATAAAAAACTGTGGGGCAAAACCACAAGTAGCTATATCCGAAGCAAGCAGATGAACCGAAATATAGGCTGAATCCTTAAAGCCTAAAGCAGGAATTACCGAAAGCGGATCAGCTGTTGTAACCAGCACTTGACCGCCTTTTAACTGGATAACTGCATTATCCCGACCAGCACCCGGACCAACTAGCACTTCAGCTCTCTTAGCGCCCAATTTGGGATAGACTAATTTTTCAATTAAATCAAACGTAAATTTGCCAATTTCACTCATCACAATCCCTCAGCATAACTGAAATTCCAAGAAAATCACCAAATGGCAAACGCGATGATTGCAAACTGCCCATGCCCTTTGGAAAAACCGTTGTACTCCAAAACCCAATTGCATAGCGTTTTGAAAAGACTTTAGCCAGCATTTCTTTAATGTCCGAAATTGAATAAAACTTCGCGTGACTGTAAAACGAGTCTTGGGGCATTTTCGACTCAAATCGCTTTCTGACTGTGCTTGGGCTGTTTTTATTCATAAGACCAAAAATTAGCCCTTTTCCAGCAACTCGAGCTGCTTCCTTGATAGCTAACGTCGCTTCTGGCATGAACTCTAACTAGTTATAAAAAGCACAATATCAAATGATTTGTCTTTAAAAGGCAATTGAGAACCTTCAGTTTGCAGTAAGGAACCGTTGGGCCACCGTTTTTTCGACTCCGTCAACATGGTCTTTGATACGTCAATGCCATAGCATTTGAATCCCAGTGTCGATTCCATCCATCTTAAGAAGTGCCCAGTGCCACAGCCTATTTCAAGAACAGTTTCGACTTGGGTGAAATTAGAAAAAAGCTTTGTTAGGAGACTTTTTTCAAGGAGGTCTGCTCGTTTGTATTTAGTTTCATAGTATGCCTCGTAATTTTTGACTGTTTGTTCCTCTTCAAAACGCGCATTGTTACCCATTTTTTGTCATCTAAGATAGGTACTTAGTACCTAAAATTCTTCTCACCGCAATGAGTACTGCAACAGTTATCGGCACAAAGATTAAGTCCACCAAAGTTCCTAAGTCAAAAACGGCAAAGCCTATTCCAAACAAAATGAAGTCAATGCTAAAGAAGATCAATGTTTCAATTATGACACCAAGAACCATGCCAGCGACTTCGCTTTTCTTTCTTAAAATGCCAACAGCCAGCGCCATCGGACCACGAGCAGCTACTAAGCCAACTAAATATATGTACAAGAATCCAGGTGGAACAATTATGGTTCCAAGGCTTGTTCCCGCCAAATACCCAATACCGCAACCAATTATGGTTGAAGTTACACCTACAACCGGGCCAAGAAGTATACAAACTACAAATATTATTACAGGCGCCAGATTAATGGTTGAGAGCGGAGGCGGCAATGGGATAGCAATAATGGTTGTAACAGCAATTAATGCCGCCATAACTCCTGTTAACGCTACTCTTTTTGTCTGAGAAATTTGTTTTTCATTATCTTTAACATTTAATAGGTTTAAGTCCACGTTTATTCCCTCCGCCAGTATTATCTGGTTCAGGTTCCTTGGGTCGACAGCAAATAACTGTCCTCTCAGCCGGGTCTTCCCAGCTCCCCGAATTACCTCAATGAATACAGATGTCAATGGTGTTTTATTTTAGGGTTGCGAAAAACATTTTTGGTCTTCTTACTCTTTTGGTTATGAAAATTCCAAAAGATGAGAGACTTCAATCCATTAGGGTGCCGTAAGACTTAAACAGTTATTAGTGTTTAACCCAAACAAGTTTACGGAGTCACTAATCATGCAACCTATGCCTAAAGAATACAATTTTGCGGAGATTGAGCGTAAGTGGCAGCAGAAATGGGAAGAAATGGGAATTTACCATTATGATTGGAACGATAAACAACGTGTTCCATTCAGCATTGACACGCCGCCTCCATACCCATCTGGCGAATTGCACATGGGCAACGTACTCAACTGGACATATTTTGACATGGTTGCCCGTTACAAACGCATGCAAGGCTTCAACGTGCTCTTCCCACAGGGTTGGGACTGCCATGGCTTGGGCATAGAAATACAAGTTGAAAAAGCAAAAAACATCCGCAAACGCGACGTCCCACCAGACCAATTCCGCGCATGGTGCATTGAATTAGTCGAGAAATACATTGCCATGATGAAGGAAGGCATCCTAAAGATGGGTGCAAGCATCGACTGGACAACCGAATACAAAACTATGGATTCAGACTATTGGCGCAGAACTCAACTTAGCTTCATCATACTTCACAAAAAAGATTACATGTACAGGGGCACTCACCCAGTAAATTGGTGTCCCAGAGACGAAACCGCTATTGCAGACGCAGAAGTTGACCACATTAAAAAGGAAGGCACTCTGCACTACATACGCTTCCAACTTGAAGGCAGCAGTGAACATCTTTTAATCGCAACTTCACGCCCCGAATTCATACCCGCTTGCGTCGCCGTTGAGGTTAACCCAAAAGACGAACGCTACAACAAATACATTGGCAGAAAAATAGCTGTCCCCCTCATGAACCGTGAAGTAACAATCATCAGTGAAGAATCAGTAGATCCCTGCTTTGGCACCGGCGTTGTTCAAATTTGTACTTACGGTGACAAAGAAGACGTAAAAACAGTCATAAAACATAAACTTCCAGTTATCCGTCTATTAACCGAAAGCGGCAAAATCAGCGAGGCAGGCTGCAAATACGCGGGCTTATACGTTAACCAAGCACGCGCAGCCATCGTTGCAGACTTAACTGCGGCAGGCTTACTTGAGAAGTCTGAGAAGATTCAACAGGAAGTGGGAGTTTGCGATCGTTGCAAAGCCCAAGTTGAAATATTAGAGGTAAAACAATGGTTCATGAAAACCATGCCACTTTCTGAAGCAGTGGAGAAAAACGCTAACGAAATACCATGGTATCCAGATTATATGAAGAACCGATTAATTGATTGGACCCGAGCTTTGGATTGGGATTGGGTTGTTAGCCGCCAAAGATTGTTTGCAACACCAATTCCTGTTTGGTACTGCAAAAGCTGTGGCGAGGTCATCGTCGCTCAAGAAAGTTGGGTGCCAATTGACCCCAGAATGGAGAAGCCTCGAATTGACAAATGCCCTAAATGTGGAGGAACCGAATTCACGGGTGAAACCGATGTTTTGGATACTTGGATGGATTCTTCAATTACCTGTGCAGTTCATGCAGGCTGGCCCGACCGATCGGACTGGAAACATCTGTTTCCTGCAAGCATGCACCCTTCAGGTACAGACATCATCCGAACTTGGGCATACTACCTCATGGTACGGCACTTAGCACTTTTCGATGAACGCCCATTCAACAGTGTCCTCATAAACGGCATGGTGCTAGGGGCCGACGGCAGAAAAATGAGCAAATCACTCAAAAACTACGCTGCCGCACCAGAAGTGTTAAACAAAAGTGGCGCTGACGCTACTCGCCAGTGGGCTGCAGGCGGCGGAGCAACCGGTTCAGACATTCCATACCGCGCACAAGATGTCGAATACGGCAGACGTTTTCTAAATAAACTCTGGAACGCTTCGGGATTCACCGCCAACCTCTTAGCAGATTACAAGCCCGGTGCAAACGTTAAGTTGGATCTTCAGCCCCTTGACAGATGGATTCTTAGCAAAGCCGAAAATGCAACCAAAAAAGTTACTGAAGCTTTTGAAAAATGCCAATTTAACATTGCCGTAGAAGAGGTACGAAATTTCACTTGGCATGTTTTCTGCGACTACTATGTTGAAGCCGTCAAAGACAGACTCTACAACACTAACCCAACTAATCAATCGAAAAAGGTGGCGGCACAACAAACCCTTTATGAAGTTCTCTATCGCATCCTGCAATTACTCGCGCCAGTAACGCCTCACCTGACAGAAGAGATTTACCAGCAAATGTACGCTGAGAACAAAGGCTATGTGAGCTTGCAAGTTTCCCCATGGCCAAAATTCAATGCGGCACTTGTCGATGAAGAAATAGAAAAGAACGGTGACTTAGCAATTGCCATAATTAGTGAAGTGCGACATGATAAAGCACAGAAAAAACTGTCCCTCAACGCACCTATGAAAAGCTTGGTTATTTACGCTGGTTCCGAGGAGAACGCCAAAGTCATCAATTCAAATAAAGAGGACATTACAGGAACCTTGAAAGTAACCGACATGGAAGTTCTTGCTGAAAAACGAAGCGAAGGTCGACAAGTTAGTCCTTACGACGTTTATGTCAAAGCGGAATATTGAGGGCGAAAACATGGCTATAGACAAGGTAAAGGTTGGGTTGATAGGGTGCGGGGCAATTGGAACGGTTCTAGCTGAAGCTATCGAGCGAAAGCTTGTTGCCTGCGATGAACTGGTTGTTTACGATTTTGACTTTTCCAAAGCTCAGAAACTAAAAAACACAGTAAAATTTCCTGTCACTATAGTTGAAAACTTCGATGCATTTCTTGCGTTAAAGCCTAAGGTTATTGTGGAAGCGGCGTCCCAGCAAGCTGCAAAAGAATATGTACCAAAAATTGTTGCGGCTGGAATCGAGATGATCGTTATGAGTACGGGTGCCCTGTTAGATTTGAACGCAGATTTAAACAAAGTTCACGTTCCATCTGGTGCCATCGGCGGCTTAGACGCTCTATCCAGCGCTGCTTTAGCAGGAATCGACGAAGTTGTTTTGACTTCACGCAAAAACCCCAAAGCCTTCGGAAGCGACAGCAAAGAAGAAAAAGTGATGTATGAAGGCATTGCGGAAGAAGCTGCAAGAAAATTTCCCCGCGAAATGAATGTTGCAGCTACACTTGCGTTAACTGTGAAACCAGCTAAAGTTAAAGTCAAGGTCGTCGCTGACCCAAAGGTTCAGCGTAACACGCATGAGATTGTTGTGAAATGGCGGTTCGGAGAAATGTTTCTACGTTTTGCAAATGATCCCCACCCCGACAATCCGCATACCAGCGCCTTAGCAGCGTGGGCAGCCATCAAATTGCTGAAAACACTCTTGAAAACCTAATCTCACGATTCGTTTTGGTACGTTTCAAACCTTTTCTAACCTTTTCAGCACTTTTTAATACTTTTTAAACCGCAGCCTACAAACACTACAAACCCCAAATCGAAAAAGCAACACAAAACACAAAGCAAAATTGCACAAAAAATAATTCAAAAACTCGCTAACTAAAGTTAATCTAAATCAATAAAAATTAATTAAAAGAAAAAAATAAAAAAGAAAAGAAATTAGAAATACGATTATTCAGTTTTATTTTCACTGGAGTCTTCTGTTTCTGTGGCGGTTGCGGTTGCGGTTTCTGTGCTGTCTACTACCATTTCCGCCTGCGCCGCGTGGGGCGCTTCCATAGGGTGGGCCGGAATTATAGCCTCCTCGACCATGACTGGAGCGGATAGGTTTTCTATTGATGGTTCCATAACTTTTTCAAGAGTTGTTTCAATCTCAGCTGGTTCTGTGACTTCGAAATCTTGCAATGGCACGTCAACTTCTGGCTGCTCTATTTTTAGCTCAGTTACAACTTCAGTCGGCGCAATGGTTTCTGTTACTGCTTCTATAACTTGCTCAACTACTGGCGCTGTTTCAACTGGAGCGGTTTCGATTGGGGCTTGTGCTTCAACAACTGGCGCTGATTCTACTGGGGCTGCTTCCATGCTTATGATTGGTTCTTGTGGGGCTGGCTCGGTTACTAGGTCTTGAGGAGCAATTTCTGGTGTTGGTTCATTTATTATTTGGACTTCTGGTTCTGGCGCTGCAATTGGAGCGGTTTCTGCTGGAGCTATTTCGATGATTGGTGTTTCTAGTGAAGCTTCTTCCTTTGGAGCTTCAAAGACTGGCGCTTCTGCTGGGGCTATCTCAATGTGGGCAGTTCCAAGACTTGGAGTTTCAACTGGAGCAACTTCGATTGTTGGAGTTTCTATTGGGGCAGTTTCAATTACTGGGGTAGGCTCAATTGGAGCGGCTTCGACAACAACAGTTTCAATAATTGGTGTTTCTACTGGAGTAACTTCTACTGGAGTTTCAACAACTGGAGCAGATTCAGCAACTGTATCAACTTTAGCGACTTCGATTGGCGCTGTTTCAACTGGGGCAACTTCTATTGGAGCTTGAACAGTTTCTACTGGCGCTGGTTCTACGGGCGCTGTTTCTATTATTGGAGCGCTTTCCGCTGGAGTCGCTTCGGCTTTTACAGTTTCAATTTGAATTTCGGCTGGGGCAGTTTCAATAGGCGCTGATTCAATTACAGTTTCAACCGCTGGAGTTGGCATTGCAACTTCAACAAGTGTTGGTTCAACTATTATTGGCTGTGCAATTTCAGCTTCAATAATTGGAGTTGCTGGTTCTGGAGCGGCGGGCGCTTGTATTACGACTGAGGCGGCTGGAGAAAGTTGGGTTGTAACTTGTTTTATGATGTTGAGCTCAGTTTTGGTTGTGTCTAACCCAGTTGTGAGTAGGCTCATCTCTCTTTGATAAACGTCCTCTTCGATTTCGCCTACAACATGTTGAATCTCATAGTTAGCAAGAAGTGTTTCTAACATTTTTATTTGATTTTCCAGTTCCTGAGTTTTTCCTGCCATGCTGTCAACTAGTTCTTTTTGCTGTTTTTCAATTGCTGCTAATGCTGCGTCAATTTCGCCATCAAAAGAATCTCGTGTTGACTGAGAAATTTTGCCAGTTGTAAAAAGGTTGTCTAGCGCTTGCTTTTTTCGCTTAGCGATATCGTATTCTTCATTTAATCGTTTAAATGTATATTTCCATGAAATCAATTTAAAGGCACCTTGTTCCTTTTAAGCAAAAAGAAGAGATAACGTTTCTTATCATGTGCATATATCGGTAGCTATTAAGAATCTCTGTGAGAGTAGGGAAACAGAAATTTTACATTAAAATTCTTTGATTTTTTTGTGTGGGTATGTATATGAAAAATGAAAAGTTTTTAGTTTTTGCCTAGGTGCTATGACACTTATGTGTTAAATTTGGGACATTGTGTGGTACGGTATGTCATTATACATGAAAGTCTTAGTTTGTGTTTTTGACCATTTACCGTTTCCGAATGTGGCGGTTTTGTTTATACTTTTTAGCTTTTGTTATAACAGTTTATTCTAAATCCGAATAATTCTTATATATCTAAACACGAATAAACAATATTAAGAGTGAAAAACATGGTAGCTTTAACAATAACTGTTAACGGAGAAAAATCAGAAGCAAGAATAATAAAAAAAATGCATGAAAGAGTAATCAAAAGTTTCATGGACACTATAATAATGGGCGAATTACAAACCGGACCTATAAGCGGATACGATGTAATTTCTTTTATTCACAATAAATTTGGATTTTTAGCAAGCTCAGGCACAGTCTACTCATTGCTTTATTCGCTTGAACGAAACGGGTTAGTTGAAGGAGTATGGATTGAAAGAAAAAGAGTGTACAAATTAACAGAAAAAGGGGCACAAACTATTGAAACAATACTCAATTCCCAGGACAAAATCAAAGGTTTTATGACCACTGTCCTAAAAGCACCAACTCTCCATTAAATTGTTTCTTTTTGCTCTTCTTTTAATAGAAACGCTAAAAAACCCCTTCTTGTTTTCCTATAGCCGCAACAAATCAAGTGCGGGTCCGTAGCTCAGTCAGGCTAGAGCACCGGACTTTTAATCCGGGGGTCGCGGGTTCAATTCCCGTCGGACCCGCCTTTTGTTCCTCAAAAAAGCAATGTAATTTTTTTCTTTTAACGTGTTTTTTTCAAAATTTAGAAAGCCCTAGTTGGACCTAAAAGGCCGAGACCCAAGTTTTCATTTGTATGGATTGTGTTTTTTGATGTGGCCGTTGCGCCGAGCCCACCTTGAAGGGTAAAAAATCAGCTATCTTCAACACGCGGCCCATGGAATGTTATTTAAACCAAGATAGCAACTACCATAGATTAATTGGCAAATTCAATCCAAGGAGTAACTTGCCTTGATAGAAACTGACAGCCTAACCAAAAAATTCGGCACCCTTACAGCCGTTGACAAACTCACCTTGCACGTTGACGACGGCGAAGTTTTCGGTTTTCTGGGCCCGAATGGTGCGGGAAAAACCACCACTATAAGGATGCTTTGCTGTTTAATATCAAAAACTAGTGGGAACGCAAACATTGGCGGCTACGACATAGGAAAAAAGGAAGACTCAATTAAAATCCGTAAAATCCTCGGTTTAGTTCCTGATAATGTTGGGTTATCTGAAAATCTGACCGCCTACGACAACATAGATTTTTACGGAAAAATATACGACTGCTCCGATGCACAAAGAAAAGAGAACAATAAGCGTTTTCTTGAGATGTTAGGACTTTGGGATAAGAGAAACGATTTAGCAGGGACCTTTTCCAAAGGCATGAAACAAAAACTCGCGATAGCCCGCGCTCTCATACATGAACCCCAAGTACTTTTCATGGACGAGCCTACTGCAAATTTAGATCCTGAGGCTGCGAAAACAGTTCGAGATTTCATTCTTCAATTAAAAAAAGAGAAGAAGACAATCTTCCTAAACACACACAATCTCGATGAGGCGCAGAGAATTTGCGACAGGGTAGCAATAATGAATACGAGTCTTAGGGCAATTGGTACTCCGGAGGAACTTGAAAGGTCCGTTAGCGGTAGGAAGACAGTTATCGGCTTGGAACAGCAAGTGAATGATGCTGTTTTGGCGGCACTGAAAAAACTGCGGCTCAAGAATTTGTCCAGCGGCGGCGACACGATAGCATTTGACGTGGAAAACCCCGATAAGGAAAATTCACCTGTTATAGAGGCTATAGTGCTGTCGGGCGGTCATGTCAGATCAATCAATGTGGTGGGCTCAACTTTGGAAGATACCTATCTAAAACTTGTGAGGAAATAAACATGCGACTTTCAAAGGCGTGGATTGTAGCGGCTAGGGACTTCAAAATATTTAGGCGAGTAAGAAACGTGTGGACCTCGATTATTATATTCCCAGTTGTTATCTCGGTCCTGTTTCCGGTGATACTGGAGTATTTAAAAGTAAGGGGGAGCCACGGACTCGCAGCGCCGGGCGTGCTTCCAAATTTGCTTAACTCCTTTTCTTTCTTTTTAGTTATAGGAGCAGCGTACGTTCCCTTAGGGATTGCCTCCTACAGTATAGTGGGGGAGAAAGTGGAGAAAAGTCTGGAACCTCTTCTAGCCACGCCCCTTACTGATGGAGAAATATTGCTTGGAAAAGCCATTTCCGCAATTATTCCAACTTTAGTGGCAATGTATGCGGCTGCAGTAGTTTTCATGGTGGGCATTGATGCTGTAACTTTTCCCACATTGGGTTATTATTATTTTCCAAACTGGAACATCGCCACTTTGCTCATAGTTTTGATGCCGGTCGCCATTGTTTTGAGTGTTTTGTTCAGCGTCATTGTTTCTTCGCGAGTTAATGATGTGCGCAGCGCTAACAGTTTTGGAATTTTTATTCTCTTTCCACTCCTGGGCATATACCTTCTCAGCGAGACAAGCATAATAACCCTTGATGTAAACAGCCTGCTCATAATCTCAGGGGTTCTCTTAGCGGTTGATGTTGCGCTTTTCTTTGTGAGCACAAAAACTTTTCGACGGGAGGAAATACTAACAAAGTGGAAGTAGCAAAGTAGAGGTTCAAAAAATGACAAAAGCTAAGTTTGAGATAGGTGAGACTGAAAAACATATCATTATTGTTAATGCGAGCGCGCTTCTAAAATACATCAAGATAGAAGTGGATGGCGAAAAAGTCGTTAATGAAGCAAACTTTCAGCCATTGGCAAAGAAGTTCCAGTTTGATGTGGGAAATTCCGAAAAGCATCATTTGGAAATCAGCGCTGGACCGTTCTCGCCTATCACACTATTCGTAGATGGAAAAGAAGCTCAGAAAACCTGAAACTGCATCGCCAGCGCGAAAGGTAAGTAAACTAAACAGCTTCTTCTTATACAATATCGGGACAGGGCAGCCCGTTAAGTGGAAATATCTAAACTAAGATACTAAAAATAGAGGTGAAAGTAACGACTGAAGTAACAGCTGTGATAATTATCGTTGTAACCATTGCAATTATGATAATAGGTTATTTTCTTATAGGACCACCTGGCAACCGCAGATGGAATAAGAAAAAAAATTAATACTGGACCGTTCTCGAATGGACTTAGATCTTCATCTAAATCCTATGAGCTTCGAGAACAATCGAATGATGCTCAGGTTTGTTAACGGTAAAGCTTTTCGTAACGGGCAGATTAGTTAAAAGGTGTCTATGGTTACGCCCGCAGATATTTGGTTATGCAACCCTCATCAATTCTCGCCAAGACTCAGGGCAACTTTGAATCAGATAATGGCACGACAATTGAAATCAATTTGAAAGAGAAATTGATAAGAGAAGATCAAGAGATTTACGAGTTGAAGTGCAGATTCATTCAACACGGGAAAATACGAATATCCGATGGACCTGCACGGCGATTACATCAAGTTGCTTAATCAAATCTATAGCGAAAGAACAAATGTGCCATTCAGATTCTTCTCTAATCAATCCATATTAATTTTTGACACAATTTTTTTTGGTTTTATTGAAAGTTCTTTCCCTTAAACAGAAAAAGTTATAGCTTCAAAAAAGAATACGCTAATTGTGATTTTATGCAGTTTTTAACTTTAAAAGATGGATATAACATCAAACATAAAGTTCTTGTTTTACCTCTAAGTGACACTGAAATGAAAGAGGTTGCAGGACAATGTGCAAAATGCATGCCTTCAATCTCAATTTCATCGTTGATTCAATTGGGACATCCATATGTCATCGTTGATTTCGGCGGGGCAGATGCATGGAAAACTGCTATAGCTCTTGATGAAGTTTCTGATGATGGCCATAGAGTCGGTGATGAATTAGCTTTGGGTGATGTTTTAACTGTTATTTTAACTTCTAAAGCCCAAGCTGCGTCTTTTTCAAAAGATAAGGTTTACATGAATGTTCCTTTGGAAGAAGTTTTAGTGTTCAGTTTTCTTTACACGGCTGATATAGCTGAAAACTATGCATTCTTCAAAATGTATCTCCAATTGAAAGCAGAATAGTCACTTAAAAAAATCTGTAACTGATTCGGAACTTTTTTTCCTATTTAATGAGGTGGCGCAAGAACCAATCAGCCGAAAATTTAGCTACCTCTTCAAGTGTGCCAGGTTCCTCAAAAAGATGAGTTGCTCCGGGAACAATTACAAGTTTTTTTTCACCGGTCATTTGCTCCATCGCCTGCTTGTTTAGTTCAATCACTTCCTCATCCAGACCGCCCACCAACAAAAGAGTCGGCGCCACTACCTCAGGAAGATACTCAGCCGCTAAGTCAGGACGCCCACCACGAGAAACCACCGCTGAAATATCATTAGGAAGTTTTGCTGCCGCAATCAAGGCTGCCGCAGCTCCCGTGCTTGCTCCAAAATAACAATACGCGCAGTTGTTTGTAACGGGGTCTTTTTTAAGCCACTCTGTTGCGCCGATTAGACGTTCAGCAAGCAAGCCAATATTAAAGCGGTATTCTGCAGTTACGATATCTTCTTCTTCCTCTTCGCTCGTAAGCAAATCAAAAAGTAACGTTCCTATTTGTACCTTGTTAAATTCTTTTGCAACATATTGGTTTCTTGGGCTGAATCTGCCACTGCCGCTTCCATGTGCAAACAACACGACACCTTTGGCTTCCGAAGGCATATTCAAATTCCCGTTTAGAACCACTCCTTTGAAGGGGATTTTTATCTCGCTTTCTTGATGAATCATTCCGACACCATACCTATTGTTCCGTTAAGATTTTTTTGTTTACTTTGCTTAAGAAGTTTAATTACTTCTTGATCTGAGGTTTGATTGAAATCGACGTAAAATTGACCTATGGCTTCGAAATATTCGGGAGTATAGGGACAAACGACTTTGTCCGCTTGTTTTTTTAGCTCGTTAATGGTTGGAGGGGGACCAACTGGAACAGCGACCGTAACTGTTCTTGCTCCCCTGTTTTTGACCGATGCTAATGCGGCGTTCATTGTTGAGCCAGTTGCTATTCCATCATCAACCAGTATTACATCTTGACCATGAAAATCGGGGTAAGGTTCAGTTCCTCTGTAGAGTTTTAATCTGCGTTTAATTTCGTTTTTTTGCCTCTCACTCTCTTCTTTAATAAAATCCTTCGAAACTCCAAGGTACGCTACGAGGTTCTGGTCAAGTATTATGGTACCATCCTCAGTCATTGCTCCAATCGCTAATTCAGGATTATCAGGCGCACCAATTTTACGGGGAATAATCACATCCAAATGCAGATTGAGCTCTTTCGCAATCTCGTAGCCCACAACCACTCCGCCTCGTGGAATCGCTAGCACAATTGCGTTTTTTCCTGCAAAACTTTTCAACTCTGACGCTAATCGCTTTCCAGCTTCAACTCTATTAGCAAAATAAGCCATTTAAAGTCCTCAAAACTTGACTGAATAAATAATGAGAAGATTGTAATATAAAAAGTGGGTTGACAACGCCGCGCAACTACAAATATTACTTCAACAATTCGAAGGAATTGTGCGTTTAAAAAGAGAAATAATTTATGTCCAAAGGCATTGTGAGGCTAATTTATTATTTTTTAGCAAGAACTGTGTTGACTTTATCAAAGGCAAACTCGCTGTAGTTTTGAAGATAATACAATCTGAGGTATTCTGCTGCATATTTTGTTTCGAATGGAAGATCTACCGTTGTAAGCTGTGTTTTTTGTTTTAATAGATCTTCGATTGTTATTTTTGCCATTGGGTAATTTAGCAGAAACTCTTTTCGTTCATTGTATATGGTAAGCGTTTGTATGCATTCGTCAATGTAGCCTTCAAACTTTGGCAGGTTTTCCATTACGTAATTCACTTTGGATTTTGGACTGGACAAAACTGCAACTGCCTGCTCCATTCTTTCTTTCAAAGTTATGTTCTTCTCCCACAAATAATTGCTTGTAGGCACCATTTCTTCGATGGCTTTCTCCTGATCAGTTAATGCTTGGTTGAGAATAGAGAATACATCTTTTGAAATACCTATGAACGAGTCAAGCAGGTCACCAATTGTTATTAAGTTCAAAACATCTAACGCTTTCTTTTCAGTAGCATCCTTAATTGCCGCAGCCTTCTTCGCGTCTCCTAGTATTATGGGCATCTTGTTTCCGATAACTGGTGCCAAGCTTTCGCTTTGTGATGGCAAATTTATTATGGGTGTTAACGAGTTTTTGAGATAATAAATTGATTTTGAGATTTCTTCACCGTACTGTTTCTTCCAATTATTCAACCCATTATTCAATGCTTCGATAGAAATCCATGGAGCTTCTTTTTGGTCTATCTTTTGCAGTGCAAATGCAATTGTTCCACTTTTTTCTGGAAGACTGGGGTCGTATAAGGGTCTGATTACAGAATAAATGGATTCGGCAACTTCTGCGACATTTTTTGCAAGGGTTCTTCCATCGTTTAATATCTTCTTTATTGTTTCTATTCTCGCATCTAAAGTCATTTCATTTTGGAATTCAGAATTGGCTATTGGTGTTACGTGTAATCCAGTTTCGTTGAGTTTTCCTACCCAGTCAGACATTTGGCAGGTGACGAAAATCTGGTATTGCGCAAGTATTTTGTTAAGTTCTGATTCTAAATCGTCGAGGACTGTGTTTAAGTCTTTTAGCTCTCGATATTTTTGGTCTAAATCAGATGGGTCATAATAGTGAATGGCTAATTTTTTCAGTGTATCATCAAGAGAATCTTTGATAACTGCTAATTTTCCTTCAGGAGATGTCACAGATACGGGAATGTTATCTTTGACATTATTCAATTGGGTTTCAAAAACTTGCAGCCTATTCATGAGTGTTTGAGCTTTTTCTGTAAGGTCTGAGGTTGTGGTCGTTTGTTTAGGAGTATTGCTCATGAAAACAGCTGGAAAAGTAAACAGAAGAGTGGCCAGAATGCCAAATGCCATCGTTCCTGCATCGACATCTGCGGTATAAGCTAACCCTGTTTGTAAAGCGTTTAGGAAAATAAAGAAAAATGCTGCAGCACATGTAGCGACGAAACATGGAATTAACCTGTCAAATAATGATCCGCTGCCTTGTGAAATCAGAAGTCTCGCAAAGAAAATTAGTGCCAAAGAAAGTCCAGCGACGATAACTATAAACATGAGTATGCCGGGGACTGAATCGCGGTATTGATTTAATGCATCAGTTAGAGTTCGTCCGTTAAAGTTTGGGATCCAAGTGAGCTGACCTGTAATTGTGTAGACCGCTTTTGACGCATCATATAACCGAAATTGATTCATGGATGTGTTTAAGTCTGCAAGAATTGAGTTTAAAGGAACAAAAACAGGCGGGCTTGAACCTGCTTGAAGCCACCAGTCGGGTCGAAGAATTGGCTGCACAGTGTACTTGAAATATTGAAGAATTTGAAGAGGTACCGTAATTAAAGCATAGTAGACAATGGTGAGAACTACTTGCTTTTTAAAATATACTGCAGATGCCAGAATTATAGGAATTGCCAAAAAATACGTTTGAGTGGAGAAGAGAGATATGACCGCTAGTATGCCAAAGTCAATGGCAAGGGCACTCTTGTAACGGTGAAATATTACTGGCAAGGAAATGAACAAAGCCATCCAAACAACGATAACAGCAACACGAACATTTTCGGTACCTAAAAACGAAAAAAAGTACAAATCAGCCAAGTGATAAATTAATCCAAAACCAATAATAGCTCCGCCAATAGGCATTCCCAAGCGTGGATCCTTATAAGTTACAAATGCAACTAAAACGGCAAGTAAAATAGGCAAGGGTGAAGGAAATAGGGGCAAAATACTCATTGCCGCCGCCATTGCGATAAGCGTTATGAAAACTGTGAAAATCTTTAGGGAACTTGATTCTTTCTGTTCCTGCTCTTTCTTTTTCTTCTCTATCCTTTTCTGCTTAGTACGGCTATACCATCCTTTCAAACGTGAAGTTTTTTTAGCGCCTTCTGTTTCGGCCTCTTTCTTTCGCAGTGTCTTAGGAAGCTCAAACCATTTCACGTTTACTTGATCCTCTCTCTCCCGCTTTAAAGGGTGAATTACCTAAAGCCTTAATTTACCATACAGTTCTTAAGCTTATCGAGAAAAAACCCTTTCAAGTGATAACTTTGCCGAAAAGAAAACTGCGACTGTGGTACAATAAAAATGATTACTTAAAAGAACGAGAAAACGAAAAGAAACAGGCTGAACAAGTGCAAAGCTTTGACGGGCCCGAGCAATTACCTAAAGATAACAGTTTAGAACCGAATAGAATTGACGAAAGCAACCAGGTAACCGAAAACATCGAAGAGCCAAAGGTTCAAGAAACAAAGTTACCTCAGAATGAAACGCAAGGTGAAACATTACCATTAGAAACTCAAGCTTATGCAGAAAAAGCCGAAATGTCTCCTATACCCACTGAGGGTCAGGCTCAAATTTCCGAAAGTAACCTTAAGGCACAAACAGAAAATAGTACTGAGCAAACGTCAATTGTAAAGGAAAACGTTGAGGCATCAGCAACTCAAAATGAAGAAAAAACAGCTGAAGTAAATCAAATTGAACCTGTGAAGCAAACCACTATACAGATGGAGAAACCTATCGCAATAAATGAAGGGGCAGAGCAGGCTGTTGAAGTACAAATTCAAGAAGAAAACAAAGAGTCAAATGGCTCAGTCAGTACTACATCAGTAGTTGAAGCCATTCAAGAAGAGGTACAAATTGAAACTGAAGTAGAAACTGAAAACGAAGTACCCCTAAATGTAAACGTAGTAAACATAGCAAAATATACAGACACGTTAAAGCGTCTTTTGCCAACAAAAGCAGTTGTATACATTGGAGAATTCCCAATAAACATCGTCTTAAATGATGCTTTTGTACATAAAAAAGACGAATCTGTTTTGCCAATTTTTATTGAGAAATCAAGCAAAGATGTGATTAAATGGAGTCAAGGACGACTTGACCAAAAGAACATAGTTTGTTTGGATGAAGACATTGACACGCACTTCTGGTATGATATTTTACCTTATGTTGTTAATAATGAAGGCTTTTTCGGGAAAATAAAAAGCAAGCCTATTGAGAAGCTTAGAGGCGCCATCTTGGTTTCATCCACTTGGAATGGGATCGGCAGCGCTTTGTTGCCAATTTTAAGCACTCAATTTAAAGAATGGAACATCAGTTCAATAGCTCTATCGCTTTTACCTTCGAAAGCACAGCCGTTAGACAACCAATTCAACACTTTTGCTTCAATCGGTATTTTGGCTTCAAGAGACGCAACGCTTTTACTTATCGACAGAGACAATCTTGAAAATTACACCGGTATCGACAGAAATGGATTTGGCATCTATGGCGACATGGTCGCCAATTACC
The DNA here is from genome assembly GCA_963772505.1 of Candidatus Bathyarchaeota archaeon. GTDB lineage: Archaea > Thermoproteota > Bathyarchaeia > Bathyarchaeales > Bathycorpusculaceae > Bathycorpusculum. The sequence goes on from CAVYXL010000012.1 coordinate 170,602, forward strand.
TTCTTGAGTTAATCTTAGCTAAAGAAACCTTTGTTCAAGAACTATGCGAGTTGGCGAGTTCTTTCGATACAAAGATGTTCACTGCACTCTTAGCGTCAGGTGTAAGCTTGAAAATCTACGATTCAATAGAAAACATGCTTGACACCGCTTTGCTTACGCCTCTTTTCACCTTTGATTTATCAAGCGCCACCTTGCTCTACGTCCTTGTCCGCATGCCATTTAACTTAAAAGAAAAGTTTCCAAGAGGAAAAATTGAGAGAGCAGTAACTAACTGGTTTAAGGACAAAGCGAACCTTGAATCAATCTACATTGCTGACCCAATTTATGTGGAAGATAGCAGTGATCGTATAGACATAGCTCTGTTTGTAGGGGGTTTTGAAACAATCACAAGGTTTGCTGCAGTAGAGAAAAGGGTTGCAAAGATGAAGGATCAAGCAGTCAAAAAAGGCTTAATCACCGAAGATGACTGGCAGACAATTGCAAAAAGTCTAGTAAAATAAAAGAAATAAAGAAAAAGAAGCTAAAGATCCTTTTTTACTTTTTATTGTTTTTGCCGTTGTTGTTTGCAGTTTCGATGCTGTTGCCGTTTCCGCTGAGTTCTTTGACGATCTGTGTTGCTGCTACGCCATGTTCAAGTAGGTATGATCGTGAGAGGTGTCTTTCGAAATCTGTTGATTTGCTGTAGAGTAGGGCCATTTCGTCGAATGCTTCCATGTCATTGGCTTTTGCTCTTCCGCCAACTACTAGTATGCTGGTTGTCCATGGCTCGCGTGATTCAGTTACTCGAACAGTGATTGTTCTTGAAACTTCGCTGGTAACGTATCCTGCTAATGCGGTGTAGACTTCTTGTGACATGTCTTCGGTCCACATGTTTGGAGGCGCTTGGATGGTAACCCAGATGTAATCTGTTTTGTAGGTTGGTTTGAAGCCCATGACGCTTGGTGTCTTGAAAGCTCTAATGACACTCTTCATGTAGTCTCTGAAGTGAGCCATATCCAGTACATCTTTGAATATGACTTCTTTTGTCATCGTTTCTTCTTGCTCAGTAAGTATTTTGAATAAGATTTTTCTTTGTTCAACTTCGGTAAGTTCAGCCGATTTTTCAAAGTACTTCTTTGGCTCAACTACTTTGGCAAGTCTTTCTTGGTATTCGCTTTGCATATCAACAATTTTGTTTAGTCGTTTACGGTAATCAGAGGTTAACTCTACCTTCTTAGCTAAATCCGTGTACAATTTAATTGACTCATCAGCTTTCGCTAAACTCTCGAGGGCAAGTGCTTCTTCAGTTTCAACCCTCTTCAAATCCCGATCTAACATGAGCAGTTGTTCTCTTGCATATTTTTTTGAACTGAAAGTTTTACGAAGCTGTCTTTCCATTTTGGATTTATCAAATTCTTTTCGTTTCTTTGATTCTTGAATCCTCACGACTTCGTTGTCTACAGACCCACGTTTGTCTTGGCGTTTAAGGATGATTCCATTCACGTATGCTAGGTGTTCCTCTATCATTTTTGCTTCGTCTTGAGGTGATCTAAGCATCAGTTGAACTAAGAGATAGATTGTTGACAATTCAGATTGTATATCCTTCAAATCATTCTGTTCACATGTGCACTCTGGCATAACATCGTAGTACCTTACCAAAGCATCAGTTAAGTATCGGGTTTCATCATAGAATCTTAGAGTGTTTAGGGATTTCTCAGCAACTTCTGCAACATTGACGAAATCATCTAGAATCCTCTTTTGACGTACGGTAAAGACTTGTGAACTTGGAATCAATTGTTTTAAACGTTCTGTAATGATGGCTTTCTGCTCTGAAAATTCAAGGTAAGTTTTTGTTAGATTTCCGAGTAAGGCTTCAAGGCTGTCTACTTTTCTTGATCCTTCTTTTTTGAGTGTTAGGCTTATGATGGCATCTTCAATTGGACCTGGCTTTCCCATGAATTTAATAGTTGATAGGAACCGTGTTAATTCCCGCATCCAGTTTCTGACTTGTATCTCGATGCCTTTGATGTGTAATTCTAAATCATCTTCTATTCGTGGGTTGCTAGTGATTAATGCCTTGAGTTTTTCTTCAAACTGCTCGTCATTATAGGTGCCTGTTCTTATCAAATAGTTTTTGTAGTATTCCTTGGCTACATCAAAGTTGTTTTTTACTAAACAATCCATTGCATCTAGCAAAATCAGCTTTTCTTTGCGGTGTTCTTGCAGTAATTCTAAGCTTTCAAAGTTTACTTTAAAGGCAGCAAGGTAATCATCGACTGGATAAATCACTTTCATCATGCCTAAAGTGTGAGCTGAATTGGTGGTAAGTCCAACTTCAGTTCCAATTCCACCCATTAAGTCGGCTAAGTCAAAATCCATTAGCACATACAGCATGTCTACAACCATTTCATCCATTTCTTTTCGGGCTGTAACTATGTTGCCGACTTTTGAGAAGGCTGGAAGCAATGGCAAAAATACAAGAGCATTCAACGGGTTTCGATATAATTCGCCGAATTCATCAATTACATATTGGTTGTAATCTTTATTCAATAGTAAAGATAACTCATTTATTGCAGTAAATGATGAGCATCCTTTGGCTGGTGGGTCGTCTCCGCCGCATGGCGTAATAACAAACGCTATTATGGGTACACCTGACCCCATAACTTTTCGCAGATGTCTCACGAAGTCAAAGAAGATACCGCTGCCTGTTCCTCCGCCCAAACCGTAAACTAGAACGATGGTTGGAGTAATGATTGATGAGAGCGCTTGTTCTTTAAAGACGTTTATGCAGTTTTTGATTATTCCTAATTGGTAATAGTTAAGGGCGTAAATTGCTTTAGCTAGTGCTCTTCTTCTGCCTGCGCCGCCGGCCATTGGTGGAATGGCCATTGTTGATTGCATCCATGGGATGAAATTATCAAGTTTTGCGCCTTCGCCTACCAAGTACTCATTGTATTTTTGGTTAATGAAATCAAACATTGCCTCGGCGGTTGGAAACTTTACTGATTGTGCAACAACACGCAATCGTTCTCGAGGGATGCCTGCTCTTATCATTGATTTAGTGATTTTTTCGTCAGCTTCTAGAAGACTTCTAATTTCTGGGTCTGCTATGTCGATGGCTAAAAGGGAAAGGCGAGTGATGTCGTTTCCCAACAACTCCATGGTTTTTTTGTTAGATAGGAAGGCTTCGACGACATTTGTTCCGGCTGAGCCTAGTCCTATCAGTTGAACGCTGTTTTGGTAGATTTTCGTATGTTATCACATCCCAACTAATCTTTTTAGTCTGTCTTTAACTGATTCTAAGTTAGAAGACATGGCTCGGTCGATTTTTGAAATTCGCATCGTTAAACCTTCCAAGTCTTTGATTTGGTCTTCAACTACAAGTTGGAAGTAGCTGACTTTTCCACGTACCCTAAAGAACATAACTGCGAATATGACTGCGACAGCAGCTAAAGCGCCAACTATTGGTATGAAAAGTGCTTGTGTCGTTGAAGATGGCGGTTCATTTGAGATGTTTAATTGGTTAAGAAGTGCAATGGCACTTGTAACTTGACCTGCGTTAGCTATAACTGTTGACTCATTAAGAACGTTAGTGTATAGATCAACGTATCCTTGCGCAACTCCTCCTGATTCAAGCGATTTTAGATGTGCAGCTTTTTGATTATAGAGTGTTTGGAACTGTGTCATCTCTGCGCTAACTGCTGATACTGTTATTTGATCAAGAGGTATTCCGCTTGTTGGACCATAAAGAGTGACTAAGTTTACTGGAGCGCCCGTCTGTGAGGAACTTTGCGGAACTGTACCAGCTACAGTCATTGTGAAGGTTCCTACAACCCAATTGAATGATGCTTGTTGAGAATCTGGATTGAAGTCACTGCCCAATGTATATGGGGGTTGACTACTTAGTTGCCAGTATTGACCCTGTGGAGGGTTTTGTAAACTGGTTGAAAGCTTTAGGTCGCCAGATCCAGCAGTGAAAACGTTAACTGTAAATGTTACTTTAATTTCTGCTCCAGGAACTATTGGCGCAAATGATTGATTGCCAGTTGTAGAGCTAAACGAGGCAAGATGCTGATTAGAATTATAATCATAAATATCATAACTTGTAATCCACCCAGACGTTGTGTTCTGGGCTTTTGCTGGGGAAAATGAAACTGAAGAAATAAAAACGGTGGTTAATAATAATGCGAGGGTTAATGCTAAGATTTTTTTGTTCAAGGCTATTCCTCACACTTTTTACAGTGGAAGCGCATATAACACTTGCGCTAAACCCCTTGAAAGCACCAAGAAATAGCTTCTTTTTAACGCTAAATAGGTAGAGATATTCCAGAATAACATGTTGGGCGCAAAGAATAAGAGATTTCCTGTGCAACATTCGTAATACGAGTTGTTAACAATGGAAATAATTAACGTCCGCCTACCCCACAAGATGGCTTCAGACATTGACAAACTGGCCAAAAAACACGACCTAACTCGATCTGAAGTCATGCGTCAAGCATTAACCATGTATCTTCACCTTGTAGACAACATGGGCGCAATGCTAAGACCCATAGTTTTCCAAGTAAAACCCGCCCAAATAGTGTACACAAGAAGAGGCGATGTCTCAATTCTCAAAATTCCAACAGGACACGCCATCGTGGCAGGTTCAACTTCATCGGGGGCGGTTGGTCCAAAAATAATGGACAAAGTAAAAGTTGACGGAAATGTTCTTGGGAAAGTTTTTGGCAAGAGTTGCTTTGATGGATGTGATAGCGACAGGCGCTTTTCCACTTTTATTATCAGTAACGTTAGGCGTAGAAAAGGAACCGACCGGCAACCAGATAGTGGAAGGCATAAAACGTGAAGCTCGAAGTATTGGATTAGATCCAAACCAAGTAATCATGGAAAATACAGAAGACAATTTTGAAACAGTCCAAACTGGAGCTGGGTTAACTGTCGTTGGCTTTGCGAATGAAGATGAACTTCGGGTTGGAAAAACATGCCCTGGCGATTTGATTGTTGCCATTGGCAAACCCAAAGTTGGTGATGAAGTTGTCTTAGCTGAATCAAAAGGGGAAGTTGCTGACCTCAAAAACATAATTCAGCTTTCACAGAAAAAATATGTACATGATATTGCTGCAGTGGGAACTTTTGGTATTGCGGATGAAGCTAGAATGATGGCTTTTGGTGTTGGTAGACAATTAAAACTTGGCTGAGGTTAGAGGATTAGATTTGAATAAGTCGGCTGGTCCAGCTACAGTTGTCTTAGCAACCGTGGACAAAGACAAAATTGAAGAAGTAATATCGCTATATTAATAAACCTGTAAATGTAGTTGGAGAAATATTATAACATAATTAATTCAATAACTTTGAGATGCTTTAATCATGTTGCCGTTTCGGTCTATTTCGCCCTTTCTAATTCGGGTAGTCGAAATTGGACTGCAATTTTCTGCTTGAACCATATGAATTGTAATAATTTTTAGAGCGGACAACCCTGCTTCGGAACGTATTTTATTAATCTTTGTGGCTGTTTCCTTTGTTTCTTTGCTAACAACCAATGCATCTAAGCCCTTCCCAGATATAGTTAATCCGTAAGGGTCACTTAATCGTACAATTTCTGCTCTTTCAGCTAAACCATTTTTTTCTAAGAAAACTCTTAAATCTGAAATTCTTTCAGCATAAGTGGCGGTTTTATGAGCTTTACCCATTTTTGAGACAAACTCATCAGAAGATAAACCGATCACAACTTTTTCTCCGACTTCAAAGGCCTTATTTAATAGCGCTTTGTGTCCCCTATGAAGTTCATCAAAAGTTCCGCCCACTGCAACTTTCTCATATTTCTTCATGGTTTACCAGCCTAGCCCCTTGAAAATCAATTTTACTAACTAATACTTTTTCAAAGGTTAAAACTTGCTTAAAAGCTTCTGCCACTTGATCTGCATTTTCATTAAGAACAAGAGCATGTACTGCTTCTCCAATCATGTTCTGTGCAGCACCGAGTGCGCCAGACTGCTCAGCCAATTTGACCAGTTTACGAACGGTTGGAGTTGCGAAACCTGCATTTTGAGAAAAATTCCAGCATTGACGCATAAAATTTTCTATGCTAGGTTCTGCAAGGATTGCTTCTAAGGTTTTTTTGCCAAACTGATTAATCTGCTTCTTTTTTTCAGGGTTTGAAAGTATTGTTTTGTTTATGTTGCTTGGTTGAACAAAACCAGCCACAATCATGTAGTTGCTGGTTATTGGAATACGATCGATTTGGCAGATGCCTGGTGCTCCTGGCTCAACAACTAAAGGGCAACCACCGATGGATGTTAATGAGCTAACAGTGCCTAGTCCTGTTTGACATTGAATCTCTGCAGTATGGGCTATTTTGCCAATTTGGTTATAGGTTAATGGCAAGCCTATTGCCTGCGCGAGCGCTATACCAGTTGTTAATGCTCCGCCCGCGCTAGTGCCGAAGCCTGTTCCAATGGGAACGTCGATTTGATGTTCAATCAGGACGGAGTATTTTTTGTCGGTTTTGCTTAGAATTGCTTTGGCAATATTTGTAGTTGTTTTTGCCTCCAAGGCAGGTTTCGAATTAATTTTAACGCTGACACTATTTTCTTTCGCTTCTTTTATAGTGACTTTGGTTGAAACGCCCTTTTCTAACCCAAAGCCTCCGCCTCTTGCGCCTATTCTATCTAAATCAGTAATCGATTTGTGGTCTTCGGTATCGTGGATTTCGAAGAAACTGGAGATTGCGGCTGGTGCAAAAGCTCTTGCTTTTTGGACCATTGCTTTACTCAATTGCGTCGCCTTTTTGTTGGCTTCTTTGCCTTAGGCTTGGAAACGCTCTATAGCAGGCTTTGATTATTGGCGGTCCAACAAGGAGAATAAACGGTATTTCAGTTGCAAAGGTCCAAACAAATAGATGGAAGAATGAATGTTGGTCCGACATGGCGATTTGAAGTACGTGAAAGAAAAAGTAGGACTGACTGCCCAAACTGTAACAGAAAGCAAAGCTGCTCCTGCTGCTTGCCCAACTACAGCTCCCAATCGCAAAGCTTCTCCATTGTTTCCAACGAATAGCCACGATAGCAATAGCAATAAAGCTAAGTAACACAGTTAAACCGAACACTAAGAAGTATATTCTGCTGTTGTCAAGCCAGTTAATGCTGTAAACTCAGCAGGATAAATTAGAGTAGGCACTATCAATCCAGCGATTATTACCGCAGCAGACAAGACCAACGCAACCGTGATTTTTTTAGTATCAATATTTCTTGCGGAAATATACCCAATAAGGAAGAACAAGATGAAGTTCGGGGGCACACCAGCAGTTAGACTTAAAGCAGCGTTTCCATGGACAAGCATGTCTCTTATGAAAATGCCTAATGGCTCCACTAATTCCCCCTACCCACGGTCCAAACAATACTGCGAAAACCGCAGGTATAACTACCGCAGGCAAAAATCCAACACCTAAAAAAGTTACCCCCGCGGTTAAGCGCCCAACTATGGCATAAAGCGCCGCACATATAGCCTATAACGGCACACATTCTTGTGTTTTCAGTTGTATATTTCATTTGTAATCCCCTTTGCAAGTTAGATTACAAAAAGCTAATCATGCACCAATTAAGGATTCCGTTTATAATGTTTAAACATGTTTAGACATAAAATAGAAAACCGCTTGCTTTCGCGGTTACTAACAGATTACCCATAGGTGAGCTTATTTTTTGTGCCGTTTAATCCGTTCTGATCGTTGGGTTTTCATGCGCCAATCTTTCTTTCTTTGAGTCGCTACCGTGAATTTTCCCGGTCTACCCATGGGCTGATCAAGTTTGCGGTAACGTGAAATGTTAAGGTAAAATGTTTGGGCATCAATTTTGTTTTCTTTTAAATCTTCAAGGTTCTGGTTAAGTTCCTGTTTCGCTTCCTCATTTGCCACGTCAAAAGTGTCTGAGTAAACGAGGTATGCAGCATGGAACTGAAAGTTTGAGGGATCGTCAATTAAAAGTTTCTCTGTTTGAGAAGTTGATTGATTATCGCTGTTTGATTCGTTATTAGGTTGTTCCGTCATGTTTATTCCGCTTGTGATGTAGGCAATGATTGTTTTTCACCCTTTTATAGCTGTTCCTGAAAAAGCTTGGTTCACTTAATGTGTGGTTGGTAAACTTACGCATCTGCCATGAAAACAACTCCAAATGGTGAGAGAGTCAATATGTTTTTCAATTTCCCTATATGATTACATGAGGATTAGATCTATTATTTGCAGATAAAAATAACTCAATAAAGAAGATGTAGTCTTATTTTTTCAGCATTTTTCTCTAACTCTTCATGATCACGAGGTTGAGTTGGGTTATGATAAGCAGTATCGCGGCTGAACTGATTTTGCGGTTTTAAGGGAATAATATGCACGTGTAAGTGAAAAATTACCTGTCCAGCCGCTTTCCCATTATTCTGAACAATACGGATGCCCTCAGCGCCTGTTGCTTCTTTAACTGCATGAACAATCTTCTTAGCTATCTTAAACAGATAACCTGCTTCTTCCACTGGAATATCATAGATATTCTCGTAATGTTTTTTCGGCACTACAAGCGTATGACCCTCGTTAACTGGGTGATTACTTAAAAAAGCAATCACTTGCTCATCGTCGTAGACTATGTTTGCGGACATTTCTTTGCTGATTATTTGGCAGAATACGCATTCAGACATTTTCTCATACCTTTCAGCGTTGTAGAGGTAGGGTTAAGGTTTAATAGAATTTCTGTTCCAAGTAGTTGTTTATGGATACTTTAGTTGATGATATAGGCAGTTTCCCGTTGCCGCAAGATGTTAAAAGCGAGAGCTTTGGCAAAGCGTATCAGCTGGCTAGGGAAATGATAATTCAAGGCAAAGATATTACAAAAGATGAGTTTGTAAACAAACAATTTTGCCAGGTTGTGCTTGATTCTTTTAAGAAAAAGGTTGCCTCGGGCTTAAACGTCGTTAATTTTCCGCAGCATTACGATGGAATGAAACAAATCAGCGATGTTATCCACGTCGCGATGGAGAAGGGTTCATTTCTCGTAGAAGAAAAAAACGCTTTCCTACCTGAAGTGTATTTAATTAATCAACAAGCGAAAGAACTTAGTGAAGAGTTTGGCAAAAAAATTCAGTTGCGTGTATCAATTTTTGGTCCTCTAGAGCAGTATTTGCTTGAGGTAGGAAAAACTCCTTATGAAGACGTTTTGGACGCGTTGGCAGAGACAATTAGGCGTTTTGCAAAAAACAGCGTCTTGAATAGCAAATACATTGAAACAAAAGCAGTATCGATTGACGAGCCAAGCTTTGGCTTAAATAACATCCAAGCCTCATCTGAATTGATTTGCAAAGTGCTGGAGAAAGCCTACGATTTTAAGGGAGCAGCTCGTCAAATCCATTTGCATTCAGCCGCGGGAGTCCACGATTTGCTTTGCGTCAAAAACCTTGATGTTTTATCTTTTGAGTATGCAGCTTCACCAGGCAACATTAACGCAGTTTCTAAAAGCATGCTTGAGGAGGCAGATAAGCAAATCAGGGTGGGTGTTTCCAGAACAGATATAGATGCTATTTTGGCGGAACTCTATGAAAAAGGGATAGCTAAACCTTCAGCAGCACAATTGGTTGAGTCGGAAGATGCGATAAGGAAACGTTTTAGATTTGCCAAGGAAAAATATGGGGAGAGAATGACGTTTACGGGACCTGACTGTGGTTTAGGCGGATGGCCAAGTCAAGAGGCGGCTCAAATGTTGCTTGAGCGTACGGTGAAAGCAGTAAAGCAACCAAATTAGTCAGCAGCTATGGATAGCTAAAAAGGGAAAAGAAGAGGAACGCTTATTCTGGCTGTTTCTCTGCCTCTGGTGGTTGCGGTGGTGACCTTACAAGAGGTTTTTTCTTTGCTTGCTCTAGTTGAGCTGCAGTTAAGTCTTTGAAGCCGTAAGTGCCAATTGGAGGCCAACCAGCTTCGGGCATAGATGCCGGCACCAGCATAATCGTATTTGTTTGTGATTGCTGTCCTAACTCGTAGAGTATGTTCATCCATCTAAGTCGTAGACCTTCTGGGCTTGATTCATACATTTTTGCTGCTTCAATCATTTTTGCTGACGCTTCAAATTCAGCTGTCGCTAAGGTTACTCTTGCAATGCGTTCACGTTCAGCCTGTGCTTGGCGACTCATAGCATCCTGCAAGTTAGCTGGAATGATAACGTCTCGAACTTCAACTGACGTAACTTTGATCCCCCAGGACTCAGTTTTTTCATCTATGATTTCTCTAAGACGTGCTCCGACTTTTTCACGTTCGGCTAACAACTCGTTGAGGCTTACTTTACCTATGACTTCTCGCAGCGTTGTTTGCGAAGCCAATTGAGTAGCTTGATAATAGTTTTCAACCGCTAACACTGCCTTCTCTAAATCCACAGGTTTCATGTATAAGACTGAATCAACGTTTACGGGAACGTTGTCTTTGGTTAAGGTTGATTCTGTACGAAATTGTATGGTGTCTAATCTTGTGGAGATTTTTAGTGGTGCTCTGTCAATTAATGGAACAAGATAGATTATTCCCGGACCTTTCAAGCCGACATAACGGCCAAGTCTTAAAACGGGCATTCTTTCCCATTCTTTGAGCACACGAATACCGCTTAACAGGAAAAGAGCAACAACAATTCCTATGAATCCAACGACTGGAACTAAAATTTCTGACAATTTTATACCCTCTAATGGTATGGTATTCGTCAGTTTGGAGAATTAAGCTTTTTGCTCTACTGGTTTTACCACAAGCAACATGCCGTCCATGCCCACGACTTCAACAGTTTGGCCAGCAGATATTGAGGTATCTTTTGCGGTGGCTTCCCAGAACTCGCCCATAACTCGGATTTCACCTTTAGGTGTAAGGTCAGTCCTTGCTACGCCCAAGGAGCCTATGAAAGCTTCCTTGCCAGTTTTTACCCGTTTAAACTGAGCTTTTACACCGAAATAAAAAATGACGGCAACAATTAAAGCAACAATTACGAGGGTTACGCCAAGAGTTAATTCAACCGAAACTGCTAAGCCATAATACGTTGTTCCTGAAATTGCAGCGTAAAACAGAAACGCGGCAATGGCTGATAAGATACCGATGACGAAAGCTAAGCCAGCATGCATGTAAACACCCTGCCATTGGATTAGTTAGAATATGCTTATAAGGTAAACTGCGAAATAAAAAAAGAAAAGTTGCTCCTTCATCTAATCAAAAATAGAGGGGAAAGGAGCTATTGAAGCTACAGCGCTTGCATTACTAAGTTGAGGAATCGGGTGAGGCGAGCGTCGTAGTGGCGGATTTGGCATTGGTGATGGCGGCTCAATTTCTAATGGCATTCGATTTATCAGTCTTCTTCGCCTCCATGAACGGTTGGAACGATAGTTACTTCGAGGAGACTTTCACGTCGGATGATAGTAAGTTTACTTTCTTTGTCTATCACATCTTCTGCCAGTAATCTTGGTAGATCATAGAAGTCTGTTACAGGCTTGTTGTTGAATTTTACAAGTACATCGCCCATGGCTAAACCTGCTTTGCGTGCTGGAGAACCTGGTTCAACAGAGAATATCATTACTCCGCTTTCCTGCTCTAAGCCTGCTTGTTCAGCTATTTCTTCTGGGATAGCTACGGTGTTTGCAATTATGCCAAGATAGCCTTTTTGTGCTACTTTTCCAGTCATTAACCTATCTGCAACTGCTTTTACTTTGCTTATGGGGATAGCGATGCCTCTTTGCCAAACATAAGCTGTGTTTATCCCGATGATTTTGCCGTCAGCGTCTACGAGTGGTCCGCCGCTAAAGCCGGGGTTCAATTGAGCATCAGTAGCAATGACGTTTTCCATTTGTGTGCTTCCTCGCCAACCTCTGATTGTGCTGTTTACGCTGGTAACCATTCCACTGGTTGCAGTCGGCTGGTTCCTGTTGAATGGGTTAGCGAGAGCCAAAACATATTGGCCAACGCTGAGTTTTTCTGAATCGCCCATGGGTATGGGTGTAAATTCTCCTTTCTCTGCTTTTATCAATGCTAAGTCGCTGTATGGGTCGGTTCCAACGATTTTTGCTTTAAATGTTTTTTCGCCTTGCCCGATTTTGATTGCGTTGCATCCTGACAGAACATGGTTGCAAGTGATGATATAGCCATCTTTAGTTAAGACGACGCCTGTGCCGCGTGACATTTGTGCTTTTACGCTAACTACTGACTCCGAAGTTTTCTTGATGAGTAAGCTTGTTGCATCTGAGAGTGATTTGAGAACCTCTAATGGGTTTACTAATTGAGTCATTTTGTTTTTTCACCATAGCATACTATGGCAAAATGGTATATGTTGACTAAGGAGCATCTAAAGTTGGTCACAAACTAAGCAGGCATCATAAAGGGTGAGTTGCCATAGTAAGCCACGTTCTGAGCTAAACCAGTCTTTGCATGTGAGCTTTGGCAGAGCTTGCCGATATTGGCCATAAGTTGATATGAAGCTTTCAACGCCAAATTCAAGTTGTTGTTTGTTAAGAATTTAGCATCTATGTTAAGCGCTGTGCCTTGAATGTTTGCTGCTATTTGTATACCTCCATCTTCGGTAATCCACTTCAGGGTAACGCCTTGATTATTTTCTGAAATGCCAAGCCACCGAAGTATTCCGAACCATCTGCCTTTAAGCGCCAAAATAAGCTGTTGCGTCATAAGATCCGATGGAAGGAAGGTTTGGACAAGAGGCGTTGACTGTTCTTCACGATGGGGTTGATGAAGCTTTAACTGGGTTATTTTCGGGGATACACGGTACCCTTCTCTTTCTTTTTTTACTATGCCTTCTTCTTCTAACCGTGCAAGAATGCGGGAAAGCGTTTCAGAATGCAACCTTGTTCGCCGTTTTAACCCGTCGAATGTGAATATGGCTAAGTCTTCGTTTTCTATTAGCGCCAACACGTCAGCGTCGCGTTCGCTGAGGGAATAGTCGGCTGGAAGGCTTTGCCAATCAACATTCAGAAGAGGAATCATTATCTTAATCTCAGGTTGAAGAGTTGCTTTTGAACATTACTGCATTCATGGAGTAAAAACGATGAAAAAAATTTGTCTTCAGCTAATTATGAGTTTAGATAGGCCCCCGGTCATGAATCCATGTTAGCATTTATATACCCTATTTAAACCAAAAAAGCGAAATTTCAAATTTACATATAAAGGCCTATAGACTCTCCCCGGTACATGAAACAATGTTCACCTATGTTGAAAACCAGTAACACGAAACATAGATAACATATCACCCATAAAACGGAAAGTTCAATCTTAAAGTTGGAAACAAAGGGAAAGGCAGATTAGCCTAAGCTTATTTTGTCCCCAGTTACAATGTACACAATTGATTCACAAACATAAACAGCATGATCAGCTATACGCTCTAAATACCTCGTCATTAACACGCTAGAAATTAGGCATTTACTGCTGGCTTCCTCTGACCCAAGTAGCTTTTGAAGGTAATCAAGATACATTTTATCCACCTCTCGTTCTATCGATGAGATAGATTTTGCGAGAGTTAAGTCATGTTTTCTGAGAGAATCAATGCTTATTCTCACCATTGAGAGAACCCGTTTACTCATTTCTTCAATGTCATCTTTGCACCAAGACTCGCATTCTTTCAACCCGCTTAATTTGTCATTAATAAATGATATATCAAGTGAGTACCTGCCGAACCTTGAAAAATCATTGCCAATTTTCATGTACGATTTAATGGTCCTAAGATCTGTTGCAACAGGCTGAAACCTAGCTATTAATTCAAAGCTTTTATCTTCAACCTGATCAGCCATGGCAACAAGCATTTCTGACATTTCCCGTACTTCTTCTTGAACGCTTCTACCTTTAAGATACCCTTGAATGGACAGAGCAAGCGTTTCGTAAGTTAACTCACCCATCCTAGTGATAAGCACTGATTGTTCTTCTAATCCAGGATCAATTATTCTGCTCATAGCTTTTCAACCTCTTTATCCGAATTCTCCAGTTATATACTTCTCTGTTAACGGGTTATTAGGGCGCTCAAAAATATCTTTAGTAGAACCAAACTCTATGAGCTGACCTAAATACATAAACGCTGTGTAGTCAGAAACACGAGCGGCCTGCTGCAAGTTATGTGTAACTATTACAATCGTAAATTCCTTCTTAAGTGATGCAATTGACTCTTCTATTCGTGCGGTTGCGATAGGATCAAGGGCTGAACAGGGCTCATCCATAAGGATGATTTCCGGCTCCACTGCAAGAGCACGGGCAATACATAGCCTCTGCTGCTGTCCACCCGACAGAGCGGTGCCCTGTTTTTTTAGGTCACTTTTGACCTCATCCCATAAGAAAGCCATTCGAAGACTCTTTTCTACCATCTTATCAAGGGTCTGTTTGTTTCTTACACCTGCGAGTTTCAAGCCAGCTACCGCATTATCGTATATTGACATTGTAGGAAAGGGATTGGCCTTCTGGAAGACCATTCCAATTCTTCTACGAATTAAAACTGGATCAACCTGTGGTGAATAAATGTTTACGCCGTCCAAGATGACTTGTCCCTCAACTTTTGCATTCGGAGTTAATTCGTGGATTCGGTTTAGACATCTGATCAGCGTAGTTTTTCCACATCCGGAAGGACCCATAATGGCTGTAACCCTATTCTCTGGGAAGTTTAAGTTAATCCCTTTTAGGACTTGCAACTTACCAAATCTAGCTTTCAAGTCTTTGGTTGCTAGCTTAACTGTCGATGAACCAAAATCTTTTTTATTTTCACTTATTTTTTATTGCCCTCCTTAAATCATTTTGCACCCAACTTATTGTGCTTTTCATCATGTTAGATTTCCAGCCGTTTTCCTGCTAAATTTCTGCCTACGGTAAGCTTAACCAAAATATTCAACCCAAGCATGATAAGTATTAGGAACAAAGCGGCTCCCCAAGCCTGAGTTTGCCAATTTTGGGACGCAGAAGTACCATAATTGTAGATGAGGACTGTTAATGAAGCTGTCGGCTGGAAAATACTTTTTGCAAAATAAACACTTGTTGATGCCGTTAAAAGCAGCGGAGCTGTCTCTCCAGCCGCACGAGCAACCGACAACAATATCCCAGTGAAAAGTCCGTTTTTTCCCGTACTTAAGACAATTCTAAGAACAGTTTTCCACCTTGGGATTCCCAGAGCCATCGAGGCTTCTCTTAGTGTATTTGGAACAAGCTTCAAAGATTCACTTGTTGTTCTGGCGATGATTGGAAGCATTACAAAACTGAGGGCGACTCCGCCTGCAAAAGCAGAGAACTGTTTTGTAGTTGCCACAATTAGAACGAAAACGAAAAGTCCTAACACAATTGAAGGAAAACCGGTAAGAACATCATTCATGAAACTCGAAACATAAGCAATCCGGGAAGAGGAGGATTCGGAGAAATAGATACCTGCTGCAACGCCGATGGGTACCGAGATAACAGATGCTATACCCACCATTGTAAAAGTTCCAACTATAGCGTTTGCTATTCCACCGCTTTTAACATTTGGTGGAGCAGGCAAACTAGTTAGGAAATGCCAACTTATGGCGGGTGCCCCTCGTATGAAAACGTCGCCTAATATAAGTAATAGTGGTATTACAGCTAGAGCGACAGCCACTAACACCAAGATAGCCATTATCATGTTAACGATTTTTCGCCATCGTGAAATACTCGTAGGTAAATCAGATCGTTTCAAAATCAAAACCCCGCTCAAACTCTACCCCGTGACCCACGCGTCATCCTCCAAAGCATAAATCTGGCCAGACCGTTAACTAATAGAGCAACAAAAAACAGGATCAACCCTATTTCGATTATAGCGGATTGATAAAGTCCATAAGACTCTCCGAAATTGTTAGCTATTAATGAAGATAAAGTAGCGCCAGCCGAAAACAAATTCGTGGTGATATTTGGAATGTTGCCAATTACCATAGTAACAGCCATTGTTTCTCCGAAAGCACGTCCCAGCCCCAAAACGAAGGCGCCAAAGATACCTGACCTCGCATAGGGTAACACACTCTTCCAAGTAACTTCCCACTCGGTGGCTCCAAGCGAGTACATTGCTTCGCGTTGACTGTTAGGAACCACACTTAGCACATCTCTAGTGACTGCGGACATTGTTGGAATAATCATTATGGCTAAAATGATTCCTGTTGTAAAAAAATCGTATCCGAAAGGAATTCCAGAGAATAATGGGATAAAACCCAATGAATTATGCAATGGCGTTTCGACATAATCGCGCAAAAAAGGAATCAGGATAAAAACGCCCCATAAACCAAAGATAACGCTAGGCACAGCTGCTAAGAGGTCAACTATTATTCCTATTGCATGACCAAAGGTTAGGTGGCTCTTTAGTTTCTCCGAAATAAAGATTGCTACGCCAAGACTAATTGGGAAAGCTATGATAATACCAATCGCTGAAGTGTACAAGGTTCCCCAGATAAAAGGCAAAGCACCAAGCTCGTTCTGACTTGGACGCCACTTTGTTCCTGCTAAAAAACTTAGTCCAAATACATGAATCGATTGGCCTGAGCCGGAAAAAAGTTCAACTGCAAGAGCAACGACAAGACCAATAATAAACAAAGCCGCAGCAGCAAGAACGATTGTTAATATTGTATCTCCCCTAAATAGTTTGAATTGCAATTTTGCGGCTCCTCGATGTTTTGAGATAACAAAAAAAGAAAAGAAGGATTGCTTATTAAATTATTTCGTAGCCCTAATGCAGTATTGGCGTTCCGTTGTATGTTACTAACTTGAGTGTTTGGTTGTCAACAGCGACTATGTTTGCTGGCAGTGGGACGTATCCTAAGCCTGTTCCTAAGTTTTGTCCTGAGTTTACGGTCCATGACATGAAGTTGACGAGAGCTGCACCCTGAGTTAAACTAGTTTGCGCTTGATATATCAGAGCATAAGTCATTGTCACAATTGGATAAACGGTTGTAGCTGTTGTGTTGCCGGATATGTTATCAACGATGGAGACCGTTGTCCATGACGCATTTCCCGCTGGAAGACCAGCTGAAGCACCTGCTTGAAGAGCTGCTGCAATGTTTGTAACGTTAGCTAAGACAAATGTTCCTGCGGCATTTTGAACCGTGCCATAATAGAGAGAGGTTTGACCTGTGTTTTCAAGAATGTATGCGATTTCAAGTGGACCTATTGCACCATCTTTTGAAGAAATGGCACCTGCTACGCCTGCGTTTTTAGGAGCTGCTATTTGGGCTGGAGCGGATGGCCAACTTGGAGCTGTGCTTGGTGCGCCAACTTGGCTTAACCAAGTGCTACTTGATTTTCCTAAGAAGTCAACAAAGGCGAACATCGTTCCGCTACCGTCAGATCGGTGAACTGTAGTTATGGATGTGCTTGGCAATTGAGCTGCCACATCAGTACTTTGTAAGGCTTTGATGGCTGGGTCATTCCAGGTAGTAACGGTTCCTAAGAAGATGTTTGCTAAAACTGTCCCGGTGAAATTGAGGCCATTTTGACACAATGAACCGTTAACGAGTTTCAAGTTATACGCTGGTACGACTGCGCTAGCAGATATCGGTACTGTAAGAGCGGTTGTTCCAGATGGAAGCGCCGCATATTGCGCTGCGCTCATTGGTGCATCAGATTCGCCAAAATCAACTACTTGCTGAGTGAACTGAGTAATTCCAGCACCGCTTCCAACAGGATTGTAGTTAACTGTTACTTGTGGTACGACTTGTTGGTAAGCTGGTTGCCAAACTGACATTAGTGGGGCGACAAGTGTGCCTCCCGCGCCGTTAAGGGTTGCTGGCGATATTGTTGGCGTTGGAGTAGCGGTAGGAGTAGGTGTTGGAACTGCCGTTGGAGACGCAGTCGGAGCAGTAGTTGGAGATGTAGTAGGTGAAGATGATGGTTTAACTGTTGGTGACGAGGTTGGCGAAGCTGTAACTGTTGCTGTAGGCGTTGGAGTTGGAGAGGGAGATGAAGAATTTGACAAGGAAATGTAGGCAAAGACGCCGCCGATTATTATTATTATAACGACTATTGCCGCAATAATTATGTAGGTACTTTTCATTTTTTTAACCTTCGTCGGAAAACTATTTAGTCTTCGTTATATGAGTGTGTTCTCCATAAACACTATAGTCTATATATATTTTAACGCGAATAGGTATAGCTCGCTTATTGCCACTTAGCAATCATATGAACGAAGCAAAATAAAGTTAACCCCATAAAGATAACGCGATATCACCACAAAGAAAGAACATAAACAAGAAAGCAAAAAAGAGCGTCAAATGAAGCCCAGATAAATCGCTGATTATAAGTACACACTTTAACCCTTCACAGGAAGGGCAATCCATCTAATTAAAAGGCCAACTTAGGCATTCTTAATTGTACTAAAAACTAAACACGCCTTCTGTTTACGAAAATTAACCTGAGGCACAGTAAAAATATTTAGTTTTCATATTCGTTTAAAAATATTTTCTTAAAATAAAATTCTAAGTTATTATATAGCAAATCTCAATATAATCATTAGTCTATATAGATATAACTAATATAATTAGACCTCATAGGAAAAAGTGGAATCAACTGTGACCAAGGAAGCAGAAAAAGTAAACGAGGAGCAACGCAAACTTCAGGTAACAGGCGGGTCAACATTCATACTTTCATTACCGAAAGATTGGGCAATTCGAAATGAACTAAAAAGAGGAAGCTCAATGCTTGTTCGCGAAGAAGACGATGGCTCACTATCGATCGCACCATCAAGTTTCCCAAAAAAAGAGAAACAAGACGAAGCTTTCATCAAAGCAGCAATAAATGACAATCCGGACGCCGTTATGAGGACAGCAATTTCCGCCTATTTGGACGGATACAACATTTTACACATCAGAGCACAAGGCCAAAGAGTACTTTCATCAAAGCTTCGAAATCATCTTAAAAATTTCGCCAGGCACTACTTAGTGGGAACAGAAATTGTGATCGACACTCCAACTGATTTGACACTACAAGTTTTATTAAATTATCCTGAACTCACAGTTCAAAATGCGCTCAGCCGAATGTCAATAATAGCGTCATCAATGCATAAAGAAGCCATAACTGCACTAAAAAAACTGGATTCCACATCTGCAAAATCAGTAATTGAAACTGACCGTGAAGTAAACCGATTTGGTCTCTACATTGTGCGGCTTCTAAAGTTGGCAGTGTCGAATCCAAGAATCGTTAAAGAAATCGGATTAAACAGCCAAAAAGACTGCTTAGGATACAGACTAATAGGCAAGGCTGTGGAGAGAACAGCGGACCATGCAACTAAAATCGCTGAAAACACTCTTCTCTTGAAAGAGCATGTAAGTGAAGATGTTTTAACCAAATTGGATCAATTGAGCGGTTTGGCTAATTCAATGTTTGAAAGTTCTATGGATTCACTATTCAGACATGATTTTAATTTGGCAGAAAGTGTTATTGAAAAACTAGTCTTAGTCCATAAGTTAGAGAAAGAAACCGTTATTTGCCTGCATAATCTCAAAATTGAAGAAGTCGTTAATTTGAGGCTAGTAATTGAGAGTGTAAGGCGAACTGCTGAATATGCAAGTGACATCTCCGAAGTTGTGCTGAACTTGAACGTTGATTCAGTACTCACTTAATTTTTTTCATGTTCAAAAGATTCTTTTAGAAAATATTTCTTAAAATGCCGAACCAACTTTTTTCAAAATTGAAAATTAAAAAAATGATAAACTGAAGGCTATTTTCTTAGACCTAACTTGAGCATTAAAGCGTTCTAACTAGAAAGTTTCAAAGAAGCATATTACTTCTGGGCTAGGATTTATACTGTAATTGTCAATCAGATGAGCGGTTCCATCAGGGCAGTAGACTTTGTCGCCTTTCAAGGTTCTTTGGTAGCGTTTACTGCATTCTTTAAGTTTGGAGCAGCCATCACAATCTCGTGAGAGCATTCTTTTTTCACCTCTTCCGTATATTCAAGAAAGAGATAACCCATGAGGCACCTATAGAGATTATCTCAATAATATATATAGAAGAAATATGCCAAGCTAGTTTCTCAAAGTCGTTTAGAAAAGTTTAAGAAACAAAGAGCATCTCAAAGGCAAGAGAACTGATGAACGTAAACCAAATAAAAGTAAAAGGCATTTTTTTAGACTTAGATGGCACAATAGTTGATTCCAAAGAAGCGTACATAGAAGCCGCCAAAATAGCGTTCAAAGCAATCAAACAAAAAGCCCCAGACGATACAGTTTCTCTTGAAATTCCAAAGAGACTTGAACAAGGCCTAACAATAAGTGACCTTTTGAACGGCGACTCTAAAAAATTTCTCAAAATTTATTATCAAACATTTTACTCAATCAGTCACGAAAAAACCAAACTCATACCCAACGTGCAAGCAACACTTGAAACGCTATCCCAAAAAGCAAAACTTGCCCTAATAACGATGAGGTATGCCCCCTCAGAGAGCATTATAAAAGAGCTAGAACAATTTGGCATTTCAAAATATTTTACTCATGTGGTAACATCAATGGACAGTTGTAAGCCCAAGCCATCTCCTGAATCGTTAATAAAATGTGTAGAAGCCTTCGATGTTGAAATGTGCAGTTGCCTTATTGCAGGTGATTCTGTTAATGATATACGAGCTGGAAAGGCTGCGGGTGCAGGAACCGTTGCGGTTTTGTCGGGACTATATCAATGCAAAGAACTTGAGAAAGAATGCCCGGATTTAATTTTGAAGGATGTTAATTCACTTCCAAGATACATAAATTGACCATTTCTTGATGTATCGAGATTCGAAATATTGCTGAAAACTTCTTAGCCAGTTATATGTTTCCGTGGAAACAAAGTTTAATTAAAAGCTTGATCTTTAATCAATATTGGAGAGGGCTTCGAAGTGGGAATCAGCATGAACTTTGTTGAATTGATGATCGGGGAGAAATTAAAAGAAGCGGATCCTGACCTTGATGTGATGGGGTCAGACCGTAAAGTCTTACAGGTTGCCTGTCAGGATTTCACCAACTATCTTAAGTTCCATTGGAACCTGATGGGAAAAGAAGCAAACCAATGCGAACTCGTTGATAAACTTGAAAACCTGCTAAAAGAAGATTCATCAGAACTAGAAGCATTTTTGACAGTTTGGATAGGCATTTGGTTCAAGAAATGGAAAGAACGAGTCAAACTACTCATTGGTGACCAAAACGCTAACAAATGGAACAAGATTTCAAAAGCCATCAACAACGCTGAACCTATATGGAAGAAACTTGAGCACAGACAAGAACTCCAAGAAGTTGTAATCACCACACTGCTTAAGAACGGCGAAATATGCGGCACAGAAATCTTATCTGAAAACCTCATCAAAATGGAACTTGGAGAAAAACGCGTTCAAGACGTAAATGATAAAGAACGAGTTTTCATAGTACTCAATGAATCATTACGCAAAGCTCGTGAGATGGCTCAAAGCAAAGGTCCCTTGATCTTTGTAAAGATTGACAAGGGCTATTACAATACGCCAAACCAATAGAAAAATAATTTCCTTTTTTCTTATATAATAAATATTTTTTTGGATTAAAAGCTGATTTATTTAGTTTAGAGCTTAAAAGAAATGGAATCTTTTCTAATTATTTAAAAGGGGTTTTTAGACGACGCGTACTCTTTGAAGAGTCTTGCGCATCCAAGAATAATGACGCATGGTTGTGGTTTCGCCATATCCGCATGCTCCACAACGCTTATGTCGCACGTGGTATGCTCGTCTTCCGCAGCGCCTACATTTAATATGAACAACTTTGCCTTGGCGCTTGCCCATTGATGGAGTTCCTTTTCCCATCGCGGTCACCTAGGCGGAGGCGATATAAGGACTACGTTGTCTCCTCGAACGATGATTAGTCCCAGTTTCTTTTGGTTTTCAACTGCTGTTGTATCTTCTGTTTCTTCTAAAACTAGATTTAAATGTTGATCGAAACCCTTCAGTCTTCCTCTGAGGCTTTTTCCGCCTTTGAGTCTTACAAGTACTACTTTGCTAAGGTTTTGTTCAAGGATTTCGGTTGTCATTTCGCTCATATTGGAATCCTCATGTATCGTTATTGTCTTCTATACTCGAACTCTCCACATTTAAACCTATCTGGAATTCTTTTGCTTGCTTAGGTTAAGTTAACTTCGAGTCTACTAGCCTTTGTTCTCTACAATTAAATTTCATTTAAACTTTAACCCGTTATTTTGGCACCGTTTCCGTTCATTTTTGCTTGTGCTTATAAGCAGGCTGAAGAGTATTTTCTGGGGAAAATGGGTAAAGGTAAATGCTGTTTAATATTGAGTTTATGATCACTTTCCTGGTCGCTTTTGGCCTAAATTTAATACCTTTCTTTGGCCCCTCAAATCTCCTAATTGCATCTACGGCAGCCATCGGCATGGCAAATGCAGATGCAACCGCATTGCTTGCAGTAGCTTTCCTCATCGCTTTTGCCGCAGCGCTTGCAAAAGGCATTCACTACATGATCACATTTTTTGTAAGCGGGCATCTGAGCGAAAAAAGTCAAACTCGACTGGATGTCAAAGCGGGAAAAATTAGACGTTGGGCCTTTCTTCTGCTTTATTTAGCGGCCGCAACACCTATTCCTGATGAACCCATCGTCATTCCATTGGGACTAATGAAGTATAGTCCAGCAAAGTTTTTCTCATCATATTTTCTTGGCAAAATAACAATTACAATTGCTGGTGTCTTTTTGGGAAGCTTTGTTGAAGCAAACTTTTCAAACTTGCTAACCCCCATAGAAATGATGGCTATCTCCGTATTCCTTACAATTATTGTAACAGTTTTACTCTTCAAGTTTGACATAAGCACGTTGTTAGATAAAATCTTTAAGAAAAGCAAAGTCACAAACAAAACAAATGAAGAGCAACATTAAATTTCATGCCTGCTGTGACTTACCAGAGTGAACCATTATGCCAACGCAAAGGCGATATCCATTAAAAACAAAAGAAGCAAGGCAAATCTTAGATCAAACATCAAAAACGCTAAACCTTGACATGGAAACACTCTTTGGTCAATCAACCGTTGAAGTTGTAGAATCTGATGTAGGAGAAGTCTATCTTATTGGCGCAAAACCCCTTCTCTATAAAGCTGGCGACAAAATCCTGCCCACACTTCATTTTACGGAGTTTACTGCAAAAGCCCCAAAAATCGTGGTTGATATGGGCGCAGTACCTTATGTTTGCAAAGGCGCAACTGTTATGGCTCCAGGCATAGTGCGTATTGAAGGAGAATTTGCCAAGGGTGAAGCTGTTTTGGTAGTGGATATGAAATTTGGAAAAGCATTGGCGTTGGGAGAAAGTCTAATGGACTCGGCTGCGGCAAGACAAACTAAGAAAGGCCCTGTAGTAAAAACGCAGCATTGGGTAAGCGACAAAATCTGGGACTACACAAAAACACTAACCGAATAACTTTGAAACATTTCTTGTGCAGATATCCTGCATAATTCAATATAGGGCCGTGGTAGGATCCCCAACTATTTACCCCACAGGGCGACATAGAATTTATCTTGCGCAAACTTACACTAAAAAAAGGGCGCTTATTTAAAAATTATCAAGATTACCATCATCGACAGCAACAAAAAATGTTATCTTACTTCAAACTAAAAACATTCTTTCTAAATTAAAAAATAACTTTTACAAAGAAAGAAGAAAAGATTAACCCTGGGCTATATTGCTAATGCTTAATTGGGCTTTGACGTACCTTTGTGGGTTCGTATGTTCTCCTTGCTCCTCCAGTTAAGCACTCTTCATGCTTTTTACTTAGGAGGTGATCCGGCCGCAGGTTCCCCTACGGCCACCTTGTTACGACTTTTCCCTCCTTACGAAACTTAGATTCGACGCCGCCATGAAAGACGGCGCCTCACCCAAAAGTCGCTCGGATGGAACGACGGGCGGTGTGTGCAAGGAGCAGGGACGTATTCACCGCGCGCTAATGACACGCGATTACTAGGGATTCCATGTTCACGAGGACGGGTTACAGCCCTCGATCCCAACTACGGCAGGCTTTCGAGATTGCCTTCCCCTTTCGAGGTCGGAACCCATTGTACCTGCCATTGCAGCTCGCGTGTGGCCCGGGAGATTCGGGGCATACTGACCTGCCGTGGCCCGCTCCTTCCTCCACTTTATCAGTGGCGGTCTCCACAGTGTGCCCAGCACAAAGCTAGTTGCAACAGTGGACGCGGGTCTCGATCGTTGCCTGACTTAACAGGACACCTCACGGCACGAACTGGCGACGGCCATGCACCTCCTCTCAGCTCGTCTGGCAAGACCTTTAATCTGGCCTTCATACTGCTGTCGCTCCCGGTGAGATTTCCGGCGTTGACTCCAATTAAACCGCAAGCTTCACCCCTTGTGGTGCTCCCCCGCCAATTCCTTTAAGTTTCAATCTTGCGATCGTACTCCCCAGGCGGCAGACTTAACAGCTTCCCTGCGGCACTAGAACGGCACGTGGCCGTCCAAACACCTAGTCTGCATCGTTTACAGCTGGGACTACCCGGGTATCTAATCCGGTTCGCTCCCCCAGCTTTCATCCCTCACCGTCGGGCGCGTTCTAGCAGACAGCCTTCGCCACTGGTGGTCTTCCCGGGATTATAGGATTTCACCCCTACCCCGGAAATACCGTCTGCCTCTCTCGTCCCCTAGCCAAGCAGTATCCCCCGCAATCCAACGATTAATTCGGTGGATTTAACAGGGGACTAACCTAGCCAGCTACGGATGCTTTAGGCCCAATAAACATCCACACCACTCGGAGAGCTGGTATTACCGCGGCGGCTGACACCAGACTTGCCCTCTCCTTATTCCCCCAGCGTTCTAGACTGGGTAAAAGCCTTCCTCAGCGGATGGCACTCGGGATAGCCCTGTCAAGCTTTCGCTTATTGCAAAGTTTTCGCGACTGCTGCGCCCCGTAGGGCCTGGGCCCTTGTCTCAGTGCCCATCTCCGGGCTCCCGCTCTCACGGCCCGCACCGGTAAAAGGCTTGGTGAGCCATTACCTCACCAACAACCTGATCGGCCGCGGCCCCATCCTTGGGCGGCGCTGGAGAGCATAACCCCAACGTCTTTTGGGCGAAGACTCATTCCAGAGTTCTTCACCTATCGAGAATTAGCCCCAGTTTCCCGGGGGTATTCTCGTCCCAAGGGCAGGTTAGCCACGTGTTACTGAGCTGTGCGCCGCGCTCCCAAATTGGCTAGGAAGCGCTCGACTAGCATGTCTTAGTCCTATCCCGATAGCAGTGGGGTCCGGCAGGATCAACCGGAGTTATGCACTCCATATTGATTTCTGCGGATCTTTCTATCTTGTTTTTTGTGTGGTACGTTATGCACTATTTTCGCATGATTTGTGCCTAACTGGATTTGGAGGGAAAAACATTCCACTCAATACGTCAAAGCCCAATTCAGACCTAACTGAGCAATTAGTCAGGTCCACATTCGTGTCCCCGCAATTGGAGGCCAACTCCGTCATTCCTGCAAGGCAAACGCCGTTTCGGTAGGGGTTGAGCCGCCGCCATGTGAAAATTGCGGGGCTAGCAATGATAGCTGAATTCTTACAGAAGCCTAGTCAACTGATATAAACATTTCTTTTCATTCAATTAAACAACCTTCTATAAACCTCTGGATACCTAACTTTTAGGCAGATGCATATTTTCATAGTTCTCACACTTTTTTATCGTTCTTTCGTTCAAAACGGAGCTAAAAAAAGTGGAGATGATAGTTTTAGTTTCATATTTTATTTTAACTTACCAGTTTTTACTTAGGTTTTCAAATGGGTTTCTGAGGAGCTCCATTCATGGTTTTCTCGTGAATTGAACGTTTTGTCATCGTCATTGCAGATGAATTTGCCGTTAGAATTCATTTTTAGCTCCATATTGGGGCGCGCACTTTTACACAAATAAAGAACAAAAAAGAAATGGAAAAGACACAATCATGAAGTCTTAAATTAACCATGTCCCTAAAAAATCAAATGCTTACGTGAAAAGCCCAATGCATATAGGATCTAAAATCACCTGAAAGCGCTAAAGAAGGTTCAACATAACAATGAAGACTACATTTTTGGCAATTTCTTGTCTTTTTCCAATCAAAACCAGAAACTGCATTCTTAATACCGTTATCGAAAACAGAAACACTGCTGGCGTAATCATTGTGCACATAGCAGGGTAAAACGACATTCCCATTTGGATCAATGTTAACCATAGACCAGGGTTTGCACCGCCAGTTTTTCTCTTTAGCCATCACTTTGAAGTAACCGATTGAATTGACAAGGGGGTAACCGTCACGTTTCATTTCCATGAGCCGATGTGCGATTTTCGATGTTTTGTCTGTAGCAGCCGAAGAAGCATTGACATTACAGTATTCATGAGCGACAGCAACAGATATTCTTGCGCCTAACTCTTTTGCCAACTCCACCAAGCTTTCTATTTCATCAGCATTCTCAGCCATTATCGTCGTGTTTATGGTTACAGAAACTTTTTCTGCTGCGGCACTTATTCCCTGAACCGCTTTTCTAAAGCTACCATCAACACCTCGGATAGCATCATGAGTTTTCTCTAGCCCATCCAACGAAACATAAACAACACCATTAATATATGGTGCAATCTCTCCGATTTTAGATTCAAGCAGAGTTCCATTGGTTATAAGGCTTGTATGCAGAGGCAGAGAACGGGAAAAAGCAAGAATGTCAACCAAATCATTTCTTAAGAGAGGCTCACCGCCTTCAAAAGCTATTCCAACAGCGCCAGAATCATAAACCCGCTTCAGAATTCTTTTTTCCTGCTCAAGGCTTGAATTTTGGCTAGTTCTTTTCCAGAATGGACACATCTTGCAGCGAAGATTACAATTATAGGTAATTTTATGTCCGCAAAACATAGGAGCTTTAACGTTAAGTAAATTTGAAATAAAGCCGCGGTAAACTCTTAACCCTAACCAAAAGTTCTCCGCGTAATGGTGAATATTTTTTTCTTCCCCAGAATAGTTAGAAACTGTTCCCCGTTCCCCCAAGACCAATGTGGTTTCTGCGAATTCACATAGATGATAACAGGTACTTTTCTCTTTTGCCCTGAGAGAGAGTAATTTGCCTTATTTGTTCATTTTCTTTGGTTTCTTTCCGAAGTCATCTACGATTTAGTCGGCAATAATAATTGGAGTTATCTGTCATAATTGGATCAAAGGCTGTTGGAACTTGCCCTGGGTGATAGTGCTATTAGTACTTGGAATAGTTTCAGATGAAACCGGAGGAGCTTTAGTTATTCTCGGGGCTCTTTTTGAATTACTTTCAATATTCATCAAATCCTGCCAAAATAGATGAGACCAAAATCATAAAAAATCTTTTTTTGTTAGTTTTTTGAGTCTGTTTCAATCGTAATTGTTAATTTTTTATAGCATCAGCCAGTAGGCGCTTTGTCGGTGTGTGATCACAGACACGCTAACTTAATAGCTGTCTTTACTACTATACCCTAAATCTCGGAGTCATAAATTATGAGCGCAATAGATCAAATATTTCATTTCATTACAACTGGAAGCATAGGCGGTTTACCTCCAATTGTATTAATGATAATAATTTTTGTCGTCGGATTAATTGTCGGCTTCTTAATCCATTTATTCCTAAAAATAGCTATTATAGCTGCAATTATCCTCTTTGTGGTCGCCTATTTTGGCTTTTTCGGTTTAAGCCTTAATTCCTTGAAAAATTATGCGGCTCAATATGGATCAATTATATACCAATACGGTGCACTGATTATTGGGATCCTTCCGCTTACCATTGGGTTCATAATAGGGGTAATCATCGGTTTCGTATTTGCCTAAGCCAGCTTCCCATTTCTTTTTAGTGGAATAGATGAAACAGTAAAGCATTGAATTTGGCCAAGTAATCCAACTCTTATATTCACTCTATTAACGTTAAATCATAATGCGCAAATCCAAGACAGACAAAACACTTAGAATTAATATTACACTCAGAAGTTTTTGGAGCCGTTTCTTGAGAGAAGAGTCACTTTAATGAACTTCAGAGAATGGTTTTTACGTAATTGAACAAACCTTCAACGATTTCCCTTAAGAAGGCCACTATTAGTTACCTCCTTAATCTAAAAAAGAATAGGAATCTAAGTACAATCCAATTCGCGCATTATTCTTAAACAAAAATGAGCGGAGTTTTGAAGTACTCATGCTCTTATTAAGGGATTGATGATTTAGGAACTGGAGACACCGTAGATGTGTTAGGAACGAGTGGGTTGTTAGCATAACCGGTGGAAAGTGGTGCTTGGAATTTGCTTATGTTTTCTCTAATTATTCCATATCCCTGTTCTGCTTCAGTGTTAGGCAAGTCACCTAATGATAGTGGTTCTCCGCCAAGCCTAAGTGTACATTTGATGGTCGATCGCAGTATGCCTTTTTCCAATACAACATTGGCTATGTCTCGGTAATTGTAATCGGTGTAATCCTTCTTTAACCCAAGTGCGTGAGGATGACGCAGAAGCATACGCTCGTTTGTAAAGACGACAGAGTCAATATTGATCTGCGGATGGTAAATTTTTTGTTTAACATATAACTCAACCTTCTCGTTTGGACCCAATATTTTCGATATATCATCAGGAGCATCCATAAACTTTAACCAACTTTCCATTTAAATTATAGAATTATGACAAGATGAGCAGATAAATACCTCTGTGACTGGGATACCACATCGACAACGTGCTAAACCGGCTGCAAATGTATCTGCCATTAGATAAGATTTAGAAGATAAAGGATCTTCCAAGTAACAATACAGCCGAGTTAACTCAACAACTTCGCTCGACTTATTTAAGCGGGAGACCTAAGAATCATTTTGGGTGCTGATTTTTATTAGTGTAAGTTGGCTTAAAAGTTGACTAATATTACTTGATGTTGATGAGTTGCTCCCGGAATTTTTTTCTTTCTTTTTGTGTTCAGCAACGTGAGCTTTGATAGCTCGATTCATGGCCTTTAGGTCGGGCAACAGCAATATTTCAGCGCCGCATTCGCACTTGATTGTTGGCAAACGTTCATTCAAATTGTTATCCATATCAGTGCTGTTATCTTTTAGGTTCCTGGTAATTGGTTCTGAATCAGATCGCAACAGTTTTTGAAGTTTTTCAATTTTAGCTTCCTTCATTTGAACTTGAATTTCTCCTTTAACCTTTCTTAAGCAATAATACCTATTTTCGAAATTACTTTTATGTCCATGTCTGTGTCCCTCCCCACCCACAGGTTGAACTAAAGAAGATGCAGATTGGTAAAGTCAACGCGAAATTGAGAACATCTTAACAAATATGAAAAAAACTAATTGTTTATGATAACTGCCGATGAAGCCCTAAGCTAAGTGACACAAAAAGACGCAATTCGGTTAAAAATAACTTTGGATGAAAGTCAATTAAAGAACATGCTTTGGCGGACCTACACACGTTATCAAGAAGCGAACACTCAAGAAGATTTTGATAGGGACAAACTATCCGCATCTTGTATAACGCTGATCCGCCGAAGCGTGGGGTATTACACTTTCATTAATGCGTATCTTTAACAATAAATAACCTTGTGACTGGAGGGCTACAGTAACAGAGTTGAAAATTTCCCGAAATTTCTTTCTAAACTCGGCTATGGAAATCAACAATGATGAAAACAATCCAAGCGTTTAAAACGCTTATTCCTTCCAATTATTGTTCAGCACTAACTGCTATCCAAAAACTGAAATTTACATTTCGATATAACAATCTAAGCAGTTTCTAATTCTTGGATGACGTTACCTGTAATTGGAAGGGATCTAATTCGCAGATCCTTTTTTCTTTCAATCAGATCAGTAATTTCATCGAATTCGCTAGTGTAGTCTTTATGTTCCTTAACTAATCGCTTGAGTCTGTTTTGGTTAAAGTAACCTTCATAAAATCCGAAGAACATGATTGCAAAGAAACCATACACAAGATAATTGCCAAAAGCGGCAGCTCCTTGCGATATAACTAACAGCAAAATTGGAAAAAGTACACCTAGAGAACCAATGTAAGCAGACATTGCACCGATCAAAGCTCCCATAACATCAATCTTATTATCGTTTATACTCTTGGCAAGACCAGCTTTTCTTTCCCATAACGTTGATGTATCACTGAAATCAACTGCACTGAATAAGCTATCAAAAGCTCCTACCGAAATATTGTTTGTTCTACTTTTGAATGCGCTGTTCATTTTTAGGTGATAGAACTCTCGATGCTCTTGATATTCTCGCTTAATTATTGTGGCATCTATATAGGGTGTTCGTCTGACCATGCGAAAAGCATACTTTACATTTTCAACGAACTTTTTGCCGACAAGTTCTTGTTCTGCTTTTTTTGCAGCGCGGGCTTCATTAAGAATATCTTGTCTTTCTTCTTCTTTCAGTGTTTGTTTTTCTTTCGCTGTCATCATTTTGTGAGAAAATCGATGATTGTTAGAACATTTGTAAATTATTGTAGAAGTTGGTGGGGGTATGCTGTATTCTGAAATTTTTTGTGCACAATAAGGGCAAATATATCCAGAATCGTTCCAATCTGAAGCTTCATCTATCCTCTTGCTATTATCTTTCTCCCACTTTCTTATCCAATGTCTTGTGTGTCCCCAACCGCCGCTCAAGCTAAGATATAGAACTTTTGAATCTTGTATCGCTTGCATGATTTCTTCTTCTGTTCGAACACTGCTTTTTTCACTGTTTAGG
This sequence comes from Candidatus Bathyarchaeota archaeon, assembly GCA_963772505.1. Classification (GTDB taxonomy): domain Archaea; phylum Thermoproteota; class Bathyarchaeia; order Bathyarchaeales; family Bathycorpusculaceae; genus Bathycorpusculum. Next base: position 201,232 of record CAVYXL010000012.1, read on the forward strand.
GTGAGTTCCTCTGGTTTTTCATTGACATCTACTGTTTTTTTCTCTTCTTTAATTATTGACTGGTTTATTTTGAACATTTTTTTTCCTCTACATACCAACAATGGTCAAATTACTAGATTCGTTTTGATTGTTTGTTTTTGAATAAAACTTGAAAGGCTCATTACCAATAATTTCATCGTCTTGATTAGTTATATCGTAGATTAACACTTGAGATTGAGCCTCCACATTTGTATGCGGATAATAAGTTGAATTAAGAAAATATGCTGTTGAAAAGTTTGAAGTCATAAATTGACCCTGTAGAGTTATAATATTTTGCGTCCTCGAAGCAATCTAAGTAGCACTAGAATTATAACGACAACAATCAGAAGATCAACAATTCCACCAATTGTAAAAAAGCCAACAAGCCAGAGAAAAAAAACTATTACTGCGAGCAAAATTATTAAATCATCATTTTTCATAAACTATTTCAACATCTGTTAAGGCATGAAAATTCTATTTAAACGTCTGTGAATGTGCAACCCCAGCAACAGGTAAGTTAGCTTTGTGCTGTTTGATTAAAATCACATTGTTTCTTGGAATTGTCGAGAATTATGCCCTCCGTGAGCATAATTTCAAAATTGATCAAATCTTTTGAAGTATTCTGTCTAATTTACAATAATAAAACATAGCAAAATAGATATTCAATACTTAACTATTTTAATATTGTTTAAATTTATTCATAACATAATCAGTTATTTACTATACACCACATGTTGTTTTTCATCACTCAGTCTACTCACATAATGTATCATTATATTTGTCGTCGCGTTAGTTTTGGGGAGACCACAGATAGATAATTTGATGACGTGTGTTCGGAAATTTAATGATTTAGATTTACAATAAGACTTGAAAGAAAAATGAGTTCTTTTGATTATTCTATTGCTTTTTTCCAGTCTGATTCAAAACTTGTTCTTAGGACTCCAATAAGGTTGCTGTTGTTTACCCATAGAGAAGGGCTATCTCCTAAACCGGTTGATTTGGAGGCTGTAATCATTGCTTCTTTGTCATCTGACATTATGAAATGATTCAAGGGTTCACGATGAAACCTTATTTGAACTGAACCGCTGCCAATCATTTTTTGGGCTTTTGCTTTGAGTATTTCATCTGAGTCTTCGCATTCAAAAATCAGTCGAATCTTTGTGCCTTTCGTTATTGCAAATTTGTACTCATCTGAAAAGTGTGATAAAACTGTTATTAGACTTATTTTGTTTGCAATTAACGCGACTTCTTTTCTTGAGTTTTTAATTAGTTCTGATGTCTTAGCCAAAATAGCTTTCTTTTCCGCTATCACTATGTAGATACTTGCATCACTAGGAAGCGGTTGTTTCCAGTCTTTAATAGACAGCCTTTGGACGCTGCTCTTCATATTCATTAACCGTTCATCAGCTTTGTTTTGTTCTTCCGCAACCAGTAAGGTTAACGCTTCTGAAATGAGAGTAGCCCGGATCTCAGTTGGTTTGCCCATTAATCTTTCAATTAAACCCATTTTTTCAAGTGCCGGTAGAATTCTATAAACGTCTTCTCTGCGTACCCTTGAAAATTTTGCTACCTGTCCAACAGTAGTTTTTTCCAGTTTAAGTATGGCCAAGTAAACTTTTGCTTGATTAAGAGTTAAACCCAAGCCAAGCAGAAGATCAGTGTTCTCGTCATTTGTCATCCGAAACGCTGTATTATTTCCAAGAAATGCATATTTATGTTTTTTGGGCAAACTCAGGAAGATCATACTATTTTATGTTTTTCTAAAACTCGAAGTTGTTCTGATTTTAAAAAAATGCTTATTGCTCCAGAAAAAAATCCGCAGGAAAATATTTCAACTTTAATCAAGAAATAACAAAATAAAGTATTCAAATTTAGAAACCATAATGTTCTGTTGTAATAATACTTCGATGTGCTACCAAAAATCAAAATGCTCATTGATAGCTTTTGTGCCTGTCCAATGTTTCCTTGTTTACTTTGGTTTTCCCTAAACTACCGTTGTGTGCACTTAAAACAAATTGCAATGTATTTTCCTTGAAAAATTCTCTGAATTGATTTCCACATTTAATACACTTATACAGCTTAATGTGGAATCGACCAAAATTCCATTCCTTTGCTGATTCTTTGATATGGGCACTACAATTTGGACACTTGGGCATAACTTTCGACCTGTCAAGATAGAAGAGAGACAAAATGGCTATATATACCCATTTCAGCGCTAATTTCAAAGGACTTTGTGGGTCTACAGAAGTTGAGATTAAATTGTTGTCTCGATGTCAAAAGTGAAATTTATCCTCTGTTGGGGGCAAGTTTGAATTGTCGTCTTTGTTTTTTCCCGCGAGGAGTATGTGGGCCAGTTTGTGATTCATTTTGCTTTTCACTTACTTTTTTAGTTTTTTCGCTGCTGTATCGTTTCACTTCTTTTACGTGAGAGGACGGTTGCTTTGTCTCTTGAGTAAAAGTCTTAATATTTTCTTTTTCATTCATTTACTTCACCTCAAATATTCAGATTTTTTTTCTTTTAAATTTAGTCAACGAAACCATGAAGTGATTAAGATTTTACGTTTCTGTCTTCAGTGTAGTCTCGGTCTTCGTGGACTTCTTCTTCAGCTTCGTCTTCGGTTTCTTCTTCAGCCTCGGTTGCTTCTTCGCCTTCAGCCATGGATTCATCTTCAGCTTGACCTTTTGGCGGATAAGCCTTATCTAACCAAACTTCAAACTGTCTTTTGCTGTCAGAAACAGAAAAAGCCCATTCAAACAACCCACCAATGACTTTGCCAACGTCAACATCATGTTCGTCAGCTAAACGTTTCACATAAACTTCCCACTTTACAGGTAAAGATATAGAAATACTACTCATTAACAATCTCCACTATTTTGTTAGTGCCAAGTTATATTTTAATCTTCAAATATACTCAAAAAATTCTGCTTTAGAAAGAAGACTTTTATCTTTGCTCTTTCAACAATTGAAGTCTTTTGGCGACTTCTTTGGTGATTTTTTCTAAACCTGACGCTAAGTCGTCACGTTCGACTTCGTCTAAAGGGTACCATTTTCCTTCTTTATCAATGAAGACAAGGTCTAATTTTTTGTTAACCATAATTTTCGCCTTATTAATAATATTCTATTGTTTGGGATTCGCTTAAACTTTACTTGCCTGACACCTTTAGTGCCAGGAATATTACATCGGCTTTGGATAACCATTCTGAAAAGGGGTTTTCAGCTAGATTGCCCATAATGTCACCCGCGCGGTTTTGGGTGCTTGAGGCTAACTGGCTTCCCTGCGCCTATTCCGAGGCATTCTTATAATTTAGTTAATTGGCTTGAAGAGGAGGCGACTTCTTTGTTATTCTTTTTGGTTGATCCATGTTTTTACTGCTTCTTGGACGGCTCGGGATAAGTCGCCTTTTTTGCCCCCGAATTTGTCTACTGTTTTTAGTCTTAGTTGCTTTTCTAGTTCGTCTGAGATGTCAACATTGATGCGGCCCATTTTTAATCACTTGTTTTGTTTGCTCAATATGTGTTTTATTTTTTTAGAATAAGTGAATACCAATTTCTTTTTTTTGTGTTTATGTTTGAATCGTGTTTGGCTGTGATTCACTTATTCACAGAACATACTAAGTGTATTGGTACTTATAAGCATATGTATATAAGTATCTAAAAGCTTAAGTACATAGGCACGTATTGGACTAACTTTTACTAAAGTTCAATCTGCTGTTCAGTAGTTCAGTATAGTAGGTTATAGGTTATATTGTCCTGCATTTACATGAAACTGAAGATCAAAATTTTCCAGCATTTATGTGTTCAGTGTGCGATCTAAAAGCACTGAGCGAATTTGAAGTTTCTTGCATTGGTGATTTGAAGCGTACTGTGTAAGGCGCTGCATGTTGCGATAAACCTGTAATTGAAATAATCGGCGATTAGCCAGCTATCGAATCAATTTTGTACCGTTTAAAAAGCCATCTTACGTTATTTTTTCAACTTTCTGTTGGCTTTGGTGTGCAGTCACATATCTTTATTTTATTATATGAAGTAGCCTAACTGAGGAATTTCTTTTGAACGAACAGACCAGCCAAAGCGCCTCACAACAACACGTAATCGAATCCAAATCGCGAAAAAAATATGTTTATCTCTTCCAAGAGGGCAACGGCAAAGACAAGAAACTTTTAGGTGGAAAAGGCGCCGGACTTTGCGAAATGACCCAGATAAACTTACCAGTTCCCCCAGGCTTCGTGATAACTACCGAAACATGCCTTGAATACTTTGAGAACGGCTTCCAGTTTCCGCAAGGTCTCAAAGACCAAGTTCGAACGGCAATATCTGAAATTGAAAGGGCAATGAACCTTGGATTTGGTAACACCGAAAAGCCACTTTTGGTTTCTGTACGCAGTGGAGCAGCCATATCAATGCCTGGAATGATGGATACCATCTTGGACCTTGGGGTAAACGATAGCACTGTTTCAGGACTCATAAAAAGAAGCGGTGACCCACGGTTTGGCTGGGATGCGTATAGACGGTTTATTTCACTTTTCGGAAGCATCGTTCTAAACATAAGTGACGAAAAATTCGATTTGGCCATGAAGAAGTTCAAAGAAGACCGAAAAAAAACTGAAGACATAGATCTCAGCGCGGAGGATTTCAAAGATTTAGTTAACGTTTACAAACAAATAATCATAGATAGCACTGGCAACCCCATTCCGCAAGATACCTATGAGCAGCTTTTCATGGCTATAGAAGCAGTTTTTGCATCCTGGAATGGCAAAAGAGCTGTAGATTACCGCAGAGAATTCAAAATTAGCACAAAAACCGCTAACGGTACAGCATGCAACGTGCAAGCAATGGTTTTTGGCAATATGGGTGCAAACTCTGCCACAGGAGTTGCTTTTACACGTGATCCAGGTACAGGCGAAAATGTACTTTTTGGCGACTACCTTGATAGAGCGCAAGGTGAAGACATCGTTGCTGGAATTCGAACGCCTAAGCCAATTGTGGAAATGCAGCATGCCATGCCTGAAATGTACAAAGACCTTTTGAAAGTACGAGAAACTCTGGAGCATCACTTCAAAGAGGTGCAAGACATGGAATTTACTATCGAAGAAGACAAACTCTACATGCTACAGACTCGCAACGCCAAAATGAATGCTGCGGCAAACATGAAAACCAGCGTGGACATGGTAAATGAAGACTTAATCACAAAGGAACAAGCCTTGCTGAGGTTGGATCCGTCGCAGTTAACACAGCTTAATGTATTGTCAAATTGATCCAAATAATACTCTTCAACCTGTGGCTGTTGGTTTAGGCGCTTCTCCGGGTGCAGCTTCAGGCGAAGTAGTTTTTGACGCAGATGAAGCAGAACGTCTGGGTAAAGCAGGTAAAGATGTTATTTTGGTGCGTGAACAAACAAAACCTGAAGATATTCATGGCTTTTTTGCTGCCAAAGGAATCTTGACATCCGTCGGGGGCAAAACCAGTCATGCAGCCGTGGTTGCCAGAGGTATGGGTAAACCATGTGTTTCAGGAGCCAGCGACATAAAGATTAGCCATTCTGAGGCTATAGCATTATGTCGGGGGAAACCGCATTATTCCAGGCACAGTTGTCACGATCGATGGTACATCTGGCAAAGTTTGGCTTGGCGAAATTCCGATGGTGGAACCAGAAATTTCAGAAAATATGAATACGATTTTGAAGTGGGCTAATGAATTTCGTAGGCTTGGTGTTCGAGCGAACGCTGATACTCCTATGGATGCTGAGAAAGCCCTGAGGTTTGGCGCTGAAGGCATTGGCTTGTGCCGCACTGAACGTATGTTTAATGCTTCTGATCGAATCGGGTTATTTCAAGAGATGATTTTGGCTGATAATCCTGAAGAAAGATCAGCAGCTTTGCGTCGTCTTTTGCCCATGCAAAAAGATGACTTTGAGGTGATTTTGCGGGTTATGGAGGGTTTTCCAGTTACGATTCGTCTGCTTGATCCTCCTCTGCATGAGTTTTTGCCGTCAGAAGAAACAATTGAGCGGGAAATTCAGACCTTGCAGAAGTGCCAAGAAGCTTTAGGCAATGTGTGCAAGCTTCCCGGGGTTCTCCGAGACATCAATCCTTCACTACAAGCGGTTTTGGTTGAAGATGAGCACATGCTGTCTAATCTTGGCGATCTTCAAACCTCTGAGTTACAGAAAAAAATAGAGCTCTTGCAGAAAATCCGCACATTAAAAGAAGTCAACCCAATGCTGGGGCACCGTGGTGTACGATTAGGAATTACGTACCCTGAGATTTATGAAATGCAAATTGAGGCAATTTTGCTTGCTGCTGGCGAATTGACAAAGGAAACGGTTCCCGTCAAAGTGGAAATTATGATTCCGCAGGTTTGCACAAGCCAAGAGCTCAAGCGCGTTTACGGGATGATTCGTAGGGTTGAACGCAGAGTAAAGGACAGGTTAGGAATAAATATTCCATATTCTGTTGGCACTATGATTGAGGTTGTTCGTGCCTGTATGCGTGCTGGAAGGTTGGCTGAGTTGGCTGAATTTTTCAGTTTCGGCACCAACGATTTGACGCAGGCAACATTTAGTTTTTCAAGAGAAGACGCAGAAAACAAGTTTCTGCCGTTTTATAATGAGCATAAAATTTTGCAGGATAACCCGTTTGAAATTTTAGACGTAAAAGGTGTTGGCAGGTTGATGGCTATAGCGGTTGATTGGGGACGCAAAACGAGACCCGATCTAAAAATCGGCATTTGCGGTGAACATGGCGGAGAACCATCATCTATTGAGTTCTGCCATAGAATCAACTTGGATTATGTTAGTTGCTCGCCATATAGGGTTCCCGTGGCAAGATTAGCAGCAGCACAAGCTAGCATCAAAGAAAAAAGAGGCATAATAAAACCATTCCAATAATGCTTCTTCATTCTTTTTGTTATCAATTTAAAATTTAGAACACAATTTATCAATAAAAGCAGAAGAAGAAGAAGAAGAAGAAGAAGTGCGCTTCCATTGAGCTTCTTCTTCTTTTAATGAAAGTCTATATTGTATAGTTGTCGCCAGTTTCGTTTGTATCAGATGTGTAGAATGTTGAACAAAGACGACAGAAATCAAGCGTTACTTCATCCCAAGTTGTCTGTTGATTTACAAGTTGTTTAGCGGTTTTTTTGGCTTCTTCTTGTATTCTGGGAAGAACTTCACTAAAGTGTTCTACGCCTTTCATGGCGCGCTTCGAGTTCATGTATTGGCTTACTGCGGCTTGGGTAGTTTTGAGTTTCTTTGCCGCTTCAACCTGAGTTAAATGGTAAGTGATGATGAGCTCTTTCGCTACCATCGACCTGAAAATAGGGAGCACAAATTTTCCTATGCTTTCGCATCGCGCACTCATTTTAATTCGCAAATATAACGCTATTATACCTTAATAAATCGCATGCAAATTCAAAAAAAATTTATGCCAAATGTTAGCTTGGATACTAAATCATTCTAAGTAAATCAGCTTTGGTAATAATTCCCAGAACTTCGCCTTTTTTGCAAACCAAGACAGCTGAATAAGTTTGCAAAAGACTTGAAATCAAAGCTAACGGTGCATCTTCATTAATCTGCGGAAATGATTCTTCCATGATTTTTTCAGTCGGTAACTTCGAAATTTCCTCAAGAGCTTTGCCCTCCATAATCTGGCGCAATATGGCTTTTTCTGATATGCTGCCAACAGGGTGTTTGCCTTCGAAGACTGGGATTTGTGAGTAGCCGTGTTCCTTCATTATTTTGACGACTTTGGATATAGGTTCGTCTTTTTGAATAGTTATTACGTTTTTGTGCAGGACTGTGTCGGCTTGGGTTTTTGTTTTGAACTCTAAACGGTCTAGTACGTCGAATATGGTTTTTACTTTGGTGTAGGAGCTGTCTATGGTTCCTGCTTCGAGTTTGGCGATTAGGGATTGACTGACGCCTGCGGCTTTGGCTAGTTCTGACTGTTTTAGACCTAGTTGGTGTCTGCGTTTGGCGATATCTTGTAAGTGTTGGGAACATGTTTTAGTAATAGCTTTTGTGTGGTAATATTCTTTTTGGAATATTTTTATCAAGAATCAATATAACGCCGTTATGCAGTATTGCATCGTAAATGGTGAAAACCCATGACCCCAAAAAAACTAGACACCCTTGCAATCCACGCTGGACAAGAAACAGCTGACCCAGCAACAAACGCAAGAGCAGTCCCAATCTATCAAACAGCCTCATATCTATTCAAAGACACCGAGCATGCAGCAAACCTGTTTGCCCTCAAAGAACTAGGAAATATTTATACTCGAATAATGAACCCTACCACTGACGTTTTTGAGAAACGTATTGCTGCAATCGAAGGCGGAACAGGTGCCTTAGCCGTAGCCTCAGGACAAGCAGCCATCTCACTATCACTTCTTGCGATAACACAGGTTGGCGACGAAATCGTTGCCGCAAACAACCTTTACGGTGGAACCTATGAACTCCTTCACTATACATTCCCAAAACTTGGAAGAATTGCAAAATTCGTGGACTCAACAAACCCCTCAGAGTTCAAAAAAGCTATAACATCCAAAACACGCGCCATTTACGCTGAAACGATTGGCAACCCAAAACTTGACGTTCCAGACTTTGAAGCTATAGCCAAAATAGCGCATGACGCAAAGATTCCCTTTGTAGTCGACAACACGGTTGGCATTGGCTTAGTGCGTCCCATAGATTTTGGAGCTGACATAACTGTGGCTTCTGCGACAAAATACATCGGAGGGCACGGCACAAGCATTGGGGGAGTAATCGTGGATGGAGGGAAATTTCAATGGAACAATGGCAATTTTCCCGAATTCACTGAGCCTGACCCAAGCTATCATGGACTTAGATATTGGGATGCCTTTGGAAACTTTCCAGGCTTAGGCAATGTTGCGTTCATATTCAAAGTTCGAGTGCAGCTACTCCGAGATCTTGGACCAACATTGAGCCCATTCAATAGTTGGTTATTCATACAAGGTTTAGAAACATTGCCGTTGCGACAACGCAAACACTCCGAAAACGCTCTAAAAGTCGCTCTATACCTCAAAACCAATTCGCGAGTAAAATGGGTCAACTACCCTGGACTTAATGATCACCCAAACCATCAGATAGCAGAAAAATACCTCAAAGGCAACTACGGAGGGATCGTCGGCTTTGGCATCAAAGGCGGTTTAGAAGCTGGCAAAAAATTCATCGAATCAGTTCAACTGCTCTCGCATTTGGCTAACATCGGTGACACTAAAAGCCTCGTGATCCACCCAGCCTCAACAACACATCAACAATTGAGTACTGAAGAGCAGGAAGCAACAGGTGTAACTCAAGATTACATTAGGCTGTCTATAGGCATCGAAGATGCTGAAGATATTATTGATGACATTGAACAAGCATTGAAAAAGGCAACTAATCCTTAAACTTTCATTATTTTTGGAGGCAAAATACTTAGCAACCACAAACAAAGCCCGTCAGGAATCTGCTACAAAATATTTTGTATTCGCTAATCCACCTGAGGAATTGATCCTTGAATCGGGTGAGAAACTCGGTCCAATAACGCTTGCCTACGAAACATACGGCGAACTTAATGCACAAAAATCAAACGCTATTCTTGTTCTCCACGCGTTAAGCGGGGATGCTCATGTCGCTGGAGCTAACGGTTGGTGGACCAGCTTAATTGGCCCTGGAAAAAGTTTAGACACTAACAAGTATTTTGTAGTCTGCTCCAACGTAATTGGGGGATGCCAAGGCTCAACAGGACCGTCATCTACTAACCCGAAAACTGGCAAACCATACGGCACCGATTTTCCATTGGTAACTATTGGCGATATGGTAAACGCTCAAGCCAAACTAATGGAACATTTAGGCATCAAGAAACTTCTTGCCGTTATCGGTGGATCAATGGGGGGTATGCAAGTTCTCCAGTGGATGATCGCGTACCCAGAAAGGATATGCTCAGCAATACCAATTGCCACCACATTGAAACATACACCTCAGCAGATTGCTTTCAACGAGGTGGGTCGACAAGCTATCATAGCTGACCCCGACTGGAAAAATGGACACTACTATAGTTCATCTGCTCCAACCAAAGGCTTAGCGTTAGCCCGAATGATTGGGCACATAACATACATGAGTGACGTATCAATGGCTCAGAAATTCGGTAGACGAGTTCGAGAAGACAAAGAACCGTTCAAGTTCGGCGCGGAATTTGAAGTGGAAGGCTACTTGCGTAATCGCGGCGACAGCTTCGTTAAGCGTTTCGATGCCAACTCTTACCTCTACATTACCAAAGCCATTGATTACTTCAATATTCTAAACGAAAAAAGCATTGCCACAGTATTCAAAGGATTAAATGCAAAAGTGCTTGTAATATCATTCAAATCAGATTGGCTTTACCCATCGTATCAATCTCAAGATATTGTGAAAGCTTGCAAACTTGCGGGCGTCGACACTACTTACTGCGAAATAAACTCCACATATGGTCATGATTCGTTTCTTTTGGAAACAGAGCAAGAAAATCAACTAATCAAACACTTTCTAAATACTGTTTCAAATGGACACAATGGGGTTATACAGTGACGCAGGCTACTGTGAAAGCAACGCAAAAAATAATTCTGAACTGGATAGATCAGGGAGCGACGGTGTTGGATCTTGGATGCGGAGATGGAGAACTTTTAGCTCTACTCACTAGCCAGAAAAGAGTGCATGCACAGGGAGTTGAATTAAACGAATTTGCTATCCACCGATGCGTTGCCCAAGGGTTAAGCGTTTTTCAGCAGGACATTGACACAGGGTTATCCGAGTACGCTGACAACTCATTTGACTATGTTATACTTAACCAGACATTGCAGCAAGTGAAAAAGCCAGATTTCGCTCTTAAAGAGGCGTTACGCGTGGGAAAAAAAGTGATAGTTGGTTTCCCAAATTTCGTCCAAGCCTCAGCGAGATTCCAAATATTTTTCAAAGGCAGAGTCCCCGTCACCAAAGCACTGCCTTACGAATGGTACGATACACCCAACCTGCATTTCTTGGGCATCGCCGACTTCAAAAATTATTGCAAAAAAAATAGAATATACATTGAAGATGCGGCTTTCATTCGAAAAGGTGGCAAAGTCAAGCTGTTTCCAAATTTGTTTGCTGAAGTAGGCGTATTTCTTTTGTCGTCTAAATCTTGAAGAGAATATCTATTAGCAAAAATCTTACTGTTCAAATTAATCTTTCTTTTGAGGATATAGTTGATAGATCCCCCAGAGCGGACAAATTCATTTAATCCTGGAGAGATATGCTGCAAAAAGGTTGTTGCTGTATTGCTACAACCACTTAGTTTTAAGTGCAGGAAGAGCTAAGCAAGTATGCGCAGACTTCATACTGCCAACTTAACCATTTAAGAATGATAAATATGGAATCAGTAATTTCTCCAAAATATAAGCGCTCGACAGGTAAGGATGCTTGGCGAGAAAACTTGCGCTTAGCCATTTTCGCATCCGACAAAATCAGAAGCACTTTGGGACCGCGAGGATCGTACAAACTTGTTAGCTATAATCGTGGACCTGAACAGGTGGTAAAAATCACTAAGGACCCAATTGCGATTTTGGATGAGCTCGCAATTCAGTATCCGCCAGCCATCATAATCTCGGAGTCAGCAAAGATGCAACGTGAAGAAGCAGGTGATGGGACAGCGTCTTTTGTAATTCTCTTGTCTGCCCTATTAAAGAAAGCTGACGAACTTGTAACGGGTAAAATTCATCCCAACACAATTATTCACGGCTACTTTTTAGCCACAAATAAGGCATTAGAAATTATAGATAAACAAAGCATGAACCATATCGGTGAAAGCGCTCATGTTCTTGATATTGTTGATTGCAAGAGAAACATTCTGACTCCTGAGTTACGATCAATGATCATAGAAGCATACTCGCTGGCTTCACCCGGAGGCATCTTCGATAAAGAAAATATTGGATTCCTAAAAAAGCCAGGAGGCAGCATCCAAGAATCAAGCCTTATCAAAGGAGTAGTTATCAAAAAAGGAAAAGCCCACCCTAACATGCCGGATAAACTGGAAAATCTTCGGATCGCAATAACAAGCGAAAGACCTGGAATAAACCATTTGGACGTTAAGATGAAAGGCGAAGGACCAACCCAAATCAAGCTCAATATTAAAACTGCAGATCAAATGAGAAAATACAAAGAAGCGGAAGACAAACTAAGATCAGAAGCTTTAGACAGAATGATTGAGCTTAAAACAAATGTTTTGCTTTGCGAGCAGCCTATAGATGAAAGTTTAAAAGACAAAATGTTAAAAAATGGAGTTTTTGCCCTTGAAAAAGTAGATAAAAAAGATACGCAGGCGGTTGCCAAAGCTACCGGTGCAAACATTGTGGGAAAGCTAAACCACCTTACAGAAGAAGACTTGGGAATTGCAGATGAACTCTTTACTGACAAAATAGAGCTTGAAAAAACAGTAACGATCCAAGGATGCAGAGGAGCAACTTTCACGTTAAGAGGAAGTACTTCACAAAAAATCGATGAGTTAGAAACCTCAATTCGAAGCAGCCTAACATTGCTTAAAATCTTGGCAGTTGACAATCACGTTTTGCCCGGTGGAGGAGCAATAGAAACTCATATCGCACAAGAACTCAAACAGTATGCCAAAAGTTTTGAAGGCAGAGAACAACTTGTGATTGAAGCATTTAGCAACGCATTAATGGATGTTCCAAGATGTTTAGCGGAAAATTATGGCTTAAACGCAATGGACACTTTGGTTGAATTGAAAAAACAGCATGCTGACGGAAATAGTAACTACGGGATAGATGAAAGAAGTTGCGCCGACATGGTTTGCTTTGATCCGGCAAAAATGAAACGTTTTGTAATTAGGAGAGCTTACGAGGTTGCCTCACTTATGTTGCGGATAGATGAGTTGTTGATTTCTAAGGAGATACCAAAGTTCCATAAAAAATAGAGTTTAGTGGTTATCTCGGTTTCCCTTCATTTTAATTTTGTGTGTTCTTGCTTTAGGCGTTAGCTTTTCTCTTTCTCTCTCTCTCTCGCCTATAGGTAGGTAGGTCAGAAAGTTTATACACTATGATATACAGTTTGATATACAGTTTCTAAATAAAGCAAGCAAAGGCAGTACGGGGTTTTAGTTTTCAGATGATCAATACTTTAGTTTAATTTGGCATTGTAAAGTAAACAACTGCACCTAGTGCAATACTTGTTAACCATAAAATGGCTGTTATAATCATCCATTTTTTTGTTTGTTTTGGCAAATCATTGAATGAAAAAATCATCGCCATAGTGAATGCGGGAAACCCAACCACGGCATGAATGATTTGCAGAATTGAGAATGGAGATGCTGCAGTTACATTGGGGGCAATGTAGAAGAAGACGAGGGAAGGGAGCATAACTACAAGTATCGCAATGAAGTTTAATGCAATAGCTCCTGTCATTATCCAACGGTGCATTTGAAAAAAATCTTTGTTTTTGATTCTTCCAAATCCCATTCCTATAATACCTAATCCAAGGGCTACAAATACAAGAATTAGCGATTCTTGTTGAAGAAGTGGCGGAACTACCATACTTGCACTAGTGGTGCCCATACCCATGCTCATTTTTGTTCTCCTCGAGAAAAGTAAAATGAGTATGGCGATATACCCCTTTGTGACTGTCTTCAAGCAGTCACAGACTTGTAGGTCAAAGCAGTTAGCACTTGATAAAAATGTAAACCCTCTTGGAAGAGCTTGAAAATAGTTTGCGGTTGTTTTAGATAAAACAAGAGTTAAAACCTACGTTTTTCCTACCGGAATTCAGGATTTTTTCTCAAAGTTATTTTGTGGAACCTGTTTTTTCACTATACCTGAAACGCCTATCCTCGTTTATTGGAAAAAAACAAGTCCATGCTTCACCCAACCGCTAACTTGTGACTGCACCATGCAACCAACACACCTTTAAAACCCAAACTTTCTGAATAATATCAGTGACTTTCAGTGAAAGTCAGGATGAAGCAACAATAGTAGCAAAAAATCGCCTATTTCGCTTCATAATTTATTTGAACAAAAAGGTTGAATATCTTGTCACAACCAATACCCCCTTCGACACAAGATTGGAATAATCTCTTCAATTTGGCAGCCTACATAGCAGTAATAGCGGTAACAATTGTCATGGTGGCAATGGTGTACTTTGTAATAAAATACCGCCAAAGAAAAGGGCAAACCAAATTTATTCCACCAATAAACTTATCGAAAAGCCGCGCCAGAGAAGCAATGATCTTCGCTTCAATCTCGATTATACTTTTGCTTAGCCTAACTATTGCCTCATATAGACTAACACCAAATGCGCGGTTTCCTCCACCCGTTTCTGAGAGCTTAGTTATCAAAGTCACAGCGTACCAATGGGATTTTAGGTTTACGTATCCCAACGGTTATAACATTACTGGAACCTGCAATGTTCCAGCTGATAAAAGCATCATTTTTAACGTAACAAGTACCGACGTCATGCACGGTTTTGGCTTGATGGATTTCAAAGTTAAAATTGAGGCCATACCAGGCAGGTATAATATTATTGGAATAACGACCCCGAATTTAGATGGAAATAGCGAGCTAAATTACACCATTCGCTGCTTTGAATACTGCGGCGTCGGGCACCCTGACATGATGGCAGGACTTACCGTTATGGATCCTACAACGTTTAACCAGTGGCTAAACAACCAAACAGCTACAAACGCAACAATGCCTGGAGGCTAAAACATTGTACAATGAGTTCTCAATCAAAGAATGGTTAACCACGACTAATCACAAACGGGTAGGCATACTATACGTTGTAACAGCCGTGTTTTTTCTAATCGTAGCGGGTTCACTTGGCATGCTTATGCGAACTCAGCTTGCCTCGCCTGAAGAAACTTTCCTTAGCGCTTTCACTTATGGTCAAATCGTAACTTTGCATGGACTTTTAATGATTCTTTGGGTTCTCACACCTCTTGGAGCTGGTCTAGCAAACTATATTGTTCCACTGCAGATAGGCGCAAAAGACCTGGCGTTTCCGCGTTTAAATGCTACAAGTTACTGGACGTACCTTTTTAGTGGTTTACTCCTTGTTGGAACTGTGTTTCTTCCAGGCGGGAGCGCAAACAATGGGTGGACGCTTTATGCCCCCCTAAATACTATACAATTCTCCCCTCAAGCAGGTACGACGCTTACCGCGTTGGCTTTGGCGTTATTCGCTGTATCAGTTACAATGTCGTCAATTAACTTCATAACGACCATCGTTAAACACCGAGCGAAAGGTGTAACATGGACACGCCTACCAGTTTTCACTTGGTCCATATTGATGACCATGGCTCTGGCACTTTTCGCATTTCCACCTTTAGCCGCAGGATTGTTGCTGCTAACAACTGATAGAGTCCTTGGCACCGTTTTTTTTAGTTCGACACAGGGAGGCAGCATTCTATGGGAACAGCTTTTCTGGTTCTTCGGGCATCCCGAAGTTTACATAGTTGTATTTCCTGCCTTAGGCATAATTGCCGAAGTTTTTATGACATTTGCAAAGAAACAAATGTTCCAGAAAAAAATTTTCATAATAGAGTTTGCTGCGGTAACTTTTCTTAGCTTGGGCGTCTGGATGCATCATATGTTCACAACTGGAGTAGATTACAATACGTTACAAGTTTTCTCAATTACGACGTTGGCTATTTCCGTACCGTTTGAAGGGTTAGTTCTTGGCTTGGTACTAACCTTATACAAGGGCAACATTAAGCTGACAGCTCCAATGCTTTACTGTTTAGCCGCAGTTTTTACTGTCACTTTAGGTGGCGTTACAGGAGTTTTGCAAGCCTTCCCGGTTTTAGATTACGCCTTCAACGGTACATACTGGATTGTAGGTCACTTTCACTACGTCATGGCTGGAACTACACTTTTCGCGCTTATAGCAGGCCTCTATTATTGGTGGCCAAAAATAACAAAAAGAAAATACAACGAAACCTTTGCCAAAATAACTTTCGCAATTTCCTTCATTGGATTTAACGTCTTATACTTTCCCTACTTTTTCCTCTTGGATATGCCGAGGAGAATATCTACTTATACTGCAAGCACAGGGTGGGCATCATTGAATTTTGATGCTACCGTTGGGGCTTTTGTTTTCGGACCAGCCATATTGCTAACTCTTGTAAATCTGATTGTAAGCTACAGAAAAAATGATGCTTGCGAATCAAACCCATGGGGTGCGAGAGAGATGGAGTGGACAGGTGACTATAGCGGATCATTATCAGGCTCTGAATTGAATGTAGCATCTGACGTCGATAGTGCAGCTTCTGACTCGGCAACTGCAATTAAGCACACGGAGATAACCGAGAAGGGTGATTTAAAATGAAACATGATGACGCAAATAATGAAAAAAATAAATCTAGCTTTGTGCCGCTAATACTTGCTGCTGGAGTCGCAGTGTTTCTGCTGGGACTTGTAACTTATGTTCCGCTACTCGCAGCAGGGCTAATTATCATTGCAGCGGCGCTATTCAAACTATTCAAGGATGGTGCTTCCGAAAAATTCGCAAACCGCAAACAAGTTGATGAAGAGCAGTACCCCATGGAATCGGTTAGTCATGAGAAATTAGGCGTATGGATTTTTCTTGCGTCCGAAATCTTGATTTTTGGTTCACTTATAGTCGCTTATCTATACGTCCGAGTAAGTAGTAATTCATGGCCCATAGCTTCAGAAACACATAATGTGCTTCTTGGAATGACGAACACAATTATTCTACTCACAAGCAGTTTAACAATGATTCTTGGGCTTTACTTCATAAGATTAGGCGATATCAGAAATTTAAAAATCTGTTTAGGCAGTACCTTTGCATTAGGCTGCAGTTTCCTCGCCATTAAGCTTGGATTTGAATGGCCCACACTTATCCGAAGCGGCTTCACGATAAACAGCGGTTTACCAGCGTCCTCCTACTTTGTGTTAACTGGTCTTCACGCTGCTCACGTTGCCGTAGGACTTTTGGGTGTGGGATACCTCATGTTTAGAGCCTACAATGGAGGATTCACCAGCACAAATCATGTTGCAGTTGAGAACATTGGTTTATACTGGCATTTTGTTGACATCGTGTGGATGATACTTTTCCCATTATTCTATTTAATTTAGGTGAAAAAGAATGCTTGGAATTAAACTCTACGTTGGAATTTGGCTTGGACTTGTAATAGCGACCGTGATGGAAGTTGTAGTTCGATCATTGCCAGGAACGGCATCACTAATTGTTTTGATAATAAGCCTGATTGCCTCAGCAAAGGCCATTGCTATCGCATTGTACTATCAGCACCTCCGTTATGACGGAATTAGACTCTCTACCCTACCCTTAGCTGCAATTGTTGGCATCGTTCTTCTGGCGGTCTCCGCTGCAACGACTATCGCTATGGGGATGTAAACGCAATGCGTAAATCGTATTTACCCCTCGTCGCGGTTATTTTGCTTGCGGCAACTCTCTATTGTGCAACTATGGTTGTGTTGATTTTTAATATCCAACCTCAACTAATCCCAAGTTCTGGCGCTTCAAACAAGACACCAACTGTGAGCTTCGTACTTTATGAGGGGGAAATAACAGGCAGCTTGTATGGCTTTGGTAATTCTCCGACTAATTTGACGTCTCCTGGGCCTACTCTTAGTTTCACAACATCCGATGTTGTAAACATAACAGTAGTGAATGTTGGAACGATGCCTCACGCTTTCGCAATAACGAATTTAGCTAAAACGGGAGCTAAAGTGCTCTTTAATGCTGAAATAGGCTCATCATCTAATCCACTTCCTCCTGGTAAACAAGGAACAGTAATTTTTGTTCCTAACACTGCTTCTGGATCATCGGTCTACTATATTTGTCCTGTTCCGGGGCACGCTGAATCTGGAATGTACGGTTCAGTTGTGATCACCAGCGGATAAAATCATGAGAATTGATAACAAAATGAAAATAAAATTCGATAGATACTTGGAGCTAACTAAACCCAAAGTTACACTGCTAAATTTACTAGTGGGCATCACCTGTTTTGTTCTTGCGGCGTTCCCTGAGGTCAACTGGTTTAAGCTCGCTTTGTTCTCGATTGTAGGTTACTTAGCTGCAGGTGGCTGCGGCGTCTTAAACAGTGTTTACGACCAAGACATCGATAAGCTGATGTTGCGTACATCAAAAAGAGCAATCCCATCAGGTTATATTTCTCCAAAAACGGGAACCGCTTTGGGCGTACTAATGATAGCTCTTAGCTTTGCTTTTTCATACTTCTACTTTAATCTGTTGACCGCTTTAATGATTGGTCTAGGAGCAGCATTTTACTTAGTTATCTATACAGTTTGGCTGAAACGAATCAGCCCTTGGAATGTGGTTATAGGCGGTTTTGCAGGTTGTTTTGCTGGACTTTCCGGTTGGACCGCTGCAGTGAACATGTTGAGTTTAATGCCTCTGTTAGTTGCAATGCTGGATTTCTTTTGGACACCTGGACATTTATGGGGGCTTGCCATCAAGAAAATGAAGGAGTACAAGAAGGCTGGAATACCTATGTTACCCGTTACCGTTGGCATTAGTAAAGCTTCAAAAGTTGTTTTCTTCTTGAATGTCTTAACCGTTGGTTTCTCATTTCTTCTGCCGCTATTGCATTTAACAGGTAACATTTATCTATTTGTGGCCCTTGCAGCTGGCGCTGCGTTTCTATTTCAAAATCGCGGATTAATTTCTTCAGCATCAGAATTAGTTGGATTTAAAGTATTTCTTGCTTCAATGCCCTACCTGACTTGTTTAATGCTGGGGTTAATTCTTGATAAACTAATTTTAATTTAAGATGGAACAATATTTAGTGGACGAAATTTTTTTGTAATTACATTTATTTTTTCTACTCTGTCAATCCAACCCAAACTAGCATATAATTCAGAAGCGATTGAGAGAGGTGTTACAGCTATTTTCTTACCAATAACATAAACGTAGTCCGGGGTAAATTCAAAAACCTCACCCCAGCCCCATTCGCCTACTTTAAACTGTAAATCTCCTTGAACCTTAACCTCTATACCGTTTAAATTAAAATCGAAATAGTAACTTCTAATATAAATCGGGTATTCTTTACCCTCGATCACTGCATTTCTTGAAAGTTGTTGTACTTGAAATGTCATAGGTTGTGGCGCAAATTCTTGAACGGCTTGAAAAATCTTTTCTGCATCATCTTTTGACGAAATGATTTCCAGAAAGTTATGTTCAACTTTAACTATTCTTAGGTGCTCTGCCAAGTCACCGTTGACAACCCATTTGATGTTTTTGCCGGTAAGTTTTTCATGCAAAACAAGCAGCGTATCAACATATTGCTGTGGAGTAACACTTACAAAGTTGTTAAATTGATCCCAAAAATCCTTGGGTGATATGCTCATATGCAAACGCTCAAAAAGCAAAAATGGAAAATTGGTCGATTAGACCAGTGAGCCCCCAGTTGATAGGTACTTCTTTATGCCGTCAGCTGCAAGATAAGCCATGGCGCCGGCAACGTGTGTGCCAGCGGTTATGTTGTCTCCGAAAGTGTCGCAGATTTCTCCGGCAGCAAACAAGTTTTCGCTGGTCCAGCACTGCATCCACTTATTAAATACTGATGTTGCCTGGTTTGCCCCTGTTCGTGCGCCGCCTCTAGTGTGATGTCCCCACCAATCTATGTGCTGCGTAAGTTCCGCAATGTTGGTTTTCTTGATTTTTGATGCATCGCCCATTTTACCCAAAATATCAGTGATAAGAGTTGTTTTGTTAATCAGGTAATTTGAGGTGCGCCAAGTGTTAGCATCCCAATCATTGGTTATTCTCGCAGACGGATCTCCATAAATGTCGTAATAATGAGGGTCTAAGTCAGCATAATGCTCAAGAACAGGTAAAGTCGGACCAGTACCAGAAAGTGTAGCTGTAATTTTTTGAGGTATCCGCTGATCTTTTATGGATGCTTTCCAAGCACTACCAAAAGTCGTTAAGCCAGGGAAATAATTTATAAAAGTGCTTGGTCCACCGCCTAAGTAGGTTCCAAAGCTTAGACTAACTCCGCCCATGAAAGTTAAATCGTCAGTGTGTTTGTAGTTTGGGTTGACTTCATTAAGGTCCATTATAGCGTATCCGCCGCCGGAACCATTTCCGCTACAGTAAGTGTTAGCTCCAATGTCTAACGGTACGCTGGCGCTTGAAGTTGTTGGATAGTAGCCAAATTGTAGTCCTCTTCCTAATGAACCAGTGTGACTGACTGGGTCGTAGGGTTGACCAATTCCTGAAAGAAGCATTGTTCGTATCAGATTATAGCCCCATAAGCCGTTGAAGACAACTTTTGCAGGTTGAACATGTACTTTGCCAGTCGCGTCATAATATCTAACGCCTGTTGGTTTGCCAGAAGTATCTGTGTCAATGCGAAATACGTATGAATCTAATCGCATGTCAAATAAACCGGTGTTCACTGCCGCAGGTATTGTTGTAACGTGAGAACTGCTTTTGGCTCCTACTTCACAAGGGTAGTTGCAGAGACCTCCGCACCAACCACAGTAAACACAGCCATTTCTAGTTATGCCATATTGATTTGTATAACCACCGCTTATCAAGCCGCTGACCGACGGATATGGAGTATAACCTAAGCTTGTGACCGCATTTTTAAAAATAGGTGCATATGCTGTTTCGGGGTGAGGAGGCATTGGAAACGTTGCATTTGGTATGAATGGGTCTTGGTTTGTTCCCACTACACCGATTGCCTGTTCCCATGAGTTATAGTATGGCACCATGTCGTCATAGGTGACTGGCCAATCTTCGAGGTCCGGTGTGCCGCCTGTAACATTACTCAAAAATGTATTGTAACCATCTTGTCCATACTTTTCAATCGACATTGTAACCGGTTGATATGACCAAGGTGAAAACCTGCCTAAACCGCCACCATAGTGAGTTGCTGCACCACCGACTCCGTGGCCTAATGCGTGGTATTGAACATTTTTTGTGTAACGTCTTACAGGTATAGCGAACTGATTCATGGTGTTTCTAATTGTGTATGTTGAAATGTAAAGCGGGTGATCAAATTTTCTCTCTATGTTAATGGCCCATTCGTCGTCTTTGTTAGTTTGTATCCAATCAGTGTTGTAATCCCAAAATGGACCCTTATCTATGCCTACAACATTGTATTTTGCTGCGGTTAGTTCAGCTGCGATTGGACCACCAGTTTGCCCTAAACCGAGGACTACAACGTCTGTTTGTGGATGCGTAATTGGTGTCGACATTTTATAGCGCCTTCCCTGATTTCTGAAGGTCACCAAGGCTTGCTGGCTTTAACCGAGTAGGCGTACCCGCAACCATTAACTTCCTTGCGCCCAAACCGATATCGTCCCCCCAATAGTTTCCATTGAAAGCGATTAAGTCCCACCCTACCAAACCTTGATTACCTCCATGTATGGGATCAGCAAAGAATCCTGCGACGACCATGTCGTAAACATCATTATAAAACTCTCCTGCATTTGGAGCCTGAAAAGCTGTTTGCAGCGCAGTGTTGCTAGGACTATTATTGAACATATCTTGAATAACTGTTGCTTGAACTGATGAAGAGAGAGTTTCAAAGTTTCCTCCTTTAGTTGCTACACAGTAACTCTCAAGCGATGCTATTCCTCGTCGCCAATATTCTCTTGGATTGAAGGCATACTGGTAAGCGGTTCCTGCCTGTAATCTTGGCGCTATTGTTCCGTTTGTATATGTTATAGGAACCTTTGTTGTAGACGGATAGACTGCGCCCATAACTGTTAATGCGCCGGTTTGTGGCACGATAAACGGTCCTTGAAGAAACATATTGCCACCTTTACCGTAATTTCCAGCTAACATGTGGTCGATAAAATATACAACTCCCGCTTCCTTTGCTCCAGGACCGGTGCTATCAGTTGGGATTATTGCTTCAGCTAAAGCTTCCACTGCCGCTTGCTCATTTGCGTTTAGTGTTAAGAATACCTGTTGACCCTGAGTCACCTGGCTTTGCAACTGGCTTGCGCTGCTTTTCTCATTATTAACATTGTTTTGCAAAATAGGAATTTCAATTGCGCTTGCCACTCCCGCACCTATAGCGGCTGCAGCGCCTATTTTAATAAATTCACGCCTATTCATTGGCAAAATGAGACCTCAAATAAGTTATCTCTTGATAGGCAATTTAAGCATATGTTGTTGGCTAGTGTTTGTAACAAGTGCTTGCCTGAACCTGCGGTATGTTGGTATAACTAATTTACTTAAAATAAATCGAAGTTTAGAAGGATCAATTTTTTTTCTTCTTCGTTTATAATTCTGGAACGTCTTCGAAGTTGTCGGAAGCAATAGTGTCTATTGAGTCAGTTCGAAGAAAGTCTTTGCCATCCAGAGTTACTAAACGAACATCTTGACCTTTGCGCCATTTACCCATAGGAGTTCTAAAAACTGTGGCGTAAGTACACCCATTCTTTATTTTTGAAATAAGGTCAATTCTGGAAATAATAATATGTTCGCATACTACGCAGCCAAAATCGGAGTGGCATTCAACAAAATCTATGTGTTTTTGGTCGGGGTTGGTTTTAACTGCAGATATTAAGTAATCAGCCCATTTGTCCATCTTGTCGCCTTCCGCTGTTTTATTTCGAAGTATTATTTAACACTTCTTGCATATAGCTGACGCTGTTGAAAAAATATTCAATTGCACAAATCGAAAGCTTTAATCTAGCAACCGTAAGACTTTGAATGCCTATAGTAATAGCTTTCATGAAGTGTCTATTCTTTTGTGGTCTAAAGAAACTAAAAAGGGAAACTGGTTTTCAACCAGCATCAATCTTGTCTTTAAAAATGGATCGTCTACAATTTAAGCCAGAGTAGAATACCCATAATTAAACCGTAAATTGCTAATGCTTCAGCCAATGCCACAATTAGGAAACTTCTAAAGAACGTTTCAGGTTTTTCAGCCAAAGCACTGATTGCAGCACTACCGGCAGCAGAAATTGCGAGTCCTGCACCTAATCCGGATAAACCGATAGCTAGTCCAGCGCTGAGTGCTATGCCCAGTCGATCGTATTGTCCGACTGTTGTTGTTGGCGTGGTATTTTGAACAGTAGAAATTGTTAAAGCAGCAGCTACGCCCATGAGAGGCAGAAGTACTAGCGGAAGTATGACGAGGAATATTAGTTTAATTTTCAAGCTGAATTCTCTCCAATAAAACAGCACACAACGAGCTTAGCTATTAACTTTATTATGCGCTAACTTCTTTTCTCTTCATTCGGGAAAGGGTTCAAAGTGCTTCGCCCATTCTATTTGCTTGTTCTTTGAGTGCACTGATTTCTTGGCGGATTTTTGTTATTTCCTCTTCTGTAATTCGTTCAATTCCAAGGTTAAAATTCTTGAAATCTTCGTCTAATCTACTTGTCACTATTTTTTTTCCAACCAATCTTATTTTACTACTAGAACAGGGCAATTGACGTATTCGATCACTCGTTCAGCAACGCTACCGATAAGTATTCTTTCTGAACCTCGCCGACCATATGTACCCATTACAATTAAATCCATGTTTAATCCGTTAGCCAGATGTACAATTTGTTCGAAGGGTCTTCCTTTTGCTACCAGTGAAGTTGCTTTTACGCCTTCTTTCTCAGCTAAACCCAGAACATAATTGATGTAACGCTGACCATCTATTTTGAGCTCTCGCTCAATATCCTCACGTTCGGTTATTTTGGTGAATCGGTCTATAACAACTTCGTCAAGGACATAAACGACCATAATTTGAGCGTCATGTCCTTTGGCAATGCCTATGGCGTATTCGGCTGCATGTATGCTATAATCAGAACCGTCGGTGGGAACTAAGATTTTTTGTATGGTTTGACTGCTGAACTTCATTTTTATTCACGTTCCTTAATTACACGTTTGATTATTTTAGTTCTAACAAATTCTTCTCGGTCTTTTTCCTCTAAAACTAGTTCAATCGATTTAGCTATGTCGCGGTATCGAGGAATAAGGACATAGTTTAATGCGTTAACCCTACGCTGAGTCCTTCGAACGTCATTAGCTATTTGAAATGTTGTTCCTTCTGCTCTAGCCAAATCAGCAATTAATTGAAGCACCTTGTAGAATTGCTTGAAAGCTTTGTCTAGTTCCACGCTGGTGCTAGCGAACCCGTAATCAGGCTTCACATCTAGCTCACCTTGAAATTTTAAGGTAGGAACAGTGACACCCATGATGCTTTTGTAATCAATGAGGTAATTAGCTTCAGCGCTTGAACCTAAAGCGACGTTAGCGATAGTTTCAGAACCCTTAACTATGTTGGCTTCCTGTAGGTTTGAATAGGCTTTTGCAAGAGTTGCCAACAATTCCTCACGGGTTCTTTCAGCCTCGTAAATGCTGTTCCTTAGCTCACGTATCAAAATGTCACGTTTACGTTCGAGGACTTCTCGCCCAGATTCAGCTAATTTTAGGGTTTTTTTTGTCTGGATTAAATTAATCCTTGTGGGGCTAACACTTTCAGAGGACAATTTTGTTACTTGACCTCACTATCAAATTTAGGATAGTACTTCTGGATGTATTCAGGCTTAATGCTGGTTAATTCTTCATCAGGCAACAGTGATAGCGCATCCCAAGCAATTGAAAGTGTCTGTTCAATTGTTCGGTTTTCGTTTTTTCCCTGGTTTATGAGGGTTTTCTCGAATGCTTCGCCAAACCGCAAGTAATCTTTGTCTCGCTGCCCCAAGCCTTCTTCGCCAATAATGGTTACGAGTGATTTCACGGAGTTATACTGGGCGTAAGCGGAATACAATTGACTTGAAACGTTAGCGTGGTCTTCTCGAGTGCTATCTTTGCCAATTCCGTCTTTCATAAGTCGTGACAGACTTGTTGATATATAGATTGGCGGATAGATACCTTGCTTCTCTAAAGAGCGAGACAAAACGATTTGACCCTCAGTAATGTAACCTGTAAGGTCTGGGATTGGGTGGGTAATGTCGTCGTTTGGCATGGTCAAAATTGGCATCTGTGTAATAGAGCCTTTCTTACCATGAATTCGGCCAGCCCGCTCGTATAAGCTTGCTAAGTCACTGTACATGTAACCTGGGTAACCTTTTCTGCTGGGCACTTCTTCCATGGAAGCGCTAACTTCCCTAAGAGCCTCACAATAGTTAGTCATGTCTGTCATGATCACGAGGACATGTCGATCTTGGTCATACGCTAAGTATTCAGCTAAGGTTAAGCCTGCTCTGGGTGTAATAATACGTTCAACTGGTGGATCTTCCGCTAAGTTAAGAAACATTGCAACGTTTTTTATGGCGCCTGTTTCTTCGAAGCTTTTCTGGAAAAACGCGGCATCATCATGTTCTAAACCCATGGCAATGAAGATTATGTTGAAGTCTTCGCCTCCACTGCGAATCTGAGCTTGCCTAACAATTTGGGCGGCAAGTTCATTGTGGGCTAAGCCTGGACCACTGAAGACTGGAAGTTTCTGTCCTCGGACTAGGCTGCATAAGCCGTCAATAGCAGAGATTCCTGTTTGAATGAATTCTTTAGGGTATTCTCGGGAAACTGGATTTAACGGATAACCGTTGACGTCACGTTTTTCTTCAGTGAAGAATCTTGGGTGTCCATCGATGGGCTCGCCAAAGCTGTTCATGATGCGTCCAAGCATTTCTGTAGATACTGGAACTTCTAGAGAATGCCCAAGGAAGCGAGTGCGTGTTTCAGATGGGGATAAGCCAGTAGTGCCTTCGAAGACTTGGACGATAACTGCTTTCTGGGAGATCTGAATGACCTTGCCCAAACGTTCTTCGCCGTTTTGGGTTTTAACAGTAACGAGTTCATCGTAGCCAACATTTTGCACATTTTCAACGACAATAATTGGACCTGAAATTGAAGCTACGCCTTTGTACTCTAAACCATTGCTTAATTTTGTAGCCATTGCAATTACCTCAGTGTTGCCTCCAACATTGCGAAGCTTTCATACATTCGCTTCTCTAAATCATCTAAAAGATCAACTTTATCGTTAGGTATCGAAGATTTCATACGCAAAATTTCCTCTGTAATTGGCATTTCTGTAGTTTTGAAGATTGGTGCACCCTTGCTAACCACGTTGTCTGCTAATCTATGAAAATCCACAATTATCTTTAACATCTTGAATTGTTTCTGCGGGGAACTGTAGGTGTCAATTGCATCTAAGGCGTTTTGTTGAAGAAAGCCAATTCGGATGATTCTGGCGGTTTCCAAAATCAAGCGCTGCTTGTCGGGCAAGGCTTCTGGACCTACTAGTTTTACGATGTTTTTCAGGTCATCTTCAGCTTGCAATATACGCATGGCTTCTTCGCGGTAGCTATTCCAGTTTTTATCTACTTCTTTATGCCACCATCCTGCAAGATCCTGGATATATCCGCTGTAGCTTGCCATCCAGTTGATTGATGGATAATGTCTTGCAGCTGCAAGTTCAGCATCCAATGCCCAGAAGACCCGTGTGAAACGTTTCGTGTGCTGAGTGACTGGCTCTGAGAAATCTCCTCCAGGAGGCGAAACTGCACCGATAGCGCATATGGAACCGACACGTTTACCTGAACCTAATACTTCAACAACGCCCGTGCGTTCATAGAATTCAGCAAGACGCGATGGCAAGTAACTAGGGAAACCTTCTTCAGCAGGCATTTCTTCAAGTCGTCCTGAAACTTCTCGAAGCGCTTCTGCCCATCTACTTGTGGAATCTGCCATCAACGCAACAGCGTAGCCCATGTCTCGGAAGTATTCTGCAAGAGTGATGCCGGTGTAGATGCTGGCTTCTCGTGCAGATACAGGCATGTTGCTTGTGTTAGCGACAAGGACTGTTCGTTCCATAAGTGGATGTCCAGTTGTGGGATCAATTAGTTTGGGAAAACTGTCAAGCACATCAACCATTTCGTTGCCACGTTCACCACAGCCTACGTAAATAATGATGTTGGCATCTGACCATTTTGCTAGTTGTTGCTGAGTGACGGTTTTTCCTGAGCCGAAGGGACCTGGGATAGCTGCACTTCCTCCTTTTGCAACGGGGAAGAAGGTGTCAATGACACGTTGCCCGGTGATTAATGGAGAAGTGGCAAACAGCCTGCGAGTGTGTGGGCGCGGTTCTCTGACTGGCCATTTCTGAAGCATAGGTAATTCAACTTCGGCTCCGTTTGATTCAAGGGTAGCGATTGTTTCGGTGACTGTGTAGTCGCCTTGAGGTGCAATCTTTACTAGTTTGCCTTGAATGTTAACTGGAACTAGTATGCGGTGTTCAAAAAGGGCTGTTTCTTGTACTGTTCCAATTATGTCGCCGCCTGAAAGTTTGGCCCCAACTTTCGCGGTCGGTACAAAAGTCCATTTCTTAGTTCTGGAAAGAGCTGTTACTCCAGCAGCTTGTTTGATGAATGCGCCCGTGAGATTTTTTAGTTCTTCAAGTGGCCTTTGAATACCGTCAAAAACGTTACCTACTATTCCCGGAGCTAACTCCACTGACAGGGGGCTTCCTGTGCCTAAAACCGGCTCATACAGTTTGAGTCCGGAGGTGTTTTGGTAAACTTGAATTGTGGCTTGTTCGCCTTCTAAACGGATAATCTCTCCGATCAAACGATCAGTTCCGACTTCGACCATTTCGTGCATAACTGCTTGTGACATGCCGTTTGCTTCAACGACTGGTCCCGCAACTCTAATTACGCTTCCTTTAACAACCATTGCGTATTACGCCTCTCCAAACAATATTTTTGCCAATTCAACACGCAAAAGCGGCTTAAGTTCTTTCAACCGATTATCTATAGTTACATCATAGATTATTTTGCTGTCAGATGTTTGTATTACGCTTCCCCCAATGTAATCATCAGTTTTATCAGATATTGCCAAATCACACTTTAACTTCTTAGATAAACTTTTCAGCATATCTTGGGTTAACCATTCTTGATCTTTTGCATTTAAATTAATAACGAGTTTTTTTTGGCCGATTCTTTCGCAAGCATCTTCTATAAGTTTGAATAGGTAATCGTGATATTCGTCTTTTTTTACAAAATTCTTAAGTTTGCTGACAGCGTTCTCGAAAGCCTGGTCAACTAACTCTTCTTTTGTTTGAAGCAAACGGTTTCTCATATCCACTTCAGTTACAGAAGCAATTTTTCTTTTTTCAGCTTCTGCTTTTGTATTAGCCTGAGTGATTATAGCTTGATAGTTTTGGTCCGCTTGCGCTTTTGCTAATTTTAAGGTCGCTTTTGCTTCATTTTCAGCTGTTAACAATATCGCTTCTGCTTCTTTTTGCGCATCGCCTAAAACTTCGCTTGCAATTGCTGAAACTCCGTCTTTAACAATCATAACTTTCACCGTTACATTTTGATGCCTAGTATTTTACTGATTATGGCGGATAACTGCATTTCATTTACAGGTCCTTTGCTTCCCGGAATGGCCAAAATTAATGGTGTTACCCTTTCCTGACGTATTTTGTCAACTTCATCGCGAATGGCTGAGTCAGCTAAGAATGCTTCGCTCATAATTATGATACCGACATCAGTGCGGCTCAGTGTTTTATTTAGGGCTTGCCTAGCCTCATCTGCTGAGGTAGCTTCGACGCCTTCAACACCCACTAGTTGAAAGCCAGTTATCATGTCACCGTCGCCTATTACGTAGCCAATCATGCCATCGCCAAATATAACTTTAAATGTTTGCTGGTAAATCAAACAACCTGTTAAAAATGTTGCGACCCGAAAGAATGACTTCCACATCAATAATTTGTGTTAGAAAAGACGTTGAGTCCGTCTTGGAAGCCCTTAGCAGTTTCGGAGAATTCCATATAGAGCAAACGACTCAAGACAATGCAGGATTAACTGATTATAATCAGAGCATCCAGAAGGTTGAGGAGTCCCTCGCAGATGTCAACAGCTTAATTAACCAACTTATTCAAGAAAAAACAAGTCTCTTGAGCATTTTCAAAGTATCAGAACCGACTAAAATGCAGGTTACAGCAGAAAATTGGCAGGCTCTTTTGGAAAACAACAGCTCAAAAATTTCAGCTTTGAAAAAAGAAACGGATAACCTAAATGCATCTCTATCCAGTCTGCAAGAAAAAACTGCTGAATTAAACCATGTTAAAGATATGTTGACAAGGATGAATAGCGTAGGAGCAGACCTTGCTGCCATGGAACAACTAAAGCAAATTTATGTCGCGATAGCAAGTGTACCCGCCAAAAATTTGGGTGGATTAGAAACAGCCCTCGCTGGATTGCCTATTTTTATAAACAGTGTTTCTTTGACCAAAGAAGCAACCTTTGTCTGCTTAGCAACCTCTGTTAAACATCAAGCAGACATCGAGAAAATCATGCGAACATATCACGCTGAAATCTTTCATCTTCCAAAAGATTTACCTCACGACATAACCCAAGCGCTTAAACAAGTTGACAACCGATTAAAAGAAAATACAGAGAAAGAAAAATCAATTTGCGCTTCTTTAAGCAAATTAGGAAATGAAAACAAAAATAATTTGTTCTCATGGAAAGAAAACTCAGAGAACATTCTTGCTCTTCTTAATGCGGAGAAAAAAATTCTTCAATCTGGGAGACTTGCAACGGTTAAAGGGTTTGTTCCTAAGAAAAAATTTCATGAACTTAATGAAAAAGTTACCAGAATGCTTGATGGAAAAGCGTTAGTTTTGGCAAACGAAGTGGTTGAATCTGCTGATCCTCCTACGATGATTAGCCATAGTTGGTTTGTAAGACCTTTTGAAGAACTAACAAAACTATACGGTTTACCACACTACGATGAGATAGATCCAACACCATTTATGGCAATAACTTTTCCAATTCTATTTGGGTTGATGTTTGGTGACATGGGCCATGGCTTAATTCTGCTTTTCGGCGGATTGGCAATGTTTTTCTTGATTAGGAAAAATCAAGGAATAAGAAACGTATGCTGGATCATGGCTACCTGCGGGATAGCCGCCATAGCTGCAGGAATCCTGTATGGTGAGTTCTTTGGGAAGGCAATATTTGGACCTTTATGGTTCGACCCCGTCAACAACGTTTTCAGCTTCTTAATCTTCGCTCTGTGCATAGGTGTTGCGCAAATCGTTTTCGGATTAGTTTTGGAGATGGCGAACTTTGCACTTAAACATGATTATGTGAACGCAGTTTTCTGGTCCATTCCTAAAATTGCGTTTTATTTATGTTCAGTTTACCTTATCGTTGTTTACAAGTTAAATCTTGCAGTATGGTTCTCAGGACCAGTACTGTTAATTATAGTTCCGTTCATTTTAATGGTTCTAGCAAAGCCAACTTTCATTGCGTTTTCACATCTTTCATCTCGATCAATTGAAGCTCAGGGTGAAGCGGAATTGTCTTCTGAAACTCATGAAGGATCGTTTGGGCAAAGCCTTTTTGAAAGCGGAGACTTAATGACACGTTTGCTTAGCAACACTATTTCTTACAGTCGAATACTAGCTTTGCTTATGGCGCATTGGGCATTACTTCTTGTAACGTATACTGTCGCTGCATTGATAGGTGGCTCTTCAGGCATAGGCTTGGTTATCGCCGGCATAGTCATCGTTGGCGGAAACATTTTTGTGATTGCACTTGAAGGATTAATCGTTTTTATCCACACTTTAAGACTGCATTTCTACGAGTGGTTTAGCAAGTTCTATCAAGGCACAGGATCAGAGTTTCAGCCGTTTAAACAGAATTTTATCCACACTGATGTAGTGCTTACACGAAAAGAAAAAACGAAATAATTGGAATTAAAAAGATTTAAAGTAAAAGATGATTTCGCAGATCGTCATGCTTCATTTCCGAGGATACACTCAAACTCAAAACTGTTAGATTAAACACTTCTGCTTCTTTTTGTGTCATGAAGGAAAGCGGTGACCCCATGTTAAAAGTTTCACTAATCGCACTCGATTTAGCATGTTGAAACACCGCTTTCTTGAAGGTTTTCCCAGCATTTGCAACTGTTTCTTCGGGGTTTTGCGTTTTAACGAAATACTTGCCATAATAACTGTCAAGAACAATTTTAAAAGTTGCCTCAAAATCAACTGCGGACACCAAAGCCTCAACCGTTGCTTTACTGAGGTTGAAGTAGTTTTGAGGAATTACCAATCTTAGCCAATTTGGTTCATGACCCAAAAGTTTTCCTCTTAACAGCGTCAAAAGCGTAAAGCCATCGTTTTCAATGCTTGCATAAAAAGAAGCGTACGGCTTCTCTCTTTTCGGAAGACAATTATAACTTTCATAAAGCTTTTCGTAAAAGAACTTATCTATAAACACATCAAAACATGTTGTCGAACCATTTTCCTCATAATTTTTTAACCCAGTGTTCAAAGCTGACCAATATTCTGTGCCCTTAAAAGCATGAATAAGTTGATTTACAGTTGAAGCCTTAATTGCTTCTTCTATTGCCGCATGTTTCTTTAGGTAGTCTTCAACTGAAAAATATATTTTAGCTGACTTTTGGTCGGGAGTCAGTTTTGCACTAGTTGCTTTTAAAAGCATCTTGATATGTTCAATTTCGAATCTTAAAAGATATAAGCTCAGATAGTTTCTTGCTTTTTTAGGTGAGTTTTTGATAATTTTTATGTAAGCTTCAATGAGATTTTCGTTGAATGCTCTTTCAAGTTTTCGGCTTGTAAGGGGCAGGGGTATTTTGGCAATTTGTTCTTGGTAACTTGTATCTCGCAGTTGAACTGTAAGTTCAGTGAGGCTTCTGCTTTCTGTAAGTGCCTTAAGTTTGCCTTCGCTGAGCAGTTTGCTTCTTTCTGCTCCAATTTTAGCAAGAACAGGTGCGTAACGAGTTGTCTGACTCAAGGTTTAGTTTCCCCAAGGACTGAGTTCACAACTGCCAAAGCCGCTTTTTCCATTCGCTTTTCAGCTTGTCCTTTAAGTTTCTCAGCAGCTTCCTGGCTTAATTTTAGTTGTTCATCTCGTTTCTGATTAGCTTCCTGAATAGCCCTTGAATGAATTTTCTGGGACTCTTCCTCAGCGTAAGTCTTACTGTTTAAAATAAGTTTTTCAGCATCCTCTTTTGCAAGAAGAGCAATTTTTTTGGCTTTATTTTTTGCATCGCTCTGAATTTGATCAGCTTGGGCGTCGATTTTTTTTAGATCTTCCCATACTTTTTCCATTGTCTCACAGGCGGTATAGGGGTTGTAAGGTCACTAAAGTTTCTTGTGGTTTCTAAACTTTCTAATGTTCTTAAAGTTGTTGAATTACTATATGCTTTTTTTATTTGAGAAATGTTTTTTCAAGATATTTTATTTATTGGGGTTTTTGGGCGGAATTGGGAAAAGGCATTTTAAAAGGATTGCACAAACTAATTGAAAAGCTGGACGATTAGTTAATGGTAAAGAAAGATGAAGAAGAGAATCTGAAACTAAATTTTGATAAGTTGAAGAAGATCGACTTAGGATTTGACTATCACTCTTCAAGATTCTTTGTTCTGCTTTTTTCAGCCATTTACGCCATCGCTATTACGGCATTCTGTATAGAATATAAAATTATTCCTGGACCGGAATTCCTTGTTTTAGGAGTCTTATTCTATGCTGCGTATAACCAACGAACTTGGCGTGCTTTAAAAGATTGGTTGCCCTTTGTTACAGTATTCATATCTTACGAAATCATGTATAGCGTTGTAGGCAGCATCGATTTGGACATTCTTCATGGGGGACCACGTAATTTGGATATCCAAATGTTCGGAAAGATTCCATCTTTGATTCTTCAGCAAAATTTTAGGTTCCCAGTTTTAGATTATGTGGGAGCTGTCTTTTATGGAATATATTTTTTTGTGCCTACCATCTTCGCCTTTGTTCTTTGGAAGAAAAGCCCCAAGAACTATTGGAAATACCTCATTGCTTTTGGAGTATTAACCTACGCTGCATTGCTGACTTTCCTTTTTTACCCTGTTGCACCACCGTGGTTCCAGTTTAGCTCCGTCTTTAACCCAGCATATGCTGGGCCACAAGTGATTAGAGTCCTAACCGGATCGGTGGATGTCAATCTGGGTCTTCCAGTTTACAAGACATTGTTTGATTTTTTAAGTCCAAACATTTTCGCGGCATTCCCAAGCATGCATTCAGCTATGCCTTGGTTGGTTTTTCTTTTTGCTTTTAAAGTGTGGAAATGGAAATCTCTTCCAGTGGCGATAATTCCTGTTGGAACATGGTTTAGTGCAATCTATCTTGGTGAACATTACTTCACGGACGTTTTAGGCGGAATAGCCTATGCTACAATCGCGTTTATTGCAGTTGAGAAGCTTTTGCCTTTGCTAACTGCAAGGGTAGATTTTCTCAAGAAACATGTGCCAGATGACAAGCCAGTAATCCCCTAATGCAAGCATCCTCGAACAAGTTTTCATTATTAATAAGCTTCAACAGAGTAAACCACGATCTCAAAAACTTTATACGGGAAATCCCAATGTAGATTAATGATGATTTTATGAGCAAAAATAACCTCAAGCAAGAGAAGGTTATCGGAACCAACTGTTACAATTGCAAATTTGTGGCAAACACCGAAGAGCCTGTAAATCAAAAACTGCTAAATGATGAGGGCGGTATTGACCCCCAAAATGAAGAAGAAATGGAAAGGGCAGAAAAAGCTGACTTAATTACTCTTCCGGGAAGCATTAAAACTGAGGTTACGACCAAAAAGTTTTGTTACAATAACAATGTAAAAATGTATGTCACCGTTCGAATGTGCTGTGCTTACTGGGATAACGACGGCGTCAAAAGACCTTGGAAAAAAACAGAAAAACAAAAAGCAAAAAAATGAATACTAAAAAAGCATTCACACAACCTAGCGACGTTAGAAACAGTTACTTTACCGAAACAAATCTATTTCCTTTAATGTAGAATCTCCAAGGTCTAATTTTCCATTCACCAGCGTAATCTACGCCAATGCGAGTAGTTTCCACAATATCTCCCTTAAGAATTGACGAAGCGTCCGTTATGTATAACGGTGGAGCTGTTAGGTCAGCCTTATTTTCAAGTTTAGATATGCCCATTGCCATGCATAACCTGCTTGGGCCATTGGTCAATTTAGAAGCCTTACCCTCATGGACGCCTCTACGCTTTGTCATAATATCTTCGCCTTCAACTGGTTCAAGCGCCCTTAGAAGAACCGCCTCAGGTTTCCCTGGCACAATACCTGATGTTACGTTAACGCAGTAATATAGACCATAAATAAAGTAGACATATGCATGCCCTTTAGGTCCGTACATAACCTCATTTCGAGGTGTTCTTCGACCGCCAGAACTGTGAGCCGCTTGATCTTCAGGACCCATGTAGGCCTCAGTTTCAACTATTTTGCCTGCAGTGACACCTTCGGGGGATTCGTGAACCAGAGTCTTTCCAAGAAGCTCCCTTGCAACTCTCATCACTTCTTGTTGGTAGAACGCTCTTTGCAAAATCATACTTTTCGATAGTCTTTCTGTCCAATAAGCTTGCCTACTATTGGGTGACCTTATTCAATCAAAAAAGGGAGTTGGATAGTTTTGATTTTGTTACAAATTGCTATCTGAAATTTAAGTAAGAAAAACTATCGATTTCCATATCGCTTTTTCATGCAGGCTTGACAAAAATTCTTGCGGTACCGTCTTATTCTTAAGGGATGAAAAACTTTGCCACATGAACTGCATTTAATTTGTGATGACTGTACAGGATCAAGCAGTTTTAGTCTTCTTTCAATTTCAGCTTTAATTACAGAATCATTTTCTGCTTTCAAAGCTGCAGTTAACAAAACTTTAGCTTGCTCTAAACTTTTGTTTCCAAAGAGCTTTAAGAAAACGCTATCTGTTTTTCCAGCCCCCAATTTCAACGGGAGCATACAAACAAAATTTGATGGATAACTCTCGGCTTTACTAAAATCAACTACAGCGAAACGGAAGTTCCGCTGAAAAGGATTATCTTCCTTGCTATTTAACTCGAAAACCTGAAGCCCCATATTCATTTTAGTCAAGACTTAACACTTAGAGTAAAGCAGGGTTAATATCTATACCTCACAAATTTTGTCCTTATTAACTTAGCGCTTGCTTTTTGTATGGTCTGCTTTACTACAAGAAAATAAAGTGGACTAAGAGGGGAGATCCACGAAAGGTTCGTGATCAAGGAAGAGGTTGTTGCTGAGATTTCTGAGTCATTGAAACCATTTTCTCCATTTCAGCAGTCTGCCGTTTTAAATCGTCAATTCCTGATTGGAAAGTTTGAAGAGGGATAACTTCCCAAGTAAGTCGCCCCCAAAACGGTAGACTTGTCATCCAACTGCTTAGTTCTTCGGCTGAAGAAGCATCGATTATTATTGCTCCTGCTCTTTGTGCTGCGAGAAAGCCGCCAACAACTTTTTTGTCTTGTTCCCATTTTTTTAGCATCTCAAAGCTCGGCATATACACATTTTCAAAAAGGACCAAAAGGTCAGCTGGGCTCATTGGACCTCCATAATCTGCATCCTTACCTATAACAAGAAATTTCAAAATTTTCACCAAAAAACTGAACCATTTTTGGTTCTTAAGTCTATGTGGTTGTAGGTTATCACTCACAGCTAACCCGGAAGAACATTTGTGTGCTATTTGCTTTTAACATTCACAAAAATTAAAACGGGTCATCTTTTAACGCATTTTCCCGTTGCTGGGTCATAATGGTTACTCTTGGAGTAATCACAGTTTTTGCAATCGTCTTTTATGTCTTGTCCAAATGGACAATCTTTCAAGTCTGCCATTCAAAGCACTCGATATGTTTATTGTGAATTTGCATATAAAAGTTAAGCACCGAAGATGACATTGTTCTTGACCATTTTAGTTTCAATCAATCGTCAAATAATTGGGTACTTTTGCAATTTAGACTTAACTTTTTGTTTTCTTAATTTTATACTTTGAAATGCTTTGTTTTGCGCAATATCCCAAAATTACAACAACCCAAGCGAGAATCATGACAATAGCTACGGCTGCCACAATTATGTTTAGGTTAAATACACTGCCTACTTGGTAAATGAAGGTCTGCGAGTATTGATTTGGAGTAGATGTAGGGGTTGAAATTATAAATAGAGGTGTTGGTTGTGGCGTTGCTAAAAGTGTAGGTACTGGAGTAACAACTGGTGTTGTAGCGGGAATTGCCGGCGCTGATGAGCTTGGCTCTGTTAAGAACGGAATAAATGAGATTGTTCCCAGTCTGCTGTCAACTTTTGAATCATAGATTGTTTGGTTAATTGTTTGTGTATCGGTTGTTCCCCACCAATTATTTGCCGCATTAATATTTGCAGTTGTTGCATCAATACTGCTCACTGTATTGCCCACAATGTTGTTGTTAGAAATTATCCCTGAAGGCGGATTGTGTATCCCCACTTGATTATTAGTAATCGTGTTAGAATTTATGTTTCCGCCACCAATTATCCCAAAACGTGAATTATGATTGATCAGGTTGTCCGAAACTGTTACTGTTGCTCCAGGCGCTATGGATATTCCATCGGTTCCTTCCAAAAATGAGTTGTTCTCAACGTCCAATGTACTTCCCGCTTGAGCGGTGATGCCCGAGAGGCAGTTTGAAAATACATTGTTAGCAATTGTAAAGGAGCCTGAGGATGAGTCAACGATGGCATTAAGGTAGCCGTTGCCTTGAAACTGATTATTGCTTATCAATGGGGTCCCTGAATTCACGTCTATGCCATTGTTATTGGAGCTAGAGTAAGCTCCTGCAAAGACATTGTTACTAATCGTTGGTGACCCTGTGCTCACCTTAATGTCGTTGCTTGGAGAGTTATAATAATTGCATTGAAAATGGTTGTTGATAATTGAAGGATTTCCAAAGTAAACAATAACACTGTTGACATTTATACCACTGTTAGACCCTTGAACGTTGTAAGATATCGTGTTACCAGAAATTGTTGGTGACCCCCCACTAATGCTAATTGGCGCAACATATGGTGCTTGAAAACTGAATGCGCAGTTGTCTATTTTTGGTGAAGCACTGCTTATTTGGATGTCTACTTGGTTTAGGTTTGAGTTTTGTATAATTGAGCCTGAATTAGTGTCGTTGTTCCAAGCATTACTTGTTGGTCCAAAAGAAATTGATGCATAGGGATATATGGTGTAATTAGCGATGGCGCTGGATGTGAAAATAATTCCATTTTCAGTGGTGCCTATTGCGTTTAATGATCCAGATATAAACAGCCCGTAAATACCTAAGTTAACAGTTACACCCGGATCTATTGTTAGAGTTGAATTGTTGTTCACCATTACGGTTCCATTAAAAGTTACGGGACTATTATCTGTCGTCCAATGAGTGTCAGCGTTAAGTGTTCCACTTACGGTTATCCCGGAAGCGGTTTTTACAAAAAATAGCGTGCTTACAAAAATAATTACAATTAGAATCAGGCAAGCAACGCGTTTCATGCTAACACTGCTTGTGCTTATTGGCTCTCAAAATATAAATTACTTTTGCAAAAAAATGGAAGGCAAGCGACTTTGAGATTGATTAAATATAAAAGCACAAATAGCACATAGAGAACGCATGGGCAAGCTTGCTTCAAACACCATTAAAGGCTTAGTTGGGTTTACAAACAAAAGCTTGGTAAAAAACCTTATCATTATTACATTATGTGTTTTGTTCATTTTTATTCAGCTTTTCTACCCGTACAATTATTACACATCAGCGGCAAAAGATTCGAAGACACCTTTCCAAGTTGGCATACACTATGTTTACGAGCAAGATAATCTCAACCAAATTTATGACCAAGTCACCCAAATCCACGATTTAGGTTTCAAAGTTATCCGCATAACACTTGAATGCAACCCTCAAGTTGACAATGATCAACAAAACCAAAAAACAGACATATTCTTCAACGCCACAAACAATTACGGTTTGGCTGTTGCACTTGTAATTCCAAACGGAGACTCAGCAGACACCGTTAACTACTACCTCAGTCGTTGGGGAAACAATTTGAAGTATGTACAAGTTATGAATGAACCAGAAACTTCATCCAGCTGGTCTGTGGGCGCTTTGTTTACAGATGACGAGATCATATCCAACTTTAATGATATGTATTCAACCGTCGAGTCCCATAATCTGCCGGTTCAACTTTACACTAACTTTGGCATCGGTTACGTTTTAAGAAGTAACCTGCCTATTGACATGAGCAAGAAACTCAATTTTGTAGGCTTAGACGTTTACATGGATTCATTTCTAGTGTTATCTCCACATTTGATTCAAAATTTGCAAACGATAACCCACAAGAACGTGGTGATAACAGAGTTTGGCATGTCAACAACTGATAGCACAGCTCAAACTAACTATATCATTAAGGGACTTAACCTGTTCAAAACCATGGGACTCAAAGGTTGCTGGATAGTGTATTGGAATAGCGAATTTGACAATTATGGGATCCGTGGGACACCAACAGCTAAAGCAGTAGGTGATTGGATTGCACAAA
Organism: Candidatus Bathyarchaeota archaeon; assembly: GCA_963772505.1. GTDB lineage: Archaea > Thermoproteota > Bathyarchaeia > Bathyarchaeales > Bathycorpusculaceae > Bathycorpusculum. The sequence continues at coordinate 239,612 of CAVYXL010000012.1, forward strand.
ATTCTCAGTGACAACAAAGTCTTCAACCATTTCAGAAACATGCGTCTGCTTGAAAAACTGTTCATTCAAGGCTTTATAATAGTTATGATCTTAATCATAATCCAATCTTTGCTTGCGGGTCAACGAGGACCATTTATGGATTACATGCCTCCATTGGGCTTCGCCTTCTTTATGGCTTTAGAATACTTTGTTCAACCCTTAATAATCGGGGTAGCAAACATTGTAATAATTAATGGCTTTTACAAAACCAAAGGTTGGCAAGTTGGATTCTGGCTTAACGGGGTCTTTTTGCTACTTGCATTCTCAACTCTTAATCTTGTTTTACAAACAAGCCTCGACTTACAGTTTTTACCCTATGTCGCCATAATTGATCTATTATTAGCACTACCCTTCGGCTGCATTGCCAGATTCAGCAATAGCGGATGGAAAAAACCAGTCAACTAAAACACAAAAAGGCCTCCATTGCGATCTTAAAATACAATTCACCCAAAAAGGCACTAAGAGAGATTCGAATTGCGTCTTGGATACAAAAACGCCGCTCTCATCTTTGTGGTAGCTTGAGAATTCTTTGCAAAAACGTTAAATTGAAAACGATAACAATAGGATTGGAGAGTCTGTGTGACAAAACGCCAAATTAAATTCAGGCAAGCCACAGTGACCGCTGTACTGGTTTTGCTTATTGCGATTGTCTTATTTTCTGTGACATCAAAGACAACATTTGCGCAAAGCAACTCAACTATAACATTAATGCCTAGTCAAGCCCCAGCAGGTTCAACTATTATAGTTTCAGGCAGTGGTTTCCCAGATGGCACGCCCGTTACTGTAAAATTTAATGGAATTGTTGTCCAATCGCAAGCGCAAGGACATGGTTTTCAAAATCTCTTAGACACATCATTTACCGTTCCTCATTTACAGGATGGATCGTATACTGTTACTGCTTCGGATGCAACAGGTCAATACTCTGCGTCGACCACTTTTACTATTGGTGTTACTGTGGCTACTTCCGGTCCGACAACTAGTTCTTCAGCGGCCTCTCCGTCCTCAACTTCGCCTACTTCATCTTCCAGCTCAAATACAGGCGTGACTCCCACTTATACGCCGTTTGTATATCCAACTCTTCAACCTCAAAACTCAGGGTTTTCTCCATTGATAATCGGCTTAATTGTGGTAGTTGTTGCAGTTGCAATTGGAGTTCCAGTTACTTTCATGTTAAAAAACCGCTCGCCAAAACGTGACTTATTACTTGACAAAGAGCTTTCACCTTACCGGGCTGACCCATATTCGCAGTCAAATCGTCCTACGCCTCCGCCTACATCACCATACAACCCACCTACCCCTCGTAGCAGTCAGTCCTCTACCCGATACAATCAACCTTCCACACGCTACAGCCAAACTACAGCTTACAGTCGATACTCTGCAAAACCTGCCGTGACAGACAATTACAGCTCATCCCCAAACAACGTTCAACAATCAACTTCAGGAAGAATCTGTCCTCACTGCAAACGAACCGTAACAGGAGACTACAGCGTCTGCCCATACTGTTACAAAAGAATGAAGTAACAGCAGATTTTATTTTTTAATATTTTTTAAAAAATCGTAAATGACTATAGGGCTTGCTTTATGCTCTTATAGGAAAAAATTGAACTGAACAAGCAATAGCCCGTGAGAGATTCGAACTCTCGTCAGAGGCTCCAGAGGCCCCTATGCTTGACCACTACACCAACGGGCTGCAGGTTTCAATAAAACATTGTTGCAATTATTAACTTTAGCTTTGCGCTGAGTCGCCGCCGTTTTTCTTCTTCAACGCTTCTCTGACGCAGTAGCATTCTTGACTTATCTTATTGTAATCTTCGCAATGCCATAAAGTGTCAACAATCGGATTTTTGTTTTGGGAGTGTCGCGTTGAGCAGAAAACTTTTGTTGGATAAATGTATGAGTTGTGGCTATCGCAGTTACCGCAGAACTTTTCATTATCGCCGTTCATGGTTTAGCTTCCTTTGCTGGTTTTTCAAATTTTAAAAAAGGAATCCGCTTAAAGTTTTCGCCTAAACGTTCAGTTACTGACGCAACAAGAAAGGGGAAAACCATCAATGCTTCACCGATAACCATTACGTGATCGGCTTGACCCTTCATTTTTCCCCAACTTACAGTTTCTTCTAATGTTGAGCCAGATAAACCCCCTGTTTCAGGCCTGTCCAAAGTGATAACAATTGCGTAATCTAAGCCTTTCTTGGATGCCAAGGCGGACGATTGTATAGTGTTTCTTGGAACTCCTCCGCCAATGACGATCATGCCGTTTTTTGGGGAGTTTCCACAAATATTGCATATAGTTGGCACATCTTTAAAGGCGTCAACCTGAAGAACTGGTTTGGATTTTTCTTGAGCTGAATGAAGCCAATGGATGAATCCAAATTCTGAGTCTCGGACAGCTGGAAGGAAAATTGGAACATTCTCTTCATACGCCGCTCGAAGAATAGAGTCTTTGTCGGTCAGACGCTTGCCTATTTCCCAGCTGAATTCGTTTGAAGCCAAACTTTCTCCATTGTGTTGGGCGGCTATGTCATCGTACATTTCTGATAATTTGAAATCTAATCTAACGTAGTCTTCTTCGGGAACAAAAATATCATAAATGCGGAAAAGATGATACTTGTAGAGTTCAGTGTCATTAACTGTCCATCCTCCGATGTAGTGGTGTCCACCTACAGCTTCAATTGCATCGTGAACCATACATGCTCCCGTGCTGACAATAACATCAACAAGATGTTTTCTGACTAAATCAGTAACTAATGTCCTCATACCTGCTGGCACGACTGCACCGGAAAGAGCCAAAAAAATTGTGCAATCCTTGTCTTTGACCATTTTCTCGTAAATATCGCATGCTGATGATAGCCTTCCAGCGCCAAGGGCACCTGATCCCTTAAACTGCTGCATTAACTGGTCAACGGTTAATGCTCCAGCGATTTTTATGTGTTTGACTGGTGTTTGAAGGTAATCTTTTCTTTCCATCCAAGTTGCGCCTGAATTAGTAATATTGTTGGACTATGGAAATAGCTTTCTATATTTAAAATAAACGTTAAAAAACTAAATTAAGATATTTAGAATCCAAGTGAAGAAATTCTTTCTTCAACATCTTTAAGGCGCTGTTCCGAAAGGTAATATTTCCCATTAACCTCCACGAAAATTCCTGTTCTGCCAAGCCGGTTGTGCATTGCCTCTTCGAATCGTGGAGGAAGTCCCAGTTCTTGCGCAGTCATGGCTTTTTCAGGGGTAGTTGCACCTTTCTCTTTGAATTTTGCTACTATGATGGTGAGACGTTTGCGGATTTCTTCTCTTCTATTAAGCATCGTTTCACTTCGGTTTAGTTATTTTTTAAGTAACGCTAGGATGCCGCCTATTAAACCTAGAATTAAGCCAATTAGCCAACCACTGCCAACAAAAATGCTTAGCAATGAAAAGATAATGACAATTATTCCTCCAGCGCTGGACATTCCTTTGTAAATGAAGTATGCTCCAACCAAAATTAGAACGGCGAAGGCAACTGCGATTCCACCAACAATATTTAAGGCTAATCCAGCCAGAAATCGATGACGAACCAAATCTGATCCAGCAAACGTGATAACATCCCCAACCAGCATCCTGATTAACCCTCTAAGCAAAATCAGAATAGCGCCTGCCAATGAAAAAACGAAACCTAACATTGCCCTTTTTGGCGTCGAAACAGGTTGTTGCGCCGAAGATTGCTGCAAAAACAGATTCTCCTTAAAATTCCAGTAAGCAAGCGCTAATTTAAAGTTTGTCAAAAGGATATCCATTAGAAGCTATGTTGATTTCAAATTTGCAAAAGCAAAATTGGATACATTATTCTAATCAAATACTAAGGACAGAGCTATAGCTTGTTATCAAAATAAAAGAGTGTTTTTTAGCAGCAAATTGTGATTGTGAACACTAATAGGTGGCTTGCTTAAAAGAGACCCTCAAGGCACTAAAACGGCTCTTCCCACTATTTTTCCCTGCTTTAACTTCATTAAAACATCTTCTGCTTCACTGAGTTGGTAGCAGGTGCAATCAACCTTTAACTTGCCTCTTGCAGCAATTTTTAAAACTTCCGTCATATCATGCCTTGTTCCAACAACACTACCCATAATAGAGTATTCTTCGGGAAAAATTATACGCGTATCTCCCAACACACCCATAACAATTATTCCGCCACGCTTCACTATCCTCAAAGCTTGATCGACAGCTTTCTGAGAAGGAGCATTAACAAACACAACGTCGGGTTTGCCGCTTTTTGTAACATATTCTTCTACAGCGTCTGCAGTAAAAGCTTGATCTGCTCCCAAGTCTTGAGCCAATTCAAGTTTAGATTCATCCTTGTCAACTGCAATGGTTTCAGCTCCTGCCAAACGTGCAAACTGAAGCGTCATATGACCAACACCACCAATACCTATGACAACTACTTTTTGTCCAAAATGCACGTTTGCCCGTTTCACAGCACGATAGGCAGTAACGCCTGGACAAAAAAGAGGAGAGCTCTCATATAAATCCAAGTTGTCTGGTAAACGGTAAATGAAATTGCTTGGGGCAGTTATGTATTCTGCGAAGCCGCCGTCTCTGGTTTCACCGGTGGTTTGCTTGTTTAGGCACAGGTTTTCTCTTCCTGTAAGACAAAACTCGCATGACTCATCGGTTTTCCAAAGCACCTGAACGCCAACATTATCACCCTTCTGGAAACCCGTGGCTGAAGCGCCTATCTCTTCTACAACGCCTGTTATCTCGTGGCCTGGAATAATCGGTAATTTCGTCGGTATTCCAAATACATCTTTGAATTCGCCCTCAATCATGCTTAGGTTACTGTAGCAAACGCCACAAGCCTTGATTTTTATAAGGACCTCATTGGGTTCTGGTTTAGGATCTTCGACTGTAATGTAGCTGAGAGGATGATTCTCGATTTTGTCAATTCTAGTAAGAACCTGAGCTTTCATTTTAGTTCACAACAAAAAGTTGGGTTGCTGTTTTAGAAGTCAATTTGCCCGAAATTTAACAATATGTGATTGTAGCCGTGCAATAACAGAATTACCATTATGCAGGTTTTATTTCGCTTCTGCTATTCTTGGATTTAAATTGAGGCTTATTTTTATGCTGAAGGGCGGTTATTATCTCAGCTATAGTTAAGATAGCCATTGCGTAGAGTGGAATCCAATCATATGGATACATTTGCGAGGCTATATTTCCGTTAAATTCTGTTTTCAGAAATGAATAGCCTATGTTGTAATAGAAGAAGAAAGGCAGGTTAGTTATTCCTATAAAGATGGCTGAACCTGCGATGAACTGAAGCAGTTTCTGTCTGTTATACCATAGAAGAAGAGGAAGCGCCAAGAGTGCGGCGCGTGGGTCTAGTATACCAAATGCAAACAGTAATGCTGAGAACCAAGGCTTTTTAGAATACCCAAAGTGCAAAGCACCTACGAGTAAAATAGTCTGGAGAATATGAGCATTTACTAAGGCGTAGCCTACAGCGTAGCTTGGTGCAAAAGAGCCAAGACTTAAGGTGACACCGGCTGAATTGGTTAAGAGCGAAGGCAAGGGGTCAATCATAACTATGACAGCAGTTATGGCGCCAACGACAAAACTTTTGTCTTTAACAAGTTTGTACACAAAGAAAGCTAAGGCTGGAATTAACGCAATTTGAAATATGTCAAAAGCGTTCAAAGCGTTTTGATAGTTTAAAATTGAAAATGGGGCAATGATAATTAAAAATGAAGGCGCATACTTGAAAGATTGATGGTTTGGAAATATTGGATAATCACTCGGTAGGACTCCACCGTAGTATATTTGTGTTGGATTATGAATTAGCCGCCATTCACCGATATAATAAGCTGAGAAGTCTCTTGCATAAGTGGCATTTTCAGGCTTGAAAGTCTCAGGAAAAACAACACAAAAGAAAACTATGTTCAAAACTATCAGAATAAGAATAAGTCTAATGATTTTTTGCTCTTTGGACAGCTTCTGCATTGGCGTTACCTATTATGAATATTTGTTTTTAAGTCTAACTTGAAAGTGCCAATTCAACAACCCATTTACTTTTTTGACTTTATGCAAGTTAGAAAACCCCAAATAATAGATTGAACAAAAACTTGTTGAGGTTAGATAAATGCCAGTTATTGAGGTTTCAGTTTGGGAAGGCATGAGCTTGGAGAATAAGAAGAAAACCGTCGAAGGAATAACCAAAGTCTTTGAGGAAATGGGAATCCCAAAGGAAGCAGTCACCATTATTATTTATGAAGCCCCGAAAAGCAATTGGGCAACTGGTGGACAACTGCATTCAGAAAAACACCAAAATAAGTGAACAGTCCGCAGGACAGCAAGGATTTGACCATCACGTCTGAGAAAAAATTCAAACTATTCGCCACCATAAGCAGCGCGAATCCAACAGCGATAAAACCTGTGCTGGAAAGAATAAGCAACACCATCTCCTTAAAGCCAATCGCTGACGGATTTGAAGTAACAGCTGAATTCAAAGGTGAAAGTGCCAGAGACTTAAATCGCATGTTGCTTTCAGAATTGCGAAGGGTTGAAAAAAGAACTAGAAGTCGATCAGAATGGACATTTGAAGGTAAGACTGAAAAATTCTTTGATTACGCTTTGAAAGGAACTAAAAAGATCGACTCAAAATAATTATCTAATCTTTGTGTAGATTCAAGCGATTTCTTGGAAAAATGTTTTTAAATATTTAGGTAAACGTTCGTTGGATGAAAACTGACTCTTACACCGTTAATCATATTAATCGAGTGATAAAGCGGTTTTTACCTTAGTGCACAGATGACACATTGGAAAAATAAAATGGTAAAATTCAATGTTTTATTTTGCTGCCAAAAACTGTTTCGGTTGGACTAGAACGTATGGATAAGAAAATATTGGCATTCGGAGTCATAATGATTATCATGACATCGTACATGTCAATGTTTCAGATAATGAATGTGAAGCCAATAGCCCTTCGTGACCCAATTCGTGTTGCATGCGTTGGAGACAGCATCACTCAGGGAAGTGGTTATCCCGCTAAGCTGCAAATGCTTCTTGGAACAAACTACTGTGTTAGCAATTTTGGAGTCAGCGGTTCGACGGTAACGCTGAATTCTACAAAACCGTATATGACTCAGACGGCATTTCAAAAAGCTCAACAATTCGACCCAAAACTCGTCGTCGTTATGTTGGGAACTAATGATGCCCGCACAAATCTTAGTCAAAACGAAGATGATTTTCAAGAAGATTATTATCAGCTTATTTCTACTTTTCAAAATCTTGACAGCAATCCACAAGTCATCGTAGTGAAATCACCGCCAATATTCACCGATAATCCAGAATACAACAATACTTTTCTTGACGATAATGTCCTTCCGCAAATTGACAACGTAGCAACTAATCTTAGTTTACCTACAGTCGACGTAAACAGTGCTTTTATCAATCATTCAGACTATTTCATGGATGGAGTTCATCCAAACAGCGATGGAGCAGCCCTTATTGCTTCTGAAGTAGATAATGCAATAATCACTCAAGAGAGTTTTACACCTTAGAATGATGTTTCTCGTCAACAAGAAACGTTTTTTAAGGGTTAATTAAGTTCTATCCAATTTTACCGCTGATACGTGCAATATGGTTCCTCTTCCAAGTATGCCTTGTTGACGGCCAAGGCTCTTGCACGGCAACCGCCACACTTTACTTTGAAGTCGCATATTCCGCATTTGCCTTTTAACAACTCAGGATGTCTTAGTTCGATGAAGAATTTTGATTTTTGATAGATGTCTTTAAAGTTCCGTTGCCTTACATTTCCTGCCGAAACTGGTAGGAACCCGCAGCCGAAGACATCTCCGACGTGAGAGATAAAACAGAAACCGTTGCCTGCCATGCATCCTCTACCGCCTGTATGTGGCTTAGCCTGATTGAGGCTTGAGATTGCTTCTTGTTGCTGGGCGATGACGCGCATGTATTGCGGTGCACAGGTCATTTTGATAGGAATTGGAGAAGTGAGGCTTGCTTTATAGATTGATAGTAAAGTGTGCTCATATTGTTCAGAAGTTATTTCCATCGTAATTTTTCCTCGACCCGTTGGCACAAGCATAAAAATGTCCCATTCAGACGCACCCATGTCTATTGCCACTTTTTGAATGTTAAAGAGATCATCTAAGTTATGCTGAGTGACTGTTGTGTTTATACGAAATGGAAAAAGCATTTGACGTGCCAAAGACATGTTTTTCACGGCTGAATTGAAAGCGCCAGGAACCTGTCTAAAATTGTCGTGCACTTGCGAATTTGATCCGTCAAGGCTAAGGGATATCATTTTTACACCTGTACCCCTCATTTTTTCAAAGATTTCTGCAGTCAAGTTGCTCCCGCTTGGAGACATGACCACTCTTAACCCTAAACTTGAAGCGTATGAAGCAATTTCAAAAATGTCTGACCTCTGCAGTGGGTCACCCCCGCTTATAATAAAAAAGGGTTTACAAAACACGGCAATTTGATCAACCAATTTGAATGCTTCTTGGGTGGTGAGTTGTTTTGAATCAGGTTCTCTTTGAGCTTTAGCGCGACAATGAACGCAGGCAAAATTGCAGGCACGAGTCGACTCCCAAGCGATCACTCTTGGTGCGACTTCATTTGTTTTCAAATGCAGGTGTTTGTCAATTGCATCCACATTTTTTGCCTCTTAATTAGGCCTCGTTTCTTCATAAGTTAAGTAGCAGGCGGGGTCAGGAGCCCATATATCGTCATAAACTGCTTCTGCCCGAACCCTTAGATTGCCGTTGCAGATGTCGAGAAATTGGCATTTTTCGCATTTTCCGTGAAGATGAATTTTTCTGTTCCTTAACGCTTGAAGCAGCGGTTGAGATTTATCAGCCCAAATTTCACTGAACCTGTGCGTCCGTAAATTGCCAAGCACGTAATGTTGCCAGAATTGATCCGGATGAACATTACCTTTAAAGTCAACGCAGGCTATTCCAGCGCCCGAACTGTTTCCCCCGTTTAATTTTAATAGCTTAAGTGCATCTTCAGCTTTTTTGGCGTCTTTTTCCTTGAGTTTAAGGTACAAGTAAGCCGCATCAGCATGATTGTCAACGCTTAAGATTTCAGTGTTTAATCCTTTGTTATGAAATGTTTCCGCTTTTTCTAACACGTAGTCCATGAAATTTCTTGTTTCTTCATGCGTAAGATCATCATTTGTGATTGCAGTTCCTCTCCCGGCATATGCTAAATGGTAAAAGCAAACTCTAGGGATACCTTGGGCTTCTATAAAATCGAATATTTGAGGAACATCTTTTATATTGTATTTAGTAACGGTGAAACGTATTCCTGTCTTGACTCCTGCTTTAATGCAGTTTCGGATTCCTGCAACCGCCAACTCGAAAGCTTCGGGTTTACCTCTAAACTTGTTATTAGTTTCGCCTATGCCATCTAAGCTAACGCCTACATACGAGAAGCCAGCATTTTTCAGTTGTTTTGCTTTGGCTTCTGTTATGAGTGTGCCGTTAGTGGATAACACCGCTCGTATTCCTGCATCCGTTGCGGAACTTGCTATCTCGAAAAGATCATGTCTGAGCAGGGGTTCTCCGCCAGAAAACAATAGAACAGGAACTTTGAATTCTGCTAAGTCTTCAACGAAAACTTTCGCTTCGCTGGTTGTTAACTCATGTAGGTATATTTGATTCTCAGATTTCGAGTAGCAATGGATACAATGAAGATTGCAGCGTTGAGTTGTATTCCAAACCACAACAGGTTTTTGATGGGTTTCGCGACTATACCTTAATTGATCCATTGAACCTGGGTCGCCGCACCAGAGTTTGGAAATGTTAATCATACTTTATCCATCTCCGATAGATTTTGAGTTGGATGAACAAATGCTGGAAACTGAACAGCGTTTGGGCGACTTGAACTGGTCATCGTTCTTTTAAGGTCTCTTGTGCTGTAGAGAATTTTGTACTCATTTATTGCCAGTCCAACTGAAATCTGATTAACCATACTTTGAATGTTTTCACGTTCCCGAGCATGCATCACAATGTAGAGATTATATTCCCATTTTCCCTCAACTGGTTTGCGCTCGTAACAATGTGAAATGTCCTGGTGTTTTGAAAGTTGGCATCCGACTTCTTTGATGCGGTCAGCAGGTACTTTCCAAGCTACTAATGCATTTGCGGAATAGCCAATGTTGTTAGGTTTTATTGAAGCCCCAAACTTCCGTATTATACCTTCTTTTTTGAGCTCAGTTAATCTACCGATAACTTCGTTTTGGGTAATGCCTAATTCTCGGGCAATTTCTCGGAATGGCTCTGGCGTGAGAGCAATCCCCTTTATTACTAAAGCTAAAAGTTTTTGATCAATTTCATCCAAGTCAAGTCACCATAATAAAGTTAAGTTAATTGAAAATGTACGTTAATCTTGAAGCGGTTTATAGTGGGCAAGTCAAGAACATCAGAGTCTTTTATTCCTGTTTTTTGCTTGATCTCGTCCAAAGTTTTTGCCAATTCCTTTTGGCTTGAGGCTGAAAGCGTAAACCAAACATTGAATTCATCTTCCCGTTCATAGTTATGGGAAACATTGCCATATTGGTTAATTATTTGCGCAATATTGGGCACCTTGCTTTTTGGCACCTTCATTGCGATTAAAGTAGCTGCCTTTAAACCAATTTTCGAAGAATCAAATATTGGTCCAATCTTGACAACGACGCCTGCTTCAATAAGCCGTTTTAAACGCGTTATTAATTCAGGCTCTGGAATTTTGAGCATGTTGCTGATTTCATGCCAAGGTTCTTGCACTAAGGGGAAGTTGTCTTGAATCAATTGCAGAATTTTTTTGTCAGTTTGATCTAGATTTATGGATAAGCATTTTTTTTGTTCAGTTTTAGTTTGACTTGTTTTCTTCGTCACAATTCACCTAAGTCAGTGGTTTTTTTAGATTGCTTGCTTATCCCTTGGGATTTAGCGGTCTAATTATGTATCAGATATTGCTTTATGTATTAACCTTGCGGAAAAGTATGGTTAAAGCAATATTTTTTGCTGATTCAGCAACATCCAAGTTCAATGTTAGTCCTAAACTAAAAGTTTACAACATAATGCTAGGATCAAATTTCAAAAACCTAGTCGTCACCGATACACGAGCATCTTTTACACCTGAAATCATCTTTGTATTTTTAACCAAATTATTTAGATGGTCCATATCTCGGGCAACAATCACTGAAACAACATCATATTCCCCTGTACTTTGAAAAAGATAAAGCGTCTCGCTAAAAGAAACTAATTGCTTGCAAGCTTCTTCCAAGTAAGCAGGATCAATTTTAAGCAAGATGGCACCGCTCACTTTCATACCCACTTTAGCTGGATTCACCAAAGCAGCAAACCTGGTTATGATCCCATCCTCAACAAGTCGATTAACTCGAAATCTAACTGTAGCTTCAGGAATATCTAGTTCCCGGCTAAGCTCTGCAAATGAGAGTCGGCAATTGAATTGAAGCAACTTCAGTATGCGCTTATCTAAGTCATCTAATTCTTGGGACGCCATCAAGACCACCCGCTTACTTCTATAATGAAGTCAGCTTATGAAACTTTTTACGCTATAAATCAGAATGCAATCTGAAAAGCCAGTTGTTTTTAAGACTACGACTTTACCCGAGCATTTGACAGGCAGTCATCGAGCTAATGATTTTCATGCCCACCCATCAACCATCTGAGAGACGCACAATAGTGACCTAAGCTTTGAGATGATTCTCTTGTTAGCCTGCAATTGCGCTCAGAAAAGTTATTACGACCAAACTTCACATAGTTGCAATTAAGGAAACATAATGCCATTCAATGAAGTGAAAGGGAAAACAAAAGTCGTTTGCATAGGTCTTATTCAAACCAAAGTTTCAGCTGACGTAGAAGGCAACATGAAAGGAACTATTGAAAAGATCAAAGAAGCTGCGGTAAAAGGAGCTCAAATTGTTTGCCTCCAAGAACTATATAGAACCAAATATTTCCCCCAAGAAGAAAAACAGAACGCTTGCATGTTAGCTGAGACAATTCCCGGAGAATCAACAAAAGCTTTCTCAGCATTGGCGAAAGAGAAAAAAATAGTTATAATTGCACCACTATTTGAAAAAGCCTCAAACGGAAAATACTACAATACAGCTGCCGTGATTGATGCAGATGGAAAAATTTCAGGTACTTACCGTAAGGTGCACATTCCACAGGATCCATTTTTTTATGAAAAGAATTATTTTGAATCAGGCGACCAAGGCTACTGCGTCTACAAAACAAATTATGCCAATATAGGAGTCTTAATTTGCTATGACCAATGGTTTCCTGAAGCCGCCAGAATTAACACTTTGAAAGGTGCTGAAATCATATTTTACCCAACTGCAATTGGATACATTAAAGGGCACACATCATCTGATGGTGATTGGCATGATGCTTGGAAAACAGTGCAACGTGCCCACGCCATAGCAAACGGGGTCCATGTAGCTTCAGTTAACCGAGTCGGAGAGGAAGAGGAATTGAAGTTTTGGGGCGGTTCATTCGTCTGTGACTCCTTTGGAAAAATGCTTGGAGAAGCAAGCTATACCAACGAAGAAGTGTTGGTAGTTAAGGTGGATCTGAGCAAGAACAAGAAAATTCAAGAAGGATGGGGTTTTCTGAAAAACCGGCGACCCGACACCTATAATTCAATTACTGAAAAATGCACCTGAGGATGTTATAATGACTGAAAAAAATTTTTCCGACAAAACTCCCCGAGAACTAGGCTACCAAATGCCCCCCGAATGGAGCAGACATGAAGCAATCTGGCTAGCTTGGCCTCATGACCCCACAACCTTCACCTCCGGCGTTGAAAAAGTTGAAGAAACCTACATCCAAATTGTAAAGTTAATCCATAAAGAAGAGTACGTAAATCTCTTTGTCAAAAACGAAGACATGAAGAAAAAAATCGCAGGTTTATTTGAGAAAAACAAGATTGATCTAAAAAAGATACGGTTTTTTGAGTTTGACTATGCCGATGTGTGGTTTCGAGATTATGGACCTATTTTTGTCATGAATAAAGACCAAAAGTTGGCGATGGTACGTTGGATTTTTAATTCGTGGGGAGAAAAATATGAGGAACTATTGAAGGATGCGCAGATTCCTCAAGTAATTAAGCAAGCAATGAACTTGAACTGTTTTGAACCCGGAATCGTCTTAGAAGGCGGTTCCATAGATGTTAACGGAATAGGAACATTACTCACAACTGAACAATGCCTGCTCAACAAGAATAGGAATGCTAAGCTTGGTAAAGAAAAAATCGAGAAATATTTACAAGATTATTTGGGTGTAACCCACATCATTTGGTTAAGATGCGGTATCGTTGGAGATGACACAGACGGCCACATCGATGATCTTGCTCGATTCGTAAACTCATCTACAGTTGTATGCGCCTATGAAGAAGGCAACGATGAAAACTCTGAAGCTCTAAGAAAAAACTATGAAATCCTATGCCAATCCACCGATCAAGACGGAAAAAAACTAAACATTGTAAAGCTCCCAATGCCCGGAAATGTGGAATGTAACAAGAAAAGACTTCCTGCAAGTTACACGAACTTTTACATAGGCAACGAAACAGTTTTGGTTCCCACATTCCAATCTGCAAAAGATAAAGAAGCATTATCTATTTTGCAAAATCTGTTTCCTAAGAGAAAAGTGGTAGGAGTAGATTGTGTGGACTTGATATGCGGGTTCGGAGCTATCCATTGCATTTCGCAACAACAGCCGAAATGTAAATCGTAATTGCTAGTTTTGCATTGAATTGGCGCTTCACTACTCTTTTATAATGAGGAGTGAAGACAAAAACAATTTTTCTGCTAACAAAGGCGGACGTTGGCTAAGGATTCAATTTTTCACTTAAAATTATTCTCATTACACCAATGTCTGAGAAACGATTGTTAGTAGTGTTTGATGGCGGGTTAGCTTTCTCAAAGGCGCAAAATAACTCAAAATTATCGTTTATAATTTTTTCAATTTGATAATAACTTTTTACTCCTACTGAATTAAGGTCTGCTATAAGCAGATTTACCCATTTTTTATTTTCGTTATGCTCTCTGTCAGGAAATTTCCATCGCAGATAAGCTACTATTGTATCGTAGTTTAAGTCTGCAACAAAGTTAAGGTCGTGTTCAGTTGAGTTGGTGTCCGTTAGATTTGAGTCAATTGCAGCTATTGTTTGTTCGTTGGAGATTTTGCCTTCTATTGAATTGAGAGTTTTTAACATATTTTTTTGCCTCAACGATCCAGTGCGTATTAAATAGTAATATATAAGAGTAATTATGTGAAAATAGAAAGTTAACATTTGAATCTTAGAAATTAAAGAACTGTAGCACTAAGATTATCATCATTATTATTTTTCTAATAATACAAACAGTGATAACCCTTTCAAAAACCTGTAACACGAGAAGAACGAATTGAAACCAAAGCTCGGAAAACAATCGCAAAATTTAACTTTCAAAAAACAAAGCAAATAACAAGATTAGCCTTCAGCGCAGTTTTCTTTAACTCTAAACCTCACAATTTCTTTAATCAATTCAAGCGGAAGTGGTTCATTTATTGGAAACTGAATTGTGCCCTTGCTTGTTTGATAAGCAGACAATTTCTCTCTGAAAGCGTCAATAGCTGAAATCTTAGGGAAAAACCCAATATGATTCTTGAATGCTGCAAACCAAACCAAGATTCCGTTTTGTTTGAAAGCAGGCATTCTGTAGCTAATTGTCTCTTCCGCTTCAGGTGCAGCTTCCTTAATCGCTTTCCTAAATTCTTCTAAGATAACCTGGACTTTTTTAGGAAAAGAAGCGATATATTCATCAATTGTTTCATATTTTTTCTCAGATGCCATAAAGCTTCCTCATATCTGGGCTCTCTAATAAATTAGGGCATTATTTCTAGTCTCAATTATGGGAAAAAGCTCGCGGCAAATTAGGAAATTACAGCGGCTACGATAGATTTGAACTCGTAACTCCTATCTTAGGAAGTAATTCTTGATTTAACCGAACAACAATCTTAAGATTAAGATAGCAAAGAAAATCTCTAAAAGAGAAAAGTTTTTTACAGCCTGCAATATCCTGAGACGATCCAAATTTTTTTAGATTCTGAATTTTGCGTTTATCTCTGTCTGGGTAGTTTATGAAAATATCTACTGGGAAACTGAGTTCATTTGGTAGTTCGCTTTTTTGTACGTCGTTCTACATTTTTTGCATTTGTAGACTTCTACACAAAAGACGGAGTTTTCTATTTTTCTGATAGGCTGGCCTAACGTTTTTCCACATTTGCAACAGCTAACCATTCAAGCCACAAGCGCTTGTCTATATGAGCATTTATAGTATATGAAAACTTGTTGTCTCACTCAAGCAACCACAAACATGCTACATTAATGAATATCTTATTTTTTACTAACCCTGAATAGTTTAAACAAAACACGCAAGACATTGGTACTTTTTAGAAGTACTGATTTTATTTCCCAATATTAGA
This sequence comes from Candidatus Bathyarchaeota archaeon, assembly GCA_963772505.1. Lineage (GTDB taxonomy): Archaea > Thermoproteota > Bathyarchaeia > Bathyarchaeales > Bathycorpusculaceae > Bathycorpusculum. The sequence continues at coordinate 255,124 of CAVYXL010000012.1, forward strand.
CGATTGCACAATTAGACATTATCATAAATATACATCAAACAAAATAAGAACGGCATACGCTAATTAATAAGAGAACTGAGAATCTGCAATAGAAGGCTACTTGTTATACCAGTAGATACTGAATTTTTCATTACATCCTGAGTTCTTGCAGTCTAATATCTGCTCAACAGAACTAGTTCTTTCTTCAGACTCTGAAGGTCTATCAATAGACCAAAATGGATGATTGCTATCAGGTCTTGTAACTTGCTGACATGTTTTACATTTGGGGCAACAAACAACTGTTTTTGCCATACACATAATTTAGCCTTAATCTATAATGATGCAGTCTCTAATTTAATAATTTTTCATGATGTAATTGGAAAAAACTTTGCTGTCTAAATCCTTTGTTTTTTCTACGTCTAATCACAATTGTAGCTAGTAAAGTTGCTGCAACTAGAAAAGTGATTATTAGAATTGTTGAGGGAAACTCTGGAACTGTAGTTGGTGATGCAGAGCTGGAACTTGCAGGTATTGTTATTGTTTGGGCATTACTCCAGTCCCTTTGTGTCACATAGTGATAGTCTGTTCCAATAGCCTGAATGTGACCACCGTAGTACAGGAAGGTATAACCTACTTGTGCTTTCACTTGAAAATCAACTTGACCACCCTCTTGGATATTGCCTATAAAAGAAGGACTGTAACTTATCACGGTATAATCTGAATTTGTGGCTTGGACCGCATAATTAATGTCATAATAATAGTTATTCCCATTATAATTGTAATTAACGTCACTAAAAGCATAATCAGTCCAATTCTCAAAATGTCCCTTCCAACGTATTTCATAATATAATTTTGTTGTGTTGCCATCTATACTTGTGGAAATGAATGGTTGATTTCTAATTGTGACATCAATGGACTTGTTTTCCACTGGATAGCCGCCACTTGACTTTGTTTTTTGTTGCCCAGTATATGGGTCTGTATAATTAGTGTAGGTTACTGGCTCATAATACGAATGGTCGACATAGCTCAAACTAAATTCTGGTACAGATAGTTTAGGTATTGACTGGGCAAATGCAGATTCAACCATCAAAAGACTTAGACCTGAGATAGCAACTATCAGAATCAGAATTAACGCTATACCGTTGCCTATACTGCCCATGCTTAATATTAGGGAGAGTTGGCGATAAAAGGCTTACAGAAAAAATCTCGATCAAGATTAGGCAAGTTTCTTGACTAAGCAAAATAATTGGAACATAATATGCTTCTACCTAATTCTCAATTCAAGGGCTATCATTGTATCTGGGTTTAACAGTATAATTACCAATCCAATCATCGGTGACTATTATCTGATTCACTTGAACTACCTGAGACTTTTCTATATTTCCCAAGGGGATAGACATGTTCAAAGCTAAAGGATAATTTTTAAGATTATTATAATTTTTATAATAAGCAACTATGTCTAATCTTGCATTGTAAGCAGTTTCATTTCCAAAATTATAAACTGCACCTTCTATAGTAAAATGTGGATGAGGATACGTTACATTTCTTGGGTCTGTTGAAATTCCAAGTGAAGTAACTAAATGAAAGTTCGGTTGATTGCCCAATTGTTTTTGAAGACCAGTTATTTCTAAATTCTTTTGACTTAGTTCAACATTAAGAAAAACATCAACAACAGCGAAATAGGTTATTGATAAAAAAAGTGCAGAAGTAATCATAATAATGATTTTTAGCGTCTTGTCCATTTTCTCACCAATGATTTTGCGCTTTCTCTAAGAGTAATTATCCTAACAATCTTAATACTCTCCCCAGAGAACAACCTGTTCCTCTAAAAGAACCATCGGTGCAAAAGCTGGTAAGCATTAACATAGGTAAGCACTATAGAAACAGGCTCTCCGCTTTGTTTATAGAGTATTTTTAATAAACTTGCATAGGACGTTTAGAATAAATAAAGCATATTCCCAATTGCCATTGTAACCAAAGGTGTTTCAATAAATCTTAAATTCAAACTCAAGCAGAATAGAGCTTAGGCAAAATATTTGTCACCACTTAGACCGAGAGTAGACAAATTAGGATATCTTATTTTATTTTTAGCTCTTACCTCATTCGCTATAGTCATTGTAGGACTTTTTCAAGGATTGGTAAACACTTTCCTAAACCCACCAGCTTATGTAGACATCTTCCTCATCAGCGGATGTAGTTTCAGCTTGATATTTACTTTTTATCAAGCGTTTAGACGATTTAAACACAAACAAATTGAAGAAAAGAGGTATTCAAGTTGACTCAGCTTAAACCAATGTTAGATAAGATGGAATTAACCCTCTTGTCTTTAGTTGTTATTTGTTTTGCCATTGAATATGAAACTGCATTTCGAGTTAGTATAATTATCGTTGATATCCCAAGTGGCATCTTTTTGTTTTTAGCAGGCATAATTTTATTCTTATTATTAGTTGCCCACTATGCAGATAGAAAGAGTCAATGGAAAAATGAACATCCAACTTAATGCTACTCATTTCCAAGTTAAATGCATATAAGAATAAGTCTCCCTATTGGACAAGTCATAAATAAAATTAAGCTAATGATATTAATAAAATATTATATTAGCTCCAAAATTTGCTTTTAGCAACTTTTTCAATAGAAAATAATACAACAACTAAACCAAAAAGTATTGTTAGTACACCAAATAAAAATGTACCAACACTTCGGTTAAAGTAATAACTGAGTAAGTAGGCAATTCAAGAATCCCCAATGCAATCAAAACACTGCCAGTAAGTCTTCTACGTTTAGGCTTAAAATAAAATAGAAAGACTCCAACAGCCAGAATAATTAGTGATAATACAACAAGACAAAGAAGAAAGATAGTTTGGTAACATACAAGTGGAGATGCTGGTAATGACATTTCTATCTGAAGCATTTAAGGTATAATTTGCTTAAGAGATTTACCACTTTTAGTACGCTTCTAATTAGTTTATTAAGAAATAATCTAAATCAGTTCAAGAATTTTTTTAGGAATCACATAATTCTTCTTGCAATAAGAACAAGTAACTTCATTTGACTTTGAAGTAATTGGCTGAGAAGCACCACAATGTGGGCACTCCATACTTATGGAACCTATTTTGGCAATGTTAACATTTGCTGAGACCACATAGCTCGTTTTAGCATTTCTTCTTGCTTCCCCAGCTTTTTCCACATCCCCACTTGTTCATACAACAAAGCTGCCTCCTCATATCTGCCTGCTAACTCAAGTCTTTCAGTTTCTCGTATGAGTTCATCTTTTTTATTTTCTAAGTTTTTTCGCATCTTTTCTTTTTTGTTGTCTAATTCTTTTTGAATTTGTTCTTTTTCAATTTCTGCGATTTCTTCATCTGAAAATAGATTTTTACTAAAACAATTAGGACACATCTTGACATCCTTCGCCAAAATGTCGTAATTACAGTCAACGCACTTCATATTTCTCTTTAATTAGTTAGTTTATGGTTAGCTTTTATATTTTCTGAATTCTGAGACTACAAAAGAGTAATTTTTAGAAGAATCTTAGCTTATTGATCACGTATGGGGATAAAAAACTTTGGAACAAGTCTTATGTATTATTATAGGAAGGGGGCTGTTTGATTTTAGACTCTTTCGTTTTACTAAGTATAAAACCACTCGCTATGATTAAAAACAAACCCAAACTAAATAAGTTTGAGATATTGCCACTGTATTGAACAAACCCATAAAATAGAATTACTACAAATAAGTCGATTGCCAAACCAATTGCAAAAATGAACCAACCAAGTAAACTTAATCTTCTCATACTTTCACTAATTCTTTATTGTTTTGACCAGCTTAAAAGATTTTAATTTAAGCAGAATAAGTAGGTTAAACGCTCCCTATTTTTGTTTTAATGGTCCTAATAAGCAGATTTGCCAGTCTGGGCCTCAAATTGAAAGATTGATCAAGAATGAATGTGTAAGGTTTGAATGTAAAGTTAGCAGTAAGTCAGCTTCAATACAAGTTTTCTACAAAAGTGGAGCAATAAAGTATGCTAGGGCAAGGCACTATTCAGGCATCTTAAATGGCAAATCCTAGTTTTTGTACCACCAGCAACCTTTGCATTACATAGAGAGAAAACTAAGTGAGTTACATTTAGACAAGATGGAGAGTGGTCGCAGTGTTCAACAGATTAATGATGACCTACAAAAGCTATACTCAAGCACCAAAAAGGGAATGGAAGCGGGCCCGATGGGATTTGAACCCATGACTTTCAGCTTAGAAGGCTGACGCGCTATGTCGCTGAGTCGTTTCGGTTAGATACGCTATAACGCTCAGTAGGAATCCGTTGCGCCACGAGCCCACTTGTGAACCAATGATTGTTTATTAGTTTTTTAATCTTTTGTATTCTGTTTCTTTGTTTAGTTGTTTTTAATTAATTTTTTTCTCTGGTGCTCTCTTTTTATTTCAGTTTTGACTGTTTGAGCGAGAAAGCAACGTAGTGAGGAGCACAGCGAACGTCTGAATTTGTTATAAAGAGAGCTGTTGTTAGATTGAATTATTCTTTTTTCTTTTTCTTTTTTCCTTTCCTGTTTTTGTTTTTTAGAATAATTCATGCGAGGTGGCGGCGACGACGGGGGAGGAGCTGCTAACGAGATGGGTTTTAAGCTGGTGTGGTTTGGTTTGGTTATGCTTTTGATAATGTTTACATTGATTTCTTTAGTTTATTGTATTTTTTATTGTTTTTTGTTGTTTTATTGTTTTTTTGTTACTATTTTTAGTAATATTTATTAGTCTGTTTATTCTTCTTGGAATATTAGGCGTTTTAAGCTGGTGCTTGAGTCGGTGACGTCGTTGAGTCATTCTCGACACTCAGGTCTCCAAACGCTTTTTTATTTGATTTTAAGGTTGTTTTGGTTTTTGTTTGTCGTTTTCGGCGCGGTATTGTTTATTTTTGTGTTTGGCTCTGAGTTGTAATTTTTTGTGAGATTGTCCTTTATTTTTTTAACATTCCCGAATTTGTTTGATTTTCTTTTTCTTTTTTTCTGTTTGTTTTTGTTATTGTTGAGTGTGATTTGGGTTTTTTAATGTGGTTAATTCTAGCTTTACAGTTTTGAGCTTGTTTTTTTCTGTTTTGAGTTCGTTATTTGCTATTTTAGTCTATATTCTACATGCTTGAAGCGAGCTGGTGGCTTCAGTTGTGGTCGTGCAGAATTTTTTTGAACTCATCAGACTCATCAGAGCGAAAGGTTTACGATTCTGATGTGGGTTTTTTGTAAGCCATAATTAGCCGTTACGTTACATGCTTTTGCGTCGCTGTATGGCTTACTTTTTTTTGTCGAATCATCAGAACGCTAAACCTTTCGGTTCAAAAAAATTCTGCTTTTCTTTGAATTTTCTTTGGTTTTGATGTTTGCTTTTTTGTTTGATTGAGCTTTTCTTTGAACGATTGGCGGTTGGGTTATAGTCTCTTTTTGAACATTTGTTTATTCTTTTAGTTGGATGCTTGATTTTTGAGCATTCCATTTTTTTTCAGATTTTTTGATTTTTTGATTTCTGGATTTGTTTTATTTTTTGTAGTTGTGGTTTGTCGTGTTAGTCGTTCGACCACACAGACCCACCCTCCGAAACGGTGTCGCCGATTATCCTCAATTTTAGCAAAAATTGCTCGCCAAGGGCTGAGTGCAGCCCAAGGGGTTACAATTTTGCGGCGAGCGATTAGCGAGCGCTCTTTTCCCGATGTCGCGTTGTTGTTGTCGTTGTGCGCTCTGGGGACGGTGGGGTCTCTCTATAGAGCGCTTAGTGTCGTCGTTGGGAGTTTTGTGTTGTTCTTGTGGTTTTTTTTGCAATCTGTGTTTTTTTGTGGCTTTGCGTATCGGTTGTATTTCGCAAACGGCTTTGCGTATGGATTTTGTTTATTTTTTTTTGTTTTGTTGTTTCTTTAAGCTGGTGTGGTTTGGTTTGGTTATGCTTGGTTTTGTTTTTGGCTTAGCTTTGCTGGAGTATTTGGTGTTTTTTATTTTTGGTTTTTTAGTTACCTGCCTTAGATGTCATTGCAAATTCTGTTTGTTTTTGGGTTTGTATTTTATAATAGTGTTTTTTCTGCGTTATTTTGTTGTTTGGTTTAGTTTTTGGAGTTTTTGTTTTTTGTTGTTTTCATTTTTTCTAATTTTTTAGTTGATGGAAATATTATATCTGTATTTGGGTTAATGGATGGTGGTCTTTATGACTGACACTGTAATTTTGAAGATTCTAAAGGTATAGTGGTTGTTATCAGATTGTAGTGTGCGCGTAGTGCGGTGTGGCGTGAGAAGCAAAGGAGTTTGGATGGTGATTTTAGGTTCTTCCTCTGGAGAGCTTTAGATGGATAAGTTGAGACTTAGGATTTCTAAGAAGGGTGCTGGCTTTCAGATTTGTAGTGTTTCTATGCGTAAGTTGAGGTTGTTAGTTGATGGTGAGCATAAGTTTTGGAAGTTGGAGAGTGGTTTGGAGGGTGATTTTTTAGTTCTATGTTCTTATTGAATTTTTGATTTTTATTTTTTTGTGTGGTTACGTTTCAATTTTATCATTTTTTCTTACGAATCTTGATTGTTCTTTTGGGGATTTCCCCATAGGCAGCATGCTTTTGGGTATCGTTTTGTGAACAAAACGTACCATAGTTCCTTTCCTGTTTTTTCTTCTATTATGTCTTCCATTCTGGATGGTTGTATTTTTTCTATAAGTATTGCTTCTCCTCGGGGAATAGTGTTGTGTGTGGTGTTTCATAGACCATCACTTTATCTCCTTTTTTTAAAGGCATTTTTTTATTTTCCTGTAAAGTATTCTGGATGTGTTTTGCTTCTTTGTTTTCTATTCGTGGATGGGCTATTTTGTATTTTTTTGGTTGAGTTTTTTCTTTTTGTATTTGCTTTTTAGCTTTCTTTATGGTTCTGGCTTCTGTTTGTTTGAAGCGCATTTTTGGAGATTCTTCTTTTGGTGTTTTACGGTATTTTGCGTTTGGGTGCTTTTTGTGGTATCTTTCTTTTATTTTGGCTTTGACTTCTGGTTGGTTGTAATAGTCTTTGAGGTAGGCTTTATTTTTGGTGTTTGCCCTTCAGCTCTCTTTGTTGCTTTCCTTTCTGGCTTTTGATTTTGTCTTCATTTGGTCTTTTAATTTTTGGTGGCTCAATTTTGGATTTGAGTTACTTTGAGGTTGTTTTGTTGGAAGTTCAAGTCTCCATCTTTTTCTTGAAACTGATGATCTTGATATGTTTAGTTTATCTGCTATTTTTTGGTCGTTTAGATCATCTTTATTGTATAATTCTAAAAATAGTTCGTAGTGTATTTTTTGTTAGGTTGCATTTTTATTATCCTCTGGTGTTTCTGTGAGGAAGTATTCTGGGTGTTCTTTTCTGAGTTTTTCTATTGCTTTTGGTTTTAGAGGTAGGAAGGTTTGGTTTTCTTGGGGTGTTGATGCTTCCATTTTTGCTTTTATTTTGTTTAGGACTTGTTCGAATATTTCCATTCTTTCAGTTGTTTTTGCTAATTGATTTGTTAGTTTTTGTTTTCTGATTTTAGTAGCTCTATTTCACTTCTTGCTTTGATGCTTATGGTTTCAAGTTTTGGTTCTACTTTTTCTTTGAATTGTTGGCGCATTTCGTCTATTTGGGATTGTGGCAAATTTTTGTTTACTGTGTATGTTGCTTCTATTGTTCCTGAGTGTCCCATTAGGAATTGTTGGTAAATGAAGGATATTCTGAGTTTAGCATGGCTGTGTCGAAATATGATCTTAGGACGTATGGTCTGCCTTGATATCGTGCTTTTTCAAAGGTTCGTTTGATTTTTTTGCTAAAGCCTTTTCTTGTTATGCTGTGGCGTGTTGCTTTCTGGCTGAAGCTGATTAGTGTGCTTTCTGGTGTGAGTTTTCTCCTTGTCTATTCTTGAGCGTAGGTATTCAAGGGCATAGTTGCATCCTTCGCTTGATAGGAATGTGAAGTATGGTCTTTTGTTTTTTGAGAATTGGGATTTTATTTTAATTTGTGCTGGTTTTTTGTTTAGCTCTATTGATGTTTCATTTATCGTTAGGTCGGGTAGGTCTTTGAGTTTTATGTTGACTGCTGTGTTTGGTCTTAGTCCTGCGAAGGCTATTATTGATATGAAGGTTTTTCCTCTTGGGTCTGAGTAGTCAAGTATTCTGTTTAATTCGTCTTGCGATGGTATGGTTTCGTCTTCGGTGGTTGGTGCTGTTTTGATGTTTCCACAGTTTATTTTTCTGTTGATTATTATGTCATTGTGTTTTAGCCATGATTTGACGCTTACTAAGTTGTTGTTTACGCTTTTCGGTGTTTGTGTTTGTCTGTTTTTATGTATGAAGTCTGTTAGGGTGTCTTCTGCATTTTTTTTGTTTTCTTTAAAATTTGCTATCATTTCTTGTGGTGTCTGCTTTGAGTATTCAGCGAATTTTAGTAGTCCTTCTGAGTAGATTCTTTTTGTGCTGTCTGCGTTTAGGTTGTTTATCCATCTGGCGACGTCTGGGTCTGATTCGATCATTTCTTTTGTTTTTGTTTTCAATGGCTTTTCATTTGTGGTTAGCATTTGCTTGTTTCCTCTGGCTGTTTCTATACTGGTTTAGCTATTAAAACTTGGTGTTTGATGGGGATCCGTCCTGCGCCACGAGCCCACTTGAAGCATTTTAATGAAACACTAACAAATATAATTTTACCTATCGAGAAGCTTTAAAAAATAGAAATGTTGGTTGGTTTACAGTTTTTGTCCGCATCTCGTGCAGTAGGATGCATCTAGTTGGTTTGATGCTCCACAGTTGGGACAGTATTTTACTTTTCCAGAAAGGACTTGGGTATAGATTGAAGGCACTTGGGACGGCTTCTGAGTGTAAACTGTTTGAAGCGCAGGTGCTTGTATTCTGAAAAATGACATGGCCAGAAATATCCAAGCAATGTCTTGAACTACGCCTCCAATTGTCAGAATAGCAAGCAGAGTGTTAAGCGGTATTGAAATGTAAATATCGACTACAGAAAATATTATTGCAATTACAATATTTACTAATGCACCAGCCAACAATACTTTAGCGCCAACTCTGAAAAGGGGAATCTGTGATTTATCTGATAACAAATTGAATGCTCGCACAACAAACGCTATCCAAATTATCCCAATAAGCCCAAAAATAGGTGTAATCACGCCAAAAGTTTTTGAAAATGAAGATGAAATTTGAGCTGAGGAAGATGCTGAACCTAAGTTAGGGAACAGAGTCACGAAATTAAACAAGACAACTAACACAGCAATTGCTGTCGCTACTACAACGGCAATTATTGTAATTACAATTCCATACATAAGGTAACTGAAGATTCTGTGGTCATTGTAGTCTTTAGAGAACCCATACATTGCAATTAGGAACAGGAGAAAACCAATTACAGCTAAAAACCCAATGATGCCACCTACCCCAATGTACGCTAGGGAAGCTCCAGTTGCATTAGGAAAAATATAGTGGAAAAGAGAAGCTATTTGGCTGAAAAATACAAGCAGAGTTAGAATAGCGGCGACTCCACCTAATGTTCTATTGGATTCAATAGTCAACTTGCTTACCCTCAGCTGTCATTATGCAGCGGTTAAGGGATAAGTTTTTTCCTATACGACAGCACAGATTTTTAGTTGACCATTATAGTTGTTCTTTTTTCCACTTCAATGCCAACAAAGAGAAGAAGAAGAAGAAGAAGAAGTGTGCTTCCTTTCAACTTCTTCTTCTTTTAAATTAAGCAGAAAGAGGACGCGGTGCTAATTCCATTTGTCCTTCTTCTTTCAAAGAAGAACAACACCCGATGCTACCACCAACTGTTGTTGTTCTTTTTGAGTTCACTTAAAAATCGGCTAAACCAAACTTATTTTGTGTTGCCAACCCTAAGTATGATAACGTCGGCCTCTTTTGGAACCGCTACAATAATCGATTTGTTCAGAGTTTCTTTGCCAAAATTAACCTTAACTTCAGTTTCTGTTGCATCAGAATAAAAGGCAGTGAATTTCGCCGCTGTTTCAATTGCATGTTTTGTTTTAGGTCCCTGCAAAAGCGCAGTAGGACCAACAATATCAGCCGATTCAAATCGATAATCGCTTTTTATTTTTCCTGCTGTTAAAAGCTTGTTTTCAGCTTCATTTCTTCCCACTATTATTTTGTTTTTCTCCAGTCTAAAATGTCGGCCGACCCTTAGCAAAGTAATGTCAGCCATTGAAACACGTTTTTTGTTGATGAATAAGTCTCTGAGTTTTTTTGAGTATTCCTCACATGTCAGCAAGCAGCCGCCAGCAGGAGCGGGAAAGCTTGTAATTCCAAAGTCCTTAGCAAGTTGAAGTTGAGGCTTCCTTGACCTACCTTGAATATTATGAAGCTTACTTCTGTCGACTAAGCCCTTTTTTTCCGCCTCAGTTTCGCGCAGCAGCTTTGCAGATAAAGGTCTTAGAAGTTTACCTTTCAAGCCAGCTTCGACCTCGATGACCTTCAATGCTGGACCATGTTGGGATTTTGGTCTTTCTCCAAGAACTTCTCCTGTGAAAAGAAAATCAGCTCCGATTTCTTTGGCGTATTTTTTGGCTTTTCTTATCATAAAGATTTTGCAGTCAATGCAGGGGTTCATGTTTTTTCCGTAACCATACTTGGGGTTGCGAAGCATCTTTACATAATCGTTTTCGACACTCACAACTTTTAAGGGAACTTTTAATTGATTTGCAGCTTCAGTTGCTTCGCTTGTTCCATCTTTTTTTGGGATACAAAATGGAGTTTTAACGTTAAAAGCTACTACTTCGATGCCTTGTTTACGAGATAAGTTCTGTAGCAAGTATGCTGTCTAAGCCTCCTGAAAGTAAACTTATAGCTTTAACACGAGTCATATCGCCAATAGATTCTTTTGTGCTGAATAATAATTTACCTATAAAGCATCGAGCAAAAACCTGATCAAACCAGTTTTCTAATCATCCTGTTGGCTTTCTTGCTCCTGTTTTCTAGAATCATTTAAAAACTCAGGCGAAAATTAAACATGAGATAATGCTAACAACCAAGGGATTGAATTGAAAGTAGATGTCAGCATTTTCATTCCTGTCTACAAAGAATCAAATCAACTAGCAAACATGCTAAAAGAATTAAGCTCACAAAACGTCGAGAAAGAAATCTTTGTAACTGTCGATGAGCCAACCGATCGGTTTACTCAAGAAATAAAAAAAATTGAAGACAAAAACGTCAAAGTTATAATTAACCAAGAGCGTCTCGGAAAAGCAAACGCGTTAAACAGCACAGTAAAATTGTCATCAGCCAAAGTGCTTCTTTTCCTAGATTCTGATGTGCAAATTAGCTCTGACCAAGATTTTCTAAGAAAAATAATCATGGAACTTCAACAAAACGATATACTTGACATAAAAAAGAAAGTTTCAAAAGACAAATCTTTCCTCTCAAAAATGGCTTATTACGAATACTTCACCTTCAATGTCAGCGCCTGGTTATCATCACACTTTATGCACAAATGTCCTGCTGTTAACGGTGCAGCGTTTGCGATTAAACGGGAAACTTTTGATAAAATCGGCGGGTTCCACAGAGTTATTGCTGAAGACATTGATATTGCAATCAGAGCTTTCCTCCAAGACAGCAGTTTTGCTTACACTACAGATGTTGAAGTAAAAAATGTGGTTTTTTCAGATTGGAAAAAATGGTTTATACAACGTCGAAGATGGTCAATAGGTCAAGCTCGTTGGACAGTTGATTGGTATCAGGATTTGATTAAAAAGTTTTTTAGAAAGCCTCAAGTTTTCTTGCCAAGCCTGTTCTTTCTTTATCCATCTCTCGCTGTTTTCTTTTTAAGCGCAACTGTGCCAAGCCTTTGGATGTACAACTCACTATTGGTTGTTTCACTTTTCCTCTCGGTAAAATTCAACATAATGCTACCGGTTTTTCTTCTATCTCTGACAACTGCAAACTTAATAAAAGTCATAGTTATCTCTCTCTCTGGCTTCGCCTTTACGGCCGTTACTTTCTATGGTTTCTCAAGAAAACTCGGGTTCAAAGAAATGAAATTGCATGAGCTTTTCGTTTACTACTTTTTCTACTCAAACCTTTGGTTTGCCATTCAGATTATTGGCTATGTTCAAGTGATCGTTTTGCGCAAGAAAGTTGCGCCCGGCTGGACAATTGGACCACGGCAAATATCGCAATAGAATTTTAGTCTTTTTTCATCGCTTCTATCTTTAGTTCTTTTGGCATTAGCTCTATAGCGTATCGCAGTGCAGTTCGAGGCATTATTTTCTTATTTTTGAGGATGTAAGTATATACTTCTTTTTTGTGCACACGACTTTCTTCTTTGAGCAACCACCCATAACCTTTCTGCACCATATCGTCAGTATCAACAAGCAGTTGGTCGCAGATTTCAAATGCCTCTTGCAAGAAACAACCTTTTTTTGCTGGAACAATAAGTGAAACAGCTGCAGCCCGCTTCAACCAACGATTTTCTGATTTAGCCCAACTCTTAATCTCATTTAAGGTTTCAGGGTATTTCACAATTAAGTCGCCAATAGTGTGGTTGCAAAACCCGTCGCATTTCGCCCAATTATTAATGTAGCGTTCAATCCAGCCTTTAAAAACCGTCAAGTCATTTGGTTCAAGATATTTAATGTAGTTTGGCAGCCAAAAAGCCACAATAAACGCTTCTTCCGTGTAATCAGAACGGTAAAGTTCTTCGCAAAGAAGAAAAATTTCAGGCTTATCTAAAGTTTCTATTTGTTTCCAATATTTCTTAGCGATTTTCCCGACAATGTCAGTTTTAACCCCGTAATACTTCACTTGTTCTTTAAAGAAACGCTGAAAACTTTTTTGCGTCTGCAAATCAACGTTGGCTTTGAGGTCTTCTCTTATTTGAGCGAGAATACTTTGCATATAGGTAACGTTGCTTTTTGAAAATAATAGCTTTACTTAAAAAATCAAAGATTAAAAAATAAAGAGGGAAGGGTTGCTAATAGTCTTCCATCTGATAGAGACCAAAGTCAATGTTTAATGGCTTTTCAGGTCCGTGCGTATCTTCAAGGTCGTAGAGGCAATTTGTGGCTTTGTCTAATCGGCTAGTTTTTTTAACGGTCACTTTAGACTTAACCATCCTAACTTTCATTTTACCTTTAGGTTTACGGACAATTTGCCCGCCGCCTATAACCATAGATTGATTAATGATTTTTGGAAGAACTGTCACATCGTCAAGACCCAACGGCTTTAATGCGTCTTCATGTAAATGTTTAGTCAACGCCTTTGCGCCTCCAGACTTCAGCACTAATTAAGTCTCGAACTGCCACTCGGATTGCTTCGGCGCGGTTCGGGTAGAACCTTTCGTCGACAAGCTGGTCCAAAGCTTTTATATAAGTTTCAGGTAAGTACAGAGTAATCATCTTCATTAGTTATCGCTTCCAATTATTGGTTAAATAATCAAACAGGTTTTTGTAAGATATACACCTATATAATATGCTACAAATATGCTTATAACATGTTCATGCCACCGCTAATAAGCGTTTAAACATCAATATTGCTGGTTTCTGTCAATTTTCGCTAAGCAACCTTTAAGTTTTTATCTCTTGTTGAACGTTCTAGCGAGCGGTGATACATGGACTTTGCAGGTTTTTATAAAAAACTTTGGTTGCTCAGCAAATACAGCCGAAGGTGAAGTTTTAGCAGGCTGCCTATCCCAAGCTGGCTTCCAACTCGCCGCTTCAGAATCAGAAGCTGACCTGTTAATCTACAATACCTGCGCGGTAAAAGGCCCAACCGAAAACCGCATCATCAACGCCATGAAACAAGCACCAAAAGGCAAAAAACTCATAGTTGCAGGGTGTCTACCTGCAATCAGTTTTGATCGGCTTCAACGCGAAGTACGTTTTGATGGGGCAGTCGGTCCCTCAGTCGGCACCGAAATTGTAAATATTGTGTCCCGTGTACTATCTGGCGAAAAAGTTTTGGATTTATCCAATTTGAATCGCAAACCAGACCTTGATCTCCCAAGAATAAAATCTAATCCAATCATCAGCATTGTTCCAGTGAACTATGGATGTTTGGGATCTTGCTCATACTGTTGTGTTGTTTCCGCCCGAGGTCACCTACGAAGTTATAGCATTAATCAAATTTTGCAGCGTGTAAAAAACGATTTTGTTGCTGGCTCGAGAGAGTTTTGGATTACTTCTCAGGATACAGCTTGCTTTGGAAGAGAATCGGGAAATAATCTGTCAACTCTGTTGGAGCCACTGGGTGCTTTAGAGGGTGATTTTAAAGTTCGGGTTGGCATGATGACGCCAAATATGGTAATCGACATGCAGGATAAGCTGATTAGCGCCTTTAGGAGCGATAAGATATTCAAGTTTTTGCATTTACCCGTGCAAAGTGGTGATGATGAAACGTTGAAGCGTATGCGCAGGTTTTATTCTGCTGAGCAGTTTATGGGCATCGTTAATGCATTCAGGACAGAGTTTCCCGATTTGACGCTTGCTACCGATATTATAGTGGGTTTTCCAGGTGAAACATCTGAGGGTTTTGAAAACACGCTTAAACTTTTGGAAAAAGTTAAGCCGGATGTAACTAATGTTTCAAAGTTCTTTGCTAGACCCAAAACAGCCGCTGCTAAAATTCAAGAAGGTTTAGTTGAACGTGAAGAGATTAAGCATCGAAGCGCCGTTGTTGCAGAGTTGGCGAGGAGGATTTCTTTGGAGCAAAATCAGCGTTGGGTTGGATGGGTTGGCGATGTGCTGGTTGATGAGAAGGGGAAGGTAGAGGGTTCTTGGGTTGGTCGTAATTTTGCGTACAAACCTGTTGCATTTAAAAGCTCGGATAATTTGCTGGGCAAAAAAGTTAGGGTTAAGGCTGTGGAAGCTTTGGCAACTTATCTTAAAGGAACACTAGTAGAAGAAGCCTAATTAATCATCTATGGTCAAAACCTCTGCTACTCAATCCTTTGTTCAGCATTATGTACCGCCAATGTTTCTAAACTGTTAGCTGAGGCTTCATAATAAGTGAGGATTTGTCTTCGGTAGCTAATTCGAAGACTGCTGAGTTTTTAATTGCATGTTTTGGACAGTTTTCAGCGCAGCAATAGCAGAATATGCATTTAGCTAGGTTGAATTGAGGATATTTTTTTCCGTTGAGTTCAACCATTTCTATTGCTTGTGCTGGACATTCTCTGCTACACATGCCGCAGCTGACACAGAGGTTAATGTCGAATTCTGGTTGACCTCGAAAGTTATTTGCCAATTTAAGTTCCTCGTAGGGGTAGTTAGTTGTCGCTGGCTTTGCGATAATATATGTCATCACCTTTTTTAACATTGGAGGGAGACTGATTTTTTTCGCCATTTTTACACCACCTTTTGAATGGCAAAAGCAAATTTTTAGACAATTAAAGTTGGTTTTTTGGTGGGTTGATTTTGGCGTGCGAGAAGAATTTGAACCCTCGAACCGTTCCTAGAAATATTTATGCCATCCATAATTAGTATCGACGATTAGTTCGAGTTTGGTTGGGTTCCTTTTGTTTTTTTGGGATCACCCAATTCGTCAATGTTTTGCTTTGCTTTTGCCTACTAATAAAACGTCATTCGCATCTCTTATTGTTTATGTTTTTTACGCACTGACATGTTTTGTATTGTTCGTTGCAGATTTTCGCACTCACAATACAAACAAGCGAGTGGCATAATGGAATGCTTAAATAATTTTGGCTCGTGTATTTTCTTCGGGCTAAAAGAATGACTACCGCGCAGTCAAACATTCATTTTTTCAACACATTAACACGTAAAAAAGAAGTTTTTAAGCCATTGGAAATGGGCAATGTGAAAATGTACACATGCGGCCCCACAGTTTACGATTATGCTCATATCGGCAATTTCAGGGCTTTTTTGTTTGAGGACTTGCTTAAACGTTGGCTATTCCATCGAGGGTTCAAAGTTATGCATGTTATGAACCTCACTGACATCGATGACAAAACCATTAAGGGCAGCCAGAAACAGCAGATACCACTTAGGCAGTTCACAGATTTTTATGTGAAAGCGTTCTTTGAAGACATCAAAGCCTTAAACATAGAGCCAGCGGATGTTTATCCTCGAGCCACTGACCTTGTTTCTGAGATGGTTGCTTTAATTAAGACTTTGATGGATAAGGGCTATGCTTACCGAGGCGAGGACGGCTCAATTTATTATGCTGTATGTAAGTTCCCAGATTACGGTAAGTTGTCAAAAATTAAAGTTGATGAATTAAAAGCTGGTGCAAGGGTCAGTCAGGACGAATATGCTAAGGAGGAGGCTCAGGATTTTGCTTTGTGGAAAGCTTGGACGCCTGAAGATGGTGACGTGTTTTGGGAAACGGAACTGGGCAAAGGCAGACCAGGCTGGCATATTGAATGTTCGGCCATGAGCATGAAGTACCTTGGCGAAACCTTTGACATTCACTGTGGAGGCGTGGATAACATGTTTCCGCATCACGAAAACGAAATTGCCCAAAGCGAGGCGGCTACAGGTAAGAAGTTTGTTGATTATTGGTTGCATAATGAGCATTTGCTTGTTGAAGGCAAAAAAATGGCAAAGCGTCTTGGCAACTTCTATACCCTTCGCGACTTATTGGCAAAAGGCTATGATCCAATAACAATCAGGTACTTGTTGATGTCGACCCATTATCGGCAACAATTCAACTTTACCTTTGAAGGCTTAGACTCGGCGAAAAGTGCAGTGGATAGGCTCAGGAACTTTGTGAGGCGCCTCCATGATGTTGACGGAGGCAAGGAAAGCAAAGGAAAAGTCGCTGTTTTAACTGAGAAACTTGAAGCTTGTTTTGGCGGTTCAATGGATGACGACTTAGACATTGGAACGGCGTTGGCTTCTCTATTTGATTTTGTCCGCGAAATGAACGGCTTGCTTGACTCTAACATGATCAGCAAAGCTGAGGCAACGGAGGTTGGCGGCTTAATGATGCTTTTAGATGAAGTGCTGGGTGTAATTGGCAAAGTAGAAGTCGAAGAAGCCCTAACAGGAGACATTGAAGCACTGGTGCAAAAGCGTGAAGCAGCGCGAAAGGCCAAAAATTGGAAAGAAGCCGACGAAATTAGGGCACAACTTAAGGCGATGGGCATTGTTCTTGAAGATACGGCAGAGGGTGTTCGGTGGCATAAAGTCAAAGCTTAGATTTTGCCCTCAAAATTCCATTTTTCAGTAGTGTATTTTTCTTTGAAAAGCTTGCTTGCAAGCTCCAATTCGTTTTGTGTTAACTCACAGGGTTCTAACTGAATTTTTAGCATTGCCTTAAACCCTTGAGCCAACGAATTCGCAACCGTTTCAGGCATAACAGCGTGTCCTAACTCGGTTTGGATGCTGGTTATTTTTCGTTTGCCGACGTCGAGGGCTTGGCTGCAAGTCGCGTTTTTTAGTTTTAAAAGTTGAAACATTTTGGGTAAGTCAACACTTCGAAGTAGAGTGCCATGTTGTAGAACGACGCCGTGAGTGATGATTTGGCTGCTGCCTGAGATTTTTTTGCCATTAACAGTCATGTTTGGGCAGTTTTTGGCATCGCCACTACTGAAATCGGCTGTTATCCCCAAAATCCTAAGCGCATCCTTGATCGCCTCGTAAACCTTGGCATAAACAACAGTAATGTCTGATGCACCCAACGTCTCGGTTTTGGCAATTAAACCGTAAGTGACTTCACCTTCAAAATCGTGGTAAACGGCGCCGCCGCCGCTCATACGTCTTACTAAATCAATACCCATTATTCTGCAGGCGTCAAGGTAAACCTCGGCTTCAGGATTTTGGTTTTTGCCAATGCTAACGGCTGAAGGTTGCCAACGATAAAACCTCAGCGTGTTAGGAACCTGCCCAGTGATTCGAGATGTCAAGATAGCCTCGTCAATCGCCATGTTCATGAACGCATTATTGGTTTCGAGCTGTAGCAAACGCCAAGTATCCATAAAGTTTCAATCCTTTTCTAATGCAAAATTGAGTTAAGCTTAAAACTGTTATGACTTTGTTACCGTGTTTTTGTAGTCACATGCTCTTAAACTTGTAAGCTTGCGAAAGTAGGTTAAAAAAAGATGCCTGTTGATTACCATTTCATAAAAGCCTCCGGAGTGTTCGAAGAGATAAAGCCTTAAAACATTAACCTGCATCTCTAAATTGGAAAGAGGCAAAACCAGTGAAGATTATCTCAGGTCCAGCATCCAAAGACTTAGCTGAAAAAGTTTCGTCGCTAACGGGGTATCAAAATATTCCTGTTGCTGCAAAAATCTTTCCAGACGGCGAATCTTATGTTCGTTTGGAAGGCGAGGTAAAAGGGGAAAACGTTGCAATTATTCAAACTACAAGTCCTCCGGCCCAGGATGGGAGGCTTTTTCAGTTAGCATTCATGGCTGACGCGGCAAAACGATCCGGTGCCGACAAAGTGATCGCTCTTGTTCCATACTTGGCATATGCACGTCAAGACAAAACTTTTCTTTCAGGAGAAGGCATAAGCGTTGAAACCATTGCTCGAATGCTCAAAGCAGCAGGAATAGACGAGCTTATTACTGTAAATCTTCATTCGGAAGCCGCACTCAAGCAGTTTCCGTTTCCAGCCAAAACCCTAAGTGCCATCCCACTTTTAGCGCAATATTTTGTTGATAAGGGCTTCAAAGGTGCTTTCGCATTATCTCCTGATAAAGGTGCAATGTACATAGCGAAGCAAGCGCAAGAAGTTCTAGGTGGCGATGCAGGTCACTTAGACAAGGTACGTGACCGCTACACTGGACAAACGGTGCAAACTGCAGAGGGCTTAAACGTTAAAGACCAAACCGTGATCATCTTAGACGACATCATTAGCACAGGTGGCACTATTGTGGGAGCAGCAAAAATCCTCAGAGAACAAGGCGCCAAACACATTTTCTGTGCTTGCGTACATGGTTTGTTAATTGGAGACGCACAAAAACGAATCTTAGACGCGGGCATAGAGGAGATCGTGGGAACCGACAGTGTACCTGGTGATGTTAGCAAGGTTTCACTTGCACCACTTTTAAGTCAAGAACTTAAGGCGCAAAAATAGTGCCAAAACTTTTCTTCTTGTTATCGGGCGAAAATAAAACGCTTCCCGCAGCTGAAGTTAAAGCAATTCTTGAAGCCGAAGGATATTCCTACACAAATGCCGAAGAACTCGACCAAGTCCTACGATTGCGGGCAAAAGTTGACAGTGTACAACCAGTTCAGGTCCGCTCAGCATACACACGAGTTTGCGCATTGGAACTTTTCGTCTCAAATGCAAACCTAACAGACATCAATGAGGCAGCTTCAAAAACAGATTTCAAAGCCGTCCTTAAACCTGGAGAAAGCTTTGCAGTAAGAATAAACCGAATAAAAAACTATGCTGACCAAGCCCTGAACACTATGGTTCTTGAGGGCAAACTGGGCAAGCAAATCCTAAACTGCACCGAAGGCACAAAAGTATCCCTCAAAAACCCTGACAAAACCATTCTAGGCATAATCACAAATGAAAAACTCATTTTAGGATTAAAACTCACCGACATAACTTCTAAAACTTTTTCTGAACGCAGACCCCGAAAAAAACCCTTCTTCCATCCATCTGCAATGCCTTCGAAGATGGCAAGGTGTATGGTTAATTTAGCGCACGGAAAAGCCGAAAGCTTGGTTTTGGATCCGTTTTGTGGAACAGGAACATCACTTATTGAAGCTTCCTACATTGGCTGCCGAGCTGTCGGTGTGGATGCTCAACGACGAATGATTATGGGTACGAGAAAAAACCTACGTTTCTTTCACATTGCTGCCGAAGGGTTATTGTTGGGTGACGCGCGTCAACTACCATTCTTCAAAGTTGATTGTGTAGTTACTGACCCGCCGTACGGCCGCTCATCAAGCACATTGAAATCAACAACTAAGCAGTTAGTGCAGGACGTTTTGGCTTCAACATATGGCTTGTTGGGGGTGGGACAACGAATTTGTATTGCGTCGCCCAAAACATTACAGATCAAAGCAGTAGGCGAGGCATTAGGTTACAGGCATGTGGAATCCCATTTTGCCTTCATTCATAGAAGCTTAACAAGGGAAATTGCAGTGTTTGAAAAGGTGCAAAACTGATGAGTATTCATGTGGTGTTTCTGGGAACAAGTGGTAGCGTACCAACTTTGAAACGCAGCTTGCCCTCGGTTGTTGTTCAATGCTCCAAAGAACTATTGATGTTTGATTGTGGCGAAAATACCCAGCGACAGATGATGCAGGGAAAAGTTAGTTTTCACAAAAAACTAACAGTTTTTCTAACACACTTGCATGGGGACCACGTGTTGGGTTTACCCGGAGTTTTGCAGACTATGGCACTGATGGATAGAAAAGAACCCGTCGCAGTTTATGGTCCGCCAGGGATTAAGGATTTTCTTGTCTGTACCAAAGAAACCCTCAATTTCGGCTTAACATTCCCAGTAGAAATAAATGAAGTCTTATCGGAAGGTGTAATCCTAAATCAAGAAGAATACATGATAACAGCTGTAAAGTCCAACCATGCCATCAAAAGTTACTCTTATGCATTAATCGAGAAGCCCAGAGCTGGAAGATTTTACCCCAAAAAAGCCCAATTACTCGGAGTTCCCAAGGGTGAATTATGGTCTAAACTACAAAAGGGAGAAGAAATCACATTAACCGATGGCAAAGTGATCAAGCCCACGGACGTAATGGGACCACTTAGGTCGGGACGAAAAATCGTTTATACTGGCGACACTAAACCGTTCGAGGGGTTTGCAAAGTTTGCTTCTAATGCCGATTTAGTTATCCATGAGAGCACCTTTGACGATTCATTGATAGAGAAGGCGGAGCATGATGGACATTCAACACCTAGCCAAGCCGCAGAAGAAACGAAGGCGGCTGGAGCAAAGCAGTTGGTTTTAACTCATATCAGCGCAAGATATCCTGATGCCTCTTTGCTTTTGGAACAGGCAAAAAAAGTCTTCGCCAACACATTGGTTGCTGAGGATTTTTTGGAGCTAGATCTGCCGCTTAAAGAAAATTAAGCGAGAATTTGTTTTAGTTTTTGGATACTTTCCGGTACGTTGGTTATTGATTCGATAATTACGGATTTGTCGTAGCCGATTTTCTTTAGTGTTTCTGCAAACCAATTATAATCGATTTTACCGTATCCAATGCCTAGGTGCTGGTCGTCTGATCCATCGTTGTCGCTGGCGTGAATATGAACAATTTTATCAGCCAATAATTTAAAGAAGGATTCAATGTGCCCTTCCAAGTTGGCATGCCCAATATCCATCACGATACCGATTGGCAAGTTTGTTTCTCTGAAAAATCGAGCGAACTCTTCTGGCTTGCTCATGAAAAAATAATATTTTGCAGGCAAATTCTCCAATGCCATGTTTACACCGTATTCTTCTGCTATCTTGTAGAGTTCTTGGATGCTTTCGATGTTTTGTTTCCAATCTGCGCCAGGATAGAATTGGCCTATGCCTGTTTTTGCGCCAGGATGAAAAACCCAAACTTTGGCGTCCAACTGGTTCGCGTAAGCCATGGATTGTTTAAGTCTTTTCATGGAAGCAGTTAGCATGGTTTTAGACGGTGAAGCGATGTTGATGTCAGCAAATGGAGCATGCAAAGTATATTCTATGCCATAGGATTTTGCCGTTTCTTTCAGGGCTGCTACTCGGTTTTTGTTAAGCTCGTGTGTGCCATCGTCTACAATTTCGATGTAATGGGTTTCCATTGTGCCTAAACGTTTAACCATCCGGTTATATGATTCGCCTAAACAGTATAGCATTGAAACGCCAACTTTTGCTTTTGACATCAACGATTCCTCTTAACCTATGTTTTGTTGTTAAGAGTTTAGAACTAACTTAATAATCTAATCGGCAAGATTTCAAAATCATAGGAAACTTTAACTGCTTTTTTCAACTGTTTATTTTGGAAATAGTTTTCTGCCCCATTGTTGTCTTGGGCTAAATGCTTCTGGTCTAGTTGTTTTGTACTGTGCATCTCTTAGTCCAAGTGAAAGTTCGACAAATTCTTTGATTGTTTTGTTGCGGAAATCCCATGTTGGAGTCCCAACTCGTAAACCACTGCACATGGTATCCCCGTAAATGTACAGCCGCACGCCGGCATAGTCGTATGCTGCTTGGTTAGGTTCGCCGTATTTGGGTTCGGAAAGTACTTTGAAAGGCCATATCTTGCAGGCTTCTGGCTTTTTATTTTGAAGTGCACAATGATAGTTAGTTGTACCATTACAGAGGAAAGCGCATGAGCCGTCGCTGGCACGTTTAATGAAAAAACGATCTAAACCTGCTACTGTTGTTTCTGCGCCAAAGGTTTGGGTTATTCTTAGCCATTCGGGGAAACTTAAGACTACGCTGTAGAGTTTGCAGCAATAGCCGCAGCCTTTGCAATGCCAATCTGAAATGTTTTGCCATGGGACAAACTGCATTTTTAGAGGACACTCTGTGGAATAAAACGGGTTAGTTTGTTAGAACTTTAATTTAATCATATCTGTTCTGGAAAAAATGTGTTGAGCATACAAATGGTATTTTTGATAAGAGTAGCAATTGGGAAAAGCATTGTTTTGGTTGTCACCTAGCAAAAGAAAAAAGGTGATTATTGATTAGCCGGCATGGCTACTGACAGAGCCTCAGAACTCTTTTGAATTTCCTTAGTTACATTCGAAAGCAGTTTTATGCGGTTTTCTAGCTTGCGTTTTTGTATGCTTGTTAAAGTTTTGAATTTTGGCATAACGTCGCCGACAACTGACATCATAAGATCGCGGTTTTTTTGTTCACTTAAGTCTTTGAGTTCTACATGGTTATCTTGAAATTGCAATATCAAACGTCCCGTTGGATCGACGTGAGCTTGAACCACATCGCCTAATTGAGCGGGGAGAACTAGTTGGCTTACAGCTATTGAAGGAGCAAGGGGTTGCATAAGTTTAAAGAGAGATGCGAAAAATTGTGAAACCAATATTTTTTCTTCGGAATTTAACTCGCTTATTTGGCCGATATCGTCTGCTATACTTTTGAGAGAATCCACTATTTCTTGGACTGTGACTGGTTTTTTGTTGTCAGATTGTTTGAGGTCGCGTGAGTTGATGAGTTCTGTAGTCTCTTGTTTAACTACTGTTTCTTGAGTCAATGTTGATCAGAATGTGATAGCGAGTTCTATTCAAAAGAAGGCATGTGTGTCACAAAACTTAGGCACAAATTTAATTGTTTTTTGTCAGCTCCTTTTAGAAGTTGTTTATGGCAGGCTTGCGTGGATTACAATCAAGTTAATTGAGTATATCGAGTAGTAATTCATAATACTTAATTACAAGATTTTGAAGTTCAGTATCATCTTGGAGGTGGCGATAGATGAGTTATGGACATCAAGGTTTAAAAGAAAAAGCTGAAGCAAGCAGAATCCAAGAGGTTTCATCACTTAAACAAGACAAATTCAAAGTAACCGTATCCCTCGATAAAGAGCGCCCAATGTCCAGATCGCCCTTATATGAAAAATATAACATACAAAGGTATGACCTTCACCCAAACTTCAGCTTTGACCACTTAGACGGAATGATTCCCAAGGGAACCCCAGAATACCTTGATCACGGTTTTAATTATGTTGAACGCATTGTACGCGCTCTGTACTATTTTAAGCAATGCAGCCTAATTGGACCATCAGGCACTGGAAAAACCCACATTGTTTATCTCGTAGCAGAGCTCACAGGCTTGCCAATTTGGGAAGTCAACTGCGGCTTGTCAACCTCCTCATTTGACCTTATTGGACGGTTTATCGGATTAGGCAAAGAAAACTGGGTAGATGGACTACTTACTCAGTGGTTAAGAAAAGGCGGCATCATGTACCTTGACGAAGCTAACATGATGAAACAAGACGTTGCCACAAGATTAAACCCAGTTTTAGATACAAGAGGTCACTTGGTGCTAAACGAAAAAGACAGCGAAGTAATTGAACGCCACAAATACGGCTACATGATCATCAGCATGAACCCTGCAACAGCTGAATTCTCAGGAACCAAACCGCTAAACGCTGCCATGAGACGACGCATGGCCGTCTGGATAAACTTCGATTTCTTAAGTGTCGGAGAAACAATTTCGCCTCATGAAGTTGAAATGCTGCGAAAAAGAACCAAAGTTGACAACGACATAGCGTATCAAATTATTCAAGCAGGCGCCGAGTTGCGAAGACAGTACAAAGCTGGCGACTTACCCTATGGTCCCTCATTGGGTGACTTGATCAACTGGGCAACATTAGTTAAAGATGGGAACACACCGATGGGCGCCGCTGAAGAAACTATAATTGGTTTAACCAGCGATAATGTTGAAGTTCAAGCTGATGTTAGAAGAATTCTTGAAGCGGTCTTCAATAAATCCCAGTAAACGGAGCTACTTAGTTGGGTTTTATCGATTATGCTTGGGCTTCATCTCTTCAGAAAGATAACACTAAAGTAAAAATTCTCCAAGATCCCGCATTGATTCAGCCGATTTTAAAAGCTGACGATTTTGGATTTACAATCACTCTTCCCATAGTTCATAAAATGGAAAACGGCTCACTCTCATTTCTTGGGCACGAATTCCCCGCAGATGGTTTGGGTAAATCCAAGATTGGAAGATTATTTAGAGCATCAGTCACGCATTTAACTTGCCACACTTTAGCGCCATTTCAAAAAGAAAAAATAGTACCCAACAATTCAGACGCAATTATCGAAGCATTTGCCAAATCAGTAATCAATGATACATTCATAAACGGATACATCCAAGCGTCGTATCCCGACAGGTTTTTTGATCTTGCCTACGCAAACGCATTAGCTTATCAAAAAATAAAATCATCTGAGCGAATATTTACTCATTCAACAAAGCTAATGGCTGCTTTGCTTACAAAGCTTAACGTGGGCTTAGTCAAAAATTCGCCTGGTGTGGAAGAAGAAAAAACAGTTAATCTCTTGTTTGACGATTTAATGGCTCTTAGGGAAACGTTCAAGGCTTCGATAGGAGGTGAAAAGATCAAACTTGACGAGCTGTTTGATGAAAAAGTCAAGTTTATCAAGGGGTTGCTTGAGCCTTTTGGCCCATTTTTAGAAGCTCCCTCATTAAGGCACACGGAAAGCACAGGGCGTTGCAGTATTTACAGTGAAGTTGAGTCTTCAGGAGACGATTTTAATGGCTTGTTTGTGCAATCGCTAGTGGCTTTAGGAGGCAACGCATCAACCGTAGATAATATTGATCTATGCTGGAGACCAGAACAGGAATCAGAAGCACTTCAAGCATTTAATTCTGACATCTACCAAAAGCAGCGCGAAGAAAAAATTCTCTCGAAAATTAGTCCGTATGCAGCTTTAACTAAGTTCAAGGGTGTTTCTATTCCAGAAGAAGATTATACCCAGTATCTAAGAGCTAGAAGCATGGTGCAGGGAGCAAGCCGACGACTCTTAGACATTTTCAGATCAGCATTTAATTATCTTGATGAAGACCCAAGGCAAGAGATGGGTCAGTTAGATCTTGCCGCTGTCATTCAATCTTTGGCAGCTAACAAACCAGCAACAGACGTATTTTCCCTCGACGAGTTTTTACAGCCGAGTTATGCTTGGTCACTAATTTTTGATGTAAGCAATAGCATGCAAGTTAAAGGCGAATATGGTCGAGCGTTAGCTATAGCGGTGGCAGAGGCAGCAAGAGAGCTCATGACTGACCCCACATCCTGGACGTTTTTTGGTTTCAGCGATAAATTATACGTAATTAAAGATAGCTCCGAATCCTATTCTAAGCGGGTCAGAGCAAGAATTGGAGGCTTGAAATTTGAAGGGCTAACCTACATTCCTGACGCAATAGCAATTGCTGGAAAGATGCTGGCTAAAAGATTTGAAGAACAACGATGCCTAATAGTTATTTCCGATGGGTGGCCGTACGGATATGCAAACATGCCGTTAGCGTTGAAGGAAGCTGTTGATGGCATGATGAAGAAGGGAGTGTTGGTTCTTGGGATAGGGGTGGAAACAGATAGGATGGGCAACTTCTTCCATTTGCATTCTTCAATTTACCAACCTAAAGACCTGGTTAAGAAATTTGCGTCAATGTACGCTAATGCTTCTGCAAAAGCGCTTGAATCTTAACTTGAAAAATATAAAGTAAAGCCAAACTTTTTGACGGGTGCCAGTATTTTTCTGATAATGATGTTTTTTCATCTTCAGTTAATTCAACGTTTCTTTCTTTTTTCAGAGAAGAACAACACCCCGGTGCTACCACCGACTGTTGTTGTTCTTCTTTGGTAGAAGAAGAAGGAGGACAAGGGGTAGCAGGCTAGCACCGTGTCCTTCTTAATCTAACTTAAACGTTAAAAGAAGAAGAAGCTGAAGGGAAGCACACTTCTTCTTCTTCTTCTTCTGCTTAACCGACGATTCCCTCGAATAATGCATAGATTTGAAAAATGTGGAGTCTGGATTCAGATTTAGAAGTCGTAATTATATTATATATAAAGAGTCAGAATTGGGTGACAAGACCCCAAATATGGAGAACCCATCAATGACACTGACAATGGAAAAACTGGAAAAACAAGAACTAACTAAAGTGTATAACAAACAAACCGAAGCATGGAAACTAGTAAAAAGAGATCAATCATACAACAAGCAAATATCCACTATCGAAGAGACCCTTTTAAGATTTGGATTAATGAAAAATGAAGTTAAAGTCTACTTGCATTTAGCAAGAGCGGGCGAAATGAAAGCTGGCGACATCGCAGAAGCAATTTCACTTCATCGAACCGAAACCTACAGAATCTTGAGGGAATTGGAAAAGAGAGGAATGGTCTTTGCCATTTTCGAAAAACCACTAAAGTTCACCGCTGTCCCGTTAGATAAAGCCATTGATTTGCTCGTTGATGCTCAAAAGATAGAAATTAATCTGCTGGAAAAAGAAAAAGCAGGTCTGGTAGAACTCTGGTCCTCTATGCCTCAACCAAAAGTTACAAACTCAGAAAAACAGCTTTTCCAGATGCTTGAAGGGGAACAACAAGTCCTCATGAAAGCTAACGAACTGCTTGAAAGATCAGAAAAAGAGTTCCAAGTGTTCGCTTCAAAAGATTACCTCTCGCAGCTGTACTACAGCGACTTTTCTGACAAGCTTAAAAATCAAGCAGACAAAGTCAAAGTATCTTTGGTCACTGACAACTCAATGAAAAGCGCTTACTTCCTTGGACAACTACAATGGCTTAACAAAACAAATAAAATCGCAGATGACAAAAGCTTACCATGCTTCATGATATCTGACAACAAAGAAGTACTAATTACATTCCATGAAGACGCAGTTAACGATGATGACGTAAAAAAGAAGCAAAAAACGGCAGCCATATGGACAAACTATAGTGCATTCATAAAAGTGTTAGTAACATTATTCTCTAAACTGAACGAAGAATAAACGGCTGATTAGCACATCAGCTAAAAAAATTTTTAATTCATCGAATTGCCTTCGCGCAGTTTGCCAAACTCTAAGGCATTTTTTATTAATCTTTCCATCGTATCAAAATCGGTGTGCTGTAAAGTCGTTTTTTCTGAACTTATATAATTATTATTTTTTGCTTGAGTGACAAATCTTTCAAATTCATCCTCTAAAATATCTTTGATCATAATTGGCTTGCCGTTAAGCAATCTTAACTCACAACCAAGGCAATATTCAAAATCAAACTCTAACACTCTTTCTTTGGAGTTGCCTTCACCAAAATATTTACTATCTTTTGCTAGCTTCGTGAACATGACATCGTCGAATTCGATGAATGAAACATGGGTTTTCTTAATATCATGTTTGTGAGACAAGTTATCACACTCTCAGCTTGCATGTATCTGACTTAATTTAGTTTATTTAAACCATAGCATAGTTCAAAAAACCATCGGCTGGGCTTGGCTGCTGGCTAACCTTTAACAAAATAGCTATCCGGTTACGCAGGTTGCATTTGCGCAGATAACGATGCCTCGCTGGTCCTGACAAAGCGCACTTACAAGAAATGGATTGCTTGGCTGATCAGTTTGTGCATTAAGCAACACTGCGTATGTGCCATTCCCAAAGTCCGTTATACTTGGGGAAGATGCTTTTATCCATCCAGATGAATCTTGGAAGGAAAAGGTGAAGTTTTGCGCTAAGGCAGGTTTGCCTTCGTTGAGCACGTTAACTGTTAAGTTTGCTTGTGTTAGAGTTGTCGTTAAGTTGTTGGTATTTTCCACTTAAAGTGACTTCTGAAGTTACATTTACGCTATACTCTAGACTTGAAGTTGCAAAAGAGGCTGAAGAATTAAACGAAAATGCTACATCAGCACTTGAGATTCCCAGACCATTTTGTCCCCATGAAACCCAGATGCCATTCAGATATGGTGCTATGTTTGGCGGAGTGAATCCCATTAGAACCATTGTCTGGTAAGAATGAGAAGTAATTGCTGTGTTTAGCTCAGTTAAGTCGGATGTTAAGACACTTGCGGATCCGCCGTTGGTTACGTTTGCTAAGGCGCTGATCAGAGTGTTTTTCGTGCTTTGTTCATATTCAGTTAAAACATCGGTTTGGTCGGTTCCAACTGTAGGTACTGATTTTTCTGTTTCTATAATGTAGATGGCTGTTGAAAGCAAAAGCGTTGCCACCAGCAAGGCGGTTATAATTATCACCTGGCCTGAACTATTTTGTCTTAGGTTACGTTTTTTCAATTTTTTACACCTGCGACAACTGCAACTGAAGAATGTAAATTGTGTAATTACTGCTTTGACTAGCACAGATGTAATCTACTGAAATTATTTTGTCACTTACAGCTCCGGCATTGCAAATTGGAAAAGGATTTATAACATGCATATTTTGATCAAACACCGTTAAGTTAAACCAAACTGTCATCGGAAAAGAAGACTGCAGACAAT
The DNA here is from genome assembly GCA_963772505.1 of Candidatus Bathyarchaeota archaeon. Taxonomy (GTDB): domain Archaea; phylum Thermoproteota; class Bathyarchaeia; order Bathyarchaeales; family Bathycorpusculaceae; genus Bathycorpusculum. The sequence goes on from CAVYXL010000012.1 coordinate 283,953, forward strand.
CCTTAATTGAAGTCCAATTTTGACTCTCAATTAACGCAGCCAAGTGCCCATTACTGTCGAAACTTAAAAGAATATTTTGAGCATTCGAGCCAAGATTTCCTGTTGGATCTTTTACGCCGGTCGAAGCAGGAACAAAAGATAAGCAGGACATCAAAAGGATTGTTGCAAAAATCGCCTCTATTACGCGTACTTGCCCTTTCTTATTTCTTGTCAGTTTCAAGAAACTACGTCTCCAAAACTTAGCTCAACTTTGTAGAGGACATTGTTAATGGTAACCATGTAGCTGAAGATGTTTCGCTCTGAATTCTGAAAGCTCGATCCTGATGTTAAGGGAACTTGAGGGTAAGAGGTCCATTCTTGAAAATAGGTTCCGTTGTTGTAACCGCAGACAAGCAGGATGTAGGGGCTTTTGTCAATCAATTTTGGAATTGAGAATTGAGTTGCGCCTTGAAGGGGTGTGAGAATCTGGGTATATGAGTAGGAGAAGGTGTAGCTGTTTTGGATTGTTAAGTGGGTTGAATTTGTCGCGTAAGTTAACGTGTAATTAAGCGGGGTTAAAGATAAAACATCATTGTTTGGAGCTGATTCTTGGGTTGAGCTTTGGAAGTTATAGATCGCGTATGAGGTAATTCTGTCATCAAAAGATGCTCGTGCAAAAACGATAATCATGGCTTGGTTTGTTGAGTCCTTGGGGATTTGAGCGGTAACGTAGCCGACTCCAACGCCCGATGTGCTGCTGGTTATGTTGCTTTGATAATTGTTTGCTATGACATGGCAGTTCAAGTTTGCGTTTGTTGGTTCGGAGTTAATGCTTGTTAAAATCGCGAAAGTGAAGGAGACCATGTTTCCTACCGTATAGTTGCTTGATTGTTCAATGTCTATTGACATAACTTGAGAGACTGTTACTCCCAAAGCGATATTGTTTAGTTTTGCAGCGTTTTCCATGTCAAAGTAGGACAGGAAGTAGTTGTTCAGACTGTTTAGCCGAGTGATCTTATCTATGTCTAATTGATATGGAATTGTTGATGTGCAGGCTGCTAATCCGAAGTCAACAGGAACACCTCTGCTGGCGCCCCAGTCAATTGGATCTCCGGGGTTTGCTATAATATGGTCGGCTATGGCTTGCAAATAACTGTCTTTATTGATATTTTGTGTACTGTTAATGCTGGTTTGCATTGTGGAGGTTAAAAAAGCGGTTGATATCAAAGCTACAGCTACAATGATTGTGCAGGCGAAGAATGTGTCAATTGAGGTTGATGGCAACGCATTGTTTCTCCGTCTATGTTAGGGGCTTTAATGATCCAAAAAGCCCTGAAAGCAAGATTTGAGAGAGAACTAAAGCTACATAAGCGGTTGCAGCGAGCAATGCGGCATGTTTAAAGCCAGCTCCCAGGTTGCCTTCGCTGATTTTTCCAATAAAGAAACCTGAGATCCAGCATTGAATGATAATGCCCACAGAGAATAGGCCTAGTGGATTTGACACAGGCAATGTGGCTGAACCTATGCTTGAGCCGTTTACGGTTGTCATCATACTGCTTGTTAAGCTTGTGGTTAAGCCTACTATGGTTGTTGTGACAGCGATTAATCCGCTCCACATAAACGCCAGAAAAATGTACGGTTTCAAAAGTTCACGTCGATTGACCTGTAATTCGCGTTCTTTTTCACTGTATTCTGAAAGTATCTCTAGTGATTGAGTTGAGTTTCCGCCGATTTCAATTGTTTCTACTAACATCGCAAAGTTTACAGTGACAAACCAACTTCGAATTTCCTTGCGGATGTTATCGAAAGTTTTTCTTAAAGGAATGCCCCATTCGATTTGGCTTCGCATTAAAACTAAAAACTTCGAAAATGATCCGTAATCTTTTCGTTTTGTTGCTTGGATTATGCTTTTTTCTGGTGAAAGCCCAGTTTTTTGAGATTCTGTTACGTCTCTTATGAAGCTGGGTAATGATTCTTCTGCATTATAGTTAATTTTTGAGATTTTTCTGTATTGTATTGCAAGTGGCAGCGATGCAGCAACTAAGCATATGGTGGTGATTGCAGGCAACCCTATGGGGCTTACCGCTTGCGAAAGGGATGGAACAATTCCGATTATAGCTATTACAACAAATGCGGGTGGTATGAGAAATAAGGCTTTTTTGTAGAGGTCCTTAAGATCTGGAAAAGCGCTTTGCTGCAGATTATGCGCCATCAAAATGAAAATGCACGATCCCACGGGCATTATTACAAACGCAATAACATAAGATAGCAAAGGCGAAGAACCTAATGAACTCCCCATTAACATTGACATAACATTTGTTGACGACAAAACAACAAAAAGAATATACGAGCACAAAACGACAATTAACATAACAGAATAGGCTTCAACTAAAGTCGCGATTTTCTCGATCGACCTATTCAGATTAATGTACCTAAGTTCAAAGATTGCCTTCAATTGGCTTTTCATGTAATCAACCATTTTTCCGCCGCTTCTAATAGAAGAAACAAAGCCGCCCAGAAAATTTCTATAAAGCTTGGATCCTGTGGTTTCTGCACGCAACTGCATGACAGTTAAAGGGTCTCTACCTAAAACTTCAACTTGACGTACGACCTCGTCAGCCTCTTTTTTGAAAGCCGGCAAAAAGGTGAGCTTTCGCATTCTCTTCCAACTATCATAAGGAGATATTCCGCTTGCAGCCATAAGTGTGAAAATCATTACAGCAAAGGGCAATTCCTGTTCGGTTTTCTCTTTTTCTTCACTGGTTGCCTTATGTAACATACCGAAGATTTTGCCTAAGAAACCGACAGAAACGCCCATCTTGCTAATTCTCCGTGGAAGCTTCGTTTGCGGTTAATTCTGCTAGTGCAAGTGAACTGTTTAACGCTTTGTGTACGCTTCTGAAGTCTCGTAGATTCTTCTCAATCATGGTTAGCAAAATTTGTTTTCGTCTTTCAAATTCTTGCTGAACAACGCTTATGGGCGCATCTAAGTTTTTGGCTATTTTGTTTAGCAAGTAGCTTTTTTCAAGGTTTTGTGTGAAAGTGTCAGTTGACATGTTCCAGGTAAAGACTTCGTGCGGAGTCCCCGTATTGTCTATCTCGGCAATTTGTACGAATTTGCGTCCCGCTCTTTTTCGGTCTTGAGAATTTAAGAAAGAGGTTTTGACTTGTTTGACTATTATTACACAGTTCATTAGGGATAAAATGTTTTGTGGAATGTTCATCGGTGGCTGTGTTAGTCGTTTAATGACTGTTTCGACATCGTCAGCGTGCATTGTACATAATCCACCGTGCCCTGTGGCTAGCGCTTGGAAGAGAACGTAGGCTTCTTCTCCTCTGATTTCGCCCACAAGAATTAATGCTGGCCTGTGCCTTACTGCTGACTTTATCAAGTCATAAAGTGAAACTTCACCTTCACTGTCTCCGCCAAACCCTGTTCGTGCAATGGTTGAAACCCAGTTTTCCTGAGGTAAATTGATTTCCTGAACTTCTTCAACTGAAATCATTTTTAGTTCAGGACGTACAAGACATGCAATGGCGTTTAAAGCGGTTGTTTTGCCAGCACCTGTGGGGCCCACAATCATTACCGACATCTTATTTTCCATTAGCATCCAAAGATATGCGGCTATGGACTCATCAATTGTTTCGTTCATTATCAAGTCAACGATGGTTAACGGGTCTTCTTTGAACTTCCTTATTGTGAAGCTTGTTCCCGCTGGTGTTGTTTCTTTTCCAAAAGATATGGCAAGTCTGTGTTTTCCTGGAAGGGTTAAGTCTACTATTGGATGAGCGATGCTTACGTGTTTGCCTTGTCTGTGAACTATTCTTGTCATGAAATCGTCTAGTTCTTCTTCGTCAGTGAAGGTGATGTTGGTTCGGACGTTTGCGTATTTTCTGTGGTAAATGTAAACTGATTTGTTTAGGCCCAGGCAGCTTATGTCTTCTATGTACGGGTCGTTTATGAGGCCTTCAATTTTTCCGTAACCGATTAAGTCTTTTTCGAGGTAGTAAGTGATTTTTCTTAACCCGACTTGGTTGGTTCCTTCGAGAGCTTTTTGGTGGGATTCCAAAATAGTTGGAAGTTGTCGACGGAAAGATTCGACAAGCGTTTCATCTATTCTTGGCGCTTTAAGCTCATACTCAAGAATGTTCTTGAGGCGTTTGTAGGATTCTCGTTCATCTTTTGACATGGGAAGTTCGTCAACAACGTAAAAGAAGCTGCCTTCAGAGTCTTCTTGAAATATCCAGGCATAAGAGAACGGTGGATTGAGGGGGTAACTTTCGAGTTGAGTGTAACCTTCAGGCACCTGATAACCCTGAATGCCTAAATATGCTATCATTTCCTCGTCTGAGGTTTTTTCTCTTTCTGGGACTTCTTGTTTCTTTTTGCCAAGTTTCATTTTTATCACTCACTTGTTAAAATTAAAGTAACTGTTTGGTTTTGGCAGTAACATCGCAAAACAGCTCTGCCCCAACCGCTAACGTAAGTTCCCGATGCGGCAACGTCAGCCGGTATGGATATTTGTGGTTGATTTTTGACAGCTGATCCAAAGCCTGATTCAACACATGCGCTGGATGAGTCATTTGTTATAGCTATAGAATATTCATGGTTTCCAATTTGTGTTGGAAGAGTCAGAAATTGTGTTACGTTTTGATCTTCTTGGGTCACATGCGTTATTAAAATGAGGCTTTGTGCAGCTACATATTCATCAATATTGACTAATTGACGATTGTCAGCTACATTTCTAAGATTTAACATTGAAAAACTGCAGCTGGTAACTATGATGGTGCCGACGATAAGGGCGGCAAAAATCGAGTATACGTAACTTGGAATTATTGTCACCATTCTACCTTATCCACCTCTCGATTGACACGTTTGAAATGACGGTTTCTACATAGATTATTGAGCCTTTGGACGTGCTTGAAATCGGAATGGAGACGTTTCCGGTTGAGCCGTTTAATTGCGAGGTTATTACCAAGTTTTCATTTTGGTAAGAAACTTGGCAAGTGTGTGTTGTTAATTGTGTGCTTGTGCAAGAGACTTGTAGGGGAAGATCTCCTTGCAACGCAATTGACGCTGAAGAGTTCAGATTAACAATGTAAATACGAATCTCGTTGACTGCTTGGCCATTTTGCAATCCAGCAGTCGCATATGTTACAGTTGGGCGATACTGCAACTGAATCTGGGGTCCTGTTGATCCAGTCGTTATATAAAGCTGACCTATTGATGACCCGCTGCGGTTAGTTATTGCGTCGCTATCGCCCGCAAGGTAATATCCTGTGTCGATTGAGCCTGAAGCGGGAAGTTCATAGGTAACTTGGCCTACTGGTGAGTCAAAGATGGTTTGTTCAATCGATGAACTATCAGTTACGGAGATGGTTAGATTGTTGCTGGCTGGGTCAATGTTGGTTGTTCCTCCTGTATCGCTCATGTCAATTGTGTTTGAGGAACCAGGTTGCCCTAAAGTTGAAAGGATAACATTGTTCAAGGATAGAAAATTTTGTTGAGCTGAAGAAACTTTCAGAGTTGTGGTCTGGTTTTTGATGTTCTCTATTGAAAAGGCATAGGTAACTGTGATTATGCTCAACGTCGACACAAGTAGTATTAGGAATGTAACTGGTAATGCCAATGCAGCTCCGGATTTAACAAATCTTCTGAAGAGCTGACTGTGCAAAGTGATTGTCAATTACATCCTCTCGTAAACATGATTCACTATAGGAAGGCTGAAAAATGGATTAAGCCGTTTGTGCGTATGAAGAATTCACATATTATTTCAAAATACTAAGAAAAATATTAGTGCCAAAATAATTGGTTCTTAAAACATTGAATTTATTAAATGAAAAAAGAAAATAGAGGGGGGTACCTAAGTTAATTAATTTTAACCTATGGTTACTGATGTTGTTTGAACGTTTGATTCTTTGTAGTACATTGCTTGAGAAGTGAAGACTGTCAATCCGATGGTTGTGCCGATGTCGTTGATGCTAACGCTAGTTGGTGCATGTATGTAAACTGCTATTGAGCTGCCGGAAGGTAGTACTAATTGTCCTGAACTTTTTCCAAATGTACCTGTGCCGCCAAATGGATTGTTTGCTGTTACCAAGTTAGCTGCGGGTAGGCATGCTAAGCCGCTGGGCATTGTTCCGGTGGCGCTGTTTAAGGCAACGTAGACATTGCCAGTAGCCAATGTGGCAGCTATTCCACGGATCTGTAATTGTGTGATGACAACGTCACGTCCGCCAGTATTCGTAATCATAACTGCGGCTTCAGAAGTACCTGCTGCGTCAACCCAAATGTGCTGATTTGTGAGCGACAGGGATTCTTGTTGCACTCTGGTGCTAACGACGTTGATTGCAAAGTAAGTAACGACACCTGCAAGAAGCACTGAAACAACAAGGATAATCAGCGTTGTAATGACTGTACTGAGAGCCAAACGATTCTTCAATATTTTATGCATATTTATCATTTATTTTTAAACTCCTTTGAAAAGACTTACACAAATTCACGATAAGTAAACTTGTGCATGAAAAATGTGACACATAACAAAAGTGCTCCGCACCGTTCATTACTTAAATTATCTGAAAAATTAAAAATTACTTTTCCCGAAAAAGGGGCACCATGCTAAATTTATTCAGCAAGATTTCTGGAGAAAAACAATAAAAAAGAATGTTGGGGGGATGAATGCCTAAGTTATGGTATCTCTTAAGGCACAAGGATTGCAGTTGCTTGGACGTTTGCCTCTTGATAGTACATCGCGTTCGCAGTGAAAACAGTCAAGCCGATAGTTGTGCCGATGTCGTTGATACTAACACTTGTGGGGTCGATAATGTATACCTGTATCGCGCTTCCAGAAGCCAATGTTATCGGTTTACCCGTTACTGTTGCCGTTAATCCAGTTGTAGCTGCTACTGCTGCAGGGTCTGTAGATGCTGCATTGGTGAATACATTGCTACCGAAAGTGCCTGCAATGCCACGCACTTGAATTGCATTAATAACTACATCACGTCCGCCAGTATTTTTGATTACTACTGCAGCCTGTGAATTTCCTGACGCGCCAACCCAGACATGTGTGAAAGATAAACTTAGGCTTTCTTGTTGCACTCGGGTACTAACGACGTTGATTGCAAAGTAAGTAACGACACCTGCAAGAAGCACTGAAACAACAAGGATAATCAGCGTTGTAATGACTGTACTGAGAGCCAAACGATTCTTCAATATTTTATGCATATTTATCATTTATTTTTAAACTCCTTTGAAAACAATTACACAAATTCACGATAAGTAAACTTGTGCATAAACAAAAAGACACATAACAGAAAGTGCCCAGCACCTTCGATTGCTCCGATTTTCTGGGATGAAAAGATTACTTTTCCCGAAAAAGACAATTACGATAAATTCTTCCTATAAGATACGAGAAAAACAATAAAAAAGAATGTTGGGGGGATGAGTACCTTAAGTTATGGTATCTCTTAAGTCAGAACGGTTGCAGTTGCTTGGACGTTTGATTCTTGATAGTACATCGCGTTCGCGGTGAAGACAGTCATGCCGATGGTTGTACCGATGTCGTTGATACTGACGCTGGTTGGGTGATTAATGTATATCTGTATCGTGCTTCCAGAAGCTAATGTTATCGGTTTACCCGTTGTTGTTAGCGGTACTCCAGCTGTTCCTAAGCCAGCAGCGGCTAGTGCTGCAGGGTCTGTAGATGCTGCACTTGTGTATACATTGGTACCGAAAGTGCCTGCTATTCCACGCACTTGAACGGCATTAATGACTACATCACGTCCGCCAGTATTTTTGACCAATAGCGCAGCCTGTGAATTTCCAGACGCATCAACCCAGACATGTGCGAAAGAAACCTGTAGACTTTCCTGTTGAACTCTGGTGCTAACGACGTTGATTGCAAAGTAAGTAACGACACCTGCAAGAAGCACTGAAACAACAAGGATAATCAGCGTTGTAATGACTGTACTGAGAGCCAAACGATTCTTCAATATTTTATGCATATTTATCATTTATTTTTAAACTCCTTTGAAAAGACTTACACAAATTCACGATAAGTAAACTTGTGCATAAACAAAAAGACACATAACAGAAAGTACAAAAGAAAGAATAATTCAAAATCAAAACATTAGCCTTGAAAAAATTCTAGAATCAAAAAAAATTAAGCAGGTCATCTTCGAAAGCAACTTGAACATAAAAATGAAAGAAGAGAGGGCAATTCCAAGAGCTGATTTAGTCTATTGCCCTACTTGAACGTTCGTCTCTGTATAGTACATCCCTTGAGCTGTGAAGACTGTGATTCCTATGGTTGTGCCTATGTCGTTGATATTGACACTATTTGGATCATTAATGTATATGACCATGACTCCACCAGAAGATAATACTAATTGACCTCCAGCATTGGCTAAATTGTTGGCAAATAGTTGAGTAAGTCCTGTAGTAACTGGTTCAGCTGTAACTGGATACGTCATGTATGGTAATGACAAAGTTAGTCCCGCGTCAGGAGTGTTGCCTGTGTTTACTGCGTATAGAGAGTAGATAGTTCCCCAAGCGCAGGGTATTCCGCGTACCTCAATTTTTCCAATTACCACGTCGCGTCCGCCAAGATTGGATATCATTATGGCGCCTTCCGCTTTTCCTGCGGGGGTAACCCAGATGTGAGCGTTTTTAACTGAAACACTTTCCTGTTGAACTCTGGTACTTACAACGTTTGTGGCGAAGTAGGTTAAGACTCCTGCGAGTAATATTGATACTACTAATATGATGAGTGTTGTTATTACGGTGGCGAGTGCGAAGCGGTTTTTTAAGAGACGGTTTGTTGTTAGTCGGATCATTTGATTATTTTTCACCTGTAGCAGAAAATACAGGCATTTCATTATATATATCTTTCGTAGTAAGACTCAATATACAACATCTTACTGTAAAAAGCCAAAATCAAGCACAAACACAAAAAATTATTCTTAATCTCACACAAAAAACTCCAAATACGCTCAGGAAACTCTATTTATTTTACAAATCAACTACCCTAATGGTTCCCCAAAAAATAGTAACAGTTTGAAGCATAATTCTTTAGTGAAAATATTGATTTAGCTTTCATAAGCAATATGGTCTAGTTAACTGCAAATACAAAGCATTCTCAGCTGGTTAGCTATGCATAAGAAACTCAACGCTCAAACCAAAATTGCAGCACTGATTACCATTATTTTCCTAGTTTGCAGTCCTTTATTCACAGCTTTAGCATTAAACGTTCAATTAACTACAACCTCGGAATATACCAGCTTTGTACATAACTACGTAACTTCTCAAGGAAGATTTACTTATATTGAAAAACCCATCTTTCCAGTTCTAATTAACAGTTCACAAATACAAGTCGGCGGAAACTGGACCATAATCTGTCCACTACAGGCAAACCATAACTACCATATTTACTGCTATGGCGCATGGATAAACACTTCATCTACCGCTAAAACAGACTATGACTTCTATGTTTTTGACCCACAAGGAAACTTGGAAAGCACTCACACAGAATCCGCTGGCCTTCCTCCTCATTTAGGTACAACTACTGATGATCCGCTATTTACTCCGACACAGTCAGGCAACTATTCTTTTGTTATTTTGAATAGTCCTATTGATAGTGTAAGTTCTCAACAGGCTACTTTTATGATTATTGAAAATCTCCAGTGCGACCAATGGTACACAAGTCATGTCGAAGGTGCCAACAGTGACAACTTGAATTATTACACAAATTGGGCTTACGAATTTGTTACCAACTCATCATATGTTGAGTTATATGTAACAGTTCCAAAAACACTGGACATGTATGAAGCTAGGCTTTACCTAATGAATAATGTTACAGCTACAGGAAACTCTTCAAGCTTAAACGGTTTTCCATTAGCGTGGGAACCAGGCCTATATGGTAACTTAAGTAGTTCAGTTGGAGGCTACAACTTTGAAAGCGAAGGTTATAGAGGCGTAGCATTTGCAAGTTGCGAACACAATGGTCAATCAATGTTTCTTAACTACACCTCAAATTATAACGGAACAAATCTCTTTCATGTAGCGCTTATAGGAGAGTATGGCTCGGGTGACGTAGAATTCATGCTCAAGACTCAATTCGCCAATTTAACCTTGACACCTATAACTATTCCAGCAAGAGTCTACCCATATCAACAAACGGAAATCGCTTATAACTCAACCAACACCCTGCAAACAGCTCAACTTTCCTACACCATAGATAATTGGACAAGTTCAGCGACACTTGATATGGCAATCAGCAATCAAACATGCAATGCAACACTACCTGGTCAAAACGCAGGATCGCTAGTACAATATACTGTAAATGCAGTTGATGTTTTACAGAATAATATGGAAACATCCGGTAACTATTCTGTAAAAGAACCATCAACTGTCAACATTACCGCCGTAAAAGAAACAGTGCGCCTAGGCGAAAACATCACCATCAACGGCGTTTTAACCCCCAACAACGATAACTCAACTGTTGAAGTTCGATTTAGCAGCAGCAACTCTACTAAACTAGTAGAATGTGCTTTGGAAGACAACGGCACTTTCGTGGCAAGTTTTCGACCTAGTTCGTCAGGATTCTGGGCGGTTTCTGCATCTTCCCCTGAAACCCAAATGTTTTACAGGTCTGATAGCCAACCATTAACAGTAACAGTGTTACAACCGCCAGTTTACGTTAAGTATTCCCTTTTTATTATCGCTGGACTTGTCGCTGCTTTTGCTGCCGGCGGAGTAGTCTACTTTCTAAAGTTCAGAGGACAATAAACAACAACTAAAAAAGATGATATCTTTAATTGAGTTAAAGAAAATGGCGATTGAAATGGGATTATATTGAATCCCATCGAGTAAGGGCTTGTTGTTTTATCTTTTCTCCTTTAAGTTTATGAATCTCACTATAAACTGTGATTGCTTGCGTATATTGCTCGTTGTATTTTCTTATTGTATCTTCCATATTTGAGGTCCATTTGAGAAGATGTGGGTAAATCGGGGTTATTTTTTGGGAATCTGGAGGATGCTCAAACCAGAATTCATGAAATGAGCCTGGGTTGCCAATAGCATCAACATTAAATCCAAATTCCTCAAATATAATGCCTAAGCGACCAAGAATATGCCTTACCGCTCGGTCAAGATTTTGAGGATATTTATCCGCTAATAGCTTGTACAGCTCGATGGAATCATGAAGATGCGGCGTTTTATGCCACCAAAGTTCAGGATTTTCAAGCTCGTTTTTCACTATTTTTTCAGTTTCTTCAACTAATCCGTTGATTTTAGTTTTCATTTTTAATATTTTTTCTTCACGCATATGCACTACTATTTCGGGATACTTTGCGACGTAGTCTTTTGCGGTTTTTTTGTACCATTTAGAAGCAAAATCGATTGTTTCCATTATGAATTCTTGTTTGAGTTCTTCCATGAAAGTGCAAAGAGGCAAGAGTGTAGCCTCTTTTTTCTGAATTAAAAGGTCTATTTCTTCACTCACTCAGGGATTACCTTGCCTCTCATCTGTTATTGCATTGTAATTCTATATTCTGAATGTCATAAAAGTCTTTTCAAGTAACGCTTATTTTTTTCAAATTTTGGCGTGTTTAGGTGTAACTTGCTAATGGCGAGGCGGTTTGTAATGTTTTGTGAGATCTGAATCATTGAAAACAACATTGTTCATACAGCTAAGCAATCTTATTTATTACTACACAATACTTTTATTAGATCAAACCTCAAATTGAATCAGAACTTTCCTAAACCAAAAAGTCCAGCCTCGGAAGAGGTCGCGTCGACAAAGACAGATACAGTAAGAAAACAATTGAGTGATTAACAAACAACGAGTCGTTTGTCACTTAACAGTGAACGATTCAAAAAAGAAATTGGGGGGTAAACTCAGTTGTTTATTATTGAACTGTCAAAATCGCACGGACCTCTTCCAACAACCAATAAGCGCATACTCACTGGAAATTTCTGTGAAAAAGGTACGTAATTCCTGCAATAGACAAATCCTATTATCCAAAACCTGAGCATCTTACAGTTGTCATCTAAATTTAATCGCCTCAACATGAAAACTGAGTGAAAATATGGGAACAGAAATTCACACATTCACTTCGCTAAAAGAATTAACAGAATTCCTGGCGAACCAAACAGCCCAATACAAAGGCATGTACGAAGATTACAGCCAATGGTTAGGTACTTTAATGCGAGACTTTGATCCTGCTCACAAAAATGAAGAATGGTACCAAAAATCGTTAGCTATACAAAAAACTTTGCGCAGTCAATCAAAGAAACCTCAAGAGCCCGCAAATAAAGCGAAAAAAGGTTCAAAAAACGGCAAAGGGGAAGACGAGACTTCATGTTGGGTTCAGTCAGGAGACATCGCCATTTCATTTACTGAACAAGGGCAAACTGAAATATTGTTTGAGGCGATTGAAAAAATAAATATTAAAATTCAAGAAAACGAGAAATTCAAGTTGACCGTGCAACAGCTTGCGCGTTTGGGATTGGGAACGGCTGTGAACTATATTGTTTATCTTGAAGATGATGTTCCAAAAAAAATAGTGTTAAAACCTAAATCTAATGCAAAAGGTGAAGATGCATTCAAATTTATGACAGAGATGTCTGTTCCAGCAATCTACAGCAGTGCCGAACAGTAAACCGTCAGTTAATTAACGTACAAAAAACTGTAGTTCAAATACAAAAGTTAAATATTAAAATAACGAGAATCATGTAAGCGAGGAATTAGCCGTAAATCCACAGTATTCTGTTTCAGGCGTGATCGTTTCGATAAACCTCAACAGTTTACAGGCTGAACGAACAGGCGAATATTTATCCAAAGATGAACTTTTTTTTGATGTTAACGCAAAGCTTGAAGAACAAAAAAAAGGCAATAACGAAATAACCCTTGCATTTAACTTGGCAATTTCTACAAAACCAAATGTTGTAAAATACAACACTTCTGGCTTTGTAACCTTAGCAGGCAAACCAGATGACATCAAGAAAAAATTAGAAGTCAACCCTAAAACCAAAATTCCCCAAATCCTCTTCACAATCTACCAACATGTTTTCAACTCAATCTACATCCTGTCATCAAACTTAAACACACCTTATCCACCGCCTGATCTTCTTCACCCGATGGCAGAAAAAATACAAATACTATCCAACATACCAACCCAAAATCAGTCTCAGACAGAAAAACTAGAAACACCATCCGTTGCAGCTTCTGCTGCCCCTTCCGCGACTTCAGATAAACAAGCAACAAACAAATAGAATTAATTTAACTCGTCTTAGCTGAAATCTCTTATTTGATATATCAATTTGATATATTCTTAAAACGTAACCTCAGGATTTAATTGAACCCAAATTCAAGTGCCAAGCAGACCACCGACGTAAAACCGCGCGAGAAGGTTAATCAGTTATTTTTGAAGCAGCTATATTATTGAGTTGAAATATGGTTTCTGTTTTCATAAATCCTAAAAACCTCAACACACCTACTCTTCTAAGAAGATTAATGTCAGCAGATCCTGTAGAGATTTCACGTTTCGACGCTGAAAATGCAACAGCTTTAACAGTAGACTTTCTGAAACGGTTAGGGTACAAAGGAAACTGGTTGCCCATGAAAGTGTCCCTCGATGGCGAATTGTACGTTGTTGAAATGATGTTTCAAAAGTTGTCAGCTAAGGTGCAGATAAACTCTAAAACTAAAGAGATAAAAGAATATGAATTCCAAGAAGGAGAAGCAGCCTCGAATTCATTTTCGAAATCTAAAGGCAAAATAATATTTCTTGTCGCCGCAATTTCCGCAGCTATTGCAGTTGTTAAATTGATTGGCGTTTTCTAAATTGGTCTATTTTTGCGATTTCTTTTCGAAATGTAAGTTGGCTTAACAAAAGCAAAAAATGTGAGTTAGAATTCTGAAAACATTTTACGATGAAAATTATACAGGATAAGAATAGGTCTATCTTTGATTTTGAGAATGCTTAATGCTGCAGGATCAGTATCAATAACATAATATTTCTCATCACTTACTCTTCGCTCAACCACCACTTCAAGCAATGCATTTATTACATCACCATGAGAAACGACAATTGCATTTCCATCGCCTTCTTTTGTAACTATTTCTATGGCTTTTTTTGTTCGATTCAAAAGTTCTTCGTTAGTCTCTGAATAAGCATCGGGATCTGTTAATATGTGATGCCTGCCCGCTTTGCCAAAATATTCTGGTTTAAGTTTTGCTTCTGTCAATTCTTCAAGTATTTTGATGCGCAAATCATGAGGTTGCGCAAGTATCTTTGCTGTTTGGTGAGCACGAAAAACTGGACTGCTGTAAACCGCGTTAATCTTTATCTTCGAAAGGATTTTTGCGATGTATTTGGCATCTTTCACTCCGGTTTTGGTTAATGGATAATTTAATGAGCCTGCTTCAATTCCTTTTTTGTTGGCTTTGGTTTCTCCATGTCTAACTATGAAAATATGTTCTGTGGGCGTTGCTTTTGCCTCCTTTTACTATGTTTTTTACAATCTTTCAGGTGATTCAAGAAAGCTCAAGAAAAATTGTTTGAATAACATCCAAAAACATTCTGGAACTATGGCTTTCTGTAAAGGTAGATTGTGTGGGATGGATAGCCTAACTGAGGGTTTTCGCAGAAATTTTCAACTTTCTCAGGTCGCCAACCAATAATTTCGTAGTCATGCGAAACCACGCGGGCACCTCTTTTTAGGTCTGTGTCAAGTTTGGGCCTGATTTTCTCGTTTGCACTTGTTGTTAAATATAGGTAAACAACGTCCGCGGAAGTTAAATTTACGTTGAACATGTCACCATTTACGATAGTTACTCTATCTTCTACACCGTTTTCGTGAATGTTAGCTAACGCTTTTTTTGCTAAATCTTCACGTAACTCGATGCCTACTCCTCTGGCGCCAAAAGTTTTTGCAGCCATAATTACGGTTCTGCCATCGCCTGAGCCCATATCAAACAGGACTTCGCCAGCTTTCAGTCCAGATAGTTTAAGCATGTATTCTACAACTATGTTTGGGCTTGGAACGAATGGAGCAATAAACATTTCAGCAATTCACCTAAATGGTAATTTTTTATGCTACATAAGCGTCTCTTTTCGGAGTTGGCTTTCTTGCTTCGCCGCATTTGACGCAGCTTTGAGCGCATAACTCAAGATATTTTTCTTCATTAGCCGAGCCTACGGCTTTAGCTGCTTTTGTGCACATTTCGCTTGGTTCGGAGCATCCTTCTTCTTTGCATAAATTTGAGATGTATTGACATATTTCTTGTACATCTTTGGGCTCCAAAACAGCTCTGTTGGTGCGAACAAGCAAGCAGAGCTCCCGCGCCATAACGCAGGTTTTGACGTATTTGACCCGTTCTAGAACTTCGTCGCGTAAATTTTTTCGGCTTATTTCCACTCTTTTTTAGTCTCCTTCTGGCACTTATAAGCAGATATTCAAAGTAAGCGCTTCTAGGTTTAAAAAGTTGCTGTTATTCGATAAAAATACACAGGTTTGTAAAAGCGTTACGTCGAAATCAGAAACGTTTGCTCAAAGATTTACGTTCAGCCTCCATGACTAACTCGAAAAAGCGGTCTGAAAGCTTAGGCTCCTTCTCTAAAGCAAGAGCGATATCAGCAGTTAAGACTCGTCTGGCACTTAATGCCACGGCTGCCGCTTTCCCGTATTTTTCAATCAATTCAGCGGTCCGTTTAGCCTGCAGCTTCATTTTTTCCTCATCTTTAGTTAAATGGTCGCCCTTCTTCTCAATTAATGGCGATCCTTTCTCTTCATCTACCTTAAGCATACCAAGGGCAAAAGATCCGCAATTGGGGCATTTTGGTTTGTCAGGTAAATCTTTGATGCGAATAGTTTCCATGTATTCCCAACAGTTTGTGCAAACAAAATTTCCGGATTCGTTTAATAATCGTGCTTTTGCTGCTGCAACTAGTACTGCGCGCATTTTTTCTGGAGGAATTAGGTCGGTTTTCATACTAACCCGTTCAATTCCTACGCGAGCAACCGGAGTTGCCTCTTCACCTGTTTCAACTACTTGGAAGTCAATGTCACCGTCATGAATCCGCTTAAGCACCATGACAAGCCCTTCTGCGTCGAGATCTTTTGAGAAAACCTCCTTTAGCCCCTCCTCGTAAATTGGTGTTCCTTCGAAACTTGAAATCAGTTTCTGGATGCTTACGTTGCTAAAATCAGCCCACTTCTTTAATGCGCCAAAACGCCTTGCTACCTGGATTACTCGTCTTTTGAATAATCCTGTCTTTGCGGTTGATCTTGTTAGGGTTTCTTTAGCCGTTTGCGGGCTCATGTTTTTCAGTTCGTTAAAGACTTCAATGATGCGTTTAGCGTTCATGTTGCCCATGGTCTGCACAAAAATGCGGTAAGCGTCATGTTGAACCACCATGCCGTGCCCAAGCTTATCTGACACAACTTCTCCAAGCAGCTGGGCTAAGGCACGGTTAATTAATGATCCAAAGTTTGAGTGAATTATGACAAATTCGCCCCAATCTTCAACAATTATTCGTTTAGGGGTAGGAACTGCCTGGCCTGCAGTCACTTGTTCCAATGTTTCTGCTAATGCATGCAAAATTGTTTCTGCGTCGGCTGGGTAACGCTGGGAAAGCAAATCACTGATTTCTTGAGGCGAGAGCCCGTTGTGGATTTTTTCTTCAGCAAAGCCGCGTATTTCTGAGAGTTCTTGAGCTATCTCATAGGGCACTGGGATTTCTTCGCCTATCCAGCTTGGAATTGAACCAGTAGGGTCGTCAACGGGTCGCACGTACACTTTGTCTTCTGTTGCATGGATTATCTGCCAAGGGCTGCCCCGTATGATAAATTTTGTTCCTGGTTTGCCATATTCCGCCATGAAGGCTTCATCTAAAACTCCAATTGAGGTTTCAGTAGATTCGTCTATAACAAGGAATTGTTTTTCGACAGGGATCATTGATAAATTATCAAAATAGTATTCAAAGAGAGCTTTTGACCTTTGAGGCTTAAGTGCGACTTGATCTTCAAATGAAACCCAGGCTAAACGTGGAAAACGCTCGTGCATATATTTGAAAGCTTTTGTAACATCTTCAATGGTTAAGTTTTCGTAGGGTGCCGCATTTTTGGCTATCTGTAAAACATCATTAAATTCTAGCCGTCTATTCTTAAGCATTAATCCAGCTATTTGATGGACCAAAACGTCGTAGGGTTTGTCGGGGATTTGAAGTGGCTCCAACTCTTCGTTTAGGGCTCTGCGGGCAATAACTAACGCTTCAAGCGTATCATCGGAATCCATCCCGATTATCACACCCTCAGCAACATCTCCGTATGTGTGCCCTGCTCGTCCCACGCGTTGAATAAGTCTTGCTACTTGGCGCGGACTCATATATTGAATTACAAAATCTATTCGTCCAACATCTATGCCCAACTCGAGACTGCTTGTAGCAATTAAGCCCTTAAGTTCACCACGCTTTAAAGCGGTTTCAGCAGCCACCCTTGAAACCTTAGCTAATGAGCCATGATGAATTGATATGGGAAAATCAATGTCCCAAACTTTAAATCTGGACGCTAAAACCTCCGAGATAGAACGAGTATTTGTAAAAAGTAAAACAGATTTTCGTTTATCCATATAATCGCGAATAATACGCAACCTCGCAGCAACCTCTGGATGGGTATATATTTTCGATGCAAACCTAACATCATCCTCGGTGGGTTTAGGATAGATTACTTGCAGCTTCACCATCTTAGCCACGGGAACACGGATAATTTCGACAGGACGCTTGTTTCCTACTAAAAATTGTGCGACTTTTTCGGGACTGCCAATAGTGGCGGATAAACCGATCATTTGAAAATCTTTGCCAGTTAAGCTTCTGATGCGCTCCAACGCCAGTGATAGTTGGCTTCCACGCTTGCTGTCAGCTAACTCATGGACTTCATCAATCACTATCCACTTTAACGCTTGCAAATGCTGACGTAAAACCCATCCGGAAAGTATAGCTTGCAAAGTCTCGGGCGTAGTTATTAGAATGTCAGGTGGACTGCGTGATTGACGAGTTCTTTCTTTACTTTCAGTGTCACCGTGCCTTACAGCGAGCTTGATGTCTAAACTGTTACACCACCATTGAAGACGATCAAGCAAATCTCTATTCAAAGCTCGAAGCGGCGTGATATAAAGAACTTTAATTCCAGGCGTTTTCGGCTCCTTAAGAAGCATGCTTAACACTGGCAAGAAAGCAGCCTCTGTTTTTCCAGTGGCCGTTGGTGAAATTAAGAGGACATTTTTGCCTTCAAGGATTTTCGGAATTGTTTTTTCCTGAGGCTCGGTTGGTTTAGCGAATCCTTTCTGTTCAATTAGCCTACGAACTGGCTTCACAAGCATGTCAAAAGCGTTTTCAGAAGTTACCTGCACTACAAAGTGACCCTCGAATGCTAGTTAAGCGGGACTTCTGCTATAAAAAATGTTAGGAACGATTTAATGGAATTTCAGGTGCTTGCATAATTTCACTTTTTTGATCAAGAGTTTGGTTAAATTATGGTTTTTTGGCTAATATTCAAGCTTTAACTATAACGCTTTCAACCTTTTCGTTTAAATCCTTTTGAAGGCATTGACAAAAACGTGTATAACTGTAATGATAAATTGAAAAATATCCATTTGAAAGCTATGGAAAGTTTTTTATTCTATAATGATAAAGCATGGAAGTAGCAATACTGAGGAATTTGAATGGCTAAATGTCCAAAATGTGGAACAGAAGTTGCAAAACCAAAGAAAACATGGAAAATGGCCGGTCGTCCAGATAAAGCTGGAAAACGCATGCAGTTAGAAATCGGACTCTACGAATGCCCAAAATGCGGCAAAGTATTCCGCGAAGTACTAAGTAAAAAGAAAATATAATCAGTTGCAACCAGAAATTAGCTGATTGCAGCATCGTCTCCTTTCTTATTTTTTCTTTGCTTCTTAAGGCAAGTTTTAAAACATAGAAAGCCCTTATGAACTGGAATACTATTCCTGAAGAGGCCATAGCTTGATTGCTCTAAAAAAGATGTGGAAAAATGATTATTTCAAAACGATAATCGCCTTCGTTTTGATTATTGTGATAGTTCTTGGCTTCTTCTATGGCTTGCAATTTGGGCTTAAAACCTCTTATCCATTGTTGACAGTAGAAAGCGGCAGCATGAGTATTCCTTACGACGGCAACGACAATTTCTGGTTAAGTATAAATCACCCATTTGATCGAACCCTAAGTATCGGCGACATAATTGTTGTTCAAGGCGTAAACATCAAAGATCTAAACACCAACTACCCAAATAGTGACATAATTATATTCCACAGCCCAGTAGACGGACAATTAATTGTACACCGCATAATTTCTTCAGAAACAGTCAACGGCGTAACATATTTCCAAACCAAAGGCGATGGAAACGGATACCCAGACACTTGGCCAAAAACCCCCACCTCAGGGTTAGATCAATGGGACAGCAACAACCCGCCTGGAGTCCCCCAAAACCTAGTTGTAGGCAAAGTCATAATGCGTATCCCATGGTTTGGATGGATAACACTTTTTATGAGAGGTAATTCGTTTGGTTTACCACTAATAATTGGCATAATATTCTTGCTTATAATTATCGAATTCATAATTCCAGTAATAAGAGACGCTGCTAAAAAAAATCAAAAGCAGAATCAAACACTACCACCGCCACAGATGTCTTTAATAAGAAAGCCCTTGCTAAATGGATATTAAAGGGCGGTTTAAGCAAGAGGGAATTTATTGCCGAAAGTAAAAGCAGTCTTAAGCATTGAAAATGTGGTCGCTTCCGCAACAATAAACCAAAAAGTTGACTTAAACGCTGTAGTTAAAGGTTATCCAGGCGTCGAATATCGTCCTGAGCAATTCCCCGGATTAGTATTCAGGTTAAAACGCCCCAAAACTGCAACCTTAATTTTTAGTTCTGGAAAAATGGTTTGCACGGGAGCTAAATCCGAAAAAGAAGCGCGTCGAGCCGTAATGAAAGTGGTTAAAGAACTTAAAAAAGGCGGCATAATAATAATCGGCAAACCAGAACTCAAAATTCAAAATATTGTTGCATCAGGCGGACTTGGTGGCATGATTGACTTGGAAAAAGCAGCTTACACGCTTGATCATGCAATGTATGAGCCTGAGCAGTTTCCAGGTCTAATCTATAGAATGACAGAGCCAAAAGTGGTAGTATTGCTCTTCGCCAGTGGAAAACTGGTTTGCACTGGAGCTAAACAAGAACAAGATGTTTATGTTTCCGTAGAAAAATTGCATGCGCTACTTGAAGAAACCAACCTAATATTTTACGAATAAATTGAAGCTATTGTTTTTTTATTTGTTTAAGGATCGTTTTAAGGCTCTCTTGATCTATAGCCCCAATCTCATATAATGCGTTCGCCATTTCATTTATTTTCAACATTGCATGAAGTCTTATTCCGCATTTTTCAAGTAGCTGGTTTGCACCTTCTTCTCTGTCAAGGAAAACAACAGCATCCGTCACAACGCCACCTTCAGCTCTAACGGCTTCAGCAGCTTCTTTAAGTGTTAACCCAGTAGTGACTAAATCATCAACTAGTAGAACTTGATCACCGGATGCTAAAACGCCTTCCACTCTTCTCTCTCGCCCTTGCATTTGTACTCCCTTGCGCACGTAAAGGAAAGGTTTCTTGAGGTTATATGCAACTTGAGAAGCAAAAATGATTCCAGCTACAGGCACTCCAGCTATCCTTTCGAAGTTTTTTACCCCGATTTGATCATTTATGTACTCATTGTAGAAGTCGCAGATTTCTCTAAAAGCATCTGGAAAACTTGGAATCACTCTTAAGTCAACATAATAGGGGCTTGCTTTTCCACTTGATAATTTGAATACTCCAAAGTTTATAACGTCAAGTTTTAAAAGTATATTTGCCATTAGGTTCTTTCGATTTTGGCTTGCTTTTTCAGTTTTCAATTTTTTCACTTCCTTTTTGATAATTGATATATTTTGTTTTGTTGTGGAATCAAGCATGCGGTTCTTGGCATTTCTCTCTTTAGTATTTCTGCGAATTCTGTTTGGCTTGCTGCCGATGCTGTATGGTAGGGTATGGCGACTTGAGGCTTAGTTAATCGTGCGATCTCACAACCTGTTTGAGGTGTGGAGCCAGAAGCTATACCGACTGAACAGAAAACCACATCAAATTTTTCATTTTGCCCCATAAGTGCAAGCTCCGGAAAAGGTAAACTATCTGCTGTGTGAAAGATTTTGACGTCATCTTCGCTTGTGATAATGTAGGTTACTGGTGATTGCGCGGGGTGGTTGCATTTTTCTGCCTTTATGGAGACTTCGCCGATTTTAACTTCAACCCCTGGCTTGACTTCTTGAAGTTTTTCAGTGGGTATCGCATGTTGGAGTTTTTTGGAAGAGGCAGTGTCAGCGATTACTGTGCAGTTTGTTGCTTTCTGAATTTCTATGATAAGTCGAGGGTCCAAATGGTCGTAATGTTCATGTGTTATTAAGATGGCATCTACGCCTTGTAGGCTTTTGGGTTTAACGTCGACTGGATCTATAGCTAAGGTTTTACTGGGGGTTTTCAGCAGTATTCCAGCGTATTGGTTTAACCAAACGAATAAAACTGTGTTTCTCTCGGGGATTTTCTGGATCGACATAGACTTGATTCCTCAAAGCTAATTATGTATTCAGCGTTTTAAAGAAGTTGTGTTATTGTCTGTTTGAGAATCCAGCCCTGTTGGGAAATGTCACGCTTGTAGATAGAAATGATTTTTTAGCTGTATTTAACAATTTCGAGCTAACATTAGCTAAGAAAAATAGGAAAAAAGATCTGATTGGTTAGCATTGTTATTGTCTATTGTTCCGATGTAGAACATCTGAGAGGGCATCGGTTTTGGGAATAAAGGTTATGTAGTTAGGTAAACTTGGGATTATTTTGGAGAAGGACCATTTATGGGGTCACTGAAAAGTTTAGGTCAAGGATTTCTAGTTGCAGCAGGACTTGTATGGATATTCAATATAGTTTCACTCATAAGGGGTGGCGATGCTTGGCTGGGATTTCTTTACCTCTTAATCGTGTTTATTCCCATTTCAAGCCTTACATATCTTAGATTCAAAAACAAAACCCTCAAACAAGAATGTGATTCATCTTCACTGAAATGGCGGAATTTGCTTTTTTCTTTTCAAGGCGTCGCTTTAGCTTTCTGGATGCTTGATATTTTAACAACTTTTTATGCTATCAACGTTACCCGTTTAGCTTATGAGTTGAATCCCCTTGGGTGGCCCATGGGAATTTTAGGTGCACTTGCATATTATGCTCCAACTATGTGTTTCTCATATTTTTTGCTGTTCAAATCAAAAGAAAAAATCGCCTTTTACGCTGCCATACCTTTAACGTTGATAACCATTGGCATGTGCACGATGAATCTAATAGCGGGAATACAAAACTTCCAGATATTTGTTGATACTGCAACGCTGGCAGCAGGATTGCGCTACACAATGTTAACAGTGATTGTCACAGTAAACTTGGTTGTATTGTTAACGTTGAACCGAATAATCTCTCAAATCAAACCTGCTTTAACAATGAAAAAACCGTAGATATGCTATTTGCATATCTGCCTATTTGATACAAAGCTTTCGTACCAAAAATAAAATGAAATTTTAGGTTAGCCTTTTAGTCATGACGTATGCATCTTCGCCGTCAGAATAGTAGCCATTTATTGTTCTTGTAACTTCAAAGCCCAGTTTCTTGTAGAGCGATATGCCCGCGTCGTTTGTTACTCTAACTTCTAGGAAGCATTGCTTTGCTTTGTAGTATTGCATGCCTTCCAATGCTCTATTGATTACTGCTTGGGCGACGCCTTTGCGCCTATATTGGGGCATAACAGCTATAGAAACTACATGACCTTTTTTTACTAAACCGCCGAACCCATAATTTGATAAGCCAACTTCAATGCGGCACATTATATAACCTGCAATTTCCCCATTTTCTTCTGCTACAATAAAGGTTTCGGGAAAACGTTGGTGCAGATCCATAAAGAAAAAGTCAGTATAGTTTTCCGGTAAACAAACACGGTTAATTTGCATTACATTTTGCAAGTCATTTGGAACGAATTTGCGTAGCTTGAATGTTTGTTGCATCCTTTCGCCTTCTTTATCCATTTTCACTGTTGTAACTTAAAGTTTACGCTTTAAGCGTCAACTAATTTCTTTGGAAATGTTAATTGCGGCTTTTTAATTCTTTGTTTCTTCAGGGGACTTAAACTCGGGTAATGTAAAGTTACCTTGAGGCATCGCCCAAACTCTTGAAGCTGAACCGGCAATTTTTATTGCTTCTGTTAAGGCATCGTTTACTGCTCTTGCCGTCTTCAGTTTGAATATACTGGTGGCATAATAGTCTGGCAATGAAGAAACCAATATTATTTGGTGGCTTTGCAGAGCTTTTAAAAGATAATACGCTTTGTGTCCACCCATGGCAAAATTGCGTTTTATCTCGCGCTCAATATTCTTCAAATCGCCCATTCGCGCCATCCAATCGTAGAAGACTTGGTTGCCATGCCCTTCAGGACACTCAGCAACCAAAATGATTACCCCTCCTCTTTTAACTGCATCAAGAGCGTTATCTATGGCTTTGTAAGATTGATAGAGATTTATGTCCGCTGGGTACCCGCCTGCACTAACAACAACAATTTCTGCCCGACGGTCAACCGTTATGCGATAAATTTCGTCAACAAGTTTGGCGGCTTCTGTAAAAGCTTCCTCTAGATCACCTGCAAAGGCTTTGACGATTTCGCCCTTCTTATTATTAACAACATTTAAGATAAAATCAACTTTGGCTAATCGTGCCGCTTCAGTCATGTCTTGATGCACTGGGTTATCAGTCAAGTTTCCACTTCTTGCATTAGCATGGAGCAGCATTGAATGGTTATGTTTGATGGTTTCTTCTCCGCAGACTCCTGGCAAAACGCTTTTTCTTCCGCCGCTAAAACCAGCATAATAGTGAAAGCTAACATCACCCAAAAGCACTCTTACGTCTGCTTCAGCGAATATACGGTTAACAAAAACTTTGTTGCCAAGCGTCTTTGTTGCGCCCAAATTCACTAAATCTGAGGCTTTGCAATCATGACTCACAGTTTTTACTCGTTTAAAGACTTCTGCTCCAAGAATTGCTGCTGCTTCTTCGGGCTTCACTGCCCTATGGGTTCCGCAACCAAAAATAATTGTGATGTTTTCATCGCTTACGCCAGCCAAATTTAGTTCAGCAAGCACTGGTAGAAGCATCATTTCAGTTGGAATCTTGCGTGTGGCGTCGTCAACGACTATGGCGACTTTACTTTCGGGCTTGGCAATTTCGCTTAAACGTTTTGAGCCAACGGGTATTGTTTCTTTTAAGGCTCTTTCCACTTCAGCTTTGCTATCTGTTGCACCTTGCTTCTCGGCAGATTCGATTGTTCCAAGAAGGTTTCGGGCTGGAACTCGCACACATACATCGGTTTTTCCATAGGGAAGCCAAACATCAACCATGGCTAGTCACGTTATAATTTAAATGTACACGACGTAAGAAACTATTAAGCCTTATCAAAACAAAGACAAAATGCTGACAAAATCATAGTGGGTTGTTAATTAATGGAGAATGGACTGCTATTTGAAATAAGAAATTAAAGAAAAAATATGTTTGCTTAACCAGCTTTTGGCTTAACTTTGTCCACTGCACCAGTTAAGCTTGTCATTTCCATGTTGGCTTTTCGTATTAGGTCGCCGATTGTTTCTTTTGTTGGGATTGCTGCGCTGACTGCAAGTGCCATTGCTTTTTGATGTGCATTCTGCAATAATGGTTTTATTGTGTCTTTGCTAGGGTATGAAATTTCTAATGCTAATGCAAAAGCTTCTTGATTGCTTTGTGTAACGCTTCTTCTGGTCGCGTCAACGTCAACTTTGAGTTGGTCGCCGGTAATTATTAAGCCATTATCAAAAACTGCCCGCATCGAAATACCTAATTCAACTGCTTTAATACCAAGTTTTGAGAGGACACCTGCAAGTTGTTCGTTGATTACGTCGCCTCTACGAGCAACTAACGTGTCTTTGCTAACCCAAACGCTGCCTGATTCGATTCTTGTGGGTAAGCCTACACCGTTTAGTTGGCTGATGATTGGGCCTGGTGGTTGAGCTGTGTTGCCTGCTGGAACAATTATGTCCATGGCAGCTTGGTCGCCTGATTTAGCGGTTGTTTTTACTTTGCCCCGTTCTAGCAGTAATGCTAGTTTGAAGGGGTTTAAGTCTGTGAATAAGTAAACGTTTGATCCGTCCAAGTATGCTTCAAGCTGTTTTAAGTCTGCTTGATTCATTTCTTCAATAGCTAATCGCATCAATGTGTTTTTTAGAACGCGAAGGTAAACTTTGCCAGCCATGCTTTTCTTTAATTCTTGAAGTTGGGATGCCCGGACCTTTTTGAGGCTAGCTATGCCTATGGATTTATGTTCTTTCAATATGTCCTTTATTGATTCTACTTCGGATGATTTTTCTTCTAGTACTTGTTGGGATGGCATGGTTTCTCTTCTCTTGTTAAGGTTTAATTTTTACTGGTTCGCCCATAGCTGTCTTGAAGAAAGCGTACTTTACGTTTTTCAAGCCTCGCTTGAGTTTTCCATCTAAAACACGAAGGACAGCCATTGTGTTATCGGCAAGCTCTTCATCTTTCATCTGTTGAGTACCAACGGAAACTTGAATGATGGGTTGGTTACGCATTCTAACAACTACGGTTTTACGATGCTTTTTAATTAGGGCTGCAATGTCAGCGTTAGGTGGTACTGGAATAGGCATTTTTCCTCTTGGACCTAAAACTGGACCAAGAATCCTACCGACCAGCGGCATTAAAGGAGCTTCAGAAATGAAAACGTCATATTGAGTCGCAAGTTTGCGCAACTCTTTCTTTTTACCATTTAACGTGTCTAAATCAGCACGTTCAATAACAAATTCAGCTTGCGCATTTTTTGCTTTCATTGCAAATTCGCCTGAAGCAATTACACAAACTTTGTTTGGCTTACCTGTATCGTGAGGAAGCTCAACAACCTCTTGAATTTTGCCTTCTGGCGACTTCATATCGATTTCCATGATGTCTAATATCATATCGACTGTCTGGTTGAATTTTTTGTCGCCAGATTTCGCCTTTGCCTGTTTAATTGCTTCTAATACGGTCTTGTTGTCTAGGGGCATTTTTAAGCCTCGTGCCAATGAGGGATTGGAAATCGATTATAAAAATATTCGCTTATCATTATTCAGTACCAAATAGCGCCTCGTAGGTGCCAGCATCTATATCTTTTTGTACTTCACGGGGATCTTTTCCTTCAACAGTCACGCCTAAGCTAACGCAGGTTCCAAGCATTTCTTTAGTTGCTTTCTTAAGTGTCGGTGACAAAAGTTGAGGACTCTTAATTTTGGCTATTCTCACCATCTGTTCCATGGACAAGTTGCCTACTTTGACAGAGTTAGGTGTTCCTGAGCCTTTCTCAATTTTCAATTCAGCGACAATCAAAGCTGAAGCTGTTGGAGTGCCAACGGAAACTTCGAAGCTTTTTTCCTCTGTGTCAGCGGTGATTTTCACTGGAACCTTCATTCCAGCATAGTCTTTGGTAAGCTCGTTAATTTTGGTGACTACAGCCATAACGTTTAGACCTAATGGACCTAAAGCAGGACCTAATGGTGGACCTGCATTGGCTTGTCCGCCGCTTACGAGCAATTCTACTACTTTTTTCTCTCCCATATCATTTCACCAATTATTTTGCTTTCTCTACTAGTTTTACATAGTCTGAATGTACTGTGATTGGCAAAGTGAATGTTGCCTCAAGCAGTTCGAGGGTAACTTCGCCTTTTGCCTTGTCAAGTCGCGTAATTTTTGCACGCATGCCTTTGAATGGTCCACCAGTGATTTCGACAACATCTTCTTCATCGAGGTCTTCCATGACTGGTTTTCGAACAATGTATCGTTCTACTTCGGCAAAGCTTACTAGACCGGGTATTCTGGAACGTACATGTCTTAAACCTGTAATAGCTTCTTCGACGAGATGTGGTCCATCGGCTTCTACAAACACGTATCCTTTGAGTGTATCTGGGACAAGAAGAGCTTTTATTGGAATATGGTTCATTTCAACTTTTGATGCAATTAACCTTGCAACATTGCGTTCTTGACCGGTTGTCGTTTTGACAACGAAAATTTTTACTTGTCTTTGCTCTTCTTTCTTGTCCATAAACTCAGGTTCCTTCTAAGGTGTTGGTGAAGGTGATGCTGGTGATGCTGCGCCGCCTATAGCATAGGATAAAAGTTTAATTACGAAACCAATTAAGCCTACTGCGCCGATGCCTAAAAGGCTAATTTTTATTGAAAGCCACAGCTCATCCCTTCCAGGTTTGACAGCTAACTTTAAAGTTCTTGCTGCTTGCTGTAGCCAAGATTTTATTCCCATAGTCATCGCACACTCAAGATTTCATTTATGAATAATAAACATTACTGTAACTTGGAGTTTAAAAACAACCATAATTATCCTTTTAAATCTTATTGCCGCCAGCTTAAACTTTTTTGAAAGGCAACCCTACGCTCTGCAGAGAAGATAACAATTTTGGTTTATCTTCGCTTTTGATCCCTTTCCAATCAAGAATTGCTAACGAAACTTTCTCAAAAGTTCTTTCTCTGCATTGCATTATCATTTCAGCATCAATACTGCAGATACCGTATTTAGGTATCATATGGCCGAAAATAGCTTCTCCGACAAGAGCCATGCAGGTAAATTTTTGATTATAATGAGTTCCGCCAATACCTATAACCGCCGTGCAAGAGTGAGTAGGTTTTGAGAATTTGGTTATTGCATGCATTGCTGAGTGGGCAACAGCTTGTGCAGCCTTAGAATCTCTCCATTGAGTCTCGGAACTGCCTAACTCAACAAACATTGTGGGCACACTAAGGCTTGGACCATGATGAGTTACCTCGTATGACACTTCATACTCAAGGCTTAACTTCTCTTTATAATGTAAAAGCGCTTTTAACGCATCACTCATAGCGGTTGCGGGAGAGACTGAAACTTCTCGAGGTAACCCACCCAGTTCTGCTAAGCCAAAGTTTCCAGGAGTATGAACAGACAAGGTTGGTCTGCCGCTTGCACTACTATGCCTTGAGATAAAAACAATTATTTCTGCCTCAGGAAAGTTTTCGGGAAGACTCTGAGCATTAACTGATTCTTCACTCAAAGTTGCAAAGACTATTTTTTTGCCATTTAAGTCAGCGTTGAAAACAGGGTTTTGTTGATAGATTTCCGAGGTTTCCTTGAAAGAGTAGCAGTTGAGGATTTGCTCTTTGATGTTAAGGCTTGCAATATCCTTGTTTGAGGCAACGAGGAGAATCATTCTGTTCATTCCTTATTGTGTAGGGTTTGGGTGAAAAGGCTTTCCATAAAGCTTATTATTGCTGGCTCATCAGCGTATCACGAAGGCAAAGCAAGATGAACCTGATTAATTTCAAAGAGTTAACCGCCCAAGAACTTACTGCGTTGGTTGACTTGAGCATTGAAGTTAAGCACAACCCAAAAAAATACAGCAAAGCATTTGAAGGCAAATCGTTTGCCTTGATTTTTCAGAAAACCTCCACTCGTACCAGGGTTTCCTTTGAAGTTGCAGCGACCCAGCTAGGCGGTCACGGCTTATTTATTGATTGGAGAACAACAAACTTCACGATGGCAGACATAGGCGATGAGGTTCAGTATTTGTCTCGTAATGTTGACTGTATTATGGCCAGGTTGCTTTATGATACGGATTTGTTGAAGATGTCTTTGGCTTCGCGTGTACCAGTTATCAATGGGTGTGACGAGAAGTACCATCCAAGCCAAGCATTAGCGGATCTAATCACCATAAAAGAGAAAAAAGGCACTCTGAAAGGCGCTAAACTGGTTTACATAGGTGTACACAATAACGTATGCAATTCACTTATTGAAGGTTGTACCAAAACAGGAGTAAAAATAACAACTGTTACCCCGATTTTTAATGATGCAGCACGAGACGAAGAGTTACTCACTGAAGCTAACAAAACAGGGCTTTGGCAATCAACTTTGGATGCAAAAAAAGCTGTAAAAGACACGGATTTTGTCTATACTGACACATGGATTGATATGGAGTTCTTCACTGATCCCAAGTTTGCCTCGGAAAAAGAGAAGCGGATTAAGCTTATGATGCCCTACCAAATCAACGCTGAACTCCTCAAAGGCAGCGACGCCTACGTTATGCATGATATGCCAATTCACAGGGGATACGAAATAAGCGCTGAAGCCATTGAAAGCTCGAAATCTGTGATTTATGAGCAAGCAGAAAACCGATTATACTCTGCTAAGGCGATAATGCTAAAATTGTTGAAGTAAATGTCGCGATTTGTAGCTTTTCTAAGAGGAATCAATGTTGGCGGGCGCTCGGTTAAAAAAGATAAGCTGCAAGAAGCGTTTACCTCGCGGGGTTTTCAAAATGTCTCGACCTTTAAACAAAGCGGCAACGTAATTTTTGAATCTGCATGTGGAAATGTTGACGAAACTAAAAAGAAAATTGAGACTAAACTTCAGGAGGCATTGGGCTATGATGTGGCTGTTTTTGTTCGCACAATCACTCAACTCAAGGACATAATGGAGAGCGAACCTTTCAAAGGTCGAAACAAAGAAGGAACAAGCTTTCTCATCACTTTTCTTTCATGTGAACCGGCAAAAATCCCAATAGAACTTCCGGCAACAATTCCAAAATCGACGGCAGAAATAATCTCAGCTAAAGGTACAGAAGTTTTCAGCGAAACCCATGGTGGCGGCGAAGGAGCATTGCCTAACCCGTTTATAGAGTCAAAACTGAAAGTTAAAGCGACAACTCGCAACCTTAACATAATTAGTGAAATCGTCGAAAAATATGGTAGCATCAAGTCTTAGGGTTTGGTCTTATATCCACATGTGAAGCATTTTGCATCATGCACACAAATTACATCTCCGCAGCTTGGGCAAGTATATTTTTCTGCTTGGCTCTTTAGAAATTCGTCCATGCCCTTTTCTTTGAGGAACTTTAGGTTTTCTACCATGCTCATGCCGTAGCGTTCGCGGTAGCGTTTGTCGAGGTGCGCAAGCTTTTCACATGGAATTGTGTCGCATTCGCTGCAGGATTGGATTTCATGTTTGGTGAGTTTTTTGCAGTTTCGTTTGATGTAGCAGTTTTTGGCTCTGGGAACACAACCGGCACAATACGTTATTTTGCCTCTTACCCGCGGTATTCCATGAGTATAAGCAATGTAACCTCTGCATATGGCACAGTTCATGCCACAAGGCGCAACAAGCTCGGCAGTAAATTTTCTATTAGTCCCCATAATAGCTAATTGAGCCAACAGTTTAATTATTTTGCGCTTTCATTGAAAATAGCCATTTCCGCTCATCTTGAGAAAAAAAATCGTTAGAATGTTAAAAAACACTTAATAATTAAAGCTCATTTTTTGACCCCAAGAAGGGGAATGGAGGTTCCATGTACCGTTTCTCTATTTTCAACTGCAAACGGACAAATTCAGGTACATTAGAATATACTATGCTTTTTTGGTAATCACTGCAATTAATCCAATTAATCCGCCTAAGATAACTAATAGTCCGCCAAGTCCGCCACCGATGATTCCAACGATTATGAGTACAATTGCCCAAACGAGAGTGGATGCGCTTTTTGCGCCAATGATGGCTATAATGCCGCAGATAATTGCGACAACTCCGAAGTAAGCAAAGCCAAATGAAATAAACGATCCAAGGTACGCAAAAGCATATCCAATAAGTGAAAGCAATCCGAATATTACCAGCAATATTCCTCCTATAAGCGCTAAGTAGTATGCTATTCGCGAAATTTCTGACATGTTCAAGTCCACCTCCTAAAATAGCTAAATGATAGGCTTAGAACTGTTTGAATTCAGCTCGCCCTACATCTGGAAAGCATAGGTTTTTTCACTTGGCCAAATTGACTTCAGCTTTACAATGAGAACTTGCTCGATATTTCAAACAAAAATTCTATATTATAATAAAACTAACAGCGCATAAAAAGTTAGCGCTAAGATGTAAGGCAAAGATCGTAAAATCTTGAAGCCTCAAAAGATTTAGATTTTATTATGATCATCTTTTGATTAAAACAAAGCTAAAGCACTTCAAAAGTATTTACCCACGATGAAGTTGTCTCCATGACTAACGAAGCAGGCAAAAAAAGAAACCTATACCATTTGTAACTGCCTTCATTTTCAGGCATTAGAATTTGCACATATTTGTTGCTGACTTACAATAAGAAAACGTTTCCGTGAAGCTCCAAAAGAAAAACAAGTTTCGGCACTATTTTCCTCGCTTTCAGCTTAGCATGAACTGCAGCTAATGCATTTGTAGCCATAATTGTCAAGGCATTTACCAACATAATTCTTAATTTTGTTACAAAAGCCTGCGATAATTATTCTAACTTTCTTTTTTCTCTGCATCAACAAAAATAATCAATTTTTTAGGTTCCAATTGGTTTAAATAAAAATTTAGAATTATGATTTGTAGGGATTAAAACGGAAACAGGCAAGAAAGCGTATGAAACACTTGGCGAAAGCGAGCAAAAGTATCGAAATATTGTTGAGGACGCACCTATTGCTATTTATGAGATTGCTTTCGACGGCTCAAAACTTCTATATGTAAATCCTAGAGTGAGCCAATGGTCGGGATATTCCGAAGAGGAACTTCTAATGATGAACCCTTTGGATTTGTTGGCTGATGAAAGCAAGAGGAAATTTCAGGAAATTGTTATTGAGGCGATGAAAGGGGAAAAAGACTTTTTTTCTGCTGAGTATGAAATCACAACAAAGAATGGTCAAGGCGTTTGGGGATTGTTTCATGCAAAAGTGAATTGTAAAGATGGGAAACCTGATACTGTGCAGGTTTTTGTCCAAGATATAACTGAACGAAGGAAAGCTGAAGAAGCGTTAAGGGAAAGTGAGGAGCGTTTCTCAAAGGCTTTTCTGGCCAACCCTACTGCAATGGCTATCTCTCGTCTTGATGGTCAGATAGTTGATGTTAACGACGGCTTTGAGAAACTGATGGGGTATAATCGAGGAGAAGTAATAGATGAACTTGGGCGTAACCTATCGCTTTATGCCTTGGTATATGAACGAGAAAAGTTAATTCAGCGATTAAAAGAAAAAGGTCGAGTATCCAATTACGAAATAGTTCTTAGACATAAGACTGGCAAGCCAATTGTAGTCATATTATCATTAGAACAAATTCTTTTGAGAGGTCAGCCGCATTTCTTGGGTGCCGCAGTTGATATTACTGAACGTAAGAAAATCGAGGAAGAACTAAGAAAAAGTGAGCAATTGTATCGCACTGTTTTTGATAACAGTGATGATGGGTTCCAACTAGTTGAGCTCATATGTGATGAAAACGGCAAACCACTCGATGAACGTATGCTTATGGTAAATCGGGCTTTCGAAAAGCAAACAGGTCTTAAAGCAAATGAATTAGTGGGAAAGAAAGTTTCAGAGCTAAACCCAAGCAGGGAAACACATTGGTCTGACAAGCATTACGAGGTCTTGAAGACTGGAAAACCAACTCATGTTGAAGTCTATATTAATTACGCAAAAAAATACTTTGACGCATATATTTTCCCATATTCTGAAGCCGTAGTTGGAATACTTTTTAGAGATATTACCGAGCGCAAGAAAACGGAGGAAATGCTAGTTGCGAGTGAGCAGCGTTTTCATGAGTTTTTTGAAAAAGAAACCAATTATGCCTACTTGATTTCACCCGACGGCATAATTCTTGACTTAAACTTCAGTGCTTTAAAGGCGTTAGGCTATTCATCCAAAAGCGAAATTGTGGGTAAGCCGTTGGTGACAACGATATATGCCCCTAACAGCCAAGACCGAGCACGCCACCTGTTCTTGGAGTGGAAGAAAACCGGAAAATTGGCTAACGAAGAAATTACGGTAATTACTAAAACGGGACAAGAACGCACAGTCATCTTAAACACTAGTGCAGTGCGAGATAAAGAAGGCAAGTTGTTGCATTCTATATCCATTCAAACAGACATTACTGAGCGCAAGGAAGCTGAAGAAACTTTAAGGATGGAAAAGGAGAGATTTGAGAGTCTCACTAATTCTTTGCCTGAAATTGTGTTTGAAGCAGACATAAACGGCAAATTGGTTTTCGGAAATAAGCGTGGATTTGAAATCACCGGATACACCTTAAAGGAATTTTCCGAAGGCTTTAATATTTTCAATTTGATTGCTCCACAAGATAAAGAGAAGGCTATTGAACATTTCAATAAAACCCTCAAAAACCAGCCCTCTATTGACAATGAGTTTACTGTTCTTAGAAAAGACGGCAGCACTTTTCCAGCAATAATTGTAGCCAACTTAATTATTGATAAGGAACGTCCTATTGGTCTAAGAGGGATAGTAATTGATATTACTGAACGCAAGAAAACCGAAGAAGCTTTAAAAGAAACTGAAGAAAAACTGCAAAAAATAATCGACCAGTCTCCTGTTGTTTTTGAACTCTATGACAAGAGTGGTTTTCAGGTTCAGGTTAATCCTGCGTGGGATAAACTTTGGGGGGTTCCAAGAGAATACACCCTTGGCAAATACAATATTTTGCAAAGTGAGCAAGTTATCAAAAATGGGTGGGTTAAATATATTGAAAGAGGGTATGCAGGGGAAACAGTTAAAGTTCCTGACCTTGAGTACGATGCCTCTTTAGATCCGTCAACCAAAGGCTTAGGTAGAAAAAGATGGTTAAGTACAATTATCTATCCCCTCAAAAATGAACAGGGCGAAGTAACTAACATTGCGGTATTACACGAAGACATTACTGAACAAAAGAAATTAGAAAAGAAAATGCAAGAGCAGGACCGCTTGGTAGCTATTGGCCAGACCGCTGGAATGGTTGGGCATGATTTGCGTAACCCATTGCAATCAATCGCTGGCGAAGTGTATTTGGCGAAAAACGAATTGAATTCATTGCCAGATGGCGAAAATAAGAATTGCTTGCGAGAAAGCATCCAAACCATAAGCGAGCAAGTTGGATACATGGACAAAATTGTTTCTGATTTGCAGACTTTTGTAAAGCCTGTTGAAGCTCAAATGCAAATTATTAATCTAAAACCGCTAATTACCTCCCTCTTTGCGCAAACAGAAATTCCAAAAAACATCCAAGCAAATATTGAAGTCCAAGAAGCATTAATCGTCGAGGCTGACCCTCAGCTGCTAAAAAGAGTCCTAATCAACTTAGTAACTAATGCAGTACAAGCTATGCCGGAAGGCGGAGAATTAACAATAGAGGCGCAAGCTAAGGACAAAAAAGTCCAAATTATAGTTGAAGATACCGGAACAGGGATACCTGAAGAAATCAAGCCAAAAATATTCACTCCATTATTCACCACAAAATCTAAAGGTCAAGGCTTTGGTCTAGCAGTCTGCAAGCGAGTCATAGAAGCCCAATATGGAACAATCACATTTGAGAGCCAAGTAGGCAAAGGAACAAAATTCATAGTTGAACTGCCAATTAATGAAAATAGTGCGCGTGCTAAAAACCAATAATTATCCGCGATTTCTTCGGTAGAATTTTAAATAGCCACTCAAGATTGCCACTTTTAATTGCTGGCTACAGTTGTTGTATTTATGACATAATTATCGCAGGAATTCCCAACATGATTCTTAATTACTGATCCGAATCATTACCAACTGCCAGCAAGGAATTTGACCCAATAATTATCTTGGGAATTCTTAACCTAATTCTTAATTAGGTTTGAAAAAGATGGCGAATCCAAACAGCGGTGGGGCGCTGGGGTTTGAACCGATGCCACGTAGATATTATCAAAACCCGATTTTTTCCTCAGCGAAATATGTCCATATGAATTACGACTTGACTTTGTTTGGCTAACGATTTAGTGGTCTGTGGTTTCTTTGAGTGCTTCTTCGGCTACTTTCTTACGATTAAAAATGGTAATCATTGCAGGGAAGTAGAATGTTCTTATTACGAATGTGTCTAGGAGCAATGATATTACGAATGCTATTCCGACTTGCTGGAGAAAGCCATATGGAACAAATGCGAGTGAACCCAGTGATACAGCCAAGATAATGCCTAGAGATGTAACGACTGCTCCAGAGCCAACCATCGCTTTTTCAAGTCCTTTGCGTACGCCAAGGTTTGCTTGTTCCTCACGAACTCTTGTCAGTATAAAAACGGTAAAGTCATTTCCAAGAGACATTAGAATAACGTATAGAACAATGGGAATCAAGAAAATGAGCTCTTGGTTTAAAATGTACTTGGTAATTAAATATAAAATCCCTGTGGTCCATGTAATGCTTATGAAAACTCCGCTTAATGAGATAATGGGGTAATAGATTTTTCTAAGTGAAATACCTAGCACTATAGCGATTACTATTAGAATAATAACTTCAAGTTCAGCTTGGGCAGCAGCATAGTAGTTTCGCAAGTCAACCACGCTTGAAGTCAACCCACCGACCAAAAAAGCAGGATTAGATCTGAGCGAATTGATTGTTGTGATTGCGGAGTTAGAATAGGGATTACTGTCTGTGAAGACGATGAAATACGCGTTTTGTCCGTTGTTGAATATGAATTGTGATGCAGTTAAGTTGGTTGGGTCAGTGACATGAGTGCCATTAGCCGTTGCCCCTATTACTTTTGCTATCCCCTTGGTCTGCAGAATATCTGTAGAGTAAGCTTTTAGAGTTGAAGCAGCCTCAGGCGTTACCGACCCGTTAGAATCGAGCGCTGATTGGCTAAAATTAGCTATCACAAAAGTTGGGTAGATGAGGTTTGCTCCAAAGTTTGAGTTGATGGCGTTTAAGCCTTTGACGCTTTCCAAATTGTTTGGTAGCCCCTCGCTAAAATTATAGGTTACTGGCAAATTGAACCATAAGTAGAAGGTAGGTACCGCAACAAGGATTATCAATCCTGCAACAAGATATTTTTTGCGTTTGCCCGATGAAAAACTTGCTGTCTTATAAAATATTGAGCGTGTATAATTTATTGGCTTTTTTGTTTGATTTGGGCGTGTTCTAAACAGTCTGTTGCCAATAATCGCTACCACTGCAGGCAGCAAAGTGGTCTCAAGTGCTACGGTCGCCAATACTGAGATTAGTAGGACTGGCCCCCAGCTGCGCAAGTTAGATATGAATGATAATGCGCCTAAGCTTCCTGCAACTGTCAATCCGCTAACTACTATCGCGAATCCGGCTTTACTTGTTGCAATCCTAAAAGCTTCTTCTCTTGGCTTATCATTTTTCAGTTCTTCCCGATATCTTGATAATATGAAAACCAGGTAGTCGGTGGCTACTCCCAGGATGACGGCTGTGAGAGTGTAGGTAACAGTGAAGTCAACTTGTCCAAGCATTAACCCAGTAGCATAGATGGCGACATATCCTAAGCCTGTAGCTAGCGATACGAACAATAATGATAGCAGAGACGAAAGGGCCGATCTCAGCGTAAGTGCAACGGCGATAACCAAAAATATGAATGTGAAGCCAAAAACATACCCTGAGCTGGAAGTCAGAGACTGTGTGTCGTAGGCGATCGCACCTTGACCTGTAACGAGTGCGCCTTCTCCAAAGTACTTAGTAGCTAGTGCTCTTATGGTTGATGTAGCGTTTTGAGCAGGGTAGAAGTTGTTGTTTCCTCGGTAGGAATCATCAACATTAAAGTTGATGGTTACCAGGAACGTGTTGTTGTTTGGACTAATGTAATTCTGAGTGATAAAGCTTGGCGCATTTAATAGTCCGTACTCAGTGACGTAAGTCTTTCCTGGGTCGCTTCCTGAAAGAACCGCTTTTAGAACTTCGATTGGTGTGGGGTTGCCTGAATACTGCGAGATAACTTGCGCGGTAACCGGCAGTATTTCTGTTTTATAATTGGTGACGTTTAGGTCGGAGAGAACTGGGAATATCAATGGGTTAGTGGAATTGTTAACGTATGTAATTGCGGCGGCGGCAGCGGTTGCATTTTGCACCCTTACGGCTGGATCTAAACTTGGGGATGAGGTGTAAGATGAATTAAGCGTTTGCAGAAATATGCCAGCATAGGTGGCGTTATCATTTGTTTGTTGGGTTGTTTGTGCTGTTGTGAAAATGCTGGTTTGAGTATAATTGCTGTCAGACCAGTTTCCTAGGAACCGGTTTGGGAAATCATAGACTTGGCTTGAGAGCTGAGATATGTTTTGGTAAGTGTTGATAATAGTTTGGGAATTCGCGGATAGAATGCTGTTTAGAAATTGTTGGTAATCTGTAAAAGCTGATTTGGATCCTTGGAGGTTTGGGATTGAGCTTGAGTTGACTGCTTGTTGGAACGCCAGAGTTGAGTTAACTAAGTCGGTGAAAGTTGAATTTGCTTGCGTGCTGTTGACAGGTATTATCACCGTTAAGGAGGAGTTGACTGGCGAAAAGGAGTTTAGCAAGGTTTGTGCTCTGCCAGACTCTGTGTCTGAAAGTGCGCTTGAAGATATGGAGTATGAAACGAATTTTCCGTAGTTAAGAATGAGTGGCAGGAATATGATAAATGCCACTATCCAAATGGCGACGATCGCTTTTTTGCGCTTGAGGATGAATCGTGAGAAATCCATTATTTTTGAAGCCTCTCAGATTCCAGATGATGGAATAAACACTTAACAATTTGTAAAGTTGAACGATATATATTTTGCGTTATGGTTAATAAGTGCCAAATTGCTTACTAATTGTAAAGCTATACAATGATAAACCGTAAATCATAGTGTTGGCAACAAATACAAGACAAAATAGAGAAGAGATAACTTTGTCCAAGAAAGTTGATTCGCTAGATATTAAGATCATAGAATCTTTAACACAGGATTGCAGAAAATCAACCACGCAAATAGCCAAAGAAGCAGGCACTACCAGACCCACTGCAATAGCAAGAATAAATCGACTACTAAAAGAGCAAATAATCGACTGTTCAGCCAAAATGAAGCCAAGCAGCCTTGGTTTAAAGCTTGCCTCAGTACATCTTGTTGCCGAAGAAAACCAAACAAGCGAACATATAGTCTCAACTCTTAAAAAATGCCCTCGTGTGGTGCAGTTAATTCAGTTAACGGGTCAACCGAACTATACTGCTATCGTCGTAGTGGAAGATGCAGAAACGCTTTTATCAAGCTTGGAGTGCATGTCCAAAATCTTGAAGTTGAAGATAGTTTCTTACCAACGCATATTACCGCTAATAGGCAATTCATTCAGTGTTAAAGTGTCTTCTGAAAAACAGGATATGACACCATGCGGGAAGGATTGCAGCGTTTGCTTGTGTTACCAACAGAAAGAGTGCGTCGGATGTCCCTCTTCTAAAAAATATAAAGGGCCGCTCTGAAAGGAACAATAATCGATAACCAACTAAGCATTGTTGCTTAGAAACTTATGGCATAATTATCATGGGAGTTACCTAAATAATTCTTAATTAGATTAGATTATAAAATACTGGGATAATTATGCTACATTCTTACAGGTTTTCTTAGGTTTCAGAGGGACTTAACCCTTCAATCTGCTCAACGATATTTACATATGAAAAGTTAGTTCTTTGAATAAAATTCTTTCATTTCATTTAAACTAGTTAACAGACTTTATTTCCTCAATTGCCTCTGTATAGCACCAAGTGATTATGCTGGCACAAATGAGAAATGCTCTAAAGCGTTGGCAGTTTTCTAAATGAAGCAAAACTCAAAATTACACATTTCGGGTACTTATGTAAGACAAATTAAGAACCAAGCACTATATAGTTTAGGTGAATGTTTTGCGTAAACAACAAAGACCAGAAGGAAATACAACCTCGCCAAACAGGAGCAGTATAGCAAGAAAAGCAAATGCTGCCAATAGTTCGAGACAGAAGCAAGCCAACGCCAATCGTTCAAGACAAACCCAAGCTGACAATTCAAAGAAGAAAAACAGTGCTTAAACAAAATACCAAAAATCTATAGGCAACATAATTATCAAATGAAATCTTAACATAATTCCTAATTTCACTTGGAGAAGGACAACTAAAACCCAATAATTGTTCGCTATTTAATCACTACAATTTTAAGTAACCACTTTAATTGCCAATTCCACTAATCATCTTAGCTTTAAGCTGTTGAGCATAATTATCGCAGTAATCCCCAACATAATTCTTAATTACCCCATCTTCCAAAGGTTCTGGTTTGAAGGTACATAAAAATGGTAAAGATCGATTTCGGTGGCGTTAAAGAAGACGTCATCACAAGAAAAGAATTCACAGTAGAACAAGCACAAAAAATCCTCAAAAAACGAAGTTGTCGTCTCACTTGGTTATGGCATCCAAGGCCAAGCACAATCACTTAACATGAGAGACAATGGAGTAAAAGTAATAATTGGACAAGAAAAAGAAGGCGTCTTCAAAAAAGAATGGGACAAAGCAGTGGCAGACGGTTGGAAACCAGGCGAAAACCTCTTCCCAATGGAAGAAGCAGCCAAAAAAGGCACCATCAAAATGTATCTACTAACAGACGCAGCACAAAAAGCAGTATGGCCAAAAGTCAAAGCAACCCTCAAGAAAGGCGACGCACTCTACTTTAGCCACGGCTTCAGCATCGTTTACAAGGAACAAACAGGCGTTATCCCACCTGAAGACATCGACGTAATTCTTGTTGCACCCAAAGGTTCAGCGGCACTTCTGTGCGAAGAAACTTTGTTGACGGCAGCGGCATAAACTGCAGTTTCGCGGTCCACCAAGATGCAACGGGCAAAGCTGTGGATCGGGCAAAAGCGCTGGGCATAGCCATCGGCGCAGGATATCTGTTTCCAACCACTTTTGAAAAAGAAGTTTACAGCGACCTTACAGGCGAACGCGGAACACTAATGGGCGCACTCGCAGGCATACTTGAAGCACAATACAACACCCTTCGCGCGCATGGTCACAGCCCAAGTGAAGCTTTCAACGAAATCGGTCGAAGAACTCACACAGAGCCTAATACGCCTAGTTGACGAGAACGGCATGGACTGGATGTACTGCAACTGCAGTGAAACAGCCCGCATCGGCGCACTAAGATGGAGACCACGTTTCCGCGAAGCTACGCAACCAGTGTTTGATTCACTCTACGAACTTGTTGCAGCAGGCGAAGAAACACGCATCGTGCTGGAAAAGAGCAAAGCACCAGACTACAGGCAAAAACTCGCCGACGAACTCAAAGACATGGGCAACAGCGAAATGTGGCGTGCAGGCAAAACTGTGCGTTCACTACGTCCTAGCAAAACAAAGAAGCAAGAGTAAATTTCTTTACTCTTTCTTTACATTTTTATTTCATTTTTACAACATGATCACTAAACCTTAAATTTTAAACGTCAAACTAAGTGCGATCGAGCCAAAAAAGGAGTCCCATTCATGAGGAACGATGAATGCATTATAAAATTTCTAAATAAAAACGGAAAAGTGCTGCAAACTTTTCAAAGGGACAAAGACGGTTGGTTTGAAATTAGTTCCAAGGGAATAATAAGGCGATGCACAGCCGAACAAACACTATCACATCTGTTGCTTCCTCTTGCCAGTGCACGACAAAGCAATTGTAAAAGTAGAAAGGATACTTTCTAAGAATCTTGATGTAGAAGCTAGCGAGCTATAACTTTTATTTTTACTAAAAATCTAATCTCACTTTCTCGATTAAAGCAAAAGAATAGTAAACTACTTCCCTTTTAGTTTTTAAAATTTATTACATCAAAAAATAATTTGGATATCTGTGCGCTTACCCATGAAATCAGTTAAAGCTTGATTTTCAGAGGTTAAATCAGCGACACCTAACATGTAGGATGGGTGCTTCTCTAATTCAACTTCTTTGGTGTAGGGGGTTTTAGTAAACCGCAGAACTGTGTTTGCTTTTGCAGTGGTTATTTCTTGCAGAATAACTGTTTCTTGCGTTGCTTTCATGGGGGAGATAGGTTGCGATTATGATGAGATGATGTTTTTTTGCGAAGTTTGCAAGGTAACTCATAATTTGGCTATAGACTGTTCTTGCTTCTTGGTCATCTACATTTCCATGTAAGAATGGAGCTGCTATGTCGGAGATAACTACAAGTTTGGCATCGCAGTTTTCCACGGCTTCCTGTAATTTTTCCATTATTAAAGAAGTTAATCGGTAGGCTGTGTACACACGCATATTATGGACTCTCTCAAGTGCTGTTTTGCTATCTAAATGTTGATGCTGTACGGTATGTTCGATGTTTGATAGTGAAGAGCTGTTTGCGCAGTCGATGAAAACAACATCGCTTTCTAATCCGCCATGTTTTGTTGGCAATTGGGCGCGGACGCAGAGTAGAGAGGTTAGTGAAGTTAATGATTGGGGTCCATAGAGGACGGCGAAGTCTCCTGCTCTGAATCCTGGAAAAAGGCAATCGATGTCTGATATGTTAAATGTAAACCGTGTTTTAGCGGTTTGCAAGTTTTTACTTTGCTTGATAGATTTGTTTGTAGGTTGATTGGTTGAATTATTAGGCTTTGTTGCATGTGCTTTCCACTAAAACCCGTTACGCCTGATTACCCTATTTAAACTATCAGCCAACCAACATTTCAGAGTAGGGGAGGGTAGGGTGAAAGTGAAACTGTTGCAAAGCTAATCTTTTATACATCAAAGCAACGCTTTGCTAAAACATCGAGGCAAC
Organism: Candidatus Bathyarchaeota archaeon; assembly: GCA_963772505.1. Classification (GTDB taxonomy): domain Archaea; phylum Thermoproteota; class Bathyarchaeia; order Bathyarchaeales; family Bathycorpusculaceae; genus Bathycorpusculum. The sequence goes on from CAVYXL010000012.1 coordinate 325,622, forward strand.
CACTTGGAGTACATTGCAATAGCCGCAATAGCCATCTTTGCTGTGACACTTTTTTTGATGATTAATCGTCCAATGGGACTGGGGTTGGGTTACGCTGCAGGAATCGGCGCGGCTAGCTTCGCTTTTGCTGGGCACAGTCAGCTTGGGGCAGGCTGCACAATCGTTTCTTGAACATTTGGGATGCGGCGCTGGCGTTTCTGGGCATTGTTGCGTTGTCCGTTACGTTGGATGCTATGGGTTTCTTTAAGTGGGCTGCCCTTCGGGTAGTGAAGATAGCCGGCGGCAGTGGCTTGCGGCTTTATTTCTATGTCACTCTGCTAACTGCGGCGGTAAGCATACTTTTTGCAAACGACAGCGCCATTTTAATTTTAATCCCAATAGTGCTAGAAATCGTAACATGCCTAAACATCGACTCAAAAGGCAAACTTGCGTATCTTTTCAGTGCAGGATTAATCGCTGACACCGCCGCCATGCCCCTGATAACAAGCAACCCTATCAACATTTTAAGCGCCGACTTTTTCAAGTACAGCTTCATCGACCACTTAATTTTTATGGGTCCTATTGCAATCGCAACAATCAGCAGCAGTTTGCTTTTGGTTTACTTGTTTTTCAGAAAACAAATCCCAAAAGCCTATGACATAGAAGCCGCAGATTAACTTAATCACAGAAAAAAATGTAATTTCACCCAATTTGCTAAAAATATGCTTCGCCACGCTCATCGCAATTGACATCGGGTACGTTTTAACTTCACTAAATAGGTTTCCAGTTTCAATAATAATTTGCAGTGGAGCAGTATTTTTGGCAGTTGTCTACTGGTTCACGTTAAAGCAAAATGTTTCTGTAAATAGTGAGAGAAAAGGTCTCACCGGGCTTGCAAAAGACATCAACTGGGATATTTTGTTGTTCATGCTTAGCATTTTCATAGTGGTTCAAGGTTTGGAAATTGCTGGCATCACAAATCTGTTAGCTTCTGCGCTCGAGGCGACCAGCAAGTTGCCGTCTGTTCTTGGGTGTTTTTGGCCCAAGCATGGTTGTAACAGTTGGCGCGAGTTTCATGAATAATTGGCCGATGACTATTCTGGGCATGCTTAGCATCCAACATATAGGGACCACTGGACCAGGTTTGACCCGACTGATTTTCATCAACATCATCGGCAACAATTTGGGTCCGCACTTTTTCCCATTAGGGTCATTGGCGATTTTGATGTGGATGGAAACTATGCGGCGCAAAGGCGTCAATCTTAGCCTAAAAGAATATCTAAAAGTTGGCGCTGTCGTCTCAATTGTCGAAGTTGCGTTGCTTCAATGATTCTTTGGGCAGAGCTAAGTAGCTGGGATTCAAGCTTTTTTAGGATTTCCCGATAAACTTCCAATGCGTTTTTTTCGTCTGTCACGCCTTTTATGAGCATTCGCCCCCCATTGAAGAGACTGACTTCATATTTTTGTAGTTGAACATAAGAGCCAAACGAGATTTCAAACATGACATTAAAATGCTTGTTAACTGACGGGTAAACTTCTTCGAGATTTAATGCATGGTTTTTCTGGGTTAATATTGGCTGTTTCTTTTCCGCAAAGCCAAACCAGCCTTTCACCGCCTGCAAACGCCGATAAATCGCCATGGCAAACGGGACAATGGGTGTTTTTTGAAATGTCAATAGTTGTGAAGTCCATATCGCTAAAGTCGCACACCAAAAGTTTACCCTTCAAAGTCTGCCCAACTCCAGCCAAAAGTTTTATGGCTTCCATAGCTTGCAAAGCCCCAATTATGCCTGGTGTAGCGCCGATTACTCCGCGAGTGCTGCATGTTAGCAGGTCGTTGTCGGAGAGGTTAGGCATTAAACATTCTAAGCAACCCGTTTCAGGCGTAGCAAACACTGACAGATTGCCTTCGATGCCAATAGCTGCACCAAACACATATGGGATTTTTAGTTTTACGCAGGCACGATTAACAAGGTAACGGGTGACCATGTTGTCCAAGCCATCGACTACACAATCCACACCTTTTAAAAGCCGCTCGACGTTGTCGGCATTCACGTTTTCACTAAAAGCTTCGGTCTTGACGAGTGGATTAAGTTCTTGAAGACGTTTTGCAGCAACTTCAGCTTTCGGATAATGCAAATCGGCGGATGTATAGAGAATTTGCCGGTGAAGGTTCTGCAATTCAATCGTGTCTTGGTCAATTAAACGGATGCAGCCAACGCCTGCCAACGCCAAATAAAGTGAAGAAACTGTGCCGAGACCGCCTGAGCCAACAACAACCACTTTAGACTGAGCCAGGCGATGTTGCCCTTTTTCACCCAACTCTTTCATTATCGTTTGGCGACTGTAGAACTCTTTAGCGAACGCTTTCTTCTCTGACCGCATCCACTTTAATCATTTCTCCAAAGATGTGTTGTCAATCAGTGTTATTATTTGCCTTTTATCTTGAATTGCCTTTCATAGATTTCCTTAACTTTGTCGATTGTGTCAGCTTCCTGTATTGTTTTGTCATCTCTTATTCGGGTGATTCGTGCAAAACGCAACGCCATTTGGCTTTTGTATCTGGGGCTCTTTTGAATTTCATTGTATGTTACTTCAACGACAATTTTGGGAATAACAATTACGCGATGTCCTTTCTCTTCAATTGTAGATAGTTTTAGCTGCTTTGTCATTTCAATGATTTCGGCGTCGGTTAAGCCTTTGAAGGTTTTTCCTAGCTCCAAGAATTCGCCTGTGTGTGGGTCTCTTGCCGCTAGATAGTAGTCCGAGAGCCAACCTTTCCGCCTTCCGTAACCATATTCGGCAGCCGTGATTACGAGGTCTAAGGTTTCTAGGACTGTTTTGATTTTCAACCATTTTTTTCCTCGACGTCCAGGCGTGTATGGGCTGTCAAGCTTTTTCGCCATTAAGCCTTCATGCCCAGCAGCTGTGGCTTCCTTTAGAAAACCTTCCGCATCTTCAATTTTTTCGGTAACGATTTGTTTAGATAAAGCGATTTCTCCGGCGGTTCGTGCCAAGATTTGACGCCTCTCAGTATAGGGAAGCAAGACTATGCTTTCGCCGTTAAGGTACAAAATATCAAATAGATGAAGTGTTAATGGGATTTTTTGTGCCATCTTGGATACGTCACGAGTTCGTTTGAAACGACGCATTAAATGTTGAAATGCAATTGGGAAACCAGCGCTGTCCAATGCGACCACTTCACCTTCAACGATGGCTGAATCTGCTTTTAGATTGCGCTTTATGACTTCAACTATTTCGGGCAGGCTTTCAGTAACATTCCTTAATCTTCTACTAAAAACTTGCACTTCCCCATTTTGTTTGTGAATTTGAACTCTTGCTCCATCATACTTGTATTCTAAAGCGGTTCTGCCGCCATGAATAGTCAAAGCTTCAGCAATTGTTTGCGCAGTTTGAGCAAGCATCAGTTTTACCGGCCTAAAAACTCTGAAACCCACATTCTCCAAGCCTGCAGCACCTTGAATTTTGACTGCCGCCGCAACTTCGCCAATATCGCCCAGTACCATGCTTGAATGCTGCACCTTTTGAAGTGGCACATCGAAAGCTTGAGCAATGGCTTGCTCCATCAACCCTTCATGAAGACCCGTACGCATCTCGCCAGTAAAAATTTTAACCAAATACTTTGCTTCAACGGGCGTAGCTTCGCTAAAGAGGGCAGTTATTAATCGTTCTTTTCTGGTTCTAGAACCTGAACCCGAGGCTTGAGAGATAGCATCAAGTGATCGTCTAACTTCAGTTATTGTTAGTGAAAGTTGGGTTAGTTGGGTTTGCTTTTTGGTTTTTGCCTGTTCAAGAACTGCTTTGGTTGCTGAACCTATGTCGCCTGTGCCTGCCATGGCTTGGCGAAAATGATTCCAGTCAAATTGGCTTACCCGCTCTAGAACATGGATAAGTGTAGACCAACTTACATCCAAAGTTTTTTGACTGTATTTTGGGAAAGCTCTGCCAACCATCATGTTTGTGGCGGGTTCGATTTCGTCTGGATTGAGGGTTTTTAGGTAGTTTGCAGTTAATTCTATTATTTCTAGCCGTTTTTTGGTGGCTTCGACTTTTTCCAGAAGTTCGGAGAGAGATTTGAACAATCCAGGCATAATTTAGACCGAAAAAACTTCTAATAAAATATTGATTTAACCTGCTTATTAATTAATTATTGCAAGAAAGAAAAAACGTTTCCAAAATCGAAAAATGAATTGAAGAGGTTAATTAGCCTCTATGCTTTTAAGAAAATACAGAGAACGTTGATTCGCCCTCGGGCTCTTTTTGTTTATCGACGATTTCCTTAATTTTCTTTTCAAGTTCCTCTACATCTTTAGTGTTACCTAACATCTTTTGGCAATCTCTTGCTTGCTCAAGTGCACTTAATCCATATCTGTCAAAAGCTTTGCTAAAGGAGATTTCAGAGGATTTCATAAAAAACTCAGCACCTTTTGTGCAATCTTTTAGAGCAACAGCAGCTTCGCCAGCTTTATAGTACATTTCGGCAGCGCCAAAATAATTCTGGCCTTTGTAGTAAAGTTCACCAGTTTTGACAAAGAGGTCTCGGGCTTCCTCGTATTTGCCGTTTTCCATTAATGAAATGGCTTGTTTATGCATTTTTATTGAGTCTACTTTTTCAGTCATGACTTGTCACTTTATCGTATTTATTTTGTGATGAACTCCCTTTTAGATTTTCCTCTTTTGCATTTCAAGCTTCATCTAGCAAATATTTTAGAAAAAGGAGGACGCGGTGCTACCAATATCTTTCTTCTTCTTCTATCAAAGAAGAACAACACCCGGTGCTGCCATCAACCGTTGTTGTTCTTTTGAATAATAATTCTTAACAGTTTGTACAAGTTGCAAAGAAAAAAGACAACAAAACTTCAACCAGGTCGGCGGTTATACTTTTATATGCGCATACCAAAGTAAAATAGCCCTTGAAACTATAGCTGTGAAGTCAATGAATAAAGAACAAACCTCAAGCAATGATTCCACAGGTTTTGCCCCATCCGCCGCTTTCAAGATTGCAGCAGCCGCCATCTTTGCAGCATTAGTTGCCGCAGCCACACTATTATTTGTAGTTCCTATTCCTGCAACAAGCGGATACTTCAACCTTGGCGAGACACTCATCTATGTTGCAGCATTACTATTTGGCCCACTTGTTGGAGCATGTGCAGGCGCAGGAGCGACAATTGCCGATGCCCTTGTCGCTGCCCAATATGCCCCAGGAACTTTTACAATTAAAGCGATAGAAGGATACCTTGTCGGTTTCTTAAACAAAAAATTAAATCGAAAGATCAAAAGCCTCACATTATGCGCTACAATTGCAATTATTATAGGTGGATTTGAAATGGTTCTAGGTTATTTTCTATATGAAACGCTCATTTTAGGCTATCCTGTTGCTTTAGCTGCGGTTGAAGTTCCTTTCAACATCGTGCAGATGCTAATTGGTTTGATAATCGCTGTTCCAATAATGCACGCAGTTTTGCGTATTTTCCCACAACTTAAAAGCTCGATTTAACAGAGAATAACCTATGAAACTGCCTCCTGGAAAGATTCCTATTGACATCTTAAAAGAAATTGTATTCAAGAATTTAGGCGCGGAACGTAGCGAAGTAGTTTTAGGTCCAGCCGCTGGAGTAGACGGCGCGATATTGGATGTTGGAAGCAAAAACGCCGTTGTCTCGATGGATCCAATCACGGGAGCAGTTGAACGCATCGGATGGGAAGCCATCAACATAAATGCTAACGACGTAGCCACTTTTGGAGTTGAGCCAACATTTTTCTTTTCATGCCTACTTCTGCCTGAGAACGCTGACAGCAAAATTATCGAAACAATTAGTACCCAAATGCACGCCGCCGCAAAAGAACTTGGAATAGCAATTGTTGGGGGACATTGCGAATCAACACCAGGCCTAACCAACCCCATAGTGGTTGGTTGCATCATGGGATTAACAGAAAAAGGCAAATACGTAACTGCAGCAGGAGCAAAAACAGGCGACAAACTTATTCTAACAAAAAGCGCAGGAATCGAGGGCACAGCCATTTTAGCTTCCGACCGAGAAGAGCAACTAAAAAAAGTTTTTTCGCCTACAGTTCTTGAGAGCGCAAAGGGCTTCTATAGCCAAATAAGCGTAGTTAAAGATGCAATAACCGCTTACAGAACTGGTGGAGTTCATGCCATGCATGACCCAACTGAAGGAGGAATATTAAACGGCATCCATGAGATGGCAGATGCCGCTGGCTTAGGCATACGAGTTTTTGAAGAAAAAATCACAGTCGAGCCAGAAACCGCCAAAATATGCAGATACTACGAAATTGACCCATTGCAACTGATCAGTTCGGGCGCACTGCTTATCGCTGCACAACCAGAAGCAGCATACAAAATAGTTGACGCTTTATGCCAAGCTCACATTTACGCTGATGTAATCGGCGAATTTAATCCGAGCCCAAACAAACGCATCTTGATGCACAAAGATGACTCGGCAGAGATGTTGCAAAGACCAGTCTCAGACCATCTATGGATAGCGCTATCGCGTTGAGCAACGTTTAAAACTAACAATTAATTGCTGAAATTCCACTGTTATGTTTTAAATAAAAAAATAGCTAAATAGAACATAATTCATCGAAAAAACGCAAAGTTCTTGCAAATGAAACGGATAACATAACTTGTCAAAACTAAAGCCTAACAAAATTTGAAAAAACAGTCGACCCCCCGGTTAATGGAACCATGTTGACCTATGTTGGAAATACTTAAAATAAAAAGCATTATTTCAGCCTATCAAATGAAACAGGAAAATCTACGAACCAAGTTTTCCCGTTTATATCACATCAAGAAGTGCTTATCATTTTTTAAGAAGCCCGATTATAAGATATTGTTTCTTTTCCAAATTTTCCTAATGAGTCGTCATTTAGCTGTTTGCGCAAAACTCTCCATTGCCAGTTGCAAAAAGATGTGCCTGGAATATTCATTCTTGCCTCTGAACCTAAACTCAAAATGTCCTGAAGTGGAACAATACTTAAATCAGCAACAGAAGCCAACGCCAACTTTATGACTTCAAAACTAACCTTTTTTGCAGTCACCTTTCTGCCGATTAGTTCAAAGAGATTTTTCCGTTCTTTTTTTGATGATTCACCCTTTAACCAGCCTTTCACGGTGTTGGTATCATGAGTTCCAGTATAAACCACTGAGTTTTTTATGTGATTTTTAGGTAAATGTGGATTGTTGGCTTCGCCATCAAAGGCAAAGAGCAGCACCTTCATTCCGGGAATGCCCAATCTTTTAATTGCTTTTCTAACTGGGTCGTCTATGTACCCTAAGTCTTCAGCTATGAATGGAATTGATGGAAAAGCCGCATTTACGATTTTTAAGAAGGCTTCTGACGGCGTCTTTACCCATTTTCCTTTTTTGGCGGTTTTGGCAAAAGCGGGAACTCGCCAATATCCGACGAATCCTCTGAAATGATCCAGGCGCAGTTGGTCGTAGAGTTTGAGGTTGTGACTTATCCGGTTTATCCACCATTCAAAGCCTGTTTGCTCCATTTTTTTCCAATTATAAACTGGGTTACCCCAAAGCTGACCCGTTGCGCTGAAATAGTCTGGGGGAACGCCGCCTACAAACCTAATTTTTCCCTTTGAGTTTAAACTAAAAAGTTCAGGGTGAACCCAAACATCTACGCTGTCATAAGTTACGTAAAAAGGCATATCACCTAAGAGGCATACGTTTTTAGTTTTACAAAATTCTTTAAGAGAAAATAGTTGGCTAAAGAAGATGTATTGCTCAAATTTTGTTTGTTCAATTTCTTTTGAGAGGTTCGCTTTTTTGATTGCGATTGCATGGGGCTCTCGTTTTCGTAGTGAAGTTGTCCACTTGTACCATGGATTACTTGTTTTCTTTCTCAACGCTGAATAGAGGGCGTAATCGTTTAACCACATTTCATTTTCGGAACAAAAATTATCAAAACGAAAATTCTCGTCTGCAGTTTTTTTGCAAGATTTTTTAAAATTAGTGTAGGCAACTTCAAGCATGCGATCTTTTTGTTGGTAAACTTTCTTGAATTTGATTTTGTTTGCCGATTTCACTGCTTGCTTTTGGAAATTTTTGGGCAAAAGCCCGTTTTCAATCAGTTTTTCCGGGCTGATCAACAAGGTGTTTCCTGCAAACGCTGAATACGTTTGGTAAGGTGAATTACCATCTTCTAACCTTGTAGGTGAAAGAGGCAGGATATTCCAATAATGCTGTTTGAGCTTAGCTAGCAATTCCACGAATCTATAGCTTTCCGGACCCAAATCACCTATGCCAAAATTTGAAGGCAAAGAAGTTATGTGAAGTAGGATACCGCTTGACCTATCCATCTTGTTCACCTGAAAAAAGAAGAGCCACGGGAAAAGCACTTAAAACATCTTTAACTCGTAAAGTACCATCTTCTGAGGTTTGGGTTCTATTGGTTAAAACATCAGTCCATTTTGAGGAGACGTTTTCGGGAAGGTTGATATGAGTGTCGCCCCAATCTATTTTCGTTTTACTCCAAGCCTCATTGGGGTTAATTAATTCTGTAAAAAATCTTGTAACTATAACGATGGCACAGAGATTTTCTTTTTTTCTGGCAAAGGCAAAGATGTTTTTTTTGCGGTGCCCTGTGATGGCTAAAGGGATATACTTACCCTCTTCGAATAGCTGCTTCATTTTTCGCCTAAACTGCAACGTTTTGAATATGACGTACATTTTGGCTTTTCCATTTTCAGGACGTTCCAAAAGTTCAGAAGACATTGAAGCGTGTAAGTTAGAAATCTCTGACAGGGCTTTTTGTCTTTCCTTAAAGTTTATGGGTCGCCTGTTGTCAGGGTCAACTAGATTAAGGTCCCAAAGCTCACTGCCCTGGTAAAAGTCGGGGATGCCTGGGCATGTTGATTTAAGCATCGTTTGTGATAAAGTGTTGAAGAAGCCGTAGAATGCGATTTTTTTCTGTAATGACAAAAAAGATTGCAAAAAACTTTCGCTGTTGAGGATTCCCTCGGTAAATGTCGATACCACTTGTTCATATGACAAGTTTGGGGATGACCAGTTACTGTTTATTTTTGCTTCTCTAAGTACTTTAACCATGTGCAACTTCAGTCTCTCAATGTATTCCTGCCGTTCATTGAGGTCCCAAGGAAAAGAGCCAAGAAGCGTTTGGTAGAGATAATATTCTTCGTTGCAATCAGGTGCAAGTTTTCTGTTTATACGTTTTTTCTTCTTGACGTTAAGCTCTTCCCACTCTTTAACCGCCTTTTTGAATTCTTCAGGAAATTCGCTAATAACATTCAATCTTGCCCTTACGTCTTCACCCCTCTTAGTGTCATGCGTGCTCAAGGCACATAGGGACAAAGGCCATTTCTGCTGCCTCAAGATGTTAAATTCATGAAATTCCTCAAGTGTGCCGCCAAATTGGGAAGGGTTGCTGCCGACTTCGTTAGTTGAAAGGAACCTACTATAACGGTAGAATGCTGTATCTTCTAAACCTTTAGCCATAACTGCACCTGTAAACTGTTGCAAACGCATGGCGGCTTGCAAGGCTTCATCGGAAGTTTTTGTTTGGTCAAGCAAATAACCAATAGAGTTCAATTCATCGATCAGATTGGAGTTTTTTTCTTTTGCAAGTTTTAATGCTGACCTGAAAGGTTCGTAGTCATGTTGCTGCTGGTTTAGATAAGTGCGGTAAACTGTGAAACATGCTAAAAGTTCAATGAGGGCTTTTTTTAAATCGCTGAAGGTGACTTCTTGATCGAGTGTAACCTTGCTTAATGTTTGTTTAATCAATCTTGCGAGGTTTTTTAGTTCTCCAGAAAAATAATTTAGAATTACAAATTTTTTGCATTGATATAATTGATCATCAAAAGACTGCTTATCTCCAGTGAATTGCATGTAAAAATCATTGATTCGTTCCCGACTGTCTGTGTTAATTAAGATCTTATTTATGTGGTTGAGAAAATCGTATCCCGTTGTCCCCTGAACGCGCCAGGAGTCAGGCAATTGTTCATTATCTGTTAATATCTTCTCAACTATGATGTATTTCTCGGGAAGCTTTTGCCTTATTTTTTCGAGATACATGTCTGGATCATGAAGACCGTCGACGTGATCTATTCTTAAGCCAGAAAACTTTTCAGATTTTGAAAGCTGAAAAATCAAGTCATGTATATTTTCAAAAACATCAGGATTTTCAGCGCAGACCCCAATTAAGTCAATGATATCAAAAAAGCGTCTGTAATTAATTTGTTTTAAGGCTGTTTTCCAATGTGCAAGCGCAAAAAATTGGTTTGATAGAAGCCCATTTAAGAGTACAGGATCGCTATTGACAAGTTTGATTGAGTCTTTAATTGAGTCGGTGCCTTGAAAATTATTCTTTTCAACGTTAACAGGAAAATCCAGCCCGTCATATTTTATTTTCAACCCATCTTCTTCATTTGTGATTCTTATGAGCCCTTGTTTTATACAGTCTAAATAGGGCTGTGTTAGGAAAGGAGCAAGAATCTTGTTTTTCAGAAAGGTCGATGGGTAGTTCCAGTCAACATCAAAAAAAGTATAGTAGTTGGATGCAGATCCTTTTTGCATTAAATCATAAATCATTTTGTTCTCAAGCGAATACGACATATGGTTGGGCACTATATCCTGAATCCAATCTATCCCGCAAGCTGAAGCCTCTTTCATCAGACTTTCAAAAGCGCCTTCCCCGCCAAGTTCCTCATTTATGTGTTTTGGGTCCACAATGTCATAGCCATGTGTGCTGCCTTTTTTGGCTTCAAATATGGGGGATGCATAAATGTGGGAGATTCCAAGTTGACTCAGATAAGAAAGCAACTGTCGAAGCTTTTCAAAATCGAATGTTTTGTTTAATTGTACTCTATAGGTTGCTACGGGCGCTTTCAAGTCTAAGACAGCCTTATACCAATTAATTCGGATAATTGCGTAAAAGCTAAAACCCATGCTTTAGAATCGTCATCTGTTTTTTCTTTTGATTTCGTGTATTGATTTTCTGCTATTTTGAAAGCTATGTTCTGAGACTGCCATAAATTGAGTTTCATTGGCAACTCAGCTACTATCTGAAGAAGCTTGTTGATTGATTTAAGTGCTTCAATGTTTTCAGGAGCTTCCAAAAGCTTAGTAAATTCTTCAGCTACTTTTTCACTTGCTTTATAACCAATTAGATCTGAGTCAATGGTAACTGACAGATTTTTGATTTCAACTAAACAACTGTGAAGTTTCTCAATATCAACTACTTTGTCCGAAAAAAATTGCTCAAGCTGCATGTTCAAAAATACTTCGGCAGCCGATCGAAAAGGTTTAGGCGATTCAACCCGAATTTCCTTCATAAAACGTAGCATAGCCGAATTATCATGATAAACGATTCCATAGAGGTCTTTGGCTTTCTTCAGTCCATCTGCAACAATGTAATTTAGAATATGGCGTTGATCATCTTTAAACAAGTCTTTAAGTGAGTAAATGTATTGACCAAAATACTTTGACATCAACACGATTATTTCGTTTATTTGGCCTTTTTCAAAACAAGACAAAAATTCATTTTTCATCTGATTGAATGTTTCCTCATTCATGTTAGGCATAATACCGCAAGAGACATTATGATCACCGAGCCATATCGCTGCACAACCCAAAGAATCATCATCTAATGTGATACTAGAATAAACATTAGAGCGGTTAATTAGAACTCTAAATTTGCCGTCGTCACGCTTTTCAATATCGGAGGCGGTAATGTTAAAACAGCAATTAGGCATGTTATGAGTTAGAATGCCCGATTTTATGTTATCTGCGAACAAATCTATTATTGTGTGTTGAGCGGCTATTTTTGGAAAGTCTATGATTGCTGGTTTAACTAAAAGTGAGTACACTTTTGCTCCATCTTGGAATTCAGGAATGTTGCTTGGCGCATTTTTAAGAATATTAATAAAGTCTTCTTCAAGCGTTATTTTAAAGAGGTCGTGGGCAAGCTGCATTGCCCTCGCAGCATATGTCATAACTTGCACTGTTTCTATACCAGATATCTCATCGAAAAACCAACCGCAACTAGTATACATTAGCATGGTGTAACGCTGCATTTCAAGCAACTTCAAAACTCGGCGCTTCTCTATTTCAGTAAGCGGATTTTTTGTCTGTTCCAAAAGAAAAGCATCAGTGTTTTCTCGTGACCGATCAAGTAAAACATTAATGTAGCTGTTCCGTGCGCCCCATGGATCTTTTAGGTATTTAGAGGCTTCCTGCTCAAAATTGGGCTAGTATAGTGTCTCTTAACCAATCCATAGCTTCACGCAGAGGTTTTCTCCAACCTTGATGCCACCCTTCATGACCCATACTATCTCCGCAATCGCTTCTCCAACGTTCAATTCCGTGACTACAACTCCATGAAGTGTTTTCATTTATTTCAACTTCGAAGAGTGGAGGAAACCGTTCTAAAAATTCAGCGTAGTTTGTTAGCTTAGCAGATTCATTTGAGACAATGTAATAGATGCAATATGCGAGAGTCATGTCGCCATGTGGACGATGATGTCCGTACAATTCGCCGTCGCTTGCAACACTTTCAATAAAAGGCTCAGCGCCGTTTTCTTTGAATGATTCAATTAATTTTTTGGCGAAAGCTTCACCATTTTGAAGTAAATTTCCAAAGGCTATCTCGCTTGCCACAATGCTATCAAAAAAGAAAAGATTAATCTTGTTTCCTGATGGCAAGTTGCACATGTAGGCTCGTCTCGGATCGATTGTTTTGTTTCCATTACCGTTTGAAACTTCTGTCCAATCTTTGTCCCCGATTTTTCGTATTCTCGCAGCTTGATGAGGGCTCAGGATGGTAAATTTGATTTTATTTTGGGCTAAAACCTCAAGTGTTTCAATGTCAACGGCTGTTTCTGGAAGCCACATACCTTCAGGATTTCGTTTGAATCTTCTTTGAAAGTCTCCTATTGCCCATTTTACTTGAGTTTCTTTATCTCTTCGATTTGCCAAAGGCATAATCATATGATTGTAAACTTGAGCAATCGCTGAACCATGTCCAGAGAAATTATTCATACTTTCTCTATCAGCGTTAAGAACCGAGTCGTAAACATCGGGTTGGTGCCTTTCTAGCCAATAAAGAAGCGTTGGACCAAAATTGAAGCTGATTCGAGAGTAATTATTTATTAATCCAATTATTCGCTCCTGTGAATCCATAACCCTTGAAACGGCATTAGGAGCGTAACACTCCGCCGTTACTCTTTCGTTCCAGTCATGGTAGGGCTGGGCTGATTCTTGAAATTCAACCTCTTCCAGCCATGGGTTCTCACGAGGAGGCTGATAAAAATGCCCATGAATACAAATAAACCGTTCAGCCAATTTTGTCCCCTTCTTTATTCGTTGATTTTAAGAAAACTGCAAAATTGAACCCTTGAATTACATGACTGTCGCCAAAACAAGCGCTAATGGGAAGACTCGAACCGGGTCCATTCCATGCTACTTCCGCAGAATCGAGTATTTTTCTGTAAGTTCCATCTTCAAAGGGAAAAATGTAACTTGTTTGTTGGCGCATAAAGTTAGCTATTATCACCGCTTCGGAATTCTCATTACCTTTTTTGATAAAAAGAATTTTTTCATTTTTTGCTATAATTTGTTTGATTTGCCTATCAACATTGGAATGGAAGAGGAGCAGGTTTTTTCTTAGCTCTATTAGAGCCTTAAAAAATCCAGCCATTTTTTTTCCAGTGTCCATGTAACGTTTTTGCCAGTTTAGCTTTGACTTGACAAAAGTTTCATTGTTCTGTGGGTCAGGAACTTCACCTTGCCAATGGAAATCGGCAAACTCTTTCTTTCTGCCTTCACGGACCGCATCCTTAAGTTCGTTGTCAGAGTAATCAGTGAAAAATAAAAATGGCGCAGTTTCACCATACTCCTCACCCATAAAAAATAATGGAACATAAGGAGACAGCATGACCATTCCAGCAGCCAGTTTTGCGCCTTCAATACCAGTAATCGAGATTAATCGATCGCCTAATAGTCGATTTCCTATTTGATCATGATTTTGCGAAAAAACAATTAATTTAAATGAAGGAATCCATAAGAAAGACTCATCAGAGCTACGCCTTTTGGAACCAAAATAATTTCCAATGTAGACGTAAGCTTCAGTCAATGATTCAATCAAATCGTTTATGTTTGTGTAAAGTTGGTAGTAACCTTTTTTCTCGCCTGTCAGCTGCACAAAGAGAGCATGCTGAAAATCTTCCAGCCATTGAGCGTCAAATCCAAAACCGCCTCTTTGTACTGGAGTTAAAACCTTTGGTTCATTGCATCCTCCGAGTTCCGCAACTAAATGAAGTTTTTTTCCGGTTTGTCCTGAATAGGATTTGACTGCTTGATTTAGTTCTCGCAAAAAATGATTTTCGCTGTTGTCATGCATCGTAAGAACCGCGTCTAACCTAATTCCATCGAGGTGGTAGTGGCTAAACCAATGGAGAGTGTTTTCCAAAAAATAGTTACGTACCTCGTTGCTGAGTGGACCATCCAGATTGACATTGGGTCCCCAGAGTCCCGATGAGCCGCTTGGAAAGTATGGTCCATAATCGTTTAGGCAATTGCCTTCTGGCCCAACATGATTATAAACAAAATCAATGAATAAAGCTACATTGCGAAAATGACATTCATTAACTAACATTTTGAGGTCGTCAGGATTGCCATAGCTATTTTGAACGGCGAATGGAAAAACTCCATCATATCCCCAATTCCTTGAACCTGAGAACTGGGAAACAGGCATTAACTCTATTGCATTTATTCCGAACTCAGATAACTCTTTAATTCGGCTAATAAGTGACTTGAAGGTTCCCTCAGGTGTGAAGGTTCCAACATGAAGTTCATAGAAAATCAGGTCCTTAAGATCCAACCCAGTCCAACCACCGTCGGACCATTTGAAAGCTTCATGATCTATGACCGATGACGGACCAAAGACACCTGTGGGTTGAAAATGTGAGGCTGGATCAGGTTTGACAACTTTCCCATCCAGCTTGTACAAATAGGAAGAATTGGGTTTTATACCATCATACGTAAGTGTCCAGTAAGCGTTTTCAGCTTTCGCCATACCAAGTTCATGCTTTTCCTCACCGAGCAAAAGCGTAACATCATTATGATACGGAGCCCACACTGAGAAACTACAAGAACCTCCTTCAAAATTAGCTCCAATACGCAACTTTATAATCACTTAACCTGCAACTTGATGAG
Organism: Candidatus Bathyarchaeota archaeon; assembly: GCA_963772505.1. GTDB lineage: Archaea > Thermoproteota > Bathyarchaeia > Bathyarchaeales > Bathycorpusculaceae > Bathycorpusculum. Next base: position 340,827 of record CAVYXL010000012.1, read on the forward strand.
CTTTAACTAGAAAACCCTAAAACTAACTTAAAACTTGTAGACGTGTCGGCTTTACAGTTAAAACTCTACAAACATTATTATTGGAGGCGAACTAAATAATATTTTGTCTCAGAACATTTTAGAGATTTAGTTTTTTGAGGTTTGTTTGTATGTTACCAGTTGAATTAACGCGTAAAATCGAGCTCGATGATTATGCCGAGATAGTTGGCGAAAAACAAATTGAAATCGTTAGATCCCTTGGAGAAAGACTGAAAGGCAAATCGATTATGAATGTGAATTCCACCGCTTTTGGCGGCGGTGTTGCCGAGTTGCTAAATAACATATTGCCTTTGCTGAAAGATGTCGGAATGGATGTTCACTGGGAAGTAATCAAAGGGTCATTTGAGTTTTTTACCATAACCAAGAAAATTCATAACGCATTACAAGGCATGAACATTCAGTTAACCAAGGAAGAAGAGCACACTTACTTAGAATATAACCGCATGAATAGTGAAGAAACAATATTGGACACCGATATCGTCTTAGTGCATGATGCACAGCCAGCGGCGTTGATCCAGTATTACGCCAACAAGAAAAATAAGTGGATTTGGCGATGCCACGTTGACTTATCGACGCCTAACTTGGCGGTCTGGGGGTTTCTTGAACCATTCATAAATCGCTATGATGCGGCAATGTTTACATCAAAACAATATGTTGTGCCAAGCTTAGAAGTACCACAGCTTTTCATAAGACCACCCTCCATTAACCCTCTTGCCGAAAAAAACAGAGAGCTCACAGATACTGAAATTATAGAAGTTCTACAGCGGTTTGACATCAAAGCTGACAAACCTATAATCACTCAAGTTGGACGATTTGACCCTTTCAAAGATCCATTAGGCGTAATTGACGTGTATAGAACCGTTAAGAAGCAGTTTCCTGACACTCAATTACTCCTCATAGCAGGCATGGCAACTGATGATCCAGAAGGCTGGCTTTACTTGGAAAAAACAGCAAGACACGCAGGTGAAGACCCAGACGTCCATTTGTTAACAGATTTAAAAGGAGTTAAGGATCTTGAAGTCAACGCTTTCCAACGCGCTTCACAAGTGGTTCTTCAAATGTCCACTCGTGAAGGGTTTGGGTTAACTGTAGCCGAAGCACTTTGGAAAGGTGTTCCAGTGGTGGGACGAAAAGTTGGCGGAATTCCTCTTCAAATCATTGACGGTTCAAATGGTTTCCTCATAGATACTGTTGACCAAGCAGCGGAGAAAACCATTTCCTTGCTAAAAAATAGAGATATGGCGATGAAAATGGGAGCAAACGGCAAAGAGTATGTAAAAGAAAACTTTTTGAGTATTAGTCACTTGAAAGATGTCTTAACTTTGTTTAATGATTTGCTAGGAACATAGGAAGTAGAAAAGAAATTAACGCTGCTTTGACGATAGGAGATCCTGGAAGTCAGGGTTGACTTTACCATATTTATCTAGAATTGACTTGCTTATCCGTGACCAATCATCTGAAATAAGCGGCCACATTCGACTTGCAAAGACCTGTTTTGTAACATATTCTTTGATCGGCCCTGTCCTTTTGATTACTCGATTATGCCAGTCAACTTCAATCAAGCCGCCTTTGCGAAGATACTGAAGATTTTGATAAACACGATCAGAATTAATAGGATAGTTCAAGCTCCTTGATAGATCGTCCAGAAGAGAATCAAGTGAAATTTCGTTTTCCTCACGCAGACATACAACGGCTGCCATATCTTGTACCAATCGTGCATTCTTACTTAGATAGAAGCCTTTTCGCCGGGGAACCAAAGCCTGTTCAAGCCTAGTGGCAAATCGTTTGTAGAACCATTTTTTCACAACTTCGGCTAGAAACAGGTAAGCACCTATCATAAGTACCAATGCAACATAGAAAGCCAGTGGCGGCGGATAAAAGCTGAATATTTTACCTATCTCGGTGTAGGGCAGAATTAAAGCTATAGCAACAACAGAAAGACAACTAAGGACCAAGTATTTGCCAGGTTTACTTTTATAGAATGGTGACGTCCTTGTTCGAATCACAAACACAACAAGCGTCTGAGTGCACAAAGACTCCACAAACCACGCTGTTTGGAATAACTGTATTTTTTGCAGCTGAGGCAAAAAAGCGTACATAGGCACGATAACAAACAGCATTAGGAAAAACGTCAAATAATCAAAAATCGAGCTAATTGGACCCTCAACAAGCATAAAGTTTCTGATAAAAGAAATGTCCCATCGCTTGGGTCTTTCAATGTACTCTTCATCAACGTTATCAGTTGTTATAGTAGCTTGAGAAAGCGTGTAAAGTAGATTGTTTAATAGAATTTGAACTGGCAACATGGGAAGAAATGGCAGAAACAGTGAAGCCCCGGCGACACTGAACATGTTTCCAAAGTTTGAGCTTATGCCCATCATGACATATTTCATGGTGTTGCCGAAAGTTTTTCTTCCTTCTAGAACACCTTGAGCAAGAACGGTCAAATCATTTTCCAACAAAATAATATCTGCCGATTCCTTGGCAACATCAACGGCGTTATTAACTGAAACACCAACATCAGAGGTTTTAAGGGAAGGCGCATCATTAATGCCGTCTCCCATAAATCCAACAACATGCCCATTGTCTTTTAATGAATTGATTATTCGGTCTTTTTGAACTGGATTTACTCTAGCAAAAACGTTAGCTTCCTCAACTACACGAGCTAAAGCATCGTCTTGCATAAGGGCAATGTCTGCACCAAGCACTACACCTTTAATTTCAAACCCAAGTTGCTCGCATATCTTTCGGGTAACAAGTTCATTATCGCCAGTTAGAATTTTTAGATCTATGCCCTCCTTAGCTAAAAGCTCCAATGATTCCTTCGCGGTTTGTTTCGGCGGGTCAAGGAAAGCAACGAACCCTAGAAAAACCATATTATTTTCATCATTTACTGAGTAAATGGTTTTTTCTTCTCGAATTTTTTTGTAAGCAACCCCTAAAACTCGAAGGCCTTCTGAACTTAAGTCAAAATATTTCTGCTCTATTTTTTTTCGCAGTTCCTCGCTAACATCAGAAACTACGCCATCACATTCACAATATTCTGAAACCTTCAATATCTCTTCAGGCGCACCTTTAACAATCAAAAACCGTTGATTGTCTTTGTCAACAATAACAGAAACTCTTCTTCGAATGAAGTCAAATGGAACTTCATCGATTTTCTGATAGCCCTCCATACCCGTTTCTTTATGGATTAGTATAGCTTCATCAAGTGGACTTTTCAAACCAGTTTGGTAGTAACTGTTCAAGTAAGAATATAACAAGACTTTGTCGTCGTCATGTCCTTCCCAATCAATGTGTAAAACCAAAGTGATACGGTTTTCAGTAAGAGTGCCTGTTTTGTCTGTACACAACACGTTCATGCTGCCAAAATTTTCTATTGAAGGCAAATGCTTGACAATGACACCTTTCCGAGACATGTTTATGGCTCCTCTTGAAAGGTTCATTGTAATAATCATGGGAAGGAGTTCAGGCGTCAATCCTACTGCAAGAGCGGCGGCAAATAGCAAAGACTCTACTAATCCATGGCGAAATAGTGCATTTACGAGAAAAACAAAAATTATCAGTATGAAAGTTATTTGCATGATGAGGTAACTGAAGCCTTTTACTCCTCGCTCAAATTCGGTTTCGGGAGGCTTAGCAATCAGTTTCTTAGCGATTTTACCATATTCAGTCATTCCGCCAGTTTTAACTACAACGGCATTAGCTGATCCGCTAACCACAGAGGTGCCCATAAACAAATAATTGTTCCATTCGGTGATGGAAGTATTCGAGAAGTTCAAAGCCGGCAAAGGATTGGAGTTTTTTTCAACTGGAAATGATTCGCCTGTCAATGAACTTTGATTTATAAAAAAATCTTTCGCAGTAATAATTCTTGCATCTGCAGGCGCTATGTCTCCGGCTGAAAGAGATATAATGTCGCCGGGTACAATTTGTGATAATTTTATCTCCATCTTGGTGTTATCACGAAAAACGGTAGCAGTCGTAGATACTTTCTCTTTAAGCAATTCAGCAGCATTTTCGGCTTTGGACTCTTGATAGTGATCAATGCTAACACTGATAAAAACAATCACAACAATTATCAAAAAATCCGGAATGTCACCTTGAGAACCTGCAATACCCGCAGCAAACAACAGAATAAGAATTAATGGGCTTTTAAAATGAAGAAGAAAACTTATGATACCAGAACGTCGTTGTTTATGGGCCAACTCGTTAGTGCCATAAACTTCTAAACGTTTAGTTGCCTCTTGCGAATCAAGACCCTGCGGCGAAGTCCCCAAACGGGAAAGCATCTCGCTGTTTGGGAGAGTTAATGCTTCTTCTGAGGTTACAGGCGGCTTCGCTACAGGCGCATTTTCTTTAACGGTGAATATTTCTGGGTTTTTCTGAATCCGATCCGCCACGGTTTTCTCCGCCACTTGCCTCTCAATAAAGTGAAACCGTCCTAACAATACCAGAAACACATTCTTAAAAACAGTTCCATGACAAACAGAATCAAAATCAATAAGAAAACAAAAAAACATTTTGATTCAATATGGATAATGGTTTTTATAGGTCTAAGGAAAGATACACTTACACCAAGAAATCGGCCAGTGACACATTATTTGACTACAGGCATGAAAAAAGCAGCGTCGATAGCAACACGTGCTCTTGCTTCCGGTAAACCTCACCATGCGCAATGGTTAATTACAAGAAAATGCAACTACCGCTGTGCTGGCTGCAATGTCTGGGATGAACAAGATCCAAGAGAACTTGAAACAGCTGAAGTAAAAAAAGGATTAGATATTTTAAAAAAACTCGGAATAGTTGATCTTGTCCTATCAGGTGGAGAACCACTATTAAGAGATGACATCGGCGAAATACTTGATTACGCCTCAAAGAGTTTCGTAACAACCGTTTGTGATAATGGAAGTTTGGCTGCAGAAAAAATTGATTCATTGCGAAATGTAGATTTCGTAGCTATTTCAATAGATAGTTTAGATGAAGCAAAAAACGATTCCATAAAAGCGGTTCCAGGTGCATGGAAAAGAGCGATGGAAGCTGTTGAAACCCTTCAAAATGAGGGAGTCACCGTGAGTGTTACTCCAACGATTTCACAGAAAAATCTGTATGAAATGGTTGATATCACTAATTATTTTACTCAAAAAGATGTTCCCGTTTGGTTCTGTCTTTATTCATATGATTTCTCAATGGATGGAAAACAGCTTTTCAGAATTGGTAAAGCGAACGATGAGTTTGTGATAAAAGATAATCAAGCGATGATTAAACTGTGCGATTCACTAATTGAAATGAAAAAGAAAAATAAGAAAATTCTAATGACAAATAAGCTTCTGAAAACAATAAGAAGTCTCTATGGAGAAGATGGAAGAACTTGGAAGTGCCAAGCTCTAAACAATTTTTTAGTTATTGATCATTTAGGAAGAATCGCAGGCTGCCACGGCCACAATTTTGCCGGATCAATATTTGATTTGCCCAAGAAATGGAGTAGCCAAGAATTCAAACAATTGCGGGAAACATACTATAATTGCACACAATGCAGCTACCTATGTTATGTTTTCTACTCGCTTCAGGGCAGCCCAGCTGGGTATTTATCATTGGCTGTTGACCAATGGAGAAATGCAAAAGTACTTTTCAAATAGTTTTGAAAACCAAAAAGAGAACAAAAGTTATCGCGACATTTTTAATTGCAGTAAATTTCTTCAGAAAAAGGTCTATTTGGCTAAAAACGTCATGAAGGTACAGAAAGAACTACGTTACTTATCACTTTACAAAGAACCTCAAAAACTTCATCCGCATTCAAATTATCAGTATCCAAAACCAAATCAAACGGTGTAAAATCTTCATCTAAAGCAAACCCGTAAAGGCTCTTGTAGATAGCTTTCGTTCTATCTTCTTTCTCTTTCAACATTTTGAATGCTTCATCAACACTAATATTATCCCGATCAGCAACTCTTGCAGCCCTTTTATCAAGCGAAGCTAGCAACCAAATCTTGAAACCTTCCTTAAGCAGCCAAGGCATAGTCCAGCTATCTAACAATACGTTACCCTGCTCAGCGTATTGCAAGAGCTTAGCGTCAACTGCTTTGTCAAATTTAGGATCATTTATTCTATCGTTAAGAAATCTTAAGCCCTCAGGACTTTCCCACCAACCTTGACAGGAGGCATCGTACCCTTCTGCGTTGGCTAGTTCTTTTAGTGCATCTCCGCCCGAATAGCATTTTAAATTGTATTTTTTCGCAAGCTTTTTGGATAAAGTGCTTTTTCCAGTTCCAGCCATTCCTGAAATGCAGATTACTGTTTTTTTGTCAGTGAAGCAGAATTTAGTGTTTTTATCCATTAGCGCCACCTTGTTTTCTGCATCAAGGCTCAATAGGCATTATGCCAAGTATGCGTGATGATAGCAACCCGAAGAAGAACGAGCAGATTGGGTACCAGTAGAACACTTGAATCGCATTTGGAATATCTAGTCCACCGACATGATGGGCATGAGCAATTGTACCAATTCCAGGTATGAAAGCCATCGGCGCTGGTCCAAAGGTAGGAGTCAAAATTAAAAACCAAACTATTAAGTAAACGAAAGAAATTCCAAACTGAACCATCTGAGGCTTCATCATTTTAGCCTGCATATTTTTTACTTGTGACTCTTTCTTTTTGAGTTTTTCAACTTGTTTTTTGTCATTCGCTCGCATGGCTTTCATGGTTTCTGAACGATATTCAGACATTTCTTTTTGCATAACTCGATATTGTTCCCAACCAACAAAATAATTTATTAAAACCCTGTTTATTCCAGAGTTTATGAACGCAATGACCACTGCAATAACCATAATTACAATTGTTGCCAAAGGCAATGAAGTGATAGCTAAAGACATCGCATTTTCCTCTTGACTCTATGCGTATGCGTAACTTGTTTCCTTATTAATAACCGTTTTTACTTCTGGGCTTTAGAACTGGGTTAATAAATCTATTTTCTGATTAAGCTCTAAGGTCTCTTGGGAAGCCTTGTACCAGATTGAATAAGCATAAAAGGCAAAGTTATCAGTTCCCTCAATATTTTAGAACTTAATTGATTCTAACTTTTAGATTCATTACATCAACTTGGGCAGCAATAAGCTTCTGTAATGACGTTCGCAGATTTAGAGAGAGAAATTTAAGCAACCGTCCCAGTTTTTTGAATTTGCAAAAGATTTAGGCTAAAATTCAAAAAGCAACACAAGTACAAGGACTAAATATCAATAAGCTTCGAAAGACAAAAAACCAAATTGGGGTTAATCAAATGCTTAAAAAAATGTAGATTTTGATTTAGCTGTTGAAGAGTGCTAGGCTAGTCACCGATGATTCTTCTGAATGCCGGGAACATTTCCGCTGCTCTCTCACGCATCAGCAACTCATAGTACTGGTATATGATGCCAACTGACAGCAAGATTCCTGTGCCCGTACCGAAAGCGCCGAGGAAATCTGACATGCCCACTACAAGACCTACTATGATTCCACCAAGAACTGTCACCACAGGAATGTAGCGTTTAAGGACAGCTTCAATTGGTCTCCCAGATCTACGGTAACCAGGAATTTGCATACCCGAATCCATCAATTGTTTTGCAACTTTTGAGGGACCTAAACCGCCAACTTCAAGCCAAATTAACGAGAAGACCGCGCAGAAAGCGACGATAATTCCAAGATAAGCAGCAGCGCGCAAGGGGTCAAGTAAAACTTGGTTGATGTTTGTTGGGGCAGTAACTAGGTAAGTTATGCCGCCTACTGGTGTAACACTGCCTGATGTCGCGTTGTACTTGAAGTCTCCTATTATTTGGAACAACAGATTTGTTCCTGGAGCGGGTCGACCCAATTGGCTCCATAGCAGTTGTGCGAAGAAGTAAACGTTCGCAAATAATGCTGATGCAAATATTACTGGAAGGTTTGAAACGTATAACAGCTTAATGGGATATTTGCTTCTGAAACCTTTGTACCCTGCGTAGCTCATTGGAAGCTCGATTCTAATTCCGTTCAAATAGATAACCAGCAAAAAGACTGCGATAGTTGCGAAGAATCCTAGCAGGGATGGATAAACTCCGTTAGCGGATCCAAACACGTAAGTTACGGTCGGGTTTCCAATGTTAAATGGTGATGCACGAGCAAGATATGCTGAGAGAGAGCCAACAAACAAGCCTGTGCTTGGCGAAAACATATCCCAAACAACGGATTGGGCAACACCAGCCATAATGAATAAGCTGATTCCACTGCCTAGCCCCCAGCCTTTCTGAACAAGCTCATCCATTAGCATAACAATAACACCAGCAGCGATTAGCTGGAAGAAAATAACTAGAGCCACAGGTCCAGAAATTGACCCGTACATTCCGCTTATAATGTATGCTCCACCTTGAATGCCCGTAAGAATAACAGTGAAAACTTTGCTTGCTGAAGTGAATAACCCTCTGTCTTCAGAATTTGACATGTCACATTGGATAATGTTTGAACCAGCAAGCAACTGTAAAATCAAACCAGCCGTTACAATTGGCCCAATGCCTAACTCCATCAGTGTTCCACGGTTGGAAGCAAAAATGACTCTTAAAGAACTAAATTGATCTTGCGCTGAGGCTGCAACCCCATAAAGTGGGACCTGAGTCATTACTAAGAAAACAACTAGTACAAGAGCGGTCCAGAAGATCTTTTCATTAAAACTGACTTTTCGCTCGGGCTTTTTAACTTCAGGTAGAACTCTACCGAGTGGTTTAAAGAGACCGAGGAAACGTCCGGGCATTTAGCAGTTTTACTCTCCGTTAGCTTGGGAGCTTATGATTTCTCCGCCTGCTTCCTTGATCTTCGCTGCTGCTGATTTCGAGTATGAGGCAACTTGTATAGTTAGGGGTTTAGTTACTTTGCCTGTACCTAAAAGCTTGGTGTAGCCCAAAGCAGTCAGGTTAATTTGCGGCTTTTCCCCCGAGATTGTTCGCGCCATTTCTTCTACATTTATGAGATTTATTGGGTTTATATGACTGTGAACGGCTTGAGGAGAAGTGAATCCGCTTTTACCAAAGTAGTCAGGTTCATGCGTTACAACCCAGCTCCATAAGTGTTTATGTCTTCCAACTTTTCTGTGCCCTTTGGAGCCACTGTCTCGATGTTGACCTATCCTACCGTAGCCCTGTGTTCTTGAACCTCTAAATTTCCGTATTTTTCTAAGTTTATGTGGCATTTTGGTCAGCTTCTTTATTTATAGCTGTTTCAGCTTTTTTAAGCTTAATTTCCAGTACACCGTTCTTGAATTTGGTGTACATAACGTCTGGAATCACTACCTTCGGAAGATTTAAACTTTTATAGTATCTTCGGTCTTTTGACTTTGCCGACAGCGTAAGTTTCTGATCTTTTACATGAATTTTGAGAGTTTCTTTGTTGAAGCCTGCGATTTCCGCGACGATTGTTATGTAATTGCTCTCTTGGAATATATCTATTAATGGTTTCGGTTCCTGCAGCTTACGTTCTGCAAAATTTTTGGACGGCCGAAAACTCGGGGGAACAGGTATTGATTTAACACGGTAAGCATGTTCAGGTTTGGTCACTTTTGCTTTAGTATCTTTTTCTGTTGAATCTTTAAAATCTGGCCATTTGCGGTTTTTGGTGGTTCTTCTCCATTTTGCGCTCATATGTGTTCTTTCCCCCTCCAATTGACTAACGGATTTCTTCATCGGTGTTATAAAATGTATCGCACATAAAGGGTTAGAAAACCTGTCATTGACCTGAAGCAATTTACCTATGAAAATGACGATTCTGTGCTTATTTCCGCAGATACGCAAAACAAGTATGCGGGGTAATTGATTAAAAAGATGGTTTATTTATAAAGTTAATACTTTAGGCACATATAGTGCTTAGAAAGTAACGAGTGCGACGGGGTTATCTTGCAGGCTTAATTAACAATTTAAAAAATGCCTAGATTCTTACTAAACAATGCAAGAAACCGTTAATTAGAAAGAATAAATGCGAATCGTTCATAACTATTTAAACGGAAAAACGGTAATCGCGGTTTAAACAAAAAATAAACCTTTCAAAAGCTTTAGCGTTTTTTAGAAATAAGTGAATTAAAAAAATTTAAACAAAATAAAATATTTGAAAACGCGGTTTATACCATGCGTTTGACGAGGTCGTTTATTGCTTCTCCCCGATAGCCTGCTTCGCCACCCGAATTGAAGCCTTTCTTAACTTTGTGTTTGTAGCCTTTGCTTGGCGGATGTAATTTGAACCGTGGCTCTATATCTGGCAGCTTTTGGAATTGAACTTTACAACTTACTATTGCTTCTGCAAGTTCTTCGATGGATTTGTAGCCTATTTTTTGGATGTATTCGTCTGTTAGTTTTTTGTCGCCCGCAAGTCTTGCACGTTTTTGAAGCATCATGACAATGAGTTCTTTTGATGGTTCGCCATATGTGATGTAGCTGTTTACGCGTTGGAGCATGCCCATGTAAGCTGCGCGGCTGTCGATCAGAACTGCGTGATTTGTGTGAACTAAATGAAGGAACTCGAGAGTTTCTCTCGTTTCTTTTTGTGCTCTAACTGTTCCTCTGATTTTAACGACGACAAGAGATTTGCATTCTTCTGTTTTCTGCGCCATTCTATTTCACCCAGTCCACTGTGGTAATCAAATTATATGTTCTTTTTAAACCGTCAAAGATTGCACATGCGTAAGATGGCACTGTTCTTGTTGATCCGTAACTTCTCATCCACAGGTCTTTAACACCGGCTAATCCCAAGATGACTTTGGCGACTTCGCTTGAAACCAACCCTAAGCCTCTTGGTCCAGGAACAATAACTACTCGCACGCCGCCACATTTGCCTTCAACTTGGAATGGAACACTATGGGGTTTTCCGCATCCGCATTCCCAACTTCCGCATCCGCGTTTTACTGGAACGATGTTTAGGCGGGCGTTGGCGGCAGCTTTCTCGATAGCGTTTCGTACTTGACTGGCTTTTCCTGAACCTAAACCGATATATCCATCTCTGTTTCCAACGGCAACTATAGCTTTGAAACGGGATTTTTCGCCAGCGTCAGTTTGTTTCTGCACTAAGTTAACGTTAATGACTTCTTCTTGCAGGTCAGGGATCAAAGAATCAACTATTTGGGATTCAGAAATCTTTATGCCGCTTAGGAAAACATCTTCTATAGTTGTAATTTTGCCTTCCTGAATCAGTTTGCCTAAACGGGTTTTGGGAACCCATTCCTCTAAGTTAGGTTTTCTGTCACTACCCATTCGATTTCCAGTTCGACTCATGCTTTCTTTCCACCTTTCTTGCTTGCCTTTTCTTTGGGTGCAGTTGGTTCCTTGGCTGCTGCCTTGCTTTGCGCTCTTGGCTGCTTTCTTAGCAGGCGCCTTCTTCTCTTCTACTTGAGCTTCTTTTACAGCTTCTTTTTTAGCGGCAGGTTTCTTGGTTTCAGGCTTTTTCGCTGCTGGTTTCTTTGCAGCTGGAGCTTTTTCAGTTACCTTCTCTGCCGTTTCCGCTTTTTTCTCAGGAACTTTTTCTGCGGGTGCTTCTTTTTCTATTTTCGGGATAACCTGTTTGCCTGTCTTAAATGAATCCGTAATTGTGGTCTTAGCTTTGGCGAAGTACTCAGAGATTTTCTCAGGTGCGACACCTTGTGCAGTGTAGTTTGAGAATTTAGCGGTGTATTCTTCGGAACCAGCGCCTAAGCTTTTAGCATATTTAGCTATGTGCTCGCCTTTCATGCGTTCTTTAACAATTTTCTCTTCGCTGTGAGGAACATCCACACCTGAATCCAAAACCCCGCTTAAAGCCGCAAAGATTTTGGCGCCTTTAGTGGGAGCAACTAAGCCTATGTCTAATATGGCTTCTTCAACGCCGTTGGCTTTCGCTTTTAGTCCGCAAAGCAAACCTGTAAGGTAGGCGGCTGGAATGTTACCAGTTGCTGCTTTCCAACCGTAATTCTTAACGAGTTCACGGCTGTTTGCTGCAGCTAAAACTTCATCCCCATGCTGCTTTGCAATTAATATTTGTACTGTAATGTTTCTATTTGCGGTTCGAGTAACAAGCCTAGGTTTTCCAGAAACGACTAGTGCCTTACGGGCTTGGTAATCAGTTTTTCCTTCACGTCTGCGTCTTAATTTTACTCGGTAGTTGCTGCTTTTTGCCATTAACGTTTCCTCCATAAATCGTTAGCTTTCAAGTTTCGCTCCAATTCTGCTATAGATTGGAATCTGCCGCTGCCAGCCATTCTGTAATATTGGCTGTAGGTTTCTTCGGTTATTGTTCTGTTTGCTTTCAAAGCACGAAGTTTGCGTCTTAAAGAGCGGATCTTTAGCATCCAAGCCTCTTTCTTTGTGACTTTTGCGTAAGCTGCTCCAGTTATGCTGCCGGGGCCGCTGCGTCTGCCTTTGAGCTTTTTTGCTCGAATAACTTTTGCTCTGGATCTGCTTACGCCTTTTTCTGGTTGTGAAACGATGATTTTTTCGTGAATAAGTTTTCTTACTTCTTGACGTGTAATTGCGCCTTCAACATCGCCCATGCGTTCAGGATCTATCCAAACTCGGTTTTGCCCTATTTTTAGAATTTGGGACGCTAAACGTCTTTGACTTTTTAGATCGGTCATTGTTTTTCTTCTCCTTTCTTTGCTTTAGTTTTGGTTTTCTTTGGTGCTTTCTCTTTCTTTTTCGGCTTCGCTTCTGTCTCTTCTGCTACTTCTTTGGTTTGCTCTTGCTCTTCTGTGACTTCTTCGCCTTCGGCTTGTTCTTCCTTCTTTTCCTCAACTTTTGCTGAAACCTTAATGTTTAAGATTTTCACATTAAGTTTTTTGGCTTCTGCAATAATTGATGCGCGCTTTCGTTTGCCAACTGTGTGGGCGATGCGTGCAGCTTGAGTTTTTGCATCAATAGTGGATATGTCTTGGGCATTGTAAACTATTACTTCTCGATAACCTGAAGGATGTAAACCTCGAGCAATTTTTGGTCCCTTGTAGCCTACGCTTACGCCTGCTGGCCAACCCTTGATTTTTCGCCTGATTTTATTGTCTAATCCTCGGGGTCTTCGCCAACTTACGCTGAACTTATCATATTTCCAGCTTTCAGCTCTTACGAATTTAGGTTTCTTGTTCTTAGCGCGAGCTCTGAGTCTGAGTGCTGCGCGTGATGGTGATTGTCTCTTTTCAGTTTTTTCAGTGGCCATTAGGCTACACCTTCGTTTCTTTCGTAAACGTATATGCCGTCAAGGAAAACTCTCGGGTCTTTGTTTCTTACTCTTGTAGCTTGTTCAATGTTTGCTGCGGTTTGGCTTACGTGTTCCAAGTCTATGCCTTCAATAATGATGTCGTCAGGTTCAATTTTCACTTTAACGTCACCGATTAGATCAATACTGCGTGCTCTGCGTTCCCCGGTAAAGTTTTCAATCAAAATAGATTTGCCTTGAAGTTTGACAGAGATTGGAAAGTGGGAAAACACAATTTTTAGCTTGTATGTGTAGCCTTTTGTTACGCCAGTGATCATGTTTTGAATGTGTGACGTTATTGTTCCTACAAGGGCGGCTTCCTTTTTGCGTGGGTATTTTGCCCAAATACGAATGTTTTTGCCTTCGCTTTCGATGGCGATGGTAGCAAAAGTGAAGTCGCGTATTAAAGTGCCTTTGGCACCTTTAACATTGACTTTTTTGCCTTCAAGAGTGACAGCTACGTTATCTGGAACTCGAATAGTTTTTGAGATTTCTGGGAGCCGCATAAATTACACTTCCTTAATATACGAAGGCTAAAAGCCTTCCTCCAAGATTCTTTTCTTCAGCATCTTTGTGTGCTATTACGCCTTTTGAAGTTGAAACAACCATGATGCCTACGTCTCTGGATGGCAAGTACTTCTTTTCCCAATTTTCGAATCCGTCAACTTTAACTGGGTATCGTGGTTTTATTGGTCCGCATTTGTTGATTCTGCCTAAGAGTTGAACTTTGAATTTTCCAGAGCGGCCATCATCAATAAATTCGAATTCGCCGATGAAACCGTTAAGTTGCATTATCCGTAGGACTCGCCCCAGAAGTTTAGAGGCAGGGCTAATTATGCATTCGCGTTTATTTCGCGTTTCATTATTTTTGATGGTTATCAAACCGTTTGTTAAAGTGTCCATGTTTTTTAGCTCCTACTCATATTTCTTGAACCCAAGTTTTGGGGCTGCCTCTCTGAAACAGTGCCTACATAAATATAAATTGTACCGTCGAATAACTGGCCCATAAGCGCCGCATCTTACACATGGTCTTGAGCCTTTGCCATATTTTCGTTCTTTCTTTAGTTGCTGTTTTCCCATATATTCATCCTCAGATTTATTCGATTTGGACTCCCAATGTTTGTTTCACGAAGATTATTGATTCTTCGGGTGTTAACATGTGCTTGCGACCGATAGGCTGCTGTTCTTTTCGGCGAATCTTAACTCGTTGTCCTGGACGACTAACGGTGACACATATATCCATGCCAAATATACCGATTTCAGGATCATATTTTACGCCTGGAATTTCAATGTGTTCTTTCAATCCGAAAGCAAAGTTGCCGCGTAAATCAAACGAAGTTTTTCTAACTTTGTTTTCAACAACTGGCAAAACTTTTTTGAGGAAGTCTATTGCTTTTTGCTTTCGCAAGGTTACGACGACAGCGATTGATTCTCCTTCGCGGATGCCAAAGTCACGAATAGTTTTTTTGGCTTTTCGTTTAACTGGTGTTTGACCTGTTATTTCTTTTAGCACTTTGTTAGCTTTCTCAAGTGGTTCACCAGATTTTCCAACGTTAAGGTTTACCACAACTTTTTCAATCTGTGGTTTGAGCATTGGATGCTCTTCCCAGGTCTTAATTATAGCTTCTTCTTCAGACAACTGCAGATGCCTCCGGTACATTTATGAGTGGTTCAGCTTCTCCGATGGAAAAGATGAAGTCTAATATTGTTTGGTAACGAATACCTTTAGCGTCTTCAATAACTACTAGTGCTTGACGGCGTTTCTTAGCTACGGTCTTTTCGATTTCAACGATTTTTCCTTGTGCACCAATGTTTTTTCCGCCAGTGATTATTGCCAAGTTTCCTTCCTTGGTTTTCAAGCTTTGAATAACTTGTTTTTCTGGCAACGTAACCTTTAGAATGTCAAATGACCCGCTAGTAACTTCGTCTGGATGCTTAGGGTCGGCAACTTTAACAAACAAGTTTGAGCCGTCGTGAAGGGCAATTTGTACGCCTTTTTTGGCGGTGGTTTTATTTTCAACTCGAACTAGTTTGAATGCTGCTTCTTCCTTGCTTATTGGATTTAAAACCAATCCTTTATCCGAGGGCATAATGCGGTAATATTTACCTGCGTCAGGAAGGGATATAACGTCCATTAGACCAACGGGAGAATCGTCCTTCGCGACAACTTTACCGTCAACTAGTACTTTACCTTGAGCAAGTACCAGTTTGCTTTCTCGTCTTGTTTGTGCGATACCAAGCATGTCTCTAAGAACCAGTGTCATTGATAGACATTTATCTTGTGAGTGTGATCCACATGAGGGTTTCACTATCCAAGGCAGCTCTTTTCTGTGGATTGGCCAGAACTTTGGAGCTGGCTTACGTTTCATCCTTGCGGTTTTTCCTTTTTTACCCAAATTATTCGTCTCCTTCTTCAGCTTTATGTTTAGCACGTGACTTAGAAGCCGTTTCTTTAACTGGTGCTTCTTTTGATGCAGCTGTTTTCTTTGCTGCAGTTTTTGGCTTTGCTGCTTTCTTAGCGGGCGCCTTTTCCTCTTCTAAAGGAGCTTCTGCTTTTTTGGCAGCTGGAGCTTTTTCAGATATCTTTTTTGTTTTTTTCTCAGGAACTTCTTTGGCAGGCGCTTGTTCTTCTATTTCTTCAGGCATTGCTTCTTCTTCAACTATCGCTGCTTCTACGGTTTTTTCTTCTTCGATCTTTGCTTCTGGTTTGCTTGCTTTCTTTGCGGGTTGTGCCTTTGCCTTTTCTTCACGTGTGGGCTTTTCTATTTGTGCCTTTCTGCCAAGAATGTCTTTTCGGCGTTTGTCGTCGAGGTTAAGATTTCTTATTTGAACTTTGGATGGATGTACTGAGATGAAGATGTTTGTTCCATCAACTTTTTCGCGAGTTAAGCCTTCGAGGAAGATTCGGTAGTGTTTTGAGTCAATGCGTGAAACTTTGCCTTCAAAGCCTTTGTTATCTCCGCGTTCAATGCGAACTGTATCGCCTTTTCTTACTGGAAGAGTCTTTGCGCCTCTTGATGCAGTAAGTTCGCTCGATAGGGGAGCTGCCATAAGCTTGTGGCGAATGTGAGCAGGAGCGTTAAATAGTCTTTTACGCTGTTTACCCGGATTTTTTACTCGTTTAGTTTCTTGCATATTTTGCACCTACACTATTATGCTTGAGGCACTTGCGATTCTTGGCCATCTTTCAGCTGCCTCTCTTGCGACTGGCCCTCTAATTTCGGATCCTTTCATTTCGCCATCCGGAGTAATTATTACTGCCGCATTATCTTCAAATTGAACCCAGACGCCGTCAACACGTCTGAATGTTTTTCTTTGGCGGACGATTACTGCTTGGAAAATCTTTTTCCTCATGTCTGGTGAGCCTTGTCTAACTGATACAGTTACTTTGTCGCCTACCGTGGCAGAGGGGTAACGTCTTAGTCGACCCTTATAACCCATTGCTTGAATTAAACGCAGAACTCGTGCACCAGTGTTGTCTGTACATTTCATTTCTGAACCGGATAATAGACCACGGCTAATTTTTTGTCCGTGTGAAAGCATTCCTTTTGCTACCAGTGCTCTCTGCTTTGCCTTCGCCGCCATCTTACTTTTCCTCTCCTAATTTTTCAACAACAACAAAAGAAACAGTTTTGCTGATTGGTCTGCATTCGGCGATTTTCACTCTGTCGCCTTCTTTTACGTCAATGCATGGGGTGTTGTGGGATGCGATGTGACCGTGTCTGCGTTCATATCTTTGGAATTTAGATGAGAATTCCAAGTATTCTCTGTCAACTATAACGGTTTTATCCATTTTTGCTGTTTGAACTGTGCCATCTAGTACACGACCTCTTATTGCAAGAGTTCCATGGAATGGACAGTTTCTGTCGTCACATGTTTTTTTAGGTTGTTTGAAAGATAGAGACATTACCATAACCTCTTAATGCTTTTTTTAAGTCGATCCTCAGGTCTGCCAACTAAAAGTTTACCGTCAATTTCTGCAATTGTGCCGTCGCCGAACTTAAAGTTAAACACGGCTTGTTCTTTAATTACACTCTTCACTTGACCCTCACTGATCAATGAGAAAGTATTTTTTGTTTCGCCAACAACTATGCCGCCTAAACCAACATAGCCTCCATGTGGGCTTCTTGTGATTTCAGCGCCAGAGCCAATAAATTCATAGCGAATAATATCTGGAGTTATTTTCATTGTGGAGTTGTCTCCTCAATTTCTTTTTTGACTGCAGGCTTCTTGGGGGCTTTCTTTGCCTCTGGAGCTTTTTGAGATGCTTTCTCAACTTTCTTCTTTGGTTTTTCCTCAGAAACCTCTATTGTTTGCCTAATGCCCAATTTCTTTTCATTATCTACTGTTAATATTTGAGCAATGGTTTTACGCAGTTCTCTAACACGTGTTGGGTTCTCAACAGCGCCACCAGCCCTAATCATAGTTTTCAAGCGGGCTAGTTCTGCACGTAAATCAACAAGTTTTGCTGCTCTATCCTCAGAGGACAAGGCAACGATTTCTTTAATCCGCATTATCGCCATTATTCTTTTTTCTCCTGTTCTTTTGGTTCATCTGTTACTTCTTTTGCTTGCACTTCTGGTTCTGGCTCGGGTTCTGTGGCTTCTTCAACTGGAACTGGTGCTTGTTCTACTGGTTTGGCTGGTACTGGAACAGTAACTTTTGCTTCTTCAGGTAATGCAGTTAGAACAGTGATTCTGTCTGGGAAATATGCGTCCGGGGGCATAATTTTTACGCGTACGCCGATAATGCCTGGTTTTAATTGGACATGTGCTTCAGCTTTTCGGGTAGATACCAATGCCGGTTCTCCGCATCTTGGGAAGTATCCTGCTCGAAACTTTTCAAAACGTGCGCGTTCTGTTGTTAATTTGCCACTTATTACGATTTCAGCGCCAAGGGCTCCTGCTTCCATAACTTGGTTTAATGCCCAAAAACCCGCGCGTCTAAAGTGAACACCACGCTGGAGTGCTGAGGCAACTCGGGAAGCGATAACATAAGCGTTGAATTCTGGAACTTCAATTTCTGAAACTGAAATTTGAGGATTAGAAACTTTAAAGTTTTGTTCTAAAGCTGAGGCTAGCTCTTTTATAGTTTCTCCGCCTCTACCGATAACTAAGCCTGGACGCATTGCGTAAATTACTACGTGAGTGCCAAGCGGGGTTTTTGATATGTTTACTCCGCCGTATCCAGCTCTGTCAAGTTTTTTCTGTAAAAACTCATCAATTTCTGTCCTTTTGATTGATTCTGTTATAAAACGTTTAACTATGCTCATTTATTGCTCTCCTTGTGTCGGTTTCTCATCGAGTACTATTTCAATATGTGTTGTTGTGTCGTATTTTGGTGAAGCACTACCATGGGCTCTTGGAGTGTACCGCTTCAATTTAATGCCTTGATAGGCGGCTGCATGGATAATGCGTAATCGGTCTACATCTAGACCTTTGTTTTCAGCGTTTGACTGAGCTGATTTTAAAACATCTAAAATTTGCTCTGACGGTTTTACTGGATATCTGCCGCAAAAAGCGTTTACAAGTCCATGACGATGAGGCAGTTTTTTGTTATATCTCATGTAGGGTACAGCTTTCCTTTTGGCTGCAACATCCCGTAAATATTGTTTTGCCTGGTTTAGCATCATGCCTTTTAGGGCTTTGCAGATTTCTCTGGATGCTTTGTGGGATATTTTGAGTTCTCTGCCGCTGGCTTTCGCTGTTTTTTCTGGATTAAGCATTTCGTCGATTACTGTATATCCCCATTTTGGCATTCTTATATCTCCAATGCGCAAACAAACACGTAAAAGCAATTTATATGGCTTTCCGTATCAAAACTAATCTTTTAGTTTTAACTTGTGGTTACGTTCCTGCGAGGGAACAATTCGAACGCGTGAGGTGTACAGTTTTGGATATAGCTTTTCCCTTTTATAGTTTACCCATAAAAAGTGCTGACGCTAATTTTCAGCTACAAATCTGTGAAGTAACAAGCATCTAACAATACTAAATTCAGTAAATCAAGTCAATTTGTTAGAATTTCATCTGTTTGCTTTTGATTCTATGTTCCAAGATTCTTTTATTTGGAGCAGGCGGTGTCATTATTTAAAGAAGAAAGAAGCGCCAAAGGAGCGCTTATCTTTTTCATTCATTATTTATGGGAATCCTCAAAATAGCTTAGATCAAAAACTGTTTCAAATTCTGCGATTTGTTTATGTTTTACTTATCCGCTATTAAATTTGCTGAAACGGGAAGCAAATAGAATGTCAAACTCTAACGAAAAGATCACTATGTTGCATGGTGCAGGTGGCACAGTCATGCATAACTTGGTTAAAAACTACATCGTAAAATATTTCGGCGGCTTAGGCAACACTGCAGAAGTTCCATTGGAAGCCATGGATGACGCCGCGGTCATCGGAGATGTAGTTTTCAAAAGTGACTCTCACGCAGTTAAACCCATATTTTTCCCAGGAGGAGACATCGGACGTTTAGCAATTTCGGGAACAGTTAATGATATTTCAGCCCTAGGCGCGGAGCCTTTTGCTTTGGCTTGCGGCTTTATCTTGGAAGAGGGTTTAGCGATAAGTGATTTTGAAATGATTCTGGCAAGTATGCGTCAAACCTGCATTGAAGCAGGGGTAGGCATCGTTACTGGAGACACGAAGGTTGTAGAGAAGGGCAGTTTAGGCGGCTGTGTCATGAATGTTTCAGGGATAGGCAAAAGAACTCCAGCGTTGGACTTCAATCTTCAAGTTGCCAAGCAATATCGAAATTTTGCGTCGCGTTGGCTGCTTGACTCAAACCTAACTGTAGGAGACAAAATCATACTAACAGGCACAATTGGTGACCACGGATTAGCCGTTTTATCTGCTCAGCAAGGCTTAAAGTTTGGAAGCGAAATACGCTCAGACGTAAGACCGCTCAACCGCATAAGTCAACGGTTACTTGGCAAAGTCGGGGGAGTAGTTGCCATGAAAGATCCAACCAGAGGCGGCTTAGCTGATGCATTAAATGAATGGACAGAAAAATCCAGAATCGGCATATTAATCCAGGAAAGCAAAGTTCCCATTCGAAAAGATGTTCAAGCAGCTTGCGATATGCTTGGACTAGATCCCTTAGAAGTTGGGAATGAAGGCAAATACATTATCGGAGTTGTTCCAGAAAAGGCTACGGAAGTGCTGGAATTTTTGAAGCAAACTGAGGAAGGCAGAAACGCCCAAATAATCGGGGAAGCAACATTAGAATTCAAAGGTGTGGCAATGCAAACTCAGGTTGGCGGCAAGAGAATAATTGCAAGACCAATCGGCGATCCAGTCCCAAGAATCTGCTAACCCTCAACAGCCACGTTTTTTGCCCAAACCCTGCAAGTTCCTTCGCTGCTAACCATACATGCGCCCACTGGCTTCTCAGGTGTGCAAGCTTTTAGAAACATGGGGCATTGGTTGGGTTTTATTTTTCCTATAATTATTAGGTGGCATTCGCAGCCAAGCAGGATGTCTTTACCTTGTTCCACATGAACACCATATTTTAATCGTGCATCAAAATCAGCAAGTGACTCTCGAAATTGAAGCGCAGAGTCGGGAAGTCTGCCGATGCCACGCCAGTTGCCGCCTGTAACCGTGAAAGCTTTATTCATCATTTCCAATGCACGAGGGTTACCTTCAGGTCTAACCACACGGGGATATTCATTCTCTAGTTTAGGTGTCTTATCGACATGCTGCTTAACAATCATGTAAACCGACATCAGCACGTCAATTGGTTCAAAACCAGCCACAACCGTTGGCATCCGATAAACCCGAGGAAACAACTCGTAAGGCTTCAAACCGATAATCGCGCTTACATGCCCAGGAGCAATAAAGCCGTCAATCTCCAAATCGCCTACTCCAAGCAAGAGTTCCATGGCGGGTGGAATTAAACGGTGAGAAACAAGAAAACTAAGATTTTTCGGCGGATTCCCAAGCACTTCAAGCGCCGTAGATGGAGCAGTAGTTTCAAAACCGACCGCGAAGAACACAAACTGTTTGTTGGTTTCTTGTTTGGCCATTTTAACTGCATCAGATGTCGCATAGACTATTCGGACGTCTGCGCCAGCTGCTTTAGCATCTAGAAGCGACATTTTGCTGCCTGGAACACGAAGCACATCTCCAAAACAAGTGACTGCAACGCCCATTTGCGCCAACTGTACTGCTTCGTCAATTTCAGCCGCAGGCACGATACAAACAGGGCAGCCTGGTCCGGCAATAACTTCAACATTCTCAGGCAAAAGACTGCGCAAACCATAATGAGTTATTGTCCACTCATGGGTTCCGCAGACATGGCAGATTTTTATTTTTCCAGCGTTTTGCGCCAATGTTTTGATTTTTGACGCTATTTTCTTCGCTAATTCAGGGTTTCTGAACTTAAGATTTTCAGCCATACCGACCGCTCAATTGCTGCTTATTGTTGGCCAGCTTCAAGAACGCTATTCCATAAACTTAGGGTTTCTAAGGCTTCTTTTTCTTCAATAACTGTAATGGCGTAGCCCGCATGAACCAACACGTATTCGCCTACTTTTGCTTCAACAAGCGACACATTAACTTCTCGCAGGACTCCTTGGCCAAAATCTACATTGGCTTTGGTGCCGTCAATGTTCATTATTTTAGCGGGAATTGCTAAACACATAACTATCAATTAATAAGGAGGCATTGAAGGGCGATAAAAAGAAATTGGTTTAAAAGTTTGAAAATCCACCTACAACTGCCTGACCAAACGACACTCCTCCATCGCCCGCTGGAACATTCTCATGAACCAAAAACTTTAGCCCAGCAGCTTGAACAGTTTCACGCATAACTTGCGTAAGTATTTGGTTGCAGGCAGCGCCGCCTGAGAACCCAATCTGTTTAACGCCCAGTTCTATGGCGTTTTCAGTTGCCAAAGCAGCTAACCCCCTTGCCAAATAAGCATGTGCAGAATATGCTAAGTCAGAAACGGAAAATTTTAGTCGATTTTCAAAAATTGCCCTTAACATGTTGGAGGTGTGAAGCATATCGTCGTGCAATAGAGGATTTTGGTTTAGTACCTCTTTGCCGGTTAAAGCGGCTGATTCAAGTTTCATGGCTGGTTCCCCTTCATAACTTCTCTCAAAACAAACACCCAATACGGCTGAAACTGCATCTAAAACTCTGCCGCAACTTGTAGTTTCAACAGTTCCAATCCCTTTTCTAAGTTTGATCTAAAAGCAGTTTAGCCTCGGTTTCACCAAATGGCAAATGCGAGCTATTTTGCATCAGCCAAGGTTCAACCGCTACACCGGCTTTATCGAGCATTCCAACGGCTACACGCAAGGGGAATCGACTAGCGACATCTCCACCGAGCAGTGGCTGCGGTTCAAGGTGTCCAAGACGCATAAACTCGGTCGATTCACGGGTGCAAAAAAGGACTTCGCCTCCCCAAGCTTCTCCATCTGTTCCATAGCCATAGCCGTCGCAAACCACAGTAACAGCCTCTTCCAAGCCATGCTCAGCCATCAAAGCCGCGGCGTGGGCGTGATGATGCTGAACTTGAAGAAATGGTGAACCATCGGTTTCAGCCATTTCTTTAGCTAATGCGGTTGTGGTGAATTTGGGGTGCAAATCACAAACGACAGCTTCAGAGTGGCAATTAGTAAGTTGGTAGAGATGGTTTGTGGCTTCTTGCAAAAACGCTCGGGTTTCAACATTTTCTACATCACCGATATGTTGGCTAATGAATGCTTTGTCGTCAACTAAAACGCAGGCAGTATTATTTAGTTCACCGCCCAATCCTACGACGCACCGTTTTGATTTAGCTTTGAGCCTGATGGGCGCTGGAGCGTAGCCTCGACTTCGTCTAAGAAACATTGGATGAGCCCCGTGAACGCGCATGACTGAGTCGTCGCATCGGTGAGCGATTTTGCGGTTGTGGAACAAGAAATAATCCACTGTACCACCGAGGGTTTTGAGGGCTTGGTCGTTTTCTTTCACTATTGGTTGATTTGGCGGATTGGCGCTGGTCATTACAAAAGCAGAATCATCAACTTGGTCAAAAAGCATGAAGTGAAGTCCAGTATAGGGCAACATGACGCCCAAGTTATGCAGATTCGGTGCAACCAAAGGCGACAAATTGTAATTTTGACTTTTGTTTAACAAAACAATGGGGCGCGCAGGGGAAGAAAGTAGTTCCTCCTCCTCTGAACTTACTTCGGCAAAACTCTTTGCTGCCTCTAGGTTTCTTGCCATGATAGCGAAGGGTTTTTGGCTTCTATGCTTCGTTGCTCGGAGCCTCTCCAAAGGTGCATCTCGTATAATTGAGGCAGCAATGTGAAAGCCGCCATAACCCTTTATCGCAAGAACGTTGCCTTCCGAGAGCAGTTTTCCAGCTTCACGCACTGGATCTTTGACGCTGACTGGTTCGCCATTTTTTGTAGTTAAGTAGGCTATTGGACCGCAAGGTGGGCAAGCTACAGTTTGAGCATGAAAACGACGGTTTTTGGGGTCAGTGTATTCTTTTTGGCAGAAGCCGCAAAGGGGAAACTCTCGCATGGTGGTGTTTTCTCGGTCGTATGGCAAGTGTTCGATAATTGTAAAGCGTGGACCACAGTTGGTGCAGGTAATAAAGAAGTATTCGTACCGAACGTTTTTGGGATCGCGCAACTCGGCGAGGCATTCGTTGCAGATAGCGATGTCTGGCGGGATAATTGAACCTGACTGTGCCGCTTCTTCAGAGCTTTTGATTATTGCAAATTTATTGTATTCATTTTTGCTTGAAATCTCAACCGATTTAACTGAATCAATCTGAGCTAACGGCGGTTTTTTCTCTGTCAAATCACTCATAAAATTCTTGATGTTTTGCCCGTCGCCTTCTACGAGGATTTCTACGCCCGCATCGCCTCTATTGCGGACGTATCCTGCCAAACTGTTTTCAACAGCTAAACGGTAAACAAATGGTCGGAAACCTACGCCTTGAACAATGCCTGTAACATTGATTTTTACGCGCAAAGATAGTGCCTTAACTAATTCAAGAACGAGGTTTTCTCTTATACATTTCGAAGAAATTCTGAAAACACTTAAAACAAACAGGAACCTATCAGAATATGTTGAAAAATTATGAAGGGCATAACGTTTGCCATTACGTTTATTTTAACAGCTTGCTTAGTTATCGGCGGAGTTACCCTTTACCCGAATATTTTGGGTCAGCTTGCAGCCAATAATAACGATTTTGTTTTCGGGTTTTTCTTAGGTCCATTTTTTGTTTTGTTGTTTTTTGCTTGGATGGGCGAAAAAGTCGTCTTCAAATTAAGAAAAAGAAAAGAACAGATTTAGATTTTCTCTTTGAGCAATCGTTTTAAAACTTTTCCCGCTGAACTAACGGGCAATTCTCGTCTGAATTCGATTTCTCGAATTGCCTTGTAGGGTGCCACTTTATTGTTAACGAACGCCATGATTTCCTCCGCTGACGCAACTTTGCCTTCTTTGAGGACTATGAAAGCTTTTGGAACTTCGCCTGCAACCAAGTCTGGTTTACCGACAACTGCACATAGTTTCACGGCTGGGTATTCGTAGAGGATGTCTTCAAGTTCTCGGGGGTAGACGCTGTATCCGCGGGCTTTTATGAGTTCTTTTTTCCGGTCGGTTATGTAGAAGTAGCCGTCCTTGTCCATGTGTGCAATGTCGCCTGTTAAAAGCCACCCGTCAAGCAGTACCAAAGCTGTTTCCTCGGGCTTGCACCAATAGCCCTTCATTATTTGCGGTCCCTTCACTGCCAGCTCGCCCGTCTCGCCTATATCGAGTGTTTTTTTTCCTGTTTCCAAATCAACTATCCGTGAATCTGTATTGGGCAGGGGCACCCCGATTGAACTCGGCTTTACCGTTTGCATCGCCTTGTCTACAGGGTTGCAATGGGTAACCGGTGAAGCCTCGGTTAAACCATAGCCTTCAACAAGGAATCCATTTGTTATTTCCATAAACTTCATTTGTACTTGAAGAGGCAAAGGGGACGCGCCTGAAATGCAAACGCGAATAGAGGTTAAGTCATATTTGCTGAGTTTTGGGTTATCTATCAGCGTGGAGTACATAGTTGGGACGCCACAGAAGACCGTTACTTTGCGCCGATTTATCTCTTCTAATGCTTTTGTTGGCTCAAACTTTGACATTAGAACTATTTTTGCGCCCAAACTTAATGGTACAGTCATGCTAGTTGTCATTCCATAGATGTGGGATAGGGGCAGTGCCGTGAGGAATGTTTCTTGGCCTGCTTTGCCTTTTATCCAAGCGGCGAAGGCAAGAGCATTTGAAACAAGGTTTGTATGTGTTAGCATAGCACCTTTTGCTGTTCCAGTTGTGCCACCTGTGTACTGCAATACTGCTAAGTCTTCATTTGGATGCAATTGCATATTCGGAGATTCACGAAGGGCTTTTTCCAGCAAAACTTGAAAAGCAAAAGTCTGAGCAACATTTGGAGGACTGGTTTTTTTATAGCAGTACTCATTAAGCCCAGTCAAAATAACGTTTCTGAGCTGAGTTTTTCGCTTAACTTTTTCTACAATAGGATAAATTGAATCCAGCGCCACAATTGTTTGTGCGCCTGAATCTTTCAATTGGTACTCAACTTCGCGTTCCCGATGCAATGGACTTATGGCTGTCACCACCCCGCCTGCTTTAAGAATTCCAAAGAAAGAAACAATGAACTGTGGAATATTTGGCAGAAGAATTGCAACGCGGTCCCCTTTCCTCACGCCTAACTTAACAAGGGAATTAGCTAACTGGTTTGAGAGCAAATCCAACTGAGCATAAGAAAGTTCTCTCTCACCGAAAATAATGGCGGTTTTTTGTTGAAATTCTTTTGCACTTTTTTGCAGGATTTCTTGCAGAGGTATCTGTGGATATTCTATATGTTTTGGAACTTGAGTTGGCCAAGAGCTAAACCAAGGCTTATTGTTTACCAAAGTTATTTCTCGATCTAAAATTCAATCTATATTATTAAGGTTCTATTTTGGTAGATTTTGAGTAATCGGTCAAACCTAATCTGTTGCCGAATGGGTCTTCAAACTCAACGGCCATTCCGGTGTGAATCTCAAAGGGCTCAGATAGAAACTTTAGCCCTTTAGCACTCAGACGGTCGTACTCTTCTCGCACGCCTTCAACCACAAACCAGATGGTCGGTTTTGCCTCTGGAAATTTGCTTGTGTCTTTTAAGATGATTGCAGGCTCATTGTCGCCGACTTTGAAAGCTACCATGCCCATGTCTGAGAAGTCAAATTTAATGGGCAACCCTAAGAGATCTTTGTAGAATTCTTTGCTTTTTTTGAGGTTGCTACTTGGAAGAAAAAAATTGTCGTAGTCCTTCATGTTTTCACTTCAGAAGATAGGTGGCGGTAGTTGTTAATAATATTTGACGAAATGTCGCTTAAAAAAACGTTACAGATGGATTTGTTTCAGGTTTTTTTGAAATGGCAAAATTTGACGAGAAAGCTACAATCTTGAATGCAATGTAAGATATAACCGCTTAATTCTATTCCAGAAGTGCTTTTAGAAAAACAGTTACCGAAGCTGTTCAGTCCAAGAGAAAACAAAAAATGGTGCCGGGAACGGGATTCGAGCCCGTGACTTCTGGTCATAAGGCGCTTGCCCCTTACAAACTCCAGATTATGAGTCTGGCGCCCTAGCCAGGCTAGGCTACCCCGGCACCTAAATTGCAGCCGTTTTTGGTTGCTGAAGAGATTTAGTTTGTTTTCCATCATTTAAACTTTTAAAAACGTCGTTACGATTTGCTTGCAACGCAACCGACAAAGCGCATTCCAAATAGGTTTGGGTTTCATTGGGCAAATGGTTTTTAATGCACAAAATTTATTGGAGTGAAAAACTCAACATAAGTTGGTGAGTGTGAATTGTCTTCAGATAACGAGGATTATCCTGAATGGTCTAGAAGACGGCGAAATAAAGACCCGTTTTTCGGTGACATAGATGACATGTTTCGTGAAATGGAAAAAATGATGGATGAAGAGCTTAAGAATTTCACAGATAAAGTTCCTAAAGAATATATTAAGGAACGCAAAATGCCAGACGGCAGCACGGTTAAGGAGCTTGGACCGTTCGTTTATGGTTACAGCATGAAAATTGGTCCAGATGGTAAGCCTGAAGTTCAAGAGTTTGGAAACATCAAAAAAGGTTTGAAAGGGACACCTCAGGTTAAGGAAGAACGGGAGCCGCTTGTAGACATCGTGGAAACCAATGAGGATGTTCATGTGGTTGTGGAGTTGCCAGGTGTTGAAAAAACCGATATAAAGCTTCATGGAACGGAAGATTCCATTACGATTTCGGTTGACACCCCTCAATATAAGTATTACAAAGATGTTGAGTTGCAAACAAAAGTTAAGGTTAAAGAGGCAAAATCCACATACAAAAACGGAGTGTTAGAAGTAGTGCTTCCAAAAGCTGAAACGGAAAAAAAGCCTAAAGGCGAACAAATCGACATAGGCTAAGACCTAAATTCCATTTCAATCAACTTTCATTAGCGAGTGTAGAAATGAGCAGCAATTCAGAAGAAGATACGTTAAACGCTATTTGCCGCGAAGCAAAATCAGCAGGCAAACTGTCAGGCATAAACATCACAGAACTCTACGAGCTTTTCGGGTCAAGATTCACCAAAGCGTTAGATGCATTGAAAGAAAATCGTGTGAAGAAATATGTTTTCAAGCCAAGTGGAAGAATTGTCTGGATTGTTGTTGGAAGAGAACGCGATTACTTAATCATGCCAGAAGCAGAATTCTGTACCTGTGACGATTTTTACTTTCGGGTTTTAGATAAAAAAGTGCATGTGTGTTATCACTTGTTAACGCAGAAAATTTCGCAAAACCTTACCTGGTTTGAAACAATAGAGGAAAATGATGACGCTTATGATATGTTGATGAATGAGTGGAAAAAAGCTACTCCTTAAATATTAAGAGGTACAAGAAGTAAGATAAAATGAAGGATGAATCTCTATGGATTTAGGCGCATATTTCGTAAGTTTACAATATGTTCTTATGGGCTCAATATTTGCTGCGATAACTTTGGTTTTCCTTTACATGTATTACGGCAAAGATGACGAACAAGCAAGCTAAAAAACACCTTTTCTTTTAATTTTTGAACTTCCCCAATCTTCTGTTCAACACTAAAAAGAGTATTATGCTTAAGACAGCAAGAATTATTCCAATCAAAATGAGCCAAACAGCGTTAGGTCCTGAACCAAAAACGATTGGGAATGGACCGACAAAAATAACTACCCCAACACTTCCTGAACCGCCTACAACCAATGAAGAAACCACCAAAACAACTATGCCAATGAAAACCAATGCAATGCCTAAAATCACAAACCCAAAAAGTCTGCTAGGCGCTTCGATGCCATCTGCTTCATCTTCTTCTGCGTTTCTTAACATATTGCTTACCTCAAAAGCCAATAATAAACTACCATGGCAACGATTACGGCTATTGTGAGTGCCAAAGAAAGCGCCAAGATTGTTTTGACCGATTTTTTATCTGTTCCAAAAATTATCGGCACAGGACCAATCATAATTACGCCTGCAGCCTTTACTTTTCCCCTTCCAGCCCCACGCATCGACGCCAAAATAATCGCAGCAACAATAATCATTATGCCAACAACAATTAACCCCAATCCAAGAGCATAAAGCACTGCAGCGTCCAAGGTTTTCTACTCCAAGCTCTAAATTAAAAATAAAACAGCGTTTTTAATAAACATAACAACAATGCGCATAAAATGCAAAAAATTAAAAGCGCCAAGACATCTTTATCGTTTCGGCGCAAAATGACCACTCAAGAAATCATTGACAAGATTCTAACGAAAAACCCTGAAATTACAGCGGCGCAAATTTTGCAAAGACTTAGTTCTGAAAAATCCAGAACAGGAGGGTTGCTGGGTGATGAAACGCTTTTGAGGTTAATTGCAGCAAAATATGGCGTTGAAGTGCAACAAAACACAATTCGTAACGATGGAAATTTGTCGATTAGCCGTTTGTTTGCTGGATTGTATGATGTTACGGTTGCGGGTCGTTTAGTCGCGGTTTTCCCCGCTCGAACTTTTGAAGGAGAAAAACCTGGGAAATTTGCTACTTTAATGATAACTGATAATGACGGCATCTTGCGGGTGGTTTTGTGGAATGATAAGGCTGATTTAGTTGAGAAAGGTGAGTTAAAAGTTGGGCAGGCAATTCGGCTTCTTCATGGATATACACGGCAGGATCTTTATGGTAAAGTTGAGTTGCATATTGGGGAGAAAAGTCAAATTGAAATAGAGCCTCAAGAAAAAGCCAGTGCATATCCAGCCATCGACAAGTTTGCAACAAAAATTAATTGCCTAAGTAAGACATCAGGCAATGTGCATCTATCGGGTAATGTAAAATCTGTTTTGGGCTTAACTAAATTTACCCGAAGTGATCAAAGCGACGGCACGGTCATGCGATTTACTATGGGGGATGATTCTGGGGAAGTGACAGTGGTTGCTTGGAATGAAAAAGCCCAAGAATTAGAAAAAACTCTCAAAGCGAACGCTTCGTTGCAGTTGGGTAATGCTAAAGTGAAAGAAACCCAAAACGGCGGCTTAGAGGTTCATGTTGATTTTACTAGTTTTGTTAATGTTCAAGTTGATATGCAGTTTGCGAAAATCTCTAACTTAACTGAAAACTTGAACGCCAACGTTGAGGGTGTCGTTTCGGCGATTCTTGAAATCAAAGAAGTGACGACAGCCAAAGGAGAAACGGTAAAGTTGATGGTTTTCGAACTAA
The DNA here is from genome assembly GCA_963772505.1 of Candidatus Bathyarchaeota archaeon. Classification (GTDB taxonomy): domain Archaea; phylum Thermoproteota; class Bathyarchaeia; order Bathyarchaeales; family Bathycorpusculaceae; genus Bathycorpusculum. The sequence continues at coordinate 370,824 of CAVYXL010000012.1, forward strand.
AAGATGAATCTGGCATTGTAAAAGTATCAGCTTGGCGACAACATGCAGAATCGCTTAATGCATTACGGATCGGCGATAAACTGCGTCTGGAAAATGCATTTGCAAAAAAGGGTTACGGAGATAAAGTGGAGTTATCTACCCGAAGCTCAACAATTGCTTCAATCATGCCTGCCTAAGTTTTGCGTGTTCTATGCTGTGGCTTTGTTTTTTCATTTTTTGTTTTTGCAAATTCACTCTTTTCATTGACATAACCAAAAAAAACATGTTCATTCTTTGGCTCATTGCAATAGCTTTCGCAGTATTTTGTAATGGTTGGAAAAATTGATTTTACGCGTTCAAGGCGTTTTTTTCCGTTTATTTTTTCTTCAATCTTGACGACGTCGTTTGGTTTGCTGAATTTTTCAATTGTGCCATCTTGCCGTTTGCGTTCGATTTTTATGCAGTCGTCAACCATGCAGTTTAACACGCATGCTCCGCAGTAAATGCATAAGTCTTCAGTGACGCCTACTTCACCTGTTCCCCAGTAAAGAGCATTGGTTGGGCAAGCTTTAACACATAACCTGCATTGCCCACCTACACAGGTGAATTTGTTTACGTCTATTTTTCCTTCTTTGAAGAGTTCCTTTATGCCAGTTGGCTCTAAAAGTTCTTGCCGACGCTTCTTTTTTGCCTCATCAGGGCTCTCCTCTGATAACATGCTGAATATGTCGATTGCAGAAGTGTTTTTCTCGGGCATTTAGAGGAACCCCAATTGGGAAGAGTTTGTCTTAAAAATACGCTTTACGAATTATAATTACTTATCTTACGTTCGAACTATTTTTGTTGTAGGAAATAATCATTTTAGCAAACGTAAATAAAATCGGTCCATAGATGCACGTAACTTTATAAAATCCTTAATTATATTTAACAAATTGGCTTTGAATCAACAAACATCTTAAAAGTGGGACAGCCCTGACCGATGAACCAAGCACAACAATCACCCAGCCAACCGATTACCAGTTCCCCCAAAACATAGCAACCTAGTTTTGGGTATTGTGATGCTTGGAACACTTATGGGTGCATTGGACAGCACCATCGTTTTGCTCGCATTTCCCGTTATCAATGACAGCCTTCACTCAGACCTTGCCACGTCCATCTGGATTATTCTTGCTTACCTTCTTGTCCTTGCAGTTGCAACCACGCAAATGGGTAGAATAGGCGATATCTACGGCAGAAGTAAAATATTCAACTTAGGCTTCGTAATTTTTACCGTTGGCTCAGCTTTATGCGGTTTCTCACCAAACATCTACTCGTTAATAGGCTTCCGAGTTGTTCAAGCAGCAGGCGGAGCGATCTTGCAAGCAACAAGCGGCGCTATAATAGCCGATTATTTTCCAAGAGAAAGACGCGGCAGAGCCTACGGTTACAACTCGCTTGGCTTTACAGCTGGAGCATTACTGGGCATAGTTTTAGGCGGAATAATTACCAGTTTCGTCAGTTGGCAATTCATTTTCTTCATAAACATTCCAATCGGAATAATTGCGGTAATAATAGGATCAAGATTCCTCAAAGATATCGAGAAAAGAACAGCAGCTAAGCTGGATTATATAGGGATGGCTTTGCTGGGCTCCGCATTAGTGCTGCTTTCTTTGGGGCTTGTGGATTTTGCTGCAAACGGACTCAGTGGCTTAAGCGTGGTTTTAGCGGTGATTGGAGCAGCCTTGATACCAGTGTTCATTTTGTATGACCGCAGGCTTGAAAACGCCTTAATTGATTTCCAAGCCTTAAAAATTAAGGTATTACGCAACGCACTCTTGGCAGCATTCTTCACCAGCGTTGGCTACTTCTCGGTGATTTTTCTAGTAATCATGTATTTACAGGGCATAAGAGCACTTTCACCGCTTAACGCTTCATTGCTGCTTGTGCCTGGTTACGTTGCCGGCAGCTTTCTGGGACCTATTATGGGCAGGTTCTCTGACAAGTACGGGTCGAGAGAAATTGCTACATTAGGAATTTTCTTCTTAGGTCTTGCCATAGTAGTTTATTTAAGAATGACTGCCACTTCACCGCTCGCCATTGTGCTTGTTGCTTCTGCCATATCAGGTTTAGGAACCTCGATGTTTTTCCCCGCTAATAACAGCGCTGTAATGGCAAATGCGAGAGCAGGATCGTATGGTAGTATCTCAGGCTTGCTCAGAACTGTTCAGAACATTGGGCTAGTGGGAAGCTATGTGTTAGCAATCTCGGTTGCGGCAGCGTCGATACCCAGACAAGTGGCGTTTGAAGTGTTTGTCGGCTCAAAAAGTCTAAGTGGCAATGTGAGTTCAGCCTTCATAGCGGGCATAGACCATGCCTTTTATGTTTCAATTGCTATCTTGGCGATTGCAGGCGTTTTATCCTACATAAGGGGTCGAGATGTTAGAAAACAGTTATCCGCCAAGTCGTAGATAACTATGCTAAAGCCTAATTACTTTCTTGACCAATTAACCATAAGTAGGGCTTAGCCGTTTGGAGGCATCGCTTGGGCAAACTCAAATTCGGAGTCTTCCTTCCATTCTACATATACCAAGTGAAAGACCCCAAAGAGCAATTCAACTTTATACGCGAAACGGTTTTAGAATGCGAACGCTTAGGCTACCACTCGGTTTGGCTTGATGACCATCTAATGTACAATGACTGGTCAATCCTTGAATGCTGGACTACCCTCTCCGCGCTCGCCTCATTAACCATGGAAATACGACTGGGAACCATGGTTTCTTGCAATGTGCACCGGAATCCTGCCCTAACCGCTAAAATGGCTTCAACGCTTGATGTTTTATCAGGCGGCAGATTAGAATTCGGAGTAGGAGCAGGCGCTCAAGAAGCTGAACATACCGCTTATGGTTTTGATTTTTCCAAACCAACAATTAGAATTGACCGATTAGCAGAAGCGTTGGAAATAACTTTGCAACTGTGGACGCAGAAGAAAGCCGATTACGATGGAAAATATTACTCGCTTAAAGATGCTGTTTGCGAACCTAAGCCATTACAGAAACCGCATCCACCTATAACCGTCGGAGGCAGCGGCGAATTATTAATGAAAAAAGCGACTGCACCATTTGCCGACAGGTTTGATTGGGGTTTCCTGCCATCCCTTGAAGAGTATAAACGTAAACTTGAGATTTTAGATCAACGATGCAAAGCAGTTGGGAGAAACTTTAACGAAATTGAAAAGTCCTGCTGGCCTGGCGGGCAAGTGATAATTGCAAATGATCATAGAGAGCTAAGTGAAAAAATTTCAAAACAAAAATCAGCTAATGTTAGCTTGGAAGATTTCAAGAAGACGATTTTGACTGGAACGTCAGATGAATGCATTGATCAATTGCAGGTTTATGTGGACTTAGGTGTGACATACTTTATGCTGTTTTTTGCTGACATGCCAAAATTAGATGGACTAAAAATTTTTGCTCAAAATGTTATCAACAATATTGGTTAGAGATCGCCCCGGGCAATGTGGGATAATTCATGAACAATTATTTCATCTAAATTATGGTATGGATTTTCCCTAACCAAAATAACATATTCAGCGTCATCTGCTTCGTCGGCGTTAAACACACAGGCATCCGTGCCTTTAGTTGAAAGGATCCTCCCCCACTCCTCAATTTCCCTAAAATCGTCTTCAATGCAATGTCTATGTTGAAGTATATGGTCAAAATCGTCATCGCTTAATTTGAGCGCTTTAATTTTGGGCAATGGCTTGCTTGATAGAGTTTTCCATGCTTTCTCGAGTTTTTTTTCGTGTATACGTTTAGCATCCATTTGAATTCCTTCAACATAAACCATAAAATCACAGCCAATTAAATTCATTTTTGAAAAACGAACACGCACTTTGTTCTCAGTAGGCGCTAACAAAAATTAGTGTTACTTATTGTAAAAGTGTTTGCAGTAGGTACAGTACTACAACAATCGCTAAAAAGGAGACTATCCAAAAATTTTTTGGGTGTTTTCTCCCTCCCTTTGCCTGAAGATAACGCTTTAAGAATCAACGGTTCAAGCAGGAGCAAAATTGCTGCCCTGTGGGCGTAAATCGCTAGAACCGTTGTATGTGATGTCGATATTGGATTGGGTGAAGAGACAGGATTTGAGTAGGTAGCTATTGTTATGCCAGTCAGTCAAATAAAAATTTTGGATAAAAATTCGTTGGCTTTTGGTCTATTCTGATGGGGTTGGCAAATATCTGCTTAAATAACCTTTAGAGATTTTTGGTTTGCGTGGTTTCCATTGTGCTAAGCGTTCTTTAAGTTCCTTATCTGACAGCTCAACCTTGAGAAGTCTGTTAGGTATATCAATGGTTATTTTGTCACCGTTCTTTAACCCTGCGATTGGTCCGCCATCGAATGCTTCGGGTGCAATGTGTCCGATGCTTCCTCCTCGTGTAGCGCCTGAGAAACGTCCATCTGTAATTAAGGCAACGCTTTCGGCAAGACCCATCCCTGCGATTGTCGCAGTCGGAAAAAGCATTTCAGGCATCCCCGGTCCACCACGAGGACCCTCATATCGGATTACTACTACGTCACCTGGTTTGATTTCATTGCCGCGGATAGCGGTTAACGCTTCTTTTTCTGAGTCGTAGACTTTAGCTGGACCAGTGTGCTTTTGCATTTTAGGTGACACACCTGCAGTTTTGATAACTGAGCCCTTCGGCGCAAGGTTGCCTGTTAAAATAGCGATGCCGCCTTCTTTATGAACGGGATCGGTTAATGGTCGAATGACATTCCGGTCGAGAACTTGTGCATCTTTGATGTTTTCGCCGACAGTCTTGCCTGACACGGTGGGCAGGTTTAAGGTCAATAAACTATTAAGCTCATTTAAGACTGCTGGGACTCCGCCTGCTGCATCCAAATCCTCAAGAGCAAAGCTTCCGCTTGGAATCATGCTGCATAAGTGTGGGACTTTTCTGCCGATTGCATCAAAGGTTGACAGAGGTAGAGTTAAACCTGCTTCTTTGGCGATAGCCGGCAGATGCAACGTTGTGTTAGTTGAGCCGCCTAGTGCCATGTCTAATGCAATGGCGTTTTCGAAGGCTTCTTTGGTGAGAATCTGCGATGGCTTAAGGTCATCTTTGATTAGTTTTATGATTTGTTTGCCCGTAGCTCTGGCCAATCGGAGTTTGAATGCACTGTTTGCGAGAGATGTTGCGCAGTAAGGCAATGATAATCCAAGGGCTTCAGTCATACATGACATGGTGTTGGCAGTGAACATTCCGCTGCAGGAGCCGCATCCTGGACATGCATTTTCTTCCATCTCACACAGTTCGCCCTGAGTCATTTTTCCAGCGGCTACTTGTCCAAGTGCTTCAGGCATTGCGGAGTAACTTATTTTTTTTCCGCGGTGGCGTCCAGCTGCCATTGGTCCGCCTGTAACCATTATAGCTGGGATGTTGACTCGTGCCGCCGCCATGAGCATACCGGGCGTTATTTTGTCGCAGTTTGAAATCATAACCAACCCATCTAGGCTGTGAGCTTGAAGCATAATTTCTACGGAGTCGGCAATTATTTCTCTTGAAGGCAGGGAGTAGCGCATGCCTTCGTGTCCCATTGCGATGCCGTCGCATACTGCAATGGTGTTGAATTCGAATGGTGTGCCTCCTGCGGATAGGATGCCTTCTTTTACGGCTTCACCTATCGTTCGGAGATGAATGTGCCCGGGGACGATGTTTGTGTAGCTGTTAGCTATGCCGATTAGCGGCTTTGCTATATCGTCGTCTTGCAAACCTAACGACTTTAAGAGCGCTCGGTGAGGCGCTTTTTCTGTTCCTTTTTTTATTTCGTCGCTTCTCATTGACGTAACCTCGAGTGCATTAAGACACCAATAATTTTATATTTAAAGATATTTCTAAAGCAAAGATTTTTGTTTTTAATATTTAATGCTTCAGCAAACATACGTTTATCTACCTTCTATTTTCTTCAAGTTTCTAACATTCAAATAAACTATTGACATTTCTAAAATTCCTCTGGCTTATCTGATGGGAACATTATTGAATTATCGCCTGCTCCAGACATATACAAATCAAGTTCTGACTCTTCGCTGTTGTCGGTCTCTGTGTTGTCTGTTGCTGGCTGGCGAATAGCTGAATTTAAAATTTCTATTGCTTTTGGTTTCCTTCGCAACACTAAACATTTTATAAAAGTACCAAGGTTGACTTTTGGAATTTGTTGCTGTTCTGGCTGTTGTACTGGCTTAATGTAAGTTATCGCGCCTTCTTTTTTGTAAAATGGAATCTCAATCTCTGCATTTTCTTTGCCGTCTAAATATATCGAGTGCCGTTTAGGTAGTTGTTGAATTCGCTTTTTAATGGCATCATCAGGAATCATTGACTTGAGCTTTCTTAGGCTATTTTCACTCAGAGTAAGACCAATAAAAGGTCTAAGTCGTTCAACCACTTTACATGAAATATCATTCAATCGCTGTACAATGGCTATGTAGTGAATATTTGCGTCTGACCGTGACTGAGTAAAAACCGTGAATAGCTCTAAACTGTCGTCTGAATTCATTGAATAAGTCCCGAAACAATATTCCAGCTCAGATAAGAATCTGAACTTTTGGATTTCTTCGAGACATATCAAATAATGATGTTTGTACTCTGGGTTTCTGTCTATCTCTGCCGATTGCATATCATAAAGAAATTCCAAAACTACGCTTTCAAAAGCCTTAATGCGTCTGCCATTTTTGTATTTGATGTCAAAAAGCAAACTCCGCTTAGTTGCTAATAGCTCTTCCAGCTATGCGCTTTTGACGTAAGTGCATTTCTTATCAAGGTCTATGTGAATTGTGTCTCTTAGAAATTGCACTGATTCCGCTGTAGTCTCTTCATGTGGGATAATTGGGTTAAATTCCGATGTGCACACTTTAACACATTTACCAGTACAAAGGCTTCTTCTCCATATGCTTGATGGGCTAAGAACAATCACGGTCAAGTCTGGGTCTTGCATCGCTGTCTTAATTATCTGTGCGGCAGTGAAACTTTTTCCGTGTCCAGCTTCCGCGCAAAGAACTATTCCCAAATGTTGCCGAATATCTGCCAAGATGTCTGTTAAATCGATATGGACTCCTTCATTGTTTTGATTTTCAGTCGTGTTTTCATCTCCTTGTTAGATTTTACCATGAAATAGAGGTTCTGAACGTTGCCTTTTAAGGAAACTTCGTATTTCTACGTTGAAGCTATGGACTTTGGAAGGGTGTATGGACTATTAATACACAAACACCCATAAAACAGCCTGCATAAGGCGACTTTCCAACAAAAATATTTTCTAAGTTTAAGCGATTGATTATACGAGCCTTTTAGAAATAAGTTTAGAATCAGGTCAAATTGTTGCCGAAAATTGGCTAATCTCCGAGAAAGGGAAGATTTGGAAGTGACTGTGTCAGAGGATGGAAGACTTACTCGGAGACTAACCATTTTTGCGGTCTAATTTTATTAGAGGCATTTTTTTATTTCTGAAATTTAAAACTGCCAGAGGGGTCCATACAGAGATTATTAAGCTCATGATTTACTAAGGATAACTCCGCAATTTGAGCAGATATTCAGTATTTCATCGTTGGCAATTATGGTTTTAAGTTGAATTTCTTTTCCACATTTTAAGCACTTTGTATTTTCCATTTTATCTTTTCACCCGTCTTAAACTGTCACCGCATAATTTTCGCCTATCATCTTGCTGAAAATGTATCGAGATGTTTTTGCAATTTCCATGGCTTCTTCTGCATCGATTTTTTGAGCTTTTCCCAGCTTTCGCATTGTATAGTTAGGTGTGCTTTCGAAGACAATGGGCATACAAGAACCAGAATCAGCGATGTCTTTTAAGTAAAGTCTGCCATTATCAGCTAAAAGCCAAATATTTTGCGATTGGTCACTTTTAACCTTTATTTCAATCTCTTGGGAGAACCAAACACGTTCAATCTCGTCAATTTCGTCTCTACTTGGAAACTCTTTCATGAAAAGCACTGTTATGATTGCTTCGCGTGTTAAGCCAGCTTCTTGAGGAGTCTTTTCTGAAATTATGACATCCGAAAGGTCTTTCTCTGTCCAGCGATAACTGCCGTCATTTTTGCGTATCCAATTGCATGAAGTAAATGGTTTAATTATCTTAGTTTTTGCCATTGCAAACACCTAATCAATTTCCTTCCACTGACAGCGATTAGCGGCTAATTTGGAGTTAAATTCTTGTTTTAGTCGCTTTGTCTCTTCCGAATCCATATCATTTATGTGCTTAGGTGAACGCAGAAAATCTTTTGTATTACCTTGAAACTCAAATTCAAAACCATGCTTAACCAGTTTGCGCGTCAGCTTATTGAGAACTTTTTGACTTTCAGTATCGCCTTTTTTAGCTCGTTCTGTGGCAATGTGAATCAGGGCTTCGGGGCTTTCGGCTGATAGCCAATTTATGTCAATGTTTGAATCAACGGCTGAAACAGTAAATCCAGCCTCTTCTGCGCTCAAGTGTGCGGTAGTTCCGCCTTTCGGGGCTGATTTTGGCATTTGCTTATAGGCTTCTTTGACCGATTTTAAGTCATCAGGGCTTGATGTGCTTGGGTCTATGCCGTATTGCTGGCATTGCTTCGCGAATTCGATGCTTACAATTTTCGTCAATTTTGCGTTTAAATCTTTTATTTCAGCGTCTTTGCGTTCTATTTCAGCATTATTATCGATAGCAATTTTTAGCTCATGCTGTGTATTGCGGTTTGTTGGAATAGAAAATTCTTTATGATTTGTCTCTTCACTCATATGGCTTCACCTTTAGCTACATCATCAATTTTGCCCATTTTTGCCATGCCGACATTTTTTCTAAGCTGGGCTTCGTCTATGGGAATTTCTTTATTGAAAGGTTGCATCTCTGGCAAAACTGTTGGCTCTGGATTGCCTTTAATTGGTTTAATAGGCATAAATGGGGCTTGAATATCTAAATCAGCCATTATGTCAGTGCCATTTGTAAAGCTTGAAGGGTCGGAATCTTCACTTATTTTCTGAATTGGGATTGTATTGTTAGCATCAGAAATTTGAATATCAAGCTGGGCAATGACTGAATCGAATTGCTCATTGGGAGTTTGAGGGTTCTTTTTTGCGGTCATTTTAAGCAATCTCCAAAAGTTCTTTCTTTATTGTTTTTTGTAGTAGGTTGTTTGCGTCATCATCGTCAAGCATATTTTTGCCGTTGCACATTCGAGACTTCCCAAACCATTGAATCGTGATTGTACTGCCCGATTGCATAAGCCAAAAATTACAAGATTCAAAACTTGCGGCAATCTGAAAATTCGGTTCAATCCATTCACGAAGCAAGTCAGCCTTAGATTTATGAGTCATTTTGCTTAGGTACGTCATTTTATCATTCAATTCGGAATCAATGCCTAAACTAAATCTATTATTCTTTTTAAGACTTAAATTAGCCATATTTATATCACTTTATAATTTTGTATGAAGTATTACGACTATATATAATTATTGGTCATATTTAACAGACGAAAAATATTTATTGTTAAAATGGCAAAAAGCGTTTAATCAATCACTTAAACAGATTTATGCGGCTTAAACATGACCGTATTTTTTCGACATGGCTCAGGATTAAACAGTTGATTAAACAAGGCGCAAAAACTGGCGCGACTGGCTATTTGACTATCGTATTAAACAGAAAATTTAAATACGTGGTATATTATGTATTAAGAATGACTACGTTTGCCGTAAGCGTATCGAGACTCGATTGTTACCTAAAAACGGCTTCCATCCTATTTGCAAAAAAAAATTGCGTGGGATGGTTCGCGCATCTGGTAACATGCGAAAGGATGGGATAGGAAAGGATGGATAACGGATGGAAACGGTAAAAGTAAATGGTAAAGATAATTCAGTTTTAATTAGTGTTAACTCGGTTGGTCTTGAAAAGAAGCATGGGAAACACTACACATACGTTGATAAATGCGGAGTATCACGCAGGCACTTTAAGCTAAATAACATTCTACAATTTTTATGGTGCACGAATAAAGAAAAAATAAAAAGAAAAGACCTAATGAAAGGAATTAAAAAAATGGCGGGAGTCAAGAGACGGCAAACTTGCTACCAGTGGATAGAGACGCTGAAAAACATGGGAGTGATAGAAACAAGCAAACTTGAACAACTAAAAGCACTGTCAACACAGAGAAGGGAAGATTTTGTTTATAGAAGCTACACATGCAGAAACAGAAATGAAGGCATGGATTGGCAACTCAACGTAAACAGTAAACTTAAAAAAAGGAAAGTCGGAGTTGATGCACTTCCCACAAAACAGATAGAAACAGACACAAATTGCCACTCAACATACTACTGGGTAAACAGAGACAAAATATCGGAAATAAGAGAAAAGATAAGGGAAAAAGAGACACTTTTGAAAAACTCCATGCTAGCAAACAAGAGACTTAAATAGGTTAATGATGCAATAAGTCTCAAGAAGCAATATAGCAATTTAGTGGACACTATAATAATGGAAAATTGCTAAAAGTAATTTCATATCAATGAAATTGCAATAGGCTATTGTAGGCTTTTAGAAAACAAATTTTTGCCCCACAGGACTGTATATGTAGTTTAGACAAAAGTGCGAAATTTCCCTAAATAGCAGAGATGAAAGTATGTTAGCTTGATATCGGTTACTTGAAAATCACTTTTTGCAATTTCCCAAGTAGTTTCGGTGTGTCTTCTCCAAATGAATGGTCAATTGGTATCAAGGTACCCGAAAAATCTTGCTTTTTCTTTTCGACATACCCAGAAGCATGAGGTCGGATTATTATCACTTGTTTATCATTCGTTCCTTGACTTATTACACTTTTCAGGTAATCGTCTCTAAAGGCAAAACCTAAGAAAATAGCCGTATCGCAATTGGCAAATTGTTTTTCAAATGACTCATGAATTTCTCTAAAAGGTTTTATTTCTGGCTTAAATTTCTCTGCTGGATAAATTACGTAGTTTTTGTTATATCTTTTGCTGCCCCGTGTTAACTCTTCCGTAGGGACTCTAACAATCTTATTATCTTCTTTTCTTTCTCGCCAATTTAAAGAACCATGTAATTTGTACAAGCGAATGAGTGACATCTCGCCTTTACTTTTTGCGTTATATTGATTTTCATCTCATTCGAACTCCTCTGAATTATCGACTTGTTTGAATCCATCTATGAAATCAATTTTGTTTTGTGAACAAAGGTTCTCGATTACTTGGTCATAATTGGTGGTAAAAACAGAAAGTTCGTAATTTTCGCTACTCTGGAGTAGAAAGCTCATTAATGGAGCATATATCTCGTTAATCTTTTGCATTGTTTGTGGATTAAATTGATACTGTGGGAAAACATCTTCTTGAATTTTGTTGCGCAAGTTTTTTGTAATTAGAAGCATATTTCTTAAATCAATATTGCCGAGAGGAGCGCCCAAATTAATACTTGAAGCGTAAGTATTAATTAAATTTGAAAATGGATGTTTATTGATGTTTTGAAGTACGTCCAGTAACTCAAGAACATGCTCAATATCTTTATAATCCTTAATCCCAAGAATATTATTTAGTAAAGCCAATTCAGAACTGAACTGATTTGGTGTTAATTCATTCTTTAAATTATTGATAAATTGTTCTGTTGTTGGATAACCAAAAAAAGTGGATGCGCCAGCACCTGTGAACAAAATAATATTCTTTACGATTCTCAAATTTTCTCTCTCCGACAGCGCTTATTTATTGACGAGCAGATAAAAGATTTTCTCCCAATTATCGTTGCTCTCTAACACAATTATGCAAAAGCGGAAGAGCAAAAACTTAAAGCTTAAAATGAAAGTCAAACGAATTACGTATCAGAATGGCTAAACAAATACAGGGCAAAAAAGAAAAAAATCCCTTCAAAAAGTGGTACTCTAAACTGTGGAAAAAATTTCTGCCAAAACGAAGAGCATATTATCGATATTATCGAAACATAATACTCAATTCAAAAAATAGAATACTGGTCTCTATTTTATTTGCCTTAGGCATTTTTGCTTTGGTCGTGGTTCTTCTTGAGGTATCAAGAGCGTCCAACATGTTTTTTGCAATTTGGGCTTCTTTCTTTTTTATACTCGTTAGTTTTTGTCCGATTAATTACATTTGGAAAAACTTCAATCAACTGGATTATGAGACGCATGTGAATTTAGATATAAATTCCTTAAAATGGCGCATAAGGTCATTAAATATAACAAAGGAAAAGAAAAATTATCGCGCATTGCAAAGCAATATAGCTGGATTAAGGTCGAACTTAATTAATTACTTAGAAAATTCAGAGGTCGTTTCGCCTCCCGTTTCAAATTTTGAATTAAATCGGGTCAAAAAAAGAATTGATGTATTTTTTAATTGTAAGAGTGAAGTTTTAGTGCCTATAGACAAATTGTTTTCACTTTCGGAGCAAAGAGACAAGGAGTTTTATGGCGAACCACCAGAAGAAGATGAAGATTTTGACCACTACGAATTTGGAAAAACGTATGAAATTAACCAAGAAAGAGGGATGACAGGAGAATTCAATGAGTTTGACTTGGAAGCATTGGATGAATTCTTAGACTATTTATGGGATGTGCTTTTCGATAAGGAAATAAAACCTTATTCTGTTTATTCATATAAACATCCTGTCAACCTAATTTTGCTTTCAAAGTTTTTTGATATGTGGAACTCAAAAATAGAAAGGTGTGAAAATTGCAAGATGGTTTACAAAAAGGCACGCTATGACATAGAAGAATTCTACAAGTCAGAGGATGAATTAGAGAGCGAAAAGAGACAGAGAAGCTGGCAACTTAAGGATAACGTTATTGTTGTACTGGTTTCAGTGGGTCTTTCAACATTTATACAATACTTAATTCATGCTTAATACAAAGCTATGCAAAAATTTAAAACTGCATCTATTATAATAAAAGAAAATGAAATTTCCGAAAATTAACCATTTTCTTCTTTATGGAATAATAATTGGTATTTTGTTCATAGTTGTTATAGCAATATCGGGTTTCTTTCTAACTCCAAACGTCAATTATGAAAATTCAGTGAATGGCACATACTCGGCTTATGGAACAACACATCAACTCCAACCTGAATCAATCCCAACTATCATAAACGGAATAACTGCCGTGACAAGCATTATCATAGCTTTTAGCGGTGCAGTTATTGAGCTTGTCTTACCGAGAAGATTTTAAAGATAAGTTGTCGAAGGTTGTCCTCCTCGGATTTCTTCTATACTTTGCAGTTCCTTTCGCATTTCTCCTATCAGTATATTACTCGTTGATTTACGGTGCTTTTGATTTTGCATTAAAATGGGCTTTGGATGCTCTTGTAATAGCGTTAACAGAATTAGTGCTTTCCATGTTAGTTATTTACTACCGATTTGAAATTCATAAAGAAAGAGAAAATCCAGCTATTGGCGAAGATATTTAAAAAGTGCTTTAGAGTCACGCAAAAACATAAATCTGTACAACTGAGAAATAACAGTGACATGTCAGATTCAAAAAGGCACAATGAAATCGATTATGATACTTCAATTAGGGAATTAATCAAAAAGATTGATAAAGAGAAGGGTTTTTTCGGACTTTGGGATAATTTGAGAGTGCTTTTATCGTTCATTTTGATTTCAGCTTTAATTTTTTTTTCAGTATTTGCGGTCACTCATATTGGTTCAGTAAGTACGACTGATGGACTCGTTGTAGCTTTTGCTGGGTTAGCGGTTATTTTAGCATTGGGACAACTCCAAATTGAAGACCTGAACGAAAAAGTAATTCTCACTGCTTACGTAAGAGCTAAAGAAAAGTTCAAAATAACTGAAGACGAAAAACCTTTTCTAAAGGCGTTACTCAAAATGAAGTCACAAAATTCTGAATTCAATTTGGCACAAATTTACAAGATATGTCCTGAAAACTTTGCCAAAAGAGAAGTTATTAGAAAAACTCTATGAATAAAACAAGCGATGCAAAAACTTAAACGCTAAATTTGCTAATAGCTTCTCAGGGCTAATCAATGACTTTACCACCATCTAAAAAATCAAACATATGGAAAATTTTAGCGATTGCATTATTGGTAGTTGTAATTATTATGGGTGCAATTGTTGGAGTACTTTCGATTAACCGACCATCTGCTAACCAAGGAGATTCTAATCATGGATTTCCCCCAGTAAATAACCAAGTACAGGTATCAGGCACTATTCAGGAACAAAGCCCTACAGAAATATTTTTTGTCAGTCTCGATAGAACAGTTACTACAAGTGCAATTATCACGAATAGTCAATACAGCGTGGTTCTTGTAGGTAATATGTCATATGGTATTGAAGTTACGTATACCAACATTGATGGATATTCAGAAAGCACAACTTATTCGTTATATGTTCCATCAGGCGTAACGACTTTTACAGCAAACTTTTAACTTTGGGTAAAGTTTGAGCCTCATGAGTCGTGAAAATCTATAAGCCCAGAAAATTTTTTTCTTAAGCCCATGAATTTCAAATGCCACGAGATTTATAAAAAGCGGAGCTTTTACATTAGTGCCCGATGCTTTGGTAAACAGGCTGCGGAGTGATGTTTAGAGTCTGGATTAGCAAAATAAGCCAGATTTAACGACTTCTAAACGGGCTGTTTTATCGAAGGGCTGACATGCCAAAAGTGGGCAAAATTAGCCTTTTTTAGCAGTTTTTCATATATTTGAGGCATGGAGAAATGTGGCGAGCAGAAAATATGAATCAATATTTAACGCTGAAACAAAAAATATTAGCGTTTAATGAATTGATTAATTCATTACAAGTATTAGCATTCAAAGCGCGTTAAAAAATAAAGCAAGGTCTCCATTTTTAGAGGTCAAATAGGCTTATTTCATGTTCCTTTAGTCTTTTTATTGGTTTATAGAGTTCAATTAATCAATTGATGAATCAGGCTGTATGCTAAAAAAATTATGGTTTCACAACATTTCTTAGCCATGAATCAAGACAGTTAGCACTACAGAACTTTCGCTCTGGGTTACTGTCTACATCGATTTTTTCATGGCAGTTCAAACATTCATTTTGTCTTAGCATACGTTTCGCCTATTAGCCCAATAACTTAGCGTTTTACAGACAGCTTTATAGGCGTATGCTTTAAACAACTGATTAAACTGCTCTTTTGGCTAAAATGATGCTAATTAATGCTTTATTTCTGCTTAAGTAATTGATTAAACAAAAATAGAGAAAGAAAAAAGGTTATTTTTGAGCATAAAGTTTCTTCAAATCTGGAAGCAGTTTTTCAATTTCTGCTCTTATCTTAGATGGCATTTCGTCTACTTGGTTTTGTAGTTCAATGATTTTCTTTTGTTGTTCTTCTTTGACTTTTTCAGTTTCAACTTTTTGCTTGTTTAGTTCTGTTTTGAGTTCTGGTATTGTTTCAGGAATCAGATAAGGCAAGCACTGTTTAAACAAGGCTAAGAGGTCTTCATTGGGTTTATCATCTTTACCATCGAAGTTTTCGTAACTGCTTTCTATTCCCTTAGGCGAATGACTGACCAAAGCTTTAGCAATATTTTTGTCCTTTGCATTAATGTCGGGTTTACCCAACACAGAACTTAAGAGGTCACGAAAGTCATGAGGCGAATAATGCATATTGACGTTATCGCCAAAAGCAACAATTGAAGCGTTGGCGAATGTGTCATTAAAGTTAACCATCGTAGAACCTTTTTCCGCTCCATGTTGGTTAATGTGGTAACTCACGAACAGTGGTGAATTTTCATTATATTGGATGTTTTTTTGCTTCAATTCTTGTTTGTAGTCTTCGAGTTTTTGAACAGCATATTTGTGTAAAAACCCAACATGTTTAGCCTTTGAATATCGACCTTTTCCATGACCTTTCAATCTGTCTGCATCAATGCTTATCCAGTATGGAACATCTGAATCGTTTAGAGGTTTTAGGTCTCTCCAAATCAGTTTTTTTAGTGTGCCGACTCTTACAGGGCAACTTTCTAAGAACCACAACAGAAAAGCATTCCTTGCATTATTGCCCATTGCTTTCTCTAATTTAACGCAATCCTCAACAGAGGGAGTTCTCTGTTTGCTTTTTAGTTTCTCAAGGCTTTTGCCTGTTTGTTTCGCTAAATCTCTTAGGTTGGCACTGTAAAAGCTCCTTATCGTAATCATAACGTTTAGTTTGTTGCTTTCTGTTGCTCTTTGATGAACTTCTGGATTTTTCAAGTGAAATTCATTCATTCTAAATCCAAGATAATCTTCAAGCGTCTTATCTGCTTGGTTAGGGTCAGGTATTTTTTCACCGTTTTGAAAGGCATTCATAACATCTGCCATGTTAGGCTTTAGAAGGGCTAATTGGTCAGGGTTTAGTCCTAAATCGCCACAATAAACTTTCAGCCATCGAGTATAGGTTTTTTGAGTTACTGCGCTATTCTTCATTTTTGCATTATAAAACGCTCTGCCACTTTCAAAACTTAATAGCCATGCTAAGTCATCGTCAGTCATACGGCTCAAGAATATTCACCTCTCAAAAAGTTAAAGTTTTGGTTTCTGGAAAGGAATTTTTTGCTCAAGCAAAAATATCTTAAATTAATATTTTCTTCTGAAAAAGAAGTTTATATTTAAGGCTAACGCCTTGGAAAGAGAGTGACTTTAAATGGGGTATTGCTTTATTCAACCATTTCCCTAAACATGTGAAATTTTTAGACACCACCCTAAGGGATGGTGAACAAACACCTGGAGTATCTCTAGTTCCTGAAAGCAAATTGCGCATAGCCCAGCGTCTAGATGAACTTGGCGTGGATGTTATTGAAGTTGGGTTTGCCGCGGTTTCTGAAGGCGAAATGGAGTCAGTAAACTTAATCGCTAAACAGGGCTTAAGAGCAGCTATATCCAGCGCAGCAAGAGGAACTAAAAATGACATTGACGCTGTAGTAAAGAGCGGGGCTTCAACTGTTAGCATGATTATTCCAACGTCTGATTTGCATATCGAGTGTAAACTGCATAAGACACGTGACCAAATCCTCAAATCGACAGAAGAATGTGTAACCTATGCAAAAGACCACGGCTTACGGGTGGAACTTCTGGCGGAAGATGCAACCCGGTCCGACTTTGACTACTTAACAAAAGTTTTCTTAACAGCAGTTGATGCAGGAGTGGATAGGCTTATTCCATGTGACACAGTGGGCATCTTAACTCCTGAGCGTTCAGCAGAGTTCTTCTCGAAACTAAAAGAAAAAATAAAGGCGCCCATAGGCGTGCATTGCCACAACGATTTTGGTATGGCAGTCGCAAACACTATTGCTGCTTTGGGTTCAGGCGCTGAAGAGGTACATGCAACCATAAACGGTTTGGGTGAACGAGCAGGAAACGCTTCGTTGGAAGAAGTAGTTGTCACTTTAAAATCGCTCTACAAAATGGACTTAAACATAAAAACCGAATTGCTCTACGGCACCTCTCAACTGGTTTCTAGATTAACTGGGGTTTACGTGCAACCTAACAAAGCAATCGTGGGCGAAAACGCTTTCACGCATGAATCTGGAATACACACTCAGGGAATGCTTGCCAACCCCTTAACTTATGAGCCAATTGCGCCTGAACTGGTGGGATGCAAACGTCGCATTTCTCCTGGGAAACATTCCGGCTCACATGCAATTAAAGCGGATTTAGAAGTCATGGGTCTCAAACCAACTAACGAGCAATTTAAAGACATATTTCAACGCATCAAAGAGCTTGGCGACAAAGGCAAAACCGTCATGGACGCCGACGTGTTGGCGATAGCTGAAAATGTTATGGGTTTGAGCAAAGCTAAACCTATACGGCTTGAAGAAATGACATTTGTGGGCGGAGACAAAGTAACGGCAACCGCGTCTGTACGCTTAGCATTAAATGGTAAGGATGTTTGGGGTGCAGCGGTGGGGGTCGGACCTGTTGATGCAGCAATAAACGCAGTTAAAAACGCCATTGCAGAAACTGAACCAATCACACTTGAACAGTATAATGTGAAAGCGATAACGGGCGGAACGGACGCAATGGTTGAAGTAGTTGTGCGTATGCGCAAAGGCGACAGGGCAGTCACAGCCATGGGTGTCCGCGAAGACATCGTTAAAGCCAGCATGGAAGCCGTCTTAAGCGCCATGAACGTATTAACAACAGACTACAACAACAAAAACAACCACTAAAAATTCTTTATTTGTTCATTTTTTTCCGATTAGAAAATGGTAAGGTGAATAAAAAAAAATCGCCTTTGCGATGTTAAACTAATAAAAGTTCATTGATTTTATCTTTAAGCGCTTATTTTGGGAGGTGGACGCACACGTCGTCTGCCAAGTTTCACGCGCAATGCGATGCGGTATAGTTTTCTTAAGGATTTCACCAGTTGTTCTACTGTGGCAACGGATGAGTAGATGAGTGGTATTTGCTCATACTCAGCAATACGTATTGCTTCCTCGTCAGGCGGAATTTTGTGAAAAACCACAATTCGCGGTTTTAGACTACTAACCCGCACAAGCATCATTGGCAAGGCACCTGTTTCGACGTTTGTGAAAATGAGCGCTCGATCGGTAGTTGCACCAAACAGCTGAGCATACTCCGCGCCTGAATATGCTTCAACCGCTTTTCGGCTATCCACAACAGTGTACCCGTTAATCTCTTTAACATACTTGTCCTTAACAGCCACGATTTCTCCGCCAATCGCCTTGCACAAATATTCAACTCGAACAGGAATGGGAAACTCACGCAAATCCACCACCGCCATGCTAGGTGAACTGGTAAGTTTTGCGAATTCCCGTATGAAACGGCTGCCTTTTGCTTCATCAATATGCAACAATGAGAGCACGAATCTTCGAATAAATTTAGCACCTGGGCTTTTTCGTCGTCCACTTTCATAGTCACTGATAACAGTTGAAGATGATAGCCCCATTGTATCGGAAAGCGTCAATTGGGAAACAGCGAAGAGTTCCCGCCATTTGCGCATGGTAGAGCCCGGTTTGCTTGAAAGAATTATTTCTCCAGCAATTCTTCTTGCTAAAATTTCTCTAAGACCAGGCGACACAGACACTATTTAGCTCTCCTGCTTTTACTGTTCCCTTCAGGGTTGAGGTATAAAACTATAGCGCTTCATAGCGAAACCAGAGGGAATTAATCGGGCGTTTACAAATCATTCATTGAAAGTTGTACTCAGCCATAAATGAGGACCATTTCTGTCCAAGTTAGCGTTAATGTGTATATCTTGTTACTGAACTGAGTTTATAAGGAAGTTTGGTGTAGTAGTGGAGTATCGTTCCCAGTCCAAAAGACAAAAGAACGTACTATCCGCAATAAAATGAAAAAAGGAGTTGATATAAATGGCAGAAAAACCAAATGATGTAATCTTCGTTGGAAACAAACCACCAATGAGCTATGTACTCGCTATCATAACTGCATTCTCTTCAGGCGCAGGTAAAGAAATAACCCTAAAAGCAAGAGGACAAGCAATAACTACCGCTGTTGACGTTGCAGAAATTACAAGAAGCCGCTTCCTAAAAGATCTCAAAGTGACAAAGATAGCAATCGGTACCGCAGAGATGCCACCAAGAGAAGGCGAAAACAGGTCTCGAATGGTTTCAACGATAGAGATTACTCTTACAAAAGAGTAAACCCTGGCGAACAAAAAATACCTGGGAGTTTTAACCTCTCCTATCTTTTTACATTTAACATTTATTGTAATTATTTTTTGAGATAGCTCTTTATTTTATCAACAATTTCTGTGAAAGCTTTAGCTGCAGCTGAATCTTTATGCGAAATAACAAATGGCTGCCCTTTATCAGAATCCAAGCCTACCGTGGGGTCAATAGGGATGCTTCCTAGAAAAGGTACCTTCGTGTCTTGAGCCATTTTTTTGCCGCCGCCCGACTGGAAAATCTCTGTTTTCTTTCCGCAATGTGGACAAACAAACCCGCTCAAGTTCTCGACAACTCCAATTATTGGCATGTTCATTCTTTCGGCGAAAGTAATTGCCTTTTTCACTACGGAACTTGACAGCCCTGTAGGCATGGTAACAATCACGACTCCATCCATTTCGGGCAAAAGCTGGGCAATACTGAGAGGTTCATCACCTGTACCAGGTGGCAAATCAATAAAAAGAAAATCAAGCTCACCCCAAACGATATCAGCCAAAAGTTGCCGAATTGCCCTCATTTTGAGTGGCCCACGCCAAATCGTAGGGGTACTCTCGGACAAAAAGAAATCAATTGACATAACCTTCATGCCCAATGGTCCATCAACTGGATAAGCCCCTAATGGACCGGTCTTAACTTTCTGCCCTTCTAATCCAAGCAGCTTTGGAACACTTGGACCGTGAATATCCGCGTCTAAAACGCCCACTTTATTGCCAATTTGAGCAAACGCTGCTGCAAGATTTACCGTTACGGTACTTTTTCCTACGCCGCCTTTGCCGCTTATAATGGCGATTTTATGTTTGATTTTGCCCATTCTGTCCTTTAGTTCTTGTTGCTCTGTTGATTGTTGCTGTTTGTAAGCTTCAAGTTGCGCCATATTTCTCTCTAAAGCCATAAAGAACACCAGTGTAGGTTTGTCAAGTTTGATTCTTTAGTGAATTAAAATAGTTTATGGTTGCTGAATTAGCCTAGTTTATAGCCAATCTTTCGCAGAAAACCTCGGCGCTCCTTAATGTCTACATCAGTTTCTATGCCTTTACTTTTTAACCCATCGACCACCCCGATGATTCCTTTTCCCTGGGTCGTTTCAGCGATTAATACTTCTATCGGGTTAGCGGTGGCAGCGTAGATTGTGCATACTTCAGGCACTTTTTTGATTTTGTCAAGCACGTTAAGGGGATAAGCGTTTCTTATGTAAATAAGAAAACTGTGACCGCAGCCAATTTCTAAAGCTTTTTCCGCTGCTAAATTGCGGAGTTCTTCATCGTTTCCTTCATGACGAACAAGGCATGGTCCTGAGCTTTCGCAAAAGCCTAATCCAAATTTGATGTTGGGAACAGAGTTAACAAGTGCTTCGTAGAGGTCTTCTGTGGTTTTTATAAAGTGCGCCATGCCAATAATGGTGTTGCAGTCTATTGGCGGGTCAATTTTAACTGTTATTAAATCCATACTTAAACCTTCATTGTATCATTTAACTGGGTTTAAAGATTATAACTTTTTTAATAAAGTAATAGGCATTTTTGGTTAATACAAATTAAAGCAAGCGATAGAATGTCTAGTTTAGGCTTCTTTTATGCGAAGATAAATTTTATATCAGTCAATGCCATGCACTAGATTTGGTGTGCAAAGGTTTTGCACAATAAGAAATAGTAGGAGTTGAAAAATATTGTCAGATAAAGAAATGCATAAAGCAACCTGTGCTGAATGCGGAAAAGAATGTGAGGTTCCATTCAAACCTGACCCAAGCAGACCAGTTTACTGCCGAGAATGCTACGCGAAAAAGCGCCCACCAAGATCATCGTCACCAAGACGATATTAACCTAACCCACTTAGCACTAAATTTCCAAATTACTCATTATTTTTTTTTGTTTTTTGTTTTATTTAGTTGTTGGCACGGTTTTTCTGCAAACAAAAGCTAAATATCATTGAGTAGTTTATCAATTGTGAAAAGCAAGGGCCGGTAGTTCAGCTGGTATGAACGCTTGACTTGCACTCAAGAGGTCGGGGGTTCAAATCCCCCCCGGTCCATTTGTCCATGCTTTTCTAAAACGCCGGTCCTCTTTGGACTCAAGTAATTAGAAGCATCATTGGAGACTTCCGCCTCCTGCCTAAAAGCCGATTTCATTTGAACAATTCGAAGCCAATAGTTTGTTCGACGAAAAAAGAGCTAGATAATTTGGCCAGTGAAGAGGAATAAAGCAGCGTGCGCTTAAAATTGCGTAAAAGAATAAAAAAGTTTTTGCGGGTGAAATCACCTCAAGAAAATGGGAGCAAGTCCCACCAGGGCACAATTCACTGTGCCTAAACCATGTTTTTTAAGAAAAAAGACAACGAATAATAGGTGAAAAATTGGAAGTTTTCGGTTTGCTGAGCTCTGGACATATGAAGGAACAAAAACGCAAAATGTTACTATAACTTTCCGCGCAATTTCAACCAGAACCTACTCAGCCCCATTTTTCCTTTCTTTTCAAATCCAAAAAAAGAGAAAGGGAAAGTTGTTTTCCAGTAGGTCATCTTATGGTCGTTTTCTTAGCATCACTATTGCTACTGCAACGCAAACAATGACAACTACAATGATAGCGACTACTCCTATCATGAAATCGGTTGTTGTTGCATAATTGGCTGTTACTGGTGTAGGCGAAGATACTATTGATAATGGGCTTGCATAGAAGGCAGTGTTTGCTGAAGATGCATAGTATGATTGTGTGCCTGAAAATGTGGCTGTGACAGTGAAGTTACCTACTACTGTGGGTGTCCATGAAAGGCTGTAGAAACCACTTGGGTTGGTTATTGTGGTTCCAATGTTGTAGCAGTTGTGGTTAGAGTCAGTGACAGAGATTGTAACTGGAACTCCAGTTATGTTGGTAGGCATTGGCTGTTGTTGATAAACAGCTTCCATGAACGCTGTCATGCTATTATCGGAAACGCATGGAAGTCCATTTGGGAAGTTTGCTGCAACTGCTTCCTGCTTTGAGCCTGCAGATATGTCTGTCAGTGTTCCGGTAATTGTTACAGGTGCGGAGGTTGTTACGCCACTATTAGGTGCATCAACAGTGATAGCAGTTGGTCCTGTGCCATAAGCGTAGATTTGGTTGTCGTAAGCGCTTTCAGTCACCAGTACTTGATCGGAAATCGCTGTGCCGCCGTCTACATCAAAAGCCATATCGTCCCATACGAGCTGTCCATTTGTGAGGTTAACTGCAATCAGGTTTGCTCCACGAAATAGTGGTGGACTGTACTCATGACCTTCACCAAGGAATAGCATTCCGTCAGCGATCGCTCCTGGGTTTCCGAATTGCCACAGTGGCCAAACTCCATATGGAGTGTCAGAGCCAGCTGGGCCTGAGAGTGCGTTGGTGTTTGTTTGCCAGATGATAGTTCCTGTCTGAAGATTAATTGCGTATATGTCTCCTCCAAAAGTGCTCAGATACATTATGCCATTAGCGACTTGGCCGTAATAGCTGCCAATGCTGTTATATGCGTCCGCATTAGGAAGTGTAAATGGCCCCCATAGTTGTTGACCTGTTAAGATGCTATAGCCTGTGTATGCAGCTGTGTCCTGGTTGATTTCAACAAAGATGCCATTTGAAGTCTGCGAGAAGTCTACTCTGGTATATGGTGTTTCCGTCCTGTTAACAATCCAAAGTTGTTGACCAGTGTCTGAACTGTAGCCAGCTTCAATAATGAATCCTGCGTTATAACTTGTAGCGCCGGTAGATGCTACTGAGCTTAAAAATAGCGCACCACTATTCGCTGACGCGCCACCGGTCGTATAGGTTCCGCTGTTTAATGAAAGAGTTGCGCTAGAAGGCAAAGCCGCGACTGTAGAAAGAGGCAGGGGGACGCCTGAAATGTTAGTAGCTAATGGTTGTGCCCACATTATTCCGTCGACGAATGGTATTTGACCGTTTTGTGCCGGTCTCCACATCCAAGCTGCAGGACCATTTGTTCCGACAATAATAGCTTGTGTTGAGTTCCAGCATTCTAATAGAGCTCCACCGGAAGGATTAGTTACACGTTGGCCATTGATTATTTGTGTGCCCGCAGTGCTGTTAACAAAGTAGCCGATTAAGTCTCCGCCATTATCTTCAATGAGTGTGTTCATTGTACTGCCATTTACTACGCTGAGAATGTATTGCCCTGTTACGGCGTCAAACATATTCCATGTTGTTGTTCCTGCTGCAGCATTAATTCCGATTGGAGTTCCAGTGCTCCATAAGTATGCTAAGGCACCATATTGGTTTGGCGATATGTAGTTAACTGTTTGACCACAGCGTAGAGACGTAACTAAGCCTGATGAAGTTAAGGCACTTTGTGCAGGGGAACCGCCTCCTAAGTTTTGGGCATTGTTAGTCCAAATTGTTTGTCCTGTCTTCAGATTGACGGCAATCCATCCTGTGGGATTATTCGAGCTACCTGGATATTGTTCGTAATAGAGAACGCCGTTTACAATTATTGGTTGGAACATCCGCTCATACTGCCTGGTTGAGTAGTAATTGCTTGTATCGCTTCCACCGAATTCTCCCCCGATTAAGCCTCCGAAAGTTTCAGCTTTTGTCCACAAGATATGAGCTGTTGTCGGCGCTGTAGTGTAAGGATTGTAGTTTCCAGTTGCGTTATACATTCCAGTGGTAGCACTAAATAGTGTGCCTAGCCCGAGCCAGTTGCCGCTAACGCTGTACCAATTGCGGTTGACTGATTCTATTGGGCGGGTCCAGTAGTTCGTTGGAACTGGAGTTTGAGGAATAGTAGGGACTGGCTCTTGTTGCACGATCAGAGTTGCTATGTTGCTGGTGCTGGGTTGATAGGAATCATTGATGTATGATTGTATTATAGCAGAATAACCGGCAGGTGGGGGATTAATGCCCGCTAAAGTTTGCCCTGGAAAGCTCATTTGGAATGTATAATTGCCCAGTTCGGTGGGAGTATATTCGGTATGTGTTCCGCCTGTATCGTCGGATGAAAAGGGTCCTAATGTTTCAGTGGTACTATCTGGTTTAGTAACTTTAATTGTCATTCCGTTCCATCTGTCACCGTAAATAGTTCCTGCTGTTGGTGGGGGTTGGCCGAGCCAGAAACCAACGTTAACAGACTGACCAACACCTGCAGGATTAGGCGCAACATTACAGAAAGCGTATGTTGGAATATTCAACGGAGGTGTGTGCGCGTTTACGTTTGGCAATAGCATGATTGAAGTTGTCATCGAAAGAATCATGAAAATAGAAATTGCAATAGCCGAAGTTTTAGTTTTTAAATTCATTTTTTTCTTACTCCTTATTTGACATAGGCAACTCGACAGAGAGAGCTAATAAGCCTCCCTCACCTATCGTGAGTACAAAAAACGTTGTTTTTTGACTTTTAATTTTACTTATTATTTTTTTTGGGTTTGCTGAGGCTCTGGAATATAGGAGAAAAAGAAAATGCAAAATCTTTTTCTGAGCAAATGCTTTTTAGTAGATCTAAATCAGAGCCTACTCAGCCCCATTCAGTCTCCGTTGCATTTTAGTCCCAAAAAAAGGGAAAGGAAAGTTGTTTTGACTATTTTTATTGCCGTTTTCTGACTAGCAATAGTGCGAGGACTGCGCCGACAATGATGATTACGACGATAACGCCGATGATGCCTGGAACGAAGTAGAGGTCAGCCGTAGATTGTGCTGCGGTTGGTTGTGGTGTTGCTGTTGTTGCTGCTGGATCAACTGAGAAAGCTGTTTCGGCTGATGAGGGCCAGTAGCCATTGGTGCCTGCGAAGGAGGCGATGACTGTGTATTTACCGGAGATATCTGGTGTCCATTGTAGACTGTAGAAGCCTTTTGCGTCTGTTGTTGCTGTCCCGATGGTTCGGTAGTTATTGTTTGAGTCTAAGACATTGATTGTAACTTCAACACCTGTGAAGTTTGTTGGAAGAGGTTTCTGTTGGTAAACATAGCCCATCCAATCCGTCATGCTTGCATCTGATGAAACCGGTACGCCGTTTGCAAAGCGGGCTGCTTGCTCAGCTTGTGTGGTTCCTGTGGAAGCATCCATTACTGTTCCGCTAATGGTTACGCTTTGACATGTAGCTGCTGCAAGGTTTGGAGCTGACACTGTTGTTGTGCTTGCGCCTCTGCCGACACAGTAGATTTGGTTATCATAACCGTTCAAGGTCACTGAGAAGCCATCTGCGATAGCGCCTGTTTCTAAAGCTACGCCTGGTCCACCAGCTTCAGAGGTTACGTCGTTTAGTGTCCAGAGTTCTTGTCCGTTCGTGGCATTGATAGCACGTTGTGTTGCATCTCTATAAATGGGCATTTCAACAGTGTGTTCAGTTGTTGTTGTGTATACTATTCCGTTGCCGATAGCAAATATTGTCGATGGGTATGGACCCGGAACTTCGAAGCCGCTGGAAGTGCTGTTGCCTGCGCCGCCGTTACCGTATGTCCAAAGTAAGTTTCCAGTTTGCAAGTCATAGCAAGACATTATTCCTCCGAATCCGTCATAGTATAGGTGTCCGTAAGCAATTGCTGCGCCGTTTTCGTTTCCGCCACTGTTGTATCCAGAATTGTAGTACATGAGTTGCTGAGCTGATTGGTCACCGGTTGGGCCCCATATTTTTTGTCCTGTTGCTAAGCTATATCCTACGAATTGCAAAGATTCCTTGTAAAATTCTACGAAGACACCGCTTGTTGGATCACCGTTGGCTGGTCCACTGTAACTCACGGTGAGGTTGCCGGCTGGTGGTTGAATAGTGTTACTCCATAGTTTGCTGCCGATTGCACCGTTAGAGGCATTGAGGTTAATTCCGTAATATGTGTAGGGTGTCTGTACTGTGTTAGTTGGCGTAGCGCCGCTTCTGCAAATAAGCATGTTGCCTGCCCATCCTGCGACTATTGTAGGCACTGGTGTAACGGTGTTGAGCCAAGACAATGAAACGTTATAGTCATAACTATATAGTAAACTGCTTGAATTTACGACGTTTCCATAGACTACGTAATTGTTAGTAGCGGGTTGGTTAGGGTCGTTGCCTGCAACTGCGCCTATTGTTGGTTGTACAACAGTTGAATATTGGGCTTGAGTGGGGGTTATGCTAGCGCCCGTAGTTGTTGAGTAGTTGTAGAGTGTAGGAGAGTTAAGATTTGTAAGTGTCCAAGGACTCGCAACATTTTCCCAAAGTCTGGATGAATTCCATTGGTTCAGATATAGGTTTGGATTTGTCGCATTGCCGTTGTTAGTTAAGATGAGTCTTAGTTGTTCTCCTGATGGACCTGGAAGTGCGGTGCCAGTGGGGACGCCAGTTACGTTGAAAAGTGGACATCCGGTGTATGCATCATACGCTTGTGCAAAGTTGCTCGTGAAAAGAATTGGTGGATATACTCCGTGCTGATTAGGGTCTTCGAGATCGTAGACATAACCAAAAGATATTGGCGGGATTATATTGCTGCTCCAAATGATCTTTCCCGTTCGCAAATCTTGGCAAACAGTTGGTCCACTGCTGGCACCCGTGAAGGTTACCGGTTTAGTGTAGTATAGGAATCCATTGATTATTATCGGATTGGTGAATCTACCATTGTATGCAGATCCTTCAAAATTTGTGCTGCCTGCTGCAGGGATAGTTCCGCCTACGATTCCTCCCATGTCAAGCGGATATGTCCACATAACATGGCTGGTTTGAGGTCCTATGGCTTCTCCTGGCGGATAGTTACAACCCGCTGCGCCAGTACCAAAACCTGCTGAGCCAGTTCCTAGCCAATTTGAGGAAACTGAGTACCAATTTACGTTTTCACCGTATATTGGACGTGTCCAGTATTCTGTTGGAAGAGGTAGATCGCTAATATTTGGAATTGGTGTTTGTTGAACAGTTAGAGTTGTTGATGAGTGGCTTGGTAAATATGAATCGTTGACTGCTGCGGAGGTTGAGAGATGTGAGTAGGCATTGATGTCTTGTCCTGGATAAGTGAAGTTTAATTGGTACGTGCCTGTTTGGGTAGGAACAAAGGAATAGAATTGGTTTGAGGTAGGATCAGTTATATTTGCAAAGTTTTGTGTTGTTAAAGTGCCGTCTGGTGCGGTTATTGTGAGCTGATAGTTATGGAATCTGTAATCGTTTGTTTTTAATGCATTGTCATAAGTGTTAGCTAACCACATGTATACAGTCGCTGTTTGACCTACACCTATCGGGTTAGGTACAGCCTGTATGTACGCAAATGTTGGTAGCTGCCATGGTGGTGAATGCGCATAACTGGTTTGCATTATTGAGGCTCCTGTTGAAATTATCAGAAGTATAGCAAGGGCAATAACTGAAATATTTCTAGTTTTTAATTTTTGCATTTTCTTTTTCTTCTCCTGTAATCATATTTTTTTTAGTAAGCACGCTTACGCGTACTATGAACACGCAACTGTCAACAAGTTTCTAATAAAACACACTCACCTCTCGTGAGCCACAAAAAGTGTCGTATTCGTTGATACCACATACGTTCGCTTCAAATATCAAGAAAAAACAAATTAAAGACATAACTGGACATAAACAATACTATGATCAATGCGACAGTTCAAGTAATAATTGAGTTAGTTTCTGCAGTTCTATGCTTTCTTCTTTTGCGTTTCATGATTAAACCCTATTCACTCACGCGGGAGAGTCGGTTCCTTTGTCTACCTCTCGGATTTGGTTTTCTCGGATTTTCATATATTTTGGGAGCCATCGCGTTCGCCCAAACATCTTTTTCAGTTGATGCATTGGCGTGGCTTCAACTTCTTTCACGAACTTTTGCATTTTCATTCTTAGTAGTTACATATTATTTTTCAAAGGAACCCTCGAAAAATGCCCAAATCACCTGGAACATAGTTCTAAGTTTGCTAATTGTTGCTCTACTATCGTTAGTTGTAGCAGTAATCATTGTTCCACAATTTACCGTTCAGAGTTATCAGGCAACTCAAGTGTACGTTCGGATTTTTAACATGATTTGTCTTGCTTACATTTCTATTCATACCCTCAGAAGTCACCTAAAGAATTCAGAACCAGCGACTATTTGGATTCCATTCGGTTTTATTCTACTCGGGATAAGTCAGTATTCGATATTAATTTGGGCTGTTGATGGGAGCAATTTTGCATTTATAGGAGGGTTGGTACTTCGCTTGACAGCTTTGACTGTTTTTCTTTTAGTTTCGTATAGAACCTTTTATGGTTCCAAAAAAAGGGTCGTCTAAATGAAAAGAATCTTCCGCAGAGATAAATTAAAAATTTACGGCGACCTTTTGAGAGTACTTGATAGCGAATCTAAAACTGAAAAGATAGTATTATCACAGGTTCAAGTACAAATTAACGTGCCTTTTGATCGTTTGAAAAAATACATATCAGACCTTCGGGATCTTGGCTTGATTGAAGAAAAGACGCTTAGTCTTACAAAAAAAGGCAAACAATACCTTTTGGAATATGAAAATATTCTTGAATTTATGAAACGCATGGGTCTAACTTACTGATAGCAAAAAAGCAATTACAATAGAAATGCACGGTTCCAGCTCGCTTGATATAAAAGGAGTTTTGAGTGAGACTTCGCCACGAGATAGCTTATAAAAGCTTAAACTTTTACTATAAAAGAGGTTTTTGCGGGTGAAATCTCCACAACACCGGGGGTTCAAATCCCCCCGGTCCATTAATATTCCCAAAAAATTGGAAAGCAAACGATCATTTATTATATCCAATATACTTTTTCAGCTATCGGAAACTCGCCATAAGATTAAAATCGTAAATATAGATTAAAATTTATTGAGTGTTGAAATTTTGCTTCTTTCTAATTCTTCGATTTTAAAGAGATCACTATGCTTGATGGACTTTGTCCTGTTTGCATCACTGTTAATGCTTGTGAATGCAGCGCCCAACATAACGTTAAACCCAGCAAGTGGAACACCTAATACAATCGTACAGGTTTCAGGTTCAGGATTTACACCAAACGGGCAAGTAAACGTCATAACGTGGAACGGAACAGGATCCCGCACGTTTACCGCTGATCCTTACGGAAATCTAAATGCGACTCTAACAGTTCCGACTTTGGATCCAGGGATTTATCAGTTTACAGTTTCTGACGCTTACACTCACACTGCGACTTAAATACAGTTTACCATAACGCAAAAATCATCTTCACCAACACCCACCGTTGCAGAGTTTCCAATCGCTATCATAACCTTCATGGCGCTGTTAATTATCATGGTTGCCATGCTTGTAACCAGAAAACGAATTAGTTAAACGTGGCATGAAAACAAATCCTGCCTTGATTGATGCCGGAAGTTATTTTAGCTAAAGCAGTCAAATTTACTGAAATCTTTTCTCGAGTGTTAAGAGTCGTTTAGAAATCTTGATTTTTTCTTAAAAAAATAAAAAAAGGAAGGTTGTTGTTTTTTCTTTTATTGCCGCTTTCTTAGCATTAGCGCTAAGAAGGCTCCGACTGCGATTATCACTATTATTATTGCAATGCCTATGCCTAGAACGTATGTATTGGTATTTGATGCGGTCTGAGTACTTGTTGTTGTAGTTGGTGCTGTGGTTGCGGGTGAACTAGCGATAAAGGATGTTTCTGATGAGGATGGCCAATATGAGTTTGTGCCTGCAAAGTTTGCGTAGACAGTGTAATTTCCTGGAACATCGGGAGCCCATGCTAAGGTGAACATGCCGTTGGTATCGGTTGTTGTGGTTCCGATTGTTCGGTAGTTGTTGTTTGAGTCAAGAACGCTTAAGGTTACTTGAACACCAGTGGCGTTTGTTGGGAATGGCTTTTGCATGTATACGTATTCCATCCATTGACTTTGACTAGCGTCTGAAACTGCTGGAACACCGGCTGGGAAATTAGCTGCTTGTTGGTTTTGCTTTGTGCCTGCGGAAATATCCATTACTGTTCCTTTGAGTACGATAGGTGTGCCTACGGTTGCAACTGGGTTTGGTGCGGTAACAGTTGTTTGGCTTGGTCCCTGACCGATAGCGTATATTTGGTTGTCGTACATGTTTTGATATAGCATTTCGCCGTCTGCGATTATGTTTTCTGGGTATCCTGGACCGCCATCGTTAGGACTTTGACCTAGCATGCTCCAAATTTGTTGGCCTGTGGTTGCGTTGAGACAGTATTCCATTTCATTTACGTAGTATGGGGATTGCGCGCCGTTTCCATGTTGTGTTGTGTATGCGTATACTTTTCCGTCTGCAACTGCGGTAACCATGGTTGGTAATAGTCCCCAAGGTGAGTTGATTCCGTCGTTAGTACTGTTGCCTGATCCGCCGTTGCCGAATTGCCATAGTAGGTTTCCATTGGATGTGTCGTAGCACCAGACTTCGCCACCGTATCCTTGAACGTAGATTTTGCCGTATGCATCGATAGCGTTTTGTCCAGCTCCGAGTCCACTGCCGAAGTATTGATAGCCATCTGGGAATGATGTTGTTGTTGGACCCCAAAGTTGAGCCCCTGTATCTAAGCTGTAGCCTATCCATTGCATTGTTTCGCAAATCTGCATGGTTACAACACGGGTGACTGGATCAACTGCAACAACGCGTTGTGAGAAGCTGCCTAAGTTTGGATTGCCTGTCATCACATTTGGCGCTGTGTAGTTTTTGACCCACAGGACTGAGCCTACTGTACCTCTGCTTGCATTCAGGTTAATCGCCCACATAGTGAATGGGTTTGGTGTATATTCAGGACCGACCGATTCTGATAAGCCACTGCTTGTTCCGAACATGATGTCGCCGATGATGATGCCGTTAATTGTTGGTCCAGCTAGAGCAACGCCTGTCGTTGAGCTTGGATCTACGATGAGCGAAATGTTTGGTTGTAGAGTCGCCACAAGGCCGTTCAAGTTTGCTTTTATGGTGACGTTGAAAGTGTATGCTCCAGGGATGCTTCCGTCGTATACCATTCCTTCAGGTCTGTATGGATGCCCAACGCCAAGTGGATTGTATATGATTTGGGTTGTGTTCCATAATCCTAACCATCCGGTTTGGCTTGTGGTATTGTAGTCGAGGACATAGATTAGAAGACTGCCGCTTGAATCGTAAGCCATTTTAGTTGTCTGTTCTTGTAGCAATGCGCTGCCTGGACCGTAAATGTTCCAGTTCTGTGGAACGTTTGTGATGTTGAATACCCAAGTTCCCGTAAATCCATCGAAAGCTTCCCAAGTAACATTAGCCGGTTGAAGAGTGCTGCCGGTTGTTGAATTTGTGATTGCGGGAGCAACGGTAAATGCTTGCCATAAGAATCCGCTTGGAATAACACCAGATTGGTTAGGGTCGATTTCGTTGTATAGCTGTCCCCATGTTGGGTTGAATACAGGGTTAGAGTTTGACCATATAACTTGTCCTGTCCGCAGATCTAAGCATACGTAAGCTCCGGCGTAGGTAACTCCGTTCACTACTACAGGTCCACCGTTACCGCTTAGAGGCATTTTGAAGTAAAGGTATCCGTTCATGATTATTGCGTTGTAGAATCTTGGTTGATATGAGCTTCCTGAATAGAAGGTTGCGCCAGGGACACCTGTGTTGCTTCCTCCAACTACTCCTCCGAATTCAATGGGTTTTGTCCAAAGAATGTGACCGCTGTTAGGTGCAGTTCCATCTGGCTGGAAACAATTGTAGCCTGGTTCATTTGTAGCGCCTAATTGTGCAGAACCTGGACCAAGCCAATTTGATGCAATATTGTACCACTGAATGTTCTCTGCTTCGATTGGACGTGTCCAATAGCTTGTAGGCAATGGATAGACAGTTTGGGGTAATGGTTCCTGTTGTACGGTGAAGTTTGTGCTTGCAGTTGAAGGTGTAAAAATGTCACCGGCATATGCATTAATTGAAGCTTTTTGGGCTGGAGTAAACGCTAAAGTGGTAGTTATCTGTGACAAAGATGGATATGTCATTCCTCCAAAAGTGAAAACCGCTGAGTAGTTGCCAACTTCTGAGGGAACAAACGTGGTGCTTTGTTCTCCGCCTGTGTTATCAACAATGGGCCAGGATTGAGTGGTAACTTTTCCAGAAGGTGAAGTGATAGTGAGAGTGTAGTTATCTTTTCTTATGTTATTAACGACCTGTGCGTTAGCGATCGGTTGGGCAGTCCAGACGGTGATAACTAAAGTTTGGCCGACACCAATCGGGTTAGGTGCGAGGGCGATGAAAGCTTGATCCTGAATAGTCCACGGTGGATTATGTGCAGCAGCATTTGGGATAATGTTTGGTAGCATAATTGTTGAAGCCATCATTGAAATCATTAGGAAAATTGCGAAGGCAATAATTTTTTGGTTTTTAGATATTTGCATTTTATTTTTCTTTCCTTAAAGTTTATTGAACGAAAACTGAAATTTAACGTTCATAAACTTGCCTTATCAGCGAATTTTCTTTATAAGACTTTCTAAACTCTACGGAAAAATTAGAAAAAGAAAAAGGATAGTTGTATGGTTTTTTGTGTGCTTATTTTTTCCGCAGCATTAACATTGCTAATATTGCGCCGATTACGATGATTGCGACGAATAAGGCAGCGATTGCTGGGATAAAGTATGTGTCAGCTGCAGATGTTGATGTAATAGGGGCAGCAGTTGATGTGTTTGTTGGGGCTGCGTCGACTCCGAAGCTTGTTTCAGCAGAAGATGCGTAGTAGGATTCAGTGCCAGGGAATGAAGCAATGACTGTGAATTTTCCTGGAATGTCTGGTGTATATTGGAAGCTGTATGCGCCTGTAATGTCAGTTGTCGCGGTGCCAATATGTCTGAAATTGTTGTTTGAATCAATTGCATCAAGTGAAACCGTAACACCAGTTGCATTGTTTGGCATTGGCTGTTGTCCGTATAAGTAATTCATCCATTGGGTCATGCTTGCGTCAGATATTGCAGGGGTGCCTGCTGCAGGGGTGCCTAAGCAAGTTTTTCCTGGAGATTGATCGGTTACAGTTCCGCGTATTACTAAGCTGGATCCTTGTGTGATTGATGCTGATGGTGCTTCAACTGTGGTTGCGCTTTGTCCTTTGCCGTATGCGTATAGCTGGTTGTCGTAAGCGTTCGGCAGTGTGACAATTCCGTCTGCTGCAGCAACGACCGGACTGTTTGATTCGCAGAAACTGTTGACGCTCCAAACTAAGTTGCCGTTAGTAGCGTTTAATACAAATGCTTGTGAACCTCGGAATAGCGGTGGGTTGTATGTGTGGCCTCCGTTGAGGTAGACTTTTCCGTCAGCCACTAATTCTACAGTTTTGACTGGCCAAGAATTGTATACTGTGTTGTAGCCAGCTGGTCCTGCAAACCAAGTCCAAATGAGCGCACCTGTTGTTTCGTTCCATGCGTAGCAGTGCCCGTCGAAAGTGGAATCAAATATCATACCGTAACCACTGATTGGGCGATAGCCTGAGAAGTAACCCCATATTGTGTTTGTTGGATAATTGCATGTGCATTGAAGTTGTCCAGTAGCTGCATTGAATACATTGATTGTTTGTTGTTCATCGTTCTTTTCTATGTAGTATCCGTCTCCGATAGTGAAAGTAACGACTCTTGTCCAATCTGCTACTGTGCGGTTTACTAGGAAGTATTGGTGTCCGTCAGTTATGCTGTAGCCTGCGTCAATTTGCCAGTTTTCCCAGTTGCCTGAGGGTCCTTGACTTAGTACTATTGTATCTCCTGTTATGCCAATTGAC
Organism: Candidatus Bathyarchaeota archaeon; assembly: GCA_963772505.1. Taxonomy (GTDB): domain Archaea; phylum Thermoproteota; class Bathyarchaeia; order Bathyarchaeales; family Bathycorpusculaceae; genus Bathycorpusculum. The sequence goes on from CAVYXL010000012.1 coordinate 405,042, forward strand.
CCACTTGATTGGGCGCCTGACAAGCTTAAACTAAGGGGTGAAGTAACTCCGTTGCTAGTAATGTTCATAGCTATCGGTCTAGTCCATTGTATGCCCCATTTGAAATCAATTTTCTGTCCTGTAGTTGGGTAGAAACGCCAGTTATTCGGGTCTCCACTTCCTGCTGGAGTAGCCCCGCCAACCTGTAGACATCGACTTGAGTTCCAGCAAGTCAGAGTATATTGTGCGGAGTTTGTTGTGTTTATGTAATATTCTAAGAGACTTCCATCGGCTCCATTTTGATAAGAGGTTTCAGGTTGTGATACGAATAGACCTGAAGTTGTTGCATTTGCAATGTCGTATATCCAGTTTCCAGTTGATGGTTCATAGACTGAGAAATATGAGACGCCAGAAACTGTAGAAGTGCTCCATAAGAACGATTGCGCGCCGTATTGGTTGGGTGATATGTAGTTGTATATTTGACCCATTCTTAGTGTGCCGTTGATGTCGTTGCGTTGCCAAAGTATTTGTCCTGTGCGGAGATCTTGGGCAATCAAACCTTCTTTATCAGTTGAAGCGCCTGGAGTATATGTGTAGTAAAGAACGCCGTTCATAATTACAGCTAAATACTTGCATTCGTATTGGGCGGTTGAGTAATAATTGCTGTGTGCAGTTGCACCGTATTCGCCGCCGATTAATCCGCCTGGGGCTAAGGGTGTTGTCCAAAGGATGTGCGCACTATTTGATAGTTGAACGTAAGGATCGAAGTTGGTTGTAGCGTTGTATCCAAGGCCAGCATTAGTGTATGCAAATTGTCCCAGCCAGTTACCGCTGATTGATGCCCAGTTGCTGTTCATCATGTTAATTGGGCGTTGCCAGTAGCTTGTTGGGAGAGCATTGAAGGGTACAGTTGACGCTGGTTGTTGTGTTACTTGTAGGGTAGTAACGGAACTTGTGCTTGGCAGATAGATATCGCCGATATATGCTTGAGTAGCAGCGCTGTTGCCGGTTGGTGGTGGATTAGCACCTGTTAATGTTTGTCCAAGGAAGTTACACACGAAAGTGTAATTGCCAAGAATAGTAGGTGTAAAGGTAGTGTGTGAAAATCCTGTATCATCAGCTACGAATCCTGACAAGGTAGTTACTTTTCCATTTGGGTCTGTCACAATTACTGTAAGATTTGTCCATCTGTCACCGTAAGCGGCATTTGCAGTGTTTGGTACTTTGTCAATTCCAAAAGTAACGAAGGCAGTTTGCCCTATGCCAATGGGATCGGGGTTTACATCAATAAACGCATATGTTTTGATTTGCCATACGGGGCTGTGCGCTTGTGCGGTTTGCAGAGAAAGTATTGGAGTTGCAATAGATAAAGTCAGAAGCAAAGCGAGTGCGATTGTCAATATTCTATTTTTACTTATTTTATTTCCATTTTGCATTTTTTCAACTCATTTTGCTTATTTTTAACTTTTTATCCCTAAATTGCTTAAGGATTGGCATTTATTTCGAGCTGAAACTATTTATGATTTACCTGAGTTACACTAATGCGAAAAAAAATAAGAAAAATAAAATGTTAGACCAACAATCAGCTGGTTTTTTGCTCTTCTAACCAATTTCTTGACTTCATAACTGTTTTTCCAGCGAACTTTATCTCTAAAGCATTTTCGTACGGACAAAGCTCCACGCAGCGGGCACAAAGGATACATCTTGATTCTGTCACATCTCCACCTTTCTGGTCAAACACTGCATATGCCTGCGTCGGGCACACGCGTTTGCAGACACCACATTTAGTGCAGCTTTCTTCATTTTTCTGCAACTTTGTCAAAGCTATCTGTTTAAAGGGAGTAAAGCTGCTAAATAATGCTGTTAATGCGCCAAGTGGGCAGATTCTGCACCAGAACCGCCTATAAAATAAAGATACAATTGAAATCGCAATCAGGATTGTCAAGTTTAACGATGTGATGTAGAACCCTGTTATCCAAAATGGTCCGTAAACAATTTGTGAGATGTAGGACCATTTCATTGCTCCTAAAGCAACTTCAATTAAGATACAAAGAGGTCTTGCGGGGCAAACTAAACAAAAAGGCTCATTAATATTACTTACAATACCGGCTTCGGTTCCTTGAGGTCCACCAGTTATAGTGCCTTGAATCAACTCATGCCCAAAAATGGCATATGAGCCAAAAATCACGCTGAGAATAAGGAAAATCGCAATTATGATGTATCGCGATTGCCCAAGCGCTGTATTTGTTTTATCAGAAAAACGCAGATGTTTAAGCCGAGATGTTTTGCGAATGCGTGTTAACACATCTTGATATAACCCAAACGGACATAGCCAACCACAGAAAAACCTCCCTAAAATAATGGCACCTATTATCACCATACCTAATACAATGCCTATTTTTTCTAACCCCGAGGTAGAATACAAAACTTGATAACCCACTTGATGATTCCAAAATGGAAAAATATAGGCTTGAAGCTGCCAAATTGGACACGTAACGGTTCTTCCGTTTGGATAGTAACAGGCTAAGATGGGAACTGAAATGCCGTCTGGAAATTGGGTGCCCAAAAAGTTAGAGCCAAGCAGATGACTACGAGGTGAAGGACCTAAAGGTTGGAACACTGGTAAATTGAATGGCCCAAGAATTAGCCCCATGAACACTGCAACAACAGCAACTATTTGAATAAAAAGCCTGAGATTGCTTACCCTTTTTGTTTTATCTTTAGACAATTTATAGATAAGCAAAATTCCCAAAACTACTATTATTGCTAAAATAAGCACTGCGAGCCAAGTTGGGTTCTCCTGCATTAGGGTATCTCCATATCTTTCAATGGGTAACTTTTAACATTTGTTGAATCTCCTTTGACGACTTTTTTTTCGGTTAAATATGTTTTATTTCTCACTGTAATAAAAACTGCTAACAACAGAACAATCGCTACTACGGCTGATATTGTGATAGCTACAGAATGTTGCTCATAAAAGGGCAAATTCGAATTCAGTAAAGCTGTGTCACCGGAGTTAAAGTGGACAACGCTAAAGTTACCTGTTGCAGCGTTTACAACTACCGTTCCGTCTGGGGAAATTGTCCAATCTACTCCAGGGGTTAGAAATATGCTTTTTCCATTAATCGTGTGAACTACATACCAATCAATGCTATTTTGTATGCCTGGAATTTGACCAAAACTAAATATCTGCTTGCCGTCTCCTGAAACCGAATATCGCAATCTTAGGGTTTGACTGGTGTTTGATGCGGTATAAGCAAATATTGTGACGTTACAATTTTGGGCGGAAACCCGAAAATTGTTAAGAGTTGTGGATCGATTCATGATCAAATTTTGGAAAGCCCAGCTGTCGTTGTAAAGAGTTGCTTGGGAGTAGCTGCCGTTTACTGCAAAGCTTACCGTGCCGTTGTACAATGGGATTTGGAATTGATCGGCTGAACTAAAAGATGTGTAGTTTTGTGCTTGGGTATTAGAGAACAATAACGAGGAAATGAAAATAGTGAGCATTAGGGCAATTACAGTTGAGACTTTGCCGTTAAACTTGAACCCCAAGTCATGTTCACGTTAAATAAAATATTTAGCGGTGGCTTTAAGACTTTCTGATTACCAAGAAAAAAGTTTGATTATTTGATTTTTGAAAAAATGTGAATTTACCGTTTTGCCTATTAACAAGAACTACTAAATTACAGTGCAATGAAGAGATCAATGATCATAGCAGCACTGTTCATTGTTGCTATTATTGTTTTAAGTGCTTCAATAATCTTTTTTGTGGATAATACTAAAACTCAAGGCAATCCCTCGCCTGCTCCAACGCCAACAGCAACTTCAACCTCAAAAGCTTCCTTAACGCCCACTCCCGAAATGACACAAATTCCGTCAACAACCTCCACCCCAACAGTCACACATTACGCCTACACAATAGTCAATACTTACCCGCATGACACAAACGCCTTTACAGAAGGTCTATTGTACTCAGATGGCTCGCTATATGAGAGCACGGGAATTAACGGTAATTCATCAGTACGCCGTGTTGACTTAACCACGGGCAATGTATTGCAAGAATATGCTTTGCCAGACCGGTATTTCGGCGAAGGCATAGCAGTTGTAAACAACACCATTATACAGTTAACTTGGGAGTCACACATAGGCTTCATCTACGATAAAACAACATTTTCCCTCATGGGAAATTTCTCTTTTTCAACAGAGGGATGGGGATTAACTTTTGATGGCAAACACTTAATCATGAGTGATGGCACAAGCAACCTCTATTTCCTTGACCCAACAACATTTGAGCGTACTGGGCAAATCCAAATTCATGATGGCAACACCAGCATTGTTAACATCAATGAGTTAGAGTACATTAACGGCGATATTTACGCTAATATTTGGCAGACAAACACAATTGCCATAATTAACCCGATCACAGGTCAAGTTAAAGCTTGGATCGACCTCACGGGATTACCAAGCGAAAACAACTCAGACCCAAATGCAGTACTAAACGGCATCGCATATGACCAAAACAACAACAGATTATTCGTAACGGGAAAAGATTGGTCCAGCCTCTACGAAATAAAATTGGTTCCGATAACAACCCCAAGCACCTAAACGAATTCTTACACCAACCAGTACATTTGGCCATTAACGCTGAGCTAAATAATAAGAGAGTAATGCAAGTGGAATCACAATGAGGTAGGAAAATAAAGTTCCAAACCAAACGCCAAAAATAGGATAAAAGAATCTTGCTGCAACGCAGAAAGGAATAATTGTCAAAATACCACAGAACACCAAAGGTTTGGTCATGGCACGTGAGAATTCTTTACCTCTGCTCTTATTCAGTATGATCAGTGTCGAAGTGAAAACTGCTGGAAAAGCAGCTGCAATGCCGCCAAGAACTGGACCACCGATTTGGCTCAAAAGTACGGACAATAAAACAAGAGATCCCGCTCCAACCCCTCGAAAGATTATCTCATGAACTTTGTAGACTTTTTTTTCGCCTTTTAGGTTTTGAAGTTTAAGCTTATTGAAAAAATAGTAAGTTAAGACAGAAATAGCTGTGCCCGCAATTAGGCAAAAAACAAAATTGCCAAGACCCGAAACAACAATTAATCCCGAACCCGCGAACCATATGGACAGAGATAGAATAATTCCCCGAGCGAAACTTTTCCTTGCGAAAAAAGCGTAAAAAAATAGGTAAGCACTCGTAATTCCGAAGGCCAATGGAAAAACCGTTGTGGCTTCTACTGCGTTGTTTGCAGATTGATAAATTCCAATGAAGAAAAAGGAAAAGGCGGATGTTGATGGAAGTCCTCCAAGGATGCCGCCTAATATGTTGCCTTTCTTTTCTGCAACAATTGTGACAATAGTTACCCATAGGCTTCCGACGGCAAACGCTAAAAAAAGATGCATAAGCAATAGGTAACCAGTCATAAGGTACCCTTCTCGGTTTGCCTGTTAATTAAAATTTTTTGGAAAATAGGGGCAAACTTCTATATGTTAGTTCTTAAACTTTGAAGTAGGCAGAGATCAATATGAACCGTGAAAGTTATAAAACTAAAAGAAAAGGACAGCCCAAACGAAATCCGACGATGAGCCGATCCAAAAAACAAATGATGGCAAAACCAAAAGAAGTCAGCAGTACGCTAAAATTACGCGAAATCTATAACACTAAAATTGAATGGGCAACAAAGATATTGCCAAAATTGAAAGAGTAGACTTACCATAATAATCAAAGGTTGACCTAATCAATTATTTCTAAAGTTTCTTTTAGAAAAACGAAGTAATCTTCTATTTTTAGTTCGTTTAAATTTTGTAATTAAGAGAAATCAATATCAAAACAAAACCTGAAGTTATACCAAGAACTCGTTTCCTATGAGTTAAGTGGCTAATTCAACTTTTATCAGACGTTTTCTTCATCAAAATTTTTTTTGTAAACGGATAGGCTTTATAGCAAGTTCTGCATTAGACAAACCTGCAAAGCAATTTGCAAAGTAATAAAACAGGAAGTGAAAAACAGTATGTCATATCCAAAAGAGATGCACAAGGCAACATGCGCCGATTGCGGAAAAGAATGTGATGTTCCTTTCAAGCCAGACGGTACAAGGCCAGTTTATTGCCGTGAGTGTTACTCAAAGCGTAGACCACCAAGAAGATATTAAGCTAATTTAGCTGAAAAATCTTTAATAAATCCAAATTATTTTCTTTTTATTTTTTAATACTTTTGAATAAGATTGTAATTATTGAGATATGGATAATAGAAGACGTTGCACTTCAAGTAGCAATATCATTTTTTCTTGAAAACGATGAATCGCAAATAGATTAAGAAGCCGATTTCGCTCTTTTCTTCAGCAAAACACCGATTGAAAGGCTAATCATCATCAGAAATATGGCAGAATGAATGACGGAAACTCTGGGAACTGCATGAGTTTATGTGGAAAAAGCAGAAAAGCAATCCTTCCCAAGCAAACCCTTCTTATCGCTTGAAACTAAGTAGCATTTCTGGAAAGCACTTAATAAAAAAGCCTTATTAATGTCCTTTTGGCTATTTCGGATATTTCTTGGATGACATTTAGCAAGTATTCAGCAAGATAAAGAAATTTATTTTTGTGCGATTCAACATAGTGTAATAAATATTTGTTGTACTGGTCTTCTAAAAAATTCTCGGCTTTTTGGGTTAGTTTTAAAATTTTATATAATGGTAATGGTTGATAAGGTCTCTTGAGTGTATAGTTACCGTTAATTTGGGGGAGAATAGTTTGGATGAAGTATTAGAACTCTTAGTTAAAACATCAAAACGAATTCAGAAAACCGTGGACGAAACAAAAGAGGCAACTTGGAAACAATCCGCTCTATATGAGCAAATAATGCAGTCGCCTGAAGCTTCACAAGACCAAAAAATTAAGGCTTTCATCAAAAAAACGCGCTATTTAGATCAATTGGAAAATTTGAACGCTCAACTAAGCCTACTTTACACGCTTCAAATTTTCGCGTTTAAAGTTAAAGTGCTTGAAGTAACCGTTGACAACATAAATGAGCAGCTCTCAAAATCGGGAGTTCTCCTCAAAACTGCAGAAATAGAAAGCATAAAAACAAACGTTGACTCGCTTAAAATTCTGATCGAAGCTCAGTATGAGTCGATGAAAGAAATCCACGAAAGCCAAAACAAAACTTTAAACTACATCCAATAAAAATCTTAGCACAAAACAACTCTTAGTTAATAAGAGCGACAAACTTTTTTCTTCTTTTAAAAGCAAGCTTAATTCTGTTGAATAAATAAAAAGGGCAGCCTGGTGGTTTTCACCACTCATGCGTGCAATGTATTTTTTTAGAGGCTTATTCTACTATCTTTTCCCAACTTGTAACTAAGTCGAGAACTTCTTGACCTGCTTTGCCGCCGTAACTCTTCAAACGTTCGCGAACATCTTTCTGAGCAATCATAGCTTTCTGGAACTCTACCATCTGGTATGCTTTGTCAGTCAGGTATAGAATCCCATCTACGCCTGCTCTTGCCATACGAACTGAAACTGTTAAGAGCTCGCTTGGTGTTGGTGTTTCTCTTGGGTCGTCGCCGGGGCCAATAACGTACAATGCAATGTTTAGTTTTTTGTCTTTGAATATTTTCTTGAAGTTGCGGGTAAGCATTTCCCAATACCATGGTGTAGCGTAGTTTTTGCTGAACATAACAACGAGGAATTCATCTGTGAGTGGTGCTAGGTCGTCGAAGTTGACGCCAAAGCGTTCATAGTTTGTAACTGGGTCTGGAAGTACACCTATGACAAATTGGCTTTTTGCCCTGTCACGTACGCGTTCACTTGTTGCAGCCATGTATTCAGTGATTTCTTTTCGTCTCCATTCGTACCAGCTTAAACCGCTCTTTTCGTGAAGTGCTTTGCAGCGTGGGCAAATGCAGTGTCCGTGTTCTGCGAAGTGGATGCTGTTTAGCCATATGCCTGGGCTTTTTCTTGCAACGTCTTCCATGTAGTCTAGTTGTTCTGCACGGTGTTCAGGTTGAGTTGCGCAGAGGACGTCCCATCTGACGTTAAAGTTGTCGTTTGTTCTCCATGCTGGACCTAAAGCGGACTGTGAAATCCAATCAGGGTGATTTCTGGCGGTAACGTTGTCTCCGAAAATAGCGATGTTGCTGTACATATCAGGTTGCGGTGGCATTCGTCTGCCTACTTCTGGTTTCACGCGGAAAAGGTCAAAGTCAAAGCCTGGAACTTTCTTTGCTTCAAACATGTATGTGCCGAATTTCATCTTGAATCTACCTTTTTAGAATCCAAAGGGCTTGGCGATGTTATAAAGTTTTGGATAAAAAGCCTGATACTTTTTTCAAAAAATAAATAGCTCTTAGGCGATTGCTCACAATTCGATAGTACATCTTTCACTCTCAATTTAAGCCTTTTAGCTTTAAATTTTCTCGGCAGAATTCATGTTTGGATTCGACTAAGCGTTATTTGTAACATAAATAGTGAAATAGAAAACAAAGCATGTGCCAAAATGTTAGCGATTGGTTACGCAATGTTTTTAGGGCAAATTTCCTTCGCAAATTGCAATCTTAGGTGCTGCAATGAGCCAGTGGCATTCACAAAACCCCCAAGAGCTAATTCATGAATTAGGCGTTAATCCTGATAGGGGTTTAACAGATCAAGAGGCAGCTCAGCGGCTCGACAAGTATGGAAGAAATATTCTTGTCCAGCAAAGAGAAATCCGCTTCCTCGGAATTCTTCGAGAAGAAATTACTGAACCAATGATATTACTGCTTTTTGCCATTGGCGTTCTTTACAGTATTTTAGGCAGCCTAACCGACGCGTTAACAATAATTGTAATAATAATAGTTCTTGTTTTAGCTGAGGTATGGAATGAATACAGAGCAAAACATTCAATCGCATCTTTAAAGCAGCTGGCACCGCCAACTACGACTGCTCTTCGAGGAGGTCAACTTCGAGAAGTTGAAACATCCCAGATCGTTCCAGGCGATATTTTAGTTTTAAAGACAGGTCAAAGAGTTCCAGCAGACGCTCGATTACTTGAGGGGTTTGGGCTGGATATTGATGAGTCCTCATTAACTGGAGAATCTTTTCCAGTAGCCAAAGATGCCACTGCAATTTTGGAAAGTGAAACTCGAGTCACAGAACAAACAAACATGCTTTTCGCCGGAACCGTGGTCACTCGAGGAAGAGCCAAAGCCCTGGTAACGGCAACTTCAGTAAATACGGAGCTCGGAAGAGTAGCAGGCATAACAAAAGCAGCAAAAGAACCAAAAACAACCTTACAATTGGCCATGAAGCAACTATCAAAAACATTAGTTTGGATTGCCCTTTTCTTTGCAATCCTCATCCCCATTTTAAGTTACATCAGAGGATTACAACCCAGCCCCGCAGAAGCCATACTTTACGGATTATCGTTAGCCTTTGTTGTTATCCCAGAAGAACTCCCAATCATAATCACAATGGTTCTTGGCGTAGGAAGCTATGCATTATCCCAAAAAGGTGTCATAGTAAAACGTTTACGGGCAACTGAATCCCTTGGGAACGTTACGATAATAGCCACAGATAAAACAGGGACAATAACAGAAAACAAAATGCGTTTAGAACACCTATACTTTGACAGCACAGTTTACAAAAGCCAAGATTTCAAAGAAAACGAGAAAGCAGCGCTGCGAACCGCGTTTTTAGCTAGCGACGCCATTGCAAACTCTGCAAGCGGCATGGTTCTGGGTAATCCGATGTCCCAAGCAATTCTTGAACGTCTCAAACAAGATGGAATAGATGCTCAGAAAGCTTCGGAAGGGTGGATTTTAAAAGACGAGTTAAGCTTTGATGTCAAAAGAAAACTCGCTTCTTACATCTATCAATATGGCAATTCAAGAGTTGTCTTAACAAGTGGAGCACCTGAGAAAATCTTGTCTCAGTCAATAAAAATCCTCGTAGCAGGAGAAGAAACAATTCTGGATGAAGACGCCAGAAATGAAGTAATTAAAGTAATGATGCAAATGGCGCAGTCAGGTGAACGCCTACTCGGTTTTGGCTACCACAGACTACAAGCCGATTCCTTTGGTAAACAAAATCTTGAAAGCGAAGTCGTTTTCGTCGGTATCTTGGGCTTCATTGATCCACCGCGAAAAGAAGTAAAAGGATCAATCCAAGCCTTCCAAAAAGCAGGCATAAAGGTCATAATGATCACAGGTGACCACCCCGAAACTGCCAGAGCTATCGCGTCCCAAGTTGGAATAAACAGTTCCAATGTGTTAACTGGCGTCGAAATCTCACAAATGACCGATCATGAACTCAGAAATGAGTTAAAAAGCGCAAATGTTTTTGCGCGTGTAACTCCCGAAGACAAATTGCGGCTAGTTCGCCTCCTCGAAGAAAATGACGAAATCGTAGCTGTTACGGGAGATGGAATAAATGATGCCCCAGCTCTCAAAGAAGCCCATATCGGAATTGCCATGGGCATCCGTGGAACTGATGTGGCTAAAGAAACAGCAGACATGATTTTAACGGATGACAATTTTGCCACTATAGAAACTGCAGTCAAGGAAGGACGTAAACTCTACAGCAACCTTCGAAAAGGCGTCCGCTACTACCTTGCCTGCAAAGTAGCTTTGGTCTCAATTTTTCTTATGCCAATAATACTCGGAATTCCTTTGCCGTTTGCGCCTATCCAAATTATAGTTCTTGAATTATTCATGGATTTGGCGGCGTCAGCCACTTTTGTAGCTGAACCAGCAGAAGCGGGAATAATGGACAAACCGCCAATCGACTCCAAAGAAAAATTCCTCAACAAACCCGTGCTTAAAACCCTTTTTTTGGGGTCTTTAAGCCTCTTTTTAGCTGTTACTGTTACATACCTTTTTGCATGGTATACCACACAAAACATACCCTTGGCGAGGACAGTAGCTTTTGCAACATGGATGTTTGGGCACATTTTCTTGGCCTTGAACTTCCGTTCTGACAGAGAGCCTTTGATAAAAGAGGGCTTGTTATCAAACAAGGTTATGCTTCTTTGGGCACTGCTCGTGTTTGTAACGTTAATTGTTGCTACGTCATCGCCAATTACCCAGAGCGCTTTGCAAGTTACAGGGTTGAGTCTTCAAAATTGGGTTTTAGTTATTGCAGTAGCATTTGTTGCCACCTTCTGGATGGAACTTAAGAAAATATTGCAAAGAAGCACTTAGCTTTTAAATCCAACAAATATATAGAATGCCATCAAGGAGAGAGAAGGGATGCCGATTAAATATTTTGAAGCCCCAGAAATCAAAAAGCAAGTCGATCAGTTAGCTGAGGAATGCGAATTTTATCATGTTGTGCCACAATTTGTATTCTGTGTACGAAGCAAAGGCTCGAAAGCCCGACGCACAATCGCCCGCATCCATGGCTTAGGCAAGATTTGGCAGGGAGTTCTAAATCTGCCTGCATCCTACACAATTGAAGTTATCTCAGAAATATTTGACAGAATGACTCCTGAGGATAAAGAAAGAACATTGATTCACGAACTCATGCATATTCCAGGCGGGTTTTCAGGTGGTTTCCGACCTCATAAAGGATATGTTGAACGGAAAGATGTTGAAGCAGTATATAAGAAGCTGCAGATTGATAGGGCTACAAGAAAACACAAAAAGTTTTTTTGAGTAAACTTTGCCATTTTCTGCCATATGTTTTTAAGCATCGAAGCAAAGTTATGGAAAGTCGCATCATCAGACCGAAAAGCAGAAAAACTATGTATTAGCACATATTGGCAAGCAATGTATTTGCCGAAGTATTGAGGTTTAATTAATGAAGCATGTTATGAAAAGTTTACAGCATAACGGCATATTCGTTCCAATTTACGATTACAAAGGTTTCAATATCAAAATTAATGGTCAAACATTGAAATTAATGCCTAAAAGTGAGCAAATGGCGGTTGCGTGGGTAAGAAAAACTTTATCAACCGTCTCTCCGCCTGACAACGTTTTCAAACACAATTTCATGAAAGAGTTTTTAAACGAGATCAAAAACGAGAACCCCAATGCAACGTATCTTAACAGTTTTATTCCAAAGTACCTAAACAGCATTGAGGATCCACCAGCAACTGTAAACAACGGCAGCCCGTTAACAAATCAAGAAATAGATTTCACACAAGTCGCCAATTTCATTGAAAGCGAAAAAGCCAAAAAAGAAGCATTAACCAAAGAAATCAAAAAACAACAAGCAGAAGAACGCAAAGTCAAACGGCTTGAGTTTAAAGAAAAATATGGTTATGCTTCACTTGACGGGCAAAAAATTGAGATCGCCAACTGGACGTCTGAGCCATCGTGCCTTTTTGCTGGTCGTGGTGATCATCCGCAACGTGGAAAATGGAAGGATGGTCCAGCTGAGCAGGACATAATTCTTAATTTACCTCCTGAAGCGTCTGTTCCAGCAGGGAATTGGAAAGGCATCGTTTGGGAACCTAACAAAATGTATGTTGCCAAATGGGAAGACAAGCTTACAGGAAAAATCAAATATGTCTGGTTCAGCGATACAGCTTTTCTAAAGCAGAACCGCGAAAAAGAGAAATTTCAAAAAGCCGAAACCTTAGGCAAGCAAATTAAGACAGTTGAACAGCACATTCTTAGAAACCTAAATGATAAAGAAGATTTAAGGCGTAAAACCGCAACTGTCGCGTGGCTGATTCTGGTGCCAAACATGAGGGTTGGAGACGAAAAAGACCCAGACGAAGCTGACACCGTAGGCGCTATCACTCTTCGGGCTGAGCACATCAAAATAGAAGGCAACATCATACACTTTGACTTTCTTGGCAAAGACAGCGTCAGATGGATAAAAGACATCCCAGCACCACCAGAAGTCATCCGAAACATCCAATACTATTCCAAAACAAGCAAAGAATATCTATTCGAAGGCGTTGACTCCAAAATGGTCGCCCGTTTCCTGTCTGAAAAAATGCCCAAATTAACCGCTAAGGTTTTCCGTACTTGGAGATGCACGAAAACTGTCAGAGAAGAACTTGAAAAAAGTGGAATAACCAAAGAAGATCCTGATTACTGCAAAGTTTATGCGGCAAAGATGGCTAATTTTAAAGTGGCCGAAGTCGCCAATCACAAACGCAAGGTTCCACCGACGTTTGATCAGCGCTTGGAGAAAAAAGAAGAAAACATAAAATTACTTGAACAGCAGCTTAAAGTGAAAAAGACTGAAGGCAAAAAAACCGAATCACTTGAAACCCGACTGCAACGAGCTAAACTTGATTTGGAATTAACCAAGCTAACCAAAGAATACAACTTAGGGACATCGCTAAAATCCTACATCGACCCGACCGCGTATGTGAAGTGGGCTAAAAAAGTGAAGTTTGACATCGAAAAATTCTACCCAACAACACTGCGAAACAAGTTTAGTTGGGCACTACAAAACAGCAAAGCATCGCAAGCTCCCGAGTGCATAACTGCATGAGCATAAGCGAAACCAGAGACGGAGTTATCCTCACAATTTTTGTTAAACCTAACTCACCAAAATTCAGCATGGAGATTGACGGAGAAGAAATAATTGTATACTCCACCGAAGAACCAGTCAAGGGCAAGGTAAATAGGGAAATTCTTAAAGAATTTTCAAAACTTTTACATGCTAAAGTTGAGGTGGTCTCAGGCGCCACTTCCAGACACAAGCAATTTTTCGTAAAGGGTTTAAGCAAGAGTCAGGCAGAACAGCTTTTGCTTACAAATGATCTTTGATATATCGGAAACCGAAATACCACTTATATGCAAAACAAGCGCATAGACAAGTAGAAATAATGTAGTTCAAAGGGAGAGGGGCAAACCCCCAACACCTTACCCCAAAAGTTCTGAACTTATTAACAGAATCACTAATAATTTTTATTATTTTTTTTCACAGAGCTTAGCTTTGCTGTTGTTTGAATCGGAGCATGGCAGCTATTCCACCAAACGCGTTCTTCAGCATCTGCCCCTCTTCAGTCTCAGTAGAAATGACCTCTACATCCGTGCCCCCAAGTTCAGCCAGTTCTGCCAAGTCATCAACAACATCTTTTTTATCAACTATGGTGAATGAAGGTGCACTGCATTTCGCACAAGGCTTGCCAACCAACCCTTGTTCGAAAGCTGGCTCATCTGGGGTTTTAACGGTGTGCTGTTCTTCGTAGCCGCATGCGCTGCATTTGATGGTGACACGGACCAAATCAACGCTTTCAGATAAAAGAAGCAAGCGGACTGCTCCTGCCTGCAATAGCCGCCTCACTTCGGCTTCTCCGTAAGTTATTAATCCTGTGTCATGTCCGACTTCGTAGAGGAATTTCTGCATGATTTCCTTTTCCTCGATGTAGCGGACTTTCTTCATAATTTCCGGCGCTTTGTCCATCACTTCTTTTACGCCCTGCTCCTCTACATAAGCTGTATCAACTATGTCGAGAATTTTGTCTTTTAACTGATAATTCAAATATCCGCCTTTATCAAAATCATATTTGGTCGGACCAGGCCCTCCAAGAATTATGCCTTTCAAATTGTCAAGGGGTAGGAAAGCTTCGTTCGCATGCACCCCAACGCGAGTAAAATATTCGTTAAGTTGCATGTCCCGCAAACGTTCATACCGACGGGCTGATTGCCCACCCGCTTTAGTTTTACCTGTGACACCTGAATGCATTTGGCGCACAATCTCAAGACGTTTACCCTGCAAAATTGCTATAGTAGCGTTATTGGCGTCTACTAGCAAGATTCCATAGCTTTCTTTTTCCCGTAGCATCTCTTGGAGATGTTCAGTGTGGAATCGTGAGTCACATCGGTAGAGGAAAATTCTGATAGGTTCTGGAGGAACAATAACGTATGATTCCATACGTTCGGTACCGGGTGCAGCGCCTTCTCCTAGAAGAGCACCTGTAAAAACTACTATGCCTTTTTCGCCTGGATCTTTGAATAATTTAAGTTTCTGTTGAGCTTTAGTGATTGCGTCAAGTACGTTTTTTCGCGTAACATTTGATTTGATGTTGCTGGCGGTTCCATATTCGTTTCTTAGCAGGTTAAGGGCATCACTTATTTGTTTGCCCGGCGGAACATAAACAGTAATGAGTTCTGTGTGGCTGCCCTCTTTGGTAGCTAAGGAATTAATCATTTTCCGCAGCCGGAATAGTTCAAGAGACGATTTTTTCGCTGTACTCAATATAATTCACTAAATACTCGCTTTATTGGATAACTAACGTTAAAAACGAATCAAATAAAAGTTGCGACACAAAAAAGGAAGTTGTTAGGCTTTTGGCTTAGCAGCAGGTGCTGCTACTGGTTCTGGAGCTGGTGCGCCTATGGCATCTCTAAGATACGCCTTGAAAGGACCCAGTTTGCCACCATAGTTTCCCGATGAAATCTTTACTACCCCAAGTACACCGGCTGCCGCAGTAACACCTTCTTTCATGCCTTTTTTAACAGCGTCCAATGACAAGCCATTCATAACAATTTCATAAACACACGTTACGCCTTCTGGAACAACACTATCAGGAACGAGTGTACGCAATGTTGGACAATAAGGATGGTTAGTTGAAGCTTTTAGTTTGTATTTGAGAGAGCCAGCTTTGCTTCCTGCACGACAAACTCCGCCGGGGAACTGCATAATTACATCAGGAGCATTTGCGCGGATTGCATCTGCTGCTGCTTCAGCGGCTTTTAATCCTGATGTTTGATCTTTTGCAAAAATCATAAAGTTACCACCCGCAACTGCTTCCATTGCACCAAAGCCATTTTCAACATAGAAGTTGCCTTCCATAACTGGAATCTTCCAGCATTTTCTTCCCCCATACATGGCTTTTTTCTGGAACCCGTCGCCAAAGTAGCGTAGGCTGCTACCAACATCTAATGTTCGTTTGCCGACTAAGCCGTTGAAGGCTGCGGTTGTTGGGCAAGTCAAAGTGCATTGGCCGATACGCTGCATAAGTTGATGTTTGAGTTCAAAACGGTCACGATTATAAATTTGAATAAGTACGCCAGGTCTTTTATCTGGTGTCTGATCTGCTGGAACCACTCGTTCGACTGCTGCTTCGGCGGTTGCTTCAATTACGCTTGTAGCAAAACCCGTGGTTAAGTTTGCCGCAGTCAACGCCCATTTTTCACTTACTGCTGTAATCAAAACTCTCCCTGCCCAAAGACCAAACATTTCGGCAAAGGTATCTTGAACCTGCACAACATTACCGTTTTGTGATTTTACATAAAACATTTTTGTTTTATCGTCGTAGCTTTGGATTTCAAGCGGGTTAGTGTTTGATGACATTGAAGAGACCTAGCAGTTCAGTTGGGTAATGTATAATTTAAGAGTTTTCGTAAATGATTGGGCGTTTTCCCGTTTTCAAAGCCTAATTTCTAGAAAAAAACCAAGAAAAAATCGATAACACCAACGGATGAAAGACAATAACTGGAAGATAACATTGCTTAGCTTAATACCTTAATTATTTCCGGGATTCTACCTGCAGTCCCAACCTGCCCTTTGTAGATTATCAACACACCATCAACTCCTCCAATACTCAGACCCTTACTAATGCCAGCTTTAATCGCCATTTGCACATCCTCTCCCTTAACCACATTACCAACAGCTGTGGCTGCTGCATCTGCTAAACCGGCGCTTGTACAAAAAACCGTGGCTGCCTCTGCATCTCCAAAACTTAAAGCGTGACTAAAACGTCCTGAACTTGTGGCTAACCCGATTGGGAAATCTATCAGTCGAAACCCGAACCGTTTGGATAGGGGCTCTTCTCCTGCAGCGACGGCGACGTCAACGGGAATGTTTGATTGCGCAGAAATTTCTCCGCCATCTTCCACAACAGCGATTTCACAACCCGTTTGAGTCATGTCGTTTACTGCTAAGTCAGCTATAACTCCTGCAACCGCTGCCATAGGGCCAACATCCGCTTTTTCCCCCGCCAAAGCCATCAGTTTAGCAACAAGGGGTTTTTCTGGTGGCGGAAACGGTTTTAGTGTGTACAGAAATTTTGGGTGGGCTTCGACGTAAATTTCGAGTTCTCTTCTGTTGCGTCTGATCGATTCTTTTGCAGCTTGGATGGCTTTTTGCTGATCAGAAAGGATTGTGCATTGGGATTCTTTTAGAGTGAAGTTTTCTTTGAACAGGTTAGGGTTCATTTATTTTTCCTATTGCTCGGTACTGATTGGTCATTGTTGTTTTGCTTGATAGATTTTATTGCTCTTGCGGGGCATGCGTCCACGCAGATGCTGCAGGTGCTTCCTACACATTTTTCCTTATCGAATACAACTGTGGAATCTTTGTCTAAGCATATGGCTTCAACTGGGCAAAGAGCAATACAGGAACCGCAACTAAAGCATTTTTCATTGTCAACTTCGATAAGTTTAGGCACTGTGACAATGATTCCTCTGTCTCTGAAGGCTTTCACTATTTTTTCTTGTTGCTCATCCGGGATTTCGGCTAGTATTTCGCCGCCCTTTGAGCTTATTTGCGCTGACAAAATCACCATCGGCACTTTGTATTCAATAATTATTTGAGATGCAATCGGCTGCGAAACCAGTTCTTCTGAGAATCTTAAGAATATGCGCACCATGTTTTTACCGTCCTAATAGTTTAGAAACATCTTCTGAAGTGACTATGCCTAGCACTTTCTTTTCAATGTCGATAACTGGCAAAGCGGAAATGTTGTGTTGCGCCATACGTTTTGAAGCTACTTCAAGTGGTTCATCTGGTTTTGCAGTGAAGACATTGTGCGTTTCAATGTCGGCTAATGCTTTTTTGCCTTCAGCCATAGCCCGTGTGACATCCCAAGATGTAACAATGCCCTTCAATTTGCCGGCGTCATCAATAACGACTATGTGGTTAACTGATTTGGTGACGATTCGATGTGCGATAGCTTGTATATCTTCAGCCTCGGTGCACGTAACGGCTTTATGCATAACGCTCATAACGAATGGGATTTCTTCTGTCTGCCGCATCGGCTTAAAGACGGTGTCATTTGGCAACCGTTCAACAGGCGCGGTTAGGAAGAAGTTGCCTTCTTCAATCCAAGACTTCAGTGTCACTGAAACTTTCCTTGCCATCTTTATACTGGATAAGGAGCTCACTCTGACTTTTTTATCGTTAATTGTTATAGCGCCAGACTTTAGCTCTTTATAGCTCACTTGCCTAAGCTTAGGTCTGTCTCTTCGAGGCGCGCTGTAATCAACAACATCAGTCATGATTTCGCTGTCTCGAATCGCGGTCTTCTTAGCTAAGCCCTCATTTAGAATTGGAATAGGAATGCCTAAGCCAACATACATTGAGGTGCCATACTTTGTGAAAGCTCCGCCCTGCAAGAATTCAGGCGACATCTTTTTCGCGTCTCCCTTAACCATTAAGGTGCCGTTCAAGTTTTTTGGACTATGCTGTGTTCCCTCGCCAATGACATAACCTTGTCCTCCGCCAAGAAAGATGCGAGTGCCCAAACCAATGGTCTCGTAGTCTGGGTCATTCATCAGCGGATTTAGTTCTCCTGCACCAGAAAATGTTGCGTTTCGTAATCGAGGCAAAAGTTTACTCATGTAAGTGTAAATTGTTTCGTCGCTTGTGTTAACGGCGCAGTTGTAGCGTTGGTAGCAGTTGCGAAAATTCAGCAAGTAGAATTGGTTCAAATCGTCTTTAGTTATGTTCGTTTTTATTTGTGTTCTGGGATAGCAGTCTGTTCCATAGCCTTCTGCTCGAAGTTCAACTTCTTTTCCTGCTACAAGGTCTTGAATTACGTGTCCGCCTCCATATTCAAACGGTTGTTTTTCTGACATGTTTGTGGCGCCGATAAACAGGTCGACTGCTGCGCCTGGATGGCATACTTCCACATCGTTCATCCATGCATGGTCGATTTTAATCGGCGGGTCAGAGTGCCCAAGATTAATAATTGCACCAGAGCTGCACATGGCTCCAAAAGTGCCTGTCGTTACCACGTCAATTTCATTGAAGGCAACTTCCACGCCGCTGCTTTCAACTAGTTTTTTCATTTCTTCAGCAGTTAAAACCTGAACATCGCCATTTTTTATTTTCTGGTTAATCTCTTCTACTGTCCGAGTTTTGGCTTGTTTAGACAAAGTAGCTTACCTTTAATGCCAATCGAAAAGGAATCGCAAGTTAATATTTTTTGTGCAATAATCAATTAATCGACAAGGTTGATTCGCAAAGAACTCACCGGTAAAATAGTGAAAGCTGGTAGCGGTTCCCGGATCAAATTCGATATCATATCTTGTAAAGATTAGGTCATCTTCTTAAACGAAGCCTTATCAATTTTGTTTATGATTAAACATCGAACTTATGCGAAGAAAGCAAAAAAGCAAACTGAAGCATAAAGAAAAAATATACTGCCAAAAAAATGAGTGCATTTCTACAAATGCAAAAATAGATTTGTCACCAAAGTTTCCAGGGCAGGGCATCCATGTATTCATTGAGGGATTTGATTGAAGTACCGTTTTTGCCCTTCTGTTTTAGAACATCCACCAACGCAGCCGCTAACTGTAAATTCGTGATAACTGGTATGTTGAATTCCACTGCCTGCCGTCGGATAATGTAGCCGTCGGTCAAGATGTCCGAGAAACTGTTCTGGCGGTTAGCTATGGGCACATTAATGACTAAATCTATTTTGTGTTCTTGTAAGTAATCCAAAATGTTTGGGTTAGCTTGAGCTTCCTTGACTTTATAGAGCACGGTTGCATTCACCCCGGCTTCGTTAAGGACTTTCGCGGTGTGAGCTGTTGCATAGATTTTGACGCCCATGTCAACAAAAGCCTTAGCTATAGGCACCACACGTTTTTTACGTTCTTCATCACCGCCGACGCTGATGAAAACTGCGCCGTCTTTGGGTGGAATGTTAAATTCTGCGGACTGCAATGCTTTAGAAAATGCATCAGAGAAATTTTCGCCTAAACAAGCAACTTCGCCAGTGCTAAGCATTTCAACTCCGAGAACTGGGTCAGCGCCACTTAAGCGCATAAAGCTGAATTGTGGAACCTTAACCCCGACGTGAGGTGCAAGAGTCATTGGGGAGAGTGTAACGCCATCTATTTTTTTGCCCAGCATTGCCAAAGTTGCGAGTTCTATTAGGTTTATTCCCCGTGTTTTGCTCACAAACGGCATTGAACGCGATGCTCGCAGGTTACATTCAATAACGTTCACTACGTCATCTTTGACAAGATATTGAATGTTGTAGGGCCCATGAATATTGAGGGCTTTAACGATTCGTTGAGTGCAATCTTCAATTTTCTTTTGAACCTCAAGTTTTAATGCTTGAGGTGGTATGGTCATAGTTGCGTCGCCGCTGTGAACTCCAGCGTTTTCCACATGCTCCATTATAGCGCCAATAAATACAGTTTCGCCGTCTGAAACGCCGTCAACCTCAACTTCTTTAGCGCGGTTAATGAATTTACTAATTACGACTGGGTGGTCACGAGAAACCTTCGCGGCTAAGTTAAGAAAATTCTCAAGCGAGGCTTCATTATATGCCACACGCATTGCTGAACCGGACAGAACATAGCTTGGACGCACAATAACTGGGAAACCAATTTTTTCTGCAAACTGCTTCGCTTCGTCAATTGAAAGCAGTTTACTCCAAGGAGGCTGAGAAATCCCAAGTTGATCAAGAAGCGCGCTGAATTTGGAGCGGTCTTCAGCTAAGTCAACGTTTTCAGCAGATGTGCCCAAAAGTTTTACGCCAGCATTCGAGAGCGGCATGGCTAGATTATTTGGAATTTGACCGCCAACACTTGTGATTACGCCCATTGGGTTTTCTTTATCATAAATATCCAAGATTCGTTCTGTCGATAATTCTTCAAAGTAGAGTTTGTCTGAAACATCGTAGTCTGTTGAGACGGTTTCGGGGTTATAATTGACCATGATTGCTTCTTTTATGCCGTTTTTCTTAAGTGCCCAGATAGTGTTGACGCCGCACCAGTCAAACTCGACACTTGAACCGATACGAAAGACACCTGCTCCTAACACAATAACTTTGCTGGGTGTAGTGCTTAATTCGATGTCGTCTTCGTCTCCGCCATAAGTCATGTAAAGATAGTTTGTTTTTGCAGGCCACTCAGCTGCTAAAGTGTCAATTTGTTTTATTGCAGGAACGATGTTAGCGTTTTTTCTAAATGCCCTGATTGTGAATTCGTCAGTGCTTTGGCATTGTGCAATTTGTTGATCTGAGAAGCCTAAGCGTTTAGCTTCACGAATTATTTCTGATGCGGAGCCTTCTGCAAGGTTTAGCTTGCGAAGTTCTGCTTCCATATCAATAATATTCTGGATTTTGTGAAGGAAAAATGGGTCTACGCCGCTTATACGATATATTTCGGGGATAGGTATACCAATATTTAATGCTTTAACAATTTTATAGAGCCGTTCATCCGTGGGATTAGCCATTTCATCTCTTAAGTGTTCTTCAGATTCCGTCTCAGAATCCTCAGGGTTGCAAACTAACCCAATTTTGCCCGTATCCAACATGCGCACAGCTTTTTGCAGCGCTTCTTCAAAACAGCGTCCAATTGCCATGACCTCGCCAACGGAACGCATCTGGGGACCAACATGGCGATCTGCATTTTTAAACTTCTGCAGGTCCCAACGAGGGATTTTGACGGTTATGTAATCTAAGGCTGGCTCAAAACAAGCGGTTGTGACTTCTGTTACCTTGTTAATTAATTCTGGAAGGGTGTAACCGAGTGTTAGTTTTGTAGCTATGTAGGCTAAGGGGTAACCTGTTACTTTGCTTGCTAACGCAGAGCTTCTGGACATACGTGAGTTAACTTCGATTACACGGTATTCTTCTGATCTGGGATTCAATGCCCATTGAATGTTGCATTCTCCAACGATACCCAGAGCCCGGATTGCATTTATTGACGTTGATCTGATTAGGTGATACTCACGGTTAGTCAATGTTTGTGATGGTGCAACAACTATTGAGTCGCCTGTGTGGACTCCCATAGGGTCAAAGTTTTCCATGTTACAAACTGTTAAGCAGTTGTCGGAGTAGTCACGCATTACTTCATATTCGACTTCTTTCCAGTGACCAACGTACTCTTCAATGAGGACTTGACCGATTCGACTCTGTGCTATTCCGCGGGTCGCTATTTCTTTTAGTTCTGTAACGTTGTGAGCTACACCAGCACCTTTCCCCCCCAAAGTATAAGCTACACGAACTATAACGGGGTAACCTATTTCCTCAGCCACTTCCAAAGCATGGCAAATGCTTGTAGCTGATTTACTTTGCAATGGCGGAACGCCTGCTTTGAGCATTGCTTGGCGGAAACGTTCTCGATCACCAGTATCCTCTATTGCTTTAACAGGCGTACCTAAAACTTTACAATTGTACTTTTGCAGGATTCCTTTTTTCTCAAGTTCCAAACCACAGTTTAGGGCAGTTTGTCCTCCGAAACCCAAGAGTATGCCGTCTGGGCGTTCTTTCTCGATGACTCTTTCGACGTACTCTGTTGTTACTGGAAGAAGATAGACCTTGCCTGATAAGCGTGGGTCAGTCTGAATTGTGGCTATGTTAGGGTTAATCAATACGGTTTCAATGCCCTCTTCTTTGAGAGCTTTGAGGCATTGGCTCCCCGAATAATCAAATTCGGCCGCTTCTCCAATTTTGATTGCGCCGCTTCCAAGGACCATCACTTTCTTTATCCAATCAAACTTTGGCATCACTTAATCTCCAAGGTTTTAGCGAATTTGTCAAAAAGCAACTCTGTGTCATATGGTCCTGGCGACGCTTCAGGATGCCATTGTACTGCGAAAACGGGCTTGGTTCTATGTTTGACGCCTTCAGTAGTTTTGTCATTGGGATTAAGGAACCAAGGATCCAATGGCGTTTTCTTTAACGATTCCAAATTAATTGCGTAACCGTGATTTTGAGTTGTAATGTAACAGCGATTATTATTTATGTCTAGAGCGGGTTGGTTTTGGGCACGATGACCAAATTTAAGTTTGTAAGTGTCACCGCCCATTGATAATGCGAGTATTTGGGCGCCAAGACAAATGCCCATAAGAGGAACTTTTTCCGTTAGTTCTTTTATGCACTGGATTGTTTCGGTGCATTTCTTGGGGTCGCCTGGACCGTTGCTTAAGAATACTCCGTCAGGATTGTAAGCCATAACGTCGCTTGCTGAAGAATCATAGGGCACTCGTACAACGTTTATTCCCCGTTTAAGCAAATTACGGATTATACTATATTTTACGCCGCAGTCAATCAAGACAACAGTTTTTTTGCCATCTACGCTGTATTTAATAGGTTCTTTAACTGAAACTTCTTTAACTAAATCAGTTAAGTTTGGGTCAGGTATGTTTTTGCCGTTCTTTAAAATCGCGTCTATATCAGGTTCTTCACCTGCTTCAAAAACCTGCAAAATCCCAAGCATGACACCGTGAGTTCGAAGCTTCTTTGTTAAACGTCTTGTGTCAATGCCATAAATTCCTGGGGCCCCTTCGTCTTGCAGCCATTTGTCAAGTGTTCTTGTTGAAGCCCAATGGAAAGGTTCCTGACATAATTCATGAACAATCAATCCTTGAACTTGAATGTGGTCGGATTCGAAATAGAGCGGAAGACCAAGGTTTAATTCGTTTGAAGGAACCCCATAATTACCTATAAGTGGGTAAGTTAACGTTAAAACTTGACCTTTATAGGATGGATCTGTGAGGGCTTCTGGATACCCAACCATCTGAGTTGAGAAAACTACTTCGCCGCTGATTTTTCCTGTTGCTCCAAAACCGTTACCGATAAATGACGTTCCGTCTTCGAGAAGCAGAATCGCTTTTTTATTTTTGTTGAACGTACTATGTTGTGGGACCAAAGCCCTATTCTACCTGCGTGTTTGAATTTTTAAGTTTTGTGTTTTTAACGCTGTGTGAAACAGCATACGTTTCTAAGGTTGAGTTAAGTTTCTTTTCAGCATCAGCAAGGTTGTTTTTAAGTTTAGCTGTATTGTTTTTTGCTTCTGTCATGCTCTTGTTTGCTTTTTCGATTGATTTTTCAACCTCAACGGCTGAAGGACCGCCTTGCACTTTATAGGTTTCGACCAGTTTACGTGGATCGGTGCATCCAGATATATCCGATTCGGTAACAATTAATTTAACACCTGCAGTTTGAACTGCAACTTTTTGAAGAACTTCAGGTGTGACATCGAGCAAAGTCTGGTGTGAATCAATCATAGCTTTAACCAGAGCTCCAACGATTTTGTGAGCCGTGCGAAAAGCAACATTATACTTTCGTACAAGCATGTTAGCAAATTCCGTTGCACCAACAAAGCCTGCTGCTGCTTTTGTTTCAACGTCTGTTGACACTTTCAATTTAGGAATAAGCGCCGTAAAAATGCGTAGCGACTGGGATAGATTGTCTACTGCAGCCCAAAGCTTCGAAGTAACCTCTTGAAAGTCAAGATTATATGTTGAAGGCAGACTTTTCACAGCAGCCGCTGAAGCTACAAAATCACCCAATGCATAGCTTGCGTGCGCACGAATTACCTCAAGCACTTCCGGATTCTTCTTTTGAGGCATTATGCTGCTTGTAGAAGTGAATTCGTCAGGCAACTCAATTGTGCCAAACTCTTGTGAGCTCCAAATTATCAAATCCTCCGCTAAACGGCTCAAATTAACAGCAAGTAAAGTCAATGCTGCTTGAGTTTCGAGTATGAAGTCTCTACTGCCCACAGCATCAAGCGAATTCTCTAACACTGAGTCGAATCCTAAGAGTTCAGCGGTTCTTTTACGGTTTATTGGAAAACTTGTCGTTGCCAAGGCTCCTGCGCCGAGAGGACACAAATTAACTCGTTCATAAGAATTCTGAAGTCTGGACAAATCACGCTCTAAAGATTGAACGTGTGAAAGTAAGTAATGTGCAAATGTGACAGGTTGCGCTGCTTGGAGATGAGTATACTCTAAAATAACGGTGCCTACATGTTTGGTGGCTGTTTTTAAGAGGCTTTCCTGCATCGCAAGAACACTAAACATCATGTCGATGAGTTCTTTTCTGAGCTGCATTCGGATAGCGGTAGCAACTTGATCATTTCTGCTTTTTGCAACATGAAGATTCCCCCCGACTTCAACGCCTGTTACCTCAAGGACTTTTTCTTCTATCGCCATATGAACATCTTCGGCAGCAGGATCCAATGTTAAGCGGGATTGTTTACTTAGGGCTTTAAGGATTTTTGCGCCGTCTTCGCACTGAATAATTTTTTGTTCCACGAGCATTATAACATGGGCTTTGTTTATGTCAATGACAGCATTAGCTAAACGTTCATCATCTTTTCGAGAAGAGGTAAACTTTGCTACATCTTCACGAATAGAGGATAATCGTCCGCCATGCAGTATCTTTGACACTTTTTTACCTTCCCGTTGGCTTATGTTTAGTTAGGCTTGCTTTTTCTTTCCTACGACTTGCTTGCTTTTCTTTTTGAGTACATTGTACATTCTTGTTTGGAGTCCCCACAGTTGAATGAACCCTTCAGAATAGGATTGGTTGAAAGATGTTTTGATGTTATAGTTAGCCAAGTTTTTGTCGTAGAGTGAATAAGGTGATGAACGTCCGATAACTTGCAAGCTACCTTTGTACAGTTTAAGTTTGACTTCTCCATTTACATTTTCTTGGGATTTGTTAATGAAAGCGTCAAGGTCATCTTTAAGCGGATCAACCCATAACCCAGCATACGCTAAGAACACCCATTCAGCATCAACCTGCTGTTTAAACAGAACTTGGTGCCGAGTCATGACCATCTTTTCAAGGTCTTTGTGCGCTTCCAAAATCACGGTGGCGGCTGGACACTCGTAGACTTCCCGTGATTTTATGCCAACAAGCCGATCTTCAATGTGATCTATTCTGCCCACGCCATTTCTGCCGGCTATTTTATTCATTTCTTCAATAAGTTCAAGTGGCAACATGGATTTGCCGTTTACTGCAACAGGTACACCAGCCTCAAACTGCAGAGTAACAATTTCCGCTGTATTTGGTGCGTTTTCACCAGAAATAGTCCATTCATAAGCGTCTTCAGGAGGCGCTTGACTTGCATCTTCAAGCAATCCACACTCAATTGCTCTACCCCAAACGCTTGCATCGATGCTGTATTTTTTGGCAGCATTGGAAACAGGGATCCCTTTGGTTTTTGCGTAAGCGATTTCTTCATCTCGCGTCATACCCCATTCACGTACTGGAGCTATGATCTTTCGGTCGGGAGCCATAGAGCCAAGAGTAATGTCAAAACGTACTTGATCATTGCCTCTTCCGGTACAACCATGAGCTAAGGCTGTTGCGCCTTCTTTTTCAGCGATTTCGACCATTTTTGCAGCGATTAAAGGACGCGAGAGACTTGTGCTAATCGGATATTTTCCTTCGTAGAGAGCATTTGCTTTTATGGCGGGGAAAATGTAGTCTTTTGCAAATTCGTCTTTTGCATCAATTGAAAAATGCTTGAGAACGCCAAGTTTTTTAGCTTTTTCTTCAGCTGCTTTAAGGTCTTCACCTTGACCGACGTCAACGGTGACTGTTATTACTTGTGCATCGTATTTTTCTTGGAGATACTTGATTAATACGGATGTGTCTAATCCACCTGAATAGGCTAAGACGATTTTTTCAGTCATTTTGCTCCCTCATTTTTCAAGCTGAATTATTCCCCTTACCTTCAACGCTGTATTTTTAAACATTGTGACATTTTTGTTACTTAATAAAATTTAAATGTACCATTTGATACATTGAGTCCATAATATGACAATAGCTCAAGACGTACGAAATTATCTGCGAAACAAACCATATTTACTGGAAGCCTTAGAAAAAGGCATAGTAAACCTAAGCGAGCTGTCAAGACAAATAAAAAAAGAAATAAAAACTAACGAAACAAGCGCCATAAAAGCCGCCCTGCGCCGTTATTCAGAAGAACTTCAAAAACATAAGCAGAACAGAGAAGAAAAAGTCCTCCTTCTTCTTAAACGCAGCAGCATAGCTGTCTACGACCGCAAAGCAGTAATAATCACGGCCAAAGAAATCGCGGCTAAAACGGGCATGGAAGTTGACTTAGTCGGCAAATTTGTTTACTTACTTGATAGAAGCGAGCTGCCTGAACGCATAAACGCGCTCGTAAAGCATGATAATTGCACGATGATTGTTGTTCATTCGCCAGAGGAATTGGAGGCTACACCGGGAGTAGTTGCATTTCTAGCAACTTTGTTGGCGGAGCAAAATGTGAACATAATCGAATTCATCTCATGTTGGACTGAAACAATTATTGTTGTTGAGAAAAAAGACAGCCTCAAAACATACGAAACTTTAACAAACATGGTGGGTTAAGAACCACCACAGCTTACAACAAAATTAATAATGTTAGAGTTGATATTTCAGCTACAAAGTCCCAATTACAAAAAATAATTAACGGAGAGGAAAATATGCCACATCAAGAATGCATAAACTGCAAAACACAATATGACATAGATGAGATTTTGTATTTCTGCAAGAAATGCGGAGATATTCTTGAAATAAAATTTGATTTCAAAGAGTTAGCTCAAGCGCTCAAAGAAAGCGATTGGAAAACAAAACCCCTATCCGTTTGGCGTTACCGAGACTTTATGCCAATCCATGAAGCTGCAAACATAGTCACATTAAACGAAGGCGGAACTGGATTACATCGTTCCCCACGTTTAGCCGAAGAAGTAGGATTAAAAGAAGTTTATGTAAAAAATGAGGGCGAAAACCCAACAGGCAGCTTCAAAGACCGAGGCATGACCGTTGGCGTTACTAAAGCCGTAGAACTTGGCGCAAGACACGTCATTTGCGCTTCAACCGGCAACACCAGCGCCAGTTTAGCTGCTTACGCCGCAAGAGCTGGAATAAAATGCACAGTCCTTATCCCGTCAGGCAAGATTGCCTACGGAAAACTGGCGCAAGCCATGATTCACGGAGCTAAAGTTTTGCAGGTTCGAGGAAACTTTGACCAAGCATTAGAATTTGTGCTTAAGCTTGCTGAAAAACACAATAGCATTTACCTTCTCAACTCAATTAACCCTTTCCGAATTGAAGGACAGAAATCTTTGGGATATGAAATCTGCGAGCAACTAAACAACGAAGCGCCAGACAGAATTATAATCCCAGTGGGCAACGCAGGAAACATAAGCGCAGTCTGGAAAGGCTTAACCGAATTTTACGAACTTGGCCTAATAAAGACACTTCCGAAAATGACAGGCATACAAGCCGTTGGCTCAGCGCCTATAGCTCAAGCAATCAAAACCGGAAGCGACGAAATAATTCCAGTTGAAAACCCAGAAACCATTGCCACGGCTATCAGAATCGGTGCTCCTGTAAGTTGGAGGAAAGCGGTTAATGCCATTCATGAATCTCATGGAACTGCTGAAACGGTAACTGATGAAGAAATTCTTGATGCTCAGAAAATGCTCGCGCGGATTGAGGGCATTTTTGTGGAGCCTGCATCAGCATCTTCTATTGCAGGACTAAAAAAATTAGTACAAAACGGTGTCATCGAGAGGAGTGAACGGGTTGTCTGCGTTACAACGGGGCACGGATTAAAGGACCCTGATACCGCAATTAAACAAAGCGAAAAACCCATTGAAGTTGACGCTGAAATATCGGCTATTGAGCAGGCTTTGGGTTTGCAAACTCGAAGAGTTATTTTGGCTAGGTGATAATGAAATGAGAATTATCTTGGTAGGATATGGAATAGTTGGAAAGGGTGTAACTACCATTCTCGCGCAGAGGCAGGCAGAAAAAGTTAATGATTATGGGTTTAACCCAAAAATCGTTGCCATCTCCGATATAGATGGTGCAGTTATTAATTCAAAAGGTCTTAGCCCAGAAAAGCTTGAGGAAATTAAGAAACGAGGCTACCCCATATCAGCAGACCGCGACTTTGGACAACCAGGTATGAAAGCACTTGACGTAATCGCCTCAGTTGAAGCAGAAGTTGTAGTTGAAGTCACACCTGTCAACATAAAAAACGGTGAACCCGCCTTATCCCACATCACTACAGCCTTTAAAACGGGAAAACATGTTGTAACAACCAACAAAGGACCATTAGCCCTAGCGATGCCAGCGCTCACCGAGCTAGCGGAGTACAACAATGTTTACCTACGATTCAGCGGAACAGTCGGCGGCGGAACACCAATGCTGGAGTTTGCCAAACGATGCCTTGCAGGCGACAAAATCCTCTCAATAAGAGGCATTCTAAATGGCACAACAAATTACATATTAACTGAAATGTCTCAGAACCGTGTGACCTTCCAAGAAGCGCTAACAAACGCTCAGAAGCTTGGTTACGCTGAAAGGGAGCCTTCTATGGATATTGACGGATTTGATACTGCCTGCAAAGTAGTAATCTTGTCGAATTGGATTATGAATAAAAAAATAACTTTAAAAGATGTTGACAGAACAGGCATCCGAGAAGTTACTTTAGAAGCGCTTGATGAAGCTTCAAAGCGAGGAAACACTATCAAGCTCATCGGTTCAATAGACGGGAATAAAGCAGCGGTGAAACCAACTGAAGTACCCAAAAACAACCCATTGTGCGTCAGCGGCGTCTTAAATGCAATAACCTTCTCAACTCAATACGCTGCCGACCAAACCCTCATTGGAAGGGGAGCAGGCGGAATTGAAACAGCCAGCGCAGTTTTAAGGGACCTTTTAGACATAAGACATAAGTTAGCAAACCGAATGCTAAATAACAACTCGGAGTCCTAAAAATGAAAATTGTAATGAAGTTCGGCGGCACAAGCGTTGCCACAGGCGAAAACATACGCCACGTTGTTGACTTAGTTGCTAAAAACGCAAAAAAAGACAAAATTGCAGTAGTTGTCTCGGCATTGGCAGGTGTAACTAACAGCTTAATTGAAGTTGCTGAGCAAGCTAAAAAAAGCGATGAAAAACACATCCAAGCTTTTACGAAAGAACTAATGAACAAGCATCTAGAGGCAATTTTAACCGCAATTAACAGCAAAGAAGTTCAAGAAGAAGTTACTCAGATCACTCAGAAAACATTAGGCGAGCTAGAAAAGGTCTTAACAGGAATCTGCTATGTTGGCGAAGTTACACCAAAATCTAAAGATTATGTGGTTTCTTTTGGTGAGCGATTGTCTGTGCCTATTGTCTGGGGAGCAATAAAAGATCAAGGGCTTGAAACCCAATGGTTCACTGGCAAAGAAGCAGGCATAGTAACCGACTCAAACTTTGGCGAAGCCGACCCACTAATGAACTACACAACTCACCTCATCCGCGAACGACTGGTACCACTACTGGAAAAAGGTGTCATCCCAGTTGTTACAGGCTACATTGCGGCTAATCAAGATGGCATAGTTACTACTGTTGGCAGAGGCGGCTCGGACTACACAGCAACAATCTTGGGCGTAGCATTAGATGCCGACGAGGTCTGGATTTGGACAGATGTTGATGGCATAATGACAACAGACCCCAAAATCGTCTCGGCAGCGAGAATGCTTCCTCAATTAAGTTATCAGGAAGCCGCGGAGATGGCGATTTTCGGCGCCAAAGCCATGCATCCACGCGCTTTGGAACCTGTAATTAAAGAAAAAATTCCTGTAAGAATAAGAAGTGTTTTTCACCCTGAAAACTCAGGAACATTAATAACTCAAGAGCCCGATTCGAACACAAAAGAAGCAGTGAAAGCTGTAGCTATGATTAAAGATGTTGCAATGCTTAACGTTAGCGGTGCCGGCATGGTTGGTGCACCCGGAAGCTATTCAAAAGTGTTTGATGTACTTGGCAAAAATAACATCAATGTAATGATGATTTCTACGGCAGCTTCAGAAGCCAACATATCCATGATTATTAAACGTGGCATGTTGGGCAGGGCGATAAGCAACTTGGAGATCGCGCTTTTAGACAGAGGCGGCTTAGTCAGCGAAGTTTCAGCAGAAGATGACGTCGCAGTTATAGCTGTAATGGGCGCTAACATGAAGGGAACTCTGGGTGTTGCATCTAGGATATTCTCAACTGTCGCAAAGAAAGGCATAAACATTCGCATGATTGCACAAGGCAGCTCAGAACTAAACATTTCGTTTGTTGTTAAAGAAAAAGATGGCGCAGCTGTTGTTAGGGCGATTCATGAAGAATTTAGTTTAGGTAAAATATAGTTTTTTTTCAGTTTCTATTTTTTGTTTATTAAGAAGAATAACATCGCTATTTTCTATTTTTGTTTTTGTCATGGCTTGATTTTTTTTTATTTTGGAACATGTAACGTTTGGGGGGTTGCGTATTCTATTTGTGCATGTTTTTTGCTGAAAGCTTCCTTTGAATTACCAAATAAAGTCAATTTAAGTCTGAAAACTAATAATAAAGTCAAAAAAAGTATCAACTTGCGAAAATCTAATCCGGAAACAAAAAAACAACACGCCAAACACAAGCAATAAATTTACATTCAAATATCTCCAGCTAAACGATTTCCAACCCTCTTTTTTCTCAAATAAAAGAATGACTTTTATAATCATTGATCAGATTTAAGGCGGAACATAAATTGTCAATAGACTACGTTTGCAGAAAATGCATCAAAACTTATTCGAGCTTAGAGTATGAACAGAGCCGGTTTTGCAAGATTTGCGGTTCTTTTTTACTGCGCAATTTTAGGGACGACCGTTATCTCCAAATGTTGGCTCACAAAAGTTTTCGCAATCAAGCTTCATTATCTGTGCATAAGGAAAGCGAAAAAATCACCCTTACACGTGCCGCTGAAAGCCTCCGCGAAAGAATTGCACGCTCCAAAGAATTTGAAGTAATTCCAGAAACCCAAAAAACTACGGAACAACCCAGCGGACCAGTTGAGAGTTGGATCTGGAGCGACGAGTACGACGAGTCATTGAAACTCGAGAAAAGACTTACCAAACAATACGAAGGCAAAACCCTTCATGAAGCAATAGCGGGCAACGTCGTTTCAAATCAACAAGGCGAATGCTACGAAATCTCAAACTCTTTCACGTCTATATTTAAAAGAGCAAATTACACTGAAAGCAGACGATTAATTATCTCTGATCTAAAATCTCTCCCTGGAATAGGACCAGCGCGTGAGCAAACTCTAAAACAACAAGGTTATAAAACCATAGAAGAATTGGAGAATCATCCGCTCTGGAAAAAACAAGCTCAAGACTTCATGAAAATAATAAACAAAAAAGAAATATCACAAATTCAAAGATGGATGTGGCAACGTTTCCCAAAATCACATCCTCTGCTTCACTATTTAGCAGGATTTTGCCAAGATCAAGATTTCGCGATCGTAGATATCGAAACGTTGGGACTATCTGAAAGGCCAATAATTTTGCTTGGAATCGCTAAACCCACCAAAACGCTTGTTTGTACCAGCCAGTTTTTGTTAAGAGATATTCAAGATGAACCCAGCGCTATCTGGGCTCTTATTTCACAGCTTGAACCAAACTTGTCGCTCATATCGTATAATGGTAGAAGCTTTGACATTCCATACATAAAGCAACGATTGGCTTATTATGGATTAGATGTTCCATTGGATAATCCGCATTTTGACGTCCTCCATTTCACTAGGCGAGCGTTACGGAATAAATTGTCAGATTGCAAACTGGAGACAGTCGAAAAGTACATTGGAATAAAACGAGATATCAACATTCCAGGAGCATTAGTTCCTCACTTCTATGAAACTTACTTAAGAACCAAAAACCCCGGCCCCCTCGTCCCAATAGTTGAGCACAACAGACAAGATTTGTTAACTCTTGGAACTTTATTTTCCAAGCTTTATGAGGAATGGAATCTTTGATAGACGACTTTATCAAAAGCATCAAGCGTATGCAAGGCTACAAAAAACAGATCGTTCACATAGAAGAAATTCCTCCGCAAGAAGCTTTCTTTGGCCAACTCGAAAAATCGTTGCCAGAAAACATCCAAAATTGCTTACTATCTCGCGACATCCATCTTTATTCTCATCAAACTGAAGCAATTAACAAGATCAGGAAGGACAAAAATGTTATAATTGTTACTCCAACAGCTTCGGGTAAAACCTTAGCATTTAACATTCCCGTTTTGGAAGCTCTCACCAAAGACCCCAAAGCAACTGCACTGTACCTTTACCCAACTAAGGCTCTAACAAATGATCAGCTAAAGGTTCTGCGAGCTTACGAAAAAGAAACAGGCGTACAAGCTTATCCTAACGTTTACGATGGCGATACCCCGCAGAGTCAAAGGGCAAGCATACGAGAAAACAGCAAAATCATCTTAAGCAACCCTTATGGACTCCATCAATACCTTCCCTGGCATTATAAATGGCGAAGCTTTCTTGCAAACCTCAAATTCCTAATAATTGATGAAGCCCACGTTTACCGAGGAGTTTTCGGTTCAAATGTAGCCATGCTGCTGAGGCGTCTAATACGTGCATGTAATTATTATGATGCAGACCCACAAATCATCCTTTCCTCGGCCACAATCGCAAACCCAGAAGAACATGCTAAGAGATTAACGGGAAAAGACTTCGAAATAGTCTCAAATGATGGCGCTCCCAGAGGAAAAAAAACATTCATCTTCTGGAATCCTCCATTTATCGACAGCACAAATTCAAATCGTCGATCAACCCATCAAGAAACAAAAGACCTCTTAACAATTAACATCACAAAAAACCTGCAGACCCTTTGCTTTACAACTTCCCGCCAGATGGCTGAACTTATCACGAGATGGACCAAAGAAGATCTCAAAAAAAGATCACCCAAACTAGCCAACTCCATAACCGCTTACAGAGCTGGCTATCTACCCCAAGAACGACGAGAGATAGAGAATCGACTAAAAACAAAAAACTTAATCGGAGTTGTCTCAACTAACGCCTTGGAGCTGGGAATTGACATCGGCTCTTTAGATTCCGTAATTATTTCTGGTTATCCCGGAACTGTCATATCGACTTGGCAGCAAGCAGGGCGGGCAGGCAGAACAAATGCAGATTCACTTGTAACGTTAGTTGCTTTTCAAAATCCGCTAGATCAATACTTCATGAAGCATCCTCAAGACTTCTTTGGGAGACCTCATGAACAAGCCATAATTGATTTGCATAATCGCTACATATCGTTAGGGCACATTATGTGTGCAGCAAGCGAGCTGCCCCTGACAGAGTCTGACCAAAAATATTTCCCAGAACTTTTCCATGAAAGCATTCAAGCTCTTGAGCAACAAAACTTGATCCGCAAAACACCCAGAGGATACGTTTATTCGGGAACGGCAAGACCAGTGGAGGTTGTAACTTTAGAGAGCATCTCCGACAAAACTGTCACCGTCACCTGCAATGGAACCATACTTGAAACCCTCACCTTAAACAAAGCCTACGAAGAAGCCCACGCAGGAGCGGTCCTACTTCATCAGGGCGAAACATACATTTCAGAAGAATTAGACCTCACCCGATTAACCGCCAGAGTCAAACAAGAAAACGTTAACTACTACACAGAAGCACTAAAAACAGTGGATGTAGCGATAAAGAAAACTCTTGAAGAAAAACAAATCGGCATCCAAGTTGGATTAGGCGAATTAATAACAACCGAATTCTACCACACATATGTTACCAAATCGTATGATGAAGTTGTGGAGAGAAAACCGCTTAATCTTCCGCCATTATCTTTTTCAACGGTGGGTATGTGGTTTACTATTCCAGCTGAAATCAAGAAAGAAATTGAAAACAAAGGGCTTGATTTTGATGGAGGAATACATGCGGTGGAACACGCGATGATTGCAATGTCACCGATTTTTGCGATGTGTGACAGATGGGATATTGGAGGATTATCAACACCTCTTCATCCAGACACGGGGAAACCAACAATTTTCATTTACGATGGCTTTGAAGGTGGCATCGGAATATCAGAAACCCTTTACCAAAACATAAAACCGCTCTTTGAAAAAACTATGGAGCTAATCGAAAACTGTGAATGCAAAGACGGCTGTCCCTCCTGTATCTACTCGCCTAAATGTGGAAACGAAAATGAACCCTTAGATAAGAAAGCAGCGAACATAATTCTAAAAAAGCTATTAGAGCATATCAATGAACAAAAGCCTTGATGAATATCGAAGCTAAAATTATTAGCATTAGTGAAAAGGTGAATTGATGGACAAAAAGAAGGTGTCCCATAAAAATTTCAAACCGCATAAACAATTTACATTGGACAATTTACCCAACATGCCTATAAAGAGACTTGACAAATCTGTTCCTCAAAAACAAATAACGATAATCGAGATCCAAACAATCCTAAGAGAGAACGAATTAGCGATCAATGTTGGGTTCAAGTTGTTTCCGTCTAAGACTTATTTTTCAAAAGTAAAATTAGATTTATGGTTTGACAATCAACAAATTAGTTCTGGCCTGATTAGAATCCCGCAGGGTCCTTTGTCGGCTGACGAGCTAGATTTTCCGGCTGTATTGGATATGACTGGAATAGTTGCTGGATCTTACTTGATAAGAGTTGAAATGTATGAATTATGGTCTGATGAAGAAAAACTCTCTTTTGCTCAAAAAGAGATCATTGTGAAGTATCTTCCGCAGAAACGAGAGTCCAGACTGATAAAAATTCCAATTGTGAAAAGCTTTGGAGAACCCTCTTTGAGTGTGGTTTCTGAATCTGACAAAAACATTTACCGTGAAATTGAAGAAACCAATAAAAAAGAATCAGATAGCAAACGAGACGATTGGTAACCCTATAGGCTTTTTGTATAAAACACCAAGAACCTAGATTGACTGTTAATAACCTAACAACCCAAAACCAGAAAACTGCTTGATTACTAGAAATCAGATTGCTTTGACGAATAAAGACGAAAAAGGACGCGTAAAGACGTACAAAGACGCGGAAAGACGCGTAGAGACGAATAAAGACGCGTAGATACGCAGCCTGAAACGGATTCAAGCTTTAAATTAAGAAAAAAGCAACCCAAAACACAGACAAAAAATTTTTCATTAAAATCAGCTAAAAAAATTAAATCTTACTCCGAAATGTTTTTTGATTGCTAAGAAAGTACATTGAAAGATTGTTTGAGATGCTGGTGAATTATTCATAGCGTTGGATTGTTTTCTTCCTGGCAAGATGATTTTGATAGATGCCTCAGGATGGAGTGATCTCTTGCTAGGAGTAGTAGTGGGAGCGATTAAGCCGCCACATCCAATGCTTTTGGAACGCAGAATTTCCACCTCAGCATTTCAGCCGCCCAACTTTAAAAACAAGAAATATTTGGACGATGCTAAAAAAATAGCAGATGAAATCGTTGCAGTTATGCAACCCGATAGTGAAACCTGTTTTAATGTTTGTTCTGAATACGTTCTATCAACCTTAGTTGAACACCTGCAAGAGCAAGGGTTCAAAGTCAAAAGAGTACAATCCTCAGGCGAGCTTAGGCAAATGGTTGATGATGCTTATGTTCGATGGTGTGTTGAAAAGGGCGTGCCGCGAGAGTTGCTTCAAAATAAAAGGCGTTTTTGGAGTTTTCTCGATTGGGTTGCTCAGAATCCTCATTTGAGGGAGAGCCTTGTAAAGACTGGTTGGGCAAGCTGGGATGCGAAGTGGCGAGAAGAAATTTTTAGGAAACATTTGGGGTTAGAAAGCAAATTCTGAATTCATAAGAAAAACAAGCACTAACTACTCAAGGCATACGTTAGTTACTGATGAAGCAAATGCACTTTCACCATAAGGGAGCATTTAATTGGCTGAAGATGCTGAGCGTTGAAATGCCATAAGGTAAATAGATTATTTTAACGTATATGTCTGTCTTGAGCCGATGGATGGCGTTTTTGAAATGCGTAAGTCTTTGGCAATTATTGTTGCGGTTATACTTCTCTTTTCGTTGTTTTCTGTTATGTTAGCGGAGATTTGGATAGGAAAAATAAATTTAACCTACAACCCGAACCCTCATCATTCAACTTCATCGTATAACCCTCAAATCTTAGACCCTCCAACACAAAACCCTAATTCATCCACATCAATCCCGACTTTATCTCCTAAACCTGCAACCCAAACGCAAACCTCTGCACCAACCTTAGATCCTGTAACCTCACCTTCGCCTTACACCTCAAATCCCACTTCTACACTACCTCCAATAGTCCAACCTACACTGGCACCAAACCCAAATTCATTCTCGGATGACTTCTCTAGCCAAAGCTTCAACCACTGGACACTTCAAAATCAAACAACAAGCGCAGGCATGTCAATTATCAATGGAGTTGCTTGCTTCACCACGCCTATAGGCGCTAACGGCACATACGCCTATGTTCAAGAAAACGGCTTTACCTCAACCATAAATAGTACTATTACTGCCTCCCAAGACATTTACCTATCAAGCTTCTCCGGAGGCTTCACGCAGGGCAACGGAGCAATTTTTTTCCTTTATGTAATTGATACAGCTGGACAAAATGGCGGTAACATTGCAGTTGGCATAGACGGATCAGACCTTTGGGGGCTATGGATAGGCGGTTACCCAATCTATAATTATGTACTCCAAACTGCAGGTACACAACCTCAAATTGGAGCCTGGTGTCACATTGTTCTTACAATAAATAATTCAGCTCAAACAGTTAATTTAGATGTCAATGGCACCACAGTCATTAACGTTATTCAACATCAATTTACTGATACAAATCATAGTATCAACTTGATTTCTGGAATTGGCGAGGACTGGAATAGTGTTGGGAAAGCATCAGATTTAGAAATTGATAATGTTCAATTGGATATTTCCAACTAGCCGTTCCGACCGTTCCGACTTCCAACAACTAAACAAGTCAGGCTTTCATAGCTATTTGAACGAGGCACTGTACACTGTCGAATTAAATGGAATTCTAAATAAAACTAAGTTAGCTGATCCCTGTATGCTCACAGTTACATTTCCGCCTCCTATAAAAACACCATATAAGACAGAGGGCAAATCTGAGGTGCTAAAAACTAAAGGAACCACTATTGTAGTTTGGCTGTTTCCTCCAAGTGTTGTTGAACCGAAAGTGCCTTTTCCAAGATTCTGATTATTTATATAGATTTCAAAGTCACCGCTGGGGATATAGATTGGTAACGAATTTGGATTGCGTATTTCTAAACCTAAATTCATTTGAAAAGAAGAAAGACTCAGGTTAGTTACATTCACGTTGCTAATTTGGAATGTGAGTTTGTGATAAGCATCATAGTAGTAGAAACCCAAACTTGCGAATGCAACAATGACAATGAGTACGGCTGCAAGCACAATTATTTTTTTTTTTGACGCCATCTTTTCACTCACTCACAGAAATTTACAGAAAATATTCTCTAAAGAAATCAGATCACCAAGGGATAAAAAGTATTGTTTCTGTACAGCCGCAACAACACAAACCTTTTTGTAAAGATAATAAGCGGGAAATGGCTTGTAAGC
Organism: Candidatus Bathyarchaeota archaeon; assembly: GCA_963772505.1. Classification (GTDB taxonomy): domain Archaea; phylum Thermoproteota; class Bathyarchaeia; order Bathyarchaeales; family Bathycorpusculaceae; genus Bathycorpusculum. The sequence continues at coordinate 443,316 of CAVYXL010000012.1, forward strand.
AGATATTTATTCTCGTTAGCTCCACATTCTAGCGATGCTTTTTATGGCAAATAATTCTAAACACGCTAAAAGTACTGAGGATTCTCCATTTCAACAAATGCTAACGTTAATCAACAAGGTTTCAGGGAAACAACCCGACCTCAGAGTCGATGTCCAAAACTTGAAGCTTAACATCGCTAACAAAAGGCTTACTGTTAACGCCGATATTGACATCAAACTTCCCCCTGCAGAAAGCACTGATTCTAAAAAAGAAAAGAATCAGTAGGAGGAAAAATGTTGCAAGCTAAAAACATTACAAAGCAAACGTTCGAGTCAGCTAACATTATCCTATCTGCTGGTAAAAACGATCTTCTTCAAGTTGATTTAACAAATAAACGAATTAACATCGACGTTGAAAACAAGCAGTTCTTGAAAGGACTCATCAAGATAGGTCGTGACTTCACGAAGAAACAAAAGCCTCCAACGAAAAAGAGCAAGAAATCACCTAGCATGATAGCAACTGCAAAAACTGTTGCAGATATTTTGAAGAAAAGGGGAATAACGATCACGCTCTCCTACAGGGGAGGCGTGGTTGCAACATTGGGTTCAGAGGCACATCCGACACTGCTTCAATTAGTTACAAAAACTCAGGCAATAGCGTTAAACAGCCTTCCAAAAGCAGTAGCAATGATTGTTTAAAATTGATTCATGCCACAGCTAATTTGACGGTGCACCAACTTTTTGTTAGGAAGTCTTTTTAGCAACATCCGCACAATAAAATAGTCATGCCCTCTCTAAAAAAGAAGAATGCTGCAAAAAAAGCAAAACACGAAGCAAAAACAGGCAAACAATAATAATCCATACTTCAAAACCCCAGACGTTTGCTCACCGATAGTTAGCTGAAAAGAGTATTCAATCTTTTCAGACCAATCCGTACTTTAGACAGTTACTCGAAGAATTAAATTGTTATAAGAGAAGTAAAGAAATTATATTGTGTTAGTCTTTTTTGTAAAGATCGTTATGCTTTTTTTAACTTCATTTAATAACTGATACAGATGTTTTCTTAAAATGTATTGCAGTGTCCTCGAAGTTGACGCTTATTAAATGCGTTTTAGCTTGATTTTGAGACCCAGCGGTGATTTGACCAAAGACGTAAAAGAGGAGCAAACCACAATAAACTTAACCTGAGGAAAACAATATGTCCAGAAACCCAGAAGAAAGACGGCAACGGCTACGAGAAATCGTTGAGAAATTCAGACAAAAAGGAGCAACAAGTCCAGAAAAAGCCATGACTCTACAAGAACTTGAGTTGCCACCCCGTTTCGAACAGGCCATGAATCGAAGGCTTGGTCAATTGGGCATTTTTCTTGAGGTAGACAGCAAATATTACCTAAATGAAGAACGGTTAAGACAAATTGAAGATCAGCGCTCTAAGAGAGGACCGCAGGGTGGATGGAATCAAAAGCAGAATTCAACATGGTACCGCGCTATTGGACTTTTGCTTATACTACCCATTGGCATCATTGCTGCAGTTGTTCTGTTTTACTTTTTTGGGTTCGATTATAGCCGTGGTGAATACCTCATCATATTATTGGTTGTACTTTTGATTGTGTTTATTGCTCGATTAGTTTTTTGGAGCTCAAGACGCAGATATCGAAGCTATTAAAGTCGACAATTCTACAAGTTGCAGTTTTTTCATTTTTTAAGCTAAAATATAAGTTTCTATTAAAAAAACAATTAAGCTAGAATATAGTAAACTATGCGATATGAGCGAACACGTCCCTAAGGATTTAAGAGACTTAATCGTGAGTTTCGTACTAACCTACAGCACCATTGTAGATTTAGAACTTGACTTGCATCTAAATCCTAAGCCCTCTTTTATGCCACCTATCAGTTATGCCTCAAAAAAAGAGGCGGCACACTATTTTTTGCTCGCAGCCTCACTTAGCGACTACCAACTAGCAGGGAACCCAAGAAACATCCAACTTCTGCTCAATTATCTTTCAGAAGTATTCGGCAAAAAACTCTACACAATTACTGACCCTTTGGAATTCAAGTTTGAAATTAGCAAATTCGAGCAAAAAATAGAAAATCTCGATCGGTTGGGTAAAGAAAAAGCTGAGATTCCATCGGTATTGTGCTCGGTTAACCAGTTTGTAGCTCAGAAAGCCCACGGTGACCTGATAAATTATACAACTAAGTTAAATCAAAAAGGAAGAAAACCCAAAGACTTCGTTCAAACCTTAGCATACAATGTAAAAAGGATGAACAAACAGCATACATCGAAGTCTTGGTTGTATTTGCGTTGGATGGTAAGAGGCTCGCCGGATCTGGGGCTTTTTCCATTTGACCCAAAAGATTTGATGGTGTCGCTTACTACGCCTAAATTCAGAGTGTATGTTGCGTTGGGTTTAAGTGAAGATGAAAATTTACCTTTCAAATTGAACAGCAAAAATAAACCTGATAGCTGGTGGCAGTCAACAGCGCAATTTGATGCTGACGCGGATCGATTAACCCAGTTTGCGCGCTCGCTTTTTCCTGATGACCCGGCCAAAATTGATTTTCCCTTCTTTATTTTGGGAACATGGCTTGAATACTCTGATTTAACGCCGTTTTCTCTTGAACGTTCTCTGAGATTCTTTATTCAGAAAAATCAGGAGTTGCTTGGTCCTCTAATGCGTTATCTAACTGTGGTTTACCATTATAACCGAATCGGTGAACGCATCGAGCCTGGGGTTTTTACTGCAATGGAGAAAGATGTCTACGATTTTCTGAAAGAAAAACAAGTGATATTTTACTATGAGTTTATGGAGTTTTATCTGTCGCAACCTAACTCAGATGTTTCCTTAACTTACAAACCAGATTTTCTTTTGCCTCAGCTGACTAACAAAGGGCGAAAGGTTCTTCTTGAACCCCACGGAGTCAAAACTCACCTTTTCGATTTTTTAAACAAACTGAAAACTTTTAGGCAACACTATGGCGAATACTTTAGTCTTATTCTCATTGTGCCCGATGACTTTATTGAAGCTCTCGACAACCTTGACCCACAACACACTTCATATGACTTAATTTGGAAAAAAAGTAACTATAAAATACAACTCGAAAACTTTCAAAGCACATAAAAATTTAAGCGGAGCCCGCTTAACAAAGCCATACTTTGAATTTTTTTCTTATTCTGTGGGCGGTGGAGGTGGCAATGTTGTCTTTTTTCGAATTCTAACCAACATTACTGCAGCGATTACGACTGCGATTAACACGACAATAATGATTACGATAAGTGTTGTGGGAAAGTTCGTTGTTGAATTGTTTGTGGATTGAGTAGCTGTAGGAGGTGGTGTATATGTTGAATTTGACGCGGTTAATGAGTCAATTTGTATTGAGTAAGCTGCTATTTGGTTTGTTAAGTTAGTGTTGTTATCTGCTGGGGTTGAAAAATATCTAATGGCGCCATTAATCGAAAGGGTAGGTGTTAAAAAGTTGGTATAATTCAAACTTATGACGGCGCCGGTTGAGTTATAAAATGTTGTCACGACCCAAGGGTATGAAACTATTTGACTCCCATTGTTAACAATCGTTCCGAAAGCAACATAGACCCCGTTGCTATCGATGTAACTTGATTTGCCCTCGACATCATAACCGGCATATTGTCTCTGGTTTGTATTAGTAACTGAAGTTACTTGAACAGTGACTGAGGTGACATTTGGAACCCAGCTTAAGTCTTGAGTCAAACCACTTTGTGCAGTAAAATCTAAGTAGAACGGAGCTTTCTGACCGGGAAGCATGTCATACACAAACGCTTCTGAGCTTGTAACGGCTAAAGGTTGTCCATTAGCGCCAAAAGCTGTCCCTTGAACAGTAACGTTACCTACAATGTTTGAACCGATATTCACAACCTCGCCAACTGTAATCAAATCGCCTGGCGCCGTCGCTATGACCGTGGTTGAAGGGGCAATATATGAGCTGAAACTGACTACGCTAACTTCGGAAGTATCGGCCTTCACAGATGCTGAAAGCGTAGCAAAAGCTGCTAAAAATAAGCCTACAATAATTATGACAGTTAATAATTTTTTCAATTGTCTTCCCCTCTAGTTGAAGTAAATCCTTCATGACTTTTTTAAGTTATAAAGGTTTTCCATAATTAACCCCCTTTAAGTTCGCCCTAATCTTTCTTGCTGCAAGTCGATTGGTTGATCATATTTGAGCAAATGATTTTTCCAGAAGAGAAACAGCCGTTTCATGTTTGGAGCGGGATTTTGTTGCCACAGATTTCATCTACTCCACCATAAGACGTACTTAGCGGGCATTGCCTATCGCGACTGCCTGTTATAAGCAATGTTATTTTAGTCATTTGCTGAAGTCAAAACAAATGTTAGTCAATTTTCTTATCTTAAATTTTTTCCTCGATTAATTAATAAAAGACAATTAGCTCATAATGAATGCAGGAAGTTGGTTTTTATTCAGTCACCCAATAAAACGAATCCTAATAGACTCATTAACGAAAAAAGCCCGTATCTTCTTCAGCATGCCTACAACCCCGTAGATTGGTACCCCTGGAGCCAAGAAGCGCTCGATAAAGCCAAAGTTGAAGATAAACCCATTTTCCTAAGCATTGGCTACTCCAGCTGCCACTGGTGTCATGTAATGGAGGAAGAATGCTTCAAAGACCAACAAGTCGCTGACCTCCTAAACCACGCTTTTTTATGCATTAAAGTTGATCGTGAGGAAAGACCAGACTTAGACGCAACTTACATGGCAGCTTGTCAAGCGATGGGCAGAAACTGCGGTTGGCCACTCAATATAATGCTTACGCCAAAGCTTAACCCATTTTTTGCCGCTAGCTACATCCCCAAGTACAGCAAACCAGGTTTAGTCGGCATGGTGGACCTCGTGCCCCAAATTATGCAAGTGTGGAAAATGCAGCGTCAACAAGCGGAGATCGTGGGCGCTGATATTAAAGCGCGAATACAGGAGATGGAGAAACGAACAAGCCACACTCAACTGGGTAAAGAAGTACTGCAAGATACATATGACCGCTTGACGCTTGATTACGACCCAGATAATGGCGGCTTCGGAACGGCCCCCAAATTTCCTACACCTCATAAACTCCTATTTCTACTGCGGTATTATGTGAAAACAGGTCAAAAAAAGCCGTTATCTATGGTAGAAAACACTTTAAACAAAATGCGTCAGGGCGGTATATATGATCAACTTGGCTTTGGTTTTCATCGTTACAGTACCGACAAGAAGTGGCTGGTTCCTCACTTTGAGAAAATGCTCTACGACCAAGCATTGATGACCCTGGCTTATGTTGAAAGCTTCCATGCATCAGGAGCCAAACGTTATGGTCTTGCGGCCAAAGAAATCTTGGATTATGTTCTTAATGATTTAATGTCTCCCCAATATGGCTTTTATTCAGCTCAAGATGCTGACACAGAAGGTGAAGAAGGCAAATACTACCTTTGGACCATAGATGAAATTCTAGATGCGCTTGCTCCCGCAGACGCTGAATTGGCTGTCCACATTTACGGGTTAGAACCAAAAGGAAACTTTCCCGGCAGCCGTGGTGAAAACATTCTTCACATCGCAGAACCACTTGATGAACTGGCCCCTTATGAGGGCTTGACACTCCAAGAACTCATTGATCGTGTACACAGCATAACGGTAACACTTTTTGAGGTAAGAAAGAAACGGGTGGCTCCAGCGATAGATGATAAAATTTTGACGGATTGGAATGGATTAATGATTGCTGCATTAGCTAAAGCCGGCAGTATTCTTGATGAAACAAAGTATCTTGACGCTGCTAAAAAAACTGCTAACTTTATTTTAGATAATATGCTCAAAGACAATTTGCTTTTTCACCGTTTTGCGAAAGGGGAAGCAGCTATCGAAGGCTTTCTTGATGACTACGCTTTCTTAACATACGGGTTGATTGAGCTCTATGAAGCGACATTTCAAGATAGATACCTCAAAGTAGCCTCGGAAATAGCAAAAACTATGGTTACGAAGTTTTGGGATGACAAAAACGGCGGATTCTATCAATCGCAAGCAGCTGAGGCAGCCATGCCAAAAATAAAGCAGCTATACGACGGCGCGGTTCCCTCAGGCAATTCCGTAGCATTACTTGATTTGTTATTGCTTAGCCGCTTAACCAACGAGCCAACTTATGAGCTGAAGGCGATAGAAATGACCAAAGCTTTCGGGCAAGAAGTAGAAGGAGCACCTGAAGCGTATACGTTCTTTCTCTCGGCTTTTAATTTTCTAATTGGGCCATCCTACACCGTGACCTTAGTAGGTGACCATGACGACAAAAAGACACAAAAGAAATTCTTGATGCTATAAGAAAGCATTATTTGCCAACAACCATTATTGTACTTAAAGGGCTAGACAAGGCAGAAAAAGGGTTCGAGCAAATTGAGAACAAAGCAACTGCCTATGTCTGCAAAGACCAAACTTGCCTCCCGCCAACCAATAATCTCGTCTCTATGCTTGAAATGCTTGGGATACAAAACAAAAACCTTTAGTTTTCTTCAACTCTGCTTAATGTTCTGTAGATACGTATGGAATAGTTTGATTTACGCCTCTCTGTATTTTTGAATTTAATTTTTTTGGGTTGCTTTTCTGGATTTGAGGTTTGTTTCGTTTGTAGATTTCATTGAAAGAAGAAGAAACTTGGTGGAATGCACTTCTTCTTCTTCTGCTTTCAAGTTGGTAGAGCAACAATAGTTGGTAGTAGGATACTTTTTTGACTTTATTTGAAAATTTAGACTTTAATTGACAAATTTGGATAATTTTTTTTTCAGGTATTGAAATAGAAATTTTGAACCGTTTTTTTTTGTTTACATTTTTTAAAATATCGGCAGTCTGGAAATCATGCTTTCATTTAGTGGTTATTCTTTTTTGGTTGGGTGCTGGGGCAGACGTGGGACGCTAAGTTTGGCAATTGGAGCGGTGATTTGTATCTTATACCACTAATTTGTGATATTGATAAATTGTTTGCACTACTATTTACTTGTTTTTTTGTTGTTTCAAACAGAAATAACATATCTTTATTAGTGTTTCTGAATTCTTCGAAGGTTGAGGTGCATTGATTGCAGTATAAATACAAAACAATGGCATTCGCGCTGATCTTCATTATTGCAACCGCTTCGGCTCTCTTCTCAACAGCCTATTTCATTACGGCACAAGGCCAAACCACACCGCCAACGGCTACACCGGCAACAAACATGACTTCAACGCCTACCCCAACAATTAACACAACGTCGATGACTACGACGACGATAAACATCAACAGTATTTCTCAAGCATTAGGAACACCGATTGTAGTTTATAACAATCAAACGGGAGTTGTAACGGCAATTTTAGTGAGGCAATCCCCAATAATAACTGAACCTGGAGGAATAGTTGATAACAACTTTACTCTAATGAATTCAGTTGTTGAATTCATGGCTGTTCCAGGAGCAACAAGCAACCAAACGGTGTATGCACGTGGATTCTTCGGTTTACTAGAAAATGAAACCAATACAGCTATTCACCAGGCGGTCGCTTACAATATGACCATACTCAATTTACACCCATTTTCCCTTCAGGACACACCTAAACTTCAGTTCTTGCACTGGCAAACAACGGGAAACATCAATACAGTTCTTGCAAACATTAAAAACATAGTTGGAAACACATCCATCGGAACGACACAGCCAATTACATATCAAACAGCTTTGAATGTTTCATACCTTGCAAGCAGCTTAAATGGATCAGCAATGAATGGCTCAGTTGTCAATGTTGCAATTTTCAGGCATGACGGTAACATTACTGCTCCAGGCAACTTTACTGGAACCGGAAACACAACTATTACACTTAACGGCTTTGCAACAATGGGTACGTTGTTTGAATTTATGTCACTTCAGCCTAACTCAAGCATGGTTAATGCTACTAGCGGCAATGTGATGGTAATGGGAGACTTTGCATTAAAAGAAACTGAAGTTAACGCGGTTGAACATGTGTTGATGAATAGTACCGAATATCCCTTGGTGAATGTAACGATAACTTCAATGCATGATCATATGCTGATGGAAACTCCAAAAATGGTTTTCTTGCACTTTGAATCGATGGGTGACTTAAACCAGACAATAACTATGCTTAACGCAGCTCTTAACCAGACATCTACCCGTGGAAATTCTACGGCAACAACTTAACCACTTAGACTTTTTGCGAAAATGTTTTTTCATTCTTCTTTTTTTTATGATTTTAAGGCATTTTCTTGATTGTAAAAAACTATTTTGTTTTATCTTCGTTTGGGGTGCAGCTGCAGCTGTCAAATATCATTCCTTTTTTAGTTTTGTTAAAGTAGCTGATTAAAGCGAACTCGATAATCCCGCCGTTGACGCTAACCACGATATAGGACCATTCTCCGAAAGAATTGAAGATAACAATGTAGAGAATGATGTTTAGTAGGAAAACGGATAGGCCTATTACATTGTATTTTATATAACGCAAACCCCATTTTTGCAATTTTGTTCTAAGTTTGCTCTTTTCCACTCAACTCTCTCCCAAATTAAGAATGGATATATGTTGAATCCATATTAATAATTATAGACGTTTTAGAAATTATTCGATTGGGTTTTGCTAAACCTGTTCTTATTGAGTTTTGGCATATTCTAATTCTTAAATAATTTTATAATCTAAAAATTCATACTTGGTTTTCTTTTGACTTTAGCCTCAGTTTAAAGAAATATCAGAGGAAGAATCAGTCTGGTTAAAAACCTATGCAGTTTAAAGCAGACTTCTGGCCTTTATCAAGAGATCAATAATTGCAGGTATTTCGGTTTGAGTGAACGCGAGTTTATACTGAATTTTAGAGTTCTCTTTTTTAAAAATCATAACGAGTCCATGGATACTGTCATAATCAACTGTGAAGGTTTTTCCTTCCCCGATAGTCTGTACTTCTTGGCTACTGATAATTGTTTTTGCTTTCTCAAGTGTACAAATAAAATCTTTGGTTTCGCTCATTCTTATTTTTAGTTTGGGTTGAGACTCAGTGGGATCTGCTTTTTCATAGATTGAAATGATCTTGTTTTGTCGGTCAAAGTCAATCTCAAATTTCTCTGATTCGCCTACTGTTGCAGTGGAATTCTCTGCGGAGCAGGTTGACTGTTGTTCTTTTGGCATTTGTTTCTTTCTATCAAGTTTGAAAGTGGTTGATTTATTTCCGGCAATGCTTCGTACAAAGTCTTCTGTTCTTTTTGACTCTCTAGCTGCCTCTTCATCAGAAAGAAATGAAGCGTTTGTGCGTCTCTTTTCCAAATATTTAACCTATTATCTGTTATCGTGGGTTGCTCTTCAACTTTCACAAAAGAATCTCGAATTGGTTCAACAATTTTTTATTTTTAGATTGTGCTAAGATTTTTTATTATGGTTTTGTTCCCCGATTGTCTTAAGAATTTCCCCTGTTAGCGCATCCTCTGTTAAAACTTGCCCAGTAACTTTTTGGTGCTTGGTTAAGTGGGCTTTTATTGCTTCAGCCATGGCATGAACATCTGGAACTATTAGAATTGCTTCTCCGCAAGTGCAAAAGTAAATGGGCATTTTTCTTGAATCATGAATTTTTCCTTCGTCTTTCTTGCATTCTGATGTTGAATGAGTAAATTTTTCAGGCATAGAGCAAGCTTCATCATTTTTGGGCGATAAAAAGTGATCGGTCGTTAACTTCATTTGCGTTTGAAGTAAATATCGTGGATTAGCGAGGTCACAGATGTTAAATAATCTGATTTTTGTGGCGAGATCAAGCGTGTTAGCTTCAATTACATTCAAAAGTTCAATAATTGTTAAAAGTGAAAGCTCATAGGAAGTCACCAAAAGTCATAAAAAGGCTCTAAAAAAATTAAAGAAAGAGAAAAGATACTAAAATTGAGTTTATAGTCCAGGTATATTTGTGTCTACCAGGTTTATGTCCATGTTGTATGATTGCCCGTCAACGGATGTTGGCGAAGTCATGACTATTTTGACTGGCCACTGAACATTGTTGTCAACGTAGTATGCAGCGTTGATTCCATCATTGCTGTATTCGTAGACGGTGCAGCTTCTTGTTCCAACATTTGCCACGGTTACCTGGGTATTATAAGTATCATTGAGAGTCATGCCGGGTTGTTGAAAATTCATATTTTCTCGGCTAACCCAAGTAGTGGTGTTGTTCTCTGTTGCCCCATAGGGTGTTGACATGTTAAAGTCTGTGGCGACTTGAATGTGAGTTTGGTTGAGATCTACAATTTCCATTCGTGCAGTAAAAGAAACATTGATTGACATAATAGTTACTTGGCCTGCGTAAGTTGCATAGGCACCGACTTTAATCCAGGATTGCGGATTGTTTGGAGAGCTGGTCTGAATGTTTTGGGTGTCATTGCCAGTTTGACCACTGGGCGAGTTTTGGCTATTCATTAATATTGAACTGGTTAAGCCTGCTATCAAAGCGATTACAATAACGGCTGCGGCGATAGCTGCTAGTTTCTTTTTGTTATGTGAAGGTTTTTTTGTGATTTGCTGATTAGGTTCCAACATTGTCACCAATTTAATAGTGTATGGAATATTGCGAAACAATTATATCTTTTATGGAAGGACAATATTGATTTGAACTCACAAAAGAAATCAGTCAAAGCGTGTTCTTTAGAGAAACAAGTTTTCGTCGCAAAATTTTTTCTTTGTGTTTTGGGGTGCTTTTTTAATTTAAAGCTTGAATTCTTTGCAGGACCCGTCCCTAGATGTGTCCAGATGTGTTCAATTGTGTCGCAATGTGTCAAATTGTGTTGAAATGTGTCCAAAAACGCCTAAAATCAATGTGGCAGAATAAAACATATCCATTTAGGAGTTTGGTGAATTGCAATTGTCATCGATTTTAGAAGTTGTAAATTATAAAAGAAAAAAGATGAAGTCAGCTGTTACTTATTGATAAATACCAGCTGCCCGTTCTTCACATCGACCACAATCACTGAGTTCTTGTCGACTTTTTCTTCTAAGATCATTTTTGACATTTCATTAAGGACGTTTTTTTGGATGACACGTTTTATTGGTCTTGCACCAAATTGAGGGTCATAACCGATTGTTGCAATAAAATCGACTGCTTTTTTAGTGAAGGTTAGTTTGATGCAGTTCTTTTCAAGATTCTTCTGGACGTTTTTTAGTTGAAGCTCCACTATTTGGCGCACTTCTTCCCGTGTCAAGGAATTAAACATAATAATCTCGTCGATACGGTTTAGGAATTCTGGTTTAATGGTTTTCTTCAGCAAATCAAAGACTTGTTTTCGTGTTTGATTTATGATTTCTTCGCGGTTATTTTCATTTATTTTTTCTAGATTTTCTTGAATTATATGAGACCCGATGTTTGAGGTCATAATAATTATGGTATTTTTGAAATCAACAGTTCGGCCTTTGTTATCCGTCAATCGTCCATCGTCAAGAACCTGGAGCAAAATATTGAAAACGTCCGGATGTGCCTTTTCAATCTCGTCAAGAAGCACAACAGAGTAAGGTTTTCGTCTAATCGCTTCGGTTAGCTGTCCGCTTTCCTCGTAACCAACGTATCCGGGAGGGGCACCGATAAGTCTTGAAACAGTATGACGCTCCTGATATTCCGACATATCAATCCTGACCATGCTATTCTCGTTATTAAACAGCAATTCAGCCAAAGCCTTCGCTAACTCGGTTTTTCCAACCCCCGTAGTTCCTAAGAAGATAAAAGAGCCGATTGGCCGTTTGGGATCCTGCAAACCCGCGCGGTTTCTCCTAATAGCATCAGCAACTGCACTGATTGCTTCATCCTGGCCAACAACACGCATATGAAGCTCGGTTTCTATGTTAAGCAACTTTTGTTTTTCACTCTGAAGCATTCTACTAACTGGGATACCGGTCCATCGGGAAACCACTTCGGCAATTTCTTCTGCATCGACTTCTTCATTAACCATAGGTGAATCTTTCTGCAATTCCGACAGCTTTTTCTCTAAAGTCTTGATAGTTTTTTCTGCTTCGGGAATTTTTCCGTATCGAATTTCCGCGACCTTTCCAAGATCGCCGACACGGTTTGCTTTTTCGTCTTCAAACTTTAATTGTTCAATTTCTTTCTTTTTTACTTGAATCTGCTCAACTATTTCTTTTTCGGATTGCCATTTAGCTCGTAGTTGATTTCGTTTTTCGCTAAGGTTTGCGATCTCTTGATTTAGCGATTTAAGTTTCACTTCATCTTTCTCTTGTTTAATGGCTTCACGTTCAATCTCTAACTGGCGAATCTTGCGCTCTATTATTTCCAGTTCTTCAGGGGCTGAATCAATTTCAAGGCGAAGTTTGGATGCTGCTTCATCGATTAAGTCGATTGCTTTGTCGGGTAGGAACCGGTCGGAAATATATTTCTGTGAAAGTTCCACAGCTGCAATTATGGCTTCGTCCTTGATTCTAACATGATGATAGGTTTCATAACGTTCTTTGAGACCTCGAAGAATAGAAATGGCATCCAATGTGTCTGGTTCATTGACCATGACTTTTTGGAAACGTCTTTCCAGAGCTTTGTCTTTTTCAAAGTACTTTTGGTATTCGTTAAGTGTGGTGGCGCCAATTGCGCGTAATTCCCCTTTGGCTAATGCGGGTTTTAAAATGTTAGCTGCGTCCATTGCACCCTCTCCGCCTCCAGCTCCGACGAGTGTGTGAATCTCATCTATGAATAGAACTATTTCGCCTTCAGCTGAAATAACTTCTTTAACAACGCTTTTTAGTCGTTCTTCAAATTCACCTTTGAATTTTGCACCTGCGATAAGCGCACTCATATCTAAGGAGTAGATTTGTTTTGATTTCAGATTCTCAGGCACATCTCCATCGATTATTCGGTGTGCTAACCCTTCTGCGATTGCGGTTTTTCCAACTCCTGGTTCGCCGATTAAGATTGGATTGTTTTTTGTTCTTCGCGACAGAATCTGGAGGACTCTTCGGATTTCCTCGTCGCGTCCAATGACGGGGTCAAGTTTTCCTTTTCTAGCCTGGTCGTTTAGGTTTATTGCGTATTTGTTTAATGCGTTGTATGTTTCTTCTGCAGTTTGCGAATTAACTTTTGATCCTTTCCGCAACTGCTTGATGGCGGCTCGCAGATCTTTGTCTGTGACTCCGTTGCTCTGGAGCAGTCGTGAAGCAGCATCGTTTACCGATAAGATACCCAGCAACAGATGCTCGATGGAAATGAATTCATCTTTGAATTCTGAAGCAATTTCCTCGGCTTTCTGAAGAGCTCGATTAGAATTCGATGAGAGGTATTGTTGGTCGCCTCCACTAACTTGAGGCAAAGAATCAATAATCGAATCAAGCTGCTTTGAAAAAACATCAAAATTTACATTTAATTTCCTCAATAAATAAGGAACCACATTTTCATCAACCAACAATATACCTTTCAACAAATGTGAGGGTTCAATTGATTGGTTCTGTTTTGCCGTAGCAATCTCTGTGGCTTTTTGAATAGCTTCTTGTGATTTAATAGTAAAATTGTTCAAGTTCATTGTGGTTTCCTTCTTTACTAGTTACTTTTGAATGTTATTTGAATAATAATAATTAAAATTTCTTACAATAAATATGCAAGTAGCAAGTAAAATAGCTTACTCGGAATATGAGTGAACGAAATTAATTTTTCTTTGGCTTTGGAAAAAAATCGTGTACGTTGCCAGTTCTAAGCGACCTTTTATTAGATTTTAATTTGAGCTTAGCTCTCTCTTTTCAAATCGCTGTTTCCAGTTAGTGGATGCTCCTTTTGAATAAGCAATACCGCAATGCCAAGAAAAGTTAGCGCTATCATCCAGAAATCCGTTAAAGACAAAAATTCCCGATAAATCGGGGTCCAAAGGGAAACTAAATCATAAATAACAAAGTAACTTCCAGCCAAAATTAAGGCAGCGCCCACTAGCAATATTTTAGGTTTCTTTTTTTATCTAAAAGATAAAACTGCAACCGTAGTAACAACGGCAGCCACAAGCAGAGTTACTAATGAATTAACAGCTCCAACCATGCCGATTAAACCTGCATTCTGAGCAGTTGAGGACGAAAGGGCGTACACCCAAAGAAATCCATGTCTAACCCAAAAACCAAACATGTACAATGGCGCGGCGATGCAAGCCCATTTTAGAATTGGTGGTAGATTTTGTGGTTTTCTAAGTTTGCGGCTTAGCATAAACAAAGCTGGAAAAATCAAAACCGCTTGGAGTAAAAATGATACGCCGGTATAAAAATTCAGAAAAGGACTGGTCGATATTATAGAACCGACAAGATGGTTTAATGCAGCTGGAAGCAGCAAAAGAAAGAAGAGTGATTCAAAAAGAAAGACTTTCCAAAGTCGTTCAATATACCGCATATCATTTTTGAAAAAGAGAACTGCGGCATTTAAACCAAATATCGCTCCTACCAAACGTAGATAACTACCAACGGCACCCGAAAGCTCCTGAAAAAGAAAAAGTCCTAATTGCAGGTTTGGATTGGAGCTTTTTATAAATTGGGGCAATCGTGCAATCACTAATTGGAAATGAGAAAGAAAAAATGTCCCGATAACAGCATAATAAAGGGTATAGAGGAAAAAAGAGATAGCAACAACCAGAAGCGCTATCCTAAAAAATCTTGCTTTTATAGGGGCCATGGTCTATCGATTTCTCCACTTGTTCTTTTCAAATGTTTTCTTATTTGATTTAGTGCTTCAAATCTTTGTAAGCAAAGAAGATTATTATCAAACTCCAAATCAGCGTTGCTATGATGGCTAGGCTTGGAAAAAACACGTATGTGGCAAAACTCCGCTGAGTTACAGTAAGAACAATCGCTAAAACTGGAGCCCATTTCTTATTTTTAATTAATCCAAACAAAATTAACCCAAATACACCAGCCGCTATGGCAGCTTCTGGGCCAACGATTGAGAAACCTAATCGATAAATGCTCCATTGAGTAGAGGGAAATCCGCCCCAAATCACAATAGCAATAATATCCAAAACTATGTTGGCTGCAATTAAGCTTGTAAGTATTTTATGTGGGTTAACAGCAGTGAAAATCGTTGTTTTTTTATGTTTTTCCATTTTCTGTCAGCCTTTGGTGGTGTTCTTAGGTATTAAACTAAGCAATTAATTGTTTGTGAATAAAAAGAAATTAGGTTCCAGCGGAAAGTTGCTAACTTTTTTTGTGCACAGCGAAAGGTATGGTAGCTTTTTGGGTTTTCAAGTATGCCGTTAACTCCTGGAGCGCCGAAATGTCGTTAAGAATATAATTGTCGGAGCCTAGTAGGGACAAAGTCAATTTGGAGAGAGGGAAAAAATGAAGGCAAAATTTGAAACCAAGATATTAGAATGTTTGAAGACCCGTTGGAAAGATGCAAAAACTAAAAGCAACCCAAAGATCGGAGGATCCATACAATGATAAACTTCATTACAATTATTGGGTTGTTCGCTGCCTTCCTAACTACAATTTCGCTGTTTCCGCAAATAGTCAAAGTCTGGAAAACAAAATCAGTTAAAGACATTTCGATCGGCATGTTCTTGCTTATGGTCGGCTCAGTTTCAATATGGTTGATATATGGGCTGATGTTGAATGATTTACCGATAATAGCTTCTAACACGTTAGTTTTCGTGCAAGCTATCACAATGCTAACGTTGAAGAAGAAATTTAGCTCTTAAAACAAAAGCCTGGAGAGATTGAGGCGAATCAATCTTTTTTCGCTTTGTAATCCTCGCATATGATGAGCAAAAATATTTTTTCTTTTTTTATTCAAGGTCTGCATGAAAATTGGTGGGGCTTTGTTCATGAATTATTTGTAGACTGGAATGCCTAGCGCTTCTTCAAGTTCGTTGCATTTATTCTGTAAGAACATGATTTCTGATTTTAGTCCTTTGAGTACTTGTTTCTTTTCATCAATTTCAGCTATTGCCTGATTTCGCAGTTCGCTCTCTGTTGTCTGTAAGTGTTCTCTTTGGCTTAGTAATTCTTGTTCTTCTATTTTGATATTTTTCAGAGTTGTTATCAAATCGGAAACGCTAAGTTCGTTTGTTTGTTCAATTTTTGTTTGATCGGCGGGAATCGCTGTTTTGTTTGAGTCTGATTCTTGCTTTTGTAACGTTTCCACCTTTTTTAGCCTCTGTAATACAATTGCGTTAACTATCTATTTACGCAGTATTAATATACAATATATAAATGTTGTTTAGCTTGAATATGTGGAAAAGAACACGACATTCGAACGTTTACTTTTGAAAAGGGGACTTGCAAAGAGCCTTAAGCCATAAGAAATAGTTGCCATCCGTTTTTTAGTTTAAGTTTTATTGATTTTGGATTAATATTAGAAGATAACATGGCTTATTTACTTCTTAACAAGAAGGTGACTTAAGGTTAAATTGGAGAAAAATAGGCTGAAAAGGCTCTGGATATTCCCATAATGGGTTTAGCATTTTCGTTTTCCCCTTTCCCTTCTCCTTGATTTCTCGTCCAGAGCCTCAGCACACAATTTTCTCCAATTTTAGACCGAATTAACACGTAGCATGAATTTGAAATTCATAAGCTTTTAGTTATCTTATTAGAAATTAATTTCTGATTGATCTTGAAGATAAAACAGTCTAAATCAGTTGACGACGTTTTGGTTTGTGCTGTTACTGAGGAAGAATTAGATTCAGACTTAGAAGCAGAGCAAAATGGAAAATTGATCCCCCTAGATCTCGAAACACAAACAACCGACTTGTCGCAACAGATAGACTCTTCAGAAATTGGAGAGACCTCGGATTCAATTGACGATTTAGACCTATTGGCGTCTTTGCAAAAAATGAGAGCAAAAGAACAAGCGCTCATTGAACAAAAACAACGCTTAGTAGCAACAGAGCAAAACCTTCATAACAAACTCATTCAAGAAATTGAGAAAAAGAAGGCGACGATCGCTAACTTGATAACAGAAATTACCGAACTTCAGAACATGACCAAGCAACTCGGAGAAGCACTCGGCATCGACCTTTACAACAAAACTCAAGCACTCACGATAAATCCTCCAAAACTTATCGAACCTAAAGTTCAGCAAGCTCTACAGTGTGATGGATTATTAAACTGCGCAAAACCTGAAAAATGCAGAAACTATGATTCATGCTTAAAAAAATACCTAACCGCTGAAATGAGAAACGAAGACCTAAGGTTATAGTCACGATTAGTTTAGTATTTTTTCTTCGTTTGGGACAGAATTAGATAATTAGAAAATATCCGATAATCTTATCTCTCCACTAATGCGAGATTTTGGTTAATTTCAAAGCTCAAAAGGATATCTCTGGACTTGCCATTTTTTGAACAAGCCATTTTAGATTGGTTTTTTGCTTTAGGGTTTAATTTGTCTGCAGGTTGCGTCCCAATTTGTCGCAATTTGTCGTTTTTTGTCGTGTTCTGTCTAGTTTTGTCGCGAAAAGTCGTAGTGTAATGTCAAAACAAAAAACATAGAAAACAAGTGGTAAATTTCTCGTCTATCTTGTAGTGGAGACTTCAGGACAACTGGTCAAAAATAGTGTTTTACGTAATTGTGTAGACGTTTAGAAATGGTCAACGTAAGATCCTGAAGATACATGTTTCTTTTCAGATTCCAAGCAGTTTGATTTTACAATTTTCTTGTTTCTGTTTATTTGCAAAGATCGTTGCATTATCTTCTGCCTCCTGCGCTACCTCTCGCCGAGGTCTTTTAGTAGAGAGAAACCAGTCAAATGTAGTTCACTTCTGCACTTATTGCAGCAAATCAGTATTTTCTCCAAACCACCCTTGCTGACCTTTGCCTCTAAAATGGAATATGCCTTTTCGGAACAGTCATCTGGAGAAATCACATTTCCACATCTTGGACACGAGAAATCTCCGCTTCCATCTATTTTGGTTAAATCCAAAACATTTACCTGAATTTGCTTCATTTTTTTAGCCTTCCCGTTTTTGTTTCTAAGTTTTCAACCTCTTCTAACGGCTGAGAATATTAATCGATATTCCAGATTTACACACAAATCTTACCCAAATTATAACCAGATAACCCACAAATTATCAGATATTTTTAGACTAAAATCTGAGTTTTTGGTAATGTGGATTTGAAATTCACAAAGATTAATTTGCTAAAAGACGCCGATGATTGCTGTGAGCATATGCTATCTTGCCTGGAGATTTAACATTGGAGCCTTTGGTTGAAGTTTCAAATATTTCAGTGAAGTTTGGTTCATTTGTAGCATTAGATAATTTGAGTTTAAAAGTAATGCCGGGGGAAGTTTTTGGCTTATTAGGTCCCAACGGCGCAGGCAAAACAACAACAATCAAAGCATTAATGGGGTTAATATCGCCTTCTTTGGGCAACGTGAAAGTTTGCGGCTTTGACCCAATCCTACAACCCATAGATGTAAAATCAAGAATTGGCTACGTCGCCGAAAACTCGATCGTTTATGAAAGCTTATCGCCCAGAGATTTCTTTGAGTTTGTCGCTTCCATGCGTAAAATAGATATGGCTGCAGCCAATCGGGTGGTATCTCGATTAGCAGAAGTTTTTGAGTTATCACAGCATTTTGATTCACCGATTGCAACTTTGTCGATGGGTCTAAAGCAGAAAGTAGCTTTAATTGCTGCATTTATTCATCAGCCGCCAGTTTTGCTTTTAGATGAGCCTTTAAACGGGTTAGACGCAAAAAGCAGCCGAGTTGTCAAAGATTTAATGTCTTTACATGTCCAGCGAGGTGGCGCAGTTTTGTTTTCAACCCACATAATGGAGATCGCTCAGCAACTATGCACAAGAATTGGAATTATTGATCATGGCAAAGTGATTGCAGAAGGAACGCTCGAAGAGTTAAGAAACAAAACCGATGGCGAAGAATCTTCTTTGGAAGATGTGTTTTTGAAGTTAACCAATGAAGACGGAGCGATCGCTCAAAGGACAAGGATGCTTCAGGAGACATTCTTAAGTAATGAAGCTCACTAAGGCGTGGCGTCTAAGCAGCCTACCATATCGAGAAGTAGTGTACAGGTCTTTAGCGCAAGAAAAGAATCGAATGTGGTGGGGAGCTTTTGGAAAAAAACAGACTAACAAAGATTCATCAGATGATCTTGAGTTAAGTAAAAGGGCGTTGCGTATTGCAAAGTTTGACAAACTAATCATCTCCCTGTTTAATCTCACAGTTTCAGGGATTCCCTTCGGTTCACTCTTGCTGGGCTCGAAGGCGTTGGGTTTGAGCAGTTCTGTTTCTCTTAGTTTAGCGGTTACGTTTGGGTTTATGATGTTGTATGCAATTCAAACTCTTTCTTCTTTTGTCAGTGCGGAGTCTTCAGTTCTACTCTCCACAATGCCTATTTCATCAAGCGATTTTTCATTAATCACCTTGTTTTCTTTCTTAAGGTCTGTAGATTATTTGGTAATAGGCTCTGTTTTGAGCCAGGTTGTTATAGTTGCATACCTAACAGCGTCTCCTTTGGCTACTGGGCTTATGTTTGTTGCTTCTTTGATAAATTCAGTTTTCGCTGTTGCTGCAGCATTGTGGCTCTCAAGAGTTTTTCACAAAAACTATCTGCGTGGCGGAAGATCGAAACGTACCACGTTTTTTAGAGGTTTGTTTGTTTTGCTCTGGGGATGCTTGCTTATGGGAGTAGGTTTACTCTTAAGCGTGCCTTACTACGTTCTACCAATTTTGGACAACGCTTTACTTAGCGTTAATACAATAGTTGGTTTTCTGCTTAGTTTGATCTACCCTTTTTCGGCTGGTTTAGTGGTTTCAAAATTGTCTGGTTCAATAATTCCATTTTTTACCTTGTTTGGGGCATCGGTTGCTACTGGATTGTATGTTTTGGGGGCTTGGTTTTCAGCTAAATGGAGCTTAGGTACTGTGAAGAGTATTTCTCAAGGAGCGGGTGTAAAGATTGAAAAGTCAAAAGCTGTAGACTTTAAAATTAAAACGAAGGATCCTTTGCAAGGTTATATCATGAAGGATCTTCGAGTAACTTCAAGAAATCCGGCTACAGCCTTCTTTTTTGTTCTTCCAATCTTTGAAGCAGTAATAGTAGCGTTCTTGGCTTCGAATGTTGAGTTTTTGAGGGCTTCAACTGTTCTGGTTGCTACGTCTATGGGGGCTGTTTTTGCTCTCTTGATTCCTCTTGCTCTTTTGAATTCAGAGGGAAAAGGAATAGAGTACACCAAAACCTTGCCCACTACGTCTCAAAGAATGGTAACTGCCAAAGCTTTCATAACAATGGCTACTTTCATTCCAGTTCCAGTGGCTTTGCTTTGTCTTGCTTTGATTAAACCCCCGACATCATGGTTTACAGTTTTGATTCCTTTTCTTATGATGACTTCAATTGCTTCTGCAAGCATCTTTGAGATCCTGATTTTCTTGCGTTCTGTCGGAAAAAGCAGAATAGCAAGTGTAGTTAATGATTTAGAAAAGATTTTTGTCGGTCTCTTAACGATTTGTGCTCCTCCGATCGCTTACGTGTTTGCATACCTCTTCACATTAAATCATGTATTTGCAACGTTGACTATGAGTGGAGTATGTTTTGCTGAACTTTGGATTGCTCTCTTCTTACTTAGACGTAATTAAAGGACCGTTTGGATGGATCTTCAAAACTTTAACGACTACATCTTTATACTTAACTTAGTTTTCTGGAAATGTCGGCGTGCAAAAAGTACACTACGGCAATGACTATTGCTGCGATTGTGTAGGTGAGTAGGATTTCAATTGAGAGGCTTATTGTGGGCACGGCGGTGTTGGTATTGATGAAGCGAATGGCAGTCGATAGGGTTGATGGCAGTTTTGGGAAAGCATACTGAATCGGCAGTGAGCTTGCAGGTGAAGTTGGAAGATATATTTGAACTGTCTTGTAGATTTCTTTGCCCGTCAAAGTGTAGATTAGACCCATGAATGTGCTTATGATGTAGCTTGAGAAGAAAGCGGCTGAAGAGAAGATGTATGCAAGAGAGGAGCGCCTAATTAATTCTCCAAGCATAAAAGCCAACGAGTAAAATACAAGTGAGCTAAAGGCTTGAGCCAAAAATAATCCAGGAATAATGTCTAGGCTGCTTTGAGCTCCAAAAAAGGCGAAAGCGGAAGCGACTGAGAGAAAAAGGGTTAAAGCAAGAATCAAAAGGAAAAGAAGGTACCCACCTAGAAATTTGCCGATAAAATAATCACTGCGCCTCACCGGTTTTGACAAAAGTAGTTCTGCTGTGCCCTGTTCATACTCTTCTGACATTGCTCCAGCAGCTATGAGGATCGCTGTGAAGTTTAAGAAAAGTGGTCCAACAGCAAATATGCCGACAACCCAAATGTATGGATAGATGGTATTGGGAATTAATGTGGTTCCGGCTGCAGATAAAGCGTAATATGGAAGGACTCCTAGAAGAACCGTGAATACGACTAGGACTAAAACTTTTTTCCGCGCGATGGCACGCTTGATTTCGTACATGGCAAAAGTGTAAATAACTTCAACTTGGCTCAAAGTTTGTCACCTTTTTTCTCTCTGAGCGCTTCTATGTAGGCTTTCTCTAGCATGTTTTCGCCTTGTTTAATGGTGTAGAGTTTTGCGCCTGATTTTACCACAATATCTGAGATTATTGGTCTAACGTCAAGGTTTTGTTCGGTTACTGTGATCTCTATGGTCGCGGTATTTGCGTTTTTGCTGTTTTTTGTTTCGATGTGAATGCCTGGAATTTCTTTTATTTGCTCGATTGTTTGAGGTGTTAAAGGGCTTGTTTCGAGCTGAACTATTGAGTAGTTTAGAATTTTCTGCACGACTTCATCGGCTGGTCCTTTGAAGAGTATTTTTCCTCGATGAATAATTGCCACTGAAGTACAAAGTGACTCAACCTCGCCCATAATATGGGAAGACATAAAGACAGTTCCTTTTCCTTCAGAGGAAAAATCTTTGAAAACCTCTCGGAAATGAACGACTCCTGCAGGATCCAACCCAATCATAGGTTCATCTAAAATCAGAGTTTGGGGTGAGCCGATTAAGGCTTGGGCTATACTGAGTCTTTGAACCATGCCCTTGCTGAGTTTGGCAACTTTTGTTTCAGAATACTCACGCAAACCAACCAGTTCGAGAACTCGATTTATCTCGTCTTTTCTATTGAGGTTGTCGGGGAAATCCAGTTCGTGAGAGATTAAGTTCAGAAATTGTCTTGGATTTAGAAAAGTTTGTATGTTGGGCAATTCTGGGGAGTAGGCTACGTTTCTTAGAGCTTGCACATGACGATGTATGGGGTCAAATCCGTTGACTTTAACAAATCCTGAAGAGGGCTTGATTAACCCTAAAATGAGCCTGATGCAGGTTGTTTTGCCTGATCCGTTTGGTCCAAGAAACCCAACTATTTCTCCTTTATCAATTCTAAGGTTAACTGGGCCAATTTTTTTGTTGTTGCCATAATTTTTGATGGCTCCGTTGAGCTCGATTATTGCCGAAGGATTAGCTGTGTCAGTTTCCACAATAAAGCCTCTTCAGTGATAAAGAGCCATTTTCGCAATGGTCATGTTACTAGTCAACTTCGTAGGATGGCTTAGTGTTATCAGGATGGTCTTTGGATTGTTCGCTGTCTTGAGAGCTTTTGTTTTCATTTTCTTGATTTTGTTTTTCTTTGTGTCTACTATTTGAGGCTCTTTTGAAAATTGTTGGAGCCGCAATGACGACTGCCGCAACTATTGCTATGCCAAGCAGTGAGGCGCCTAACGGGTTAACACTACTTCCGGTTGCGTTTAGCGTTAGATCTGTAGATAGGAGTGTTGCATTTACTGTTGCTGTTTGGTTTAACGAGAGGTCAACACTGTTGATTAGTCCAGATGGCAGACTGGTTATGTTGCCGTTGCCTGAGAATGAGGTTGAAGAATTTGATGCTGAGAATGAGACAAGATATTTTGTTGCTTGATAGGATGCGCCGTTAAAGGTAACTGCGACTTGACCTGTATTAACCAAGTTTACATTGATGGAGAATCCTCGAAGGTCATATGATAGAGACTGGTTTGTTAATCCAGACAAGTAGGGAAAGATTTCTGGCAGAGAACTGGAATTGACATCTCTTGAATAAGTGAAATTTGAATTGGTTGAAGATATTGCGAGTGTTAGGTTAACAATTCCACTTTGACCCGAGGGTTGTACAGTCTCATTAATCAGGAAAATAGGCGTATAAGGGGAATCTGAGCTGTTTAGCGTTACTTGGTATTGAACATAGCCGTAAGATGGCCCAATAGCAGACGCAAAACTGGCTGCTGTTCCAATCAAGAGGGTCAAGGCGAGTATGGAGACAATAACAATTTTGAAAGAACGCATGCAATCATCCTTCACAAATGAAGATATATGTGTAGAGATTTGGTTGGATAAAAAGAGTTGCTTATCTGAATGATGCCTTGAGATATTTTCGGTTACTCTGTTTGGGCTTTTTTGGCTGAAACTTTTTGGTCGGTGGTTTTTTCTAGGGTTAGTGACCAGTTTGTGAAGCAGTCCCAGAGCAGACTTGATTCGTTTTGGTTTTTTGTGTTGCTCATTTGGTCGCCTTTAGGTAATTGTTGAAAAAAGCCAAAGTCATAGTCCATGCGTTTTCCGCGGCTTCTTTGTTGTAGACTGGTCTTGTTTCATTGAAAAATGCGTGTTGTGTGCCTTGGTAGATTTTCATTTGAAAAGTTTTCTTATGGTTAATCATGCTCTCAACTAAGGCTGGAACTTGGCTGGTTATTCTTAGATCTTCTCCTGCGTAGATTCCAAATACGGGGCATTTGATGTTGGCGATTGCGTCAAGTGGTTTTGGGTTTGCACCATAGAAGGGAACAGCTGCGTTGAATGGGTATTGAGTTGCAAGCTGGTAGGTTAATCCTCCGCCGAGGCAAAATCCTGTGATCCCAAGCCTTTCTCCATCTACCGCTTCGAGGGTTTTGGCAAAGTTTATGCAGCATAGAAGATCCTGCGCCATCGTTTTCTCGGCGTTTTCTCTGCCTGTGAAGAAATAGTTCACTATTTTTCGGTCGTTCTCTGATAGGCCTTCCATTAGTTTTTGCACGGCGGCCGGGTCGTTGCGTTTTTCGGGTGGGATTTGCCACATAGTCATCATTGCTTTGGCTATGGCTTGTTCTGTTAGATCTTTGTCTCTGCTGAAAAGATGTGGAGCTATAGCGACAAAGCCTTGTTCTGCAAATCCGTTTGCGACGCCTTTAATCTGTTCGTTAAGACCCCACGCTTCGTGAACGACAATGATTGCGGGATGTCGACCTTCAGATTTGGGTGCGGCGACATAAGTTGTCATTTCGACGCCGTCAGAACATTTGAAAGTTGCAATTTGATTCAAAAAATCATTCTCCCTAAACTTAATTTTTATCAAGTTAATATTTAACTATTTTCCTATTTTTTTCGCTAACACGTTTGTAGTTCTGACAAGGCGTGCGCTATCAAAAGAAAGGATTTTGCCAACTTTTCCCGAAAGCAGAAATATTATTTTTAAAGTTATTATTCGTTTATTTTAGTACTGTTGCTGATTCAGATTCTGTCCAAGCTTTCATTGTCGCTGTGCGAACGTTGCCCATGCTGCCAAGGGATCTAAGAAGTTCTAAGATAGTTTCATCGTTTGGAACCTCAACGATCATAACAAAATCGTATTGTCCAAGTGTAAAGTAAAGCTGCATTTTTCCATTGGCCTTTTCAACCATGCTGCGCATTGGATGAATCCTTTCGGGAGGGGCTTTGATATTTCGTATGCCTTGATCTGTCCAATTTCCAAGAACAACAAAACTTGCCAAAACTCTCACTAATAGTAATTCAGAAAGTGACTAACCTAAAAGTTTTGTGACGAGGGATTTGATACCAACCGCAATGGAGACAATTCTTTTTAAAAAGAAATAATCAAGCCTACGTGCTCTTTCTCTTTTGTTGACCTACTTATCGGTTAAAAAACATGTTTTGTCAGTACGTAGTTTAAATGATTATGATGTCAGGGGAGGTACTCGTCAATGAGCTTCTCTGTTTGTTCTGCAGACAGATAGTCAGATAGATACATTTGAATGAGTTCTCTAAGGGCGTTTCTTCGCACTTCTTTGTTTTTTTCAGTGTTTGATGCATCATTGATAGAACTGTATTGATTGTTAATTGAGCTATTTGGGTTGTTGATGTCGTAGTTTGGGTTGTAGAGGTCGCTTTTTGGATTATTTAGGCAGCTGTTTGGGTTTGTGTCTTTGGTTTTCAAGTCTTTGATAATTTGTTTAAATATTGAACCGATTGTTATGGGCATAAAATCATACCTTGGGTTGATTTACTTCTAGGCAAGACAGTCTTATTAGGTTATTAGAGCAGCGCTGGTTTGTTTTAGTGCCGTTTAGTCTTTTTTGATTAGTGATTCGTAGATTTTTATTGTTTCGTCAGCTACTTTTCGCCATGTAAAGTATTCTATTACTCTTTTGCGTCCGTTTTCGCCCCAGTTTCTGGCTTTCGCAGGATCTTTCAGGGTTTGGTTTATGCCCCAAGCTATGTCAAGAGGATCTTCGCCGTTTACATGCACTCCGTTCTGATCTGGACCTGAAGAGAGGACTTGTTCTTTGAAACCTACTACTCCACGTGCGCCCACTACAACAGGTTTTTCCATAGACATCGCTTCTAAGGATACTATGCCGAAGGGTTCATAGGATGAAGGAAAAATGCAAACGTCAGAAGCGGCGTAATGCATGATCCTCTCGGATTCGGGAACAAAATCAAAGCGAACCGCCAAGTGGTCCTTGACGTTTAATCTCTCAGCTAATTCCAAAATAACGTGCTGTTCTTCTCCCGTGCCCAGAATTACAAGTTTAGTGTTAGGGTTTTCTTTTATGACTGAGGGCATGGCTAACAAAAGGTTTTTTGCGCCCTTCACCCAGGAAAGTCTGCCGACAAAGAGAAGCATGCTCCAGTCTTTGGGAACACCATATCTTTCGCGGAGAGCATCTATGTCTTTGCGATCGCATTTTGCCATGTCGTAGCGTTCTGGATCTACTCCGTTCCAAACCACGCTTATTTTTGAGGGTGACCAGCCGTGCTTTATTAGATCCTGCTGCATAGCGTAGCTAACCGTGATGACTCTGTCTGAGTTTTGAGCCATGGCATATTCAAGATGCGACACAACTTCCGAGCCTGGACCATTACTTCTGCCCCACTCGGTGCTATGCGTGTGGAAAACCACCGGAATCTTGGTTTCATTCTTAATCACTATTCCAGAAACACTGCTTAGCCAATCGTGCACGCATACAACATCAAAATTGTACTTGTCTTTTTTTATTAGGCGGTTGATGAATTTTGTTGCACTTAAAATATTGTAGATGAAAATGTCGTTGAAGAATTTTATGTTGGTACCCCATTTCTTCAAGTCATCAATTACGAAAAATGGAAAAACGTTGCTTGCATCAGCAATCAGGGGTCGATGAACCTCTACGCCTTTTATGATTTCGCGGGTTTTTAGGTTGCCAGCGTTTAGTGTGAAGACTGAAACGTCATGTCCCATGTCTATGTATTGCTGCGTTATGTTTTCGGCATACGTTCCTAAGCCGCCCACAATTGCAGGCGGATATTCGTAAACAAAAAAGCCTATTCGCAAAATGTTCACCTGACTTAGAATTACAAACTTCTAAAGTGTATTTATAGTTTCCACATAGAACTCAGATTAATTGTAAAATTTATTATCGGAATTTCTGTTCAAACTGTTTTGGGTTGCTTTTTTAATTTAAAGCTCGAATTCTTTGCAGGTAGCGGAATAATTCGTAAGAATTCGGAATAATTCGTAAGAAATCGCAAGAATTCGGAAGAATCTGCAAGAAAATGCAAACAAAGGGATAATTTCTCAACTTAAACTTTTCATCGCAGCTGACGGAACAACCAAAGTTTTGCGGAGTAAAATTTGTTCTTTGTGGTTTAGGTTGCTTTCTTGGTTTGGGGCTTGATTTGTTTGCAGGCTGCGTATCTACGCGTCTTTATTCGTCTCTACGCGTCTTTGTGCGTCTTTACGCGTCTTTTTTCGGCTTTATTCGTCAGATTAAACAGTAGGTATGTGGCGGTAAGAATGTTTATTTGTCTGTTAAGCCAATCTTTATCTGATAATTAATATGTCAGATAAAATAAAAGTCGGTGTAAGAGGTCAAGTCGTAATTCCCAAGAAATATCGCAAAAAACTCAACATCGAAACCGGAATCATACTTGAAATAAATGAAACAAACGAGGGCCTGCTTTTAAAACCCTTCAACCCAGCCGGCGAGTTAAAGGGACTGGGGAAAGGCATCTTTGGAGACCCAATCAAATATCAAAAGAAACTTCGTGAAGAATGGGAATAACTACAATGAAAACAGCATTAGACACAAACATTCTCATTTATTATCTAGAAGGAATCGAACCTGAAGCAACCAAAGTAGG
The DNA here is from genome assembly GCA_963772505.1 of Candidatus Bathyarchaeota archaeon. Taxonomy (GTDB): domain Archaea; phylum Thermoproteota; class Bathyarchaeia; order Bathyarchaeales; family Bathycorpusculaceae; genus Bathycorpusculum. The sequence continues at coordinate 470,667 of CAVYXL010000012.1, forward strand.
GAAAATACTAGCTGGATTTATGAATTCTGAAAATGAAGGATTGATCTCCACAATAACCGTTGCTGAAATCCTGACAGGCTTCTACTTATCAGGCGACATAAAGATAGCAGCAAAAGTAAAAAAGTTACTAAACGACCTAACTCTTAACAGTTTCAAGATAGTACCAGTTACTTTTGAAATCGCTGATCTAGCCGCCAACTTACGAGCAAAAAAGGGCGCAAGGCTACCTGATGCTTTAATTTTAGCTACAGCACTCAACCAAAAAGCAGATGTGATTTATTCACAAGACAAAGACCTGCAACGGTTCGACAAAGAGATCAGAGTCTGCCCGCTCACAGAATGACTGATGTTGAAGTTTTTTATGGTCTTGTTGCTGGTTGAGCCATATGCAAGTTAGTTGTTTTGCCAAAACATGTTTTGAGTAAGATTTTTTCCGTTAGCGCTTCTTCAACAAATTTTGTTCTTGTTTTGGGTTGCTTTTTTGATTTAGGTCTTGCAACGTTTGCAGGCTGCGGCGCTACGCGTCTTTATTCGTCTCTATGCGTCTTTCCCCGTCTTTGTACGTCTTTACGCGTCTTAAAACGTCAAAAAAGTCATTAAATGGCATAGTCGAAAAATTAATGATTACCCAATTTCATCCGATTAAAAACCTCTTTAAACTTTTTAATAATTTGAAGTAAGAAGTAAATCAATTATTGAGAAAAGTTAAGTAGTACTTTTTGCAAGTCATACATTGGTTATGGTATGACTGAAGTTTGTGTTACAAAGAAGGGACAAGTCACCATCCCAATAGAACTTAGAAGAAAGTTTGGCATAGAAGAAAACTCAAAAGTAAAGATCTGTGGAACAAGACGGCGTAATCATAATTGAGAAGAGCCCAAGCATTTTCGATCTCGCAGGAAGCGGCGCCGGAAAAGGCAATGTTGACGAGTTAAAAAAGATGATAGACCAGATGAGGGATGAAGATGCCTGAAAGACGCTTATACGACACCCGTTTTTTTGTAGAGTATTTCTATTCACAAGACACTGAACTTCTAAGAAAACTAAAAGAAGAATTAAGGTCAGTTAAAGAAAGAATGGTTTCTTCTTTGACAATCCATGAGATACATCGAATCAATCTAAAAAGAGAAGGAAAGGATGTCGCAGCCCTAAGAAGTTCCACCATACGCCGAGACTTCCAAATTATTGACGTTGACTACGAGACCGCATTAAAAAGCGCAGAACTAAGAAACGGACATTCAATACCGATGGCTGACAGCGTAATCGCCGCATCCGCCCAAATTCGCCAGTGCACCCTGTTCTCCGACGACCCACACTTTAAAGAAATACAAAATCTAAAAACAAAATGGTGCACCATAAACTAGTTGTTCAGGGCATCGAAATAAGATTCGAACCCCTAAGTGTTGCAACATATTCGCAGAAACAATCTTAGGCAAGTATTTTCCTTTTAATTTGAAATTGAATCTCAATCGAACCGTTGAGTTCGCGAATGCGTTCCCTAACAATTTTTGAAAGTTCTTGCTTTAGGTTTTGCCCGTTTAGGTTTCTATCTATGAAACACATTCTATTTCCGAGTTCTTCATCTCCAAGAGTTTTAGTTATCCAAAACTGAAAGTCACCACGTGGATAATGAAACTCAACAGAGGCAACATCAACCTCATCCAACTTCTCAGCAAAATCCATCAAACTTATGGCAGTCAAGTTTGTGCAAACTCCGCCGCCAGTACAAAAGCGGAATCCATTATCAGATCCAACTTCTCTAAGAATATTTGAAGAATCAACTCTCAATAAGACTTGGCTCATGTTATCACTCGCCTTTCTAAACGAGAATATTAACACTGATAATCTTTTGTTGTTGCATCATACCAGCCACATCTAAAAATGAGCACCATCGATAAATGAAGTAAAATGGATACAACATCGTTAACACATCAGGTTATATTGGAGCCTTCTGATGTCAGCAATAACCAAATCTGCTCTTTTAGTCCTCTCTTAAACCAATTGATCCTGCTGGCTCTTTTTGTTGAAACAAGAAAACACTTCAAAGTGTAGATCGTTTTGCATGTTGCAATAGTAATTGGCTGGAGTCCTTTCGGAACTAACCATATTTAATATTCGATTTTTGTCGCTGTTTTATGTATGTAATTCAATTTGGCAGCATTTTCTTTTCAAGATAAATTTAAAAGCTGGATCAAAGCAGAGTCTATTAGGAGTGTACCAAGCGATTGTTTAAACACCATAGAAGCAAGGCAAGTACCTTGATTATTTTAGCAATACTTATTGTTGTAATAAGTTTACCCACAATAGAATCAACAGCAAAAGCTGCAAGCCCAGAAAACAACTGGACTGCAAAGCCACTTTTCCATGCTCGTCCCGTAGCAGCATTAGGACCAGGACCCCTTACCCCCACCCAAATCATAAATGCATATAGCCTAACCTCAGCAAATGGCGGCAAAGGAAATACCATTGCAATTGTCGATGCCTATGACGATCCAACAATAGCTTCAGATCTAATTGCGTTCAGTAGCCACTTTGGATTACCCAGCTGCCAACTTTAATGAGCACAAAATGTCTTCATTCATCAGTGCAAACAGCGGATGGGCAGTTGAAATCTCCCTCGACGTCGAATGGGCACACGCCATAGCCCCTCAAGCCACAATCTTGCTAGTAGAAGCGAGATCCAGCAGTTTAGCTGATCTTATGAACGCCGTATCTTATGCTAAAGCTCAGCCAAACGTAGTGGCGGTCTCAATGAGCTGGGGCGGCAGCGAATTCTCAACTGAAACCTCAAGCGCATATGACGGAATCTTCACAAGCACCACCGGAATAGTGTTCTTCGCATCCAGCGGAGACAACGGCGCAGGTCTCATCTGGCCATCTGCCTCATCAAACGTTGTCAGCGTTGGCGGAACATCTCTTAGCTTAGATGCGACAACTGGAGCAGTCCTCTCAGAGACAGCTTGGAGCGGAAGCGGAGGAGGAGTAAGCGCCTATGAACCACAACCAACCTACCAAACAAACTACGGCTTAACAAACTCAATGCGTTCAACACCTGACGTTTCTTATGACGCAGACCCAAACACTGGCTTTTACGTTTATGACACCACACCATATAATGGAGCCATAGGATGGTGGGATGTAGGCGGAACCAGCGCAGGCTCACCTCAATGGGCAGCAATCCAAGCTCTGGGACAAACAAGCGGCGACAGCAACTTTTACCCAGACGCTAAACAATCAGCGACCTCATATTTCCGAGACATCACAAGCGGATCTAACGGATACCCAGCAGGACCAGGATATGACTTAGCCACAGGTTTAGGAAGCCCAATCACCACTAACTTTGCACCTCAAACCGGACCCGACTTCAGCATCTCTGCGTCACCTAACCCAGTTGTAATTAACACTGGAATAACAGGAAATATTGGAACCGCAACTATAACAGTAACCTCGCTCAACGGATACACTGGAACAGTTACTCTTTCAGCAGCACAAAGCACGCTAACCACGAATTTTGATAACACCCAAATTACAAACTCTGGCACATCCACATTGACTATCACTGTTCCGTCAGCAACAGCAGCCGGGAACTATCCAGTTACAATAACAGGAACAGACGGAACAAAAACTCACACCACCACATTAACCGTGCAGGTTATCAACCCAGATTACACAATTTCAACGACCCCAACAGCTCTATCAATTAACTCCGGATCTTCTGGAACCTCTACAGTAAATGTAACTCCACTAAACGGATACTCTGGCACAGTTCAACTCTCTTATTTAGCAACAGGCGGATTAACCGCAGGTTTTAATCCAGCATCAATCTCCACTTCAGGCGCATCCACAGTTACAGTTACCGTTCCAAGCGGCACGGCAACTGGAACATACACCGTAACCGTGACAGGTACAGACGGAACAAATACACATAGCACACCGATAACAGTGCAAGTTACCAATCCAGACTTCACACTCTCAGCATCACCATCATCGCAGACTATTAGAAGTGGATCCACAGGAAAAGCAACAATAACCGTAAATCCAACCAACGGATTCACAGGCACAGTCACGCTTTCTTCAAATAAACCCAGCGGATGGACAACACCCACCTTTAGCCCCTCATCAACTACGAGCACATCTACAATGACCATAATAGTTCCAAGCAATCTAAGATCCGGAACATACACCTTCACCATAACCGGAACAAGCGGAACCTTAACTCACACAACAACAGTAAGAGTCACAGTGAGCCGATAAGAGTCAGTCGATTTGGCGAATAAGCCAAACCCTACCATTTCTTTGGTAACAATTTTTTTTTAGTTTTCTAAGTGTCGTCAATGGTATAAAGTCTAAGAATCTATTTGATACCGTCTAGCGTGGATGCGTTTGTTGCAGGTGTTATCTTTTTTATTAATCGGGCATCTTCCGTTATTAATCTAAGCTCATTTGCCTTTGAAAAATAGGCGTATGAAGCGTCGTAAAAAGTAATTTTTTGTTTTATGGCGGTGTCTAATATTTCCTCTTCACTGCCAGCTATTTCTAATATTTCCATTATGTTTAGGGTATGATTGATTGTCTTTGCCAGTGTTTTTGCTTCTGGTTCAGAAATTCTCGATTGCAAGAGATGATCTTTCCATATGATATTTCCCAGTTCGTATCTTGCTAGTTCTAACGTATAGTTTTTAGTTAAAAACTCGATTTTGTTTTCTTTAATGGCTCTGAATATGGCTGAAGAATCAAAAAGATACTTCATCGGCTATCTCTGTCTTCTCTTATGCTTTTTACTATGTCGTCCACGCTTATTTTCTCGAGTATCGGCTTTAACTTGTTTATTTCTTCTTTTAGTTCTTCTACCTCTCTTTTTCTCACTTCGTCTTCAAGGGCTTTTCGCAAAATCTTGGATGGCTTAATCTTGTACTTTTGAATTTTCTCTTTGAGCTGTTTGGTGATTTTTGTGGAAACTGTCACACATTGTTGCATCGATTCTCACCATTAAGTAATACTAGAAAGTAAGATTAATAAGTTTTCTAATTATGACGGTTTTCTTCGCAGTTTTCTTTCTTTTTTCGAGACGACTGCTACAAACAAAAAAGAGAAAATAATTACGACTGCTATGGCGAGGACTACCGCTATTGGGAAACCAGCTGGTGAAGCGGCTGTTGCAAACACGATTGATAATTCATAATTACTGAAGGTTGTTTTGTACCAGATGTTATAATTGTTTGCATCTTGCGAAAAACCTTGATCTCGTAGCCACCTGGTCGTTAAGGTAAACTTTCGGTGTTACCCCATAAGCAACGGCTGATTTTGGAACAGTAATTGTGGAAAGATTGTTTGTGCTTTTTTGGCCAATTACAGCTAACGATAAAGCCGTTTGGGCAGCGCTTTGATCGGTCGAAAACACAACGCTCGTTACCTGCTAATGCAGTAATTCCATTAACTCCAAGATCAACAATTGAACCATTACTGAAGGTTGCTTGCAGTGTGTTGGAGTTAAAGATGGGTTGGGGTGAAGGTGTTGGTTTTGGGGTTGGTGAGGGTGTCGGAGTTGGGTTGGGTGTGCTTGTTTGTGTTGGAGTTGGGGTATCCGTAGGAATTGGCGCAGGAGTCTCTGTTGGTGTTGGAGTAGGTGAAGGTGTTGAAGTAGGAGTAAGGCTGGGAGTTGGCGTTGGAGTTTGAGTTGGGGTCGGCGTAGGTGTAGGAGTTGAAGTTGGTGTTGGCTTTGGAGTTGGTGAGGGAGTTGGTGTAGGAGTATGAGTTGGAGAAGGCGTTGGAGAAGGGCTGGGAGTTGGAGAACGCGAAGGTGACGGAGATGGTGTAGGTGAAGGAGATGGCTTGGGCTTCGCCGCTGAAACCATATTTTGCTGGATTAAACTTGAAGAGACCAGCAACAGGGAAATCACTGCAAGCACTACTATGCCTAAGAAAGTTTTTTTGAATTTACCTATTTGTGATCTCCTTCTATTGTTTTTTACTGGAAAACAAGTAGTATCTTCCAAGACGCATTTTAAAGCCTACTTAACCAGTTATTTGCGCGCGCTAATGTGATCTTGTCTCCTCACGGTCTCTTCTTAGCAAATCGTTTTGCAATTATAAGCAATATGCCGATTCTTGACATGTACCAAACTGCCGAGAAAGGATTTACTACTCCTTAAAAATCTGATTATTTGCAGTGGTTTTATCTTGGATTGGGGTGCAACAGGGTATTAGCAAAAAGAGAAGATGCTAAAAAAGGCAGCAGACAGGTTGTTAAAAAAGCGAGTTTTCTTAATTAGTCTGTACAGTTTCCTTCATAGCAACTGCATAATGGTTTCTAGCATGATTATCTAATTCACGCCAATCCTGAAAAGTTGTTTCGCACCACGGACAAGTAAGATGATGTTCCAAACAAAAGCCTCCTACTGTTAACTCGGTTGTTAGAGTATTTAATTTAATGTTGGTGTGCAAGAGTTACTACAAGAAGCGCTATGCTGTGTCACGTTGACTGGTTTAATCAAAACAAAAAAGAAAAGAAATGGTTTACTTGAAAAAGTAAAACCATGAGTTGAAGTGAGACCAACTGAACAGATCTAATGAGTTTTTGTTGCTTTGATGGACTTGATGTACATTGTATGTTGGCGGTATCAGTAATGGCGCAACTGTTGGATTCGTAGTTACAGTCGGTTTAGTAGTTTGGGTTTGTGTTGGAATCGTTGTTGTTTGACTTTTTGGTGTCTCAATGGGTGCTGCAGTTGACGCGGTGGTTGTTGTTGCTGCTGGTGCCGATGTTGGGGTAGGTGCTGGATCGGATGAAGCTATTGGAGTTGGTGTTGGGGCTGGTGTGGGTGTCGCTACCGGTGTTGGAGTTGCTGTTGGAGTTGGAGGCATTCCAGCGGCGATGGACTGTTGAAGTATTTGTCCTGCCTGGTTGAGTTCATAGTTTGCGTTTCCATCAACAATTGCCCATGCGGTACCTGGATTCCATGGTGCCCATGCCCAGTCGCAATAGCTAACACCGTTCTGATTAAGAATGGCTAATGTGTTGTTAAACCATGCATTCTCATTGTTCATGTTTGTAGCCCATTGGTTAGCTCCGATTTCGCCTATGAATAGCGGTTTGTTAAAGCCAATGATTCCAAGTTTGGTTAAAGCTGTGGTCATGTCGCTTGTGGAATATGCGTATCCGTCGCTGCTGGCTGCGTCGTTGTAGAATGATGTTCGGTATAGATGAGTGCTGTAGATCAAGTTGTTTGCTGAATCAGTTAATGGATACTGGTTAACCCAGTCTAATCCGTAAAGGGTTCCATATCCATAATCCATTGATACGCCGTAGTTGAATTGTACGACTATTGGGTTTGTTGCTCCTGTTGCTCGGATTGCTGTTATGCATTGTTGTGTTGCGTTAAACCAGCTTGATGCGTCTCCGTTAGGCTCGTTGTATAACTCAAAGATAACGTTCGGGTCTGATTTCAAAGAGTTAGCTACGTTTGTCCATAGGTTAACAAAGTCGTTTACGCTGTTTATGACTCCGCTGGTGTCGTATGGTGGATAAGGCAAAGCCGGTTGGCCGCTTGCGCTTGAGACTCTCCAGAAGACAAAGTCAACATAGATGCCTCGTGCTGCGGCTTGAGCTATGAAGTATTGTACGTTGCTTTGGAAGCCATCTGTGTTTTGTGTCCACCACTGAATTGTGGCGAGGACTCGAACGCAGTTAACGCCCATGGATTGAAGCTTATCTAGATTGCTGTTAACTGCAGCGGTGTCCCAAACGTTCCATTCTGTTTGGCCGTTTGGAAGCATCCAGCTGCCTTGAGGACCGTCAATAAAATAGGTATAGTCGACTCCGCGTAGTGCTACTACGGAGCCGTCTTGATTGAGAATTTGTGTTCCTGATGTATGTAGCGCTGATGGCGTTGCCGCATGGACTCCTGTTCCAGCGAATATTGATAGCATGCTGATGATGAACAGAGCGCAAAGGGCTAAACCAGTTGGCTTAGCAAGTTTTCTAAGATTTATGGGATGCGCTATATCCCCTGATATGTATTTTTTCATTTCCCTCTCTCTCTTGAAACTGAAAACCCTATTCAACAGGATCTATATTATACGTTCTTGAAAAAGTCCCTTAACGCATATTGTTAAGTAGACTTCGCAAAAATTCACCATAGATTATCAACCCGATGACCAAATTGAGACGCTTGCTCCAAAGTTCAGTGCAAACGTAAGCATGAATGTCATGCAAACAATATAGCTTAAAAAAAACGATTTATTTCAAAAATAAAGAAGTTTTGGTTTATCTTTAAGCTGACGTTTACAAGAAAAAATGGTTTTAGCCCATTTTTCAAATTTAAAAGCATGGTTTTTGTTTGTATACTCCAGTGATTAGATGGTTAAAACGGTCTATTTAGATGACGAAGATCGTAAGCTCCTCTGCGAAACCAAAAGAAAGCTTGATGAAGCAACAAAACTTATGAGTGGACTTATGGAAACTTTGGAGATTTTAAGCGACCCCAAAATGATGCAAGCTATAGAGGACGGTCAAAAAGACATTAAAGCTGGAAAAGTCAAAGAGTTACGCTCGCTTCTAAAGGAAGAAGCCCGTTGAAGTCGAAATACACTGTTGTTTTGTCTAGACATGCAGAACATTTCTATAAGAAGTTAGAAGGAAAAACCAAAACCGAAGTTTTAGAATGCTTAATCAGTTTAGAAGAAGACCCGTTTGGCGGAAAACGACTTCATGGCGATTTAAAAGAAAACTGGAGTTTACGTGTTGAAAAACTTCGAATAATTTACACGATTTCCGAGAAAGATAAAGCCATCTATGTTATAGCAATAGGTCCAAGAAATACAGTCTACCAGTGAGAAGCGTTATTATTTTTGTTTATATGATCAATTTCATCGATTAAAAAACTAATCAATTTAATGATATCAAATGAACATCGAATTATTTCAGAGCATTCAAGCAAGCTACGCATTGATCAAGAATCCATGGAGCACGAATGTTCTATTTGCAGCAACACTAAGCACCAAATTTGATTTTAGAGTTTAAGTTTAGAATAGACTTAGCGAAGTCTCAAAGAATCAATCTGTAAAAGCTCAACTAAACATGACAGCCCAAACAGAAAACACCTCATCACAAACCATCGACAAACTCCAACGACTAAAAGCAATGCTAGACAAACAATTAATCACCCAACAAGAATACGACCAACAAAAAACGAAGCTACTTGAAAACCTCTAACAACCCATTCGTTAACTTTAATCAATCTTAATGCAATGGAAAAACCAAGCTGCTTCAACCTCTTTCTCTTTAGTAGTGTTTTAGCGGAATAGAATTTTCGCTCAATTTTTTGCGTTGTGTTTTGGGTTGCTTTTTTGAGTTGGGTCTTGATTCATTTGCAGGTTGCGTACGTAGAAGTACACCAGAGTACAAGCAAGTACAAGGAAGTACAAGCACGTACACCTACGGAAATCAAAAGACAAAATTTTGTTGTTTATGGTTTGGTATGGTTTTTTGGTTTGGGGTTTGAAATGTTTGCAGGTTAAGGGCTTTTGCGTTGTTTTTGGTTGGTTTTTGTTTCTAAGTCTTTAAGGGTTGATTGGAAGCCTTCTTTTGGGATAGTGTAATGGATAACGGAATAATTTGCAAGAAGAAAATACGTAAAAAGGTAATAATTTGTTTACTCAAACTGTTGCGTGAGATGAGTAGGATCTGGGAGCCGTTTTTGTGGGTAAAATTTTTTCTTTGTGTTCTGGGTTACTTTTTTGATTTAAAGCTTGGCACGTTTGCGGGTTGCGTCATTATTCGTCACAATTCGTCAATAACCGTCATTATCCGTCATAAAACGTCAATATTCGTCATTATTCGTCAAAAAAGTCAAAAAAAGGCAAAAACAAAAAATCAAGTCCACCAACCAAAAAATCCCATCCAAACTGCACTTCAACAAAGAAAGAAGCGCAAATTTGTTCTCTTTGCTTTTGATTGTGTTTTGCTTTTAGGGCTTGAATTTGTTTGCAGGTTGCGGTTTAAAAAGGATCAAAAAGGCCTAAAAAGGATTGAAAAGGTTAGGAAAGTACAGATCTGTGCATAAAATCAGAAAAGTCAAGATAAAATACTTTAAAATTCAAATTTATTTTTGAGCAGTAATTTAGGCCGTCCAAACTGGCGTACAATATTTTCTCAGGAAGGTTTTTGTCTTGAGTCAACCAATTGCCTGTATGGTTGGTTGAATTTGGTAGATGCGAAAAATCCCGAAGGGATTGACCTTTTTCTTGATATAATTGAGAAGGCATACTTAGGGAGCGAATTTCAGTATAACAACCAGACATTCAGGTTAGAGCCCACCTTGGTGATGCCTGCAGATTTTCAGAGGCGAATAGTTGATACCCATACGTCTTATGAATCTCTCCTGAAGGCTCTCATCCTAACTTTAAAGCTCTTGCAAACAGCGAAGTCTATAGAACGAAAACAGGTTGGATAGCTAAAGCACTAAGCGGATACAACGGTCGCAAAATAAGGCGAGTAACAATTGGAGATGATGTCTTTTTGTTGCCTGACTTGTCTAACCAGCGATCAATAGGAATTGACACAAGTGGCTGTGACCACAAAGAAACAATTATGGTAATATGTTCAATTCCAGATTATGAAGGAGCGTATTTCTGGTTAGAAAATCATCTTAAACTGCCCAAAGACTTGCATAAAAACGAACTCCATTGGACTAGATTGAACAAAACATACAGAGACCAACTAGTTGACAGGTTCAAATTAACTCTTTCAATTTGTTGTGATAGTCTGCTTGTGATAAAAACTAACTCCTTTAATGATCGTCGAGGAGGAAAAATAGAGAACATATTTACCAATCTGATAGAAGGTTGCTTCTCTGGTTATGAAAACGATCCGACGCAGAAGAGTATCAGGCCAAGTCTGAAACAGAAGTTTTTTGAGGCTACCAACAATACACAGGTACATTGTGATTCTGATTTTACCCCTCTAACGCCTGGGAAAGCTGTGCGTTTGTTGGTTCAAACACTAGCCAAGCAAGATGGCGGTTATTTCGAAAAATACATACCATTATTCGCTAATTTGCATTCACACGAATCTAAACCTATTCAGATTGCTGACATTATAGCAGGTAGTGTAAAAACGAAAATAATGAGTAAGGAAGCGCAGGAACTGCTGAATCCACTGCCTTTTGATCTCCGTAAAATGATAAAGTATTCGGATAGCCCACCAAAAGCATATTTTTGGTTTGCATAAGAGAAATTGATAGGTGCCGCGTGCCTTTAAGCTTGGTTCGCGGACGTTGCCTCCTCTGGAGACCCCGTAACCCGCTGGGCACACGGTCTTTGGTACCTTCAAACAACATGTAACAATTTTGTTCTTTATAAATTGTTTCTGGAAAGTTCTTCCAGATAATCGTGTTCGTTTGCGAAAAAATTGTTTTATCGGGCGTCGCATGCCGTTTAAACGCGGACGTTGCCTCCTCTGGAGACCCCGTAACCCGCTGGGCATGCGATCTTAAGATGCCTTCATCTATGATTATTCATATCGCCTTGCACACTTATAAAATGTTTCTGGATAGTAATACCAGATATCATACCAGATTAAGAACAAAAAAGTTAGCGCTTCGGTTATTAGTCTTTATGACACCCGCATTCAAGAAATCTCTCGGTTGTTATTCCTTACTGACTTTTAATATTCATTCAGAATAAACAGATGTTATATCGGATTGATATAATATGACTAAATATTATTGCAATGTCTGCAAAAAACAATAACCCAAAACGCACTTTGCCAAGATTTTAGTTTTTAGCAGAACAGATCTGCGAGTACTCGCAGGATAGAGGAGCAACACAGTAAAACGAATGTTTACAGACTATAACGTAATGGAAATCGCCCAAAGGTCTGTTAGCCTTCGCTATTTTGTTATTTTGTTATGATTGTTATTTTGCGTATGTTGTATTTTTTCTCTCAGGCGCACAAGTTCTTTTCTTTTTTGGGGGTTAGTTGATGGAGAACTTTTGTGGTTTATGGTCTTTGTCTACCCGAACAAGCTTCTCTTTCTCCAACCGTTTGAGCTCAGCTCTGACAAACCTCTGCGGTTGCCTGATTTTTTCAGCGATACCTTTGACTGTGTTGTTTCCGCTTGCTATCTCTTTCAGAAAGGTTTCTTTGCTGAGTTTTTCAAGCTTTTCTTCTGCAACCCGCCGGATTTCCTTTGCTATGGGCGAGTCTATGTGGTATCTTTGGTTGAGATCTTTCAGGTTTTGGGATAGTGCAATTTCCCAGGGAACGCCTGCTGCGGCTGATTGCATTTGACATTCTCGGCTGATGAGTTTCCAATCAAGCCCGGATTCAGCAAGGATTCGCATATCATCTAGATCTGCCTCGCGTTCGGTTATTCCTTTGAAGAGGAAGATATCCTCTTTTGATGCTATGAGAACTGTCAAGTGGCTGCCTTTGTAAAGCGGCTTTGCTCTTTGCTTGATCGCTTCCGACAGCATTAGCGCATTGCAGACTTTGTTGACGAATAAGTCCCAGCGAAAGCCATCCGTGTTTTCCATTATTGCATTAGTTTGCATTTTACAATAGCTTTTCGTGATGAGAGCCTGAGCGGGCTTGTCGTAACCTGATTTACTTAACGCAGTTAGCAAACTGTTAAGCTGTTCTGCGTTTGTTAGGATGATGTCGATATCTTTGGTTGCTTCTTTGAGTCCATAGAATGCCATGGCGCCTCCTCCAATGAGGTAAAGTGTTGCAGGTTGTGTCTTGGCGTCGAGTTTGTCGAATTCTTGTTGGAGGTAGTTTTTGTTAAAGGAGCGCCTTTGTGTCATGCGACCACCCTATAGTCTGTTGCTTTTTCGACGAACTCGTTCCAGGTTGGCAGCATTGAGTCGGCTTGACGTTTGTGGGTTTTTAAGAATTGCTGCATGGAATCGATTTGACTTCTGATGCCAAGTCGCTGGGCTTCACATAGCAGATATCCTATGTCCAAGTTATTCCCGATTTTCTTGAGCAAAAGAAGAGCATAAGTTGTATACCTTGTGCTGTCTGGCTCTATTAACAAAGTGTGGAGTATAGCGTCTTCTGGCAGAATTTCCTTCTTGCCTTTTGAATAGAGGTAGATTTCGGATTCCGAGAAAAGAGGTAGGTTGTATTGCTGAAATACTGAAGTTGCTGTTTTGAGGAAGCCTTTCGGAGGTTGTTGTGCTGTTTGGGGTGCTCGCATCAAAAACTCTCCGTCTTTTTGCCAAATGATGACTGCATTTTTTGAAGCGGTGACTGCTATTTTTCTTAGAAAGAAATTCTGGTACTCCACAAGGAATTCGGATAGAATTTGAAAGCGGGAATTAATCGAGCCGTTTTGAGTGATTATTCCGCGGGTTTTCAAGTTTTTAAGGTGACGCCAAAGAGTGTTTTTGGGAATAGTTGGTGTATGATTTTCGGGTCCGTTCAGAGTTTGAAGCAGGATGTCTATCGCTTTTCCGCTTAGAACGTTTTCCCAGTCAATGTGGCTATGGACTGATAAGAGATCGTTAAGCAATATTGCATGTTTTGAGTCGCTGAAGCAAGTTTGCTTTTTGAATGCATGCTGGGTTGTTTTGATTAGACCTTTTTGTTCAAGCTTCTTTAGGTTGTAGGAGAGAAGTTGTGGTGTAATTGAAAGAGCTTTCTCTATGGAAACTAGTTCGTGATGTCCTTTTGCTATCTCTTTTAATATGGATAGTTCTGTTTTGCTGAAAGTGTATTCGGAGCTTGCAGTTTTCATAAGTTTCCATAAAATTGAAACAGTATATAAGCTTTTAAATTATCTGGTAAAAAAATTAAGCCGCTAATAATTAAGCAATATCCAAAGCACCCCAGGCATTCAGTCCTTGGGAGATTTAGATCGTAATAGAAAAAAGCTCTGAAAATGGAAGGTCTTGAATAAGAATTTTAGAAGGACCTTGTGTTTTGCTTATGGGGCTTGAAATGTTTGCAGACTGCGGTTTAAAAAGTATCAAAAAGAACTAAAAAATTTTGAAAAGGTTGGAAAAGTACTGAAAAGACCAGAAAAAAGGAAGTCAATAATGAAGCACAAGTCAGCAATCTCTTTGACCTGATTTTTATGTGAAGTAGAATCAAAGAGAACCTTTTCAACACTTTTCAAGAATCATTTTTTGCAACTATTCTTTGTAATTCAGTTCCTTTAGATAAATGCCAAATATAACCGCAAATATGCAACTTTTTCTAGTTCCGTTATAGGAGAATTCTAATTGATAACATAGGCAAGGTATTGGAATAATGGAACATTGAGGAACTTTCGTATGCAGCAAAACGGTTGGATTACAAAGTTCTATCAGTTAGCACTACGACTGTAGAAAACTATGGGTTGATAAAATGAGAGAGGCAGGTATCCCAACTGAGACTATAGATATATATGTCCAGACCCCAGGATTGATGTTAGCACTTTTCAACAATATTTCTTTAAACAGATATCAAGTTTATGCTAAATAATGTAAGAATAAGTGTAAAGACCTTGGAGAAAGCTATTGGATAAAGTTTTGTCTGTTTCAAAATATGAACTAAAGTTTTTTGAATATGTTGTAGGTATGATGTGAACCTTGCAAAAAATTTCTAATGACGAAAAGACTATGAAGAAATTAGTTGAAGCCAAACTAACAACCTGCGAAGACGTGGGATTTCAGTTTTCTTTGTTAAAAGCCAAAGCTCATTATATATGGCGATTTGCAAAATGGCTGTTTCTGGGGCAGGTCGGTTAGCAGGGTAGCTGGGCTTTAGCTTAACATCCTCTCTGTTAAAGAGTTCGTAAGCATAATCGGGGCTCATCAGGATAGCTTCATTAGCATTGAGGCTCCAATAACCGATTCTGAGAACGTCGTAGAATATGGCGCTGCAGATGCCAATGAGAGAGAGCCAAAAAGCAAGAGTGCTGTACGTTATAATTTTGTAGCCACATACACTGAGTAAGCCCTGAATTTTTGAAAAGCTGTCTGAGTATGATAAAAGCGCTGTCAAGCCAATAAATAATGCGATTAAGATTCCCGCATGATTTTGAACATATGTATGGTAAGCGGTCAATAGACATCTTCTGGATTCTTCAAATTGAGCTTTATCGCATTTATTTATGTCAGATTTCCATTTTTCTGCAGTGCTATTAACAATTGTTATTTGTGGAAAGCTAAAAGACATCGTAAAGCCTGCATTTTTCAACTTCTTTTTTGCAATCTTTTGGACCTTCGCAAGAAAGCTCATTTGCTCTTTTGTGAGCTTAATGTCTAAACTCTCGGAAAAGCCAAGACTCTCGGTAAGAGTAACTTCAATATGCCTTCCAACTTCACTGAAATTCTTCCCGCATGAAAGGCAAATTGTATCTGAAGGCTTAACTTCTGAGCCACAATTATTGCAAGTATACTTGACATTTGTCACTTTGAATACCTATCGTGTTATTTTTCCAATTTATCTTTAAACTTTTTTCTTGTGAATAAGTAATTAACTTTTTGTTTACTGCAATTCATTGATTTCTCAGTTTTTTCGTCTTCTACTTAGGCAATTTTTAATCTTGAATATTTGGGCAGTTTAAAAAAGAAAGGTGAGATTTTAGTTTTAATGGTTTGTTCAGCAATTCAAATGATTCTAAGAGACAAATGGGCTCGCCTTAACGTTGATGCTGATATATGTTCCAATGTTTCAGAAATGAAATTGCCTGAAAATCTTTAAAGATCACCTATTCTATTTAGATATTGAATGAGCGAACCAACTCTTTTTTTATCATTTATGCGGCAGGAAGTAAATTAATAACTGAAAAATGGCAATCAAAACTGTCAGCAAAGTCAAAACTATTAAAACAGAATTAAGGGTACGGTTGCGTTGTTTTTCAATGGTTTCTTGAAATATTCGGAGCATATTCTCCAGATTATCTCTTACGTTGTCAATGTTTGTCGCTCGGAGAAAAGCGGGAAGGATCTCTGAATTAAACTGATAGGCGTCCGTCAGTGTATTAGGAGTTATAAGCATGTTTAAAGAGGCAATATTCTCTAATAATTCTTCAACATCTTGTGTGCTTTTGTTTTTATGTCTTAAACGCAAGACGACTTTTTCTTTTAAGCTGCTAAAAATATTGTTTATTTTATATCTTTTCGTTATTGGAGAAATTTTGGGAATTAAGTCGATCGTTTTGTTTAAGACACTTCTGGAAAGACTTCTTATTACTATTAAGACTATCTGCAAACTTGTGTATGTATCAATGTCGGGTATACCAGAACTAATTATGCCACCGCTATAATTTTCGACAAAGAGATCATCTTTGATCGACATTTCTATTTTTCTTTTTTCAAAATTTTTAAGTTCATTACTTGAAATCTCTAAATATCTTAAACTCCTGGACATTATGCCAAGTTTATCTGCTAAAGATAAATTTTCAGCACTCAGAATTGAAAAACTGTACATGCTACTAACTATATCAATATCCTTAGAAGTTACAATAATTCCTAATTTTGAGAGAGAGGATTTAAGAAAAACAGGTAAATAGTTAGCAACTGAAACCTTACCTAAAGTTGACAGAAAAATGGACTTGTCTTTAGGTACAAACCTGTGTGAAAACATTCGTTCAATCAACAAAAGCTCATCAGTCGTCACAGTTTGGTCAATGACCTTTGAAAAAATGGCTAAACCAACTTCCCATTTTTTGAGGATCAAAATACTGCAAAGTACGGACGAAAGATTGTTCTTCAATACCTCCAAGTCGACATTGCCGTTTATATTTCGATAACCTTTGATGACTTTTGCAGATTCCGAACTAAGCTCTATCATTAAAGGGTCTACATTATATTCGTCAACCTTTCCAACTAGCGAATCTAAATTACATTCAAAAAAATAATCCATTTTATGGACATTCTTCCAAAAACCATAGTCAACTTCTTTAACTGAATTCTCGTTCGATGAAAAATTGAAAGTAAAGAACCAGAAAATCTTAGAGTTTTTTATTCGGGACTTACCTGAATCACCCAATTCATCGCCTGATGCAAGAATTACTTAAGTAATATACAACTCTTTTGCTTAAGAGCTGATAAATTAATTAATTCTCTAGTAGATTAAAGAAAAACATGAATGGAGAATTAATGAAATATAACGGACTTAAAAAAAGTTAAACTTACAACCCAAAATAAAAAACAAATTACTCATTAATGTCTGACATGATTTTGGCAGCAAGAGTTTTTGCAAGCAAAACAGGAACTGCGTTTCCTATCATTTTGTAAGCATCAGCAACGTTTTGATAATAAAATATGAAATCATCTGGAAAAGTTTGAATTCTTGCACATTCTCTAATTGAAAGTCTCCTGAAAAATGGATCTGGAGTTTTGAATTGCCATTTGTCCTCTTCAATTTTTTCCATTTCCGTTGAAGAAGGATGGAGCGGTGCGTGGCGTCCTCCAGCTTGAATTGTGAAGGATTGGTCATTCCAGTTCTTTCTTCTGTTTCGAGACATATACATCGAAGAGAAAGTTCCAGTCATGTACTCATGGTTTAAAACTCCCAATTCTCCGTTGGTTTTATTCTTACTTAATGCGGGAATAGGTTCAGGAAGTTCACCAATGACTTTTTTCAAAGATAGCCATTTCTGAGTTTTCGTTCCGTCAAGAGCCGTTCCTCCATGTCGGGTATATGTGGGGCGAGGGAATTTGAAGGATTTTCTGAGATTCTTCTTGTAGCCTACAATTATTACCCTTCGCCTTTCTTGCGGAACTCCATAATCTCTTGCATCAATAAGCTGATAATTTACTGTATAGCCTAAGGCTGAAAGTTTGCCCAAAATTTTGTTAAATTCCTCGATGTGAGTTCTGGAAAGTATTCCCGGAACGTTTTCTGCAAGAAAGAACTTGGGTTTTTTAGACCTAAGAACTCGGATGTACTCGTAAAATAGTTGACCCCGCTCATCTTTTGCTCCTCTCATTTCTCCGGCTAGGCTCCAGCTTTGGCAAGGCGGACCGCCAATTATTCCGTCAGCCTTAGGTATTTCGCTAGACTTTATTTCAAAAAGCGATCTTTTGTCGATACTTATTTTATGATTTTTTTCAAAAGTCTCCCAAACAGCAGAGTCATTATCATTCGCGTAAATCAACTCGAATCCAGCTTGAGTAAAACCTAGATCAAGACCACCGCAACCCGAAAAAAGAGACACAATTTTCAAATTGCTTACCATACCAAAGTAACCATTTGTGCTGGTATCAATTGTGCAGGATTATTTGGGTTTTTTACATTCACAGTTTTTGATTGTATATCTCTGTTAGCCTCTAATGCAAGTCTGTCTTCTTCGGGGTAACAATCGTACTTGTCCTTTGTCACCACTGCAACTAATGAAAAGGTCCTTCTTTCAACAACCGTGTAAAGATATGAAAAGACTCTAACTGGGTTTTCTATTTCCCACATTCCGCGAATCCTAAAATTAGTGATGCCTAACGGGTCCATTCTATTGATACGCCCCAACTCTGTGGTTTCTCTCGTTTCCCATCCTTCTGAGCTAAAAAACGTGTCTATTCCTTGTTTTAACCTACCTGCTTTGGTTTCATATACAGCTCGTTCTGCAGCATAGCATCTTCCATGTACAAGAAATAAATGCTTAATTTTTGTTTTTTCTGCAACCCCAATTACGTAAAATATTTCCTTTGTTGCCCAATTCCCACCATCTATATTTCTGCATTCTTGAGTTATTCTATGATCATCTCGATAGAGCCGGTCTTTTGGGTAAGAATTGTTAAGCGCTAAAGATGCTTTGAGGTTTTCAATCTTTTTTATCTCAAAGGCATCTCCATTAGAAATGATAATATCAGGTCCATTATTTTGGTTTCCTAAATAGGAAAATACGCCTCTGCTGTGGGCAAGTGCATCTTTGGTGCTAAAAGAGCCACAAATGGCATCCCTAATGTAATATTCAAGCTGTTCCCCAACTTGATTTATTCTGATCGGGTAAGTAGCGAAATAGTCCTTTAAATCATTGTTTTTAAATTCTGCAATGCTTCTAATAGCAGTCAGTAAGTTAGGACACATGCGCTACTAATTTAGTCAAAGTCGTATTAAGGTTTAAGGTATGGTTGATAAAATATCGCCTGAGAATAGATCGAAGTTAATGTCCGCTATTCGATCAAAGAACACGAAGCCCGAAATAAGTTTAAGAAAAGCATTGTGGGCAAAAGATTTGAGGTTCAGAAAACATTATGGGATCGAGAAAATAGATATTGCGTTTCCCTCAAAAAAAATTGCCGTATTTGTAGATGGCTGCTTTTGGCATGGCTGCCCATTACATTCGCATATACCGAAAAGTAACCAAAGTTATTGGAAACCAAAATTGACTAAGAACATAGAAAGAGACAAGGCTACCAAAACTAAACTAGAAGCTAAGGGATGGAAAGTTATCCGCATTTGGGAACACGAGCTCAATTCAGTTGATGTTGTCGTCGATAGAATTCAAACAGAATTGAAAGCAAGAAATTTAGTCTGAACACGTTTTCAAATTGTCCATTTTGAGGTCATTAATGGCTTCCAAAAACATCTTCCAGTTTTCAAGCCTGACACCTATTTGTTCTGTGAATAGAAATCGACCCTCAGGATTTGACTTAAGCATTCTTATACAATATTGATGACCCAGTTTTGCTGCTACCTCTTCATTCCACTCATAAAGCCAAAAAACAATTTTGTAACCATCTGGCATTATGATTTCACTTAGCTGTTTTCTATTTTTCCAAGGTCTTCTATTCAGGTATACACCACACAAAGAGTCTTCTACGGAAGATTCAGTTAATCTTTTCATGGTTTGCCTATCAAGGCTTAAAAAACTTGCTATAATATAACTGGGTGTAGCATTCCAAAGGTCATTTTTGACTGATTTCCAAATACATGCTTTTTTATACAGAATTGCCGAGCAAGCTTAAGACTAGCCATAAAAGTGCAGTTGCTCTATGGCTTGAATGATTTGATTAACTTATTTTGAAAACGTTATAACGGTCATAGAGAAGCTTGGGGCTGAACGAATTTGAACCGGAGTCTATAGAGCCCAAGTGTTCAAAAACAGTCGATTGGGAAGAGTACAAACAATATTTATTATCAAAACACTGCAAAGGCTACGCGATCTCTCTTTTTGAACATTCTAAAAAATATTTTGAATTTCTGGATAATGTAAATGGCATTCAATTAGCTAAGCCGACAGCCAGAAACAACATCATCAATGGATCGGTTGCCCTTAGCAAGTATTTGGGAACCTATGAGCTATTCATGAAAAATATGGCAACTCATGGAATAAAACGTGTCAAGCCTGACCCGATTCAAGCTTTCAGTAGAATCTTCAGCGATGCAGACAAGGGTTTAGGTGAATGTGCATTAACAGTTCTGGATGAAAGTGAAAAGCTATACCTTCGGTTTGTTATGCTTAGTAGAGTTAGAGCAATGGAAAGAATAAACTCATTCAACCTCATCGTAGAATTAGGAGACAAGTACATAACTGACTACTACAACGAGACCGCTGGATTTCTTGAGCATTTCAAATATCCAAAGGGTTTTTTGAGAGAAAGCAAAAATCTCTACATCAGTGCAGTACCAAGAAAATTGCTTGAAGATACTTCAAGATCTAGGTAAAGTATCGTATAATGCAGTTGACAAGAAGTTGGATAGAGCAGGATTACCTATGAGAGTTAAGCGGCTTAGGTCTTTCTATGCAACAAAGATGAGAGAAAATGGCTTACTACCTGAACAAATCGATCTAATCCAAGGCAGGGTTGGCAAAAGCATCTTCTTTCAACACTATTTTAAATAGGATGCTGGATTATTGAGCACTGGAGTTCTCGCTCGTTTGCCTCAGTTTGAAGAGGCTCTTTTTGTTAAATGATATCTCACGTTTAGGCCAAAAGCGAAGCAAAAGGAGGGTAAGCGCGATAGCAAAAGTCAGTATTTGCACAAAATTTGCCGTGAATGAAATATCGAAGTGTAAAAAATAGGTTAAGGAAGCTACCACCGACGATAAAACAGCCAAGCTTAAAGCTGTAATAAGTAGTTCAGATTGTTCAAAGCGGGAACTAATCATTTCTATGTCTGCGTTAATCTCTAAAAAGGTTCTTTTGTAGGTACTAAACTTTCCCAACCTTTGTATTTCTAAAATACTCCATGCCTCTGTTAGGGAGTTAGGTAATGAACGCATATTACTGAGAGGATGCCTAAGTTGTTTGGATTCTTGATTTAATGAGAAGGCCCCCACTTATTTTTTCGGATAATAGACTGAACTCTCGCAGGTCGTCCTCAACGATTGCATACAGCTTCTGTGTTTCAATCAAGTCTTGTTTTAATAAAGTCACTTGATAAGGTATTTTCTTTGATCTTAAATTATCAATCCTCTCTCTTAACAATCGAACCTTTGCTATACAACTATCCAAGTCATAATTTATGTCTTGGAGTTTTAATGATGTAATAAAGCCCCATTTAGCGACATAATTTACAGATAGGCTTGGGTCATCTAGAATAAAACTATTGGCAAAGAAATGGTGTTCAACAAAAACATATGGATTTCCCAAAACCACAATTACCTTAATAAAATCATATTTTGAGAGTAGCTCTAAATCGTTAAGTGTTAAGGGTTCTATCTTGTGCTTTGATTCTTCTTTTGATTTTTCAACGTTAGTTCTAATAAACTCAACTTCAGCTGCATTTGCTTTCAAAACATCCTTTGCCTTATTAATGAGGTCAATCTCCTCACCCGCACTTAACCAATTTCCACTTGTATATGGAACTATTAACATCTTCTCTGAATTCTCAAAAAACTCTAAATTAGCTTTCTTTGGAGCTATTTCTTCGAGGAAGAATTTCCTAAAATTTTTGTAGCCTATAACCGACTTACTTAACATTTCACCAAAAGCTTGAACAAAATCTGTAGTGTTGGAAGAGACCGTAAACTTGATGCCTATTTCATCATAACCAAATACAGCCGAGTAAATAATGCCAGTATCTGCGTCCTCATAGGTTATACCTTTTATTCGAGTTTCTTTATCCTCGGAGGTGAATTCCTTATGAATAGTAGTGTAGTAAGCATTTGCATCACCATAAAATCCTGAGTAGAGAAGCTTACCTCTAATCCAACCTTCAAGCGTTAATTTAGGCATAGTTACCCCTTGTTTATTTGCCAAGGAGTCACTTAACGTTTCTCATTCAGTTTGCTTTTGCATTCATTCAATTGTTAGAAAGCAAATAAAAATTTTGGAAAAAGCCCTGAACAAATTAATCCGCAAGCAATTTAGTGATTATTAATTTTAATTGTTCTTAAGATTTGTTCTTGGTTTCAATTGACTGTTAAGACTTAACCGTTAAATTGACAGTTCAAAAGAATAGCTTAGCACTAAAAAAAAGGATTTAATTGAAAATCGAGCTTCAGATGTTGATTATCCTTTATGGAATGGAAAAAGACTTCTCAGCGAGCTAAGCTAGCCTCAACTGAAATTCAAATGCACGCCAACGATCAAAGAAACGATAAGAACACGTCATTGAATAGTTCTTTGATAATACGTATAATGGCTTAGGATTTTTTTGGTGAGCTATATTAGCAAAAACTTAAAGCTGAAAACTATTACATATCATTATGCAAAATACACTTACTTCAAGTCAGGTTGAGTTCGATTTTGAAGCCTTTGCATCATTAATGAAGAATGTTTGTTCTCTTGAAGAAGGTGACTTGGCAAGCGTTCTATGGGAATTTAAAGGACAAAACAGTTCAGACAATATCTATTGTAATTTCTATTTAATGAAGTCAACATCCCAAAAGGTCAGAGAAGACGAGTTTATTAAGAAAATGCTTGATTCTGTGGTGGACTTTACTTTGGAGTACATAAAACGTCATCCTCCAACCAAAAACATGACAGCTGAATCGGTAGCTAAATACTACCAAAAAAGAATGATGCGTCTTACTAGGAAGGCAAGAGGATTACTGATTGATAAAATAACAAAAAATACAAGTGAATTTGGCGAGTTGTTCCTCTTTATGCTTTTTGAGGAAAAAGGAATCGTTCAACTTCTTAATAAGATGAATCTAAAAACAAACCGAAATATGCCCGTCCATGGGCTAGATGCTGTACATTTAGGCACTATTAATAACAATTTGGTCTTCTTTTATGGCTACTCGAAAGTCTGCGGACTATTGTCGACAGCTACGCGAGAAGCTGTTGAAGAAATCTCCAACTTCTTATCTGATACAGAAAGGCAAGACCGTGAGTACGACTTGGTTCAGGATCATATTGACGAAAGCAAGTTTTCAGATTTTTCGGATAAGATAGTAAAAATGCTTCTTCCCTACGATGACGACTCTTATAATTCCAATAAAGATTTTGTTGCTGAAGCGCATGCAATGTTTTTAGGTTTTGAATGGCCAAAACTTCGGGACACCAATCCGCCAGGTTCGTCGAGCTTAGATAGCTACCTCGCGGTAGAGTATTCTAAGAAGCTAAACAAGATGGAGAAAACTATTAAGACACATATCTTGGCGTTACCTGAAGCTAGCAGGTTCTCGTTTGTCGCTTGGGCGTTACCTTTTTCAAATTTAGAGGAGTTCAGAAAAAAATTCATTAGCGAACTAAAACGTTAATTTAAGGTTGACATCTTGAATGCACTTATAGAAAAAGCTTGCGAGATTACTTCTCAGAATCAAAGCTTTCTAAATGATTATTTGCAGCTAACTAGAAACGAACTTTCCTCGCTTCATAAAGAATTAACCATTAGTCAAATCGCTAAGTTGTTGAAAACAGCGTCATTATTCTCGTTAAGTTGCAGCGACAGATTCCAAAAGATGGCATTTAAAATGGCAATTTTTCTTTTCAATCAGTATAGGAAAGATTATGAATCAATTCCTTATGCCGTCGAGCTTGTCCTAACAAGGCTGGGAAATTTACCAGGCATACTGACAATTGTCGAAAAGGAGGAGGCAATAGATTGCTTCGGATTCTTCAATGAAGAAACGCAGTCAGAAAATCGATTAATCAACTACTACCAATTTCCTGAAATATTAGCCAAGAAAATCACTAACATAACTGACGTTTCGGGAGCAAAAGAGCCAATGGTCTTGACCGATTTTCAATCAAAAATTTTTTTCCTGTTGAGAATTGGCAAAAGCGTCTCGTTTTCAGCTCCAACCTCAGCAGGCAAATCTTTCATGGTTCATAAGTACATCGCAGAGAAAATAAAAGAATCACAAACTTTCAACGCTGTATATATTGTTCCAACAAGGGCCTTAATTGCAGAAGTCCAACAAAGCATACGTGAGACTATTCTTGAGCTTGGAGTTAACCGAACTGAGTTTGCCATCTTTGTTTCAGCAAACAAGCTAAACATGGATGAAATTTCGGAAGTTCAAAAAAAGGTTTTTGTCCTAACACAAGAACGTCTGCAAGAAGCTATGGCAAGTGATTATCCACTGACCGATATCAATCTTTTAGTTGTTGATGAGGCTCAAAGCGTTAGTCATAAAGTGAGAGGCATAGTGCTTCAAGATGCTGTAGACGATCTAATTGCTCTGAATGATCCAATGCAGAAGCTCTTTATCGCCCCTTTTATAGAGAACCCTAATGACCTTCGTATAATTTTTGGAGCGCCTGAAAACGTTATTCCCGAAATAACATCAAAATCTCCAGTGGGTCAATCAATAGTTGCAGTTAACTTTGAGGATGACACGATAACCACATCCGCTTTAAGTTATGAACTCGGAAATGAACGAAAGCCCCTTCTTATCCCTTTACAGACGTTTGAAGACAAACTGATAGTTGATAACGATGAAAGAAAAGCGTGGGTCGCGGCAAGTTTAACAACAGAAAAAGAACCGACAGTAATTTATTGCAACACACCTGCAGATTGCAGAGCTGCGACTCAAAAGATTATTGAAAGGTCAAACATTAGCTATGAGGACAAATTATCAAGTGAAATTCTAACCGCTATAGAGTTTTTCGCAAAACAGGTACATGAAGATTACTACCTATGCGATGCGTTGAAGAATGGTGTGGGTTACCACTATGGAAAAATGCCACAATTCATAAAATTTTATGTGAAAGATCTTTTTGAATCGAATGAAATTAGAATTCTATGCTGTACTAGTACTCTTCTTGAAGGAGTAAACTTACCTGCAAAAAACATAATACTCTTCAATCCTCGTGCTGGAGGTCATATGAGCAGACTTTCCTTGTTAAATCTTGCAGGTCGAGCAGGTAGACTACGGAAGGATTACTATGGAAAAATTTTCTGTATTAACCTGAAAGAATGGCAAACTAAGAACAGTGAAACTATTTTTTGTGATAAACCAGAGCGAGTAGAAAGTTCAGCAGAAAAGATACTTGATACCAACATCACCTTGTTGATTAAATATTTGGAAAACCTTGCTCAACCGTGTCCACAGTATATTGCAAGCTTAGCAACTAGTCTAATGATGAAAATGATCAAGAAGCCTGATGGCAGCGTAGTTTCAGCATTTCTAAAGAGAAGCAATGTCAGCATTGAAGACATTCAAATTATATTGAAGGCGCTTGAACAAATTCGGCTTAAACTAAGCCTCCGAAGTGACGTAATTCTAAAGCACAAATCATTTGATCCCCGTCTTCAAAACGAACTTTATGTGGCATTGAAAGAAATTCCTATTACCACGTTACCTTTTCCTGCAGACAAGAATTATGAGTATTTCTATCCAGATATGATACGCATCTTTTCTTACATCGCATATTACCTATTGCGGGATGAAACACATTCTTGGAAGTATCATGGAGTATTGGCGTCAGAGTGGATTATGGAAGTTCCTTATCGAAAAATTCTTGATGGCAAGATTAACTTTTGTTGGCGAAACGACAACGAGACAAACAAGGCATTTCATAATAGGATGATTGAAGAGTTAGACAATGACATCGAAAAAACTCTCAGATATGACTATGCACGTGCATTGAAATGTTACGCGGATATCATTAGACTGATTCTTGAACAAAAGAAGGAATCGTGGAAGCATAGCTGCGAGGAGTTACCCATCTATCTCGAATATGGATGTCACAATAAGAATGCGCTGTTTTTGTTAGAGCGCGGGCTTTCGAGGAACGCAGCGATATCTATCAGTCAATTAATAAAGCAAGAATTTAGCACTTCAGAACAATGTGTCGCTTGGATTTCAGGCAATTTTGAAGACTTAATTAAAAAGAAAGTACACACTATTTTTTCTAAGGAAGTTGAACGACTTCTCGAGAGAAAGAAGAAATCAGTTCACAATTGAATTACAATCTGTTTGCAAGAAAACCTTCAAATCCTTCATAAATTGAGCCAAACAATGCTTTTTAATCATGTCATCTTTTTTTTCCTTCTCGAAGACGGACAATAATTTCACCAATCTTGAAGTCCAGCTCTTTTAAGCCATTTGACGACGGTGACTACATTATTTTGGTAAAGCTTTTGTGCTTTCGAATTCTTCTTTTTTCTTCCAATATTGCTATTCGTAAAAAACTAAACTTTGATTCGACGGAAAGAACAAGCTATTGCGCAGTTCGCCCATTCACATGCCCCTTCGTGAACATTTACAATGCGACAAAGACGCAATTTGTGATATTCTTTAGACAATGACTTAGTCGAGTAACCCAGACCCATTTGCTTCAATATGAGTCAGAACATTCGAAAACCATTTAAAACACTTAATCAACGGAAATTCAACATTCTATTCCGAAAACAAACATGGATTTCTTGAGAATAAAAGTTAAATGGTGGGGCTGCCCGGATTTGAACCGGAGTCCATAGAGCCCAAGTCTACAAGTCGCGTTTGTGGGAAGCTGGGATGACCGCTAACTCAAGAATTCTGCAAGTCATTAAAGGTCCATGTTAATTAGAACGTCATTACAAAGTGTTATTTGAGGAAAAAATGGAATGCCAATTGTTCAGGTTTCGGTTTGGGAAGGTATGACTCTTGAGAATAAGAAGAAAACTGTTGAAGGAATAACTAAAGTTTTTGTAGAGTTGGGCGTTCCTAAAGAAGCAGTTGAGATCGTTATTTATGAGACGACAAAGAGTAATTGGGCGACAAGTGGACAACTGCATTCGGAAAGGCATGCTCGCACACCCTCGCTTTAACACTTCACTTCATAAGTCAAATAATTGGGCGCGTTTGTTATTTATGAAAGGTCACTTGACAGCACTTTAAGAAAATATATTTAGAAATAACAAAGTTAGAAAAAACTCTACTTTGTTAAATCGCACAAAAATCGCCAATTTTCTCCTAAGAAGAATTTCTGAACAATAATCTTTACTCTTTCAGTTGTAAGATCATCATCTTTGAGGGAATACACAAAATAGCCATTTTCAACCACTGGCACATCTAACACCCAAGAATCTTGGTCGTTTTTGTGAAATTGAATAGTTTCTTCTTTCTCATTAATGAAGCCAATAAAATTAGCCTCAGCTATGGGGATAGCATCGATTTCCTTAAGAGCTTCTTCAATTGAGATTTCTTTTGGCTTTGTTTCATTGATGCGTTCTTTTCCATCTTCTTTGTAATATTTCAATTAGAACTTCCTCTTGGTGTGTGTGGATTACTATTCGATGCCTTTTCTGTAATTACGCTTTGGTATTTATTCTAATTTATAGGTTATAGCTCTTCTTTTTTGCTCTGTAATCGTGAATTACATCATTGATCTCATCGTTGGACAATTCGCCATCTTTCTCAATTTTCTTATTTACGCGTTTGTATATTTCGACTAATTCTTTGGTTACGTCTGCTTTTTCGTTCTGAGTCATAGGCTAAGCCATAGATATTCTTACTTTCTTGCCTAAAAAAGGTCTTCATAACACCCATACTTCCCACAAAACCATCCGGCAATCTCACAGCACATTATAGAAAAAAACCGCGATAACCAAGGATCTCCCATTACTAAAAATTAAGTAATGAAAAATACAAAAGGTTTAGCCTGTACATCGAAAATAATCGTCAAAGGGATTTTAGGAAAGATTTTAATAATTTGTTAGTTTAGGGACATTTAAGATGGTTTTCTTTTTGGGTGGGTAAATGAGCAAAAAACAATCTAAAGCGGTTAATGTGATTGTGAATAAAAATCAGCCTTCTGATCAAATGCTCCGAGAAGAGCATGCTCAATTGATTCTTTCGCCCTTTGTCCACCTGTTTAATATTGATGAATCAACAAAGTGTCTTTTCAATTCTTTAACTCTAAAGAAAGTATACTTAACCAACAAAAAGTACGAAAAGGTTTTGGCAGATCTAAGTAAGGGCGAGCATAGTAAGGGCATTAAAGAGTTAATGGAACTAAAATTTGTGGTGCCCCAAGGATTTGATGCAGGAAAAAGTGTTTGATAACTGTCGCAAGCAGCTTGCTTAAGAAAAAAACCACAAACCAACCTTGCCTACATTTTGGTGACTGACTTCTGCAATTTCAGATGCGGCTATTGCTTTATTGAAAACAATCTAAAAGGACCAAGTACAGTGATGTCTAAGGATTTGGCTGATAAAGTCATAAACGTTCTTGTCAACGAGGCAAAACAGGTTCCAGAATTCAGGGTCACATTTTATGGGGGAGAGCCGTTTAGCAATAGTGAAATTGTTTTTTACATTATTGAGAAGCTTGAAGAGGCATCTAAGAAATTCTTGTTTTCCTGCGTCACAAATGGAAGCCTAATAACCGAAGACATAGCTAAGAAACTTAAACAGCACAATGTTACCGTGGGGTTGTCGCTTGACGGGTGGGCTAACATTGACAAAAACCGTGTTTTCACCGATGGAAAAGAAACCTTTTACTCAGCACTCAAAGCGTTGGCGCTTCTAAAAGAGGCGGATGTAAACGTAGGAATATCATGCACCATTACAAAACAGAACTATATGCACGCAGAAGAAATAATAGAGTTTATCCAAAAACTAGGAGTCAGAACCGTAGGCTTCAACTTGTTGACCAGACTTAAAGAGCCAAGCGAATTTGAGGTGCCAGACCCCAAAGAGCTTGCTCATCATCTTTTTGCGGCTTACTTGAAGGCAAAAGAATTGCACATGTTTGAAGATCGCATTGATAATCGGCGGGCAAATTATTTTTTCAAAGAAATATTCCATATTTACGATTGCCCCGCGTTTTGGTCAACTACTATTTTTTTCGCCAACTGGAACAGTGGGACCTTGCCACGCGTTTTATCCGTCGGGAAAATATCAAATTCCAATTAAAGAGGATTTGAAAGTTCAGGAAGAACCTTTGTTTTATAAATGGCTGGAAATGGGGACCCTAAAGAATAAGGATTGTATGAGGTGTGCTGCGGTTGGAATTTGCGGCGGAGGATGCGCTTACGATATTTATGTTAAAACTGGGCAACTTGGCATAAAAGAAGACTACTTTTGCACTTTTCAAAATGAAATACTCAAGCTCCTAATTTCGTACAATTTCCTGTTGGAATCTCAAAAAAACAAAATTGCAAAAACCAAAAGTTGAAGAATTTTCCCGAAATAATCCAACCGCAGAGTTGCTTACAATAAACATTAAATAAAACGACTTAATACATCATTGTAGTGATTATTTTTGTCAAAAAATAAATCAACACCTAACTCTTCCCCAAAAAAACTTACTCCAGCACAACAGAAACGTCTAGAGAAAACCTTGGCACAAATGCCACCTATCGAAAAACTGGATCCTGCAGTTTATGCAAAGCTGCAATCATCCATACGTGATGCCATAGCAAAAACTTTGCCGGAATATCAGAAGTGGGTAAATTCTTCTTTGATAGCAGCCGATGATTGCCCAACACCTTTGTGTAGCTCTTGTGGCAACGATTGCCCAACGCCGCTTTGCAGTTCATGTGGAAACGACTGTCCAACACCTCTCTGTAGCTCATGCGGTAACGACTGCCCTACACCAAATAGAAAACTGGACGATATGGTTGTTAGTGCTGTCAACGAGGCTATGATGGGAGCAATTCGTCAAGCTTTGAAAGATCAATTCAAATAAGAAGCAGCTTACGGTTCAGAAACAAACGGTTCAACTGAAAAATAGTTCGCCAATTTACGCCATAAAACTACAGCTACCGATGAGCTAAATTGACCGTTTTTTTCTGCATCCCCCCAGTTTCTTCCTTAGTTCCTTATCCTGCAATTCCATACTTAACAAGCAGCTTAAAGGCAAATAATCAAAAAGTAAGCACCTTTGATCTAAACATTAAAGCTTTTAACCTAACTCTTTTCCATCAAGGACTCGAAATCAAACCTGGAGAAATTTTAAGAAAAAGTGACAAGCAGGGAAAGGCGAAATGGAAAAAAGTTCCTGACGCCGAAATTTATTCAACCATTCAAGATGCCCAAAAAATTTTTGAAGAAATAATGCTCAAAGAAGCTTCTGATTCAATTAGGTTATCCCTATTCAAATTCAATGTCCAAAGGTATTATCAGCGAAGAATCAAAACAGGCAACATTGTCGGATGTTTGGAAAATTTGTAATGATTGGTTTTTAGAGATTGCCAACGATCCCAAAGGGCAAAGTATTGTGGGATTTCATGTAATAACCCATACTGGTTTGCTGTGGAGCGTACTTCTCGCACGTAAATTAAAGAAAATTCAACCGAGAATTTTGACAGTTTTGGGCGGTCCAGCATTCGCTTCATGGGAAGAAGTTCTGTCTGCCAACCCAGAAATTGACGTAACAGTTCGAGGGGAGGGGGAAGCCACAATCTGTGACATAGCTAAATTCGTATAGCGGAAGTTTAGAGTCAATAAAGGGAATCGATGGAATTTCCTACAGAAATGAGAATGGCAAAATTATTTCTAACGTCGATCGACCATTAATTAAATCTCTTGACGATTTGCCTTTTCCCGACTACGATAATTTGCCCTTGGAGTGAATATCCTCAAAACAAGTTCGGGATGCCTATAATGCCAGTTGTCGGCTCCAGAGGCTGCATTGGCGATTGTGTTTTTTGTGTTGAAAAAACGTTTATGGGGCAACACGTATCGGATGCGTTCACCAGAAAACATAGTATCGGAATTCAAGCATATCAAAGAAAAATATGGAGTTTCCACCATTCGATTCAATGACAGCTTGATAAATTGTAACATCAAATCGCTTGAGAAACTGTGCGATTTATTGATTGATGAGAAAGTTGGAATGCAGTGGATGGGCATGGCCAGAGTTCGTTCTGAAATGAACGACGAATTGCTTGGGAAAATGCGGCAGGCGGGTTGTATGGGCTTGTGGTTTGGCATAGAATCTGGGATCCCAGAGAATTCTGCGTAAAATGAAAAAAGGGTACGACATAGAAACTGCTAAAAACGTGATCCGCGATACTGCAAAGAATGGCATTCGCGTTTTGACATTTATGATAGTAGATTTTCCAGGAGAAACTCAGAGGGATTTTGACCAGTCTGTTGCTTTCTTGGAGCAAAACCACGAATTTATTGATCAAGTCAGCATTTCACGTTTTGGGGTTTTGCCTGATTCAGAAATTGCTCATAACCCACAAGAATATGGAATTGAGCTGACGAAAGGAAAAACAGGGATTAATTATAGTTATTTTTATTCGCCTTTGCCCGAGAGCTACCGATTTGAAAATCTCCGTTCGGTTTGGAACCGCTTAAGCATGGAAAAAACGGCAAGCTCAAAAAGAAATTATCCCTTAAAAATAATCGTCCCATATTACTAACAAATTTACTTTTCAAGAAAGCGTCAGTTATGTCTTAATTTTTAATCACTAAAACCATAAATATTATCTTGAGAGATCATAAATAGAGCTCGATTATTTTTGCCAAAAAATAAACCAACAACTAAAACCCTCTCTAAAAAACCTGCAAAAACCAAAAAGCAAAATCAACATCTCAATGCACCTTCCGAAAAAGTTCCGAATTTTGAAAAATTGGATCCAGAAATTTATGCAAAACTGCAATCAACAATCCATGAAGTCATAGAAAAAACGTTGCCCCAATACAAAGAATGGCTAAACTCTGAATTTGGCGAAAAAATCATAGGCAATGATTGTACAAATGCGTCCCTGCAAAACGTCGACAGGATAGTGGTTTTGGCTGTCAACAAAGCAATGAAAACAGCAATTCCCCAAGCTTTACAGGAACAGGAAGATCAGCAGGGAATTATGGAAAAATGGTTTAAAAAGAAATTTTATGATGACGTTTCAGACATAAGACCTGAAAATCGAGCCTACTACAAATATTGCGTAGAAAATTTCGTTAACCAATTCTTCACCAAAGAAAAAATTGCGGGAAAAAAGATCTTCGACTTTGGATGTGGACCAGGATATTATTCCACGATTCTGGCTAAACTTGGAGCACACGTAACCGGTATTGACCGAAGCGCATTTCTAATTGAAAAAGCAAACGAACTCAAACGAAAGACTAGACCTTGATAATGAAGAGTTTTTTGTGGGAGATTTTCTTGATTTTGCAAAAAACGTGCATTCCAAAAACTTTGACTATATTGTGGCTATAGATACAATTGTGAGTTTTGACTATCGCAGAAAAACACATAACCATGAGGAATTCTCCAAAGCCTTGAGCGAAATCAGCAGAATTCTCAAAGATCAGGGCAGATTTTTTATTATCGAGGCACATCCGTTTTTTGGTCAACTTGCGAAAGCAATAACTCTCTCAAAAGAAGGACATTTTCATGGACGTTTGCCTAATTATAAAATCGAGTATAAGGCTAAGGATAATCCGCATCATTGGTTTACGCTTGATGAAATGACGAGTGCTCTGTGCGAGAACGGTTTGGCTATTTGTAGGATTTATGAGCCTGATCCAAGTGTGGAGTTGGAAAAAGAAAATCCTCATTTGTTCAGGTTTTACTTGAAGTATCCGCATTTGATTGTGTACGAAATATGCAAAATGAAAAACTAAAAACTTAACTGCCGATCCATGATGGCACTGCGTCAGAAACTACCGCAGCTAAGCGTCTATGCTCCGTACTTAGACTTCAAGTATTTCGCTATATCTTCAGAATCCCAGTTAACCGAAACACATTCATGCTCAAGCAATTCCAAGAACTCACGAAGTGAAATGCCCAAAATCTCTGCACCACGGCCTGCACCAAGTTTGCCGTTTTCATACAAATGTACAACTCGTTTACGTAATCCATCCTCGATGAACTCTTTAAATAAAGTAGAGCGGCCAACATTTTCAAGGACCCTGACAGCCTCAAATCTTTGCAGATTTCGCTTTGATAAACGAATGGCAACAACGCTGCTTTTTTTAGCTTCGACCATCTTTTTCCTCAACACAAAGAGACTACAATGTAACACATTAATTTTTTCAAAACACGGGTATAATGGTTCTTTGATCATCATCAGGCTAAAGCGAGCATTATTAAAATACAAAATTATACATTAACAATGCACAATATTCTGCACACAGAAAATTAATAAATATATTAAAATACGAAGTAGAGAATTTAGTATTCGGTGGTTTTGTGCCTGAAGGAATCCTCTTAACTGATGAAGACAGGGCTTTACTAGTAAAAGTAAGCAGTTTGCTTGAGGAAGTAGTTGAAACTTTCAGTATACTTGAAGATAAAAAAGCGATGGCATGTTTAAAGCAGGCTGAAAAAGATGTCGAAACTGGAAGAGTCAGAGACTACGATGAGTTCCTCAGGGAGCTGAAGGAAACTGGCGATATTTAAACTCCAAGTTACGAGGACATTTGAAAAAAGTTTTCGTGTGCTTGAGGTTCAAACAAAAAGAAGATTGGATTCAACAATAAGACTACTCGAAACAGATCCTTTCATTGGAAAACCATTACGAGCTGGTATTGCTGGAAAATGGTCGCTTAGAATTGGTGATTACAGAATTATTTACGTTACAAACGAAGATGACAAAACAATTATTCTTTATGATGTTGAGCATAGAAAGAAAGTTTACAAAAGTTAACTTGAAACATTCTATGTACATTAATCAACAACAACTAACCTTTCCAACGCTTCCCCTGGGTGGTTTCTAACTATACGCTGAAAAGGAGAATAGCTCACCTTAGCTCAATTCAGAATTGAAACTGTCACTTTTATTGTAAGTTAAAATCGTGAAAACTCTAAATCATACAACGTGTCTTACGTAACGAATGACGAAGAAGGCGGTTTGCTTGAGAATATCCGAAGAAGAAAAGCGCCAATTAAAGAAGTATGGAAGATTATCGGATGCCCTACGGGAAGGCATGAAACTCTACCTGAACAAAAAGAAATCCGACGAGTTGCTATGCAAACTGGAAAAAATGCAATCTGAAAGCAAAATAGAAACCTCAATTGAAGAAGAAGTGAAACTAATTCGAGAGGATAGAGAACGCTGATAGTTGCCGACAGCAGTTTCAAGGAACAGCGAAAAAGCTGAGCAATTTAAGCCCCGGTGACTACTCAGACACAATCACAATCAAAGTCTTAATTTTCCTCAAAAAACTTGACAGGACCTACCTCACAGTATTACTCACAACTGAGTAATCCGCGCTTTTGGACAGCCATTCGAAATGCTTTTTTAAGCTTAAAGACGAATTTGTTTATGTTTGTAGTAGGGTCTGCACAGTAACATCTGCTTTTAAGAATGCGCCTTATTAGTTGAGTATTAAGAGAGCAAGCAATTTTAAAAGAAAATTTTAGGAAGGATACCTTTTGGAAAAGAAAATTACTTCGAAAAAAATAGTTGTTATTTTTTCAATTTTGATATTAATCGGATTACTTTCCCCTTTCTTAACAGTTAATGCCCAGACTGTAACGAGCACTAAAAACTTAACTGTTACCTACCATGGCAGCGGGTCAGTAATCACTAAGGATTCAAGCGGCAATATTCTTGGCGGATCTGGCGCTTTCCAATTACCCACAGGCAGTAGTGTAACTGTGGTGCCTTACAAAAATCTAGATGGCTGGCGCTTTGACCACTGGATCTTAGACCATAAAGTGTACACTGATTTTCAAATGAATATAGTTATGAATAGTAATCACAACTTGGTAGCGGTTTTTGTTCCAAACTACCTAACAGTATCAATTACAGCTACAAGAGGCGGCTATACGAATCCGATGGGCAATCAATTTTATCCCGTAAGGGCACCTGATTATCCATTAAACCAACAAATAACTGCCACAGCCTATCCACGTAATGGATATAGCTTTAACCATTGGACATGGGATGGCAACACTATTTACACAACCAACCCTGTCACTGTCTCATTTGACCCCACAATCGCCAAAAACCACACATTACAAGCAGTCTTTGTTCCAAATACTACACCATAATGGTATTTTGAAAAATGTTTCCAGCCCTTTGACAATTGATTATTGGTTAGGGTTTGTCAAGTTAGTGCAATTACCTCAAACAAAAGGTAGTTTGTGGTGAATTGCAATATTCTCGCAGGCCCTAAAGCAGCCAAATGTGGCAAGTTTTATATCGTAGTCGTTCACAAAACTAGTTAACGTGGGCTGACAATGAAAACTGCAGCAGAAATAAAGTGTCAACTAAATTCGCTTATACCAATTCTCAGAGAAAAATATCATGTAAATTCAATTGAAATCTTTGGCTCCTATGTACATGCAGAACAGAACAAAAAAAGCGATTTAGATTTATTGATTACTTTCTCAGAACCATATAGTTTGTGGGAACTCATAGACGTTAAAGAATTTCTAACAAAAAAAATGCATATTCACGTGGATTTAGTTCCAAAAGACTCGATAAAACCGATGATTAAAGACCGAATTCTGCAAGAAGCAACGCCAATATGAAAAGAAATTACAATAACATTGTTTGAAATATCACTTAAAAATAGGTTCACGGTCAACTGAAGGATCTTTGTCCCACAATATGACTCACAATTGAGTAATTGCATATAATAGAAACGCAGTTTCCACCCGAAGCATTTGCGAACATAAGAATTTCGTCTGTACCAACAACTGGACAGCCTGTTCTTCTACTTAGCATCATATAAACCGCTGACTCTAGTCTGTTCAGGCGAATAGAATATGGTTCAGAAAGAAGTCTTGAAGAAAACAAAAACTTATGGTTTAATTGCATTACTTTTAGCTATCATTCTTGTAGCGATGATTTACGCTTATGGCAACACTGGGTTTTCTCCTGGCGTATCTAAGCAGCCGGGCTCCTCCGGGGGAACTCAAGTGACATTATCTCAGGGAAACTTGGGAACACAAACGCTCGCGACACAAAGCTCGATGAAAACTTTTACCTCATATGATGAACTCAAAAACTTTTTAAATCAAAGCAGCAGTTCAAACCTGAACGGTCCTGCTATGTACTGGTATGGTTTTTCTAACCAACTGGCTGCACCTGCGGCAGTACCAGCACCCTCAACGGCACCTTCGGCAGCATCTTTAACTTCACAAAGCGCCTCAACTGACCATTCAACCACTAACATCCAAGTTACAGGCGTCGACGAAGCAGACACAGTAAAAACCGATGGCCAATACATCTACACTATAGGCAACAATAGCCAAACTGTCTACATTTTAGATGCTAGCAATCAAAATCCACAAAACGCCAAAGTTCTCAGCAAAATATCCTTTGACAACGGTTCTCCGCAGGGACTTTATCTTAGTGCAGACGGCAGCAAACTTGCGGTTCTGGGAAGCAGCAACGTGCCGTATGCCGCTTACGGGAGAGTTCCAGGGTTCTATCCGGCAAACATCATGTTTCCCAGTTGGACTGCCAACACAAACTTCGTTTATGTTTATGATGTCTCAAATAAAGCGGATCCAGTGCTTTCACGCAACTTTACAATGAGCGGCAGTTACGTTGATAGCCGAATGATTGGTAACTATGTTTATGATATAATTTCTGAAAATGCTTATCTGTTAAATGGAACCGTTTTGCTTCCAACGGTGTTTTCTGGACAGCAACCCTCCGCGGTAACTCCTACAAGCATTTACTATGTTAACAATTCGGACACAGCCTACACGTACACAACTATTGTTGCCTTAAACATTGAAAACAGTCAGGAACAGGGAGTAAGCACAACTGTCCTTATGGGCAATACGGGAACAATCTATGTTTCTCAAAACAACATCTATCTAACTGACCAAGTAACCACCGTCCAACCCCTACAAACCGCTTCATCTGCGCCTTCTCAAACGGGTACAACTATTATGCCAATGCCAATCATGCCCATACAGCCATATTGGCAGGGAACCGAAATTTACCGCATCCAAATCTCTGGCCCATCACTTACGCTTGCCGCAGAAGGAAACGTTACAGGCACCATTATGAGCCAATACTCGATGGATGAAAACAACGGGTACTTCCGCATAGCCACAAGCTCCTCCACTTACGCTACAACCAGCAATAGCTACACATCAATACAACAAAATAACCTGTACATTTTAGACTCAAACCTAAACGTCGTTGGAAAACTCGAAAATTTAGCCAGTGGAGAACAACTGCATTCAGCCCGATTCATAGCGGACCGATGCTACTTAGTCACCTTCAACCAAATTGACCCACTATTTGTTGTTGACTTAACTCAACCCACCAACCCCATGGTCCTTGGCAACCTTACAATCCCAGGATACTCAAACTTCCTCCAGCCCTACGACGCAACACATCTGATCGGAATCGGACAAGACGTAAACGCCAGCATCGACGCAAACAAAGTCGAAACTCCAGGCGAC
Source organism: Candidatus Bathyarchaeota archaeon (assembly GCA_963772505.1). Lineage (GTDB taxonomy): Archaea > Thermoproteota > Bathyarchaeia > Bathyarchaeales > Bathycorpusculaceae > Bathycorpusculum. Next base: position 508,257 of record CAVYXL010000012.1, read on the forward strand.
GTATACTACACCGCGGTTTTAGGCTTGAAAGTATCGCTATTCGACGTAAGTGATGTCGCAAACCCCAAGGAAACCTCAAGCATCGTCATAGGCGACACCGGAACAACATCCGAAGCCCTAAGCGACCCCAAAGCCATCCTCTTCGATGCATCCAAAAACCTCCTTGTATTACCAGTTGAACTGTACCTAAACTCCAACAGCACCGCTACCACATCTCCAGGCGCCACAGGCACCGCAAGCAGTGGAATAGCCGTTCCAGCACCAGTACCAATGCCTCCAACAACCAGCAATTATCCGCAGTTCGCATGGCAAGGAGTATACATATTCAACGTTGACCTCACAAACGGCATCACAATTAGAGGCAATGTAACACAGCTAGACAATGCAGCAACATATCTCGCAAACCCGTCCCTTGCAACAACAGGTTCATACCCGTGGGGAGAAAGCCAATACTTCATCGACCGCTCACTGTACATCAACAATGTCTTATACACTGTCAGCCAAGGCAGAGTGCAACTAAACAATCTCAGCGACTTCAGTCTACTAGCTAAAGTAGAACTAAACTAAAGCAATCAACTTTCTTCTTTTTTTATTTTTTCTAAATGGAATGATTTACTCAATTGTTCGACGGATATCACTGAATGAATCAAAGTCTTTGTCAAAAGAGTAAACCGTTTGAATTGCTCTTTTTTTCATCAGCACATGACATTTCTAAGTCCTTCTCAGTTCCTTACGAACCTTATGCCAGTCGGAGAGATCAGCTTGCAAATCCACATCCACTTTGTCAAAAAATGTAATCAAATCAGCTTCTGTAAACGGTCTTATCTCAATTAAGTCTCCTTTAAAAAAAACAATCGCCTTTTTTCCCTTAAGATACCTATCCCGCCAATCTTTAGGTAGAATAATTCTGCCCTGATTATCAACTGTTCTTACCTCCACTTCCAAATCTATCACCTAAAAAAGATTATACATAAGACCTTACAGAATGTATAGCTAACAGATTTATCCAACACTAAAAAATAATTCATAAGAAATATTTCTATTTTTGCTAAATAGAAAACTTGAAACTGCTACTTTTTCAAAACAGCATCTAACATTCTTGAAGTTCACATCGCCAAGCTCACGCATCAACGGCAAACCTGCACCACGATTTCAACTCGTCTTCAACTGTGAACGGAGCCATGTTCTTAAATACGCCGAAACCATTTTTCCGACATTTCTTTACAGTGATTTCAACAAACTGATTTTCCTTGATTTTTTGGGTTTCGACAAACTCTTTTGGCAAAGTGACAATGATAGAACCCCCAACTTTTCTAGTCTTAGTTAAACAACTAACCATTTAGTCACTTAAATTAGATTATAGCGATGGCGTACGTGCGTGTCTTTCTGAATGCAGTTGTCCACCTGTTGCCCAATTACTCTTAGGCGCCTCATAAATAACGATCTCAATTGCCTCTTTAGGTACACCTAACTCTTCAAAGACTTTAGTTATTCCTTCAACAGTTTTCTTCTTATTCTCAAGGGTCATTCCTTCCCAAACAGAAACCTGAACGATTGGCATTTAATTTTCCTCAAATAACACTTTACCAGTTTACCTAATTAAAATGTTCTAAAAAGGGCATCAATGCGATTATCTATCAGTAAACTGCGGCTCACTTTATACGTACAGTCTTTATATCGTTGGTTCAGTGTTTATTTCAATTTGACCTTTGTTCCAATAATTGCGATCTCGGGTTCTTCTTTGTGGTCCAGGCTAAAGCCATCTTGTTTTGGTTTCTTTAATCTGTTCAATGTGTTTGTCATCGGTCAAAACGTATTCGCAAGACATTACAATAGCTGTTGCGGCTATGACAGCGTCTGCGGTTGGTAGTTCGGCGTATTTGCACCTTAGTTTTGCTGCTTCAATTCCAATGACTGAGTCAAGATTAATAATTTCTAGATCAGAAAACAATAGGGCATTAACTCTGAGATCTGCGATGTCCTTTCCATATGTTTCGAGCAGAAACTTGTAAAACTCATGAACCACAATCGAAGGAACCAAGCCGCAGTTTACTTTATTCTGCAAATTTTCTAAAGTTTTTCGAGTCCACTTCTTGAATAACTCCTCTTGAGCTAAGAAATGCGCGATTAAAAATCGTGTGTCAACTACAGCTTTCATTTAGTATCGGTCTTCAGATCTCATTTTGTCCAGAATTTCAAAGGCTTTTTCAATAATTATTTTTCCCGCATCGACGCCGGCCAGATCTTCGATTCGAGGAACAACTTTTAGAATTATGCCTGAATCTGAGTCTTGGATAATCATTTTCATGCCTTCTTCTATGCCATATTTACGTCTCAAACTAACTGGAACGGTAATCTGCCCCTTCCGCGTAACTAAAACCTCCAAGCTCAACTTCAACTCCAAGTACAACAACAAAGAAAAGTACAACTTAACCATTACGGGCGAAAAAACCAGGTACACCAAATATTACTCATAATTGATTAATCAGACAGACTATAACCCGTCTGTCCAAAGTTTTGATACAGAAATAAATCAAGGGTTTGAATTAGTCACGCAGTTTGCTTAAGCTTTCGTTAACACAGGTTAGTTTTAGTTTTGCGAGAGTTTCTGGTGTTGGTATGCCTTTTTGGTCCCATCCTGCTTGCTCGTAGTACTGCATAACTTTTCTTTTTACGCTTGCATGGTCAGCAGCTTGTCCTTTGCACGGTCCCGTCGGCAGCGGCTCGTAGAATCTTTCTGGGTTATCATCGTCAACCGATGGGTTCCACTTTAAGTCTGGTCCACCTAGAAGCAACATAGCTCGCTGTATCTGTAGCGTTTTCATTCCGCCACAGTTTAGCCAGTCTTTTCGTGTCAGAGGTTGACCTGTTATTGCAGTGTAGAAATCGTATCTGTAGGTTGGGCTTAGGTTGAATGACGTAAAGATGCATATGATTGCCGAGTCGTTGAATATTGTCCAGATTTCGCTGCCCCAGCCATCAATAGGCAGGTCAGTTTGGCTGGTGTGGTCGCCGCCTTGTACGCTGCAGGCGTATCCTATTTCGCGTGAGAAGTCTCTGCCGCTTCGGATACCGTGGGCTCCAATGCTTATGCCCTTACCTGTTACGGTATAGGGTAGTAGGTTCATGCCTTTTTGTTTTCCAAGTTCAAGTGCTGCGCGGTACGTGCCTTCTGCCAAAATGTCGCCGATGCCTTCTCGGCAAGCTATCTTTCTTAGGAGTGCTGCAAAGGCTTCGACATCGCCCCACTTCAACTCAATACCGCCTAAGTCCGCTTTAGTTAGGATACCACGCTGGTATAGTTCCCCGGCGAATCCCAATGTGCTGCCGCCCTGGATACCGCAAAGACCAAGATCTTCAAGGAGCGAGGATAGGTAAACGTTCTCTTCAGGCGTGAACAACCCCAGGTTGGGACCCAGAAAAGCCTGCAACTCATAATCTGGATTGTCTGTTATGGCGCCTTTGTATTTGCCTGTTCGGATGCAGCTTATTTTCAGGCAGTTCGTGGGGCAGCCAAAGTCGCTCCAGGCGGGTTTTACCCATACTTTGGATTCGAATTGGTCTACACCGTAGCTTTTTTGGTCGTGCCATTCTTCTTGCCAGTTGCGAACAGGTTCAGAACTTGTTTCCGCTCCAAAATTGTAGCCTCCTCCACCTGTGCCCCATCGCCGCCACAGCACGTTGCCGTATGCACCCTTGCAAGCCTCGTCAATCATATCCTTGACTTTGTTTATGTCCGCCACTTCGGGCAACGGTCCCGTGCCCTTAACCGCGACTGCTTTGAGGTTTTTCGAGCCCATAACTGCTCCATAACCGCCGTACCCTGCTGCGTGAGTCCACTTTGCGATTACGACTGAAGTTCGGACTTTTCGTTCTCCTGCAGGTCCTATGTAGAGCTTGGCTGGCTGTCTCCAAATGCCTACCCGCGGATAACGCTCAGTTAGTAATTGTCTGCATTCCTTGTTTAGCAACGCTTCGGTTTGCTTGCCGTCTTTTCCCCAGATGCCTCCTGCGTCTCTGAGCTCTATGTCAGAGTCTTTGATGAATAGGTAAACGGGTTTCTCAGCTTTGCCCGACACTATGATACCATCGTAGCCTGCGCAACGAAGTTCAACGCCGAATTCACCGCCGACAGTGGAGCCAACCATACCATTACTCTGCGGCGACTTACCTGTGACACAGGTTCTTCCACCCGGAAAGTATCCCGTGAACGGACCAGGCATGAAGAACAAGAGGTTTTCAGGTCCAAGTGGATCAACGGTTTCCCATTTGGATAAAAGCCGCTCACTGAGGATTTTTGCAGCAAGTGCTCTGCCCCCTATGTAGTCTCTGAGCCATTCGTCAGGAACCGTAACGTCTTTGAAACTGGAAATTGAGAGGTCAACCTCTAAAAATTTTCCATTATAGCCCAGCATTAGAGAAATTCCTCCGCTTTCTCCCCATACAATTTAGTCGCAAGAGCTTTAGCCGTCTCCTCGGGCGGACGCGCAAAAAGTTTAAACTCGTGATCTCCGCGGGCTACAACTCGAAGGCAGTTCCAGCCGCCTTCTTTACATACCTTGGCGCACTGTGGGTTGCCCTCACATAAATCGCAGATCAGAATCTTTTTGGTCGTCGGGTGGATATGTGGAACTTTGCCCGGGCAAGCGTCTACGCATTTTCCGCAGCCGGTGCACTTTGATTGGTCGATGGTGACAGCGCTGGTTTTCTTGTTAATGTCAAGAGCCTTAAACGGGCAGATTGCAACGCAGGGATAATCTTCGCATTGAGTACATAGATGCGGGAATTCTGTGCCTGGAACAAGCATGAACACGCGGACTCGAGAGGCTTCAGGCCAGATTTTATTCTCATGACTCAGCGAGCAGGCAATTTCACATTTTCTGCATCCGGAGCACTTGGAATATTCCCGACTTACCCAGATTGGGCTATTGCCATTTGATGCTTTTTCAGTCAAGATGACCACACATGCAAGTTAATTTGAGCCAGATTCTGAAGAGACGCCTTCAGACCCACAAGATAACTAAACTAATGCGATATTTACCAGTTCTCCCAAAACACCACCAAAACATAGACGATGGGCGCTGAGGAAGGGATTCGAACCCTGCAACCACGAAGCCAACCACTGACGATACACAGTTTGCTTATAGCATATCTTCTTTTTCGATTTCTTGAATTATTTTTGCCAGCAACTTTGGGTCAATCCTGAATCCTTTACCCACAAGATTTAACACTGCATCTTTTGCCTGATCTTTATTTAATAAATCATTTCGCATTGCCATGATTAAAACGTAAAGTACGCCTTTGACTTTTAAGCCCCACGTTTCAGCAAAGGCTCGGCCACTAGAGTCATCCATCAACAAAAGGGTGTCCGTACCTATTTCGCGAGCTAAAACTATTGCTTTTACTTCACCTTCATGGAGTTCAAAGCTGTGCCGCATTATTTTCTGGCAAATCTCAACCTGTTTTTCGTCAAGCCGCTCCACTTTGATCCATCCTTGATCGCATGCTTCCTTGATTACTAACGCATCGCTGTAGCCTTCTTGCAGGCCCACTTCAACTGCTTCTTTGAAACTTTCTTCTGAAACTAAGACAATGTTAAACAAATCTTTGAGTAAGTTGAGTTTGCCAATTTTTGCAAGCCAAATAAGAGGGCTGGTGTTTGAAACTGTTGCTGGCAGAATGCCCGAGGCTCCTTAAACCTTCAAATCTTGCTCTAAATCGTGCTCAGAATACTGAAATAGGACGCCTTTCTGTTCCAATATTTTGTAGAAAGCCCATAATGAAACTCCAGCTACCTGAGCGGCTTTCCAAGCTGTCACCTGCCCTGTTCGGTAAAATTCAACGGCTTGCTCAATGTTTTTTTCTTTAACTCCATTTTCCAGAAGTTCACGTATGAGGGTTGAGCGGTCTTTGCCTTCTTTTTTGGCAATTTCTCGAAGCTTCTTTGCCGTTTTGGGCGGTAATCTCAGAGTGATTGTTTCAGACATGAAATCCACTGTAATACATTAGATATCAAACGTAACCTTTAAACTTCCCTGAAACTCAGTGCTTTTGGCAGTTTAAGAAGAACTGTGGTAGTTCTGTTACAACACATTAATTTTAAATTTCGTTTATTGCCAATTGTAATTTGGAAGGAAAGAGCGAAAGAAACAAGAAGTAAAAAATTACCTTCCAAAATAAGAAACAAAATAATGCATATGATAAATTGTCAAAGAATAGCATTGAATACTTTGCTATCAAAAGAAAGAGTTTAGAGATGCTCTTTCCTTCTCAATTTTTTGTTTGGAAGATATTAGCATCCAAGAACCTCATGGATTTCCTCGCCAATTTTTCTTCTCAAATGCAGTCCAGTTGTCGATAGATTCAACGCCTAAGTCAACTTTGTCAAAGAATTCAGTTAAATCAACAAGACGTTTCGGAATCAACTTCAAATATCCTTTTCCCTTGATAAAATACAGCTCTCGGCTTTCTCCAACTTCTTCTTCTCGCCAGTCGGCAGGTAGGATGATGCGACCCTTAGAATCCACCTTTTTGACTTCAACACGAGATTTTACCGATTTCACCATAATTCAATCACCACTCCGCTCTAAAAAACAGTTCACAAGCAGAGTCTATAGGAGTGTTCTTGCACCTCAGGCAAACTAGATAAGACATACGTCGTTCAATTCTTTCAAATCGTCATCACTTGAATAGAGCTTAGCTTTCCAATGACGCGCAGTGGCGTAAACAAGAGCATCCGAGAAATGCAGATTGTGTTCGAGACTATAGTCTGCGGCTTCAAGTGAGATTGACTGGTCAATTGGAATAATAGTAGTTTGGCTTAGAGCAGCAACTGCGAGTAGCGCTTCTTCCTCGCCCTTGAGTTTTTTTATTTTTTTGTAAACTTCATAAAGTACAACAACTGAAGTGATTATCTCCTTGGGCTGACTTGAGTCAATTACCTGTTTGTATTGTCGTGCCTTGGGGCCTTTAGTGAAACGTTCAATCCAACCGGAGCTATCTATGCTAATCAATTCTGTCAGTCTTTTCACGCAGGTCTTTTGTGTTAAGTCCGGGGATAAATCCTTCTGTTTCTTTCAGGGGACGTATAGGTATGTACTGTATAATTCCGTGTTTGGTTATGGCAACCATTTTGTCTCCTGGTTTGATCCCGGCACTTTTGCGCAGCTTTTCAGGAATAACTATTTGATATTTCTTCGAAACCGTGACCGTTTCCATCGTTAATCAACACGTAATACGAATACGCTATCGATAATAAAAGCATTATTGCTATCTAAGAGAGCTGGCTTAATCCAGAAAAACGCCTGCAATAGCCATTTTGCGTTTAACAAGAGGATTAAAAGAAATGGAATCAATTCGGGTTAGATTTGGAATAAAACTTATACCGCAACCTACCCATCCAAAATAGTAGCTTACAGCTCAGAAAATAATGGAGACAAAGCTTTTGGAAACCACACCTAAGAAACCAAGAAATGTTAAACTTGTAGTCGCTATAATTTCAATGCTCGTTTTAGCCTCTCTAATTGCAGGAATAGCAGGGTACTATGTTGCTAACCTAAATTCTAACTCTACCAACAATCAGAGCGCAAACACCCCGCTTACACAATCAAGCTCAAGTTCAACAGCATCAACAACTGCATCAACTCAAACCGACAGTACCAACTTGGCGACCAACGCTTCACTTTCACAGATATACCAGCAAGTAGAACCATCCGTGGTGGTCGTTCAAGACTCACAACCTTCAACTGACTTGTTAAACCAAGTTTCCTATTCGCAAGTTCAAGGTTCAGGATTCGCATATGACCTCAACGGGCAAAACGTTATTATTACAAACTTTCACGTCGTTGACAGCGCCGTAAACGTCACAGTGACATTCCAAGATGGAAATACATACACAGCTAAAGTTCTAGGTACAGATGCTTACTCAGACCTAGCGGTTCTTTCAACTGATGCACCCCAAGCAGAACTGGTTCCACTAACAATCATCAGCTCATCAGGCTTACTAGTTGGCGACCAAGTAGTAGCAATTGGCAGTCCCTACGGTTTAACAGGTTCAATGACCACAGGAATAATCAGCGCTTTGAACAGAACAATCACCGAAAGCACCGGAAACGGCTACGCTATTTCGGACATTATTCAAACAAGCACCGCTATTAACCCAGGAAACTCAGGAGGACCACTTCTAAACAGCCAAGGACAAGTAATCGGAATAACAACAGCAATAGTTGACAACTCGCAAGGCTTAGGTTTCGCAATACCCTCAGACACGATACTGCGGGAAATCCAGGACCTAGCCCAAAATGGCTCTTACAACCAACATCCATACCTTGGCATAGGAACCGTAGATATGACCTATGACATAGCTACCCAAATGAAAACAAGCGTAACATACGGCGTTTTAATTGCGCAAGTCACAACCGGCGGCCCCGCAGACAAAGCAGGCGTTAAAGCAGGAACAACACAAACCGTAATAGATGGAAACACAGTAAATTTGGGCGGCGACATAATAGTTGGCATCAACGGAAACAGGATAAGAAACTCGGACGACTTATCAACCTACCTTGAAGAATTCACCCACCCAGGTCAAACCGTAACATTAACAGTGATTCGAAATAACCAGAGCACAAACATATCAGTAGTTTTGGGGACAAGACCAGCTCCAACCACAACCACAGCTTAAACACACAAATTTTCCTTTCTTTTTTAATATCAGTCGAGTTTCAAAATTGCCGTTCTAACATTCATTAACTCAAAAAAGATGCCAACGACACTGTTACAAGAATCAAATAGCACGTTTGTGACAAATGTAAAAAAAAACTATGTATCTTGTGGAATGTACACTGCGTAACCTCTTGGCGGCGCAAAAAATTCTCCCCAACCGTCAGGTTGAGTCCATTTTTCAACTGGGGCTTCAACATTGTTTTGATGGCTTCCCCAAGCGACAGCTTTGAACTTGACATTTTTCCATTTTGTTTCAACCCACTGTCCGCTCCAGGAGTCTCCCAAGTTGTTGAGGACAAAAATCAAGCCAGGTTGAGTGTTGATTCCATTTCTTTGCATGATGTAGAGGTTGTCATCCACATAGAGGGTTGTGGTTGTGCCTCCTGCGTTTTGTTCATGGATTTTTACTAGGGCATCTATTCCGTTTGGGCTGTTTTCTTTGGCTAGTTGCAGGTTGAAGTAGTCTTGCCAGAAAACACAAGGATAGCCTTCGTGGGTTAGGATGAAAGCGTAGGCGAGCATTTTGTCGTTGATAATGGGGTTGCTGAGCGCTATATCATGATTTTCCACAAAAGTAACTGCTTCAGACGGCCTGTCTTTCATGAGTGTTCCTGGCTGAACAAGATTTTTTAGGCTATATCCGAAGGTGTCGCATAAAGATTTTAGTCTGTCTCGTAGAGGAAAATCGAAGGCATCGATGGGGTTATCGGACCATTCGTTAGTAGCGTTGAGCCAATGATCAATTACGCGGTCACTGTCCCAACATTCTCCAACGCCGTAGGGCTTGAAGTACTGTCCGTTCCTCTTTATTCGTAATTCTTGAACGGATGTGGCTGTCCAACTTCCATAACCTTTAACGAAGTCGAATCGGAAACCATCATAACCTATTGTTTCTACCAGCCATCGAACGTACTTGAGAATATTTCCATAAACGTAGGGGTTTCGGTGGCACATATCGGGCATATCGCCAAAGGTTTCACCGTCATAAGTCTCAAATGAACAAGGATGAAAACACTCCCAATTGCGCTCAAACACTTGGCTTTGTGGCGTAAATTTTGTCCATCGGACCTGATTATCTATTGGGTTGGTTTCTTGTTTGTCGCCGCCGCTGTTGTGATTAATGACAAGGTCAGCATACACTTGTAAGCCATAGTCATGGATAGTTTTTATCAATCCAACAAGCTCGTCTTTTGAACCAAACCAAGTTCGCACTGAACCTTTCTGATCAAACTCTCCAAGATCATAATAATCATAGACGTCGTAGCCCATTGAAGGATTGTTAGCTGCCTTACTTGCAGGCGGCAACCAAAGAGCGGTAAACCCAACATCTTTCAACAGTGGGATTTTACTTCTAACGTATTCCCACCAATTGTATTCTCTATTTTCCAGTTTTGGACAATCCCAATAGAAGGCTTGAAACATTACACCCATAATTTTCCACAACCATCAACCAAATTTCCATTTTTGGCAAAGCATGAGCAAAAGTTTGTCTTCGCCCACAAAAATCGCCATTCATAAATTAGGCAGCTCTTTCATATAAGGGTTTAATGATAGTTCAGACACCAGATAACTTGATAAACTAAACCAACCATATGAGCACTATACGAGGATAACGCTTGGAATTAACAACTCACGCGGTTTTCGCTTTTGCAATTGGCCTCATCTTCTTTGGAAGCCCCACAGTAGCTCTTCTGGTTACCTTAGGCGCTTTAGTTAATGATTTAGATAGAGAATACTGGTTTGTTCAAGTGAAAAAATACAGAGATGAGCAGCCTCACAGGGCAAGATTTCACAATGTATTCGTTATGGCAGCAGGTTATCTTTTGAGCCCGTTTTTCGCATTAGGCATCTTTCTGCATGCGCTGCAAGACTCATTTACAACGGTTAAAGATAGAGGTTGCGAATGGTTTTATCCTCTGACTAGAATAATCAAATTTGGGACATTAGACGCTGATGGAAACCCACAGCCAAATATTGAACCAGGAAAAATCTACTTCTACCAAGAAGATGTCAAAGGAATCGTAGACAAAGCAGATCCAGACCTGCGAATACCAGGCGAAAAACCGACACCGTGGAGAAGAGTGTATGGGTTTGCACTAAACAGCTGCCTTCTGGATCGAGGCTTTCTGTTTGGATCTATTGTTCTATCGGTAATATGGTTGGTAGCGCCGGGTTTCAAGAATTACGCCGTTTTCTCACAACCCCTAACTTTTTACTATCCGTTCATTGCAGCATTTGCATTCTTTGGTCTTGTATACTTGGCGGGTGAATTAGACCGTAGAGATCGGAAGGAGCCGCTAAAAGTGATACCTAAAACGATGATTCGACACAAGGACATCTTAAAAAAACCGCTGTTTGTTGCTGGTTTTGTGAGCCTTGGGGTTTGGATTTTCTTGTACCGACTTGAAATATGGGATAACCTTAAAGCGCTCTTTCAAAACTGGCAACTTCTAATCCTTGGAGCAGCCGCCGTCACAATCTTGAGTCTAATCCTAATAAAAATGGAGCAAACCTCCAAAAAGAAAACAAACGCCCCAGTTATCATCTAACGAACAATTTCATATGAAACGCTCTTACAAAATAAGCTTATAACCATATTTGGAGAACTGATGTACCATAGGAAGGATCTACGCCATTTGCCTTGTGCGTTGATAACTAATTTATCGCGAAGATTTTTGTTTTTTCGTCTCTTAAAAGAAAATATGAATCAATATTCAAAAAAGGGAATGAATAAGGCTTCATCGGTAACTCCTCATTAACCTTATAATTGTCGCTCTCTTTAGGATTAGTAATCTGTTATCCGAGAAGGCTAATGGAAAAGAGAGAGGGGAGAAATTCAAAAATGGGGCAAAGCGAAAGCAAAATTGTTAGGGAAAGTGTAGAGGGTAAAAATTACAGAATTGATATTGGCGCTTATGGAAGTATAGGGATTGAAGCTCCAACTAAAGAGGAGTGTTTGGAGTTATTCAATGAAGTTACCAGAACTAAACGGTTTTCAAGCATAGATGAAGCCATAAGATAATGTTAGCTTGATTTTCTTTAAATCTCGCTGATTCGAAAACTCTAAGAGTTCCAAAGCCAATTAGTCTTAGGGATTCAGGTTTTGATAAACAAAATTTTAGTTGGAGTAGATGGTTCTGAAAACTCGGAAAAGGCTTTAGATAAAGCTCTTGAAATCGCCGAAAAGTTTTCTGCATCCGTTTTGTTACTTAATGTTTTTCAGCAGCCTCCAGAGTTTGATTATGATCCTAACTTGTTCCAGCAGGCGCAGGTCTCTGGACAGACACAAGTGTCAATAGGTTATTATCCAATTATTGGGGAATTTAAAAAACTGCATGAGGCAGTTTTGTCCAGAGCAATTCAAAGAGCAACTAAGCTAAAGCCTGAGCTTAAAATCACAGCTGAACTCAAGGAAGGAAACACAGCATCACAGATAGTTGAGACAGCAACAAACGGTGAATTTGACTTAATAGTTATTGGTCACATGGGAGAGGGCAGAGTCAAAGAATTCTTTCTTGGAAGCACAACCGAACGTGTGGCCCACCATGCAAAATGCTCCGTTCTAATTACCAAATGAAACTCGATTCTATAAAACCGCATATTTTTTTCTTCTTAAAATTACTGTTGTGAACAACCTAACCTGCAAAATTAGATATGGCACCTGTGCATAAATAATCCCAAAGGTTATGCACATGGAAGTTGCGGTAAACTACAAACTCTATGATGGCGAGTCAAACTTAAAAAACGAAGGAGAGGCAAGAGCCACCTTCGATGAACAATACCTGACGTTAACTGTCATGTTTGGGGAGCCTATGTTATTCGCATATACCGACATCGTGGGGATATCAGATTACGATTACAAAGTTGATCTTTTCTTAACTTCCAAAGAAAAACTGAACCTTTGGGGTTTAGGATACCAATACGAAGATTTCCTTTTTCAACTATACAAGCTCCGAAATGAACTCACGCTCAAATATCTGCTCATGGAAGAATCACTTCTCCAAGCTGGCTTCGAAGCGCAGTACACAAAACTTGACCCAAACGGTCAAACAAATCAAACTGGAAGCAGCGAAATCCGCCTCTACGACAACGCCATAGTAGTTTTACCACAAAAAAACGAACCTATCCGTCAACCATATTGCTACATAACTAACGTTAACAAACAAGACTACAAACTAACAATAACAAACGAATCCCAAGAAAAAATTGAATTAACAAGACTTGGACAAAACTTCGACCCACTTGCAAAAGCCCTATCAGACGCCATAAACAAAATGATTCTCAGAACACAACAAACCATCAAAGAATTAATTCCCGAAGCAACCCCCATCACAATAAACAAACTCGCCGCTCTAATGAAAGATGGAAGAGCAGCAAAAAGAGTAGAAATCGAACAGTACTCACCAGATTTCTGGCGACGCCTAACCAAGAAAATAGACGAAGCCAACTTAACAATGGAATATGAATTCCTAAATTCACTTGCCGCAAAAGATCAAGTGTGCGTGGGAATAAAACGTGGACTCATGGGTGACCTTACAGGCTCCTACATATGGATGTTATTTCCACTTCTTAACCCAGGAACAAACAGGTTAAGCAACACAATTGCCCTAGAAGCATTCAGCACCATAGACAAAACAGAAGAAAACGGCAACTCCGAGACAGAAGAAGAAAACAACCAAACCCCAGACGAAGAACAAAAACCCGCTGCAACGGGAGCAACTTACTTCTTCAGACAAACTGGAAGGAATAAATACTCACAAACCAAAGACGAGGATCTGACCAAAGAATTAGAAAGTTTCATCAAAAACATCAACCGATCAATGATCGAAATTAACTTTAGAAGAGAACCAATTTACCTTACAGATAATCAACTTGATAGCTCGGAATACACTCAATACAGATTCGCAATAGCAAAAATCTCCTCCCTCAAAACCTTAAGAGACCAATTTATAGGCAGGATAATTCATGCATCGCAAAAGCAATGGCAAGCTGATGTTACAAGCTTATTAGCTTTTAACACCAAAAGCTTAGATGACAAAGAAAAATGGAATAAAGGAGACAAGTAAATGCCAGGTTACAAACACCCTTGTAAATTCTGCGGAAAACTCGTGAATTTTGATGACAATGTATGTCCTTTCTGCGGAAAAGTCAATCCGGTGGGACCTCAAAGATGCCCAAAATGCCGAAACCCAATCGAAACCGGACAACTCAATTGTAGTAGCTGCGGCTTAAAACTTGAAGTAAACTGTCCATACTGCCAAAAACCAACCTTCTTTGGAGACTACTGCCAAAACTGCCAAAAAAGACTCACCGTAATTTGCCCAAAATGCAAAACCGAACAGCCACCGCTTGGAGAGAAATGTATTAAATGCGGTAAGTCGCTAAATATAGCTGGGAGATAAAAAAAAATGCCACTTCAACCTTTTACAAGAAATTTTCAAGACAACAGCACAGATGCGGGTTTCCAATTTACCTTCAACTGCGACATATGCAACGATGGCTATAAAACAAATTTCATCGCAAGCAAAACCTACAAGAAAAAAGGATTCTGGAAAGGACTCGGCCAAGTTGCCTCCATCGGATCACAATTAGCTGGACAGAATAGCGGGTACTCAATGCAACAAGGCGCTAACGTTTTAAGCGAACGATTTGAAGGAATGACGCCAGAATGGCACAAAGAACACGAAACAGCCTTTGAACTCGCCCAAAACGAAGCTAAAGGTCATTTCCATAGATGTCCACGATGCCACAAATATGTTTGCGAAAACGACTGGAACGAGCAAGAAGGACTCTGCACAGATGATGCCCCAAGAGAAAGTACAGAAGTAGCAGCAGCAAGATCCGAAAAAATGGTTGCAGACATCAAACAAAAAGCCGAAACCACCCAAGTCTATACGGGCGAAATAACACAAAGGCAAACGATGTGCCCAGTATGTGGAAAACCGGCAGGTTCAGGCAAATTCTGCAATAACTGCGGAGCACCCTTAGGATTGCAAGTCTGCCCCAAATGTGGAGCTAAAAACCCAGCCGGCACCAGTTTCTGCGGTGAATGCGGCAGCAAACTAACCTAAACAAAGCAGCTGATAACAGTCTCTGTTTTCTTTTTTTATTCACATCAATCTGGGTAACGATATTTGAAAAAGTCTAATTAAATTTTCAGAATTAACAATCCAATTAAAAATAAATTGAAAAACTTAAAATAAGATTCAACCTAAATTAATTACTAGAATTTTGAAACACCATGTCAGCGCAAGCGCGCTTGAAATGCTGTTTTAAGGTTCAAATTTAGTTTGAAGGTTGTAGTTGAAGGATGTCTGAAAAGTTTTCATTAAGAGAAATAATTGCTGCATTACTAAATGAAGTAAAAACTCTTATCAAAGAATATGTGAATGAAGCGGAGGCTGCTTTTAAGAAACGTCTCAAAAGATTGATCATCATAAGCATAGTTGGCAGTGTTTTGATGGCTCTTGGAATTTCATTTATCGGTACAGCTTCCTTGTTCGTACTTATCGGGTCGTTCAAGTATCTGAGTTTGTCTATGCCGGCGTGGGAGGCCTTGTACGTTATGGGCATCACTTCAGGCGTCATTGCAGCTGCGTTCTTTTTAGCGCTTTTCCTCATAATAAGAAAGCAGTTGAGGTCGCCAGAGAAAACTGCTGACAAAAAATAGAAGCCACAGTCAAAGCTTTGACAAGGTCGGACATAAGTAAATTACTCATAAGACATGTAGCCTGCTAAAACAGTTCATTAACACTAATTATATTTGACCTTTAAAATAAAAAGGTCTTTTTTTTGCAAAACCTACGAGAAAATTAGTCGTGCCCTTTTGTTTCGTGATGAGTTGTGTCTCTGTGTCGCTCCATCTCTGAATGGCTCTTGAAGGTTTTTCCACAGTCAGGACATTTAACCTGATTGGGTTCTAAACCGCTCAGTGGTGTCTCTTGAGATGAAATTCCTGACAGGGGTCCTGCGGCTTTTTCAACTGCCGGCATCATTGGCACTGCGGCTTTCGCAACGACATGACCCATTTTAGTATGTTCATCTAAAGCTTCCTTTGTCATGAAACCCATACCGCATACGGGGCAAGTTAGATCCATGTTTGGCATAAGCACTTTATCTAAAACATGAATTATGCCGTTGTCTACTTCGAGGTCGTAATTAGTTATGGATGCACCATTGAATTTCGGGGTTACATGAAGATGCCATTTATGGGCGTCAATTTTTATTTCTTGACCTTGAATTGTTTTGATGGTATTCATTTTGCTGATTTCATTAATTGTATGTTTTCCTTCAACTATGTGATACATTAGAACTGCTTTTAGCTTTGGAACGTTTTTTAATAGACTATCAAAGGTGCCTTCGGGAAGTTGGGCAAATGCTTCGTCATTTGGAGCAAAAACAGTGTAGGGTCCAGGACTTCTAAGTGTATTAATTAGTTCTGATGCTTGAAGGGCTGAGACAAACATATTGAAGGTTCCAGCTTCGAGAAAAATTGTCATGATATCTTTCATTCGTTTTTTCCTCCTATCTTTGAGTCTAATGTTATATTCTGCGTCCTGAAAGTAGTCGGACAAGTATTATGATGACAGCTATTACAAGCAGTACCCAAATTATGGCGCCAAGGTTGAAGAATACAAAACCAAGAAGCCAAAGTACGATAAGAATCGCTGCAACTACAAATAAGAAATCAAGTAATCCCATTTTTCTAAACCTTATTACCCTTAACTCGCCATCGATACTTTAAGATGTGTGACTGTGTACAAACAGCAACAACTTCAATCTTTTTAATTTCAAAATTTTAGAAGTAAATTAACGCCTAGGATTATTTTGGGATCCATTTTAAACCAAAGTTTAGGTCTAAGCAATGGCTTGTTATTTGTTAGTGCTTACTAGCAGTCACATATGCTTAATACAATCGCTAAGACACCAGTCTGTAGTGAAATTTTATGAGCAAAGATGAAGTCAAAGGTAAAATCAAAAAGGAAGAAGGCAAGACCCGAATGGCCGCAGGCAAAGCTACTGGAAACACTGGTCAAATAATTAAAGGCGAAGCCGAAAAAGTCAAAGGAGAAATCCAAGAAGACATCGGCAAAGCCAAAAGAAAACTCTAAAATCACCTAAGTTCGTTTTCCAGAAAAGAAGTGTCAGCAACTAATAACGGATAGTTTTCTCACTTTTTTCATTTTTTGATAACTCCAGCTTCTGGCCCCTGGATATAATTGTTCCATCTTGCTATCACAAACATGTATATCCAGCTAAGCACACGCTAAAGATACTCGAAGTGATTTTATTGGAATATGATATTTTTAAATGCCCAGTCTGTAAGGCTTATCTCTCTAACCCTAACAAACTAAGGGAACATAACTTAAGTCAACATAGAAGCATATACAGTTAAATTAGCCAGCTTTACCCAAAGCTATTATGCGTCTATTTTCTGAGGACCGCGCGATAAGCTTGACTGCAGATTTCGCTTAAAGAAAACTCAATTAGATTTTGTCCTTCTTTGAACCTTAGCTTTTTGGGGGTCCTTCAAAAAATTCTGAAGAAAATCTTGGACATTTTCATGCAAATGAATAATCTTTTTTTGATTTTCTTCCTTGGTTTCGGGTTTGGGCTGAAAATAACCCTGTTCAGTCATATAGAACATTACGCTAGAGAAATCTCCAGCAAGTGCACAATTAGCTTCTTTCTTGCCTAATTCTAAAAGTGCGTAATATCTGTGATGACCATCTAAAACTGCGTATTCATCAAATTTAGGATGCTTGATTACGATTAAGGGTGCAATTTTCTCCCCGTTTTCAATCTTCTTCTTGTACATCTCTATGGCTTCGGGGTCGACTTTTGTATCAGCAACAATTTTATCCATTGGTAATCGCACCAAATACTTCTCAGGATTAGCAAACACATCGATGTTAATTTCGCGCCCTCTGTGACCTGTCAACCACATAACTCTAAGTCTTAACGAATCCAAAATGTCCAAGACATGTTTTGACAAAACACACTACGTCTCCCATAAACAAAAACAATCAAGAATCCTTGATTTTGATCGCACCCCATGCACAATTACTAAAGTTAACGATACCTCAGAAAAGCGTTCACATCCTTATAAATACACTATAAACCAAAGCAGCCAGCATTAAATTGTGCAGTAGGAAGCTGCGTTCTCATTATTTGCAAACTGGAGTTGACAAGTGTGCAAAAGCTTCTTTGCAGATTAAGCGAATTAGCGTTCTTAAGAAGTATTATTAGTCAATATAGATAATATGGATAACTCACCTCAAGCGGAAGTTCAAAAAATGATTAAACGCAAAACGCCAATTGAAAACAAAAGTTACTACGGCGGCATCTACTATTTCATGCTTCATCGCAAGATCCCAAAAACTCAAGCAAATAAAAATTAAACATTGAATTCTCAACTAATCTGGCGCTAATTTCATCTCTTTTCTAAACATATTTTAACACTGTTTTAAGTAAAAGAGAAAATTAGCGCGCGTTATTCTTGCACTATTTCGTAAGAAGTTGTGATTTCGGCTGTTTTTTTAAGCATTGCTCCAACTGAACAATATTTGCCATGTGACAGCTGGATTGCCCTTTCAATGGCGTCCTTGCTTAGGCTCTTTCCTTTGACGATGTATTTGATGTGAATCTTGGTAAATACCTCAGGTGGCTCTGGGCTTCTTTCAGCTTCCACAACTACTCTGTAATCTGTGATGATTTGTCTTTTCTTTTTCAAAATGTTTACGACATCAAAACTGGTGCATCCAGCCAAACTGGCTAACACTGTTTCCATGGGTGTCGGAGCTGTGTCTTCGCCGCCATATTTTGAAGGAGCATCAAAGTTTACAGTGAGGCCATTTTGGGTTTTTGCTTCAAAACGAAAGTTTCCCTTCCAATTCAAAACAATCCTCTTTTTGTCTGCAGACATACATTATATCAAGAATTTGGCACTAAAAAGGCTTATTTGAATTTAAAGCAATACAATATTAGGAGAAAACATTTTTGGAATATTTACTTCTCTTAGCTTCAATTCTTATAATCTGCATAATCGTAAACTTGAAATTCAAACTTCAAATCTTCAGCTCAACAAAACAAGCGGTTGTTGTTCTTGTGTCTCTTTTTGTTGTTGGAACAGCCTTGGACAGTTTTGCAGTGCTTAGAGGATACTGGAGCTACAATACAAACGGAAACTTTTTTGTGGGGATAAAAATCGGTGCATTGCCGCTGGAGGAATATGTATTCATGATAGTTATTCCATATATGATATTAACAATTTTTGGGCAAATAAGAAAACATGTTAGTTAAAGCTAAGATTATCCAAAGACGGTAAAGATTATTTGACCGAGGAAATGGCTTATAACTATCACTGGAATGGCAATTCCTAAGTGGATAGCGATTTCCCTTGGTATGCTGGTTTTGCGTTGAATACCTATGAGGTAGCTGAGGAAAACTAATATTCCAAAGCCTATTGCTGTGCAAAAGGCGGCGGCATAGTTTAGTGGTAATGTTGCGAAAAGTACGACAAATGTTAATGTGATTCCAAAGCGGGTTATGAAGTTGCTTATTGTGAACATTCGTGTGTTTTCTTTTTTGGTGGATGTTGATTCTCTGTAAATGTGGATTCCAAGGGAGTCTG
Source organism: Candidatus Bathyarchaeota archaeon (assembly GCA_963772505.1). Classification (GTDB taxonomy): domain Archaea; phylum Thermoproteota; class Bathyarchaeia; order Bathyarchaeales; family Bathycorpusculaceae; genus Bathycorpusculum. The sequence goes on from CAVYXL010000012.1 coordinate 527,611, forward strand.
CGATGTTATCTGCGACTGCTATCACAAGCAAGGAACCTATGACACTAGCTTGAGGACTGCTTGAAGTTATTAGTCCAAAGATTATGCCTAAGCTTGTAACTGTTGAAGATGTTGCGCCGAAACTGAATTTGCTTGGATCTTTGGGTAATTTCATATGATTTTCTCTCAATATTAATTGGGATAATTCACGGCAATTTGAATCTCAAAAACAATTATTCAACTTTCTTAAAACATTATCTGATTAAAATGGAAAACTGTCGCCATTTTTAAAACTGAATCCTAAAAGTAGATAATAACAGTGTGATGTTAGACTTTTAGAATAAGTCGATCTTTGGTTAAGTCTTTCAGCGATACTTTAATTACTTTAAACAACATAAAATTACAATAGCTTTTTGATAATATAGGAGGAATTCTCATATGACAAAATTGATGGTAGCGTATTATTCTAAAACTGGAAACACAGCAAAGATTGCTTGTTTAATCGTCGAAGGCATCAAAAAAGTGCCTGGCGTAACTGCCGAATTAAAGCATGTTGAGAGCATAGAACCAAAAGAAGCTGTTGAAGCGGACGGATTCGTTTTTGGTTCGCCTGCCTACTTCAGTATGATGGCTGGACCTATGCTTACTTTGCTAACTGAGTTTTACTTTGCTCGCGACAAATTAGCCGGCAAACCCATGGCGGCTTTTTCAACTGGCGGCGGAAGTCAAACAAAAACCATAGAGAACATGGAGAGCGTTCTTAAAGCATTTAATCCTAAACTGATTCAACCTGGACTAGCTGTTGGTCCCGCTATTTCTGAGACAGACGAGGAGCAAGCAAGGAAGTTTGGAGAAACAGTAGCCAAAGCCGTAAAAGAATCAGTAAAAAGTTCACCTAAAGAAAAGTAGGACAGTAATTCCTGGTCTTATATCTTTTCAAGGGCACTTTTTCTCTGTTTATTTTATAAGAAAAACTCCACAAGATTTTAGCAACTACTATCAGAGGTCATTTTAGGATGCCCAACCACGCTAAGACAAATCGCGCTTTCTTCCAAGCCGTCGATTTCAAGTATCGAGTTAATTTCGTCGTCAAAGAAAGCGCCTATGTGACAGGATCCACAAGAGAGGCTTACCGCAGCCAACGCCAAATTCTCCGCAACGTGACCCGCGTCCAAATAGACGTATCTGTAGGCTCGCTGTGAATATTTCCACTTTGAACGCCCAAAAACACCGGTCCAAATAAAGACAGCACATGCGGTTGCACACATTTTTTGATTCAAAGCAGCATGAGATAGTGCTTCGCCGAAATCGCCTGTTTTTATTTCTTCCAGCAGATGATTTCTTATGTTGTAATGATAAATGCCTTTCTCGACGTCTTCCACATTGTTGGCAGCGAGATAGGTCTCGACGGGGTATAATGCTCCAGCCGAGGGAGCGGTGCGGAACTCGTAACCTTGCTCTATTCTTTGGATACCTGTTGACGCCCAAAGAAGAAAAGCCAAATCGGGTTTGCTTAAAGATTCAGTTGTGAAGGAGCGTATGCTTTTGCGTCGCCGGAGAACCTCAGCAAAACCCATAGTTGCCCCTTGAAACTCGCTCGGCAACTGAACGGTCTTGCTGGATGGATAGCTCTTGTAAGTTTCCGGCTTATTCGCCCAGTCTAAGGTGCCGCCAAGCCTTTTGTCGCGTGTATACTTTGTTTCTGCCTGAAAATTGTCACCAACAGTTTTTGCCACCACATTCACCATCAAAAAGTAACTTCTACAATATCTTCAGTGCAAACTATTATTTCAGCTTTGCAAATTCAAAGTCTAAATTTTTTTTTGATTTTTTGAGAAAAGAGAACTTTTTTGAACGCTTTGTGATTGCAACTTTACAGTAACACACTGTTATTAACCGCAATGTATGCCCATAAAAGAGAGGTAATTGAATGAAATTTCACGTAACCTTCACCGTTAGGGAATCAATTTCCCTTTCTGAGATTGCTGGAGTTCAAAACAGAATTGCTGACGCGATAAAAAAGATAATGCAGACTGGAAAGATCGAAGCTTCCGGAGTAATGCCAGATAGAAAAATATTCTTCCTGATCGAAACAGAAACTGCTGAAGATATGTGGGGATGGTTTGCACCCCTTTTTGATGTAGCCAAGCCCGATATTCAGCCTGTAGTTTCCTTTGACCTTCTGCCAAAGCTGTTTGAGGAAATGCAAAAGCTATCGCATTAACAAACTATTGAACAGAGTGAGAGTATTCAGCACTCCACACTTTTTTGTTAACTCTATTTCTTAATCAGTGCAATGGACATTATTTCAATCCAAATCAGGATTGATCCGATAGAGAGCCGCTCTGCTAAACCAGCATAACTCATTGTTATCGACATTGCGCCAAATGCTCCAAGAACAAGTCCGACAGGAAGCCAAACTAGACAAAACCGGGCGATATTTCCCCATGCGGGAACTTTTCGAAGACTCAATCCATAAGCTAACATGGAAGCTAATGAAGCAAAAGCTATTACGCCTGCAACAGCAACGTGCATTGTTCCAGAGAATGAGGTTGGGGGTCCTTGTGGATAATCTTGTGGGAACCAAAAAAGTACGAGCCCTCCAATAGCGGCTAAAGCAAGAAATACAGAGCCCCAAACGGGTTTTTTGGCTTTCACACCAAAATACAATCCGATTGCCAGCAATAGAACAAAAAGGTTGTAGGCTGCGAAAAGAGGCGTTAGAATTGTTTGGTTGGGGGCGCCTTGAGAAGTAAGAGTGCTTACCGTTTCGCTGTACTGGGAATAGCCTGACCAGAGAATACCGCCAATAACCGTCGCTACAAGATAAACAATGGGGGCTAAAGCTCCAAAAATACCCAATAACCGAATCTGAAATGAAGTTGCCATCTTAAAGCCCTTAAAGCCCAAGTTGCCTCTTCAAATCATTTAAGTTTTATGCTGACTTCTAAACGCTACAAAGACTAAAAAAATATTTACTATCAAAAAGAGAAGAAAAACATACGAGGACAAGTTAGGATGGCCTACGATGAAGAGTGGGATAGGCGAAGAACCAACTTGCACAGCCCCGACATAAAATGACCAAAAATTAACGCCTGTCACTCGCAAATAATTATTCATCGATCCAACTACAGAAGAAAGCATAGTTTGACTTGAAAGATACATAAGCAAACCAACTATCAAATTAGCAAAGATAATGGCCATTGGTAATCTCTTCGTCTTACCTGGATTCTTGATAACGTTTATGATTAAAATGGCATTTATTATCAAAGCTAGCAGAAAGAAGTAGAATGGTAAATTGGGAAATGCTCTTATGACAAGGGGAGTTTCCGAAGAATATGGTTGAACGGCTCCTACAAAAATTTCGTCGATGTTAATACCTGTTAATGTTACGTAAGGATGTGTTGCAGTTAGGTGAAGGAGCATTGCTTGGGTGGAAAGATACAGAAGTAAACCCATCACCCAATTGGCAACGATTACGATAGCTGCAAATCTTTTTGTCATGTTTATCTATTTCAAGCCAAGAAGATTTAAGATATATCAAAGCCTAAACCCAAAAATATATCTTCGAAATTCATAAAGCTAAATTCGGTGCAAAAAACATAACTTTGCAAGAAACTAAGGAGAAAATGAATTAAATGAAGACGTCAACAAGAAAAATCATAGTTATCGGCATTATTGTTCTCTTTATAGTTTCAATGATAACCGGCATACTATTAGGTCACCGATAATTTTAGTTTCTTAAATTTTTCTTTTTTGAATAAAAGATTCGTTTCCTTAATTTCTTTATGTTAGGTTTGCTCCACAATTGATGCATTTGGAAGCGTCGGGTCTGTTTTTGGTTCCACAATATGAACAAATTATCATAGGCGGCATTTCTTCTTCAGTTAAGGCGGCCATTTGAGCTTTGGTTATGTTGTCTCTAATTATTCTGTAAGCTTTCTCTGCATCCGCTTTGGGCACGTCATTTAGCAATAGAGGCGGTATTCTAGTTTTGAAGGTGCATTTGATTGTTGAACGCATCAAACCCTTGTCAATGATTACGTCCTCAAAATCCAGGTAATTGTAATCGGTGTAGTCTTTTTTTAACCCCAGTGCGTGTGGATGCCGCAGAATTACCCTTTGGTTGGTTATGACCACAGAGTCAATGTCTATTACGAGATGGTAAAATTTTTGTTTAATGTAAAGCTCAATTGTTTCGTTTGGATCAAGAATATTTGTCAAATCATCCGGAGCTGCCATAAAATCAACTACTACTAAGAATGAAGAATGAACAATTATTTATTTCTTAAATAGCTTGCTCCCTAAAATAATTAGGCTAGATACCCATAGAAAGTATGGGAAGCAAGCATGGAACATTTTATCACACCAATGCGTTTGCCAAACCAAACTCATTATTACTTGACAAGTTTGTCAGTAATCTCTAAAATATTATGTGTTCTGTGAGTTTTGAGCACGACTGAGGTTATTGTGCTTTTGACACCTTTGATCTTCATGATTTTCTTTTGCAATACATTGCGAAACTCTTCCAAAGTCGAAGCTGAAACAATAGAAACAATGTCAAATTCGCCTTTTACCTCGTAAATCTCATCGATGTTTTCAAGCCTTGAAAGGGCATCTATAACTTGCGACTTCTCCGTTGGATCGACAAAAAGATTTACTGAGGCTTCGAACCGATCATGACTGTTTGAAGGATCGTTGATCTGCATTTTGCTCTCCTAATCAAGCATGCTAGCTATGCCGCATTTGAGCTTTTTTGAGAACCATGCTTTGCTAATTTGAGAAGTAGCGAGGGCTAACCGTTAACAAAAAAGAGAAAGGATTTTTTGAAATTATTCTTTTGCTACATCTGTTTTTTTGATTTTTTCACTGATACTGCGAACGCAAATAAAGTTACTAATATCATCGCGACTACAAGTGAAATGAGGGCTGCGCTGCTAAATTCGGGCACTGCTGGATTTGCGGAAGAAGAAGCAGTTGGGCTATGGGAAGTGGAGGTTGCAGAATTGGATAGGACTGAGACTGTGCTGTCGCCTGCGTTTGTTACAAATGTTTCGTCTTGGTTAGAATCGTAAGCTACGCCAAAGGGGCCGTTTCCTACTTTCACGGTTTCAACTACTGCGTTAGTACTGTCCGATATTATAGAGACTGTTCCGTCAACGGTATTTGCTACGAAGACTTGACCTGTGTGAGAATTATAATCTAAGCCTTCAGGAGTGTTTCCGACGGTAATGTTTGCAACAACGGCATTAGAACTGTCCGAAATAACTGAAACTGCGTTGACGCCAGCGTTAGTTACGAATATCTCTCCTTCTGTGGGATCGTAAGCGACGGCATATGCTACGCCTCGACCAACTCCGTTTCCCAAATCTATTGTTGCAACCACAGTGTTAGTGGTGTCTGATATAACCGAAACAGTGTCCTGACCTTGTATAGCCACGAATAACTCGCCTTTGCTCGGATCATAAGCTATGCCTGCAATCGGGTTGTATCCAGTTAGCCCCATGTCTATTGTAGTAGTCACAGAGTTTGTGCTGTCGGATATGACTGAGACGTCTGGGGGGATGTCGCCTGAATTTGCTACGAATATTTCGCCTTTGTTGGAATCATAAGCTACGCCTACTGGAGTGGTTCCTACCGTCACGTTTGCAAACACGGTATTTGAGCTGTCTGATATAACTGAGATTGTGCCAAGTTTAGTGTTGGGGCCACCGTTGGCTACGAATATTTCACCTTTAGTTGAATCATAAGCCACGCCTACTGGAGAGAATCTCATGGGAACGGTTGCTACAACAGCATTGGTTTTGTCGGAGATAACTGAGACTGTGTTGGAGCCTTCATTGGTTACATATACTGCGTTTTTCCCTGAATCATAAGCGGCTCCATAATCATAAGGAGAATAGCTGCCTGCGGTACCCACAGGTATGGTTGTGGTTACTTCAGTGGCATAGGCTGAATGTGCTGTTGACAAAACAAAAATTGATATTAATATTACACACAAAATTTTCCAAACTTTGACTTTCATAAACATATCTCATCCTTTCATGCTAAAGCAAGCACGAATAGTTTATTCATGCATGATGCTTTTTTGCTGTCAGCGCTTATCTTTTGATGAAAATATAAGGCTTTTGCTTGCTCGCTTGCATCACATTCAAACAAATAGATCATATAAGCTATTTTTTTAAAATAAGTTGAGAAAATATCGCCTGCAAGCTGGAGGCGCTAACTTGCTCAGGCGGCAATCGGATTTCGCTTTCTTTTTTGGCTTGGAGCAAAAACTGTTTTTCTCATTCAATAAGCCTTCGCTATAGGAAGTTCCACATACGTTCAAAATTTTGTTTTTAGAAGAAAAACCATCCTGAAATGCGAGGTTACAAAAGTTTATACGGATGTTCACGATTTTTTAAAGTGATGCCAACTGTAAAAGATTTTATGACAACTAATGTCATCACAATTAATGTTGACAGAACTGTGCTTGAAGCAGCTAAGCTTATGCATCAGCAGGATGTGGGAGATCTCGTTGTGATGGAGGGCGTTGAAGCTAAAGGGATTGTGACCGAGAGAGACTTGGTTAGAAGAGTAATGGCGATGAAGAAACCGCTTGATAGTAAAGTCTCTGAAGTTATGTCAAATCCGCTGATAACAATTGACCAAGATGCTGAACTTAGAGATGCCGCAAGGTTAATGGTGAAGTACAAGATACGGCGGCTTCCAGTTACCAAGGGCACCGTGTTGGTTGGAATAATCGCTACTAACGATTTTGCAAAACACTTGAGCAAAAAAACCTTCAGCGAAGAAATACTTGCGGCTATGACCCGATATCCATTAGCTGACTCCAGATAGTAAGCACCAAATTACTTGGAAAACGTGCCAACAGCCTAACCCCAAATTTTAGATGCTAAATACATTTTGTTTTGATTATTGCTCAAATAAGGCTAAGCTACTTCTTTTTAGAAACGTCAACATGTATTTTTCCATTTTCAATTTTACATGGATAGCATTCTAGCGTCGTTAGTGGGTTTTCTTGGTATTGCCCATTTCGTACATCGAATTTCCAGCCATGACATGGACACATAACTACATAGCCCGTTAGAACGCCGCCTTGGAATTCGCAACCTGCGTGAGGACAAAGGTTTGATACTCCAAAGACTTGGCCACCTACTTTTGCGAGCAAAATGGGATTACCTTTGATTCGCACCGCTTTCATGCGACCCTCTTGGAGTTCACTTTCCTTGATACTGGGAACAAAATTTGTTTTACTCATAAAATAAGCCTCAATAGAATAAGCACCTGTAGGCTCAAAAACTTTGCTTTAGGAAATCTTCAGAGAAATAATTTACTATGACCCGTATTCATGAACACCAGCCGATGAACATACCAAATTAACTTAAGAACAAACTGCTGTTGCATAACTTTTAAGTTGTTTTTAACGGGCTACAAGCAGAATGTTTATAATTATTATCATTTTTAAAAATGCTAAAGTGAAACCAAATGACTGAATCGATTGAAACAAGAGTACAAAAAGCGCTTAACGAAATAAGACCTCAAATCCAAGCTGATGGAGGAGACGTTGAACTTGTTACAGTTGAGAAGACCACGGTGAAGGTTCGCTTGACTGGTGCGTGTGCTGGTTGCCCAATGTCGGCGATGACACTTAAGCAGGGTGTTGAGCGACTTATCAAACAGAGAGTTCCAGAAATAGTGAAAGTTGAAGCTGTACAGTAAGGCAACATTAATTTCAAAAAATACTGTTAAAGCCCTTAATTTTATATTATTAGAAATTTGATCATACCATCGAGTCTTCAATTATCTCAAATTCTGAATTACTCGAACCACCAAACAAAAAAAATATTCACAACAGAAGAGCTATGCGGCACAGTGACCTTTGAATCCGAAGAAGGAAAAGGAACAAACTTCACACTATGGTTCCCACTAAAACCAAACGGTAAATAAGCTTTAAGAAAATTTTAACACATATAAATTCTTAGCAAAGAAACTAGATCCTTTTTTATAATAATTTTCAGTATATAGCGAAGTAATCAATAGTCATTGTCCATTCAATCTTAATGTAACCAAAAAAATAGGGGGGAATTTGGAAGGTATTCTAATTATCCTGAAGATTTGCTAACTGCAATTGCAGCTTTATATGCCAATTGAGTGTTTTTCAAAGTTTTATTTCGTAGAGATAGCAAGGATAAGCCAACCAGAAGAATAATAATACCAACGCCAGATATTGCGGTGATTATTAAAATGTAGATCAGTTTTAGATTGTTGAAAGTGCTGTTAATGGAATTTTGTGCCGAGGTAATTGAAGCACTCAAGCTATTTAGTGGTCCTTTTAGACTGTCAAGTTTGGAAGTAACATCAGTTAAGCTGCTTGGTAACGTTACTGCTTGTTGGTTTACTGCGCTTATGCTAGCAGATACATTCTGAAGGCTTGTTCCTGCTGATTGAATGGAAGGCGCAAGCGATGTTATGTTGTTACCAACGGATACAAAAGGACTAACATTTCCTATTGATATATTAGACAATGACTGACCGATCCCTGATACAGTTGAACTTATGGCAGTAAGGTTAGCGGCAATATTGTTAACTAATTGACTACTATTAACTAATGCTGGCAAAGCGGAATTTACTGAATCCCTGGCAGCAACAAGCGATCCTTCGGTTGAGTTTACAGTTTGTTGAGCACTTATTATTGCTTTATTGGCATTCGTTAAAACACTTGAAATGCTGGAATTTATATTATCAATCTGAGAGCTTACGTAGGGATATGTTGCAATGGAGCCTATAATCAAAGCTAGTCCTAATATGAGCAATAGAATACCAGTCATCAACGACAATTTCATTTCAGGCATTAAAAACACCATCAAAAACTTCTAATCTCAATGATATACATAGTGGCAATTTTAATGTTTCGTTTATGAAACGAACGGTCTTTTGCTCAAAATACGGTAACTAAGTTGAAGTATAAACAAACTCCACCTTAAATTTTAGCAAAACAACCATAAAAAATGAGTTAGTCCTTGACTAAAAGAAGAGCCACATTATCTTACGAAAGACTAAAGAATCATTCTAACAATAATTTAAAATAGTTTCTCATTGAGGCGTGAAAAACGGCGAAATTGACGAAACTTGGGCTCATTCTCGTTGTGGTGGTGGCGTTTGCAATTGTGCTTATGGCTGCATTTAGCTTTAGAGGACCTGTTTTTGAGCCACCTTACTTGGAGTTCATTCTTCAAGCCATTTTTGTTTTAGGATCAAGCATAGCAATATCTATCATTTCTGCTAGAGCTTACTTGAGCTCTGGATCGCTTAACGTTCTTTTTCTTGGAATCGCTATTCTGATAAGTGGTTTATCATCAACGACCGCCGCTTGGGCAGTAGCTCTATCAGCAAACGAATCAGTAACTATAGGAAATATCGGGATATTCATTTCTTCATTTATCATTTTGATAAGCTCAATATTCACTCTGACTGGAATAGGGTCAAATGGGACAAACAATCGCAAATTAATTCTAATTACAACCTACGTCATTTCTCTTTTCGTAGTTGGAACTGTTGCATTATTGGCTGATTTTGACTTGATGCCTGTTTTTCTCACCCAAGCAGGTCCAACATTAGTTAACAGCGTAATTTTGACAGTTTCAATTCTCCTGTACCTTGAAAGTTGCATGATGTTTGGTTGGCGTTACTGGCTTGTAAAGTCGCATGTAATTTACTGGTATTCTTTGGCCCTTGGCTTAATCACCTTATCGTTGGTTGCAGCAGCGTTTACTTTAAGACTTGGAGACACTATCAATTGGGTTTCAAGAATCGCATTTTATCTTTCAGGGATATATTTCTTGATGGCTTTCCTTAGCCCACAAACAAAATCAGAGGCCTCAGAAAGTCTTTCAGGAAAATTTGCACAAGCATTCAGGTCAGATCCCAAACAAGTCGCCGCTTTTTTTTCTAAAATGCTCAACGGATTAGAATATGGAAAAGTCATAACCGACAAAAACGGAAAGCCAATCGATTACATTTACCTTGATGTTAACGACGCTTTTGAAAGAGCCACAGGTATTAAGAAAACGAAAATTTTAGGCAAAAAAGCCACAGAAATATTAAGAGAAGAAAAAGACCACGAAGGGTGGATAGCCCTTTATGGCCACACAGCCATAACAGGCGAACCAACCATGTTTGAGAAATATTCTCAACTTGCAAATAAATGGTTTCACGTCTCCGTTTACAGCCCTCAAAAAGGTGAGTTTGTATCAATTTTCGAAGATATCACTACTCGAAAAGAAGCTGAACAAGCGTTGGAGAGAAGCGAGCAACGCTGGGCAACAACTCTCGCAAGTATTGGAGATGCAGTCATTGCAACTGACGCTGAAGGCAAAATAACTTTTATGAATAGAATAGCCTTGGAATTAACAGGTTATACTTTCAACGAAGCTAATCAAATGAAACTTCCTGAAGTATTTCACACTCTGAACAATAAAAATCGCCTAAAAGCAGATAATCCAATTACTCGAGTCCTTGAGAAAGAACATGAAATTGGTTTAGCTAATGAGTCAATTCTGATACGAAAAGACGGCACTGAAATTCCAATTGATGAAAGCGAAGCACCGATAAAAGACAAGGAAGGCAAAACAGCTGGAGTTGTTTTGATTTTTCGAGATATTAGTGCCCGAAAACAAATTGAAGAGAAACTTGAAGAGTATAGCAAAAACTTGGAGAAATTAGTTGAGCAAAGATCAACTCAGCTAAAAGACGCTGAACGTTTGGCCGCCATCGGCGCAACAGCGGGAATGGTTGGACATGACATTCGCAATCCACTTCAGGCCATAACCGGCGATTTGTACTTGACTAAAACAGAATTAGATTCTACTCCTGAAAGTGAAGAGAAAAAGAATGCATTAGAAAATCTACAAGAAATAGAAAGAAATCTTGACTACATTAACAAGATCGTAGCCGACCTCCAAGATTACGCCAAACCCCTCAACCCAACTAATCAGGAAACCGACCTAAAACTCATAATAGACAAACTACTACAAAAAACAAGCTTACCAAAGAACATTAAAGTTAAAGTGAAAATAGAGCCAGAAGCTAAGCTCATTTTAGCTGACCCTGATTACATAAACCGTATCCTATACAACCTAGTTAACAATGCTGTTCAAGCAATGCCAGAAGGCGGCAAACTAACAATAACCGCACTCGAGGACAAAAAGGAAACTGCAGTAAGCGTACAAGATACAGGCGTAGGCATACCTGAAGAAGTAAAAAGCAAATTGTTCACCCCCATGTTCACAACAAAAGCAAAAGGCCAAGGATTCGGCTTAGCAGTTGTTAAACGGATGACTGAAGCGCTAGGAGGAACAGTAATTTTTGAAAGCCAAGAAGGAAAAGGAACAACCTTCACTATACGGTTACCCAAAAAACAATAACAGGCATCGGAAATAATTGCAATTATTGTTTGATATTACAAACAAACTACACAGTTTAGGCATAAGAATTTTATACAGCTCTATCTTGTATGGGATCAAGATGGTTTGGATTTTGGGATTTAAAATTCAAAATTTGATAATTATTGACCAACCTGAAAAGATGAATTTGATATTTCCAATTCCATAAAATCTAATTTATTCAAGGACGATTTGAAATGAGTGAAGATTGGGTAATAGAGACAAAAGGCCTTCGAAAGACTTTCATTTCTAAAGAAAGAGGCGGAAAGAAGAACGGAAAAAAAGAGGTGGAAGCAGTCAAAAGCATAGACCTCTTCGTTAGAAAAGGGCAAATCTTTGGTTTTCTTAGGTCCAAATGGCGCGGGCAAATCAACCACACAAAAAATGCTTTCCACTTTACTATGCCCGACCAGTGGAGAAGCCAAAGTTCTTGGATATGATTTGGCAAAGCAACAAGAACAGATTAGACAAAACGTTGGATGCGTAAGCCAAGCAGGCGGAGCAGACCAGGGCTCAACAGGTACCGAGAACCTTGTTCTTCAAGCTCAACTGTACGGCGTAGACTCTGTGACTGCAAAAAAATACGCGGCGGAATTTGCAGAACGTTTCCAGATGACCTCATTTATAGCAAGAACCGCTTCAACTTATTCTGGTGGCCAAAAACGTCGTTTAGACATCGCCCTTGGAATGATTCACCATCCACAATTACTTCTCCTCGATGAACCAACAACAGGACTTGATCCACAAAGTAGAGCCTATCTTTGGGGAGAAATAAAAAAATTGAAAAACGAAGGCGTTACAATCTTTCTAACCACTCAATACATGGATGAAGCTGACAAACTTTGCGACACAATAGCAATTATTGATAATGGAAAAATTGTTGTTACTGGAACACCTGGGGAATTAAAGAGCAGTGTGGGGGGAGATACAATAGTATTTAGTTTTCAATCTGAAGAAACCGCCCGAAATGCCCAAACCCTTTTAACCGATACTGTTCAGGCAGAAAAAATTCAAACCATAAACAACACGGTTCATCTAACCATTAAGGATGGAGAACGGAAAATAGCTGATCTTTTGCGGTCGCTTGACGCAAAAAACTTGGAAGCACAAACCGTCACCTTATCTAGACCCAGCCTCGACGATGTCTTTCTAAAATACACAGGACGTTCACTTAGGGAGGACCTAATAAAATGAGCATGAAACTTTTGCATGACACTAAATTAATGTTTATCCGTAATTTGCAGCATACATTTACGGACACCCGTTTTTATATTCGTAAGCATGTTCCAGCCACTGATGTATCTGCTTTTATTTATGCCTCTGCTAAATGGTCTAGGCTGCTGTTCCTGGAATACCTGCTGGAAAAGCGGTGGATGAGTTTATTCCTGGACTCTTGGTTCTGGAAGCGCTCTTTGGCACAGCATTTGTCGGCTTCTCACTTATTGACGATATCCGATCAGGAGTTATCGAACGGTTTTTAGTTACTCCAGTATCGCGCTCGTCAATTCTATTAGGCAGAGTACTAAGAGACGCCGTAATCCTTTTGCTTCAATGCATTTTGATTACCTTGGTTGCTATTCCCTTTGGGCTAGATGTAAACGCAGCTGGCTTTCTGCTCTCGCTGTTGCTATATGCTTTAGTTGGGATTACGATGGCTTCTGTTTCCTATGGTTTTGCATTGATATACAAAATTGAAGACGCCCTTGCCCCAACCTTAAACACAATTACCTTGCCTGTTTCTCTGCTTTCAGGAATCATACTTCCACTAGCACTTGCACCCCTCTGGCTCCAAGACCTATCCAAAATCAACCCATTCTCTTACGCAGTTAATGCTACCCGAGACTTATTCGCAGGCAACTTCACAAGCCTTGGAGTAATAGAGGGCTTTGTCATCATTGGCGTAATGGCAGTTCTTGTGTTTCTGTGGAGTTTGAGGTCACTTAAGAAAATGGCAGCCTAAAAAACGCGGTCAAATACGATCCTAAAAATTAATCAAACTGGAAAAGTAGGAGAAGAATAACGGCCCATAGCTTCCAAGATTTCTTCGGAGGCTGACTTCTTTCCAAGATTTCGCACAAAATCCGAAGCAACAAGTATCCCAACCAACTTCCCATCTTTCAACACAGGAAGTCTTCTAATTTTATTACTCGACATTACTCTAGCCGCGTCCTTTATCGAAGCGTCTGGATCGATAGTAATGAGATTTTTAGACATAATTTCTGAAACTTTGGTTTCTCCAGGCAATTTTTTTGCACAAACTCTTCTCACAATATCTCTTTCAGTAACAATTCCGACAGTATTTTCTCCGTCCATGACCACTAAGCAACCTAACTGGTTAGAGCTCATAATCTCGGCAGCATCAAAAACACTATAATTTACATCAATGGAAACGACGTCTTTGGTCATTATTTCCTTCACTGATGGCATAATTGCTTATAAGAAAAACCAACCTAAAAAAGCTTCTCAGGTCAGACATTTGGGTTTAGATTGAAGTTTTATGCATTTTTCGCAATTTTTGGCTCATCTTTATGTACGTATTTCTTGCCTCTTAGAGCTGAGCAAACTGCTGCTATAATGCACAATACTGCTCCGATGATGAAGGCTTCTCTTAGAGCTGTCATAAATGGGCCTGAAATTGCATTTGGGAAGAAGGTTGAGCTAGTTACGTAAGTAAGCGTTGATGTTGGAATTGAGCTCACCACTGACGCGGGAAGCGCATGAATTATCGTTAAAACTGGGTTGTAGCCTAAAAATGCCCCAAATAAGGCTCCGGAAGCCGGCGTCGAACTGAAGATATGTGCAACCACTGGAGACCCGCCGGCACTAGTAACTGCAGCTGAAAGCGCTCCTGGAAGAGTAGCACTAAGCGACACTATAATAATCGTGAAAAACACAGCTTGACTTATCATCATTGCACTATTCTGTATTGTCGCACGCATCCCAGATGCTGCGCCCCTACTTTGTGCAGGAACAGAGTTCATAATCGATGCCATGTTAGGAGAAGCAAAAACTCCACCTCCAATGCCCATTACAAAAAGTACCGCAGCAAATGCTAAGTAAACGAAATCCACAGGCAACAACACGAACCCTATGAAAGCAACTGCAGATATCACCATGCCCAAAGTTGCAAGCAACCGTGCACCGCGTTTGTCAGAGAGCCAACCGCTAATGGGTCCAGTTAAGACAAAACCAATAGACATAGGAATCATAAAAATTCCTGCCCAAAAGGGAGTGGAGTCATAACTGTAGCCATGGAGTGGAAGCCAAATTCCCTGAAGCAATATAATAAGCATGATCATAACTCCGCCTCTTGACATAGAACTGAAAAATGAAGCAAGGTTGCCTGCGGTGAACGCGCGAATCTTAAACAGGTCAAGACTAAACATTGGCTCCGCAACATGGCTTTCTATAAATGGGAAAGCGACAAGAAGTGCTGCACCTGAGACAAGGGAAGCAACGACCCATGGATTTCCCCAACCCATTGAAGAGGTCCCATAAGGTATCAAGCCATATATGAAACCAGTCAAAATTAACGTTAAACCGCCGCCAAAAGCGATGTTGCCCCAAATATCCAACTTCTGGTGTTTCTTGATAGTGCACTGCTCTTTAAGTTTCAAGTACGACCAAATAGTTCCGATGACTCCAACCGGGACACTTACCAAAAACACAAGTCTCCAATTGATAACCGCCAAAATTCCACCCAGAACTAAGCCTATCAAGGAGCCAGCTAGGAAAGCAATCTGGTTTATTCCAAGTGCTTTTCCACGCTCATTACTTGGGAATGCATCGGTTATTATGGCGGCACTATTAGCAAATAGAAATGCTCCGCCTACTCCCTGGATTATTCTGAAAATTATTAATTCGATAGCACCTGCATCACCTTGATTAGGGGTTATTGAAAGTAATATCGAGCCAACTGTGAAAATGGCGAACCCGAGATTATAGAGCTTCACTCGCCCAAACATGTCGGAAAGTCTTCCAAAAGTAACGAGCAAAGTGGCGGTTACAATGCTGTAGCCAAAAAGTATCCAAAGCATGTACTGAAAAGACGAAAAAGGATCAATGTTAATTCCACGAAAAATCGCAGGTAACGCAATCAAGACAATGGTGCTATCTATTGACGCCATCAAGATGCCAAGCGTTGTATTCGAAAGCGCAACCCACTTATACTCAACCATTGAAACTCACTAAAATTTTACTTGGTGTATAAAAAGCTCCATAAAAACTTTCCCAACAAAAACTGATATTTCCGCATAACAGGTGTAACTGATTCTCAAACCTTTCAGCACAAATTTAAGATTACGAACTCAATTTGTATAGAAAATTACTTGCTAAATACTATTGGTACTTTGATTTGTTTGTTGAATCTTTCCTGAAATCGTTTGCACAGTCTCTTCACAGACATCAGGTTTCCATTTGCATATTCCTTCGATTATTGACTCTAGATAATGAGCTAATTCTTCACTTGTAACGCCCTTAGAACAGTCAACCGTAAACTCGATTTCGTTATTGACTCGTTTTACTTTTATCTCAATCAACGTTTCTTTTTCCATAAATTAACGCCTTTAAAATAAATATCAAGATAACAAACCTTGAACTTTCACGCCCCTTAATTTTTATAGAATCTGAGTCTTTTGATTCTCAGTTTTGTTGTTAAATAACTCGGATAATTTGAGAATTGTTTCTTTGTAAACCGCAATTGCATCCAAATACTCACTCACATCTATATGCTCATCTAGAGTATGGTCTAAATGCGAATCACCTGGACCGTAAGTAACTATGGGCAAGTTCATTGCTTTACCAAGAATATTCATGTCACCGGTTCCGGTTTTGTGAAGAAGCGTAGCAGGTTTGTTTAGCACCTTTCTAACAGAAGATGACAGAACATGCACAAGAGGTGAAGCCTTGTTGACTTCGAATGGCTCCACAGTATCTTGGACAGAAGATTTGACTGATACTTTTGGATTTGCAGCTTGATACTTGGTAATTATTTTCGCTATTTGTTCAAAAACCTGAGCAGTACTGAACTGAATCGGCACTCGAACATCAAGGTTCATCTCAACCTCAAAGGGAACAACTGAGGTTGCTCTACCACCCACGACTTTAACTAAGCATGCTGTAACAGCATTGTATGGACTGGCTGAGGGATCTAACGATGGATATGATGAGGCATTCTTTATCTGTTCCCAAAGCTCATACGCTTTCTCCAAGGCATTATCGTACATCCAAGGCGTTGAAGAATGACCTGTCTCGGTTTTGCAAATAATTTTTAATTGGATTTGTCCCTTGTAGCCGATAGTTATGTTTTCAACGCCGCTGGGTTCACCGAAAATGGCGTAGTCAGCTTTGATACCCTGAGTTATCAGGTGTTTAACACCTCGACTCGTGGCTTCTTCTTCCACCACGCTTGCAACCAGAATTTCCCCTTTAAAGCCAGGCTCTTTACAGGCGGCAACCGCTGCCATAATCATTGCAGCTAGCGGACCCTTTGCATCAACAGCTCCTCGCGCATAAATTTTCCCTTCTTCAATTCGAAGGGGTAAATGTCCAGCTACCGTATCCATATGTCCACAAAGTAGAATAACGGGTAAACCTTCGCCGACGACGCCGATTACGTTTCCGATGGCATCTTTGCCTACTTCGAAACCCATCTTTTTCATTTCATCTTCAAGGTAATTGGCTGCGTCTTCTTCTTTTCCTGAAGGACTGTAGATGCCCAGAAGGTTAGTTAGGAACCGTACTGCTTGCTCGCTCATTCTCTTCTTCCTCTAAAACTTCATCCAAAACTTTGATTGCTCGATCAATTTGTTTTTTATTAATTACAAGTGGCGGCAGTAGGCGAACCACGGTTCTTCCAGCGTCCAATACAAGCACACCTTTCTCGGCAGACTTTAGAATGATATTATGAACATCAAAGCGGAGTTCCATGCCAAGCATTAAGCCTAAGCCGCGAACTTCCTTGATTATTTTGTGCTTAGCCATTAAACCGTCCAGTCCACCTTTTAAATAACGCCCCATCTCCACCGCATGCTCGGTCAGATTTTCATCCACGAGCGCATCTATTGCGGCGCATCCAGCAGCACAAACCAAGGGGCTTCCGCTAAAAGTAGTTGAGTGCTCACCGATTTTGAGCGAGGACATAATGTTCTCTTTAGCCACAGTTATTCCAATTGGTAAGCCGCCTGCAAACGGCTTTGCGAGGCACATGACGTCAGGCGTAACTCCCCAGTTTTGGCAACCAAACAATTTTCCCGTGCGTCCAAAACTCGTTTGCACTTCATCAAATATCAATAAAACGTTCTTTTCGCTGCAGATTTGACGAACTGCTTGCAAGTAGCCATCTGGTGGAACCCGTACGCCGCCTTCGCCACGAATTGGCTCCATCAAAACTGCAGCTGTTTTCTCTGTTATTACTTCACGAATTTTATCAGAGTTATCAGGGGGGACATGCTTGAATTCAGGAACCAACGGCATGAAAGGCTCACGGTATTTCTTATCCCAAGTTGCGGATAATGCACCCATGGTTTTGCCGTGAAAGGCTCCCATTAAAGCTATTATTTCTGATTTACCAGTGAATTTACGAGCAAGCTTTATGGCGCATTCAACAGATTCAGCCCCGCTGTTTGAAAGAAAAGCTTTGTCTAAGCCGTTTGGCGTTATCTTAACGAGTTTTTGTATAAATTCAGCTCGTCTGTCATTATAGTAGGCACCATGGCAAGTGATAAGTTGTTCAGCTTGAACTTGAACAGCAGCAACAACCTTTGGGTGGCAATGCCCTAGCAAAGCAACACCGTAACTGGTTGAGCAGTCAAGGTATTCTTTCCCGTTTATGTCCCAGACAAGCGCACCTTTACCTCTTGTTAATACGACTGGTTTTTTGCTGAAAACATTCGCCAAGTAGCGATTTTCAATATCCATAACTTCTTTGTCATTCACCAGTAATCACTGTACCAACCTTATGATTCAAAGCATCGTTGATAGGTTTATTTCCCGTACCTGAAGTGACTAAAACTTCTTTTACGCCCTGGTTTAAGGCTTCTAAGGCAGCATGAACTTTGGTGCTCATCCCCGAGCCAATGCTTGAACTAACTTCTTTCACTTCGGTTGCGCTAATTTTTGGAACACATTCGCCTTTGAGCATTAAGCCTTCTACGTCGGTAAGAAGGATTAGGCGATCTGCCTTTAAAGCCCCTGCAATTATGGCGGCTGTACGATCACCATCGACGTTAAGTGGTTCATAATCTTGGCTTAACGCTATAGGTGTAACAATTGGCAAATAGCCCTTCTCTAAGCAAGAGATTAAGCAACCCAGAGTTAACCTGTGTTATTTTTCCAGTATAGCCTCCATCCATAAGTTTTTTTCTGCCCCGTTCGTCAACATGGATGAGTTTAGTTTTTCGGTCACCCATCAAAGTTGCCGCATCTAAACCCGTGATGCCAACAGCCGAGATGCCTTGACGTTGAAGTGCTAAAACTATTTGTTTGTTAATTTTACCAGCCATAACCATCGTGTAAATTTCAATGGTTTCTTTGTCTGTGTAGCGGCTTCTGAAACCTTCAGGCGAAATTATGAATTTTTGTTCCTTACCCAACTTAGAGGCGATTTCTGTGACTTCTACACCGCCACCGTGCACAAGAATGATTTTGTTGGTTTTAGCTACTTCTTTTAGATCAGCAACTAAGTCTTGAGAAGCGCCTTCCTTTAGAATGGATCCGCCCATTTTAATTACAATCAGCATAACTATCACATCGGATGGAAACCGGTACTCTTTAGCCCTGTTGTTTCATCTATACCAAGTTGTATGTTCATACATTGTATGGCTTGCCCTGCTGCACCTTTAGTCATGTTGTCAAGAGCAGAAAAAAGCAAAAGCCGATTCGCATGCTCATCAATCTCAAAACCGACATCACAGAAGTTTGTGCCCTGAGTCACTTTGGGATCAGGCAACTGGTAAGGCCCTTTCTGATATTTCACTAAGCGTACGAAAGGCTCGTTGCCATACATACCACGCAGAGCTCTCCAAATATCCTTGTTCTCTATCTTTTGTTTTGGGAAAGTATGAATTGTAGCTAGGATCCCTCGCACCATGTTTACTGCATGTGGAGAGAACGATATTTTCACAGGTTCACTCCCTAAAGCATTGAGTTCTTGCTCGACTTCGGCAATGTGGCGGTGCCCGACAACCATATAGGGTCGTACGCCACTGAAGCGTTCAGGATGATGCGACGCGAGAGAGGGTTTGGCTCCGCCACCTGAAGACCCTACCTTTAGATCAACTATGATTTTGTCTTTGTCAATCAGTCCAGCTTTCACAATTGGCGATAAACCTAAAATGGCGGATAGTTGCCATGCAGCCAGGACAAGCAATTATTTTAGAATTTTTAATTTCGTCTCTATGAAGCTCTGGTAACCCGTATGCTGCTTCTTTGAGCATTTCCGGATGGGCATGTTTCCACCCATAATATGTTTCATAGTCAGCTGGGTTTTTGAGGCGATAATCAGCACTCATATCGATTACTTTTAACCCCGCCTCTAAAAGTTTGGGAACTAAGTTAACTGATCCTCCATGGGGAGTTGCTGTGAAGATTAAGTCGCAGTTTTTCCGCATCTCAGCTATGTCTTGAGGAACAAATTTCAACTGAGTTATGCTTCTCAGGTTAGGGTGTACGTTGAAGACGTATTCGCCGACGCTTTGACGCGAAGTAACCATTGTTACCTCTGCTTGTGGATGCAAAAGTAGCAAACGTAATAATTCGCTGCCAACATATCCTGAACCGCCTATTATTCCAAGTCTTACCATCTTGTTTTTTCCTCTATTGATTAATGATCAATTAGGCTCAAGGCACCTTTCAACAGTGGAATCGCTACATTATAGCCTGTTGCGAGCCGAGTGTTCTCCCAGAATTCCGGACACGAATTGGATTCGTGAAACACCAAGGCGCTTTTATTATTCTCTACGCTTTCTTCAATTACCTTTTTAATATTTTCGTAATTTTGATTATCAGCATAAATCTTGAACGCTTTTTCCAGTTTGCTATTCCACCCTTGAAAATCTGTAAGCCGAGTTTCATCTTGTTTAACCCGTTGAACTAGCGCAAACGCTTTTCCTGCTTTATCAAGTTGTTCTTTAAGGTATACGTCCTCAACTTGCTTATTTTCTTTAACATTCACCATGGCATCTAAAGCAAAAATCCATGCTTCACTACCTTTTCCAAGAGTTCTTCCACATTTCACAGCGAGCTCCTGAATACTTTTAGGCAGTTTCGCACCGAAAACCAAGTTGCCCAAAAAAGTGTTAGTTCTAAAATCCTTAAAGCCAGCTCTTGCCATTGAGATAGGATAGCAGAAGGGCTGTTTCCCTTTCTCCTTGTGAACAAGGATTCTTAAATCATAAAACCATTTTTGGACAAGTTCCTGCGCGACAACTCCGACAGGGTTGATTATTGAGGGCTTTGTTTCTCCTATATTGGCGATCAGTTCTTCGTTGTTTTTTGCAAGCATAATCATTTTGCCGTGGGTTCCTGCATCAGCCTTAATCACTATGCCTTCTGAAATCGGGATTTCTTGTTGGAATAGCTCCGCTATGTCTTTTTCGTTGTGAATGATTTGTCCATTCTTCAAACTATCGGTTGAATCACATGGTACAAAAACTGTTTTGGGAATGGGTATTCCTTCTTTCCACAGATTGAGTAATGTGCGTAGTTTGCTGTAACAGACAAATTCGCTCTGGGAACTGTTTAATGTTTTTTTGCCAAGTTGCTCTAAGAAATATGAGGCTTGTAACCTACGATTTTTGCTTTGTGCTCGGTTAAGCACTACACTTGTATCATTTATAATAGCTGTGTAATCTTTGCCTTTGGTCTTAGCGTTAAAACCGTCTTTAGAAATTGATAAAGCAATTTTTCTGAAGGGCAGAAAAGTTAAGTCAATGCCTAATTGTTGCGCGGTAAGTTTTATGCCATTTTCGTCGTTCTCTGACCGCTCATATAAAAGTGCTATGCTCAACGATTTTCTGCTCCACTAAAAAAATTTATTCAAAAAACTTGTTTAGATAATGAAGACTACTGGGGGATACTATTTATTCGCCCCAGTCTTCGCCTTCAATGGTTAATTCTTGAAGGTCTACGCATCCGCCTTTAACTTGTTTAACTTCAAGTTCTAGTCCGCATCCTGGGCAGCTGAGGATTTCTCCTTTTTCTGTGTCTGATGGAACATTAAGCTCTGCGTCACAATCGGGGCATTTTGCCTTCGCATTTTGTAGGTTCGAAATTGCTGGTTTAATCATTTTTTATTCGTCACTTTTTTATTTTAGGAAATGTCTTTTTGATTAATTCCCAGATTAATTTAAACATTGTGACTTATTTGTTACAACTTGGACTTTTAATGTTCTATTTGGTGCAGTAATTTAGGGCTTGCCAGAGTGGAAAACGTAAAAAAACAATTAGGTAAAACGAAAATCGCAAAAAAATTATAAGCCTTATAAGAGAAAACGTAAACTTTAATTACAGCAAATCGAGTCGGCGACTAACATGGATGACGTAGATAAGCAGATAATCATGCTTCTAAAAGAAGATGCAAGAGCAGGCCACGGCGAAATAGGTACAAAAGTTGGCTTATCTGAAGGCGCCGTGCGGAAAAGAATCAAAACCTTAACTGACCAAGGAATCATACGCAGATTCACTGTTAAAATCGCCGTGGCAGAAGGCGCCCAAGCCATTACACTACTTGCAACCAACCCGATTCACCCCACGCAGGAAGTTTCAAAAAAAATTCAAACAATCCCAAATGTAGAAACGACCTATGAAGTAAGCGGCGAATACGACATAGTTGCTGTAATTAGTGGAATAAACATGACAGAAGTAAATGAATGCATAGAGAAAATTCGAATGGTTGAAGGTATCGTCAAAACTAACACAATGATTGTGCTACGAAGTTCTTAGCAAATTAACAACTTTAATTTTCATCTTTACCGTTTTCGTTTTAATTCATTAGTTATTGTTTAGGAGTTGAACAGAAGAGCAATTTGTTTATTGAATCGTAACCTTTAATATACATACGTCCAATCACACCAAAGGATGTCTTGAAAATGACTTATGAAAAAAAATCTAAAAAACTCCTCTTCATTGCTACAGCTCTGACGACAGTCGCATTGGTATCGGTTGGAGTAACCTTCGCAGCTATCTCAGCGACATTTCATGGACAGGAAGTAACAGTCAATGACGTTGTCCAAGGATCAGTCAAATACAGCATTGATGAAACCAACTGGGGTACGACCATTCCGACTTTCGATCAAGGCACCGGACAATGGTTTGCACGATTTGATGTGTCTAGTGCTACATACTCTGGTACAGCAACTGTAACTTTCGCACTAGAAAAAAGCACTGATGGTGGCGCCTCATATCCAACTACAGTGACAACTTTTGCTGTAACGGGTTTTACTTTAACTGGATCAAGCATTATTTATGCAACAAACAATGGACTAGCTACTGGCACTTACCACAACTTTAGCGACGATATTTCGGCCGGAGGAACTTACAGAATCTCGGTGACTGTTGCTTCAGGTTAATATTAATCCTGAATCAACAACTTTTTTTAACCAAGCAATCACATCCTCGATTAAGGATACTCATGAGTTCATGGGCTGTTGACGTAGTTACAGCACTCAGCATCGTTTCAATCGCTGCAATTTTGACAGTTTACATTTTGATCCTTAAAAGGAACGGTTGGATAGGCAAAACCTCGAACTATAGATGCCCAAATCCCGACTGCAAGAAAATTTTTCATTCAGCTTTGAAAGTCAAAGATTATTCAGATAAGAAAGATACCCGTATTGCATGCCCCGAATGCGGATATGATTTAGGTTCTTCGAACAACAAAAACGCGTTAATGCAGTCCAAAGTCAAAAACACTGCGGTACAAAAAAACCAATTGTCAACTGATAAAATTGAAACCGAAGCCTCAAAAACTAATATACAAAACGAAAAAGTTGAAGGTATTAACACAGATCTGCCAATTCTTGAAACAATCTTAGAAACGAGCCCTCCAAAAGTAAACGAATACTCAGAAAAAGTCACTTTTGGGGGCAAAATAGAGTTGGAAAATGCAAGTTCAATCCATTCTGAGGTCCAATCACCTGCGTTCACTGAACAAAGAGAGAAACTTGAAGAAATTGAAACCGCTAATTCGAGAAAGGAAAACATTAGAGCCAAAAAAGGAAAAAACAAAAAGGCATTTGTTGCCAATAAGGATAGACCTTTAAGCTGCAACAATTATTTCGGTTATTTATGGACTCTTCCAAAAGGTGTAACTACACCCGATGAATGCTTTGCCTGTTCCAAATTAATTGACTGTTATAAAGAAGTGGCTTCTTGATTTAGAAGAAAATAATTTTTCTGAAAAATTTGTTTTATTCGTAGTTGTGCTGGACAGGAAGACAAGGAGCAAAGTAATAATTAAGATTTATTAATACTCAATACACAAAGTCATTGGGCAAAATAAATGAATGAAAAGCTACAAGAAAGCACCCAATATCTAAAATTCTGCAGCAAATTGGAACTCGAAGCCTTTAATCTTTATGAAACGTTCTCCAAGAAAATCAACCAACCAGAAAACTGCTTCATCTTAGGCTTAGCGTATGATAGCATAAAATGCGCTAAAATTATTCAAGGAATACTGGATTATATCGAAGCGCCTGAAACTGAAAAGACGAATCCCAAAAAGGATTTCACAGAATTAACCAATGGCGTTTCAGCTTTTACCCAAAAAATTGCAAAAATCAACAGTGTAGACAACGAGATTGCATCGGAAATACTCAAAGAACTCGTCACATTGGAAGACCAACTTACAGAGGCATACACAGAGTACTCCAAATCAATAGCTATTAAGATAATGTCTGATGAATTCTCGAGACTACAATCAAATTTAAACAAATTTAAGAAACTTTTTGAAACTTTCGCAGAAGAAAAACAAAAACACAAAGAAATTCTCATTGAAATAGCATGTTACTTTGATACGAGAGAAACTGAGAGACTCCGACATGCGGCGCCTGTTGTCAGATATCAAAATCCAGATTCGTGGATTTTACAATCTTCTCTTCATTCATTCTCAACAAGTCCTGCAGTGAATGCTACGCCTTAAAATTCAATTCTTTTTTTTATTCCTTTAGAAGGTTTTTTTGGAAATAATTTCTGTAAAGCAACTTAGACGTTTACTGTTCCAATTCTTCTCAATAGCAAATTGGCTACCAAAGCAACCACTACATCGGCGATAAGCCAAACGATGAACGAAATAAAGCCAAGAATAGCCAGAACTGTGAAGAATAGTAAAAGAGCTATTGCAATTGCACCGATTGATCGTTTTTTTCTGCGAACTTTTGCGTTGGGCGTTTTGGTTTCGATTGGCATTTTTATCAATCACTCATAACAACATCACGGCTCTTAAAATATCAATCCTAGAATGAGAATAATTTAACTCGACGGAAAAAACTAGGATTAAACATATGGTCGACGATAAGTCTCGGGTTGCTCGAGATTGAAATCAGAGACTAATTAAATTTGTAGGAACACTTTTGGATAATTTTGAGGCATGTAATCTGTTTAAAAGAAATTAAGTATAGAATTCCCAGATTAAGCTTTAAGTTCTTAACCTCAACTCGATCCCAGGCGAATCAGCCCTTGTTCACGTTATGCATTACATTTACGGTGTTCTATTGGAATGAAAAAAACAAGCAACAAAAATCTCTAAGAGCCAAGATTAGCAATCAAAGGGAAAAAACAATCTGTTTGCCCTAAACTACTTACAAAAAAATGTTTGGATCGTTAGTTTTCAGCCGTAACGCCTGCTTTTTGCCTAAACCAATCGTTGAATTTACCATATACACCGCCGAAAATAATCTCCAAGACAGCCGAGGAGCCAAGGCCAATCAATGCAGCATCAATCGACTTTGAAGTATACAAGAATACGGGTGTGTAGATAATTACCCAAAAAATTGCCATGCTAACCGCATCTACGGCAAATTTTCTATTGACGAAATATCTGATGTATTTGTTCTGCCTCAATAGCCTATCCTCAAAGGCTACTTGCTGAACGCTCATAATTAAACGATTTTGAATATTGAAAACAAATGAGCGGAAAAAACCCTCATACCTTAGTTGTGGACAGAGTTTAACCTTTTAATATTATAAAGAATGAACCCCAAAGATCAATTATTTTTGAATCAAAAAATAACTTGTTTACTCTGAGCTCGATATCATCTCTAATTTCAAGAACTTTATCTCTATAGGTTTCCGTTTGGGATCTTTAAGCGCCTAATCAACATTTTCTTTGAAGAAGGGACATGGACAAAAATCTGAATCTCCACAGCACAGTGTAACAATTCAGTTGGCTGGTTTGTCATTTCTTCGGTGAGCATTTCAGGCTTGTTATTAGAAATGTCGATTCCGTTTTCTTTAATTGCTAGCACAACAAGTGGATTTACCTGAGGAGCCAATCTATTTCCAGCGCTCTTGAAGTTATTTTTCCTTACCTAGTTCGTTAGCGAAAGCTTCAGCCATTTGGTTTCTTCCTGCATTTTCAACGCAAACAAACAAGATTTTCTTCACTTTGTATTCGCGACATTGAAAATATTTTTTCGTAACCAAAAACTTTACGGAAAAAACAACGTTTAATTCACTTTCACTCAACCCTCTCCTAGGTCAAACTGTAGCTTGCCCATTGGCCTTTTAACCGATTCCAACCAACCATGTTTCACAAGGTGATTCGAGTGAAAAAGAAAACAGCCGTTTTAATTGCAGAACAAGAACTCGCAATTGATTTAACTATGCATGATGTACCTGCCGGGCTCATTACCGAGTTTGCAGAAAAAATCGTGAAACCTTACTATAATGGCAATTTGAATGCTGCAATCCAAGACTTAATCGGCAAAGCCCTATCAGAACAGGATTACATTCATTCGCACATAACTCACATTAGAGATTCATTTTGAGAAAAAGTTGAAGTTTTTTGCTCTTCAAGAATTGTTAATCTTGACGTTATATCGTCGCTTATTCTGATTCCAAAAAGTGCTCACAGATTTTTTAATTGAACGTAATATATGACTGAAATGTTTCACGTGTCTTAAGAGGAAAGGCTTAATAGTTCTTAAGTTAGAAATTTTCCTGGGAGAAAGGCAGACATTTTGGCGCTTTCAAGAATGGAGAAATATCTCGCCGTGATCGGGGTCTTGGATAATTGGGATTTAATAACCCAAAAACAAATAATGGAAAAGGCTGATCTTGATTTGGAATCTCCAAAAGAATGTCTTGATTTTTTAGTTCAAATGGATTTAATTGTAGAAAAAAATCTTGGGAACAAAAAAGTGTATGCTATCACGGAAAAAGGGGAAAGAGTCTTTAATTATTTCAGGTTAAACGATGAAAGCCCAATATTTGGCAGTTCCAAAATAACTAAAATTGACTAAACAACATTTTTTTGAAATGATTTAAAAATTGTGTTTCAATGATTTTAGACGCTAAAAAATGATTGAGTTGGCAAGGTCATTAAGGCAAGGAAGAAATTTTACTGTTTTCATCTACGATGGTAAGAGTTTTGTCCAGTTCTTTGAAGAATTTGATAACTGAAGTGCCTCGTGGGGTATTGGAGTAAACTACGTTGTTTTTTCCAATAGTTTGCTCTTCAATTAATCCTTGTTGAATCAAAAACTCTAGCTGCCCTTTCATTGTGGTTGCATTGTGGTTTTTTTCAAGATTAATTTGTGATGCCTCTAGCGGTCCTTTCTGTTCTAAGACTCTGAGAATATCAACATACATTTCTAGTTTCGAAGCCATTGTTCTTACCTAATCTGCAATATAAAATGAAAAATGAAATTAACGATTTGTGCGCATAAAAAAATACTTACTTCAAAAAAACAATAAGCATCTAAACAAAAATCTGTACATTTAATGATCGCAGCTATTATCTGGGCGGTTAGTTACACCATAAATTTAAAGTCGGCTAAATGTAACTTTCTCAATTTTCTCAATATCATTTAATGTTGCAACATATGCGATATCTGTAAGTCCAATAAAGAAACCAGTTTCCACCACACCGGGAATCATTTTTATTTGAACAGCCAACTGCGCAGGATCATGCATTTCCCCAAAATATGAATCTAAAATTGCATTCCCATTGTCGGTTATTACTGGACCAAGCTTTCCTTTGCCTTCCCTCAAAACCGGCTTGCCTCGAGCAGCAACAATTTTTCGTCTAGCAATCGAAATGGCGAAAGGCAAAACTTCAACCGGTACAACTTGGTTATTTTCACCCAATAGCTTTACCTTTTTCTTTTCATCCCCAATAATAACATTGAGTTTTGAGGCTGCTGCAACAATCTTTTCCCTCGCCATCGCGGCACCCATCCCTTTTATCAAATTTAGTTCAGGGGTTATTTGGTCTGCCCCGTCAATTGTAACGTCTATTTCTGGGTGCTCATCTAAAGTCGTAATTGGAATTCCACATTCAACCGCTAAGAGAAAAGCTTGGTAAGAAGTAGGAATACCCATAATATGGAGTTTTTCAGCTTTCATTCGTTCACCTAAGGCTTCTATGGCAAAAGCTGCTGTGCTTCCACTTCCTAAACCAACAACAAACCCATCTTTAACATGCTTAATCGCTTCTAAAGCTGCCTTCCGCTTAGCTTCTTGGATTGAATCAATTTTAACTGTCAATTTCCATCTGCCCTAGTTTATCTAAAACCTTCTCAACTTCACTTCTGATAGTATCTATTCGTTTTTCAGCTTCCGTTTTAGCAACAGGTCGCTCTTCAGGCGGTTTACGCTTCCTTTTCTGCTTTTCCTCGCTTACTTCTGCCACTTCTGCTTCTTCTTCGTCGTTATCCATCTTTTCCATTTGCGAGGGCGGAGTCTGAGTGGGTAATTTTACAGGAATTTCTCTTATTGGTTTAACATCTATTTTAGTTCTAAGTTCATCAACTTTAGATGTTAATTCTCCGAAGCGTTCACTAAAGAGCTTCATTAAATCTTCCTGCATCCCTTCTAAGTCATGCAGGGCAACTATAGTTTCATCTTTTGAAATGGACTCTTTAATAGACATCATTCGTGCTTTGTAGCTTGCAGCAAGCTTTTCGCGTTCTTGTTCAGTAATTTTTCCTTCTGCTTGCGCTTCATACAGACGGCGAATTGCGTCACTTAAAATCTCCCGCTCCAAATCAAGCATTCTTAACTCATCTTTTGCGTTAGAAGCGGTTGATGTTTGAACACTTTTGGAGATTTTAAAGGGCGAACTGGAATAATCAAGGCGTGAATCGTCAACTGTTTTTTGAGGTTTTTTTGGTTTTGGCTTTCTGTTCACTCTGCGCATAGCATAAATGACCACCCCTGCTGCGAAAATTATCACTACTGCAACCGCTACAACAGTTATGGGGTCATCGTACCAAGCCATGCCTTGTCCTCGGTATCTTGATTATGTACCATTAATATATAAATTATACAAATTATCGCTTGCTTTTTCCAAGTTTATATCATAAATCCATGGTATTATTCGATTTTTACTCTCTTAACTTGAGCTTTTTCTAGAATCCCAACAATTGGCAGAGCAATCACAACACCGATTATTCCGCCTAAAACGTTCCAGCTTGCCCAAACGGTCAGCGTAAACATCAATGCAAAATTGAGAATTACAAGACCATTAACTACTGCAGCAACATATGCACTAACGATGGCGGCGAAAACAAAAAGCACAATGTTGATCGGCTTTAAGTTTACTTTATGATGGTTTAGAAGCAACATTAAATCAAATACGAATGCCGCAGGTATAAATCCTAAAACAGGTAAAACCTGTGGATTTGCAAAAACAACAATTACAGACCCAATTATGCTTACAATTGATGCAGCACCATATTGACCTGTAGCCCAAATTATTAGAATAAGCATGAAAAAAATTATTAAACTATGAATTACAGGTAAATGAAGAATAGCGAACCCAAGCGGGGCAATAGTTAAATTTAAAACGACCCAAAGTGCGCTGAATATGCTTATTAAAGCGATATTGACGCTGAAACGGTTTTTATTCGGGCGCGATTCCATCAATCAGTAACACTTCTCGACATTTTTGTAAAACCTGAGAATAAAAGCCTTCCCGTAACATCTAAAACTATGAAGTTAATAAAGAATTAACAAAAAACGATTTAACAAAACCTTTAATCAATGACTGCAACTTTGACCTTGTTCAGTTAGGTTTAGGCATTAAAGCTTGCACGGCAGCTTGATTAACGATTGCGATGGGCCAAACGGCGACGTTTACCCATGCCAAAGCTACTTCGAAAGCTTAGGAAACATTCTAACAGCCCCTTGGGGAAAAGATTTGGAATAACCCATTAGCGGTTAAGTTACGAAAAAGACAGTACCTTGAAGAAAAATACAAAGATTGTTTACTACTCGTTGTTTGCGGTGGAGGATGTCCTTCGGGAATTGCAAAACAAAAAGACCAATGCAGTAACGAATCGGCATAATTTATTTTTCGTTTTTTCATCGAAACCTGATCAATACCTAAGTGGTCTAGGGTTTACACTAATTGTTTAAAAGCTAATCTTAGCCGGTTATTTTGTGTAGTCTGAATTCATAATATTCATATTCTTATCTAGCAACGAAGGAAAACAGATGCACAATGGCACACTGTCCTAGTTGTGGCAAAGAAGTTTACAAACCTTCAAGAGAACTCAAAAACCACAGTTTCACTATTCAAGCTTATAATTGTAAAAAATGTCACCATAGCTTCAAAGTTACAATTAATCAATCGGTATACCCTTATTAAATCATAAGAATAACGCTCAACACTTTGTTGTCAAAGGTTTTTAATTCATAATTGACCAATCCATGGGATCGCAAAATTAAGTTGGTATCTAACGAGGTCTTTTACAGCAAAGTTGGAGTTGAAGCATATGAATGGCGTAGATTATTGAGGATAATCTGTGTGTAAGCGACAGAATCTAATTTATTTTTGAGCAGGATTTGCAGAAAAAATTTTTCCCTTGTTTTTTAAGTTGTTTTTTTGAATCAAAGCTTTAATTCATTGCATCTTGCGTCATTATTCGTCACTAAACGTAACAAAACGTCACTATTCGTCATTATTCGGCAAAAAACGTCATTATCAAATAAGGTGTTATTTATTCATCTAACGCGGAAGTACTATTGAAAACAATATTTGAAAGTGGCAAGTTCTGGTTATTAGTTTACCCATAAACTGGTTATGGCACGTGTCATATCACATATTATCAAAAGATTCAACCAAACTTGAAGGGCAACACAACCAACCTTTTCAAACCCGTTTCAGCCAACCTCTAAACCAATCGAAGCCATAAAAGATTGAGAGGTAAACTAAGACGAAAACTTTGAAAATAATTGCAAATTGGCCCTTGAAACTTTTGCCGATACCTTACTGATTGCGTTGCTCACGTTATACAGGGGAAAGCAGGCGAACACAGTTAAAAGCTAAAAAGATGGATCGGCAGGAGTTGTTATGACCCTTGGATACTTCTTAACACTTTTTCCTCAAACTGCAACGAGTTGGCCAAATTGGAGCGAAAAGAGCAAATGAGCAGAGGGTTGATTGGAACTCATATCGATTGGAGACGCCTTCCTCAAAACGGTCTTTTTTCAAATTGATGACAATGGTTGACTAATCATTTAATAGCTCGAAGCTGCAAATTGGTGTTAGAGGAGATTTTTTGTTAAGACCTATCGACTCAGTTCGTTGTTTTCATAATGCATTTCGTCGAGATATGTCTCAAATCGACACGTTAGTACTTAAAATGGCGCGTAAGGGGGGAAATATGGAACCCATATTTAATCGGCTCCAAATAATGAGTGAAATCTTGGACTATCATGCTAAAGGTGAGGAGGCAGCAGTTTTCCCTGCGGTCGACAAGGTTGCACCTCTTCTAGCTAAACCTTACATAATGGATCATCGAGAACTTGACGAGATGGTTAATGGATTAGAAGCAATTCGCAAGGCACCTGACCCTCTAACAACGGCTAGAGCAACAGCCGTCCTAAACTCGCATCTTCGAATTCACTTGGACAAAGAAGACGCATATCTCTATCCAATCCTCAGAGAAAAAACAACTGATGATGAGCAGATCTCAATAGGTAAGATCATGGCGAGCAAAACGCCACAAGAACGATCTCCGATTCAGATTCAATGGCTATTCCCTTTACTTGAACTTGATGACCAAGTTACAGTTATCCGATTATGGATGTCAGTGATGCCTCCACCAGTTTTCACGATGATTGCCGCCCTCATTAAAAAGAGCGTTGCAGCAAACTGGTCGATATTGACTCTGAAAATCCCAGAACTATCAGACAAGTAAGCTTTCATAAATATTCAAGAACCTCAAATAATCTGTCAATCTTGAAAAAAGCTAGAGATTGGAAGTTAACACCAATCTATCTTTAAGTGCACCATTTTTTCTTTTCTCGCAGGATAATTATGATCCAATGTACAATTTACAAAGGAACTCAATAGAAGCAAGTTAAAATAAGGGTTCCTTTAGAGTTTAAGTGATATTTTTTGTGGTGTTTTAATGTCACAAGAATTGAAATCTAAATTGTACAATGTAGCTGAGGAAAATAAAGAACGTGAAAAGAAAGAGTTTGATGAAGGGATAGAACGCTACAAATCTCTTTTGATTAAAGTTTCAAAAGTTAGACCTTTTGATATGATGCCTCAAGCCGAAGGACCAGAATTTTACAACGTGAAACAAATGATTAAGGATTTGAATGTGCTCGAGAGAGCAAGCTTGTTAAAAAGCGAGCTGAAAGAGACTTTTCGCAGCGAGTACCGACAATACGACCTCACATTGGAAGGAGCTCAATTAGTTGAAAAGCTCCTAAAAGAAACCTAAAAAAATTCCAGCCCAGTTTTCAAGAAAACGCTTGCATTAAAGTTATTACTTCCTTTGAACAAACTGCAAGTATGGCACTTGATCTTCAAGGAAATATAGTTTCTGTCATTCAAGTCATAGCTTTAATCTTGCTGGTAATAGGCGTTTATCCTTACAGAATTAGAACCAAGAATAGAAACCTCATAATGCATGGTTTTCTCAGCATCGTAGCGATTGGCTTAAACCTCGTTACTGTATTTGCCGTAATGATTCCTGTTTTTAGTGAAAAATTGGTTCTTATAACCAATCTGCCAGTTTTTCAATCAGCTGTTGTTTGGTTACACGCCATTTTAGGAATCGTAGCTCTTGCACTTGGGTTAATCATAATTGGGTCATGGGTGACTCATCCTTTGGGAGAACTCGGATGCTCAAAAATGTGGAAACTAATGATACCCACTTTCATAATTTGGACTTTTGCATTAGTTCTAGGATTAACAATACATATTTTCAACGTAATTTAGCCTACGGGTTAGTTTTAAGACTTTGTTTTGAAGGACTGCTGCCTTGTTTGAAATAGAGTCAAAGTTTTGGTCTGGCGGCTGTTAAACGTATGACTGAGACTTCAGGCGGTACTCGAGCGCTGCGCCTTCATTATTGCCATTATGGCTTCAGTCTTAGGTCCACCGAATTTATTCTCGACTTCTTTGAGTTTCTCTGGAATTGCAATATGTTGCGGACAATGTTCAGTGCATACATTGCATTGTTTGCATAAAGCTGCATCTGCTCGTTTACCGTTCAAGCCACCCATCAATATCATACCATATATTGAGCGGCTTTTCTGTTCCTCGCCATTCAGGTGATATTCATTGTAGATTTGAAAGTTGCCGGGAATGTTTACACCATTCGGACAGGGCATACAATATTGGCAGCCAGTACAAGGAACCTTAAGTAAACGCCTAAAGGTTTGTGCAACATCAATTGTTACTTTTAGTTCTTCAGGTTTCATTGTGTTTGGTATAGCGGTTTCAGCAGTTTTAATATTCTCGATAACTTGGCTTTCATCATTCATGCCTAATAAGGCTAAAGTGACTTCAGGATGATTCCAAACCCAACATAAACCCCATTCAGCGGTGAGCGTTTAATGCTTGAATTTTCATAGATTTGTTGAACTTCAGATGGAAGTTTCGATGCTAATAAGCCCCCCCGTAATGGCTCCATCACCATAACCGCAAGGTTTTTGGAGGCAGCGTACCTTAAGCCTTCAGTGCCTGCCTGCGTTTTTTCATCAAGTAAATTGTAAAGTATTTGGCACATCGTCCAGTCATCAGATTTGATGATGTCTTTAAAAGTTTTTAATGAACCATGAAAGGAGAAACCCATGTTTACGATTTTTCCATCTTTCTTAGCTTTGGTTAAGAATTTGAGGACTTCAAAGCCTTGCAACTTTTCCCAATACTCAGCATCTAAGGCGTGGAGCAGGTAATAGTCAATTTGATCAGTTTGGAGTTTCTTGAGTTGCACATTTAGCATCGTTTCCATATCTTCAGCTTTTCTTAACAAAAATGGTGTGAGTTTGGTTGC
Organism: Candidatus Bathyarchaeota archaeon; assembly: GCA_963772505.1. Taxonomy (GTDB): domain Archaea; phylum Thermoproteota; class Bathyarchaeia; order Bathyarchaeales; family Bathycorpusculaceae; genus Bathycorpusculum. The sequence continues at coordinate 561,494 of CAVYXL010000012.1, forward strand.
GATTTTTACTTTCTTGCGGTAGCCGTCTAACAAGGCTTTTCCAAAGATTGTTTCGCTTTCACCACTATGATAAGGCGGTGCAGAGTCAACGTAGTTGACGCCGTTATCGATGGCTAACCGGATTTGCTTAATAGCGCGCGCTTCATCAACGGTAGTTTGGTCCTTCATGGGTAGGCGCATACATCCGAATCCTAAAACAGATAATTTGTCACCATTTTTTGGTACGATTCTACATTGCATTTTAATCGCTTCCAGTAATCTTAAAGACTAATCATTAAACTTAACCAATCAATGTTCTACCAGCTGCAATTCAATTAAAAGTTTATGCAATAATACTAAACCCTTAACCCTATAACTCAACTCAAATTTCTTACCCATTAAACACAAAACAATCTTAAATCAGAATTTGCAAATATGGTTACTGAAAAAATATCCGTTAGATTCTGAGCTATCAGCTTTACCTTTGAAGGATTGAAAAAGTGGGAGATAAATGGCAGAATGAGGTTTGGTAACAATTAGTTCCGGCAAAATCTCAGCAACTGGACTTGCCATAATTTTTATTCTCGTGACATTAACTTTTTTTTCATATACTTGCATTAATTTGCAAGCGCAAACCAAAGTATCCTTCAGCCCACACGATAAATTTAATATTCCAGCAAATAATGGCAACATCAGTTTTGCAGTAAATGGCACCTATGCGGAGGCATCGCTTGTCAATAACTATTGGATTTTTGCGAACTTACGCCTTAATGGATCGCTACCGATTGAGAATCTAGAATTTTCATCTCAAAACTGTAATGTTACAATTTTTGTTTACCAAGAATTTAACGTTACAGGTTTTGACATCCAGTTTTTTAGCTATGTTGCTGAAGGGCAGGGTGAACAAAGCTTAAACTTTGGTTTTGGTCCGCAAGAAAAAGGAGTGAGCGCAGGCACCGAATGGAATGTGGTTTTTGGCACCCATGTAATCACTGAAGAAGGCGATGGATGGACTCTTTCGCCTAACGGAACATTAGTTGTAACTGGTGCAACTTCAAATGAGAATGTAACAATTTTGCATTATATTTTTCCAGTTTCTTCAACTTCAAACCTGCCATTCTATCAACAGCACTCGATAGCTATCACAGTTGCAATCGTAATTGCACTGACAGTTTCTTTCGCAGTCGTAATTAAAATAAGAACGAAAAAGCCTTCAAGTGATTAATGCAGTGATACCATTCAAAAAACGTCTTAAGATTTGTTATCGAACGCAATATTAGTGAAAAAAAAGTTATAAAAAAGTTATAAGTTACCGTTGGACTCAATCTAGTGAGGTTTTATCAATGAAAGTTATGATTCGTGAAAATGGACCAATATTGTTAGAATCCAAAGGCGAAGCAAAGGTAAAACAAAACGGAGAAGAAAAAGAAGTTGCAGGCAAAATGGTAATCCTATGCCGATGCGGTCAAAGCAAGAACATGCCATTTTGCGATGGAGCACATGCTAAAGCCAACTTCAAAGCGCCTGCAGCAGAAATAGAAATTTAAAGAGAAATAAGTAACCCGCTATCAGATGGATGGATCTGTTAGCTTGAAAGTGAAAAGGAAAAGGGTCAAAATCAATAGCTCACCCACCATTCACGATGTATGTAGAAAGGTTTCTATAGTTGAAAAAGTTGGTTGATAAATCAAAGGTTAGGGATTTTTAATCATGAAGAAGTCTTTGGGTGCTAAAACTATTGTTTCCTCGACACCTGTTTGGGTTGTGGGAAGTTATGATCGAGAAGGAAAACCAAATGTGATGACTGCCGCTTGGGGAGGCGTTTGTTGTTCCCAGCCACCATGCATCTATGTATCTCTCAGAAAAGCAACATATACCTATGGCAATATCATTGAGAGAAAAGCATTTACAATTAGTATTCCATCAGAAACTTATGCCAAGGAGGCTGACTACTTTGGAATTGTTTCTGGGAAAATGGTGGATAAATTTTCAAAAACGGGGCTAACTCCCGTAAAAAGCGATCTTGTTGATGCCCCATACGTAAAAGAATTTCCTTGGATAATAGAGTGCAAAGTTATCCAGATTGTTGAGATTGGGCTGCACACAGAGTTCATTGGCGAAATCATGGATGTCAAAGTGGATTCATCTGTTTTAAATGAAAAGAATATTCCAGACATTGAAAAAGTTAAACCGATTGTCTGGAATATGGCGGAGATGACTTATCATAAAGTAGGGAACCCTGTTGGACAAGCGTTCTCAATAGGAAAAGAGAAATAAGCAAACTGTCATTCAACGAATTTAGCTTAAGGTAAATAGCCGATCTTCGGGTATTTGAATAAGAATTGAATTGAAATCCCTCTAATGATTTCAATGCATGTCTATAGATTAAGTTAAAAACATGCCTAATTGTGACTGCTTGGCAGCTTTCTTAGCAGCTACTTTTTTTTGTTCCTCATTTGTTAATCCCAACTTTTCAATAAGTTGAAGACAATTCTCCGGGGCATACCCGTGAAAATGATTGTTAAAATAACCGTAGATTTTCTTAACTTTGTTAGAAGTCTCTTGAACTTTAGGAACCCAAGAATCCAACTCTTTGTCACTGTACTTGTAGTCAAACCAAATGTTTTCACCTTTGCCATGCCACCTGAAATAGGCAAAATCAGTGGTCAAATGTATTTCTGGCGGAATAAGTGGTTCATCAACGACAGTGTAAGCTACTTCATATTTCTCCAAGAGTCTAAAAGTTGCAGTTTCAGGGAGCAGCCATGTGATATTTCGGAATTCTACTGCATATCTAAACTGTGGGTCAAGCAATTTGAAAAATCCTTCCAGGTTCTCTGGATTGTAAGTGTATTTTGGTGGTAGCTGTATAAGTAAGCAGCCGAGTTTTCCACCTAATTGCAGAGGCCTCATTAAATCTAAAAATTCGTCTAACTCTGCTTTGACGTTTTTCTTCAAACCGAGCATGTTGTCGTGTGTTATTGCTTTAGGTAGTTTGGCAGTAAATACAAAGTCGCCAGGTGAATATTTTAGCCACCCCATAACGGTTCCCTTTGTGGGATTGCGGTAGAACGTTGAATCTATTTCAGCAGTTTTGAAAACTCTTGAGTAAGCTCTAAGTTTACTCTGTCCACTTTTAATCTGATAGAAGTTACCTTCCCATTCTTTATAGCTCCATCCGCATGTTCCTAAGATAATGTTATTTCCACCCAAAGGCTGTACCCAACTCCTTTATAACGTCGTTTAGATTGCCGTAGCTTTTGTCTGGAAGCATACGTAGAAATTCTGATAAATGAGCTGTTTGATTCGGTTTAACGTCGATTACTTTCCATCCTTGACTTTGTATAAGTTCATCCTTAGAAGACGGAAAAACCGCATCTTCGGCTAAGACAGCTTTTGCAGATTCGGTCCCAATTTCGGAGGTTGCTGGCAAGAACATTCCTGTGGTCAAATGTTGCTGAAACCTCAAAGCATCGGTATTCATCCTCACGCCGTGATATGCTAGAATTACTTGTTTTGAATTGGTTTCTTCAGCTTTTTGCTGAATTTCCAATAGTTAATCATCCGTGAACTGGTAGATGTTTTGTTGACCTTTCCCAAACAATCTCGAATAAGTGACTTCTAAGTTGTAGCTTGGTTTTTGCTTTGACAAGTCAACAGAGTGTATGATATTGAAGTCCTGCATCAACTGGATAACATTTTGAGTTATAGGTGCCCTGTACTCCTAAACAAGACGTAAACCTTTCAGATTTAACGTTGACAAAAAACCTAGTGTATCATTGTTTATTGTATATCCATAAGGTGTCTCTAGCACTAAATAGGGTGTTTGAAGAATTTCAGCATATTGTTTCATTTTGTAAAATACTTCATGAGCTCTATTATCTGGCTTTAAGCCTATTTTGTGAGTAAGGTCTTGGTGGCATCGCACTGAAAAAGTAAAGTCTTTTGGAACAGTCCTTCTCCATCGTTCCACTGTTTGAATTGAAGGATACTCATAAAATGTGTAGTTGACTTCTACAAAGTTGAATATTTCGTTTTTCGTTATAGGCTTTCAAAGAGGGTTTATTTGGAATATTGAAATAAGACCATCCGCCTGTGCCAACAAGGTAATCTGTCAATAATTATCCTCAAAAAGAGATTGATGGTCTAATTATAATAATATTTTATACTTTACTGCGAACCAAGGAATTATAGATTTTTCTACCAGCCATTCGGTTTTATAAGTGCAAGCACTTGGACTTTAAGGATATAGTCGCCATCTTGGCTGTTTAATATTTCGTTAAATATTTCTTCGACCATTACTCTCCCTCTATTTGTTTTATTCCTTGAATGAGAAGTTCTCCTGTCTCACCAAATAATAAACTCGTTGTCTGCAATAAGAAGGATATTTCTAGAAACGGAATATATCAAAAAGTTATCAGTTCTGTTTTTTAAGCGCATTGAAATTAGCGTAGATTTTTTTATTTGCACCAGGGCCGCAACTGAAACGTGACTGTTATCATAACCCCGGGTACAACTGGTCGAGAATAGTCCTTAAATGCTCTCGATTAATTGAAGAATTACGAAGAAATGGTTGAAATAAAAAAAATAGTCCAATAAATCATTGTATTGCACCAAATAAAGAACCTTTACAAGAAATCTTTATCCAAAACCGTTCCTTTGTTTGAGCATCAGACATCTAAGCAAAAAGCTTCCAGTTACTTCTTAATAGTGTCAACAGTATCAAACATAATCATGTTTCAAAAATATTGAAATCGAATTCCAAATATTACCTTGTTTCTGAAAAATCAGAGAAAAAGGTAAAGTCAAGAGCGACAATAATTAACTAACGATGAAACTTTGACCTGAGCGTATCAAAACAAGAACACTTAAAGCAGAAAAATATGAGGAACCCCAAAAATGAGAAGAGACAAATCAGAAATAGATTTCAAAAGTGATATTGACGAATTTATTCATCTTGCTCAACGATGGAACACTCTGCATAAAAGATTACTAAATACTTTAGCTCGGTTACCTGAAGATGTTTACCAATTCACTTTACAAGAAATCTCTTTCCATGCAGGTCAGAGTCAAACCATACAGGTAGAAGAAACAGATAAACCCTACATGATAATTCTAAAAAGAACAGACTCAGAATCCCTAATAGCCCACGAAATAGCCCATGCTTACCTTAGCTATACTAGAGCAAAAAACAATTCATATGACCAAGAGGCGGAAGCCGAAGAACTGCGAAAGAAATGGGGGTTCAAGAAAAAACAACTCTGCCAAACCTTCCCTAAAGGATGTCTTAACTGCTTTAATCCTCACTGTTCCGAAATCAAAAAAGAAAATCGGTCATCAACAGTAAAATGAACAAATGACTTTTTTGCCATGCACTAGTCAATTAGTATAGTTGAACTAAACTCAGCCGATTAAAGGTCTAATTTTTTGAAAATCATTTTCTTTGCTCAAAGTTCAAGTTGCAGCTCAATGAAAATAAGCGTTAAAAATTTTCAAAGAAACAATCAAACTTATTCTGAATCAACAAAAAGAAGTCGAATAGAAAACTGCATAGAGTAGCATATCATACTCCTTGCGAAAAAAATAACGCTTATAAGCTAATATAGTAACCAACAAATTGGTCGATAGATTACAAGATAGAAGGCATTCACTGTGAAGAGAGAAGATCCTAATCAAGATTTTCCTCATCTAAGGGGTCTTTGTTCTGTCTTCGGTCTCTTTCTGAATCACAAACTGAACGAGGTTTAAACATATACATCTCTCCCTCTCTCCTATGTACGATAACCTTCTTAGAGCTACCCAACATATTCTATATACATTATTATTTTAGGAAGCTGCGACCATAATGAAAGATTAACTATTTTTTTTCAGAAACAGCCAAAACACAATTAATAATACAATTAAATACTAACTTACGTCTTTCGAATGAGACATTTTCATCGTGTGATGGCTTTCCAAACAGTTAATCCGTAATCGAGAGAAAGGAGAAGGCTTCGAAAACGGGAAAATTCTGATAAACTATTTGGTAAAGCTTTCAACCTCTAATGCCACCGCATTCTGTTAGATAGGTAGTTTGTTTTATTATTAAAAACTTGTTGCCTTCAGATAATTGGTTGCTGTCTCCGTTTCCAAAATAGAATATATATTTGCACTGTGTAAGGGGGGAAGCTATAGGAAAAAATTTGCTATGACCCCCAGTATAAAAGCCTCTCCTTTCCTCAATGTCACTATTGGGGATTTGTACTTAGTTTTTGTCTAAGTAGTTCAAGTAAACTATTTAGAAACAATGTTAGATAAAATACTAAACGAACGCATACTAAACAATCAAGGAAAGCTCTATAGTATATATTAGCAAGCAATATTAGCTAAAATTCCTGGTTTAAGTATTTCTAAGTGTATCGATGATGTCTAATTATCAGTTAAAAGTCTTTGAACCTATCGGGAAAAATGATTGGACAAGGAGATATCGTTTGCAGTTGTTGATCCAAATAACTTCAAAGGTTACCCAGCAAATTTCGTGTGCGTACTACCTAGAAAGAATTTTTGAGTCTGGAAAGCCTGTGACTGAATTTGGAAAAATGTTTGGAGAAAAGAGTTTTGAGTTAGCCATAGAGTTGCTGGAAGAAGCACTTAGGCAAGAGGAAGATGAGAAAGTAAAAAGTGAATTGGAAAAAAGATTAAAAAATCTCGCCATTACAAAGAAAAAAAATATAAATTCATAATAGCAATATCTTATCGAAAAAAAACCTGGGTTTTCTAAGCCTTCGATCTTATTGTTTTCTAAATAAAAAAAAGGAAGAGTTGTTTATTCGTCATTTTATGCTCGCTTTCTTAGAATCAACAGTGCCAGTAAGACAAATCCTATTATGATTGCTACTACCAGTCCTGTGATTGCAGGAACAAAGTATTGATCAGCTGTAGATTGTGATGTATTTTGAACTGGTGCTTCAGTTGTGGTTGCTGCAGCAGAACTAGCTGTGAATGCTGATGTTGCTTCTGAAGGCCAATATGATTGAGTGCCTCCAAATGTAGCATAAACAGTATATTTGCCAGGAATATCTGGCGTCCACGACAAGCTATAGAATCCGTTGGTGTCAGTTGTTGTGGTGCCGATTGTTCGTGTATTGTTGTTAGCATCAAATACGGTTAATGTTACTTGGACGCCTGTTGCGTTTTTCGGAAAAGGCTGCTGCCTGTACACGTATTCCATCCAGTTGGTCATGCTTGCATCAGATACTGCGGGAAGACCGTTTGGGAAATTTTCAATTACTCCTTCTTGTTTCGAGCCAGCCGAGATATCCATTACTGTGCCTGTGATGGTTATTGGAGTAGCAGTTGTAACTCCAACATTAGGTGCGGTAACTGTGGTAGCGGTTGGTCCCATACCATAGGTGTATATCTTACAATCGTAGGAGTCCCATTCCTGAAGGCACCCGTCAGCAATAATACTACCAGATCTTGCGCTGTAGCTTAAAATATCCCATACAAGCGTTCCATCAGTGCAATTTAGAACTATCCTTTCAGCTGGATGCAGCGGCGGAGTGTACATGAAACCCTCCTGTAGGAATAGCTTTCCATCAGCAATAGCATGAGTGTTATAGCCGAAAAGCTCGTAAATACCTCTCGGATCGTCGTATCCAGAGCTTCCACGACTCCAATTCCACTGGTACGCTCCTGTATTAAGATCGTAAGCCTGAACAATTCCGCCGGTGTCCCACATATAGACTTTGCCGTAAGCAATGTCTGCAAATATATCCAGTGCACTATTGCCGTTATATATGGTATTAACTGGACCCCAGAGCGGTAGTCCTGTCTTTAAACTGTAGCCAAAAAGTTGATTCGTATCTTTATTGCGCAAAATGTATACGCCGTCTCGCGCCGCAATGATACTTGTGTCCTGTAATAATGGCAAAGTTTGGTTTAGAGGACCCCAAAGTATAGCACCTGTAACAGAATCGACGCCCATTGATAACTTGCCAACCAAAATTGGTTCCCTGGTAGTAGAATGTTGGGCTAAAGCGGAGCAAGATGACTTCTTTGGTTACACGGGCAACGCTTAATAACGAGTTGTTTCCTGACATGAGAGCGCTGGTTGTGGGGAGCTTGATTACTTGATCTACTCCCATTGTCCAGTTATAGTTTGCATTATTTACTTTTGTCCTTGCTTGTAAATTAGCTCCAGTGGTTGTAAAAAGGTATGTTGAGTTCCATCTATCGAGATAGCTACCGTCGATATACCAGCCCAGTAGACCTCCAATCTGTTCATCTTGACCAACATTTCCACTGGTGCTTTGGCGCGCAGCGACCGAATTTTCGTCATCGCAAATCATTGCAAGATTTCGGGAGCCTGTAAGGTTTGCCTGCAATATTCCAGTCCATGCATCGTATACTCGCGTAACTCCTGCACTATCTGGTGTTGTATACAGGTATGCAACAGAGCCGTACTCTTGTGCATTATGAAAGTCGAATATTTGGCCACATTTAAGAGTTTCACTGCCTGTTACGCCTGCAGGTTTTGACCACACTGTTGCTCCTGTCTTCAGGTCAACTGCTTCCCAGCCTGTTACTTGTCCGGTCCAGCTTGCATGATCCGTGTAATAGCATATTCCATTCATTACTATAGCACCATCGTACATATTGATGACCACCGAGGTTGATGAGAATTGTGTCGATGGATCTGCGGGAATTGGTCCTCCTGGTTGACCTCCTTCGCGTGTTGACTTTGACCATAATATGTGAGCAGTGTTTGGCGCTGTACCATAGGGCTGGTAGCATCCAGATGCATCGTATTTGCCAGATGTACAAAAACCAGTTGCGTCTAGTCCAAGCCAGTTAGAGGCTACAGCGTTTCCCCATTCCCAGTTAAGTGCCATTATTGGTCGAGTCCAGTATGCTGTTGGAAGTGGTGAAGTCTGGTATGGCGCAGTAATCGGTGATGATTGTACAGTGAAAGTTGTTATTGAGCTATTAGTGGGCAGCATTTTACTTCCGTCCAGTTCTTTATGATAATCTTGCGTTGAGGCGTTACTATTGTATGGATTGGTTCCTGTCAGTATTTGCCCAGGGTAGAAGGCTTGTACTTGGTATACACCTACTTTCGTTGGTACAAAAGAAGTGGACCACCCGCCTATCATTCCACCATCATGTGGCCCTAGAACAGTCTTTACGCCATCGGGATCGGTAATTTGTATGGTTATACCTAAGTACATATCTCGAGCAAGCCGTGGCTTTTGGTATTGGTTTGCTAAAAATCGCGTTGACATATGCAGTTTGGCCTACGCCTACTGGGTTGGGCTCACCCCAAGCGTATAGGAAGGTCGGAATTGAAGTGGGCAAAGTCAAATATTTGGAACTATCATACATTGTTTGCGCGTTGGTCAGTGGAAAATCAACAATCATCGTGACCGTTAATGCTATCATCAGAATTGCTATCAAAGTAGAAATTCTAGTTTTGTTCATAAAAGTTTTTGCATTTTTCATTTTTCTTTCCTTCAATTTTTGTGACCTAATTTTATTTTTAGGCCCGATCATTCTATCTGTAGTTTTTTGTATTTAAGATGGAGTCGTATGTCTATAGTATGACAATAGCGAAAATTAATAAATTTAAAGACAGAATAAGTATCATGATCCTCTCAATCAAAGAAGATGATCTTAAAGTCTTTTTGAATTTAGGGATGACCAAGAACCAAACTAAGATCTATCTTGCTCTTCTCAAACTAGGAATGGAATCAAACGCTGCCAGTCTGTTTGAAATTTCAGGTGTCGCCCGGCAAGACGTTTATCGAGTTTTGCTTGAACTCGAAAAATTAGGTCTAGTTGAAAAAATAATTGCAACTCCAAATCGGTTCCGTGCAGTTGCCCCAACGAATGCCATTTCGCTATTGCTTGAAGAAAAAATCGTTTACTTCAACGATTTGCACAAAAGAGCGCAGTGCTTAGCTAAAAAAATTGTAGCTAATTATGGGAAGCCCAATTATTCAGCCGAAAAAAATCAAATACTGCTAATTAATGAAAAACAATCTATTATTCATAAGGCTCAAGAATTAATTAGTAAGAGTAAACTTAGTATCGATTGGATTACACCAATTGAAGAATTCCAAAAATGGATGACCTTTTGCTGTGATTCTTTCAGATTCAGCTAGTAACAATGGTGTAAAGATAAGATGGATACTTCGAATACCGATAAACAAAAAAATACCGGATTTCATTTGCGCGGAGTTGACTAAAAGCCCAGAAATAGAAATTAAATTCTGTCCCAATATTAATGTTAAATTTGGGATATATGACAAAGAAGAAATAATCTTAGCCATGCTTGGTGATGCCGAATTCGGAGAAATCCCCGCTATATGGTCGAACAGTCCAGCAATTATTGCTTTGGCAAGCGACTTCTTTGAAAATTCATGGAAAAAATGGAAGTTTTGATGGAGATTGGCTGAAATAACAAAAAAAACGATGTGAAATCATTTTTTAAATTTTTAAATATTATGCCATCAATTTTACGCGCTGGCGAAAGTTTCATTTAAGAAACATGTCATAAGTCATAAAGCTCAAGAACTATCACTCCCTATTACTGATTTAAACCAATATGATTTCAATGGGCTTTTTCTATTATACGGTTTTTGACACAAACAAAATTTATCTTTAGCAAGCTACCATTTCCTCCTTAGGACAGATAGCTGATTTATTGAGTTAAGAGCGAAATGGTAGCAACGGAGAAGCGTAGGATAGTAATTTTTGACGTTGAAGGAGTACTGATTCCAAAAAATCTTTTCGTTTTTGCAATCGGAAAGACATTAGGATTCTTTGGCTCTGATTGAGCTTCTTCTTTATGGTTTTCTTTACGAAGCAGGAATTATGAAACTTGATTCTGCGTTGAGGCATGTGTTTAAAAAATTAAAAGGCATGGAATTTGAAACCTTAATGTGTGTTTACGACAAAATTCCTTCAACGCCTTATCTTCAAAATATTTTTTCGCAAATTAAAGTAAGAAACTGCAAGATTGCTTTGATTAGCTCTGGGTTGCCTACTGTAATTGTTAAAAAATTAGCTGATAAAGTGGGCGCAGATTACGCATATGGCATTGAAGTCGAAACCAAAGATGGCAAGTTAACAGGTGAAATTTCTGGCAACGCCATTGTACCTAGTGGAAAACTAAAAATATTATGCCAAATATTGGAAGCTGAAAATTTAAGGCTAAGCGATTGTGTCATCGTTGCTGATGACAGAAATAACCGTTGCATTTTCCTGCCCGGAGCCTTAAAAATTGGTTTTAACCCAGATTTTATCATACGAGTTAAAGCGGATAGGGTAGTAAATGGTAAACTTTCAGGAATCTTGCCCATAATTGATGGGAAAAAACATAGACGCTCTTTTCCCTCAACCAATGACTTTGTAAGAGAAGACATTCATGCCTCCGGAATTTTTATGCCAGTTATCGCCAGTTTAATTGGAGTTCCCGCCGTTGCAACATTAATTTTCGCTATAGCGGTATTATATACAATTTCTGAGCTTTCGCGCCTAGAGGGAAATGAATTTACGCTAATCTCAGCGATTACACGACATGCCGCCTCTCAATCAGAACTGCGTGGTTTCGCGGCGGCACCACTGTACTTTGCTTTTGGAATTCTATTCACTTTAGTTGTATTTCCTCACCCAGCAAGTTATGCTGCTATTGCCATGTTTTGTTTGGGCGATAGCGCGGCCTCACTTTTTGGAGGACTTCTTTCTACATCGTTGCCTTTCAATAAAGGCAAAACCTGGGAAGGTTCTGTGGCTGGTTTCTTTTTCGCGTTTTTAGGCGGCTTGCTTTTTATTCCGTCAAATCCATTGATTGCTCTTGCAGGTGCAGCAATTGCCATGACCGTTGAAGTTCTTCCCTTGCCTATCAACGACAACATTTTAGTGCCTGTTATAACTGGAGCTGCATTAACAGTTCTTATTCATTAAAGTCCCAACGTAACTACAGATTTAAGAAAGCTGGAATTGCTATGGTTCCTTGCGCCCATTTTTTGTACATTCGCACCGTAAGTTCTTCAACTTTAGGGTAATCTTTGTTATCTGCTAGTTTTTCTTGCAGGCAGGTTTCTTTTTGACTATAAAACTAACCAAAAGGTATGCCTAAGGTTTCTAATGAAACGTTTTAAATATTATTTCTTGCTGTGCAAACTGGATAGATCAAATTTCTGCTGATGGCTCAGCTTTTTTATTTCTCGTTCTCGCCTCATCGCGGCACTCCTTGAACAATGAGTCTCAACATAGGCAACTCTTTGAGGTTTGTGTGATTTTGTGTACTTTGCGCCTTTACCATTTTCATGCTGTTTTGTTCTTGCCGCCAAATCTTTGGTGTAGCCTGTGTAGAAGCTGCCGTCGGAACAAAGTAAAATGTAAACGTAAAACGACAACCAATTATGTCTCCTTGATTTCCCGGGGTAAGTAATCGTAAATTATGCCTTTTTGAATGGCTCTTTTTAGGTAAGTTTCAGGATCGATTTCTTGAACTTTCGAGTGGTCCACGTCGATAATGTAGATTTCGTGTATTCGAGCATTCTTGATTTCTTCAAGGGTCACCGCTGGTTTCTGATAATACGCATCACAGAGATGTTTTATTTGCAAGATTTCCCAATCAGCTCGATTTCTCGGAGGCTTAGCCAACGCACCCGGGAAGGGCAAAATGTAATGAGGTGGGACGCCTAAAGCAAATTTCCCTGCGAAGCTACTATACCTAATTATTTTGCTTGCTAACCGTGCAGAAGTGTAGGTTAGGGGTGCTAATGCGTTTTCGGGAGGAATAAAACCTGTTTCTACTTCAACAATTAAATTTCCCAATCCTTTTGTAGAGTATAAATCGCAAGTTAAAAGTTCATTTAATGGATACTCAAGTTGAACTTCATAGCCTTTTTGAATAAGATATTTTGCACACACGAGTTCCATGACAGAGTGATTGATTTTAACGACGTTCTCTTTTTGAAGTTTTAAAAGCCAATCTTTTAAGACAATGAGTTTGGTTTCAATTTCTTTTTCAGTATCCGTAATAAGCCGAGATAATAGTACTGTTAGATCTTGCTCGAATTTTTGCCTGTGGCTCATTATTTTCTTCCTTGCGAGTTGATGCCAATCATTAAACTAATTGATTAAGAATATATAAAGCCTGAAAACTTAAAAATAATTGCGCCTCATTATTAATTCTTAAATAACAGAAGTATCCATGAACTTTTGCTGATTTTTGTTTAATATCAAATATATTGATCAGGTTTTTTCAACGCACTTGTCTAAGCAGTCTAAAATATTGTATTTTGCTTGATATGTAAATACCAGGTTGGGAAAACAGACTGAACAACAATGGTCAAAAAAGTTTCGTCAACGTTAACGAAACTCGTATAGAATCTCCTATCGCAATCAAAGAGGGGCAATCTATAAAAGATTTAGTTAAAATTGTGGCTGAAACTTTCTGGATGTCAGGCTTAGACTCAACTTGTCTTTATTTTATAATTATGTGAATAATGATGATGCTGGCAGTCGAAAATACACCTCGTAGCGTTATGGGGCCACTTTAGAAATAAAGATCCGACTTATAATCAGAAGAAGCAAACGAGGATCAACGAAAAATTCATTCAAGAACTAATTTTAAACTTGGTACAAAGACGTAAACAAGAAAAATTCTCAAAGTAATTTGGAAAATAGCTAAAATCTCGCATCATTCATAGCAAATTATTTGTTTCTATAAAAGCAGCGGCTTAAGCGCCAAGTTTTTGAACAATCACAATCCGCCCATCCATAACACCTTCGATAGAAAACAGTGGAAGTGGTAAAACTAAACCCCTCCTGAATTTGGAAGCCACAAAAAATCTGTCGATTGCTTCTTCGCTTACCGGATTAAATTGTTCGTGACCAGACTCCTTACTAGCCCCTCTAATCAGAGCATGGCCTCCACTTTTCAAAACACGACAAACTTCTAATGAGTACAAGAGACGATGGACATCTTCGAGTAAGTGGAATAACCCGCGGTCAGTTAAAAAATCAATTGAACCTGCCGCTATAGGTAGCGCCAACACATTTCCTCTTTGCCAATCAACATTAACGTGAATTTTTTTTGACCTTTTTATTGCGATCCTCAAAGCAGCTGAACTGATATCTACGCCGATCACATTCAGTCCACATTGAGCCATAAAAATTGCATCTCTTCCGCCACCGCACCCTATGTCGAGAACTCTTGAATTAGTCTTCAGGATTCCGGCTGCAGCCAGGGCAGCAAGTTCAGGAGATGGGAAACTGGATTCCCAATGTTTGTATTCGCCGCTTTCAAAAGCGTTTTCCCAATAATTGTTTTCTGACATTCTGATACTCCTATGTTAACCTGAAGTTGACCAAGATTTAGATTCTATGTTGGATCAATTAGAAAAAACAATAATCAAAGATAAAAAAAGCTGCGGCATTTCGTAAAGACGGGTTCAAAAATTACACAGTGGATAGAACAAGTCTTGCTGTGTTAACATCAACTTCAATTATTTTGCAGTTTTTGAATTCTTTTGCTTCGCCCAAAATATTTTTGACAGTGACATTGTTGCCCTCGACTTTAGCGTAAATAACATCTTTGAGTTGTATTTTGCTGTTCAAGATTACGTTAAATTCGCACATTGTTTTTCACTAGACATGACAAAAAAGAAAATCAGGGTTATAAGGGCTTTTATTCACTTATCCGGTTTATTTATTAAAATTCCGTAGATCAAGGGGTTTCTTGCTTTTTAAGAAACTAATTTTAAGTGGCTAATGAAACGTAAATGTTAACAAAAAGTTGTAAACAATTGAGGTTGTCACCGTAAACCTTTTATTTGTACATCGATGTATTTTTAGGAACTGGTATTTAAGAGGAATTAAGATGAGGGATCGTCACCTCCATAGCTGGGATCGTCGGGTACTTATTCTTTGATTCGCCCAGGCAAACCTCTGAAAAATCCATTATTAAATCTGCAAACAATTTTTTTCAAGACGACAGTATAGAATTTAATTCCAAAAAAGGAGATAAATAAATGACTAAAATGTCAGGTGCAAAAGTACTCTTAGAATCCTTAGAAAAACAAAACGTGGATGTGATATTTGGCATCTTAGGTGGAGCAATACTTCCAGTTTACGATGCGTTATGTGGGAATGAGAAAATAAGACACATATTAGCTCGACATGAACAGGGAGCAGCCCATGCAGCCGAAGGTTATTCCAGAGCCAGTGGCCGAGTCGGAGTATGCATGGCGACTTCAGGACCGGGAGCCACAAATCTGGTTACTGGAATAGCAAACGCATACATGGATTCTTCACCAATGATTGCGATAACTGGGCAGGTTCCATCGTTTGGCGTTAACTCTTCCTACATGATTGGAAGAGATGCCTTTCAAGAAGCAGACATCATTGGCATCACCACTCCGATAACTAAGCACAATTATCAACCAAGAACAATCGCTGAAATCCAACCTATGGTTAACGCTGCATTCTACATAGCCTCTTCGGGCAGGCCAGGACCAGTTTTGATTGATATGCCAAAAAACGTACAGTCAGATGTAGCCGAGGTTGAATTAGGAATTACAGACAAAATTGAAGCACGTGGGTACAAACCCGCTTTAGAGCCTGACTTAACAAAAATCAGAGAAGCGGCAGATTTGCTGGTCGAGGCGGAGTATCCATTGATATTGGCTGGCGGCGGAGTTATTTCCGCTAACGCGTCCGACGAATTGACGCAAATGTCAGATTTGTTGATGGCTCCAGTTGCCACCACATTCATGGGTAAAGGTGCTTTTCCTGAATGTCACCCATTGTCAGTTGGATGTATCGGAATGCATGGAAACCCAGCTGCAAACAGACTCATTGGTGAAGCCGACGTGTTGTTAGCTGTTGGGACAAGATTTTCTGATCGTGCAACAGCGAACTTAGATACTTTTGCGTCCAACGCCAAAAAAATTCACGTGGACATCGATGCTGCAGAAATCGGCAAGAATATTGAAGTCGATGTCCCTGTTGTTGGAGACGCAAAAGTATCATTGAAGTTATTGCATGAAGCAGTGACAAAGAAGATACCAAAGATGAAAGTTAGTGCATGGACAAAGCGAGTCAAAGAAGCCAAGGAACAGCTCAGCCCACTATTTAAGGACCGACCAAAGGAACTAGTGCCAAAAGCCCTATTGACAGAACTAAGAAAATTACTACCAGAAGACACTATCGTAACCACCGAAGTTGGTCAAAACCAAATGTGGTCAGCGCTGTACTTCCAAGCATTAAAACCCAGAACCTTCATCAGTTCAGGCGGATTAGGTACTATGGGCTTTGGCTTCCCAGCAGCTATAGGAGCAAAAGTCGCATGCCCAGACAGACCAGTGGTAGATATAGCCGGTGACGGCAGCTTCTTAATGACTGAACAAGAACTTGCATGTTCGGTATCCGAAAAGATTCCGGTAATAGTTATAGTACTAAACAATTCAGTTCTCGGGATGGTCGCGCAGTGGCAAAGAACACTCTACAACCGTCGATACATGGCTGTTAACTTAGGCAAATCACCAGATATGGTAAAGCTGGCAGAAGCTTATGGAGCACAAGGCTTCAGAGTAAACTCAATTGAAGAATTCCAAAAAGCAGTGAAAACGGCGCTAAACAGTAAAGTTACAACGGTAATCGATGTGCCTATAGGCTCAGAACAGGACGTAGTTCCATTTGTGCCTCCAGGCTGCGGTTTACCCCAACAGAGAGGTGACTACTAATGGAAGCAGAACAAACAAAAGTTATCTCAGTTCTTGTTGAAAACAAGCCAGGTGTCCTTCACGCCGTAGCCAACCTATTTAGACGAAGAAACTTCAACATTGAAAGCATAACAGTTGGACCAAGCGAAACCATCGACATAGCACGCATGACAATTACCGTCAAAGGAGACGAAAAAACACTTGAACAAGTCGTCAAACAAACAGCAAAACTCATCGACATTCTCAAAGTTGAAGAATTAGAAGAAGGGCACTTCGTGATGAGGGAGCTAGCGCTGATAAAAGTTAACTCTCCAACCCCAAAAGAACGCTCAGACATCATTAACTGCGTAGAAGTCTTCAGAGGACGAATCATCGATGTTTCAACCGACAGCTTAACCGTAGAAATCACAGGAACCCCTGACAAACTAGATGCATTCCTAAATTTAATGCAGGCAACCGGAGTTATTGAGCTTGCGAGAACAGGCATAACCGCATTGGCAAGAGGAGCAAAAACGGTAAGAATAGACGATTAAATCGTTTCTTTGAACGGAAACGCTTAACTTTCAGGTTCTCAAAAATGAGAACCGCTCTTGTTGGAGCCTAATAATGAAAGACTATTAATTGTGTAAAAGAAGAGAACAAAAATGAACATTACAGAAAAAATCTTGGCTAAAGCGTCAGGAAAAGATGTTGTGCACCCAGGAGAAATCGTAGATGCTAACGTAGACATGATAATGGTGCATGATTTAACTGGACCTTTAGCTGTTGAAGCCTTCAAAAAAATAGGTGTACAAAAAGTTTGGAATAACCAAAAAGTAGTGGTGATACTGGATCATCAAGTTCCGGCTGAATCAGTTAAAGCAGCGGAATTACACAAGACTATGCGTCAATTCGCCAAAGACCAAAAACTACTCATTTACGACATCGGCAGAGGCGGAATCTGCCATCAAGTTATGCCTGAAAAAGGCCATGTTGTTCCAGGAACTGTAATTGTTGGAGCTGACTCCCACACCTGTACATATGGAGCCTTCGGAGCTTTCGCCACTGGCATAGGTTCAACGGAAGCTGCAGCGGTTTTTGCTACGGGAAAAATTTGGTTGAAAGTGCCCGAAGCCGTTAAAATAAATGTAACGGGACAATTTCCGAATTATGTAACGCCAAAAGATTTAATCTTAGCAATAATCGGGAAAATGAGCGTTGACGGCGCCATATACGAAAGCGCAGAATTTACCGGTCCAACAATTAAAGCCATGAGTATAGCTGGAAGGATGACACTGTGTAACATGGCTGTAGAAATGGGAGCCAAAAACGGTATCATTGAACCTGACGAAATAACGCGCAAATTCTTAGAAGGCAGAGTCAAAATATTGCCCGATTTTGATTCGTTGAAAAGCGATAAAGATGCACATTATGCGAGGACAGTTGAATTTGATGTTTCAAAGATGGAGCCACAAATTGCCTGTCCATCCTCAGTCGACAATGTGAAATCCGTTTCAAAAGTAGGCAACATTCCAATTGAGCAAGCATTTATCGGTTCCTGTACCAACGGTAGAATTGAAGACTTACGTTTAGCCGCTCAAGTCATAAAAGGCAAAAAAGTAAAAGACGGCGTTAGAGCACTTGTGATTCCGGCTTCCCAAGAAGTTTACAAGCAAGCCATAAAAGAAGGCTTAATCGAAATCTTTAATGACGCAGGAGCAATCGTTTGCGGTTCAGCATGCGGCCCATGCTTAGGCGGACACATAGGATTATTAGCAGCAGGGGAAACATGCGTCAGCACTTCAAACAGAAACTTTATTGGAAGGATGGGCAGCACCCAAGCCAGCGTATACTTAGCGTCACCAGCAACTGTAGCGGCTTCAGCAATCACAGGAAAAATCACTGACCCAAGAACACTGGAGGCAAAAGCATGAACATGAAAATCAAAGGACCAGCCATAAAATTCGGAAACAATATTGACACGGACGTTATACTGCCAGGAAAATATCTGATACTAGTTGACCCATACGAATTAGCGAAACATGCATTGGAAAGCTTAGACCCAGCTTTTCCAGAAAAAGCCAAAAACGGCGTAATAATAGTGGGCGGCAAAAACTTCGGATGCGGCTCAAGTCGAGAACAAGCCCCATTAGCCCTAAAATATGCAGGCGTAAAATGCGTGCTAGGCAGAATCTTTCGCACGGATTTTCTTTAGAAACGCCATAAACATTGGGTTACCAGTTATCGAATGCAAGGGCATTTCCGCAGCGGTTGAAACAGGAGATGAATTAGCTGTGGATTTTGAAGCGGGCAAGATAGAAAATGTTTCAAAAAGCAAAAAGTTTCAAGTAGACAAGCTACCACCATTCATCATAGAAATATTGGCCGATGATGGATTAATCGAAAACTTACGTAAAAGGATGAATAAAAAATGACAGAATACAAAATATCTTTAATCCCAGGAGACGGTATTGGACCAGAATTAACCGAAGCCACACTAAAAGTCTTAGATTCAGCACAGAAAAAATTCGGAATAAAACTCCAGATTATCGAAGCAGAGGCCGGCGATGAAACCTTAGCCAAAAGAGGCGCCGCACTGCCTGAAGATACCGTGCAGAAAATCAAAGACTCACACGCTTGCCTAAAAGGGCCAGTTGGCGAAACTGCAGCTGACGTCATAGTTAAACTCAGAGTAATGTTTGATTTGTACGCCAATTTGCGTCCACTAAAAGCTTACCCAAACGTTCCAGTTGCCAGACCAGACATTGACATGATGTTTGTTCGAGAAAACACTGAGGATGTTTACAAAGGTATAGAATTCACAATAGGCAATGATACCACTGTATGTATGCGTGTGATAACAAGAGGAAACTGTGAACGCATCGCCAAAAAGGCCTTTGAGATAGCACGTCTGCGCAATGGCAAAAAGAAGGTAACTGCTATTCACAAAGCCAATGTTATGCGCGTAACTGACGGGTTATTTGCCAGCGTGTGCCGTGAAACAGCAAAACGGTACCCAGATATCGCTTTTAATGAGTTATACGTTGATGCAGCCTCGATGCGCCTGATTAAGGAACCAGAAGTGTTTGATGTTTTTTGCACTTGCAACATGTTCGGCGACATCTTATCAGACGAAGCAGCTCAACAAATCGGTGGGTTAGGTATGGCTCCAGGCGCAAATGTCGGCGACAACTTCGCACTCTTCGAACCCATCCATGGCTCAGCACCAAATAGAGCGGGAAAACACACAGCGAATCCAATCTCTATGATATTATCAGCAAAGATGATGCTAGAGTGGCTTGGCGAAAAATACAACGACAAAAAATGCTTACAAGCAGGCGCGGCAATAGAGAATGGAGTAGTTTATGCTCTAACTAATCGCCAATCTGTTCCAGACTGCGGCGGCACAACCACAACAGTGGGAATGGCGGAAGCCATTGCTGCAGCTTTAACAGTTAAAACTGGTTGAAAAAATGACAGATAAAATCTCAAAACGTATCCGAATTTTTGACACAACCTTAAGAGATGGGGAGCAAACCCCTGGAGTTTCATTAACTTCTGACGATAAAATGGAGATTGCACGTCAACTAAGCAAGTTAGGCGTCGACACTATAGAAGCGGGTTTTCCAAGTTCCTCCGAAGGCGAAAAAAAAGTGGTTAAAGACATTGCCAAAGCGGGGTTAACCTCTGAAATTTGCGCTTTGTCGCGTGCAACAAAAGGTGATATTGATGCGTCAATTGAATGCGATGTTGACTTAGTCCATGTTTTCATTCCAACGTCGCCTGTCCAAATGAAATATGCTGTAAACTTAACACCTGAACAAGTACTAACAGCAACTGTAGAGTCCATTGAGCACGTGAAAAAGCATGGGGTAAAATGCGAATTTTCGCCTATGGACGCCACTCGCTCAGAAATGCCTTTCTTAAAAAAAGTGTGCCAAGCTGCAGAGAAAGCAGGTATGGACAGTCTAAACGTTCCCGACACCGTTGGCATAATGATTCCCAAAACAACCATCAAACTAATTGAGGAACTCAAGACCGTAGTTAAAGTTCCCATAAGTACCCATTGCCATGACGACTTCGGATTAGCAGTTGCAAACTCTTTAGCAGCTGTCGAAGCAGGCGCAACTCAGGTTCATGTTGCCGTCAACGGCTTAGGTGAACGAGCCGGAAACGCTTCATTAGAAGAAGTGGTTATGGCGTTGCATGAGATTTACAAGTACAAAACGGGCGTCAACACAAGATTGCTATACAGCACATCCAGGATGGTGGCTTCACTAACAGGGATTGGCGTACAGGCAAACAAGGCTATTGTTGGCGAAAACGCTTTTGCCCACGAATCAGGCATTCATACTCGCGGTGTTACAGAGAAACCGTTGACTTTTGAACCTATAAAACCCGAGTTAGTTGGGCGCACAAGAAAACTTGTGGCGGGCAAACTAGCCGGAACAAGCGGCATCAAAGCAGAACTGGAAGAAATTGACATTCACCCAACTGAGGACCAACTTAAAGAAATTGTTCAACGTGTCAAAGAACTAGGCGACAAAGGCAAGATGGTAACGGATGCTGATTTGCTAGCGTTAAGTTCTGCAGTAATGGGTCAATTAATCGGCGAAGAAAAAATCGTTGATTTAGCCGACATAGCTGTAATGACAGGCATCAAAGTAATCCCAACAGCTTCCGTCAGGTTAACTTTGGATGGAAAAGAATACATTGCCGCGGAAACAGGCGTAGGTCCGGTCGATGCAGTTCTAAAGGCCATTCAAAAATTAACCAACAACCTAGAGAACATACGGCTCAGCGAATATCGTCTCGAAGCTATCACAGGAGGATCAAACGCAGTAGCAGAAGTCATCATAAAAGTCTCGGATGAACAGGGCAACGTGGTTTCAGCACGTGCAGCCAGAGAAGACATCGTAATGGCCAGTGTTGAAGCAATGATAAACGGTATAAACAAGCTTTTAATAAAGAATCGTAAGCAGGGAAACAAAAAGTGAAAGCAGTAGCCTTCCAGGGCGAACCAGGCGCTTACAGTGAAAGCGCAGTATTCCAGTTTTTCGGAGCAAACACAGAAGTTAAACCCTGCAAAGACTTCAAAGACGTTTTCGACAGTGTATGCTCAGGGGAAACCAAGTTTGGTGTTGTTCCAGTTGAAAACAGCTTGGAAGGCAGCATTAACACAAACTACGATCTCTTTCTCAAATACAATTTGAAGGTATGCGGCGAAGTAATTGTGAAAATCGAGCACTGCCTCATAACAAATCCAGGCACAACATTAGAAGACATCAAGGTTGTTTATTCTCATCCACAAGCACTAGCGCAATGCAAAAGTTTCTTAGAGGATTTTGGACGAGAACTTATACCTGCATATGACACAGCGGGCAGCGTCAAAATGATTAAGGAAAAAGGCTTAAAAAACGCGGCGGCAATTGCGAGCGAAAGAGCAGCCAACCTCTACAGCATGCACATCCTCGCCAAAGATATCGCAGATAACTCCGAAAACTATACACGATTCTTCGTCCTATCCACTGAGGATTCTAAGACAACAGGCAAAGACAAAACATCTATAATTTTCTCTGCCAAACATGAGCCCGGTTCACTCTACCATGCAATCGGAGAATTCGCCAAACGAAATATAAACCTAACAAAAATTGAATCTAGACCAACAAAGAAAACAGCGTGGGAATACAACTTTTATTTAGATTTTGAAGGACACCGAATTGAAGCCAAATGTTCAGAGGCATTAAATGCTTTAGAGAAATATGCGATATTTGTAAAAATATTGGGTTCTTATCCTAAAGCAGCGTGAACTTGTTAGTTTTCAGTTGATTCCAACATTTTATACATAACTTCATATGAATTAGCAAAGTCACTGTCGGTTTCCGATAGTTTTTTCTTTATAATTTCCATACGCTTTACGATTGACGCGGCATCTTTATTTTTAATGAGATCTAACCATTCTTGTGCCTTAGTCATAAATTGATCTTCGATTTTTCTCAGTTCTGGCAGGTTCATTTGCAGACTTGCATAGAGATCGGGTGTTTCTAACGCAGTTGCTTCTGCCAACGTGAACAACATTCGATAAGTTGTTCCAGCGACTTTTTTTGTTTCAGGCAAATTCTTTTGCTCAAGAAGAGTTTCACAGGCAACTAAGCCCACAAAATGCGGTAACCCTAAAACAACCGACATTAATTCGTCGTGTTTTTTTGGAGCCATAATGAACACATGCGCTTCTTGATTTTCTAGCCATTTTTTGATGTGCTCCGCAAACTCTTGCTCTTTTGGGTTAGTGGGAGTTAAGACATAGGCTTTGTGTTTGACTCCGTTGCTTCCAGGACCAAAAACTGGATGTGTGCCCAAGATTGTCGCGTTTTTTATGTATTGATGCATTATTTTGACCGGCGCCTCTTTGATCGAGCAAATATCCATTACCACTTGGTCTTCTTTGATTGCAGGACTAACTAATTTTACGACTTCCTCGAAAGCGTTTATTGATACACAAATTAGTATTTGATCTGCGTTTTCTATTGAAGATTTGAAATCTGTGGTTAATTCAACTTGTAGGTCTTTACTTTTTAATTTGGCTAATTTTTCATTTTTCCTGTCCGCAAGGATTACATCAAACCCTTTTGATTTAAAGAATTTAGCAAACCACACGCCCATCTTGCCTGCGCCAATTATGGCGATTCTCATCCAACAGCCTCACTTATTATATCAAGCGCCGTTTTGATTTCCTCTCTGGGTGCAGTTAAGGAGATTCTAAAGTGCTCTCTGTAGTCGCCAAATGAGGTGCCTGGCGCTACTGCAACGCCTTTGTCAAGCAACTCCAAAGTGAATTTTTCTGAGTCTAAGCCAGTCCGTTTAGGAAAGACGTAGAATGGTGCCTCGGGTTTTGTGAATAAGAAACCTGATTTTGCAAGAGTAGTGCTTGCCAGCTTTGCGCGTTGTTCATATTCTTCTTTTATTTTGTTGGCAAGTTGTTTTTGCAGTTCCAACGCTTTCAAAGCCGCATCTTGAATGAACACTGGCACATTGTTTATTGTTATTTGATTAAGTTTAGTTATCTTGTCAATGAGTTGTTTGTTTGCGATGATGTAACCGATTCTCCAACCTGTCATACTGAATGTTTTTGAGAAGCCAGTTGTAAGAATATGATTTTGTTCCCCATCATATTCTAGGATGCTTTTTGTTTTAACGAAGCTGATTGTACCGTAAACCTCATCTGACAAGATAGTGACGCCTTTTCTATTGGCAATTTCCACAATGCCATCAAGAGTTTTGGCATCTATAACTTTGCTTGTGGGATTATTTGGATTGTTAAGAATTATCATTCTGGTATTCTTATCAATTAAGGCTTCAAGATTCTCAAGGTTAATTTTCCAGCCGTCTTCCATCTCGGTTTTCAGCAATTTCGTCTCTGCACCAAGGCTTTTAGCAATCAAGTCGTAAGCCGTCCAGTAAGGCGTCGGAATGATAACGCTACCTCCGCCTTTCATCATAAGATACATAGTTGCGAAAACGCCCCATTTTGAACCGGGAGTAATAACAACATTTTCGGTTTTAACGCCGTGGAGTTCAGCAAGTTTTTGCCTAAGTTTGCCTTCGCCATAAGAGGAAGAGTATTTTGTTTTGCCAGCCTTCATCGAAGCATATGCCGCCTCAATTATCGCCTCAGGCGTAGCTAAATCTGGATCACCTAGGTTTAACCGTATTATCTTTTTTCCTTCACTTTCGAGCCTTATGGCCTTCTCATTTATCTCGTAAAGCATAGAGGATTACTTCCATTGAGAGTTCTTTTTTTATTCCTGAACAGCACTGCACATATTAACTATTTCGTGATAAACTGCTTCAAGTTGCAAGGGATTAAGCTGAAATTTTATTGCTTTTTCCTTCACTCGTTTAAACACCTCGTTTTCTCGGGAAACGTCCCTTACAGGTTTGCTTTGCTTTTTCTTAATAAAGCCAATAGATTTGCATATTTTCGCCCTTTCACAAAGAGCAATCATAATTTGTTCGTCAATTTCGTCAACTTTTTTTCGAAGCTGCTCGATTTCATCCATTAATTTTGTCTCTCCAGAACTTTAGGTATAAAACCTGAGCGGATCATGTGGTCAGCTAATGTTAATGCAACGGCAGATTCAACGGCAGGAACGGCTTTTGGAACCACGCATGGATCATGCCTACCCCTAATGGCGAGTTTGGAGTCACTCATTGTTGACAAATTTATTGTCTTCTGTTCTTTTCCGACAGACGGGGTCGGTTTTACTGCTACCCGTATGATGATAGGCATGCCATTTGATAAGCCCCCTAAGATTCCGCCCATATTATCAGAGGAGGTTGTAACCTCTCCTTCCTTAATAATGTAGGAATCGTTGCTCTCTGAACCCTTTAACTCCGCAATCTCGAAACCTAGCCCGAACTCAACTCCCTTAACGGCGGGAACATTAAACAATGCTTTAGCTAAATCAGCATCAAGTGAATCAAACATTGGCTCTCCAACTCCGACTGGAACATTTGTTGCCAGGCATTCCACAATTCCTCCGACGCTTTCGCCTTCTTTTTTGGCATCAACTATTTCCTGCTTCATTTTTTCTGCGCAAGCTAAGTCGGGGCACCGTGTCGAAGCTTCGTATTTGTTTTGTCTGATTTCTTCTGGGCTGAATTTTTTATCAGTTTTGACTTTGCCAACCGCAGTAGTATATGCTAAAACATCAACGTTAAATCGGCTAAGTAGCTTTTTGGCTATTGCTCCAGCCATGATAAGTGCCACTGTAACTCTTCCAGAGAATCGCCCGCTCCCTCGATAATCGTTAAAGCCCCTATATTTTACACGTGCTGGGTAATCGGCGTGCCCAGGTCTTGGCAAATCCTTGATTGCTTCGTAATCGCTCGAGTCAACCTCTCGATTCTCAACCATCAAAGCAATTGGAGCGCCAGTGGTAAATCCGTTAAAAACTCCCGACAATATTTTGGCGGTGTCTTTTTCGATTCTTGCAGAAACAATTTTTGGCTCTGCAGGAATACGTCTATCTAATTCTATTTGAATATCAACTTCAGAAAGAGCCAAACCCGCTGGGCAGCCATCGACAACTACGCCGACAAATTTGCCATGGCTTTCTCCAAATGTTGTTACCACGAATTCTTTACCTGTCGAATTTCCCGCCAACAATTTCAGCTCCTAGCTGTCTTAGATGAGTGAAGAACTGTGGATAAGACTTTCTAACGCATTCGGCGTTTTGAATTGTGGTTTGGTTTTTTGCGCCTAACGCTGCAATTGCACATGCCATTGCTATGCGGTGGTCATTGTGGGGATTAATCAATGCGCCATGTAGAGCGCAAGGACCTTCTATTGTTAAGCTGTCAGCATCAGTCTTTATTTTTGCACCCATCTTTCGTAGCTCGAAATAAATAGACTTCAATCTATCCGACTCTTTGAGTTTAAGCCGTTTGGCACCAGTGATTTTTGATGTTCCTTTAGTATAGCATGCAAGCGCTGCACAAACGGGAACCAGATCAGGAATATTTTTTGCATCAACGGTAAGAGGTTCAAGCAACTCACCAGTACCAGTTATTTCAACGCTGTTATCGCACACTTTTCCAAGTGCACCCATTTGTTTTAGAATACCCAAGATAGCCTTGTCGCCTTGTGGAATGCCATATTCAAGATTGTTTATTTGTACTTTAGAGTTAGTTATAGCTGCAGCAGCAAGCAGAAAAGCAGCGGATGAAAAATCGCCTGGAACCCTGCTATCATGAAAATGGTAGGTTTGATTGGCTGGAATGTGAATGAGTTTATAGTTATCATGTATTTCCACTCTGATTTCATTCTTAGAGAGGACATCCCAAGTCATTTTAACATAATCTACAGATTCAAGGGGTGTTGAAACAGTGATATCTGTATCTACTTTCGCCATTGGACAGGCCAACAGTAATCCCGAAATAAACTGTGAACTTACATCACCGGGAATTGACGTTTCCCCTCCAAGAATACCGCCCCCCTCAACAAACACAGCATCCTTATTGCCAAGTTTTTTAATGTGCACATTAGCACCCAAGTCAGCTAAACTTTTAATTAATGGTTCAATTGGTCTCTGTTCAAGCGATCCTCTAAAAGTTAACGTTGATGGGTCGGGCGATAGGGCTGCTACAGGTAACATGAAACGCAACGTAGCACCTGACTCCCCACAGTCAATAGGTTCTTTGGAGTTTGTAAGCGGGTTCGCACCTGTCACGGTCCAGCAGCCTTCGACCCTTTCAACATTTGCACCTAAAGCTGTTATAGCGCGCAAAGTTGCTTGAGTATCCTCAGAAATTAAAGGGTTCGATATTTTCGAACTGCTGTTAGACAATGCAGCGGATATGAGCATTCTTTGGGTGTAGGATTTTGATGGAGGGGCACAAACTTCGCCGCTCAATTTTTCTGTTTTTTTGACTATTACGTTTGTCACGTTTAGAGCACCTTTGCCTTCTCACTATTTAGTTTGGCTTGCAGGATTTCGCCATCATACTTTTGCAATGCCGCGATTACTGAATCAATGTTATCTTTATGTGTAACCGCTGTTACTGCAGGTCCTTTACCGCACAATCCAGCAGCTACTGCGCCAGCAGCTATAGCATCCAATGCTATGGCAGGGTTGTATCCTGAAGCTGAGGAATAAATCAAGCCGTTAAGCGTCAACGCTTCCCAAATCTTGCCCTCCAAAGCCTCCTTATAAGCAACTTCAACTAACGGCTTAATTGTTTGCAGTCGCTTAACATTAGAGTCTGCAGTGTAAGCTTTTTCAGGTGGCACGTGGAAAAGCACAATTAGATCATTAGTGAACGAGGTCTTTTTAACTATCTGTCGATTTAAATTATCTGTAATTACTATTCCGCCAAAAAAAGAGGCAGAAGCATCATCAAAAGCCCCTGTCAAAGTCACTTTGGCGTCAAAAGCCGCATCCACTCCCAAATTTATAAGATCTAAGTCGGAAATCATTTTGCCTAAAGCTGCCGTTGTTGCTAAAGTAACGGCATTTGCCGCCACACTACTACTTTTGAGCCCTTTGGCAATCGGAATGTTAGACCAAGTTTTTATGTTTGCCCCTAAACTTTTGTCTAAGTTGAAGCTACGAAGAACCGTCGCCACTGTTTTTTCGATTAGAAGAGTGCTTTCTTTTGGATCGGAAGTGATTTCAGCTTTGAAAATAAATGGATCATCTGTTAATTTGACTTCAGCCTTAGTCCAAAGGTCAACTCCAAAAGCTGCGCCTTTACCAAGTGCAATAGCGTTAACGATTGTAGCAGCGCCATGAGCTATTGCCGTAGCTTTACCTGTCAACATTTACACCTTTAACAAGTGATTAAGCGCTGCCTTCCTCATAACTTCAACTGGCGCCTCGCAAGCAGTCCAAATTTCAAATGACGCAGCCCCTTGATAAATTAACATTTCAACACCGCTAACTACTTTGGCTCCGGCCGCTTTAGCATCCCTTGCCAACTTGGTTTCCAACGGGTTGTACACTATGTCCATTACTGCCAAGTCAGACTTCAACCATTCGGGTGCTACTGGGGTTTGATTGGCATCTGGGTTCATCCCCATAGAAGTTGCATTAATTAACACATCTGAGTCAGCAAGGTTTTCTTTCACTGTTTCGGACAAAAGCGCATTGCCACTGACTTTTTTGTTGAACTTTTGTTTCAGGAGGTTTGCTAACAAAGTTGCTCGCTCAGGCGCACGGTTCAAAATTACCAATTCATCGGCTTCTTGTGAAAGAGTATACGCTATGGCTTTTGCAGCACCACCAGCTCCAAGCAATAACACTTTTTTGCCCTTTGGGTTAACGCCGTTCTGTTCGAGCGCATTTAATGCTCCGACGCCGTCAGTGTTAAAGCCGAGAATTTTGCTTTCTTTGTTTAGGAGTGTATTGACTGAACTTATGGCTTTAGCCGTTGGGTCTGCTTCATCTAGGAATTTGATAACTGTGTTTTTGTGTGGCATCGTAACATTTAGTCCATGAACACTCAGAGCGCGCATGCCTCTTATCGCATTTTCAACTTCAGCAGCTTTCACTGTGAATGCCAAAAAAATGTAATCAATCTTCAAGGCTTCAAAGGCAGCATTATGCATGACAGGGCTAAGAGTATGCTCTATCGGATCGCCGATTACTCCACATACCTTGGTTTTTCCTGAAATAGCCACTTCTTATTTCCCCTTTAACAACCCGTAAGCACTTCTCATTTCTTGAATACTCATTTGCCCTAATGCCGTTTCGCTGCCTTGCTCAAGCGAAGCAAATGTGAAAAAAGCGCCAAACAAAGGCGACAGCAGCCTCGAAACTTTGCTTTGCTCACCCATGCAGAAACAAACAAGATTCACTCTACTGTGCATAACGGAAACAAAGTTTAACGCTGAAAGGTTGTCTTCAATATGATTTGCAGTTGTCACTATTTTGCAAACATCTGCTCCACTGGAAATTTCTCTTTCAAGAATCTTGCCCATTTCTAAAGCATTTAACGTGCCATCGAATTTATGAAAGGAAACGATTGGCTTTGCACCAAATTCTTTGATTTTTTCGATTGTTTCCCTGTGGTTGGAGCTGGAAACGTCAATGTCGACGTATGCAAACCCATTTTTGGCAGCGTTCAAAAGTGTTTGTTGACGATCTATTTCTGCCCCTGAAAAATTTCCTCTTTCGCTTCTCAGTTTGTTTGTTGCGATAAGAGGGATGTTTGTGCTTTTAGAAAGTTCCAGAAGGTTTCTGGAGTTTTCAAAGCAGTCCAGCCGAACTTCAATGAGATCTGCTGTAGCTTTCTCAGCTCTTTCAATCAGCCCCAGTGCTTCAATATTGTTTTTTGGAAGAATCGAGACACATATTCTCGGTGTCACTTTTCTATCACCGTTTCTTCAGGCACTGATACGCCGAAGTGTCGGCCTCCTTTTGCAGATAAGTGCACGAGGACTTCATCGGTTGGTTTTAGTTCGGTTACCGGTTTTGAAGCATTCGGTGTTACTACTCTTATAGTTTCAGCGTTTTGAAGTATGGTTTTTATTTTTGTACCTTCTGCCTCAGCCTCAATCAGGATCAGAGGGCGGAACTCAATTTTGGACCTGCCAACATTTGTTATTCTAACTTTTCCCTCTCTGTTAATTATTAAAACTTCATCGCCCGCTTTAAGCTCAGAAAGGTAACGAGTGCTTTTCAATGAGGTTAACGTGTAGTGTGATGCGGGTCCAGCGTTTACTCGGAAAGGCCTAGATTGCACATAAGGATTTTCATTTACTTCAGCTTCAACAAGGAAAAACCCTGCGGATTGACAACCGACCAACATCCCTTCCCCAGGACTCATTAGATCCACAGTATCCACACACACCCTAGCGCCGGTGCCAATCGGCTTGATTGATAAGATTTTGGCAGTTGTCAACGTTACTTTAGGCAGTAGCCCCTTAACAATTTTAATAGTTTTAACAAGCTCATCCGGATTTGAAGTTTTAAGCAAAACGCCGTCTGTTCCTAATTCTAAAGCTTCAAGCACCACTTTAGCATCCTCAGCCGTAGTTACTTCAGCGATTAGTTTGCTTTTTCCACCGTGCGCCTTTGCAATTAAATTTTCAAGAGGAATTACTCGCCAATCAAGGCAATTAATGATAATGAAATCAACTTCTAATTCTGCGGCTTTGGCAGCTTGGTTTTCATCTTCTTTGCTTTTAATGATGATTCTAATTGCAGTTTGGCCTTGCTTTTTTTGTTGGGCGATTTTTTTCTCATTAAGGTCAGTTAGAAAAGTTAAGGGAAATTTGCCAGATTTATTGTTGGCTTGCTCGCCCTCTAGGATTACATCAGCGTTTTCATGAGCAAGGCTAACTAAAGTTTCTTTTTCTTGCGGTGAAGCCGCCTGATCTATTTCTAACCAAAGAGCCTTCACTGTTTTTCACCGAGAATTTTTAGCGCTTGCTCTACATTAACGCCTTCATGAACGATTGAACAAAGCGCTTTCACTATTAAGGTTGGGTTCTCATGTTGAAACACATTTCTTCCAATTGAAAGCCCTGCAGCTCCAGCTGCTATTGCATCATGGGTGGTTTGAAGGACTTCTCTGGAAGTTTTGCATTTTGGTCCTCCAGCAATCACGACTGGAACGGGACAGCCTTCGACTACTGTTTTGAATGTTTCAATGTTGCCTGTAAAGTTTGCTTTAATGATGTCTGCGCCCAATTCTGCGCCGATTCTGGCTGCATGCGCTACCACATCGACTGCATTTTCATCTTGGATTTTTGGTCCACGAGGATACATCATGGCGAGCAATGGCATGCCGAATACATCGCATTCGTCAGCTACTTTGCCAAGGTTGCATAGCATTTTATCCTCATCCTGTGCACCAACGTTTACATGAACAGAAACTGCATCTGCGCCTAAGCGTATGGCTTCTTGAACGCTGCAAACTTGAACCTTGCCGTTTATGTTCGGGCTAAGATTTGACATGCCTGACAACATCACGATTAATCCGGCGTTTGCGACATCAACATGTTTTGCGATGCCTTTGTGAACCAGAATGGCATCAGCTCCACCTTTGAGAAGCTGGTCAATTATTTGTTGCATGTTAACTATTCCAGGGATTGGACCGATTGTTACGCCATGATCCATGGGAACGATTACCGTGTGGTTATCTTGCTGCATTATTCGTTTTAAACGTCGAGTTTTTCCTTCGTTCATGCCTGGTCACCTTTTGCTTATTTGGCACTCCTTAATGAGTTTTTAATCAATTTCAAAGCCTTTTCACGTTCAGTCCAATCTATAAATAACAGAATGCTGGACGTTATGGTTAATATTCCTGAAATATTTATACCACTCAATCTGAGGTCTTCACTGATTTTTCCTATTATTCCATGCGTTTCTTCTAAACCAACACCGCTTGTTTTAATGAACACCAAATCTTTTTTGACTGCCATCGCAATTGTTTCTTTATTTTTCTTTGTGATTTCGTGAATATTATTGAAAAGTGCATCCAAGTTTTTTTCCTGGGAGACATATAATATAATTGAGTTTGTACTCATCGACATGCCAAGTAGCAGGGAATGCAGTTTAGTTTTTTCAACTATTTCTTGAACGATTTGCGGGTTTGCCGATATGCCGTTTCCTATTACGGTTATTTCTGCTACTGGAAAAGGATGTGCGATTTCGGCGTCTAATTCAGTTGCTAGAGCACCTGTAATTAAAGTGCCTTCTTTTGCGAGGTTGCCATGTGCATGATTTATCACTCGAATGTTGATGTTTTTGGGTTTGTATTTCAATGCTTTACTGTGAATAAATTTAGCTCCTGAATCAGCAAGACCAACTAATGTGTTCACATCAATTTCTTTTAGCCGCTCTGGGGTCGAAATAATTTTTGGGTCACCTGACATTATCCCGTCGGCGTCGGTAACCAAGACGATTTCATCAGCGCCCAATGCTTCGGCTAGGACAAATGCTGTTGTGTCGCTTCCTCCTCTTCCAAGAGTGGTAATTTTGCCATCTTTGGTTTTGCCAAGAAAGCCTGCCACCACAGGGATGACACCTTTCACCATAATTGGCAATATGCATTCACGAATGTTTTTTTCGCAATCTTTCAGGATTGGGTTTGCATTTTGGAAAGCTGAATCAGTTATTATTGGCCAATTGCTGTCGATGGGATCAAAATAGCAGGATTCCGCACCATTAGTTTTTAGTGCTGCGGAAAAAATTCTTATGCTGGTTCGTTCACCCATCGAGAGAATGTCATCTAAATCTTTTTTCTCCAATTTCCCATTGGAAGCGTTTTTCGCAGTCGTCATCAGAACATCGGTTGTTTTTCCCATAGCGGAAACAACAACAGCGACCCGTGTTCCTTTTTTGGCTTCGTTCATCACTGCAACTGCCGCTTTTAAGAGCCTTTGGTGATCAGCTAGGCTGGAACCGCCGAATTTAACCACAATGGTTTTGGGAGAATTAGCTTTGTCCATTTTAGTACACCCCTTTTTTGCCCAGAACTTTTCTTAAAAAATTTGTTAGTTCTGGGCTCAAGAAAAATAACGATAATAAAAATAATCGAAGCTAAGTAACTGTGATTGGCTGTTTTCTAACTTGTTTCGGGAATTGGACATTGGAGCTTCGAACCCTTGCTGATTGAGACGTTATTCAGAAAATATAAGCGTTTCTGTAGTCAGACTCCAGAAATATAAGTTGAAGCTAATCAATTCCCCAAGAATACCTTTTTTAAAGGATAAAGACAGTTGGTGACTCTCAATTGAGCCCTATTATTCTTAATATTACGCTAACTTCTTTTTAGATTTAAACTTAGCTTTCCCGTTTTCATTGTCTTCTGATATTAAAACGTCGGGATTCTTAGCCTTTCTTTCTAAATAAGCCGCATACTGCTCAGCTGTAAAATCTTTCCTGAACTTACATTCTTTAACCAAATTCATTCACCTATTTTTATATCCTAAAAGTCTTAAATTGAAACGGGAACAGGGATAATCTGAGAAGGAGCATACCAACTTTAAAAGTAATATGCCCTTCTTTAATCAGTTATGACCATATTTTATCATTCTTACAATCTTGATTAAAAGATTTCAGAACTGCCATTTGACACTTTTCTAAAGGGTTAAGCCCGCCGATTTGTACGTAAACTGCTCTATCGGTTTTGAAGCTATCGTTTAACTGCTAATAGCCTAATCAATTCAGTATAGTATTTATCAATTTGACAATACAATAAGAAACTAAGGAAGATAGCGCAATGAAAACTGAATATGATGACTGGCAAGGTATCCTCTTTGAATGCAAAAACAACGTGAAAGCATGTATTCTACCATATTTAACTACAATTAGGGAACCACAACCGAACTTGGGCATAGGCGCTGGTGGGGATGCAATTAAACCGATGGATTTAGCGGCAGAAACGGCAATCGTGGATACCTTAACGCAACATTGCGTTTCCTTCACTTTGATTAGTGAAGAGTCGGGGATAAAGCACTTCGGCGTTAATTCTAATGAGTGCTTTGTTACGGTTGACCCGATTGATGGAAGCACAAATTTCATGCATGGCTTACCATTTTATTGCTGTTCAATCGCAGTCTCTCGAAAGCGAACGTTAAATGATGTCTACGCTGGGCTGGTTACTGACCTTGCGCACGACATAACCTACACGGCATTTGAAGGAAAGGGCGCATATCGAGATGGCGAAAAAATACAAACATCAAAAAATGCTTATCTGGAGGAGGCAGTAGTCGGCTTGGACTTAAACACATACAAAGTCAAAGAGCTGATACCAAAATTAACTCCATTGATCGCGAAAACAAAACACATCCGCCACTTCGGCGCCAATGCACTTGAACTGTGTTATGTAGCAAACGGCTTGACAGATGCGTTTGTTGATATTCGGGGGAAATTGCGCACAACGGACGTCGCCGCCGTTTTTTTGATCCTCAAAGAAGCAGGCGGAATAGTAACCACGCCAAATAATCAAGTTTTCAATGTTGAATTGGACCCAAAGCAAACAATAAGCTTCATCGCCTCAGGGAATGCTGAAATTCACAAAAAAATCATAAACTTGGTTAATTACACATGTTGAAATTATTGTGGCCAAATCCTGCAGCACTTATAAAGTCAGAAAAAAATAAAACACTTCTTATCGCCGATCCACATCTTGGTTGGGAAACATCTCTCCAAGAAAAAGGCATTCATGTCCCAAGTCAAACGGAAAAAATTCTAAGCAAGCTAACTTCAATCATTGACAAATACAAACCACAAGAGCTCGTTATTCTTGGGGACGTCAAATATACTGTTGTTTCGAGCGAGTTAGGAGAGTGGCACGATATTCCTGATTTTTTTACTAAGTTACAAGGATATGTTGGATCGATTGCTATTGTAAGAGGAAACCATGATGCAAATCTCGAACCGCTTTTGCCGGAAAACATCCAGCTTTTGCCCGCGACAGGAGCAGTTTTTGGTGATATCGGCGTTTTTCATGGGCACAAGTGGCCTTCCCCAGCATTGCTTAAATGTAAAACGTTGGTTATGGGGCATTTGCATCCTGTTGTGGTATTTCGTGATCCTGCAGGATTTAAAATTACGAGGCAAGCTTGGATGAAGGCAAACTGTAGCCCTGAAGTTTTAGGAAAGATATTATTGCAAAAACACGGAATAAAAATTTCAGGAACTGTAGATGAAACATTAAAGAAGCATTTCAAAATTAGCCTCAAAACAAAAGAGATAATCATTATGCCTAGTTTCAACGATTTTTTAGGGGGCAGACCAGTTAACGAAACACGACCTCGAAAAGAATTTGGCAGCGAAGCACTAATTGGTCCTGTTTTGCGTTCAGAAGCAGTGGATGTCGATAACTCGGAACTATATCTCTTGGATGGAACCTATTTGGGTACTTTGAACCAATTAAGGAGCCTGTAAAAGAGCAAACGCTGAGTCCTTTGCTTTTGCAGCATTAAATAAAAATAAAAGCAACTGCCATAATGCTTTATTGACCAAAATGTTAGAGGGAAAAAATACCAAGCTCTTTGGTTGTGGAATATTTGCAGCGGGTTTAGGAATTTACTCGATTCTCGGCACAATTATGAGCGCTTGGGCTGGCTATCAAAGTTATTTGAATTACCGTGTCATTTTTAGTCAAGGATTCTTGCAGACTGGGATGACGCCAGAAACTTATCTTTGGGTTGACGTTGTTTCAAGGCTCGTTGTCGGGCTTGTTGTCTGGAGCATTTTGATTTCAGTAGGACTCTATGTTGCAAAATCAGGCATTAAATCAACCAAACCCAAGGATGAAGCCTTAGAGACAATCGACAGAGGTTAATACTGGAAATTATTTTTTTCTAATTCTGATTAGTTAGGATTCACTACGCTAATTTTATATCTGCCACATGTTATATGCATGATATAGTTTGAGGGAGGAAAAAAAGAATTGAAACTTGTAACAGTCCTATTACCAGAAGCCTATCTTGAAGGTTTAGACGAATTAGTTCGAGCAAACATGTATCCAAGCAGAAGCAGCGTGATTCGCTCTTCAGTACGTGATTTGCTAAAGAAAGAGCTCTGGGAAAACAAACGCCAAAGATAGAACGCCTAAATCCCTTTAACAGAATCGCAAAGCTTTCTTGCTGTTTGCGCTGGGTCACTTGCCATAGTAATTTCTCGCCCAACAATAAGGTATCTAGCACCTGATTTAACTGCCATTTCCGCTGCTCCGCCTTGAGCACCAATACCTGGTGAGTAAATCGGGACTTTTTCATTTAAAATTTGTTTTATTTCTCTTACCTTTTCAGGGTAAGTGGCTCCAACTACAACTCCATCAGCGCCCCATTTCAAAGCTTTTTTAGCAAAAGACACATATTGAAAAGTTTTTTCTCCCGTACTTTGATCGATGATTGTTTGGCCGTAACCTTCGCTTGCGCCTTTATGACTCATATAACAGAGAAGTATAACACCTCGGTTAAGCCTCTGTGAGACCTCAAATAGTGGTTTTAAGCCTTCGTCCCAACCCACAAACGGGTTAGCAATTATTGCGTCAAACCCCGCTGAGTAATAGTACTCAGCTATCACTTGGTTTGTGGCGCCTATGTCGTTTACCTTAGCATCCATAATTGCCAAAAGACCTTGACCTCGGATTTGTTCAACAAGTTGCTGCACACCATCAAAGGTGCCAAGAGGAAGTACTAGATGATGATTTATCTTTACAGCACAAATGTATGGGTGAACTTCTTTTAGGATTTTTTGTGCTCTGTCTATGACATTAATCCGGTTTTCTGGGGCTTCATACGGAAAATCCAGCGCTAGAACAAGCTGTGAATTCATGCTTTCGGATGCTTCTTGCATTTTAGCTTTAAACGACAATAATTATACCTCTTGCGATATCTTGTTAAGTGCAGGGCTATTTCATTTTTTCGTCTACCAATACTTTGTAAGGGTGCAAACCTTTTGAAAGATTTCTAAATTAACTCTTCTTTTACGATATTACGCCATATTTGAGGACTATCGTTAATGAGTCGAATAAATTTCACATGAAAAATTAAACTATTTAAAACCATTATTGAATCAAAAAATTGTAAAACCTAATTAAAAAAAAGACTTCAATGATCAGGTGACAGCCCAAACATTTGTGCTGATAAGGTTCCAAGTTACTATTAGCCCGTATTCTGGATTATTATAATATTGAGCGTCGGTTAAGGTAATTGCCATTCCTGTTTGTCTATCGAAGTATACGGAATCATATTGGTCACGCATCGTGTTACCCGTCGGGTCGTTAATATCTTTGAAAAGGGTTTCAATATACCAATAATTTCTGCCCCGTGTAGAATTATTAGCATATGTCATAGTGTCAGTTGCGTTAACTATTTGGGTGCCAGTTCCCTTGGGGTAAAGCAGGTCACCCATATTTAGGTTAGAAGGGTAAATAGGCCAAAATCCGTATTGATCTGTTTTATTTCCAGTCGCAAGGTCAATTGTTTGTGGACTTGTAATTTGAGTTCCGTTTAGAAATTGCCATACGGTATTAAGTGAGACTTTGTTGCCATCAACCGCTGTCACGGTAACAGTGTAGTGATCTGTTTGGTTATATACTAAGAAGCTAAGCGGAGTTACTGCGGATGCACTATTTAAAACCGAGTAACCGGTTATTGAATAAGTGAAAATGTCTCCAACATGTACTCCAACAATACTTTGGGGTTTAGACGACTGAGTTGCATAAACAATTGCGGCAGTTGCAACAACTAGTATAACCACGAGAATAATAGCAAGGTAGAGTTTCTTTGGAGTAGCTTTCTTAGGCATAACTTTACCATTGCATTACTCAACTATTTAGTTGTTTTCCCAAAAACCCGTAACAAAAAAATGCAGATTCAATCGCAGAAAATCTCATCAAGTCATTTTATAGCAAAATTTTAACCTTATTAAAGGTTAAATTTAAGAGAAGGACAAGTCATAAAAGAGGTTGGTGGGAAATTGTATTGTCATAACTGCGGTGCACAACTTCCGGATGATGCAGCCTTCTGCGTTAAATGTGGAACAAGCACAGGATTAAATGCTTCTAAACCAACGTTAACTTCTACGGCTCCAGTTATTGCTGCTTCAGGAGTAGCATCGTTGAAATGCCCGAGCTGCGGAGCACCAATCGCTCCAAAATTTGGAGAGATGGTTATAACCTGCGAATATTGCGGCAACGCAGTCACTCTGGGCACCGAAGGTTGGACAAATATCCAGAAGCAAACAATGCTTGATTTGAAAGTTGCCACCGTTGACCAAGTGAACTCAATAATTACTCCACTTATGGATAGAGGTCTTTTGCATAGGCACCTACATGAGGATTCCACTCAGGAAGAAATGAGCCTCACATTCGTACCTTATTGGATTGTTAGCGTTTCAGCTCGTACAAGCGTCACCGCTACAAATGAAACGGCCACACTTGCGCAAACTGCCACAACCGCCGCTTTGATGGGTGTAGTATTTGGTGGAATGGGAGGCGGAATGCGCGGCGGCTTTGGTGGAGGACGCAGGCGAGCTCTTGAGAGTCAATTTCGCATAGGCAATCCATTTGCTGGTATTTTGGGGTTGAAACGGATTAGAATAATGGCGTGGGGAATGGGGATGGGGATGGGTTATGGTGGCGGCGGAATGAGAAAGTCCGAGCAAATGGACATGAACTATAACTTCCCTGTTATTGCGTTAAAGGCGCTTTCGGATTATCAACCGCGTGACTACCAATTCAATCTTGAGAGTAGAGAATTATTTGACATTTCCAAATTGCCCAAGGGCGTAAAGATACTTAACGGGGATATCAGTGAAGAAGTTGCGAAATCTCAAGCAAAGACATTGGTAGATCAGCTTCAATCACAAAAGGCACATGAGAAATACCATATGATTCAGTCAATACATACCGACTCTGATGTGGGTGATGTTGAATTGCTTCATGTTCCAGTTTGGTTCGCGAAGTATGATCATAAGGGAAACAAGATTGTTTTGGTGATTGATGCCAACTCAGGCAGGGTTATCAACAGCTTTGGTCTCTAAATCCTCATTTTTTTAAGCTGCATTTAGAGCTAGTTTTTTTTGAAGAAAAAAACCCCATAGTTTTTGTAAGGCATTGTTTGCGCATGTTTGAAATTGTTTGCTTCGATTTCGGCTTTTATTGCTTCGGAATTTTGAACTGGTGCACCTGGAAATACACCTTTCTTTATGACCTCAACAATTACCAACTTTCCATTAGATTTCAGTACCCTTCGGAACTCCTTTAAAACAGCTTCGCTATCTCCAACTTCGTGATAGACTGTAACTAGAAGAATTAAATCAACAGATTCATTTTCAATTGCAAGAATTTTACCATCACTCTTCAAGAACTGGACGTTTTTAACGCAAGCTTTCTGTGCTTTTCTTTGAACTTTTTTAAGCATCTGCGGCGAAACGTCTACTGCTATGACCTTTTGGGCTTTCTTTGAAAGCTCGATGGTGTAATATCCAGGTCCACACCCAAAATCTACCACCACAGTACTTGAGCTTAACGGAAGTTTCTTAATAAGTTCTAAGGGTGGTTGAATTAAACGTCTTATAGGATTGTCTAAAAAGATGGCGCCCGACGCAGAATATGCGTGGCCTTTATGGGACATTTCAGTTCTCCTGGCAGGGCAAGCGTTTTCCCACTAAAGAATTTATTGAGTGCTAAGTTGCCTGATCTGAAACGTCTTTTTCTTCTTTTCCAGAACCCTTCTTATTGAGTTGTATTACCAGCTGATGGTTCTTTCTTATTAGAACTACTTCTTGTTCTTCAACGTTCTCGGCGATGACTTCACCGTTATATTTCATTCGGCTGTTATAACCGAGTTGTTTTAGCTCGCCCATTAGGGTTTCGCGGAGTTTTCGCAGTTGTTCGCTTGAAGTTTGGGCATCTCTCTTAAAACAGAAAGTGATTGTTTTTTTGGCAGGTTCATAGTTTGCTCGAGTTCCTTTGCCTATTTTTTCTACGTGACCCCAAACTACTTTTTCAATTGGTTCTCTCATGTTTTCGCCTTACGATTTTTCTCTTTTAAAAGAGCCGTTTCCGCCCGCTTTAATGATATTGGTTACTACGTTTTGGCTTACCTCGTCAAGAAGATCTTCAGCGCGTTTCCAGTTGTCAGCTGAAACTTCTACACTGTATCTTGGAGCAGCGATTACGCTGAATTCGATTTTAACATCTTTAGCTTTTTGTCCTTTCTTTGCGCCCAAGAATGCATCTTGAATGCATTTGACTCCATTGGGCTTCATGCAACGAATTTCAAGCACTCCTCTAACTTTCACCAATTTGATGTGGATTCGTTCTTCTGCGACTTCGGACATGGCTTTGGCAATGTCTTCAGGTATCTCAAGTTTGGTTAAGGCCTCTATACCTTCTTTAAGGACTTTTTCAAACCCCTCGTATAAACCGACTTTTTCTTCAAGAATAACGCCGGCTTTTTGGTATACCTCAGGAATAGATAAGCCCACTTTTTCAGCGACTGCACGCAAGAGCACTTCGCCTTTGCGATCCTTTTTCCAAGCCTTGATTTTTTCGATTCTTTCTCGTTTAGTAACTCGTCTTAAGGATAAGTCAATGTGGCCTTTCTCTAGGTTTACGTGAACTACTTTTAGGACCATTTTTTGTTTTTCTCGAACGAAATCGCGGACATTTCGTATTCTAGCACTTGATATTTCGGAGATGTGTAAGAAGCCTCGTTTATTGTATTCATCAAGATTAGCGTAGGCTCCATAATCCATTACGCTCTCTATTGTAGCGATAACGAGGTCGCCAGAATCAGGCCATTCAGGTTTATGTTCGGACATAGATTACATCTGCTCTAACAAACGAAAAGAATATGATTGACTGTTTTATTCTTTTTTGTCTAATTTAACAATATATATCTCTTTATTGCGTACTCGAAGCGCTGTGTTGAATTTTCGGTCAGGTTTTTTGTTATATGATTTAACTCTGAACGAGAATGGAGCATACATTGACCTTACTGTTTTACCTTCAACTTCTACCTTGAACATTTTTTCGGGGCTCTCAATAATCTGCTTAAACACTTCATCATATTCGGGAATCTTTGTTATTTTTCTCCCTTCAGGTATTTCTTTAACTGGGATTGCTTTTGCTACTAATTTTGTATTCTTGAATTTTTCTAGTTTGCTCATCCATTGACACTGGATCATCTAGCTGTATTACACTATATAACAGTTTAGATTATGTTAAAATAATAAGTGCTAAGTCAAAATAATAGTAAATAATAGAGGTACAGGACAAACTCTTGATGTTTCGATTTTAGCTATTAAGAGCAATGTTTTAGAATGCGAATTGCAATTTGATTGCTTGGTTAAGGTGATTAAATGAGCGTCATGAAAAGAAAAAAGAAAAATACTCAGCTTGAACAACAAAAGAAAGTACAACGCGAAAAAGAAGCAAAAAAGAAACAATTGAGATCGCAACTTCCACCCAAAGGAAAGAAGTAGTCTATATCGCAATCTTCGAGGTTTCTTTAATTACTTATCGTACTTAAAGAACTCCGTTAACTTTGTTTTTAGAGTTTTGTTCAATTTACAAAAGGACCAATCAAGTCCCAGTTTGCTTATTTTGTTCAATCGTTTTTTAACTTGTAATTTTTGGCATACCTATTTTTCATTTGAATCAACTTGAACGCTGAACCGATTTAGTTATGTTGATTGAAATGTGTACTCGACAAAACTAATCTCTAATTGGGACAAACTTAAATTATACAATGTCAAATACGGGATATAACAAACGGTAGTGTGCATGAGGCGGATTCCAACACAGTTCTTCACTCCAGTATGCAGAAACCCTGATCTCGTAAAGAGTTTTGTTAGAGGGGCATACAGAGAATTTGTTAAATCAAAATTGGATTATGGTAATGCAGATGGCAGTAGCTCTGCTCTTTGGTTGTTAAGCTTAAGAATTACTCATCGTTGCAATCATCGATGCGCAATCTGTGCACAATGGGGAAAAAACGGGTATAATGCAAGAGAAGATACACCAAAAGTTACTGGTGAAGTTCCAGTTGAAGTATACAAAAAAGTAATAGATGAACTTGCTCCCAAAAAAGTACATGTTTACATAACAGGTGGAGAACCTTTTCTCTACGAACCTTTGGTCCCCCTTGTTAATTATATGAAACAAAAAGGTCTTACAGTTCAAATAGTGACAAATGGGTCGTTTTTGGAAAAAAACGCTGAAACCATTGTTGATAACGGATGGGATATGGTTTGCGTTTCGTTTGATGGCCCAAAAGAGATTCATGATAAATGCCGAGGGGTTCCAGGAGCATTAGAGACAACAGTTAAAGGGATACAGGCAATTCAGAAACTTAAAAAACTCAAGAAAAAGAGCAAACCTGCCATTTTTGTGCTAACGACAATTTCCAAAAATAACGAAGATACATTGCTTGACACCGTAAAAGAAGCGGAAAAGCTTGGCCCCGATGGCATGACAGTTTATTATTCTTGGTTCACGCGAGAATGGATAGGGCAAAAGCACACTAAAATTGCAGAAGAAAAAATGGGCATAACGCCTTTTGCTTGGAAAGGTTATGTACGCGATACAACAAAAATGAATATGGATAAAATTGCTGAACAAGTGCAAATTATAAAATCTAGAAAATCCTCATTGCCAATCTTATTTGTTCCTGATCTAAAGCCTGAGCAAATCCGAACTTACTATAATGAAGCTGAAAATTTCTTCGGATACAAGAAATGTGTTTCACCATGGTTCCAATTAGACGTCATGCCAAATGGAGATACAGTGACATGCAGAGACTTTCCAGACTTTGTTACAGGAAACATTATGGAATCAAGCATACAGGAAATATATAATGGCGAAAAACACCGCAAGTTTAGACGAGCCCTAAGAAGCTGCGAAGATGGAGTTTTCCCAATATGTTCACGATGCTGCGGCTTAATGGGGTACTAAAAATGTTTTTGATTTCAGGTTGATTACTTATGGAGCCCGTTGACGTTGCCATTCTCACAATGAACAGCGCAAGAATGTTAAGAGAATGCATTAATTCTGTTTACGAAAATATCAAGGTTAACAACTTAATCGTTGTAGACGGCTTCTCCACAGATGCTACGGCAGATATAGTGATGGAGTTTAAACAAAAATATGGCAACGTTATCTTTGTTCAAGAAAAAGGAACAAGAGGCAGCGCTAGGCAAACTGCAATTCAACTTGTAAAAAGTGACTGGTTTGTGTTTGTAGATAGCGACGTTATCTTGTCAAAAAACTGGTTTGCCGAGGCAGTAAAACTTGTTAAAGATGATGTGGGCGCTGTGTGGGGTATTGAAATTTGGTCGGTGCTTCAAGGAAGAGCAATTTTGAGGATGTTTGAAAGGGTTACTTTAAAAATTTTTGAGAGAAGAGGCGGAACTCATGATTTACTTGTTCGCCGAAAAACAGTTGAGGATATCAAAATTCCATTTAGATTGCATACTTATGAGGATGGATTCATCAAAGATTGGATAAACAAAAAAGGCTACAAGGTTCTTGGCGTTTATGAACCCTATTGCATCCATTATCGACCGGAAGAAGTGTGGACTGCAAGAAAACACGTTGAATTTATGGTCAGCGACTTAAAATACGCCGTTCACCGCCCAGCTCTTCTACTTTCATATTCATTCTACTCACTCATTGTTGGCTATCAAATTGTTTTTAGCCGTTTGAAACACTAACTGAAAAGTAAAAGACAGCTCCGTTGTCAAAGTTTAAAAGGTTATAGAAATTAGGCAAATGCTTAATTTTTTCGATGATAAATAAGCCGAGTAGAAGTGGCATTATGAGCCTTCCTCAACCATCAGGTAAAAGGGTTTTGACGGTGCCTTTGTTTGTTTTGAGGCTTTTGGTATATTCGAGGTCTTCTGTTTTAACAATGGCATTTCTAGCAATATATGGTTTAATTCATGGTATTGCAAGAGTGCCAAAAAACAGGATAAATGCAATGAAAAGTCTGCTCAAATATGGCGTTGAGGTTTTTCAACATGGGTTGGGGACGCCGATTCAAAGTCGCTAACTCTACAGAAAAATTATTCGATTTTTTCGCCAATTGCCGCTTTTTCGCCGACTTGGGTAATCTTTATTTTAATGCAGTCTCGTGGCTTGGCTTTTGGCACTGTAATGATGTAGCCTCTAATTTTTGAAACACCATCTCCGCTTGGAGCTATGTCTGTAATGTTCACTAACAATTCCTCCCCCAACTCGACCGGACATTTCTTCTCAACATGTTTGATTGTGAATTGTCCGCCACGTACTCTTCTGTGGACCATGCTAAAACCTGCTTGTTCTGGATAGATTGAGAATGGGCGCTTAAGTCTTCCGCCGCTGAATCTTAGTTTATCAGGATAATCATTTAATTTTTGGTTCGAGTATCACACAGTGCGATTTTTCTGATTTGTAAGTAGAACAACAACAGTTGGTGGTAGCAACGGGTGTTGTTCTTCTCTGGTAGAAGAAGTAAGGATGGTGGTAACATCGCGTCCTCCTTCTACTACACTCAGAAAGAAGAAGAAGCCCGCGGGAAGCACCTTCTTCTTCTTCTTCTTCTTCTGCTTTACGAGAACAACGACAGTGGGTGGTAGCACTGACTTCTTCAAAAAGCTTGAGAAAGAGAATGAGAAAAAATTTTTAAAACTAAAACTAGTTCGCAAAAAGATTCACATTCGGAAAAGCATTACATTAATCACCACGGCAACAAACTATTGGCGTCCAATCTCAAAACATTTAAAAGCTTTTAAGCGGCTGGCTCACAAGTATTTTGCGGTATCGATGGGATTCCTAAAGAAAATTGAAGGGCATTTGATTGCTCCAAAAGCAGACGTAAACCTACAACTCGCGGATCAATACTTTGTTTTGGGCGATAATTTAGAAGGAATATTCACAGTTTCACCCCATGAAGATATTCAGGCAGACGAAATCCGATGTGAAATCAAATGTTTAGAGACCACTCAGGTCATGAGAACTGAATATGACCCTGCG
This sequence comes from Candidatus Bathyarchaeota archaeon, assembly GCA_963772505.1. Classification (GTDB taxonomy): domain Archaea; phylum Thermoproteota; class Bathyarchaeia; order Bathyarchaeales; family Bathycorpusculaceae; genus Bathycorpusculum. Next base: position 606,157 of record CAVYXL010000012.1, read on the forward strand.
ATTAAAAGCATGGTTACTCGGCAAGTAACAGAAAACAGAATTCTCTACCAAGTGAAGCCAGTCTGCAGCCAAACTACCGAACTAGTTAACGGAAGCAGCAGAGCATTCAAATTCAGCACAAATATCCCGGCGGGCTCCCGACCAACATATACGTCCACAGGCGACTTAGTCCAATGGGAGATCAAAGGAGTCGTCGCCGTTCATGGAAGACCAGACGTAACCTCGAAAGAGATGCAATTTCAAGTCATTTCACAAAGCCAAAGACCGACAAACGAGCCACCGAAACTACGGCTTGTAGCGTGCCAATACTGCCAAACGGATATGCTAGAAAATACCCTTGTTTGCCCCAATTGCGGAGCAAGAAGATCCGGATAGAACGTATGTAGCGCTTATTTGAAAGGTTAGTTATTTGGAACTCTTCATTTTTGGCAGTTGCAAAGCCAATGCCGGCTGGATAGTCTGATCTTTCCAAGTTTGCTTTTGTTAGTGAAGGTGGGATTATTTGAATCCTCAATAAGCTGACGACACTGCTAATTCTGTTTTCTATGCAAAAACTTTTCTTCGTTTTTATCGCGCACTGGCAAAAAGCCTGATATACAGTTGAAGGATATACGTTTTTTTCGTCTAAAGCACTTGATTAGGCACTGAGCTTTCTTTTTTTGTCTTTTCGGTAGAATGGACCTTCCCAATCGTTTAGCTCCAGCCAGAAGTACCAAGGTGAATGTTTGATTCAGTCATGATAGAAGTCTGTCAGAGCTTTTATTTTTCCAGGTCTTTTCCTATGCCCCAAGCTTTCGCGATTTTGCGTCCAAGACTCCAGTAACTACGGTCGTTCATAACAAATAAGAGAGGCCGCACTTTGCCAAAATCCACAGAACCTTCTATGAGAACCTCTTCATCACAAAAAGTATTGACTATCTTCCCAACGAAAACGTCATGGTTTGGAAAATCAACCGTTTTTATCAATTCGCACTCCATGTTTACTGCGCATTCCTCAATCATGGGCGCTGTTTTTAGCTTTCCAAAAAAAGTCCTAAATATCATTGCTTTGTTCTCTGTTTTTCCAGAAACCAGACCACAGTAATCGGTTTTTTTTACTATTTTCTCTGATGGAATGTTAATGCTAAAAGTGCTATTTTCCTTTATTCCAGCATTGCTGAAATGACCTTTGTTCATTCCAAGTGAGACAGATCCTAAATCCATTATCCCCACATGTGCAATGGTAATGAAGTTAGGTTTGCCATTGACCAATACTCCAACCAGAGTAGCTGGTAATGGATAAAGGCAATTCTTAGGTCCCAAATCAATTTTCATTCTAGAACTCGACCGCTAAGCAGCTATTATTCTTCCGCACCAATTAAGGTTTCAGCGCGCGTTAAAATCTGAAGAGCGGAAACACTCGATTTGAGCGTGTAGTTTCCTTACAAATAACACATTTAACAGCTATAATGTGCTGACCTACACAATTATTTGAAGAAAATGTGTTGGTGCAGGGGGTGGGATTTGAACCCTCTGAGCATGGAGATGTCACCCGCATTTCCCCCTTTTCTTTAGTAAAGCGACAGAAACGAAAAAAAGGAGACATACTAATGGAACAGAAAGTCATAAACTGTCCTAATTGCAACAGCCAAAGGTCATACAAAGACGGAATAAGGCACTCGTGCACTGGAGAAATTCAACGATACATTTGCCGTGAGTGTTGCCACAGGTTTTCATAACTGAGCGGGATGGGAATTGCACTCTCAGCCAGTGGAGATTTCATCCTCACTGCCTCTTTTTTATTCTAATATCACTCGCTTCCTTGGCAACTAGCTTCAATCGATGATAATAATTTTTAAAGCCTAAATGACAAGTATTAAGACAAATGAAGAATCAAGGCAAAGAGAACAGCGTTACAGGTTACAGATATCTTTCCAACGCAAGAAACTGGGCCTTTGAGAACTGGATGACGTATATATTTTTGAAAAACATTTTTTTCTTCATTATACCCTTCTTATTCCTTATAGCTCTCTTTTGATTAATAACAATTAATTCGCCAAATATCGTACTATTTAATGTCTTTTTTGTTATTTCGGTCTTGTCATATGGGGTAGCATTGGTGACTTGTTTCCTCTCTGATTCACAAAGAGTGAATGTTGCTCGTAGAAGTCCTGAAACATATATCTTCTCCGAAAGAATTGACCATGGTTTTGCATTTCTCTATCTTGGTTTATTTAGCGTCATTTTTGCAGCAGCGGTTATCGATGCGCCAATATTAAACACGGAATTGATTGAAATTCCGTTTATGTTCCGTGCTTTTTTCGCTCTTGTTCTGGCTTCATTTGTTGCTTTTGCAACTAATTTTGAATTATATTCCTTTGAAAGATTCATTTTTTCTAGAAAAGGTCAAAATTGGATACCCGGGCGGTTTAAAGAATTCTTTTTTTTCTACCCTACAGATCTAAGAATTGTCGAAGTTGAGACTTAAAATAGTTCTTCAGCGTGTCCGACAGTCTAATCTAGACTTAAGAACTAACTTGTTAAACAAAGACTTCCATTTGTTTATGGATGGTTTGAAAATTTATAATAATTATCTAAGGAAGAAATTTGGTTTGGCTATATGCAAACTGGAAAGATTTTACAATTACGCAAAGCTAAGTGCCCTTTCAAACGATATGGTTACCCAAACAGAAAGCACGATGGAATCGTTAATTAATATTCTTAACAAAGAGGATAATAACTCCCCATTCGAGTTTCTCATGGAACTGAAATCAATGATGGGTGAACCTTCTTCCACGATAAAAGACATCGGAGAAGATTTAGAAGTGAGAGCCTAGTATGATAAATCAGTGGTGGAGTAAGCATTCCGTCACATTCTTAGCAATTGTTTCATTGATTGGTACACCTATCATCGGTTTTGTCCTTACTATCGTCTTGCATGTTACTATTTAGCGGTTGTAAAAGGTAATTGCAATTACTCAATTGTTGCTACTTAAACGCACGCTTTTGTTTAATTGAAGTATGTGGTTGGCGGATAATGCATGGATTATGATTACTCTCGGTTATGCCGTTATCCATAATAAGTAAAGTTGAATCAAGTAAGCTCAAGCTTAAGCCTGGCTTTTCTTAATTCAACTATGCCCATATAATTAACGACAAATGCTACCGTGTTGCTAGGGATCAAGTTCAGCTTCATTCGAATTTCGTGGGGAACAGCAATTTGTCCTGTAACACTTAACCTTGAAACCGGTATCCCGTCAATATAGTCTGAGCCATTTTCAATCTTCGGCGGCTGCTTTAGCTGTGGTGATTCCAAAACTGAATAGACTTCATTTGATGTATGTCTGATCGCCAATTTCACTCATAACTGCATAACTACCTTAGAACAAAAAGCTTGTGCATTCACCGCTTGCTATAATGCTTACATTTGTTACTTTCGAACAGAGTCAACTAGTCATTCCAACATTCCAAAACTGCGGTCCTCCGCGTATCTAACGCTGTTGACTCCTGAATATATCGCGCCTTCGTTAACAGCATTTTCAGCACTAAGTTGCAATTTAAAGCGCCTTGAGCTTTTTTCGAGAAATCTTGCTCGATTTGACACGAATTGCGATGTTAAAAGTACGAAAAATCTGGATAACGATGCTTTCGATAGAAATTGGATTGTCCTCTTTACATACTCTGAGCATCGCATTTCTCAACATAGCTCGGAAAATTGCATTAAATTATTTTAATACTACAGTACTGATTTATATAGCATTAAATTAAGGGGAGCGCCTTGGCAGTTCACAAATCTCAGAGGAATTTGTTAAAATCTGAGACTATTTTGGGGGTATCCAGAAGCGACGAAAACACCTTTACTCTTGAGCAAAGCCACAAACATTTTCTATTAAGGAACTCTAAAATAATCAATGATATTCTAATTGCACTTTACAATTCACCAAATCATGGGAATAAGTCTGACCCGTTAGATGAGCTAATTTACATTCATTTATCTAAAAAAACAAACGAGCAAGGTTATACTGAAGCATATGATAAACTCTCGTCGTTGTTTCCGAAGTGGCGTGGATTAGCCAGTGCCGATACAAATATAATAAAGAAAATCATCGGGTCCGCTGGATTAGGTAACCAAAGAGCCAAAGAAATTATTAATAACTTGAAAATTATCAAATCCGAGTTTGGTAGTGAAACTCTTGAACCACTTAGACAATGGTCCAATTCTAAGGCACTCGAATTCCTATTAAGGTTAAATGGTATTGGACCTAAAAGTGCTCTATGTATACTGATGTATTCATTCCGCAGACAAGTTTTTCCGGTGGATACTCATGTACAAACGGTGTGTGAACGGCTTGGTTTTATCTCTCCTCGTCTTCATCACGATGAAGCTCAAATAAAACTTGCACAATTATTTCCGAAAAATATGAGATACGACTTGCATGTTAATATGCTTGCTCATGGAAGGAAAATTTGCAAGAAAAATAAACCATTTTGTGAATACTGCAATCTACCCAAGTTTTGTTTGTATTATAGAAAAAACAGAGTAGTATTTTCTAAAGGCATACCAATGGTTGATGTATTTTCCGGAGCTGGCGGAGCCTCTATTGGGTTGAGGGATGCCGGGTTCTCAGTCAAACTTGCTATTGATAACAATATCAGAGCCACTGACACATATTATCTGAATCATCCAGAACTTTCGATAGACCAAGTGATTAACGATAACATAGAAAACCTTGATTCCCATTTTCTTAGCAATAAAGTTAAAGAAAAAATCTTTTTGGTTTTTGGCGGACCTCCATGTCAGGGTTGGTCAAACATAGGAAAAAATCGAAGAAACGGGAAGAATTGTCTTAGCTTCCTTAATGACCCAAAGAATAAGTTATATGAACAATTTGTTAGACAATTAGATATTTTTGAACCGGAATTTTTCGTTATGGAAAATGTGCCTGGTCTTTTATCGGCTCACAATGGCAAATATGCTAACCTGATAAAAGAGGAATTTCGGAGACACAGATACGAATCAATTACACTTATTCTAAATGCAAGCAATTTTGGCGTAGCTCAAAATAGAACACGAATTTTCTTTATTGGCAAACGAGTAACTAAGTCTTGTAATTCCGATGAGGCTTTAAGATGTTTGTCAATTATACAGTCGTCTATTGACCAAAAAGGAACCAATAAAAAAATCTCTTTTAGAGATATCATCGGTGGATTACCCCAATTATGTGCTGGAGAAGGTGCTAACGTAATCCGAAGTGATAGCCATGATAAAAAAACTTTGGATACACCAGGTTCTTCTTTAATATTTAACCATTTTACTAGGTCACATATGGCAAGAGACCTTCAGATTTACAAATTATTAAAAGAGGGCGAAGACTACACGGATTTTTCTAAAAGATGTAACGATAAGTCACTTCTTCCTTATGACACAGAATCTTTTGGAACCAAATTTAGAAAAATAAACGGCGGCAAACCTTCCCCTGCAATAATTTCCCACCTAAGCCGAGATGCAAATTCATATATCCATCCCGACTACAATAGAGGAATAACTGTACGAGAGGGTGCTAGAATTCAATCATTTCCGGATGATTTTATTTTCCTTGGTGAGGGGTTTACTCAATTCATCCTTTTGGGTAATGCTGTTCCACCGCAGCTTGCCAAAATAATCGGTTTATCGATTATACAGAATCAAGAAGGAAATAACAATGGACGAAAAAATTGAACATGGCACTTTAAAGTTTAGACCTATAAGCAAGACTCCTGTATCTATTGGGTCATGAACTGATAAGCGATGAGACTATTGCCATGATAGAGCTTGTTAAGAACAGCTATGACGCCGATTCCAAAAAAGTTCACGTTATTTTATCTGATGTAACTAATAAAGGCAAGGGCAGAATCGAGGTTAGAGACGACGGGCACGGGATGACTCAGAGACCATAAAAGTCGCCTGGATGGAACCAGCAAGAGACAACAAAAGAGGAGAAGATGGTCAAAGAAACAGAACTGTCAAATACCACAGATTACCCTTAGGGGAAAAAGGTGTTGGACGTTTTTCGGCTGACAAATTAGGGCTACACTTAGAAATCATAAGCCGTTTTTGTCGGTTTGACCCTAAAACTCAAGAAGTTGTTTTCTTATCACCATTAGAAGTAATAGTAAAAATTGAGGGAAATAAATTTCTTGAAAGTGCATATTTGGATGAGATAGAATGCACTTGGGAAACAAGAATTCCGGAAGAATTCAAAGAAGGCGACCACGGTACATTGCTCCGGATATCGCAATTAAGAAGCGATTGGGACAAAAAACTTGTCAAGAAAGTTCACTTAGGGCTTGCTCGTCTTTCAAGTCCAATTTCAAAAGCTGAAGATTTTGAGATTTGGTTCAAATGTGGCAATTTCAAAGAATTCAACGGGCTTATCCAGAATCCTTTGTTGAAAAACGCTCCATATCTCCTTGATGCTGACATAAACAGCAGCGGAATTATGACCTATACAATCCGAACGCCAGATGGGACAGGTAAGCCAGATAGTGTAGACCTGCGAAAGGGGCAAGAGCGTTTCGAGATTAAGCGAGGAAAGGATATTGATTTAAGGATGCCGACATGCGGTCCTTTCCGTTTCAAGTTGTATGCGTTTGAAAGAGACAGGCGATTTTGGAAAAAATATGAAATGGACAAGGAAAAACTTGAACTATTAAACGCCTTATGTGGCGTTAGCATCTATCGTGACAATTTCAGAGTGTTACCGTATGGAGAACAAGGAAATGATTGGCTAAATTTTGACAGACGCAGAGTTTTGAACCCTGGAAAAGTTCTTGGAAATGACCGAGTTGTTGGTTATGTTGAAATTTCTCAAAGTCTCAATCCACAGCTAAAAGATAAAACGAATAGAGAAGGTTTGATTGAGGTAGGTGATGCTTTTAACGATTTGCGAGATTTAGCAATAGAAGCTGCTGATTTACTTGGTTTGCAGAGATACATGGGTTCTCCTCATACTAAGCGTTCAAAGGAAAAAGTGGAGGAAGCAATAGTCGAAATAGATACAGGACGAGACATCGTTTCTAATTCTTCCGAAGCGACATTTGCTGCGTTAGAAAGGGCAAATGAAAACATATCAAGTGGAAGAATGGATGAAGCAAGGAATGAAATTCTTTCGGCAACTATTACTGTCGACAAGAATAAGGATGCTACAAAGAAGATAGATTCTGGGAAAAGAAAACTTTTAGAAGAACTCGCGGTTTCAGAGGAAGCGATAAACAACTTAATAGCTTTAAGCGGAATTGGAATGACAGCGGAAAGGATGACACATGAATTTTCTAGGTCAGTTAGGCTCGCTGAACAACAACTCCAGAAAAGCTTAGGTGTTTTAAGCAGATTTAAAGAACATCCAGAGGTAACCGAGAATATTCGGTTGGCAATTAGTCAAATGGAAATAGTTAGAACAGGCTTGCAGCAATTGGAACCGTTGTATTATTCAAAGCGAAGATATACCGAATGTTTAGATGTTAGTGAAATCGCCAGAAGTATGAAAGCTTTCTTTTCATCAAGTATCAATGATTTGGGTGTCAAAGTAAACGTCGTCGAAAATGGCAAGCTAAGTATTAATATGGGAAAAGGTCATCTTATGCAAATTTTCAGCAATCTCTTCGATAATTCATTGTATTGGCTTAAATTCAAACCAATTCGAGAGGGAAGAGAAATCAAAGTTGTCGTAACGGCTAAGGAAAGGTCAATTATTTTTGCGGATGATGGACCAGGTATCGACCCTAAGATAGAGACACACCTGTTTGAACCTTTCATTAGCTTAAAACCTGACGGACGTGGTCTGGGTCTATACATAATAAACGATATACTGCAAAACTACAAATCAGAGATAGAAGTGATGGCCGATTCTAAGACCCTTACTGGAGCGAATTTCAAAATTACATTTCCGGAGGAGTTAGTTTGAGTATAGCTATCGACGAAATCACCTTTTCGATAGCCTTGATTGTTGACAACGAGCCAAATGATATAAAAAGTCTAGGAGACGACCTTAGAGGCAAAAACGTTTCTGTCATTGTTGCCTAGTACTTCTTCCGAAGCGGAGAAAATACTTGACCAACGACCCGAAGTAGACCTAATAGTTCTTGACTGGATAATGAAGGAAGAAGATACCGAAGCAAAAGGTTTGTTACTTTCGCTTCAAAAAAAGATATTTGCGCCAATTATTGTCTACACTGACAAAGGTATTGAAGGTCCTTCAGGATTTATTAAAGACAACAATTTGGGCAGAATTGTTAGAGTATTGGATAAAGGAAGCGTCAAAGGAGACAAGGTCCTCAATGAACTCGACAAATGGTTAACTCAAAATCCAGAATTGAAAATTTTTCTTAGATGGGCACGTAACGTCGAAAGCAAACTAAACCAAGCTCTGTGGACAATTCACAATCTGGATGTCGGGGGTATAAGAGCGATAATAAATATGCTTGACCCGGAAGAAGGGGTAGCACATGATACCCAAGAAGCTGACTTGGAAAACTTCTTTACACGAATACTAACTCGAAAGCTTGAGAAAGATGATGGGCTAATAGCTTTGATTAGAAAAGACATCGAAGCTCTACCTAAGCAGGAAAAGATACCCAAAAAAGAACCGAAGAAAGAAGAGGCACTGGAAGAGGGAAAAAGTAAGGCAGGTTTGGATAAGATAAGAACTTTCCACAGCTTCGAAAGATACAAACAGGCAAATCCAAAATGTCTTTCAACTGGAGGCATCTTAAGAACCAGAGCAGGTAAATTTTTTGTCGTAGTGACACCTCTATGTGACCTTAGTCATGAAAGCAAAATCGAGAATGTTCTAATGCTGAAGGCGGAATCACTTGAAAAGTATGTTTCAGACCGGCCAGGCATTTCAGAAAACACCATAAAATCTTGCGTCAGAAACGGTGCTGGTTATGTTCACTTTCTTCCTTATGCCGCCGATTTAAAAGATGGACTTGTCTGTAGATTTGACCATATGTGTACTATTAGTGAAAAGCAATTACGAAAAAATCTTGAAAATGAGTCCATTACTTGCGTAGCAATTGTGGATTCGCCATTCGTCCAAAATCTGGTTCAGAGATTAACTTCATATTTGATGAGGCTTGGAGTGAGGGATATCAGCGAAAGTGAAATTCAAAATTTGGCAGTTCCCAAATCTGTAGTTGCTAAACCAGTTGAAGTTAGTAAATGACAGAGATACCTGATTGATCAGACTAACCTATATTTCTTAGTCTCGCCCATTTTTATGTCGGGGTTAAAACGGTGACCACACAAATAAGCGCAATAGAATTGAATCCTGAATTAGTAAACTGGCTTATGAGATGGGTTTGAACGTTTCAAAAACTTGTGATAACGCCCTAAAAGAGTCAATAAGGCGACTACAAGGCTTTATTCCCCAAAATAACAGTGTTCGCAGCGAGGAGATCAGGCTTTACACATAACATTTAAAGAGCTAAAAAACGAGTCCTGTCATCTGTGAAAATTTTTTGCATTTCTTAATTATTAAAGTTAAGAAACATTTATCGCAATTAATTGTGTTTTACATGTTCCGGTACTTGTCAGGTTCCCTTTGATTTGTCCGTTTACGTAAATACAATAATAGTCTTGAGATCTGTTTGCATTTTGATTATAAGACAGCGCCCCCAGATGCAAAGTAACTTCACCTGTCGAATTTGTAAAAAATGACAGATTAGTGTCGGGCAATCGAGTTGTTTTGTTTTGGAACTGATGTAAAAGATAGATTTGTGCGTTGGGCAAGGGGACGTTTCCATTGGTTATCTTGATGGTTATAGCGTCAGTTGGGACATAAAATGAAGTTAGTTCCGTGAAATTTGACCCAGTGTAAGCAATTACGTATGAAATTGCACCCATTTCAGTAAGTCTCGCATCAGCCCGCTGTTCCCTCGATATTGGCGCAGTAAAACTATAGCCTGGGTCCATAACCATCCAAATGTCGTTAATTTTAACTTCTGTGAAGTCATGATCTTCGCCGGGCAAAGCTATAATGCGAGCATCAAAGCCGGCATCTTTAAGTAAAGTACTGTCGGCCATTGCACTTTCATAGCACGCTCCAGTCCCAACTAAAAGGTATTTCCAGTAGTCACTGCTTGCCCTCAAGAAGTTAAACGTCGCTAAATTGTTGCGTGTGAAATTGCCTATAACCTGCACTTTTTGATTCGGGTCAGATACGCTGGCTACATGTGCAATAACTAATTCTTGAGAGGCGAATGCGTTTGCGATGGGCAAAAGGGCGCTAATTAACAGTATTATTGTCATAATTAGGATACTCTTCTTGCGAATCGCTTTCTTTGTCAGATTTAGTGCGGCAAATGCAAAATAAGCTAAGAAAACTGGGATAACTAGGAGCAGCTAATCAAAGTCAGGAATGCCATTCGCTGACAAAGGAATAACTATTACAAATATAGCAGTGGAAAAAATCGCCAAATAGGCTAAATAAATTCTTAAAGAACGTTTGTAGTCTACAAGCTTTTTATTATAATTAATAAAAGTCGCCAATAAGTATTGGACAGAAAAGGATGCACATACTATGTACATAAAAAAATAAAATGCAACATTCGCATTCTTAATCCAATCGTTAGGTGCAAAATTTAGCCGTAAAAAGATTGATGCAGAAAGCAGGCATGCCTAGAGCAAAGTATATTGAAACTGCGAACTTAACATTACTTAAACGAGTTAGGCTCAGTTGAATTGTTGATTTAACGCCAACTATCATGTGCTCTATTATTCTTTCGCTGGAAAATTAAGTATTATTGACAGAAGGTTGTAAAAAACCTGCTCGAAATGGTCCTGTCATTTTGTGGTGGTGCACGCCAATATACTTAAACTCATTTTTTCCATGTGCCTTATATGTGATGGGCTAAACGTAACAGTATTTCTAATGACCGTGTACGGGTGAAAAAGACAGCAAAAGATATTTGAGTAGACTTGCCTTATTCTCTCGATGGATTTTCGACAAAGAACTTTACAGTTTCTATTACGATTTTTGAGTATTGATTGCTAGTATTGGTTTTAAGCATTATATGAAAGTTAATAAAGGCTTCTTCCAGGTTTTTGAGAGTATCGGTTATTTGTTGTTTATCATATTCCGTATCTTTATTCATGGAAAATCGCCTCCATAAGGGCCGCTTACATGAATAGTGGGTGAGAGTTGGCGCAAACGCTCTCTAAACTCTTCGAGCTTAGTTTTTTGTAGAATTTCAAAAATAGAATCGATATAGTCCAGACTCTTCATAATTTGTTCTAACTATGTTTTAAACATTTTATTTCTCCTTTAGGAGTTAAAGAAATGATTGATTTCTGTCCTTTGCGCCGATTTTGGTCTTGAGTTATTAATCCTTGTTCGATTAGTGCATTGAGTCTTTTACGGGCTACGTTTCTATTTTTGGAACATTCTGGAAAAATATCCTGAAAAGACATTTGTTTTTTCTTAAGTAAACATTGTAAAATGGTGTTGTTGACAAAGTAGTATCTCCTGATACGAGATATATCTGCGGGATATATTAAAACATTGATTCAATATGTTAAACAAAAACAAACTAAGCAAAGAGGAAAAAATTTCCAGAAATCCACCAACGAAGTTGACATCGTGCTAAAGGTGCTTCGTAAAGAAGCGGCAAAAAAACAGCTGATGAATATCTTTCAATGTGGCACCTTCGGCAGTGCGTAGCAAATGAATTATTTTCTTCAAACAGAGAGAAAATTTTCGGAGTAAAGATAGGAAATATTCTAAGGCTATTGGGTTTTTCCAAAGAGCTAGGAACGTCTTCAACTCATGTTTTAGTGGAACATGATGTTTTGAAGCAATATGAAAACAAAAATGATAGTGAAACAGACGGAGGGAAGTTAGAGCATTGAATAACTATAGTAGAAAAGTTGAAGAAAGGAACTGTTTGAACGATGAGGAAGAAGCAGTAATTGAGACTATTGAAGGGTTGACTCCGAACAGATGGAGACATAAAGATGAAAACAATATCAAAAGAACTGTCTGAACGGATGGGCAAAAGGTATGGGGGCATAAAGATTTCGAAGATCTTGGGTGACGTTGACAAAAAATACTCGTATTGGGCTGCGTTTAGACGGGTCGGCTGCGAAGGTGTTCCTTAGCACCGGTTAGAGCGCTGAAGAATAGAAACTCAGAGGAACATGGAGAGCTAAGTTACATGAGTCAACAGAGATGCAACGTGTAGCTCTGTAGACTTATGATATAAGTAGATATGGGTGATTAAAATGGTAAAATGGCACTGTAGTGAGTGCGGGAAAAAACGTGTATGCAGAAAGGGTTTGGACTGAATGGCGAGGTACAGAAAAATTAGATGACTCTACTCTGCTTAAAATGTTGCGGAAAAAAAGATAAAAAGGACAGCTGAGAATGCTCAATTCGCTTAGGAAAGAGTTACTGGACAATGCTTTAAACTAGCTATTGAAGGAAAGGAAGAATGCAGCTATGGTGAGGTGTTAAAGGACTTGCTTATACATTGGTTTCCTGAATACAAAGCGTATATACAGAATTAAGGATTATGATAGGTGTTAACAAACGTGCTACGCGTCTTGGCTACAGTAGGGCGAGGAAGAAAAGAGGAAGTTACTGCCGTTTCATAGACCAAGATAAACATGATTATGCTAACAGTTCTAATGAGTTCTCAGAAGGCTACCGTTGCTCCTATCTAACTATGTTCATAAAAATCGAACAGAATGGTGTCTGCGTGTCTATCTATAAATGCTTGTGTGGCATGAAAATTTGGCGAGACGGAGTATGCAGACAACCTAAAAAACGCAGCGCTCTTGCAGAGGATGCGGCATCGTTTTAGCGAAAGACATGAACAGACAAATCTGCGACGGCGATTAATAGCCTGCCCTCTACGTATAGCAACCAAATATGCGCATTAGAGGCGAAAAATTTGGAACCGCAAAGATAACAAAGACTGCTGCGGGTGTATCTCCAAGCAATCTAGACGTCAAGAGCAAAATCGTAAAATACGTTGGTGGCAAAAAAAGATGGAAAAAGACGACTCAACATAGAGAGGAGGGGTAAAGCTGCTTCAAGTGCTACAGACGTGGGGCGAATCTGTATGATCCAGAAACGATCAAAGAATATAGCAAACAGCATGGAGCAATGGCAGAAAAAACAACGCTGTAGACGCTATCATCATAGCTAAAAATGACAGGAGGAACATGGAATCCACCGCTATATCAAACAATCCGCAAACTACCTTTATACCTAAAGAAACAGAAATAGACCAACTCATTGCAGGCTGTACTCAACGTGTGGCAACGTTTCCTACAGGTTCTGAAAGAAACAGGTGCAAGATGCGGAGAAATCTGGCAGCTTAAATGGGACGACATAGACTTTGAAAGCAAAGTAGTCAACATCACTGCTGAAAAGCACAGTAACCCACGAGTTGTTCACCTTAGCAACAAACTCTTAGAAATGCTCCAAAAACTACCCAAAACTTACGGTGACAGAATATTTTCAACCCCTAACATGCCAGTGGATCACTTTGGAACAGCACTAGTCATCAGCGGAAACGACTGCACATAAGCTTCAGAACCCACGATTACTGAAAATCCACTTTCACACCTTTCGTTACTGGAAAGGCACAATGCTTTATCATGCAACAAAAGACATGTACTATGTAATGCAACGGTTGGGTCACAAACAAATCAGAACACGCTATTATATGTCCAACTTCAAGAAGCACTATTTCAAGGCGAAACAAACTACATTTCCAAAGTTGCCAAACAGAAAAAGAATCTGCAGTTTAGTGAAGCGGCTTGAGTGTACAGAGTGAGGCAAAACAGAAAACGAAGCAGAAAAAAAAAGAAAAAACGAAGAGAAGTAATTGGTGCAGGGGGTGGGATTTGAACCCACGAACGCCTACGCGATAGGGTCCTAAGCCCTACTCCGTTGACCTGGCTTGGAGACCCCTGCAACGCTCAATGCAAGATTGTGTAACGTCTAGTTAATATGAAGCTTTTCCTCACCGTTTGACACATCTTGATTGAGAATTATGAAACAAAATATTGACCGGTTGGGTTAAATTTTGTTCTTTGTGTTTCAGTTTGCCTTTTTGGTTCAGGGTTTGGGGCAGTTGCAGTTTGGGAGTTTTCCCGTTGTTCAGCTTTGTGCTATGTTTCTTCTCATTGCTCAATCGTGGGGCTTTGTTAGAGGACTTTTTTTTCTGCCCTAAAGGGTAATAAAAAATGATTAGTAGCTATAATGTGAATCAATGAGACATGGATATCCAAAGAGAACCACAACTTGGACTTTTGTGTTGTTCTTTTTTGAAAGAAGAAGGAGGACAAATGGAATTAGCACCATGTCCTTCTCCTTCTAAGATATAGTTGCAAAAAAACCAAAAATCTAAGCGTTTGAAAACGCTCCCTGAAAAACCTTGAATTCTCAACAACTCAAAATCACTAAACCCGAAATTACTATTTGCTATAGCAACCGTAACCGTTTTATTGCCAAGAAGCAGTTCTTTCACGGTAACAGCATTATATGCCTTCGTAGCCTAGCCCGGTGGGGCGTTACCTTGGTAAGGTAATGGTCGCGGGTCCAAATCCCGCCGAAGGCTCCAACTTTGCCCCCGATTCAATGAATGGTCCGAATTTGAAGTTTTTCGCCGGTTTCTAAATTCTGCAGCCAGGTTGCAGTTTTCCGCCACCTTCAGCAGTTTCATTTCTTCTTCGAACGCTCGATATTTGCTGTTTATCCGGTGGCGAAGGGATTTAGCATAATTTGAGTTGAAGCTGGAAGGATTCTTCAAAAATTCTTGTTCTGTTTTTGAAAGCATAAAAAAAATATGCCTTGAGCGATATTTAATCGCCTCTAAAGGTTCTCTTGCGGTAGTGTACGACCTCACAAAAAAAATTAGGGGATAGGGAAGGGCATTATTCTGTTTTTGAATGGATGGCAAAATGTTCTAATCGATTTCAGTCCTTGCTTCTTGGCTATGCGGGTGAGACAGGCTTCTCCACTTTGGGAAACTTCCATTAAGGCTGAAATGTTATTCCAAACCAAGGCCATGCCTGAGCGTATGGGCGCGTCAAAAAATTTCCCGGAAAAAGTCCAGGCTAAACTGACACACTGATTCATCGCTGAGCGCCTTCACGCAAAGTTTCTTTTAAATAGTAAGAAGTTAAAAAATATACAAAAAGATCCAAAAGGGCAATGAAACTGAGATGTGAGAACACGAAAAACGATGACTATTGCGCACAGTTCTTAAACTTACCCAAAGTTTTAAAAACTAAGTTAATTAAGAAGGCTCATGGAAATTAACACCATTTACACAGGCAATAATGCAGATTTTGGGGCCCTTATTGCATCCATCACGGGCCTTTTATCTAACGTCTGCGAACGGTTTGATGGATGAGGTGAAAGAATGAAGCATGGGACAAAGACTCTGAGAGTAGGCTGCATTCTCCTAGTAATCTTCTTCCTGTCATTCGCTTTCGCATTGTTGCCTCAGCCAGCTCAAGCCGCAAACATGGTGACAGCGACAATAACCGTTGGAACTGAGCCTGACGGTGTGGCTTTCACGCCAAACGGTGCAACCGCATATATTATACATTACGTCAACGGTTCGGTCTCGGTTCTAAACACTGTGACGAAAACGGTCACGGCGACGATACCCGTAGGAAACAAGCCTGGCGGTGTGGCTATAACGCCAGACGGCGACTATGTTTATGTTACAAATAGCGGGAGTGACTCAGTCTCGGTGATTAGCACTGCTTCGAATTCGGTGACAGCGACTATACCCGTTGGAAGCTATCCTGTTGGGGTGGCTATAACGCCAAACGGCAAATACGCCTACGTGGCGAATGAAGTCACCAGTTCAGTCTCAGTGATAAACACAGGCACGAACACGGTGGCGACAACTATAACGGGTTTAAGCGATGTATATGGCCTAGCTGTGACGCCAAACGGCGCATATGTTTATGTTACTGATTCAGGCAGCCGTTCGGTCTCAGTCATAAACACTGCTACCAACACCGTGACAACGACAATAACGGTTGGAACCGAGCCTTTCGGAGTGGCTATAACGCCCAATGGCAAATCCGCTTACGTAGTTAATAATATCAATGATTCGGTCTCAGTCATAAACACAGCCACCAACGCAGTAACGGCAACGGTAACTGTGGGAAGTAGCCCTAGCTTTGTGGCTGTAACGCCAAACGGCAAATACGCGTATGTCAATAATGAATTTAGCAGTTCCCTCTCAGTAATAGACACAGCTACGAACGAAGTCACGGCAACGGTAACCCTTGGAGAAAATCCGGCCACTATAACTGTCGCCCCCAATGGTTCATACGTCTACGTTACAAGTGGAGGCAACGGCGGTACGGTCTTAGTCATAAGCACCGCGGCGGCACCAGCTGCGAATCAGCTTTTCAGTGCGCTTGGCTGGGTCATATTGATAATTGTTATAATCATAGTGGTTTTCCTTATAGTTCTTGTATGGTACAGAACCAGCAAGAAAAAGACTCAACTAGCTCAGACAACGTAAAAAAAGTCATGAACCCGATTAAGAAGCGTAGTAGAGAGTACTTTACCCGAGGGCTGACCTGCCCTGAAGCAATGAACACTGCATATGCTAAAACCTCTCGCGGATTGGGTGCCATAGGATAAGACAAGCCAGAAATTATTTTTTGTATTTTATGTGTTCCATGATAAGGTAAAAACCCGAAAGACCTTTCCTATTATGGGGCCCAGATTTTAGAAGACCTTTGATAGCACTGGACAATGGGGAAAAAGAGATTATGTTATGCTGACGCCAGAAATCATAGATAATATTGAACATAAAAAAAGAAAGCGGTTTCAATCATTTACGTTACCTGCTGACATCATAAAGGAAGGAGCATTGCATTCTGGTTTCAATACTTCGTTTCTGCACTAATGTGGCTAAATAGTTTCCAGTTCACTCAATAGGTTATGGACTAAACCGCTATATCTTTTGCAACGACATAGATAAATTCAGCGGGTATGCAGCAACTAAAGCAAAGTCCAACATACAGCGAAAATGCCTTTCCTTGCAAAAATCTCGGCAACACTTTCCAGGGCTTAGAACCGACTTTTGAAGCTATCCTCTTTGACCTTTTCGACACTCTAGTTCTATTAGACGACGAACATAAATCATACACCGAAAGTCTAAGAAAAACACATGAATACCTATCGGCCAACGGCCTTGATTGCTCCTTTAACGTTTCAAACATGCCTACTTCAAAGCAGTTGACAAAATCTACAGGGAAACAGTCGATTCTTTGGAAGAACCACATTTTAGCGTGTATATCGAAGGCACCATAGCAGAGTTAGGCCAGAACCTTAAAGATAAAACTTTTCTGGCATTAGAAGCGGTGAGGTATTTTTCTAAAGAATTCAAAAAATATGTGTCGCTGGATCCACAGACTGTTGAGGTTCTAAAGCTTGCTCACGACAACTATAAGGTAGGCGTAATTTCTAACCTTACATTTTCTGAATGCTCATGGGAGCTTCTTGAAGAATTTGGACTAAAACAATTTTTGGATATAGTAGTTGTCAGTGGAGATGTAAACTTGAGAAAACCTCACCCACAAATATTCAAAATGGCTCTCAGATACTTAGGTGTTAACCCAGAGAAAGCAGTGTTTGTGGGGCGATACTTTAGAAACCGATGTTATGGGGTTAAGAAATGCGGGATTGACTTCAGTGCATATAAATAGAAAAATTGTGAAAAACTCGAAGATAAAACCCCACTTAACCATAACTCAGCTCAAACAGCTACTGCCCTTCTTAGGTATCGGATTGAAAGAATTAACCGTCGATAACTTAACCATTGAGCAATGAAATGACAATGATATAAGTCAAGTTCGAAAAGGCACATTATAAAGATATATCTTAAAAAAGACGAACTCGACGGCTTCAGGACACTTCTAACCCGGTGGCTACACACATGGAAACCGTTCAAGAGGACCCAAGGCCATAGAACGGCTTCTCAAAAATAATGCCTTTAAAGCTCATCGGTTCAATGAATCGGGCAGCTTGGTAAAGGTAATTTTCGCGGGTTAAAATCCCTCGCATAAGGCTCCAACTTAATTTAAAACTTTAGAGTAATTTGAGTGTGCTCCATTACTTTTGGTCGGTCAATCCATTCTTTAAGTTTCGTCTTTTCGTACAACCTGAATTTTTCGAGTCTTCCTAATTGTGTTTAGATAAAATCTCTAATATTGACATTGAAAAAAGAAAAAATATAGAGGTAAGTATGCCTATGCCGAGGGTTTACTTTTTCTTAACTGGGGCTTTTTTTTCTTCTTTTTTAACTGGTTTTTTTGCCATTTAACTGACCTCGGAATTCAATGTATGAGAGCTATTAGTATTTATAACTTGCTAAATTGAGGAGAAAATAGATAACAAAGCTTAATAATTACTTGAAAACTAAAAGAGACTTAGGATGAAGTCTATATGAACGAATTAGAAATATCAATAGCTCCGATGAGCAGATTATGTAAGAAAGCCGGGGCAGCAAGGGTAAGTGAGGAAGGAGCAAAGGAGCTTGGAAAAGTCCTTGAGAAGATTGGCGTTCAGATTGCCAAAGACGCACTTGATTACGCTAATCATGCTGGAAGAAAAACTATCAAAGCAGAAGACATTGAAATAGCCGCTAGAAAAATTATGACAAAATAGCGTTTAATAACTCAACGATCTTTTTCGTCTTTCAACATAAAATGGACGCTTTTATGCGCCCGCCGATATCTTTTATGTAGATTGAAGCATAGCTGGATAACTCGCTAAGGCATAACTACGCATTATTCAAATATTAACTTGCATTTTTCTAGAGTTTGATTTTGATGGATATCCATTAAATTCCCACTATGTTGGCGATGGAGCTGATTCGGACAAGTGTTGTCCGAACGTGGTAAGATAAGGGCTAATTCCAAAAAAACCGACGAAGGTTCTAACTTGTCTTTATTTGAAATTTATTCTTTATGTTTAATTTCTTTTTGTGGTCATTGGTAGAACAGTTCAACAGTTCGAGTATAACATATATTAATACACAATATACTTAAGATAGTCGCAATTATGCCTAATTAACCAAAAGCAACCCAGATTCAAAGTAACATAACAGGTGAAAATATTGCTAAAAAAAATTTCACAACTAACATTAATCTTAATTTTTGTGGTCTCCGCCTTTACCATAATTAATCAAAACATTTCGTTTGCACAAACAACTGGCCCTTCAAACCTCAAAATTTTCACAGGCCCTGCCAGTGTTTTAGCGGACAACAACACATACAACTGCATTTTTGTGCAATTACAAGACTCTACTGGAAAACCTGCAAGAGCATTGCAAGATACAACAATTAGCCTCTCATCCTCTCTCACAAGTATAGGAACTGTTGATCAGTCGATAACAATACCTAAAGGAGCAACTTATGCCTCAGCAAGTTTCACCTCAACATTTTCGCCAGGAACAAGCATGATTTCTGCCTCAGCTACTGGCTACGCAACAGTACAAGCCTCAATAACCACGATAGGGCCAATTCCAAATGCAGTTGCAATATATGGATTTCCACCAACCCTACCAGCTGACGGCTATACATACAATGCTTTAATGGTTCAATTGCAGGATTCAAGTGGGTCTCCAGCAAAAGCACCCAAAGGAGGGGTGCCAGTGACTTTATCATGTTCAGATGGCAAGGTGGGAAATGTAACTCAATTCGTCACAATTCCTGAAGGAAAAACGTTTACAACAGCGAACTTTACGACTGTCCAAAATAATACAACCGTTCAGTCAGCTGTGATTACTACGGTAGCTCAAGGATATGCATCTCAACAGCTAACCATCGCAACGACGCCGGTCGCGTCAAATCCATCTTTGATCAAAATATTTGTCGGACCTTCGCAAGTACCCGCGGATGATAACTCGTGTCCGCAAATTGCAGTTGAATTGCAAAATGCAACGGGGTTTACATCAATTTTTCCATCAGATACTCTTGTTTCTATAGCTTCATCTGATCCGACTGTAGGTCAAATAGACTCACAAATAACTATACAGGCTGGCAAAACTTATGGATTGGCAACTTTGAATACAACCTACAAGCCAGGCATCATAACAATAACAGCAGTTGCCACAAACCTAACCCGAGGTCAACAAACATTGACGACAACTGGCTTTATTCCCTCCAAGTTAGCAGTTTATTGCGCGCCATCAGCCCTTCCATCGGACAAAGGCACTTACCAGTCAGTGGAGGTGCAACTTCAAGATTCACAAGGTAGACCAGCAAAAGATCCGCAAGCAGCAGTGTATCTCAACCTATTTTCTTCTCAACCGACAGTTGGCACTGTCAGTTCAACATTAACAATTCCTTTCGGCCAAACACAAGCAACTGGAACCATTACCGTAACCAATACAGCAGGATCAACTGTAATCACAGCCCAAGCCTCAAGTTACACAACAGGTCAAGGAACAGTAACAACTTACACTATTGATTTCGCGCCCACGCAAATATCGGCAACAGCCGCTTCACCAACCATTAATAATGGACAAAAAACAAATGTGACAGTTGACTTAACCGCCGATGGTGCTGCCGTAACGGGTGCTACAATAGTATTTACCTCAGATAACAGTGGAACGTTTTCAGCTACAACAGATCAAGGCGATGGATCTTATCAAACAACCTTTACAGCACCAAGTTTCACAAAAGCAACAACATGCACAATAACAGCCACCGCCTCAAAAACTGGGTACTTAACATCCCAAGCTACCACACAAGTAACCGTCCAACTTCCACCAACAGCAACCCCAACACCAACTTCAACGCCAAATCCAGCGACGAATGCAAACGCAACTAAAAGCACTGACTTGAACATAACCTCGACTAGCAACTTAGGTACCATAGTAATGCTCATCAAAGACTCTAACGGGAATCCATTATGTAATGTAGCTGTTTCTTCAACAACTCAGCCTTCAGGAACAGAAACACTCGCTGGTACTACGAACGCCACAGGTTACATTACATTTACAAATGTTACCCTTGGACAATACGCGTTTAGCGTAATAAAAAATGGATACGAACAAACAGGCACATCAATGACCTTCAATGGTGAGCCAATGAACACAACAGTAACACTTTCCGAAAAAGTATCAACAGCTAATAACAACTCATTATTGTTGCCAATTATTGTAGCAGTCGTTGTCATTATTATAGTTGTCATGATTGTACTTGTGTTGAAGCGACGAAAACCCAGCGAGGATCAACCCTACAACCCATCTTCTTTCAAATTATCTGAATACAGAGAAAGTTAAGATATTATGGAATTACCTGGGTAAGTCAATATTTGCGAGCCCAAAATTCATCCAAGATTGACTGCGGCCTAAAAAAACTAGTGCCGATTCAATTCCTTTAATAAAAATTTAGCGTTAAGCGGAAGTTGCGGCCTGTTTCTTCGGCTTATCATCAAAAACGAAAATCCGATTACGATTAACACTACTCCGAAAAATGCCACACTTTCTTTAGGCAAAATACCTAATTCAATTGAAAAAGTAAAGACCAATATTGCAATTCCCAGCACAATCATTATCGAGTTACTTATTGAAGCTGTTGAGTGCAAAGCAAACTCCTTTTTGCCTTCAGCTGTCACAAGATAATAGCCTTGTT
Source organism: Candidatus Bathyarchaeota archaeon (assembly GCA_963772505.1). GTDB lineage: Archaea > Thermoproteota > Bathyarchaeia > Bathyarchaeales > Bathycorpusculaceae > Bathycorpusculum. The sequence goes on from CAVYXL010000012.1 coordinate 627,803, forward strand.
TTTCCTCAACCATTCCTGCACTGATTAGGTAGTTCCAGTCGTAATGGAAATGTCCATCTGATTTGTAACCAAGCGCTGAGCTGAGATTTGATTTTATTCCCGGTTCGGCCTTAATCTTGCTGTTAGGGGCAGAATAGATGAAATATAGTAGTTTTGTTCTTGGCGACTGAATATCAGCGCTTATTCCACGTGGCTTAGACACTCAAATCCACTGCCTCTTGCTATTCAACTAAGGCAAAGATAAACTAAACTTTTGAAATTACACTTTGTCTCCATACTTTTCTTTAATATTTGCTGGTTTGCTTATGACTCTAACCCTTAGAGTAATAAATCTAAATGTTAGGGCTATAGGCAACAGGTAACTCGTAGTGATAACAGGAAATTAAAAAACAGGAGAAAAAAGAAAATGGGAACAAACTTTCAATATAGTAAAAGCTTAGCCATGGAAGGCTCAATATTGCTAATACTTGGCATATTTCCATACGTAGGCTGGGTATTGGGAATAGTTGGCATAATTCTTTTAATGAAAGGACTCAAAGAACTTGCAAACTACTATCAGGACACCGAAATCTACCAGAACGCGTTAACAGGTGTCAAATTCTATATAGTTGCGTTAATTGCATTAGCGGTTTCGGGCGCTGGCTTCGTAGTTGGCTTTGTAATCAACCACTTTCCAGCATCCTTTGGCATTGGCAATGCAGTCGGAATAGCTGTCGGCATTGCATTTCTAATCGTTGCGTTCATATTCTATGTCCTCGCAGCTACACATTTAAGAAAAACCTTCAGTACGCTTGCACAGAAAACTGGGGAACACTCATTTGAAACCGCTGGTACACTGCTTTGGATCGGCTCTATACTGACTATTTTTGTAGTCGGCATTTTACTTATCTTCATAGCGTGGATATTTGCAGTAATCGGCTTCGCCACAATGAGAGCTCCAGAACAGCAGCCATACGCTTCGCAAACATATGCAAACACGCCACGACAAACAACGTCAGATGCGACAAAATATTGCCCAAACTGCGGTGCATCAATACCAGCAAACGCCACTTTCTGTCCTAATTGCGGAAAACAATTGCCAACCTAAAAATCTGTTTAAATCCTTTTTTATTTTTTATTTCTTTTTTAAAACAAGAGAGGCATTTTGGAAAAAGCTTCTTATGCAATTACTACAACTGTTTGCGTGATGGGAGAGAGCAGGTGGTTAACTTCTCGTTTGCAAAACGTGAAATTGCTATTTTAGCCATCGTGCTTGCAGTTTCCTTCATAGTCAGGGCTCTCCTGTTTCCACAACAAGGTTACCCAATTGATACTGGAGATTTTTCTTATTGGTTTAACACCGCCGCCTCACATGGAATTAGACCATTTTATAGCCTAGCTGGATTTGCGGATTATCCACCCTTCAATGTTTACATTTTTTGGGCATTTGGCTCCATAGCAAAAGCGGCATCAATAAACATTTTGACAATGGTAAAGCTGGTTCCTAACCTTTTCGATTTAGGCACGACAGCGCTGATTTATTTTTTTGTTAGAAAACAATCAACCTTCAAACTCGCACTTCTGGCAACGGCACTCTACGCGTTTAACCCAGCGGTAATATTTAACGTGGCAGTATGGGGACAATATGACGCTATCTATACTTTCTTTCTTGTTCTTTCGCTAATGCTTGCGCTTAAATCTAAACCTGAACTTTCCGCAGTAGCCTTCGCATTAGGAATTTTAACTAAGCCTCAGGGAATCGCGTTGTTACCCCTTATTGCCTATTTGATTTATAAGAAAGGTGGTTTGAAAAAGCTGCTGTTTTCAGTGGCTTCGTTTGCCGCAACGGTTTTCTTAGTTATTCTTCCGTTTGAATGGAGTAATCCAGTGACTTTTTTAACAAACATTTATTTTGGAGCTTATGGGGGGTACGCTTACACATCAATAAACGCGTTTAATCTGTGGGGTTTGTATGGGTTATGGGTTCCTGATGGAATCCTCAACGTTGTAGGTTGGGCTTTATTTGGTGCCTTCGCCGTTTTTGTTTTGTACTTTTTAAATAAGCGTTTTAAGGATTCAAGCGAGTTGCTTGCCGTCTTTTCTGCATTCATGTTACTGTTTGCTTTTTTTATGCTTCCAACAAGAATTCATGAACGCTACTTATTCCCAGCTATAAGCCTCTTGGCATTGATGTTCCCACTTATCAAAAAGGTACGTCCTTTGTATGTGGTTTTGACTGCTACACTGTTTATCAACGAAGCCTACATTCTCTACTGGCTAAACAAGTCTTACCCTAACGCAGCACCTAATCTTACAGGCGACCCCATTGTTTTGGCGGTAAGCGCTATCAATTTATTAATGCTTGCATACGCTTCAATATTAATGTGGAATAGACACACATGGCTTAAAGATGAACCTGCAAAACCAAGCCAACTGACGGAGGAGGGTGAGCCGAAATGAATCTTAACTTTGACTTAAAACTAACCAAGAAAGATGTTGTAACCATTGTTTTGCTTTCAATAGTTTTCTTCTCCATAGCTGTAGCGAATCTTGGATTAACGCAATCGCCCACAACAACGGCTCAACTTACAGATGGACAAAGCTTCTACCTTACCCTTGCGAACCAAACTAATGTTAAGTCAGTGATTTTGCTACTAAAGCAAGGGGCAATGAATGTTACAATATCGACTGGGTCACCTGACAACTGGGGGAACAACTCAGTTAACAGCGTCTGGCCTTCCGCATCCTCAGAGGATTATTACAAGTGGCACGAAGTAGCTCTAGCCCAAACCACTCAGTATCTGAAATTTGATTTTGGTCCAGTAGGCGGCTACAACACCATAATTGCGGAGATAGCTGTTATTGATCAGAATAACCAGCAAGTTACAATTCAATCAATAAATGATCTTGGCAGTGGAACCCCAAATCTGCATAACCTTATCGATGAACAAAGTATGGTTCAGTACCCATCAGATTACATGCAAAACACGTATTTTGATGAAATCTACTTTGTTAGAACAGCGGAACAATACACTCATTTGCAATTGCCATATGAGTGGACTCACCCACCTGTTGGAAAACTTATCCAAGCGTCAAGCCTTTTAATTTTCGGTTTTAACCCGTTTGGATGGCGAATAATGGGCGTCATCTTCGCAACGCTAATGATTCCGCTCATTTATTTACTGGGCAAAAAAATGTTCGGTACTTGGATTGGTGGTTTCTCAGCAGCGTTCTTGTTGACATTTGATTTTATGCATTTCACTATGGCGCGAATGGGGACAGCTGATACTTACGTAGTTTTCTTTTCTTTGGCTTCGCAATTGTTCTTTTTCATTTATCTAAAAAATGTTGTAGATAAAGGGTGGAAAACAAGCATTATTCCATTGTTTTTTGCGTTTTTCTTTTTCGCTTTAGGATTCGCAAGCAAATGGCTTGTTCTTTATGGTGCAGTAGGGGAATTGGCGCTTCTAATAGCGATACGACTAAGCGAAGTTAAAAAGATTAAAAGCAATTTATCCGCGAAAGTTTACGCTTTCCTTGACCATCCCTACTCCGTTATAGTATTGTTCGTTTTGATGGTAATTGCAATTTACTTTATGACATATATTCCAGATATGCTGGCAGGCAGATCATTTTTTGACGTTATTAAATTGCAGTCGCAAATGTACATCTATCATTCTACTCTAACAGCTACTCATCCATTCTCTTCCCCGTGGTATAGCTGGCCTCTAATGTTTGACCCAATTAAGTCTTCAGTTCATGTTCCAGTTTGGCTTGAATCAGCATCAATGGGGAACGGCATTAGCTCAAGTATCGTTGTGATGGGTAACCCAGCGGTCTGGTGGGTAGGCTTTGCCGCCGTAATAGGATTAACAGTTTTTTATGTACCCAAACTTTTCAGAAAAACATTTAGTTTGAAAAAATATTTGCCAGCCATCTTTTTGCTTGTAGTATTCTTCTTCCAATGGGTACCTTACATATTTATCACCAGAGTTATTTTCATTTACCATTTCTATTCTGATGTTCCGATTCTGTGTTTAGCCTCAGCATTTGTAATTAGTAAATATTGGAGTTATAGATGGGTAAAAATTGCGGCAATAGCTTACTTTGCTTTGACAATTGCCTTGTTCATTCTTTTCTACCCCGTTATTTCGGGTGTACCCGCGTCAACCTCAACAATTGACAGTTTGAAGTGGTTTAAAAGCTGGGTATTCTAGTGGAGAAAACCAGTTCCAGCCCTAATGTTGATGTCTCGGTTGTTCTTCCAGCTTACAACGAAGCAGAAAAACTGGAAAGCACTGTAGCGAAAGTAAGTCAAGCCCTAAAAGAGTCAGAATACTCATACGAAATCATAATTGCTGAAGACGGTAGCACAGACGGCACTGCTGAACGTGCGGAAGAGCTGGCACAAAAATTCTCTTACGTTAAGCACATCCACAGAGACAAACGCTTGGGCAGAGGAACAGCATTAAACAACGCATTTAAACAGTGTCATGGAAAAGTTTTTGTTTACATGGATTTGGATTTAGCAACGGACTTAAAATATCTTAAACCTCTTATTGATGCAATCGCTGTTGAAGGCTACGATTTTTCGACTGGCTCAAGAATGCTCCCAGAAAGCAAAGTTGAACGCTCCTTACGCAGGAGCATAAGCTCTAAAACTTACAATTATCTTGTCAGGCATATACTTGGCTCTAAGCTTAAGGATCACCAATGTGGTTTTAAAGCCTTCAAAAGAGAACCCGTTTTAGAATTGCTTAACAGTGTAGAGGCGACGCATTGGTTTTGGGATACAGAAATAATTGTTAGAGCACACCGTCAGGGCTTTAAAATAAAGGAGATCCCTGTTGAGTGGAAAAGCGGAGAGGGCACTAAAGTTAATCTTGTGAAAGATGCGTGGGATATGTTTAACCATATAATGAAGCTTTGGTGGGAACTAAAACGCAGTGGCTAACTATTTCGGCTGGCAAAAAGAATAAACGCCCTGGTTATCAATGATACGCCGCCTATTAGAATTATTCCGGCCCAAAAGACAAACCATTCAGTTTGTAATGTAATATTGACAAGGTAGGAAATTATGAGGTAGCTTGTTCCAAGCCAGAAAACTAGGTTTTCAACAGTTTCAGCTTTTCTTTGAATAGGTGAATGAAGCAAAATTCTAACTACCAAAACTATCATTTCCAAAAGACCGACACCCATTGTAAACTGGAAAGCAACAGCGTAAAGCGTTGTATGAGCGGCTGGAGTTGTAGGGGCAGGCAGAGCAAAACCTGTTCCTGGAAGAGGAGCAAGCGTTAAAGAACTAAAAAAATTAGTAATATGAACCCAAATACCAGTGTTAAGAACGAAAACCAAAGCTAAAATAATGAAGATTGCTCCCATGTAAACGGCGGTAACCAAGCTTTCTTTTTTCTTTTCGGTTAATGCTTGAATACCCGAATCGTTTGCCACGTTTTCTCTTCCCATTCGACTATGTATGAAATATGCAAATATATGTTTCTCTTTGAAGGCGAATGAACTGTTTTAAATAACTCAGAGTCATAAAACATTGATGAGGAAGAGATGAGATGTCTTATTGTCCAAAATGCGGCAATAAAGTTGATGAAACACTGGTTTTTTGTTCAGTCTGCGGAACATCTTTGAAGGATCCTCCATCACCAAACCAAACACCAAGTCAGCCTTATCCGAATGAGATAATCGAAAAAGATCAGAAAAAAGAGAAACCGAAGAAAAAACATCATGATTCGAAAGCCGAAAGACACGAGAGAAATGAGCGCGGATTTATAAGTTATCTAATGGGCGGTTTAATATTTATCGCGATAGGTGTTTTTGCTTTACTTGATTTTACAAGGTCATCCGCCTTAAACCCAAGTCAAGATCTAGCTGGTATGTTACTTACTATTGGTGCGATCATAATCACAGGCACTGTTTACGTCACAATTAAGGGACGGAAGCAGTCTTGCAACCAAATGCCAATAAATATTTCATCGTAATGTGATAATCTCTTCATCCAGCAGGGTTGACGCTGAAGTGACAAATTGTTACAAATTGGCTTTATATGCTTCTGCAATAAAATAAGTTAATAGCCTGAAACCTTACCCTTTAAGGTTGAAAATTATGAATGAAGCAATTCGCATCTCAGCTGAACAAATAAAAAAACTTGAAGTTCAAGGAGCAAGAAGTGTCGCAATAGCAGCGATCAAAGCACTTCAAACTTTGGCTGAGCAAACAAACGCCAAAAGCAAAATCTCTTTCCTCGCAGAACTAAAAGAAGCGCAATCGATGCTTTTTGCTTCAAGAGAAACCGAGCCCTTAATGAGAAATGCCGTTCATTGGATAATTTCTCAAGCTCAAGATAGCGGCACCGAACAGGTTGATGCGTTAAGCGGAATGGTTTCTTCAAACGTAAGCTTATTTTTGCAGAATCTTGAGGCTTCGAGGGAACGTACGGCGGAGATAGGTGCTAAGCGAATCCGAGACGGCATGCTCGTTTTTACACATTGCCACTCTTCAACCGTTACCCGCCTTCTTGCCAAAGCAAAATCTGACGGCAAAAACTTCAGTGTAATATGTACTGAAACCCGACCTGCCTTCCAAGGAAGAATCACCGCGAGGGAAATGGTTGAACTTGACATTCAGACTATGTTTATTGTTGATTCAGCCGCACGGTCCTACATGGGAGATGTTGACATTGTCTTGGTGGGGGCAGACGCTATCACTTCTGAGGGAAACGTGGTTAACAAGATAGGCTCCAGCACAATTGCAGTTTTGGCAAATGAAGCTCGAAAACCGTTCTATGTGGTTTCGGAATTGTTAAAGTTCGATCCGGAAACACTTAGCGGAGAGTATGAAGAGATTGAGCAACGTAATCCAGCGGAAGTTTGGAAGGAAGCCCCCGAGAAACTGTATGTTCGAAACCCAGCTTTTGACGTTACCCCAAGTAAGTTTATTCACGGATTAATCTGTGAAGAGGGCGTGATAGCACCTCAATCAATAGTTGAAACAATAAACCGAAGCTATCCATGGGTTCTCAAGCCGATTTAATTTTTCCATTGAGCCAACGCATCTTTCAATTCTTTGTGTGTTTTAGCCGTATTCCTCGAGCATTTTCTTTTCTAAAGTGGCGTCGACTGCTTGTCTCATTGCCTTTGCACCCGCCACTGTTCCGTCTGGGTGTCCATGAATACCGCCGCCAGCTTGAATGACAACATCGTTGCCAAAAGTTTCAAGCAAAGCAGGGACCAATCTAGGATGCAAACCACCTGAGGCAACAGGCAAGACAGTCTTCAAATTACCCATTTCTGATTTGCATGCCACAATGTTTTCAATGACTTCAGCTTTCGTTTCAGACATTTTCCCAACGACTGTGCCGACGTGGAGTTGGTCAACCCCAATTGTTCTTGCTACCGTGGCTATAGGTCGCATAGCGATGCCATGCTGCAGGTTTTTGGTAAAAGCAGCGTGCCCAGCTCTGTGCGCATGGATAACAAGTTTGAAGTTTTGCTCTCTGAGGGTTTGCAAAGCTGACCAGCCACAGGTTAAAATGTCAATCATAACGTATTCGCCGCCTTGAGCAATAACAGCCTTTGCCCGTTTGAGCATCAGGTTAGTTTCTGCAGTGATATTTATCATGTAGACTTTGCGTTCGCCCGTTTCCTCTTGTGCTTTGTCCCGACTCTCCAAAGTTTGAGTTAAACGGTCTTCAAATGGGTTAAATTTTTGGCTGCTTAGGTTTTCGTCGTCTTTTACTACGTCGCAGCCTCCTCTCCACGCGTCATAAGCCACTTTTGCATGGTCTTTTGTGTTTAATCCTAGTTTTGGCTTAATTATTGTGCCAACAAGTGGGCGCTGTGGAACTTTTAGGAGCTTGCGTATTCCCTCGATACCAAAAGAAGGACCTTTGAAGCTTTCGATTAATGCTGTTGGAATTTGGATTTCAATAAGACGCAAGTTTTTGATGGCTTTTAACCCGAAAACGTTGCCGGCAACGCTACTTAGGATGTTAGGCATGTTGCCTGGTTCAAAAAGTTCAATTGGATAAGCAATTTTTACTACGTTGCCCTCTATAATAAAAACATGCGCGGCTAGCCGCACAATATATGGCTTCTCGGTTGAGAGCTCAGTCCATGTTCCAACAGAGCTTTCCGCTGCAACCCCGCCAGCTGCTTCCTTGATGGTTATGCCTTCTGGCTCCAAATGGAAAGTGCAGATTAAATCAGTTTCTTTTGGCTTGTAAGATAGATCAACAAAATCAAGATACTTCAAAGGTTTCATCCCAGTGTTAATGTGACCCGTGTTTGCTTAAAATCTTTAACTATTCCAGCAACCAATCAATTAATGATGTGATTTAAATGCAGCTTACCGTTGAAATTCTAATGATTACGACTGGCGGAAGCAGAATCGCTGTATTAAGCGAAGAAAGCGCCAGTGTCTTAGGAGTACGCAGCTCAGACAGAATACGAATAACAACTACAAATCGACAAATGATTGCTATTGCAAATATAGCGGAACATTTTCCCAAAAAACGTATTGGACTATACGAAGAAACCGCTTTGGCACTTGGCGTCAAGGAAGATGAGATCGTTAATGTGCAGGTGGCTCCGCTTCCAGAATCATTATTTAACGTTCGAGCTAAGCTGCATGGCGAACGGCTTCGCGATAAAGACCTAATCAACATTGTAAATGATGTTGTTGAGCGTCATCTTAGCACAGTCGAAATAGCTGCTTTCTTAACGGCTCTTAGCATTTATGGTTTAAGCACAGCAGAGAATGAAGCGTTATCAAGGGCTATGGTTTCAACAGGAAAAACGCTCAGTTTTGGCGAAGGACCTATCTTGGATAAGCACAGCGTTGGGGGAATACCGGGAGATAAAACCTCAATGCTTGTGGTGCCCATAGTAGCCGCTGCAGGATATACAATACCTAAAACTTCTTCCCGAGCCATCACTTCTCCAGCAGGAACAGCTGATAGAGTGGAAACACTCTGCCCTGTGAACTTATCCATCGACGAAATCAAGGATGTTGTTTCAAAAACAAAGGGATGTCTAGTTTGGGGCGGCGCTTTGGAACTTGCTCCTGCGGATGACCTTTTCATTCAAGTTGAGTATCCTTTGGGAATTGATCCCATGCTTTTGCCCTCGATTCTTAGCAAGAAAAAAGCCATGGGAGCAACACACGTTGTTATTGACATTCCCACAGGAATGGGAGCTAAAATCAAAACTCGAACTGAAGCGTATACTTTGGCGTCAGATTTTGTGGATTTAGGCAAACGTTTAGGCTTAAACATCCAATGTGCCCTGACTTTTGGTGACCAACCTTTAGGCTGCAATATTGGACCTGCGCTTGAAGCCTGTGAAGCATTGACAACTATTATGGGTGGTGGACCACCTGACCTTCATGATAAAGCGGTTAGTCTGGCAGGTATGCTATTTGAAATGGTTGGGGTTGAAAATGGGAGATCTAAAGCAGAAGAGATGCTTGATTCAGGCAAGGCAGAAGCAAAAATGCGCGAGATTATTGCAGCTCAAGGCGGAAACCCAACTGTTAAACCAGACGATTTACCAATCGGCTCTAAAATGGCTGAAGTTCGTTCTGAACAATCGGGAAAGGTAATTTGGTTAAGCACTGAAGATATTGTCCGGATTGCACGTGAGGCTGGAACGCCGAAAGATAAAGGTGCAGGATTAGTTTTGCATGCGAAACTCGGTGAGACTGTGCATAAAGGTGACGTATTGTTTGAGGTATATGCGGATCGAAGCAGCAATTTGACTTCAGCATTGGAGCTTGCCAAACAGTTATCGCCGATTGTATTAACTAAGAAACCTGCAGAAAAAATGATTTTGGATCAGGTACCAGAGAAATTTGCTCATGAAAAAACGTTTATGCTAGATAGATAAGAAAATGCCGAATTTCTATTTTCTTCCTTAAATCATTATGCAAATAGTAGTTACCAGTAACTAATTATAAGAGTGTGCATCAATTTTATGGATGAAGATGCGTTAATTTTAAATTAGAGATTTTGCAATTTAATTAAAAAAGAGAGACTAAGACACTTTCTGGGGTTTGGGCTATGACTAGTCTTTGGGTTTGGCTAAAAAAAACGTACAGTTTAGCATTGGTGCTTAATTCGCTGATAACTATAGCATCAATAGCTGGAATCTTGTATGGGTTCTACTTCCATGCTTGGAGAGCATATTCGCCGTACCTCATTAGTGGAAACCTTTTTCTTTTAGTAGCTGCAGCTGCAGTCATCAATATTTTTCCTAGCGCAAGCATAGGCAGATGTTTACATACAGGACGATTATGGTTCCACCATTACGTCTACGGCGCCTTCGTATTGTTTATCTCCTCAATCTACGTGATGGCATTCACGTCTGTGGGGTTAGTAGACCTCTTTTTGTTAAACTCTGCAAGCATTGCAATTAACACTGGAAGATTTTTTGTTTTAACAGGCACAACCCTGCTCTTAGATGATCTGCCAGATGTTTCAACACGAGTTGAAACTACCCTTAACAAAATCAAGTCAAAGGCTTATCAGGCAAGAAAAGTAATTCATGGCGCTCAATTAGTTACAGGTTTAGTTACGTTCTATGTTTTTCTCTCCATCGCGACCTCAGCACTTTTCCAGCACCATGCATTCACCGTTTCCAATTTCCTAACAATGGGCACATTATTGATAACAAGCATTACAGCGCTTGCTTTTGTTAAAAGAAAATCTTGGCTAAAAATCAAAGTTGAAGATTAATTTTTTTATCGTTTTTGTTTTTAAAATTTCTTTACCCAATGTTTCTAGCTGTTCGCGAGAGTAGTTACTTGAGCGTCTGCGAGATATTATCTGGTTTGGCAGTTGAGAAAGCTTGACGATTGCTACTGTAGGATTGGCAATATGCAGATTTGCATGATTATTTGTGAAGACCACAATTCCCTCAACGTAACTTTCAAGAGATTTAAAAGCCTGCGAAGAATCGATTATATTCTTTATTGTAGCAACGTTTCGTTTAACCTGCTGACTTGGACTTCCTTTAAATTTCTGTTTACCCGATCTTTGCCAAAAATCGCCGTTGCAACTTATGTTTCCTCTCCAATTCTTAGTTTCCAAAACAAATATGCCGTTAGGGCCAAGGACAACATGATCAATGTCGCCACCTCCACCGCGAAGATACAAGTCATTCAATAGAATATAGTCATCGCTGAGTTTGCTACTAAGAAGGTTAATTACTTGTTTTTCTCCCTCCCAACCGCCGCCGTAAATTCGGTATTTACGCAGAAAATAGTAAAAGGCGGCCAACGGCAATAGCAAAATCAAAAAGCCAACTAACTCAAAAATGCCCAAGCTCAATGTTAAAAGAACATGTATGCTTAACCCTAAAAAGATTAACAAAAACATCAGTAGACAGGCTATGGCTTTTGCCAAGTTATTGCGAACTTGATTTTTTAAGTAGTTGCCTGAACCTTTCATTTTTCTCATTACATTAACCGCTTCGTGTTAGTTTTAGTTTGATTTGAAGATATATTACTCTATGGCATCGACAGCCACAATTGGTTTAGAAGGTTGATTTTAACCTGTTCTATTAAGGAAACCCCATGCCATCGCAAAATCGGTAAGTCACCTCTGCTAAAGCAATAATTTTAATACACCTAGGTTCAAATGAAGCGGGCATGAGCGCTAAGAGTTCCACGAGAGAAACTCCCCACAACAAACTTTTACTTCCGACTTTGGGATTGGCAGTTTTTTCGGTTTGGCTTATAACGGTTACTTTTGAATTACTTTTATTTCAAATCGCTCATTCATTTAATGTTCCAGTGGGAACAGCAGGTTTGGTTGCCGCAGTCGGTTCTGTATCAGGTATAATCGCTGGATTATTATTGTCTGTTTTGAGTGTGCGCATCAACCACAAATTGTTGCTCATAATTGGAATATTATTCACTTGCTTCGCAGCCTTAGGATTCTTTTTTGCACCTAACTTTGCGTTTGTTTTGATCACTAACATAGGGGTAGGAACAGGAATAGCTGTTGTTACTTCCATGGCGTACTCGTTAATTGGAGAATTCTATCCTATTGAAAAAAGAGGAAGGGCAATTGGCTGGATGGTTGCCTCTTCTACCTTAGCATTTGTAATTGGAGCTCCTATTATCGGAGCAATTGCAAACATTGGAAACTGGCGTTCAGTAATGATTTGGTTCTCTCTACCAGTTTCCTTGATAAGCCTAATTTTAGCATTCCTTGTCATCCCAAATAAATCGGATGAACATTTACTTTATGCGAAAGAACCATTTTTTGCTGGCTGTAAACAAGCGTTTTCAAACAAGTCAGCAACTGCTAGTTTATTCGCAACTATGTTTGCTGTTGCTGAAGGATCAATCGCTTTTTACGCGATTTCTTTTTTTACAAATCAATTTGCCATCAGCATATCGATGGGATCCATAATAATCTTGGTCGGTAACATATTATCGTCTGTAGGCGGTGTAGTTGCTGGTTTATCTGTGAACAGGATAGGTCGAAAGTATCTTGGATCAATCACAGGTTTAACAGCATCTTTACTTACGTTAACGTTTACATTTATGCCTAACTTCGCAATGTCTTGGGGTTTGAATGCTCTTCGTTTTTGGTTTGCTGGAATGTCATCTACTGCTCTAGGTAGCTTAGTAATTGAGCAAATTCCAAAATTCCGATCAACAATGGCGTCACTTAACGTGACTTTCATTAATTTAGGAATGTTAACGGCTTCTATAGCGGCTGGAGTAGCTTTGGACAGTTTTAACTATCAAACATTAGCCGTAATTTTGGGGGGCTTTGGCGTAGTAGGAACAGTTGTGTGGATCTCGCTGGTTAAAGACCCATGTAAAATATAAGAGCAAAATTAGTAATCAAAAAAAAATAAAAAAATTATAATTGTGTCTCAAAAGAGACAAAATGAGGGGCTTATTTGGGAGTTGTTAGGTATTCGTGCATCGCTTTTGCCGCGCGTTTGCCTGCGCCCATTGCGCTGATAACTGTTGCTGCTCCTGTGGCAACGTCTCCGCCTGCGTAAACTCCATCTAAGCTGGTTTTGCCTACATCGTTAACGCAGATTGTTCCGCGTTTGGGGTCGCTTTGTAAGCCGCCTGTGGTGCTTTGGATTATAGGGTTTGGTGTTTGTCCGATAGCAATTATGACTGTGTCTACATCCATTGTGAATTCTGAGCCTGGAACTTCTCGTACGCCTCTTCTGCCTTTGGCATCTGGTTCTGTTAGTTCCATTGCGATGCATCTCATCGCTTTAATCCATCCTTTTTCGTCGCCGTAGAATTCTAATGGAGCTGCAAGGAATTTACAGACTAAACCTTCTTCTTCGGCATTTTCAACTTCTTCGTGTCTTGCAGGTAATTCGTCACGTGAACGCCTGTATAGTAGACATACGTCTGAACCAAGTCGCATGCTGCTTCTTGCGCAGTCCATAGCTACGTTTCCACCGCCGATAACGACTACATGTTTGCCGATGCGTATTGGAGTATCGTATTCTGGGAACAGGTATGCTTTCATTAGGTTAACGCGTATTAGGAATTCGTTGGCTGAGTAGATTCCACCGAGGTTTTCTCCTGGGCAACCTGTAAACTGTGGCAAACCAGCACCGCTACCAATGAATACTGCATCATATCCGCCTTCTTTCATTAGTTCGGGGATTGTGTGGATTCTACCGACTAAGTTGCCAAGACGCAAATCTACGCCAAGTTTTTGGACATAGTTAACTTCGTTTTGCACTATGGCTTTGGGTAAACGGAATTCTGGGATACCATAAGATAAGACTCCACCGCCGACGTGTAATGCTTCAAACATTGTTATGCCGTGACCGAGTTTTACGAGGTCTGCTGCGACAGTTAATCCCGCTGGGCCTGCGCCGATAACTGCTACTTTTTTGCCAGTTGCTGGAGCTTTAGGTGGAAGTGCGTAACCATTGTCTCTTTCCCAGTCTGCTAAGAATCGTTCCAAACGTCCAATGCTAATTGGATCACCCATCTTGCCAATGACACATTTGCTTTGGCATTGGACTTCTTGGGGGCAAACTCTTCCGCAAACTGCTGGTAGAGCATTTTTGCTTTTGATCGCTGCAATGCCTTCAGCATATTTCTTTTCTTTGATGCACTTGACAAATGTTGGAATTGGAACTTCTACGGGGCAGCCTGTTTTGCATTGAGGGTTAGGGCAGCATAGGCACCTACTTGCTTCTTCTTGGGCTTCTGCTTCTGTGTAACCTAAGGCAACTTCACTGAAATTTTTGGCGCGAACTTTAGGTTCTTGCTTTGCCATTTCAACGGCTTTTTTATTTAATTTCGGTTTAGGCTTTGTTTCTGCCACACTTGCAACCTCCATTCATTTCTGACAATACTGAACTTAGCCTCTCTTCTGGAAGCATGGTTCGTTGACGTATAATTAATTCGTCAAAATCTGTTTGGTGACCGTCAAATTCTGGTCCATCTACGCAGCCGAACTTCATTTTGCCGCCTACTGTAACTCGGCAGACACCGCACATGCCCATGCCATCAATCATTATGGGAGTTAGTGTCACAATTGTTGGAATGTTGTAGGGTTTTGTTATTTCGCTAACGTCTTTCATGAGGATTACTGGTCCCATAACTATGCAGCGGTCGAATTTTTCGGTCTTTAGTAATTCTTTGAGAAAATCTAAGCCTTTGTATCCTTTTGTTCCATCGTCAGTTGCAACATAGACTGTGTCACTGAAGGCTTTTGCTTCGTCTTCCATCATAATGAATTCTTTGGTTCGTGCACCAAGAATTGTAGTTACTTTGTTGCCTGCTTCTTTCATGGCTTTAGCTTGCAGTAGCAGTGGCGCTATCATTATGCTTCCGCCTACGCAGAGAACTTTGCCGAAGTTTTTGACTTCTGATGGATTTCCAAGTGGACCTGTAACATTGTCAATGCATTCGCCTTGGTTAAGTAAACCTAAATCTTTGGTGGTTTTGCCAACTTCATGGAAAGCAAATGAAACCGTGCCTTTCGACCGGTCATATCCGCAAATTGTTAATGGTATTCGTTCGCCTGTTTTTCCGTGTATAACAATTAGGAATTGGCCAGCTTGCGACTTAGCCGCAACATCTGGAGCGTCAACTTCGAACATTTTAATTTTCGGCACTAACTCTTTTTTAGTTACTATTTTGTACGTTTTGCGTTCGCCTCCACAGCTATTTCTCTTTTAGGTAGAGCACAAATTTTCTTGTAGAATTCATCTAGTTTCTGCTCGAATTCGCCTGAGCACCTTGGTGATTCCTCGTAGAGTTCAAATCGATCAAGTAACCCCAGTTTTTTAAGTGAAACTTGTAAAGCAGCAAGGTTGCGTTCTGCAGCGTTTCTTCCTTCTTGGAGCTTGCAATCTTTAGATGAACAGACGACGCCCATTACGCCGTCAAAGCCGCAGTTTAATGCATTGATTATGTGGACGGGGTCAAGGGATTTGAAGCAGGGTACTTCAAGAGCTAAGACGTTTTTACCCTCGAATGCTTTGTTGGGATTGTCTAAGGTTGAGAACTCTGACCATTGGCAAACAAATGCGAGAACAGTTGGTCCTTTGTTTTGAGCTTTTAGTTTTGCAAGGGATTTTCCGTATCGGTCTACGACGTCTTCGAATTCGAATCCTTTAACTTGGATTGCGTGATGTGGACAGACTAGTTGACATGCGCCGCAGCCAGTACATTTTTCTTCGTTAACTTTTGGAGTTCCGAATGATTCGAATTCTAATGCGCCGTATGGGCAGATGAAGATGCATTTGTCGCATCCGACACATGCTTGAACATCATAGACGGCTTTGCGGGAGAACTTTACAATTTTAACTGCGTTTGCTTCGTAGCCTAATTGCTCTAGTACGTTTCTTGCTAAAACAAGTCGTCGTGTGTTAATTTTTGTGCCTTCTTTGTATCGGCAGAATGGATCTTCACATTGAATAGAAACAATGTTTTTTACTCCTGAATTGAGCGCTTCAAAAACAAAGTCTGTTGGAACTCTTCCTGCACAGGGCAAACGCAAAGCAAGGTAATTATCAACCTTTAATCCCTGCGCTTTGAGGATATCTTGAACTTCGCCCGAAGAAGGCGAGTTTCCTCTGCACATTAAAACAAGCGTTTCAGAGTTTTTCGCTTTTGCCTGTGCTTTTTTAAGGTATTCTGATAGGTTATCGTAAGTGTAATAATCCATTTTTATGGCTGAACTTGGGCAAGCGCTGTAGCATATACCGCAGACCTGGCAGTCTTGACTGTTAATTTCAACTTTTCCACTTGAATCAGCTTTTATTGCTTCGTATGGACAAATTGATTTGCATACATAACATCGGCTACATAGGTCTTGATTGATTTCTACTACAGCGAGACATTTTTCACTCATTTTGAAACCTCTTTTCATACACCGCTGCTACTTTAAACATAAGCATGCTAAGATGCTAGCTTAAAGCCTGTTGAAAACATGAAAAGAGATTAAGAATGATATAATCGTTTCTCTCTATTTTCTGTAATAAGGTCGTTTAATGTAACTATAGGCTTCGAGGGCTGCTGTAATGCCTTGCCCCACAGCTGTTCCAACCTGCTTAATTGTCTGATTGGTAACATCACCAGCTGCAAAAACACCAATGAGATTAGTTTTTTGATTCATGTCAACTTTGATGTATCCATGCTCATCTGTTTCGACCCCCGCAGCTTTAGCTATTTGGCTGTTTGGAGCTTCCCCAACTTGAACAAAAACAGCATCAACTGCTAACTCAGTTGTTTGTTTTGTCACGTTGTCAATTAAACTTACCGACCGGACTTGTTTGTCGCCTTTGATTTCCTGAATTTCAGTATTCCACATGATTTTAACATTATTTTTTGCTGAAATATCCGTTATCAACGATTCTTCAGCTCTGAAAGCTTGCCGCCTGTGTATTACATTAACTTCTGAAGCTATGCCTGCAAGGTAAAGTGTAGTCGTGCAAGCTGTATTTCCACCGCCAACAACGATTACTTTTTTGCCTTTGAAAAATGGTCCATCACAAACTCCACAGTAGCTAACGCCTTTGCCACGGAATTGTTTTTCTCCTTTAACGTCGACTTCTTTATAATGTGAACCGGTTGAAAAAATCAATGCATTGGCTTCATAAGAGGTGGCTGCGGTTTTCACAATTTTTTTTTCACCAAAAAGGTTTATTTCGGTCACTGGCTCTAAATCATGAATGTTGGCACCAATTTTTTTACAGTGATTTGTCATTCTTTCAGCAAGTTCTCCGCCGCTGATTTCGGCAAACCCGGGATAATTCACTACTAACGAGGCATCAGCTATTGTTCCACCCGCGAGTTTTTCATCTAAAATCAGAGTTTTCAATCCGCTTCGAACAGCATAAATTCCAGCTGATAAACCCGCAGATCCTGCGCCGATTATTATGATATCCCAAATATCCATGTTAACCAAACTCTCTATAGTAAATATTAAAAATGTGTAATTTATGAATTGTTCGATTGTTTAATTCTTAAAGCCTAATTTTAATAGAACATTAACAGCTGCTATGTGTTGTTCTTCTTCGTTCATCTGACTGTGAAGTATTAGCCAATAAACAGATAAAGCGGAAATCGTTTAGTAAATATTAGCACTTTCGAAGGTGACATTTTTGGCGAGATACAGATGCACAGTTTGCAATTACGTTTATGATGAGGCAAAAGAAGGGACAAAATTTAGTGATTTGCCCAAAGAATGGGTTTGTCCTGTTTGTGGAGCTCCCAAATCAGTTTTTGTTTTGTTAACGGAGCACGTGGAAGAGAGAAAAATTGTACGCACAGTTTCTCAAGTTCTAATTGACCAGATTGCTGCGTGGGGTGTACAATACGTTTTTGGTATTCCTGGAACTTCCACCTTGGGAGTTATAGATGCTATACGAAAAACTAATGGAAAGGTCAAGTACCTGCAAGTAAGGCATGAAGAAACCGCTGCCTTTATGGCTTCAGCCTATGGCAAATTAACAGGGCACGTTGCCGCTTGCCTAACAATTTCTGGTCCTGGAACCACAAATTTAGCCACAGGCTTATACGATGCAAAATTGGATCATTCACCTGTTTTGGCGTTAACTGGAATGGTTCCCAGACCAATGATTGGTTCAGGCTCCCTTCAAGAGGTAGATCAATATGCTTTTTTTGAGCCCTTAGCTGTTTTTAACAGCATTTTAATGTCTGAAGATCAAACTACCTCGCTTGCTACTTTAGCTATTAAGCATGCGTTATTGGATCGAGGCGTTGCCCACATTGGAATTCCCAATGACATACAGAAGTTACCCTATGAAACAGCGATTTTGCCCTTTGAAGGAAGAATGCCCAATCTTGCTTACGGACATGAAGAAGCGTTGATTGAAAAAGCTGCAAAAGTCATTGACCAGGCAGTTAGACCTGTGATTCTGGCAGGATTTGGCGCCAGAGGACAGGGCAATAAGCTGCTAAACTTGGCAATCAAAATTTCTGCGCCCATAATCACAACTTTCAGAGCTAAAGGCGTAATTGGCGAACATGAACCATTAGACGTGGGCTGCCATGGTGGCGTTGGTTCAACAGCAGCAGCAGAGCTAATGCAAAAAGCAGACTTACTCATAGCTATTGGTTCTTCATTTTCTGATTTATCGCTGATCCCACAGAAAAAAACCGTCCAGATCGACATTAACCCTTTAATGATTGCGCGAAGACACCCCGTGGAAGTGGGTTTGTTGGGCAACAGCGCAGTATTGATTCCCAAACTAACAGACAAAGTTCAACAAAAACAGAACACTGATTACTTATCCGAGATTGCAAAGTTAAAGCAGACTTGGCTAACTCAGATCGAAAAAGAAGCGGATGCCAACATGAAACCGATTAGACCACCGTATATAATGAAGATTCTTAATGAGAAAATTGGAGATGACGCAGTAATTTCTTTGGATGTTGGGGAAAACTGCTGGTGGTTTGGACGCAACTTTATGATGAAAAAAACTCAGAAAATGGTTATGAGCGGCTCTTTGGCAACAATGGGATTTGGCTTACCTGGGGCAATGGCTGCCGCGTTGGCTTACCCCAACAGGCAAATAATTTGTTTGACTGGTGATGGAGGCTTAACTATGGTTCTGGGCGACTTTTTAACCGCTTTGAAATATCAGCTGCCGGTTAAAGTTTTTGTAATTAACAATAAACGGTTGGGAATGATTATGCAGGAGCAAAAAGTTGAAGGCTACGAAGCATGGCAAACTGATCTTTATGATTATAATTTTGCTGAATTCGCAGAGCATTCAGGCGGAATGGGCATAAAAGTTACTGAACCAAACCAGCTTGAAGCAGCCGTTGACAAAGCACTCACCAGCACTAAGCCAACGATTGTAGATATAGATACGGATCCTAGGAGATTCTTATAGGTGAATTTTATGGCAACAAATCAAGGACTAACGTTCGCATTTATCGTCTCGTTGGTTGGAGGCTTAATCGTTCTGATAGCTAGCCTAATCAATTTCGTGTGGTTTCTTTCAGGTGCAGCTAACTATGGAGGCTTCGGCGATTTCATGCATGGAGCAATGAATGGCTATCATGGGTTCATGGGCAGCTACGGTACCTCAAATAGTTTTCTTGCAGGAATTTCTGTAGTTGGCTTGGTTTGCGGTGTAATTGTTCTGATAGGCGCTCTTATGCTAAAAGTCGATTCGCACCAGAGCACACTTTGGGCCATAGTCATCATAGTGTTTTCTGTCATTAGCTTTGTTGGCATGGGCGGTTACTTTATTGGCGCAATTATGGGCATTGTTGGAGGAGCTTTCGTTTTGAGCACCAGACAAACTAATCCATAATTGATAGTTTCAGAATAATTTACGGAAACAACGGGCATTTTCTTACGATAGAGATAAGCTAAGTATTTTTTCCTTTTTGTAAAGCTCGTTCTCTCTATCTCTCTCCATTAGAGAGGCAGGTCAGAAAGTTTATACACTATGATATACAGTTTGATATACAGTTGTAAAATTACAAATTAATTACTAAAATGCAGTTCACTTATTCTTAAAATAGAAGTTGATTTGGTAGCGGGGAGTAGATTTGAACTACTGATCTCTGGGTTATGAGCCCAGCGGGTTAATCCTGGCTACCCCACCCCGCTATATTTGTTTCACAAAGGATGTTTTAGCATCCTATTAGTTCATTCGTCAAATATTAATAGTTTCTTTTTTGTTTTCAGCAAAAGGATTTTAGAGGCGACATATACTTTCAATGCCGAAGGATGTTTACTGATGGATAAGCCGTATTTGCGTAAGCTTTCAGAGCCGACTTTGGAAAACCCAATTTTTGTTCAAGGCTTGCCCGGGTTTGGAAATGTCGGCAGGATTGCTGCACATCTGCTTATAAAATTTTTTGACGCTAAACCTTTTGCAGAATTGTATTCTCCTTCCTTTCCAGATTACGTGGGTATAAGCAGCAAGGGCATAGCTACCTTGCCCAAATACGAGTTCTATTATGCTCCAATGGAAAAGAACAATCTAATTATAATGACAGGTGAAATTCAGCCCTCGTTTGATGATGTTGTGGCTCACTATGTTGTTTGTGAAGAAGTGATAGATTTTGCAGTGTCAATTGGATGCCATTTTATTGTAACGATGGGCGGCATCCCCATAACTGAGGATAAGGCGCAGGTTTACATTGCAGCTACTTCCCCAAGATTAGCTACCGAATTTATGGAAAAAGGTGCAGTTATTTACAGCAAAGGCAGAATCGTTGGTGGAACTGGACTTACCTTGGCAATGGCGAAAGAAAGGAAACTTGAAGGAGTCAGCTTATTGGGAACAACTACAGGCTTTAAAGCAGATCGAGAGGCTGGATTTCTTGTTTTCAAGTTTTTAATGAAGTCTTTAGGAAAAGAGATAAAAGAAGGGTTAGGAGAAAACATTACATCAGAAGAGTAAGTTGAGGCGGGGTTATAGATGACTGAAACTAAAGAAAATATGAATGTTGACGTTACTTATTCAAAATTCACAAGAATTGCCTTTATAATTATATCAATGGTTTTAATTTTTGCAGGCCCAACTTATGTGCCATATTTAATGACTAAAGTTAACATAGACTACGTTGTCTCCACGGGTGTCGGGGCTGTTCTCTTTATTGCAGGATTAGCATTTATGATGTATCTAGTTAAGAAGAAGATTATAACAGCCTAATTTTGCCTCAGATACCCTAGGGTGCATCATTCAATCAGCAAATTACGTTCTTCATCGGCAAGGCTCTATAAACAATACCTATTTTATTAACATTCTTTGCAGAATTAAGAAAACCTGAGTCCAAATACAATTCCAGAATTCATAATGCATATTAAATATTAACTTAGCAATACCCCATATGCAAAGTAGAAACCGCATAAGCCCTAACTTGCCCAAACAGAAAAATGAAGAAGCAAAAAGAACAACAATTATTCTTGAAAAAACTGAACGGGAATTCATAGAGACGCTTCTTAGAGAAGGCAAAGAACCAGGAATAAAACCACTCATATCAAAAATGCTTGAAATGTACAAAAGCATGATGGTTTATGACTGGCATTTCCCAGGGGAATATTACTGCGGAATAAGTCGCATAGCTCTGGTTAACGTCGAATTATTCAACATATTAACGCAGCAGGTTCCAAAAGAGAAATGGTGCGAGGTCGGCGAGAAAATGGGTGATGCTCTAAAAGTTTCTATTCAATCCACAGTCGGAATTGAAGCAAGCGAGCAGTCAAATTGGGAAAAGGTTTTCGAACGCTTAAAAATTCAAGGTTTCGGCGATTTCTATTTAAAAGATAAGTTTCTACTGCTAAAAACTCCTTTCATTAACGACTGTGAAATTTGGAAGGGCATATTGGAAGGATTGCTAAACATCGAGTTGGAAACTAGAAATTCTGCGCCGCCGTTGGTTTTTGAGATCAAAAAGCCCAAAGCGCCTTCAGTATAGCGTCTTTTTGGCATTAGACAGTTAAATATTAGTGAAACAGATTTATTAGGAAGACGACCGTTCAGGTGTCTTTCAGTGGTATCTGATGAGGGATTGTGTTCATACAAGGCGATTGCATTCATTAACGGCAATCCAAAATGCTCCAGCATAAAATCGATTAACTATTTGAAATTAGGCGCAACCCTCCGATCTACCGTTTTTATAAAAACAATAACCTTTAGTGGTTACTCTAAAAATTTAGGTGAAAAATTATGGATAAAATAAAATTTGCAATTCCAAAAGGCTCTTTAGAAAAAGCAACGGCTGAATTCTTCTCCAAATCAGGCTTTAAAATTGGCGGCACAGAACGAACTTACAGACCAACCATTAACGACCCCCAAATCGAAATGAAAGTCCTAAGACCCCAAGAAATCCCCGTTTTCGTAAACGAAGGCTTACAAGACTTAGGCATTACGGGAGAAGATTGGGTAAAAGAAAATCGTGCAGATGTAGAAATCCTGCAGAACTTAGAATATGGAAAAATTAAATTGGTCATCGCAGTGCCAAAAAGTGTTCCTGAAAAGACCACTTTAGGTGGGTTCATGGAATCCATTTGGAGTCAAGGCAAAAACTTCCGCATGAGCACAGAATACCTCAACATAGGTGCTGAATACCTCAAAAACACCCCCGAATACAAGAAGAGATTTGGAAATGCCGACCCAATGATTGTAACGCCGTGGTGGAAAAAAGGCGATAATTCAAGAGCCAAGATTTTCTTGTCTTTTGGTGCCACCGAAGCAAAACCACCGGAAGACTCAGACTGCATAATGGATGTAACTGAAACGGGCAGTACAATTGAAGCCAATAACCTAAAAATCATAGACACTGTGCTGAAATCATCCGCTGTGCTTATTGCCAACAAAAAATCGCTTGAAGATCCTGAGAAGAGAGAGAAAATCTTTGACATAGTTGCTTTGCTTAAGGGCGTGGTGGACGGTTCTAAGAGGATCCATATATTTGTCAATGTTAAAAAATCGAATCTACAAAGATTACTTACTGAATTGCCAGCTTTGAAAAACCCAACAATTGCGCCACTAGCAGATGATACATGGGTCAGCGTAAACACCGTTATAGAAAAAGACTGCTTAATTGAACTTCTACCAAAAATACGCAAATTAGCTCAAGGACTCGTCGTTTATGAGCCAAGGCAAGTGTTGGCGCTTGATGAGATTGCTAAAAGAGTGGAGACCCCGTGCAAACCCAAAACCGAGTAAAAGTCTGGAAATCAGACGCACTGCCGGACGACTGGTTTAAACGCCAGAAAGCGGACCAAACAGCCGTTCAAGAAGTTGAAAACAACGTTAAAGCTATTATAAATCAAGTTAAAGAAAAGGGCGATTTGGCGTTAGTTGAGTTTGCCCTAAAATTTGACAAAGCTGAATTAAACCTTCGAACGCTCAAAGTTAGGAAAGAAGAAATCAAAGAAGCCTACAACAAATCTAGCCTCGAACAAGTATCGGCATTGAAATTCATGAAAGAAAGAATCAGCGCTTTTCAAAAACAACAGCTAAACCAAGTTGAAATTAAAACTTCGAACGATGGCATTAATGTTCGGACCGTTCTGCGTCCAATCGAAAGCGTTGGCTGCTATGTTCCAGGAGGACAAGCAGCTTACCCAAGCACTCTTGTTATGACTGTGGTCCCAGCTAAAGTCGCTGGCGTTCCAAGAATCGTAGTTTGCTCGCCGTCGGATGCTAAAGGCAAAGTTAACCCGCTTGTTCTTGTCGCCGCTGATATCTGCGGAGTTGATGAAGTTTACAAAATTGGGGGAGCCCAAGCCATAGCCGCATTAGCTTACGGAACAAAAAGTATAAGGCCCGTACGAAAGATTGTTGGTCCAGGCAGCAAATATGTGACGGCTGCGAAGGTTCTTGTTTCAACAGATGTTGCGATTGACATGCCTGCTGGTCCAAGCGAAGTACTTGTTTTAGCTGATGAGTCGGCTGATGTACGTTTTATTGCTTTTGACATGGTTTCGCAAGCTGAGCATGGGGGAGACAGTGTTGCTGGACTTATAACAACGTCTGAAAAGGTTGCACTTCAAGTTCAAGAGAATATCGCAAAAGTCGCCTCTTTAGCAGAAAGAAGCGAAAAAGTCTGTGAAGCACTTGACAAATATGGCTTCATAATAGTCTGCAAAAATATGGAAGAGGCTACCTGTTTGGTTAATCAGTTTGCTCCTGAACATTTGGAAGTCATTACTGTTAATCCCCAGGAGATTGCAGAGAAGCTTATTGCAGGACTCATATTGTTAGGACCATACAGCCCAGTTGCCTTGAGCGATTATGGAAGCGGTACTAATCATGTATTGCCAACGGATGGTTTTGCGCAGTCATTTTCGGGGTTGTCTGTGTTTGACTTTATGCGGCGAGTAAGCATAGTTGAAAGTTCAAGAACGGGTCTTGAGAGAGTTAGAGACAGCATCAAAGTTATGGCGGAAGCAGAAAACCTTCCCAACCACTACAAAGCTATACAAGCAAGGTTTGAAAAATGAGCGAATTATACAAAAAATGGTTAAATGAAAAATTGGTTAAGCTACAAGCAATAGATTGCTACACCGCAGGAGCCACGCCTGAAACAGTGGCAAAGCAACTCGGAATCCAAACAAAACAAATAATCAAGCTAAACTTCAATGAAAATTTGTTTATGCCAAGAGTGAAGCAAGCTAAACTTGTCAAGGATTTGGCTGACGAGATTGATTTACGGCTTTACCCTGAAGATGAAGAAGCCAAACTACGCGAAAAGCTTACAGACTACATTGGAACCTCAAAAGATAACATCGTGATAGGCAATGCAAGCGACGAGTTAATTGACCGAATTATCAGACTCTTTGTAGAAAAAGGAGAAAACGCCATTTCGTTTGCACCAACATTCAGTATTCCAAGGCTCTGCGTCAAACGCCAAGAAGGCGAATACATCACAGTGCCTCTTCTAAGCAATTTACAACTTGACGTTAAAGGAATGAAATCAAAGTTCTCAGAAAAAACAAGGCTCCTCTACATTTGTTCGCCAAACAATCCGACCTCAACTCAATACAAAGTTAAAGACGTCGAAGCTCTAGCCAAAGCGTTCCCAGGAATTGTGATCTTAGATGAAGCCTACGTTGAATTTGCTGACTACTCACTGGTGCCACGAATAACCGAGTTTCCAAACATGATTATTCTAAGAACATTCTCTAAGGCTTTCGGTTTGGCTGCACTTCGGCTTGGTTATGCTGTGGCAAATCTTGAGCTAGCGAAGATTCTTAGAGAAAAAGCACCTTTACCCTATCCTGTCAGTGCTTTCACTTTAAAAATGGGTTCTAAAATGTTGGATAACGTTAGTTTAATGATGGAATCTGTTAAGCAAGTTAAAAATGAACGAGGAAAACTGATAAAGGCACTCAACGAAATAGATGGCGTACAAGCGTTCGATTCACAAGCAAACTTCCTGTTGATCAACACGGAAAAACCTGCTGATGAAGTCAATGAGAAACTGCTTAAACGGGGCATTATGGTTAAGAAATGGGGTAAAATCCTGAAGTACAATAACTGCTTCCGTGTCACAGTTGGATTGCCAGAAATGAACGCTAAACTAGTTGAAGCATTGAGGCAAATTCAAGAGGAATAAAATGCGAACCGAAGAAGTTTACCGTAAAACCAAAGAAACCGAAGTTAAAGTGAAGGTAAATCTTGATGGGGAAGGAAAAGCCGTCATTATCTCAGGCGTACCTTTTCTTGATCACATGCTCACCTCACTTGCCACCCACAGCTTGATCGACATCGAGGCCTCAGTTAAAGGAGACTTAGTACATCATATGGTAGAAGACTTAGCCATCGGTTTGGGCGAAGCATTAAACAAAGCTTTAGCCACTCGAGAAGGTATCACACGTTTTGGTAACGCCGCCGCCCCAATGGATTGCTCCTTAGCCTTTGCAGCCGTCGACTTAGTCAAGCGATCCTACTTCAAAATTGATCTCAAACTTAGAGGCAAAAAAGTTGAAGGCATGGCAACAGAAGACATCAACCACTTCTTTGAATCCCTCGCCACATCACTTCAGGCAAACGTCCACATGTTTGTCGAATATGGCAACAACGATCACCACAAAGCAGAAGCCGCCACCAAAGCCCTCGCCTTATCGCTTAGGCAAGCAATAGCTATGGATCCTAGGCGCAAAGGCGTACCCAGCTCTAAAGGAGTCATCTAAGCGTGGCTAAGGCAATTATCTTCGATTATGGCGTTGGGAACCTGCTTAGTCTGAAAACTGCATTGGAAAAAGCAGGCTTAGAAACATCAATCGGAACAACAGCAAAAGAACTATCTGATGCTGACGCGATCGCTTTGCCAGGTGTGGGAGCTTTCACTCCAGCATCATCAAAACTGGATGAAGTTAAAGAGAGCCTTGTTAACAAAATTCAAAGTGGCACGCCACTTCTTGGCATTTGTTTGGGCTTGCAGCTTTTCTTTGAAACAAGCGAGGAAGGTCCAGGAAACGGTTTATCGCTCTTCAAGGGCAAAAACGTTCACCTGCCAAGCACAGTTAAGGTACCACACATGGGCTGGAACACATTAAACATCGTTAAGCCAAACGAGCTCTTCGACGGCATACCCGAGGAGTCGTACGTTTACTTTGTGCATTCACTATACCCTGTGCCTTATGACAAAAAAATCGTTTGCACACAAACCCAATATGGCACAACATTCACATCCGCAATCGCCAGCAAGAACATTTACGGTACTCAATTTCACCCTGAAAAATCAGGCGATCTGGGCTTGAAAATTCTCAAAAACTTCGTCAAAACAGTGGTTAGGTGACTTAGATGCAGTTGATTCCAGCTATTGATTTAATGAATGGCAAAATTGTGCGGCTAACCAAAGGCGACCCAAAAACAGCAAAAATTTACGAGGAAAAGTTTGGACCCCCACTAAAAGCTGCGAAGCGGTGGCAAGAAGAGGGTGCGGGTAAACTGCACATCATCGATTTAGATGCTGCGTTTGTGTTGGGCAATAATCACTCGATAATCTCTGAGATTGCAAAAAACATAGCTCTTCCAATTCAAGTAGGTGGAGGAATCCGCAACTATGAAACAGCAGAAAAACTCTTTCAAACAGGCATAACCCAAGTGATCCTTGGCGCATTAGCCTTCAGCGATCCCTCAGCCATCGGCAAAATTCAAAGAAAATTTGGTTTAGATTCAGTAATTGTTGCTCTTGATAACATGGATGGGCAAATTATGGTTGAGGGATGGAAAAAATCTGCGGCAATGAACGTGGATGATGCACTTGACAAATACACTCAACTTGGCGTTCGCCACTTTCTAATAACTTCTATAGCCCAAGATGGCATGCTAAGCGGTCCCGACCTACAAACATTAAGCGCAGCTGCTATGTATCCAAACGCCAAAATCATTGCGGCAGGAGGAATCGGTAGCATAGGAGATTTGGTAGCGCTTAACGAAGTTGGGGTAGAGGGTGCAGTTATCGGGAAAGCCCTTTATGAGGGAAGATTCACGTTAAGGGAAGCATTACAGAAAATAGGAGTCTAAAAGATGCCTTTAGCAAAACGTATTGTGCCATGCCTCGATGTTGACCATGGAAAAGTAGTGAAATGCATAAACTTTCTCAATCCAAAACAGGCAGGCGATCCCGTGGAGATGGCTAAACAATACTCTGATGAAGGCGCTGATGAATTGGTTTTTCTTGACATAACCGCGTCTTCAGAGAAAAGAGACATCCTTCGAGGAGTTGTCGAGGGAGTAGCGAAAGCAATCAGCATCCCATTCACGGTAGGCGGCGGAATCAGAAACGTGGCAGACGCAAGGCTGGTTTTATGCAGCGGCGCAGACAAAGTATCCGTTAATACGGCAGCTGTTGAAAACCCCAAACTCATCACTGAATTGGCAGAGGTTTTCGGAAGGCAATGTGTTGTAACCGCAATTGATGCCAAAAGAAACCGTAAAGCCAGCGAAGGCAAAATCATGATTGACACGGATGAAGGCAAATTATGGTTTGAGGTAGTTACTTACGGGGGCAGAAAACCCACGGGAATCGACGCTTTAGCATGGGCGAAGCAGGCGGAGAAGCTTGGAGCAGGAGAGTTCCTTGTTACATCTATGGATAAGGATGGCACAAAAGATGGTTATGATATTGAGTTAACCCGGGCAATTTCCGAACGAGTTAACGTTCCAATCATCGCAAGCGGCGGCGCTGGCATACCCAAGCACCTCCTTGAGGTACTCACTGAAGGCAAGGCAGATGCAGCGTTGGCAGCGTCAATTTTCCACTACAACCAGTACCCTATCCCAGTTGTAAAAGATTACCTGCGTAAGGCGGGGGTGACAATTAGACAATGACAACAAAAAATTTACTTGAAAAACTTGATTTCAAAAAAGGCAACGGACTCATCCCAGTAGTTGTTCAGGACAACAAAACCAAAGCAGTAATAATGCAAGCATACGCGAACCGTGAAGCCGTCGAGAACACACTCAAAACATGCAAAGCAACATATTGGAGCCGCAGCAGAAACGAACTCTGGGTCAAAGGCGAAACCTCAGGACACACCCAAAAAATAATCTCCGTTTCAACCGACTGCGACTATGACTCACTACTTTATGTGGTTGAGCAGACAGGACCAGCATGCCACACAGGAGAATACAGCTGCTTCTATAACAAAATGCTTTAACTTTTTCTGACCCTCATTTGATTTTTAAACCAAGAGATTTTAATCCTTGAAAATGAGCATCTTTGGTTTCAAGAATCAAATCGTTGGCAATAGCCGTTGCGGCAATAATAAGGTCAGCGTCAGGTATCAAGTTACCTTCTTCTTTTAATTTACGATATATCTTACAGTATGCTTCAATTATATTGTTGTTTAAGTTTAGAACGGAGAAACTTTCCTCCAACAATTGTCTTATCTGAAGTCTCTTTTTGTCCTCGATACCTCTTAAGATTTCAATAACGGTTATCGACGAAATTACGGCTGGAGCGTAATTGTTTGTCTCCATATTATCGATTACTATGCCTGTGTCTAAGAGATTCATCGGAGATTAAAGTTCTCCCTAAACTCCTTGCTAGATTCTCGCATTGCTTTCAAGGCCTCTTTTGAAAGAAGCTGTCTTAGTTCTTGGAAAGCTTTCTTACCTTTGAGTATATGCCCTTCGTTGCAACTTTCGAGGAGGAACTCGCCCCATTCTTTTTCACCTTTTAGTTCTTTCAGACGCTTTTTAACTTCGACTGGAACGGATATTGTTGCATACTTACTCAATCCTGTCACCACATAACGATATAACGGCATAACTATTAATGGATATTGTTAATCACTATTCCATAGCAAGCTCTTGGAGTTAATCCTTTTAAACAAAAACCCACTTTCTAGTCTTTTGGAGAAAGAAAGATGTCACTTCATGAAGCTATGCTTTATGAAAAGCAAGCTGAAAATAAAGTAAAATGCTGCTTATGCGCCCGGCGTTGCCTCATAAATGATGACGGGCAGGGATTTTGTTTAGTCAGAAAAAATCAAGGCGGCACACTATACTCGCTGAATTATGCCAAGGCTGTATCGGCCGGTGTTGACCCGATTGGCAAAAAGCCTCTTTCACATTTTAACCCAGGAGCTTTGGTTATGTCTGTTGCTGCGGCAGGCTGCAATTTTCGCTGCCAATTCTGCGACAACTGGATGATAAGCCAAGACAAAGAAATCGCCGGCACCCTCTTTCCACCCGAAGATGTAGTTACATCGGCAAAACAAAACAATTGCCAAGGAATAAGCTACACCTACACCGAACCCACTATTTTCATGGAGTACGCTTACGACACCGCAAAGCTTGCTCATGAAGAGGGTTTGTTTAATACATTTGTCACAAATGGCTATATGACACCTGAGGCGGTAAAAACTATCGCGCCGTATTTGGATGCAGTTACTGTGGATTTTAAGGGTGGAGGCGACCCCGACTTCTATAAATCCGTTATGGCAGTGCCAAGTGTTGAACCCATTTATGAATCTCTAAAAGAGCTCAGGCTAAGCGGTGTTCATATTGAGATTACCAATTTGGTGGTTCCTAAAGCGGGCGACTCGTTGGATAGGATACGTGAGATGGCAAAATGGATAAAGGTTAATCTGGGAAAAGATACGCCGTTTCATTTGTTGCGTTTCCATCCGGAATATAAAATGACAACCATACCTGCCACGACTGTTCAGGAGATGGAGCAAGCGCTTTTGACGGCTAAAAATCAAGGCTTAAGCTACGTTTATTTGGGCAACGTTCCTGGGCACCCAGCCGAGAACACTTACTGCCCCAACTGCGACTCAGCCGTGATTAAAAGAGACAGCTTCGACATAACAGAATGGAAGCTAACAAATGATATGCGATGCCCCGTGTGCGGAAATCAAATCCCGATAAAAGGCAAACTATGGCAATCAAACCTGCGGTTCCCATACTCAGTACTTTAGTTGCTATTTTTTTTCTTTGTGTTTTGAGTTGCTTTTTTGATTTGGTCTTTATATTCTTTGCAGGTTGCGTACATAAAAGTATTAAAACGTACAGAAAAGTATGGAAAAGTATAAAAAAGGACAGAAAAGGTTTGGAAAGTACGAAAAAGTCTAAACTGATCGATCAAGTTTTCCACTTAAATTAAAAAATTCGCATAAAATCCGTCAGATCAAAACACCACTAATACAAATAGCCGCTGGTTTGCCAATCATCGCTAAGTTAAAAATTAGTCTTATTAAGGCTGAACGGAACTGCATCTATGAAAGTGCCAGTGTTGAATAGATACATTGCCTTAGCCGTAACCACCAGTTACTGGAAACCAAAAGAGAACTACCTCGACCAAATAATCAGGGCTCTGGAAAGCAAAATTGAGAGCGGCGACTTTGTCGTTATATCGGAAAAGGCAATTTCAACAGCTCTTGGATGTATGGTTGACGAAAGCACTGTTAAGCCAGGCGTTAATGCAGAATTTATTGCCAGTTTTTGGATGAGACTTGCCTGGGGGTACCCTCTGGGAATTTTGAGCCACTTTGGCCAGCGCCTACTGCATAGATTAAGGTATTACCCACTTGAATCAGGCAGCCGCCACAAACAAGTAGCTCTTGAGTATGCTGGTGTTTTGCAGGCTCTCATGTTTGGCTCAGAGGGCGGCATCGACGGCTCCAACCTACCTTACTCTTACGTGAGTTTGCCCCTGGAAAATTCAAAAGAAATAGCTCAGCAAATTCGAAATCAAATTAAACTTAAACTGCAAAAAAATGTTTGCGTAATTATTGCTGACACAGACAAAACGTATCGATTTAGGAATTTCTTCTTTACTCCAAGACCAAAACCCCTTAGAGGCATACATTCGTTTGGCGGAGCAGCCACATACATTTTCGGACGTATCCTTAACCTAAAAAAAAGCTCAACCCCTTTAGCTGTTGCAGGCTGCATGCTCCAAGCTAGCGAAGCATTAACCATAACTAACATAGCTGATAAAGCCAGAGGTCCAGGTTCAGGCGCAACCGTTTGGGATATGGCGGCGAGATTCAAAGTTGATATTAACGGGGTAAGTTGGGACATGTTATCCAAAATCAAACATAAACCCATAGTTATCATAAGAAAAAAACCAAATACCACAAACGCAAAAAGAAACAAATAATAATTTAATCTGGAAAGGACTTTTTGTACAGTAACACATAAAAACTTGGCTTGAACGCTTTTAGCGAAACGGTGGAACATACTTATGGAAGAAACCTTACAGAAACTTCACGCTTTCTTCAATCCTCAGTCAGTAGCGGTTATCGGCGCGACAAAAAAGGTTGACAAGGCAGGTCACGTCATTTTTAAAAATTTCTCCACTAACAAAGAGCATGGAGTTTTCAAAGGAGAGCTTTACCCTGTTAATCCAGGGGAAGATTCAATTTTAGGTCACAAATGTTACAGCTCACTAAGTAAAGTTCCAAATGAAGTGGAATTAATCGTTATTATTATACCCGCAAAATTTGTTCCCGCCGTCATGGAAGAAGCAGTGGCTAAAAAAGTCAAGGCAGCCATTATAATAAGCTCTGGCTTCAAAGAAGTCGGCAATAAGGAACTTGAAGACCAAGTTGTGGCTACGGCAAAGAAAGGCGGAATTCGTGTTTTAGGTCCCAACTGTCTTGGAGTTTATTATTCAAAAACAGGCATTGACACCCTATTTCTTCCCGAAACAAAAGTTCTCACAACCGGAGAAGACGTCGTTGCCACGCCAAGGCCAATGCCTGGCAACATAGCCATGGTTACTCAAAGCGGAGCCTTCGGAGTTGCAGCCTTAGACTATTTAACTGGGCGCCAAATGGGCGTTAGCAAATTCGTCAGTTTTGGCAACAAATGCGATGTAAACGAATCAGACATACTCCACTACCTACTTTTTGACAAAGAAACCAAAGTCACCCTTGTCTACCTTGAAGATATATCGGACGGAAGAGAATTTATTAAAATCGCTAAAAAAGTAACCGTCAAAAAACCAGTGGTTGTCATAAAATCGGGTAAAAGTGCTGCTGGCGCAAGAGCTGCTGCCTCCCACACAGGCGCGATAGCAGGTTCAGACAAGATTTATGACGCCGCATTTCATCAAAGCGGAGTAATAAGAGCAAAGGACATGGAAGAATTTTTTGATATGGGAAAAGCATTAGCTATGCAGCCTCCAACCATGGGCAAAAACATTGGCATACTCACAGACGCAGGTGGACCAGGCGTCATGACTGTAGATGAATGCGAAGCTTTAGGGTTAACCGTGGATCGCTTTTCCGAAGAAACCTTGAACAAATTTCAAGAATTAAAAGACCAAAATATCATTTTAAAAATTGCGGCTACCTCAAACCCTGTGGATCTCACTGGTTCAGTGATTGATGACATGTTTGTAATGTCTGCTGACCTAATGTTCCAAGACCCACAGGTTTGCGGCATAATCCTTCTTGGCCTTCATCACATGCCAGGACTCAGAGAAGTATACATAGACGGCATAGTGAAAATCGCTGAAAACTACAACAAACCAATTGTCATGTGCGATATTGGAGAAACAGAAATGGCGCTATACACCCGCTCAAGATTTGACAGGCTTGGCGTCCCAGCATATCCATCGCCGGAAAATGCAGCCAGAGCCATGAAAGCCCTTGCAACCTACGGTTCATACTTGAAAAGAAACGACTGCTTAAATGAGTACATTACTTCGCACAAAAAAGCCACTACACGTCAACAACAATAGTAACCTCGTCGCCATCCACTAATTTGAGGCGTTCCCGCAAACAAAACGGAGAAATAACCTCTAAAACATCATGTGGATAACTGGGCATTTGTGGAATAATAATAGCACACTCGAAACTGCCTATAAGTGCTTGGAATAATTCACCAGTACAATATCCATTTTCTGGGCAAATCTCCAAATGCGTCGTGTTTTTGAGTAACTTTTTGTTTCCAACGGTTTCTTTTGTAAGGCGGATATTTAATGTTCCACTGTATGGAGTAAAGCCAAGTTTTTCTTTTATCTGAGCCTTAACCCAGGATAAATCTATAAATTTGCGTCCTTCGCCTCTACCTGATAAAACTGTGCCTTTAAACACTATTTGGGGCAAAAAAAGCCCTCAAGAGGCTTACGTTTTTTGTTCTTTTAGCCATTCAGCAACTTTGCTAAGAACAGGATCAGTTGATATATCAACAACAGGCACAATCATTTTCTCTTTGGTTTCAATTGTCTGTGCATACTTTGGCATAAGTGAGTAACCCACAAAGGTCCAGTAAACCTTGCCGTTTTCTAAGAGCTCTTTAGCCACCACAGCTGTTGATGCGGGTAGCGGAAAATACAGAAACACAACGCCTTCAACCCAATATAACCCAGCCAGTTTGCCGCCTGCAATAACCGATGTGAAACGCGCTATATCTTCAGGCGTTTTGAAAAAGGTTTTTTCCATTATAACAATTTTTTTAAAAGGCTCATATGTAATGGAGACTTCAGGTTTGCTCATCAAATTACACCAGTTAGTTAGGTAATGTGTCAGCGGCTCCCTTTTAATTTTGCCATAATTTAGAAAAAGTTATACAGCAGACATACATTAAGCCTAACTAAATCAATGCATTGGATGGTTATTGTTTCATGCCTGAAATTCGCGTAGCACTTGTCGGCGTTGGCAACAGCGCATCAGCCCTGATTCAGGGAACCCAATATTACAAAGACGCAAAAGAAAACACCACTGTTCCCGGCTTAATGCATGTAAACTATGGCGGATACCACATACGGGACATTCATTTTGTTGCCGCTTTTGAAGTTAACAAAAACAAGATAGGCAAAGACCTCTCAGAAGCCATCTGGATTAAACCTAATTGCTGCGAAAAATTCTCAGACGTACCAAACCTTGGCGTCAAAGTTTCACCAGGCATAATTCTTGATGGTGCAGCACCACACATGCGAGAAACCTTCAGCGTTTACGATGATAGCAAAACCACTAAGGAAAGCATTGTCAAAATTCTCAAAGACAACAAAACTCAGGTCCTAGTTAACTATCTGCCGGTTGGAAGCCATGACGCAGTCAGATTTTACGCTCAATGCGCCATTGATGCAGGATGTGCATTTGTGAATTGCATGCCTGAATTCATCGGTTCAGACAAATCTGGGGAGTGGCCAAAGAAATTCGAGACGGCAGGTTTGCCAGTTTTGGGTGACGACATTAAAAGCCAAGTAGGTGCGACAATTTTGCATCGCACTCTTGTGCGTTTGTGTTTAGATAGAGGTACAATTGTTGATGAGACTTATCAGCTTAACCTCGGTGGAGACACTGACTTCCAAAACATGACCGTTGAAAACCGACTTACTTCAAAGCGCATTAGCAAAACTGAAGCCGTTACCAGCCTTGTCCCCTATAATCTGCCAACACGCATTGGACCCAGTGATTACGTGCCTTTTCTGAAAAACAAGAAAATCTGCTACATCTCACTTAAAACTCGAGCTTTCGGCGATCGACCCATCAATATGAGCGTAAAACTTGAAGTTGAAGATTCACCTAATAGCGCAGGTGTAGTCATAGACCTCATCCGAGCTGCAAAAATTGCTCTTGACCGCAAAATCGCAGGCACCCTCATCAGCATGCCCTCATACGCTTTCAAACATCCGCCAGTTCAAGTGCCTGATTCCCAAGCTCTCCAGTGGACTGAGGATTGGATAGCGGGTAAAAGAGAACGATAAGACAAAAAATAAAGCATAAAAAAAGCGTTGCTTCACGCTTCTAATTCTTTTTGTATAGCATCTACTTTCTTTGATAGCTCGTTGACGGCTGTCTTTAATTCTGACATTTCATTTGTCATTTGAATTTTTACTTTTGTTGTTGGACTTTCGTCTTCCAATTTGTGTCTCATCGCTTCTATTCCAAACCCTATGGCAAATGTTATCATGAAAGCGACCGCAACTAGTAATGCAACAATTATGTCTGTCTCTATTGTAATTCGTCCAACATAGATGTACATTGAAGAGATTACGGCTACTGCTATCCAGGTGCTTGCTACTATTCCTGCTCTACTGTCCATGCTTTTCCACCTCCTGCTTTAGGGTTTGCGGGGACACGCGTATGTCAAAGTTTTTTAGTTCATAGTAGCGGAGTGCTTTGGCTTCGTCTGGGGCGGTTACGATTCGGCTGGCTACGATGCCTGCTTTTTCGAGTTTTTTCAGGTGTATTTTTGCTAGGGCTCTGCTGACGCCGTTGTGGTTGGCGATTTCGTTTAGGTACATTTCGCCGTTTGTTAGCGTTGCGATGATTTTGAGGCGTAGTGGGTGTCCTAGGGCGTCGAGTTTTTTGGCGAGTTCGTTGATTTCTGACACACCGTTGCCTCTGTAGTATTTTTATTACATGTAATCAAAATGTTACATATTAGCTTTTCTCAATAAAAAACCTTTTAATGTTTGAATCTGAACTGCTTAATCATCAATATTTAGAAGGTTCAAACATGGTAAAAGTTGAAGCATACGAAGTGCCGGAAGGCCTTTACTATTCTAAGGATTTTGAATGGATAAAAATCGAAGGCGACAAAATTCGCATGGGCATCACCGACTACGCGCAAAAGTCGCTAAGAGAAATTGTTTACGCTGAATTACCAAGCGTTGGAACAGAAGTTAAACAGGGTGAGCCTTATGGAACATTAGAGTCTGTGAAAGCCGTTTCTGACCTTGTTGCAGCCATAAGCGGAACAATCCAAGAAGTTAACGAAGAAGTCCAGTCAAAACCAGAAACTCTTAACGAAGATCCATATGAGAAAGGCTGGTTGATTGTAGTAAAACCCGAAAACTTGCAGGCTGAACTCGCGAACCTGATGGATTTCAACGCTGCGGTTGAGTGGCATAAAGCTCAAGCCCAATCCAAATAATTAGAAGGCAAATGTGATGGCTAGACGCATCATAATTATTGGCGCTAACGCGGCAGGCGTTGAAGCTGCTTCAGCCGCGCGCAAAAAAGACCGAACCGCCGAAATCACACTTATAACTCAAGAGAAAAACGCAGGTTACTCACGATGCGGCTTGCCTTTTGTGATTGGCGGACAAATTGCGAAATTCACTGATTTAATTGTTTATCCACCAGCATATTTTCAAATGCTAAAACTCAACCTACGCTCCGAAACCAAAGCCACAGCAATTAACACTAAAGAAAAAACCGTGAGCATCGCCGCCAAAGATGGAGCAACCGAAATTCTGCCATACGATGCCTTGGTGATCGCAACGGGCGCTGACTCGTTTATGCCGCCGATTAAAGGCAAAGAAAAACAGGGAATTCTAAGCCTCCGAGGAATTGAAGATGGCGAAAAAATAGATGCTGCGGTTAAAGCAGGTGCAAAATCCGCGGTTATTATGGGAGCAGGCTTAATTGGCTTAGAAGTCGGCGTGGGTTTAATGGAGAAAGGCTTGAAAGTTACCATAGTAGAAATGCTGCCCCAAATTTTGCCTCAACTCCTTGATGCGGACATGGCAAAGATGGTTCAAGAACACTTAGAACAAAAAGGCATGCACATCCTAACTAGCAAAGGCGTTGAAGAATTCCTTGGCCAAGACAAAGTTACAGCAGTCAAAGCAGGTGGCGAAACCATTGAAGCAGACCTTTTCATCAGCGCTTTTGGAGTAAGAGCAAACACAAAACTTGCCGTTGAAGCCGGAATACCTCTGGGTGAAACAAAGGCAATTAAAACTAATGGACGCATGGAAACCGACGTGAAAGACGTTTATGCTGTTGGCGACTGTGCTGAAGCCCCAAACATCATCACCCACCGACCCATGTGCGCTCAACTTGGCACTATCGCGGTTCGCCAGGGCAAGGTTGCTGGGACAAACGCTGGAGGAGACTACTCACAATTCTCAGGAATTTTGGCTTCCGCAGTTACGATGCTTTTTGAGATTGAAGCAGGAAATACTGGCTTAACCGAAACCGCCGCTGCACGCAACCGAATCGAAGTAGTGACTGGAGCCATATCGAGCAAGACTAAGGCAGATTATTTCCCAGGAGCCAAACCCATTAAAGTAAAGCTTGTTGTCGAAAAAGAATCCCAACGCATAATAGGCGGTCAAATCATAGGCGGAGAAGAAGTTACTCAACGAATAAACTGCCTCAGCTTCGCAATTCAAAAGGGCATGACTGTAAGAGAACTATCCAAAGCCGACACCGCATACGCACCACCACTCTGCGAGACATGGGAACCCATGATTTTAGCTGCCGAAATGGTCCTAATGAAACTGCGATAAGCAGTTTTTTTTAGCCACAGATTTTATAAATTTATAGCACTTGATTAGATACCGGTAGCAAAAAATGAAAACATTGATAATTTACGGTACTCGGTACGGAGCTACTGCAAGTACATCAGAGGAAATTGCAAAGGTTCTCAAAGGCGAAGGCTTGGACGTTAAAGTTGTGAACGCTAAAAATGAGAAAATCAAAGATATCTCGCCTTACGACCTAATTATCATCGGAAGCGGAATGCAAATGGGCAGATGGACAGGCGAAGCAGAAGACTTCTTGAAGCATTTCCAAACAGAACTCGCTCAAAAGAAAATTGCGATTTTTGCATCATCAATGAAGACAGTGTCCGAGCGAGAAGGAAAAACAGAGGATGTTGCGAAGACTCGCAAGATGGCTTTGGACGATAAAGTAACAAAGTATGGTTTACATCCTATTGCAATAGGATTTTTCGGCGGCATTTTAGATTTCAACAAAATGAATATTATCACTCGGAGAACCTTTGGTTTTATCAAACCTCAATTAGAAAAAGATGGGTTCAAGGAGTCATCTTCGGGTGTTTATGATTTGCGTAATTGGGAAGAAATTCGCGGATGGGCAAAAGAACTCGTAGTTAAAGCAAAGCAATAGCAATATTTCTCAGATAAGATAGGCTTCAGTTATGTATCTACGGACAACCCATTGCGTTTGGAAGTAATATGCTATTTTTGCAATCGAGTTTTTCATAAGAGTTATCCAAGCATCTTTTTGATTGTAAAATGTTGGAATGATTAAGTATTCGAGTTTACTGTAGAGATCTTGGAGCTCAAATTCTCTTCTTTCATTTTCCATCAATAATTCGGTAGGGTGAGGTCCGATTGCCCAGCCAGTCACGCCTTCGATCCAACCTTCCATCCACCAACCATCCAAAACACTGAAGTTAATAACACCATTGTGGGCCGCTTTCATACCACTGGTTCCAGATGCTTCCATAGGCGGCAACGGAGTGTTAAGCCAAACATCAACGCCCGAGGTAAGTTTAGCCGCAACATCCATGTTATAATTTTCTAAGTAAACAATGTTAATTTGATCTTTAAGTTGATTTGCGAAATCATGAATTTGCCTAATAAGCTTCTTGCCGTCAGTGTCATTCGGATGAGCTTTTCCACCAAATATCATCTGGATTTTTCCTTTCCGATTGATATCGGTTAACCTATGCAAATCTGAAAAAATAAGAGTTGAACGTTTGTAGCCTGTTGCTCTTCGGGCAAAACCTATTGTCAAAGCTTGCGGGTCTAATGTCACCCCATTTGTTTTTTCAACGAAAGTTAATAGATTTGCTTTTGATTTAACGTGCGCATCCCAAATTTCCCGGTTGGGAATTTCACTTGCTTTTGCCAGCAGAATAGGTTCGTTAGCCCAACCTTGAATGTACTTATCAAAAAGCTGTCTGAAATACAGGTTCGTCCATGTGAAAGAGTGAACGCCATTAGTAACTGCACGGATATAGCGACCTGGAAACAGTCTTCTGGAAAAATCTACATGCGCTAAAGAAACGCCGTTGATATATTTACTTAAGTTTAACGCAAGATAAGCCATGTTTAGATTATCTGTTCCAGCGTATAACTCCATATCCGCCCGAGAATATTCGTTTCCTAAAACATGCTGAACAAGATCATACGAGAATTGGTCAAAAGCAGCTTCGACAGGGCTATGTGTTGTGAAAACGCAGAGGTTTCTAACTTTTTCTGAATCCATCCCGTTCTCTTGAAGCAGCTCAAGAGTTAGAAGACTAGAGTGACCCTCATTCATGTGGTACTTTCTGATTTTAAAAGGCAAGTTTTTGAGGAGTCTGGTGCCGCCAATACCTAGGACAATCTCTTGTTTTAGCCGGTAACTTTTATCGCCACCGTAGAGTGAATCAGTGATTCTTCTATCTTGAGGCGCATTTTCCGCCATATCTGTGTCTAGAAAGAGAATCGGCACCATTCCGCCTGTGATACTTTGGTATTCATAGAGCCAAGCTTGAACTTTAACTGGACGACCTTCAATGGTTACTGTAACCGTATTGGGCATGCGAGTAAGGGTTTTGGCCGGATCCCATTCATCAGGCAACTCATGTTGATCCCCTTCTGGGGTTAATTTTTGCCTAAAGTAACCTTTCCTGCTTACAAGCGTGATGGCAACCATTTGAAGACGCAAGTCAGCACTAGATTTGACAATATCACCTGCTAAGACGCCTAAGCCGCCACTGTAAGTGGGCATATTAGAGGATACACCTATTTCCATTGAGAAATAAGCAATTCGTGGATCTTCAAAAAAGTGGCGTCGACAGTTTTCGCCGCAGAAGCAGTATTTTTTGCCCCCGAAGGTGTCACATGCTATTTCGATCCGGGAAGTAAGACTATCTGTATCTATTTGAATTCCACAAACGGGGCATCTTGAAGAAACAGGATTATCCAAACTTGGCACCATCGAAGGAAACCCATTCGTTCCGCAACGATATATGTGTATTGCTCGCAGTTGAATTCTTCAGGCGCTATTCGATTTTCGATATTTCTGGTTGAGTGAAGGGCTCCGTCATGCCGACGAGTAATTTGCCAAAAATGTTAATGTGATTTTCCTCTTCTGCAAGAATTTCTTCAAGCAAACGACGCGTTGTATAATCGCCTTCATGTGCTGCCACTTGAATTGCTTGCTTGTAGAGATTGATGGCATCTTCTTCATCCTGCTCATCTTGCTTGAGCATTTCAATAAGGCTGCCTCCGACGAAAATTGGGTCAGGTTTGGTGGTAGCAACATTGTCAAGGTAGTCTATGCGTTCTGCAAGTCGTTCGGCATGTTTCATTTCGGCGATGGCGGTCTTGCGGAAAATATCCTTCACAACAGCGCCATCCATGCCTGTAACTTGGATATGTTGCCACATGTATTGAATACTGACTTGGAGTTCACGAGCTATAGCTTTGTTTAAGAATTCTAAAAGCTTTTGAGATGACAAAATTATCACAACAAAAAATTAGGTTGACTAAGTATTTAAACAACCCTAATCAAACGAAGCCGACGTTCAAAAGGTTCCAGATTTCCCAACCTCAACCCGTCAAAACTTAAGGAACAAAATTCTAATATTAACCGATTGCAATTCATAAATCCAAATAGCTTAAATCAGGCTTGGGAATAGCAAACTGTGCGGGCCGATCGTCTAGCCTGGTTAGGACGTTGGCTTTACACGCCAAAGGTCGCCGGTTCAACTCCGGCTCGGCCCACCACTCATTACATCGTGCCTAAAAACGCCACCAATTTTTTCATCCGGGCTTCGACAGAAGCAGCTGCCTTACTGTACTTACTGTTTAACGGCAGAATTCAAAAATAGAAATTGCTGACAGAAGCTTTATGAAAAACCCAGTTTGTCTATTTCCTTGAGTTTGAAATGAGTAAGAAAGTGTTTATTTCAGGGCCTATTCTGGGGATGGAGTCAAATCAAGACTATAGAAAAACAGTGACCGACATTCTGGTCCGATTGGGTTTTGAAGTGATTGATCCATGGAATCGAGAAAAAGTTCTCTATAAAGGAGATGAAAGATGCTGGTGGGATAAAGTGCCCACGTTTGATTTTGTTCAGAGGGATTTAGATGATGCTGACAGATGTGATATTATGGTTGTTTATTTGCCGATACTGTCGGCTGGGGCTTGCATGGAGCTTTTCTATGCCAAGCGTAAAGGCAAAAAAGTCATCGTGGTTTCGGAGATAGAATGTTTAAGCCCATGGATTATTGCCCATTCAGACAATGTTTTGAAAAGTTTTGGTGAGCTTGAGGATATACTCAAAAAAATTAGCGTTTAGCGTAAAGATCCAACTTTTTTAATCGTCTTTGTTAGTTATTAACGGTTGGTTGTTGGGTGCGCGCAGTCACATATTTTTAATAACTATTCTATGGGCTGAATTATTATTGGTTCGAGTTTATGTTGGAGGTGAAAATGATTGCCTGAAGAAGATGAATGTGGTTGCGGAAAAGACAGCGAATGCAAAAGAACAGCACCCAGGGTTACTGTACCTGAGCCTGAAATGACAAAAGATAAAAAATACAAATGCCCACTAGACCAAGAAGTATATGATAACAAAGAGGACTATGAAATGCACTGCAAAGAAGAACACGATGTACTTTAAAAAATAAGAAAAACTACAATTTTTCTTTGATAAGAAGTTAAGCGATAAAAAAGATTGATTTGGAGCCTTAATTTATCTTATGGCTTCATCTATTTTTTGGTCACGTTTGGTTCTCGTGACTTCTTTGAAAAGCTCCAAACACTCTTCTTTAGTTGGCGCTTCAATACCTATACTGCCATAAGCGCCTATGTCAATTCTATATTTTCTATCTTTTCTATCTTCAATCTGTGGTTCCGTAAATCTTCTCCCCCTCTCTTCCATTATCTTATGATTAAGATAATAGTTTGTTATAGTTAATGATGTGTCAATTTATAAGGTTAATGCCGATTCACCGATGCATTCTGCCAGCTTTTTGGGGTTAAAAACGATAAATCTGGAATTTCGCATATATCTTCCCACTCTGGAAACTAATCCTGCAGCATCCGTTCCAAGTTTGCAAGTTAAAGCATGCTCAAACAAACCCAATTCTTCAATACTGATAATGTCTCGATTTAGTCTTGTACGTTCAAGCACTGTTTCTATCTCGCTTTGCGATGCCCCTAAAATAATTAGTTTGTCCAAAAGAGATTGTTGCCATAAGCGGATTTTTTCAATTTGTTCAATTGATAATTCAGCTTGCATTGCCTCGTTTTGCTCATCATTTAACTGAACAACTTTGATCGTTAAGGGTAAATTTTCTTTAAAGCCATAGATTTCCGAGATTTTTTGCAAATCGATTTTTTTGCCGTCGGCAAGTTGAGCCTGTAAATTCGCTAAAGGTATGGTTGCTTGGATTATTCTTGGTTCAAAAACTCCTACATCAACTACAAGTTCCTGTTTTGCAGTATCGATTTTGGAGATGTATCCTTTTAAAATCGAAAATTGATTTACTTTTTTTATGCTTATGGGGCAAGTGCCTATTTTCTTATTGATATAACTTGTAGCTATAACCTCATCTTCACCTGAAACAGAAACTTTTACCCATTTACCGGCGGAATTTCCTAAAAATTTCACGTCTACACTCAAGTTTTCAAACTCAGATTTTAACAAATCGTCAATCATCTGTTGCAGACGAGAATTGGAAGTCTTAATTAGCAACGTTAAATCTGTCATGATTAATTCTCCAATAGATTAGTTATTTCTTCGTGAAGCTTTCTAACTCTTTCTGATGCTTCAACCTTGTGCTCCTTTAAAAGTTTCCCAATCTCTATGTCAATTGCAACTCGCTTTGAGTGGTCAATTAGTTTATCAGCGTAAGAAACAATTTTCTCCTCCAATGTTTCAGGGACGTAAACATCTTGGGGCCAACCAAACGTTTTCGCCTCGGTATCACTGATGCCACCTCCCACATGCCGCCTAATTATTCTAACAAGCGGTTCGGGCAAATCTAATGATTCTGCAATGCTAGCCCCGACAAGCCCGTGATCAACCCCGTGTGATTTTGATCGGCCAAGATCATGCAAAAGGGCGCCAGCTTCAACAAGTGTACGGTCTGTTCTTACGCCTTTGATTTCAAGGTTATCTGCAATTTCTAAGGCTATTTTGGCAACTGCTTCACAGTGACCAATAACTACGGGAGAACAATGGTTTTCACGGAGGATTTGGATTGATTGCTCCCTTGAAGGAAGCTTGTCATTCACCGAGTTCTTTCCTCAACGTGTCAACTTTTTCAGATAGCTTGCTTATCATTCTTTCATTTTCAAAATGCTCAAGAGGTTTGCTACAGCTCGAACAGTGAAAAACAAGTTCAACTGCCTCTTCAAAGGGTACCCGTTTGCATTCTTGGCTGCCGCAGTAATAGAAGTCGTGATTTTTTTCGTACTCTAACCTAAC
Source organism: Candidatus Bathyarchaeota archaeon (assembly GCA_963772505.1). Taxonomy (GTDB): domain Archaea; phylum Thermoproteota; class Bathyarchaeia; order Bathyarchaeales; family Bathycorpusculaceae; genus Bathycorpusculum. The sequence continues at coordinate 671,401 of CAVYXL010000012.1, forward strand.
ATTGAGTTTTTCGAGAACCCGTCGTTTTTGACTTAAAATGAATCCTTCTAGCTGATCGGGTTGAAGTTTCCAGTGAAAAATAAACCAGCCTGTTTTTGGATCTCGTGTCCTTCTAAGGCTTACAAGTGAGTGGTCATATAGTTTGTACAGGATTTTGCGGACTGTATTGAGGCGAATACCAGTTTTATTGGCGATTTCATCGTCAGTTATTTCATCTACGCCTTTAAGATGCTCAATAAGAATAACAGCTTCTTGGTCGCCCAGTGCCAAAGCAACTTTCAATAAGGTAGCATCATCAATAGTCGATAACATAATCTAATATTCCCTTTTAATAATACCTATTATTGGAACATGGTGTAATAAAACTCTTCTTGCAAAATCAGCTAAATTCGTCATCGCTTTTGATTTCTTTGCCACGCTCTTTAGGAACAATTCGGATTTTTGCCTCATCAAAATCAACGGCTAACTCTTTGCCTTCAAAAAATCTGTCTAAAAATATTGCAAGCGCAGAACATTCCGAGTGAGGTTGATTTCCAACAGAGATGTTAAAATCAGATACATCGCTTGAATAGAATTCTCCTGGAACTTTTTGGCTTCCGACAACCACTAAAATATTCTTCTTTATGTTTTTAACTCGGTTTAGAACGTTGCTTGTTTGGATATTTTCGCCATAAGCAGTTAAATGAACAATGATGCCGCCATTATTTTTCCAGTCACGAACCACCTTTTTCCATGAAGTGCCCATTTCAAATTGAAAATTTCCTCCCCATCGATCAGTTATCTTCTTCACAGTTTGTTCAATGCTGGAATCTTCTACATCTGTTAGGATAAAGCCTGAGGCGCAAAGCGCCCTTGCAGTTAAAGCAACGTGAGTGGTTAACCGCACGTCTCGCTGTGGTCGATGCCCCCATCTTAAAACAACTACTTTGGGCAAGTCACTTGGCTTTTGATTCGAGTTCGAATTTTCCATTTAAGTCTTCCACTTTTCGTCTTACTTGCTCACTTAAATCCAATGGTGCTCCAAAGGTGACCTCAATGGTTTCATTGGTGTAATTTTCTTTCACAATATCAGTTTTTTCGTGAAGCCATGAGATAAAAGGCATGCTCTTGCCCGCTAACGGAACAGAAATCTTTGCCTCAATGTAGTTCTCGAGAATTTTGAGAATTTCTTTTTTCAGCAAATCAAGGTTTGTTTGACATTTTGCAGATATAAGTATTGGATTTTTGGTTTTTTCCCTAAGAAACTCCAACTTCTGCTCGCGATCCACATCATTTATCAAGTCAATCTTGTTCAACGCGGTTATGGTTGGTATGCCTGAAGCACCTAAACGGTCGATTGTTTCCAGGCAAACGTTGTGTTTTTTCTCGATTTTTTCCATAGGCTCGCTTAAATCTAGCACGAGTACAATCAAATCTGAAAAAATTGTCTCTTCTAGAGTCGAGTGGAACGCTTCAATCAAAGCTAAGGGCAATCGATCAATAAAGCCAACAGTGTCAGTTAAAAGGAACCTTCGGTTTGAAAATTCCACCATACGGGTGGTAGTTGAAAGGGTTGTAAATAATGCTTTATCAACTTCAACGGCTGCTTCAGTTAAAGCGTTAAACAACGAACTTTTTCCAGACTTGGTATATCCAGCAAGTGAAATAGTTAAAAAACCTAGTTCCGTTCGTCTTTCCCGATGGAGAACTCTTTTTTCCCTAATTTTTGTGAGCTTCTTGAGAATTGTTTGAACCTGCCGCTTTATTGCATCCCGGTAAACGTCAGCTTCGTACGCTCCTAAACCCATAAAACCGGGCTGTTCACTTCCCTTAGCCAATTTCACTTTCTCTTTTGCATGTTTAAGCTCATTGCGTACTGTTGCCAACTGAATCTGCAATTGAGCTTCAGTTGTTGTCGCTCTATGAGTGAAGATTTCAAGTATAAGTTGGAAACGATCAATAACTTCTACATGTGTTGCTTTTGCTAAATTGTATGTTTGGCGGGTTTTTAGACTGTTATCAAAAATTACTTTTCCGGCGCCTGTTTCATCAACCAGCTGGGTAAGTTCTTCTACTTTTCCTGCACCTATTTGGTAACGTGCATCGGGTGGACGGGTCTGTTCTAAGGTCCCGACAACAGTGTAGCCTGCAGCTTCGGCTAATCGTTTAAGCTCATCTAAAGTTGATTCTTCACGGTTCAAACGACGCTGAACTATGACGGCTTTCGTTTTGAAGCCGCCTCCTCGCCTTTGTCAATTTCAATAACATCGCCCAAAGTTAATTCTTTGCTAGCTAAACGAGGAAGTGGATTACCTTTCTCTTCAGAAATTGGAACAAGCAACTTGATTTTTAACATATGCTCAAGCTTAGAAGCAAGCTGATTGTTTGGCGCCATCTTACCAGCTTCAAGATTTCTCAAAACCGAAGCTTTCTCATTTATCTTTTTGCCAAGCTCTTCATGGGTAAGCCCGAGTTTTTCCCGTGCTGCCCTTATCTCATTTGCGTAGTCTTCGGTGACTTCTTGAGTAATTTGAACGTTAGAAGTTGTCGGTTTTCTTTGAACCATAGAAATTGGAGCCTGAGGTTTCTTGGCTGTGGCTGCAATCATAGCCTGCCTTGGAGCCGCGGGTTCTGCATAAACTACTTTACCATGCTTTGAACATTCAACACAAACAGTCATTCTTGCCCCTTCAATTACCGCCAAGATTGGTTCATCATGAATTTTATGTCCGCAGACTTCGCATCTCAAGTTAAGCTTTCACCTTTTAACTGTCTTTATTATATTGTTATGTTTATACTTGTCGAAACAACAAAAATGTATCGATGGTGAAAATGTGGAGACCCCGCTTGACAAATTGAGGGTTATTGCTGATTACCAGTTTGGAAAAGGAGTAGGCGAAAAGCTGTTTCCAGAAAATATTGAAGTCCAATATTCTCCACGAACAGGAAGAATACGCTTTGTCAACTTAAACGGCGAAAGACTAGCTACTCTACGCCCAACAGACGGATTACTTTCGTTAAGCATCAAAGCCGCCAAGTTAATGGCTGAAAATACACCGTTCGCAAAATGTTTTATTACAATACAAAACGACGTTTCCAAGTTTATTGCCAAAGGCGGAGACGTATTTGCAGTTCACGTAGTAAAAGTTGATTCTGAAATTCGTGCTAAAGATGAGGTAATCGTAAAAGACGAATCGGGTAACGTTTTGGCTGTTGGGCGGGCACAGCTTTCAAGCGCAGAAATCACTGCTTTCAAAACAGGCGTAGCAATTAAGGTCAGACATGGAATTAAATAAAGTTAAGTTTATATCAAGTTGTATAGCAGATTAGTTCTTGGAAGTAAACTATATGCACAAGCGCATGAATCCTCGAGAACAAAAACGTATGATGCAGCGTATGGGCATGAACATGGATTCAGTAGCCGATGTTCAACAAGTTATTATCCGAACAAGCACCAAAGACATAGTAATTGATGAACCAGAAGTTGCCATTTTAGAGGTACAAGGACAAAAAATGTACCAGGTTATCGGTGGACAAGTTTCAGAGCAAGCTCCATCACAACGCCAAGCGGGTGCAGCTGCCAAGCCAACGTTTTCTGAAGAAGACGTGAGGTTGGTGGCTGATCAAACGGGTAAAAGCTTGGAAAAAGCAAAGGAAGCTCTTGAGGAATGCCAAGGAGACTTGGCAAAGGCAATCCTGCTTCTTCAATCGTAAGTTTTAAGGTTATATCTAAGAGAGCACATTAATCATCGTGAAGGGGCTTAGGCATTGCTTCAAAACGTAGACGTAGCAGTAATTGGACACCTATGTGTCGACACGATCATATTGCCCACAAGACCTAAACCCTTCGTTGTTGTAGGCGGTCCAGCAGCATATACCTCTTTTGCAGCCAAACGCTTAGATGCTTCAGCTTCGATAATTTCTAAAGTCGGCGGAAAGTTTCCTAATGCCTACTTGTGGTGGCTAAAGCAAGAAGGCATTGACCTTTCAGGAGTAACCAAACTGCCAGATGACCCAACGACATATTTTGAACTCACTTACAACAGCGATTTGTCGGACAGGACATTAAAGTTGAAAAGTAAAGGAACAGCGATCGAATTAGCTGATGTCCCAGCTGATTTGCAAGCTAAATCTATCCATATTGCGCCCATTGACAACGAAGTATCATTCGAAGTGGTTGAGCACCTCAAGCATTGTGCAGATACACTATCGCTTGATCCTCAGGGTTTACTTAGAAGCTTTGATGAAGCAGGAAACGTAACAGAAAACGCTTCAGTAGATACTCGGATATTTAGTTTAATCAACATTTACAAGTCATCACAAAACGAAATTTTTAAGCTGACTGGCGAGTCAGACCTTAAACATGCGATGAAAGCAATTCATGACGTTGGAGTTGAAACCGTCATTGTTACTATGGGTGCTAAAGGATCAGTGCTTTCAGTTGAAGGAGCACAATACAATATTCCAGCTTGTCCATCAGAGGTTTTGGTTGATCCAACAGGTGCAGGCGACGTTTTCATAGGTGGCTTTTTAGCGGAGTATGTTCGTCAAAAAGACCTAAAATGGTGCGCCTGCGTGGGTTCAGCAGCTGCTTCAGTTGTTGTTGAGGGGTTAGGTCCAACTTATTTTGGTAAAAAGGAAGAAATTTACCGAAGAGCCAAAACTCTTTATGAAAAGGAACTTAAGCAATAGCGTATATTTACGTAGTAAAATGTACTGAGGCTTTGACTGTGGGTCGCATAGAAAAAGGACAAAAATGCAATGTGGCAGGCTGCAGCAATGAAGCTGCCCGTTCAATATCAGCTGACAAAGTTAAGGCTGCTGGCTTAAGTGTTAGCAGCAAAGAAAATCGAGCGTACATCTGCAAAGAACATTATAAGGAATTTAAGAAAAAGACTAAAAAAGATAAAACACTTGAAAAGTGGCGTTACGGTTAGAAGAGTGAAGTACCATGCGCATCCTACAGTTACATTCTAATTTTATAGTTTTCAAACCAGTCCAAAAAGAAATAGCGATTGCTGAGGAAGCAGAGCAAAAAGAGAATCGTGTCGAAGAAGTTGTCGTGTTATTTACCGCAATTGAAGAAGGCGACAGCATCCAAGTTGGACGCAAAGCTATTGATGATGTCAGAGCTTTTTTAGGTAAACAAAAAACTAACCGCATCCTGATTTACCCGTTTGCTCACCTAAGCAGTAACCTTTCTCAGCCCTCTGAAGCTCTCAAAATAATTAAAGATATGGAAACCTACGCCAAAGAAAAAGGCATTGAAACCCATCGTGCCCCATTTGGCTGGAACAAACAGTTTACTATCTCAATTAAAGGGCACCCTCTTGCTGAGCAGGCACGGTCCTATGCACCCGTGGCAGCCATTCAAGTTGAGGCTCAAGTAGAAGGAGTATGCAAAAAAGAGGAAGAGCCCGTTTCTGCAGCTCTTAAAGCCGAAGATAAAATGCAATCATTCTGGCATGTTATCCTCCCTGACGGCTCGTTAATACCTGTCGAAGAATTCAAATTTAAGGGAAACGTCAACTTACAAAAGTTTTCTCAATATGAAATTAAGAAAGCAAGAGCAGTCACCCAAATGCCGCCTCATGTCACGTTGATGAAGAGGCTGGAGATAGCTGATTATGAACCGGGAAGTGACCCTGGAAACATCCGTTGGTATCCTAAAGGGCGCATGATAAAGTCACTTCTAGAGCAATATGTTACGACTCGGGTGGCTGAGTACGGGGGCATGGAAGTAGAAACCCCCATCATGTATGACTTTAATCATCCAAGTCTGAAAAGTTACCTAAACCGTTTCCCTGCCCGACAATACGTGCTAAAATCTGAAGATAAAGAATTGTTCCTGCGTTTTGCAGCGTGTTTTGGACAGTTCCTCATGGCACACGATGCGCAATTCAGTTACAAACAGCTCCCTATAAAACTATATGAATTAACCCGCTACAGTTTCAGACGTGAGAAAAGCGGCGAAGTGGTTGGCTTGAAACGTCTGCGAGCTTTCACAATGCCCGACTGCCATGCCTTCTGCACAGATCTTGACCAAGCCAAAAAAGAATTCATGGTTCGATTCAACCTCTGCATAGATGTCCTAAGTAACATCGGTTTCACGAAAGACGATTACGAAATTGCAATGCGCTTCACAAGAGCCTTTTATGATGAACATAAAGAATTCATTTCTGAACTAGCAGCAGCATTTGGCAAACCAATGCTTGCTGAAGTGTGGAATGAGCGGTTCTTCTATTTCGTGCTCAAATGGGACCTAAACTTTGTTGACAACCAAGACAAAGCCGCAGCGCTAAGCACAGATCAAATTGACGTAGAAAACGCTCAAAGATATGGAATTACTTACGTGGATGAAAAAGGCGAAAAGCAATTCCCACTTATTCTCCACTGCTCGCCAAGCGGCGCCATCGAAAGGGACATCTACGCATTGTTAGAAAAGGCGTATCGTGAACAGATGGCTGGAAAAGCACCGATGCTACCACTTTGGCTGTCACCAACGCAAGTTAGGCTGATTCCAATATCAGATAAATTCTTAGACAAGTTAGATGAACTTGCCAAACAGATTAGTTCTCACTGCATCCGCGTTGACATTGACGATAGCTCATCAACATTACAAAAGAAAATCCGTGAAGCAGAACAGGAATGGGTTCCCTACATAATTGTTGTTGGCGAAAAAGAAATCGAATCGGGCATGCTTTCTGTCCGTGAGCGTGAGCTTAAAGGTCAACAGCAAAACATGACTACAGAGCAGTTAATAGCGAAGGTGTCAGAGAAAATCGCTGGCAAACCTTTCAAACCGTTGCCGTTACCGATGTATTTGTCCAAGAGACCACAGTTCCACGGTTGATAAACGAAACGTATGGTTCACTGACGCAAAATATATCAAACAATTGAACAGTATGAAACGCTTAAGAGTGGAAGCAAATGAATGATGAATTGCAAGTTTACATAGATGGACAATTCTATGCAAAATCACAAGCCAAGATTTCGGTTTATGACCACGGTTTTCTTTATGGCGATGGCGTTTTCGAAGGAATACGAGAATACAACGGCGTCGTTTTTAGGCTTAAAGAGCATGTTGACCGCCTTTACCGCTCCGCACATGCCATAATGCTGCAAATTCCAATCACAAAACAAGAAATAATTCAAGCCGTCGTTGAAACCTTAAGAAAAAACAAGATGAAAGACGCCTACATACGTTTGGTCGTAAGCAGAGGTGTTGGAGATCTAGGACTTGACCCACGCAAATGCCCCAAACCCACAATCATAATCATCACTGACACAATTAACATAAGAGCTGGCAACGCCAAAGAAACGGGCATAACAACTATGTTCTCTTGGGTCCGAAGAAACCCAGTTGATGCAACAACACATGAGATAAAATCACTAAATTACCTAAACAGTGTCATAGCAAAAATCGAAGCTAACGCATGCGGAGTTGACGAAGCAATCTGTCTTGAAAGCAGCGGCTGCATAGCTGAAGGGGTGGGCGAAAATGTTTTCATAGTTAAAGATGGCGCGCTCTTAACACCGCCAACCTCAACAGGAGCGCTGGCAGGCATCACGGCTGAAATAGTTGAGAAACTTGCAGCAAAACTCGGAATAAAACTAACAGTGACTAACCTAACACCGTTCATGATGTTCACCGCCGACGAAGCCTTCTTCACAGGGACTGCAATGGAAATGGTACCTATCAGAGAAGTCAACAAACGCATTATCGGAACTGGCAAACCAGGACCAGTCACAAAAAAGCTGATGGTAGAGTTCCAAAAAGTAATCGAAGACCCAACTCAAGGCACAAAAATCTAATTTTTTATTAACGAGTTTTATTTTTGAATTCATTGAAGATGCCAGAGAAAACTATTTTTCTTCTACCAAAGTGTTTAGTGATAATTGAATAGTTGAGGATGGTTACCCAGGAAAAAGAGGAAAGGTTCTGCACAGATTAATTCTAATGTTTGCTCTTGTTTTTCTTCATGAATTCTTCTATGGCGTTGAATGCTTGTTCTAGCTCACATATGGGTGGCAAGAATACTGCTCTGGCATGTCCTTTGCCGTAATGTGGGTCAAAGCCTGAACCGTTAACGATAAGCACACCTGTTGCTTTTAGCAATTCGATAACGAAATCCATATCGGTTTTCCATATTTTGCCAATATCATGAATTTTCGGGAATATATAGAAGGCTCCTTCAGGTTTGGTAGTGCTTATACCTTCCATTTCGTTAAGCCGTTTGCACGAATAATCCCGTCTTTGACGCAATTTTTCGACAACGCCTTTTATGTGGTCTTGCGGTCCATTAAGTGCCGCAGTACCAGCTTGCTGAACAGGTGTATTAGCACAAAGGCGAATGCGGCATTCTTTTTCGATACCCTGCCTGAGCTCATCAAGTTCACCATTTTGCCCCTTAAAGTACAAGTAGCCTAACCGTAGCCCAGTCATCTGGTATGCTTTGGAAAAACCGTTGAACCCCAGAACTGGCACATCTTTGGCTATGCTAGCGGTGCTAACGAAATCATCAGTGTAAGTTATTTGATCGTAAATCTCGTCCGACAACACCAACAATTTATGTTCAGCAGCAACATCCAACATTTCTTTAATCATTTTTCTTCCATACACAGCGCCCGTCGGATTGTTTGGGTTTATAATTACAAGCGCACGGGTTTTTTTGGAAATTTTTTTCCGCAAGTCATCTACATTAGGTTGCCAACCTTCGGACTCGACGGTCTCATATGCAACTGGCGTGCCATCAAAGAACTTAGTGTAAGAAATGTAAGGTGGGTATGTTGGACCTGGGAAGAGGATTTCATCGCCCCTCTCTACGATGGCGGCCAGTGACATCTGTATGCCTTCGGAAATGCCCTCTGTAATGAGGACGTTTTCTGCGGTCAAGTCAACATTATTGACCCGTTTTTCCTTAGCCACAACTGCTTCTCGAAGTTCAAGAAGTCCTTCGGATGGTGAATAATAATTGTTGTCTTCTTGCAGCGCTTTGCACAGGGCAGCCTTGACATGCGGGGGCACCGTGAAGTCGAAGGCCGCTGGGTCACCTATATTTAGGTAATAGATTTTTCTGCCTTCTTTAACGAGTTGCTCGGCGTAGGGTATAACGTCTCGTATGGCATACTCGATGTTTGATGCTCTGCTGGTGACTTTGATAGCCAAGTTTGTTACCTGTAACCCAAACACTTGCTACGCGAAAAAATAAACGTTCCTAAAAATAATGCAACATCTAAAACTGCAATGCATTTTTGCTGTAGGTGGACAGATTAGTAGTTAGCGCTGTATATTTTGTTATACATATTTAATAGCGCTTGGTAAGTTTTCATGCCCTGACTAGTCAGTTTTAAATATAACGTTAACCCGACTCTCGGAAAAAAGGTCATGACTAATGAAAAAACTATTTACAATTGTAGCAATTCTTTTGGTTTTTGTAGCTTTCTCATCAATAATGGCTCTTGGAACTCAAGGCCAAACCGAAACAAACTCGTCAGAACCTATGCACGTGCAAGTTGGAGTATACATCATTAGTATCCAATCAATCAATCTTGCAAACAGCAACTATCAGCTAGATTTTTACTTGTGGTTTAACTTTGACCCTTCTCAAATCAACGCTACTCAAGTTGCACAGTTTGAATTTAACAACGGTGCACCGTCAATGAAACAAATTGACGCATCCGATGGATACCTCGAATACCGGGTTACAGGCACATTCACCAAAACATTTGATTTTACTAATTATCCTTTTGAAAGCCATACACTCTACATTGATATTGAGCACGACAACCTCGACAAAACAAAATTAGTCTACGACATTGATCCAACGTCATATATTGAGCCGGCGGGTGGTCTTGCAGGGTGGGACACTGGCAACTTAACCTCACAGGTTATAACTCACTCCTATGGTGACCAAAGCTTTAGTCGCCCACAGTTCGCGGTAACACTTAGCAGACCACTACTTTCGGGGATAATCAAAAGTGTGCTTCCAATATCAATCATAACAGGCATCAGCCTACTTGCATTCGCTCTAGCGGCAGAAGACTACAGTCAAAAGATGGCGCTAGGCATCACTACTTTATTGTCAGCTACTGCTTTCCATCTCTCACTCACAAACGGAATTCCATCCACCGGATTAACACTAGCAGACAAAATGATGATTGGAGTCTACATTCTCTTCCTTTTCAACATTGGCTCAGCGGTCTACCTCATGACATTAGCCCGTAAAGGCAAAAAAGAGCAAGCTACAAAGTTCAACAGAAAATCCCAAATACTTCTACCAGTAGCCATTGTTGCAGTTATACTAATGATTCTTTTAATTTAGACCAAAATCCTTTTTTCTTTTTTTCTGTTAAAATTCCTAACTAAAGTAACTTTAAGAAAAACCACTTTTCAACAGATTTTTATTGCCGAGTCTAATTTGATTACATATTACTTTTAGCGATGAAAACAAATGTTTGGCTGGACAGGTAATTTTCTACATATCGATTTAACTAAACCCAAAAGCATAATAAAAATATACAATGAATCTTTAGCACTGAATTTTCTTGGCGGCAGAGGTTTCGCAACAAAAATCCTCTGGGACACCATTAAACAGGGAACCGACCCACTTTCACCTGAAAACAAAATAGTTTTTGCCACAGGACCCTTGACGGCGATTGGTTTACCTAACAGCGGCAAACTTGTTATTGCCTCAAAAAGCCCCTTAACTGGCGGATACGGCGACGGGAACATTGGAACATTAGCCGCTGTGCACATGCGAAAGGCCGGTTATGATGCATTAATTGTAGAAGGAAAAGCTGAGAAACCAGTTTATCTACATATTCGAGATGACGACTGCGATTTCGAAGATGCAAAAGATTTGTGGGGTTCAAACTCATTTGAAACAGAACGTCAGCTTAGAAAAGAATATGGACAAACTGCTGGTATTGTTTCTATAGGTCCAGCTGGAGAGAACCAAGTCAAGTTTGCAACCGTTGTTTCCCAAGAGGGGCGTGCAGGCGGCAGACCAGGCATGGGCACGGTTATGGGTTCCAAAAACTTGAAAGCCATAGTAATCGAAGGCACACAGAAAATACCACTTGCAGACCCAGATGAAATGCGAAAATTAGCTGCCGACGGGTACCGAGAAGTCCTTGCTAAACCACTTTACTCCTTTTGGAAACGGCAAGGAACTATGTCGACAGTGGAGTGGTCTCAGGAAAATAGCACGCTTCCAACATTCAACTACAAGCAAGCCGTTTTTGATAAAGCAGAAGGAATCAATGGTTTTTCTATGGAAAAAATCAAGATTTCAAACCGTGGCTGCCCCCAGTGTAACATGACCTGCGGCAATGTGGTAAAAGATATTGAAGGAAGAGATTCGGAGTTAGATTATGAAAATGTCGTGATGTTGGGTTCCAACATTGGATTTGGAGACCTTGCACAAGTGGCTACGTTGAATCGTATGGCTGACGAGTTTGGTTTTGATTCTATTTCTCTTGGAAACGTTCTTGGTTTTGCCATGGAAGCTTCCGAGAAAGGGTTAATAGCCCAACAAATTGGGTGGGGGCAATTTGAAGAAACCAAAGAATTAATAATTGATATTGCTTATCGGCGAGGTTTTGGCGCAATCTTAGCTGAAGGAGTCCGGTCCGCAGCCTTAAAGATTGGGCATGGGTCAAGCGAGTGGGCAATGAATGTTAAAGGCTTAGAAGTATCAGCTTACGATTGCCATGCTGCTCCTGGAATGGCTTTGGCTTATGGCACCAGCTCCATTGGGGCTCACCATAAAGACGCTTGGGTTATAACGTGGGAGATGACTGTTGGCAGAGAAAACTATGAGCAGATAAAAGTTGACCACCTGATAGAAACTCAGCTTATTCGAGGCGGAATCTTTGAAGCATTAACTGTTTGCCGCTTCCCATACAACTCACTTGGATTTGAACTTGAGTGGTACAAGAAATACCTCAAGGCAGCAACGGGAATAGATTTTTCAATTCAAGAACTAGTTGAAATTAGCGATCGAATTCTCAATTTAATTCGTGCGTTCTGGGTGCGCGAATACAAAGAGAACTGGAGCCGCGAGCTGGATGTTCCACCGTTAAGGTGGTTTAAAGAACCATTAACCGAGGGCGCCTTAAAGGGCTCAGCACTTGACTTTGAGAAATACAATGAAATGCTAAGCTTGTATTATCGGAAAAGAGGCTGGGATATGCGTGGAGTCCCTAAGCAAGTTACTTTGGAAAGGCTAGGTCTAGGTCAAGAGGCAAAAGAACTTGACGCTTATGCGAAATTAGAAAAAGAAAATGAGACATAGTCAATATGACCTTGCAAAATACACCATTTCCTTAGCTTTCTGCCCACAATATACGCAAGGGGTAGTTGGCTCTTCTTTTTGGAACGGTCGAACTCTAATGGTTGCTCCCGTTTCATCTTTAATTTTCTTTTCATCATCCGCGCTTCCGCACCACGCTGCTTTAACAAACCCGCCTTTCTCGCAGATTACGGATTTGAATTCCTCATAGTTTTGCACAGTTGCAGTTTTTTCTTGTAGTGTAGCTTTTGCTTTGTTGAAGAGATTTTCCTGAATTTCCACAAGTAGTTTCTCCGTGGTTGCTGGGATCTCTGCTTCTTTAACGGGCATTTTTTGGCCTGTATCGCGTCTAACCATTACTACTTGTCCCTGTTTGAGGTCGCGTGGTCCAAGCTCTATTCTAACTGGGACCCCTTTGAGTTCCCATTGGTTAAATTTCCAACCTGGCGTGTATGCATCGCGATCATCCAAAGTGACACTGTAGCCTTTTGATTTGAGGGTTTCCGAAATTTCTTTAGCTTTTGCGGCTATGACTTCTGGTTCTGCGCCCTTGAATGGAATAGGGACAATAACAACTTGTATCGGTGCAACTTTGGGCGGCATGATTAAGCCTTTATCGTCGCCATGAACCATAACCATAGCACCAATGAGACGAGTTGTAATTCCCCAGCTGGTTTGCCAAACGTAATGATCTTGTTTGTCTTCGCCGATGAATTTTATATCGAAAACTTTGGCAAAATGCTGCCCCAAGTTGTGGCTCGTTCCCATTTGCAAAGCTTTCCCATCAGGCATAATCGCCTCCAAAGCGGTTGTGTAGAGTGCTCCTGCAAATTTTTCACTGTCACTCTTGGTGCCGATGAGAACTGGGATTGCAAGGTAATTTTCAATTATGTCTTTGTATTCGCCAAGAGCGTACAAGACTTCAGCTTCTGCTTCTTCGCTGGTCATATGAGCGGTGTGTCCTTCTTGCCACAGAAACTCTCGTGTTCGCAAAAACAGTTTTGTAGCTTTTGTTTCCCATCTTACGATGTTGCACCATTGATTAATTTTGATGGGCAAGTCACGCCAGCTACGGATCCACTTGTTAAATGTATCATACATTATGGTTTCGCTAGTTGGCCTGACAGCAAGTTTTTCGTCAAGCGGCGTGTCTCCGCCTTGAGTAATCCATGCAACTTCAGGTGTAAAGCCGGCAAAATGCTCAGCCTCCTTTTTGAGGAAAGCTTCAGGGATAAACATTGGAAAATAGACATTCCGAACGCCTGTTTCTTTGATTTTTTTGTTTAGAATTTCCTGGATTTTTTCCCAAACAGCATAGGCGTCAGGACGAATAATCATGCAACCCTTAACTGGTGCGTAATCTGCAAGTTCTGCTTTTTGAACTACTTGGACGTACCATTCTGAGAAGTCTTGATTCTTCTTAACTGTGACTCCAGTATCTGACATAGCTGATTTCTCTTCTTGCCATTTCTATGCGTGCAGAATATAAAACTGTTTTACGAAAAAAACACATTTTTATGATGACTATTTAGTTGAGGTTTAGACCAGCATTTGTTGAGGCGGCATAAGAAAAAAACATCATTCTATATTTAAGAATTTTACTATGAAGTAACAAAGGACAACTGTAACTAAGAAAATGCCAACGGCCCATGCCGATGCAACCAAAGGGTCACTCATGAAATGCCTAAAGACAATCGCTCCCAACAACACTGCAAGAATAACATAACCGACTGTCACTATTTGTTTTATAATCCTTATCCCTGCCGGCTATATGGAATCGCATGTTTAAAAAGTTTAATTTTACAAAAACAGTTGGATACCTTATTAAAAATATTACAGCTTTCATTTTATTGATATCTTTTTTACGTTAAATTTTAAACTTTAATGATGTATAATTATGAAATAAAGCCTTTAAAAAAGGAAAAAGAAATAGTCAAAGACTATCTTCTAAAGAGCCCTTTTTTTTCAGGGTAATCTTTGCATTCATAGATCCGTAGCTGTCTTTGCGGTTCGATACGGCAGCGTTTGCGTGCGTTCTTTCGCTTTATGAGCGGTGCGAGTTGGAAGAAGGGGCATTTGGAACAGAGAGTGCTCACTTTTCGGTTCCTCTATCGTGTCATCATACGTTTGAAGACTGGAAGTGCAATAGCGATCATGACTATGCCGAAGCCAAAGAGTATTACGAGTTCGGTTGAGATCTGTGATACACCTGCGCCGAGTACCATGACTTTTCGTAAGGCGGTACTTGCATAGGTTAGTGGCAAGAACTTTGAGATGTCTTGCATATACCATGGCATCTGCTGTATCGGGAAGAACACTCCGCCGAGGAACATCATTGGGAACATAAGTGTCATCATGAGCATCTGTGCGGTTTCTTGGTCTTTTGTGAAAGATGTTACGACTATGCCTAAGCCCACGAAGCTGAACACCCCCAATAGCAGCAAAGCAAACACTAGCAGGATGCTTCCCTGTATGGCGACTCCAAATATTCCGATTGCTAGCGCCAAGATTATGACACCTTGGATTAGGCCTCTGCCCGTCTGTGCAATCGTTTTGCCAAGCAGGATTGAGAGTCTGTTAACTGGTGCAACCATCATACCGTCCATCGTACCGATTTCTTTTTCCTGTGAGATAGCGACTGGCAAACCTGTCATGACGCTCATCATTACGGTCATCGCCATTATGCCTGGTGCGATGAAGTCAAAGTAGCTGGGGTTGCCTGAGACTACACCTTGGGTTTGTACATCGAAGGGCTGAACCACTGCAAGAGAAGATGTCGCATTTAACGGTGCAACATTTTGTATTGCTATTTGTTGACCCATCGCATTAAATACGGAAGTTAACGCGGCTTTTATTGTAGCAGATATTTGGGGGTTGGATTCGTCGCTCACTATGATTATGGTGCCTTGTTGTCCATTTAGCATGCTTTGGCTAAAGTTGCTGGGAATGACTATGCCGCCTTCTAAGGTTCCTCTCTGCACTTGATCTTTCAAGTCTGCTGTATTGGATAAATTAGTCATTATGAGCATATGGGTTTGACTGTTGATTGCTTGCAAACTAGGTATAAAACCACCCGTTGACATGTTTGATACGAATACGTTGTTGAAACCTGCGTCCTGGTTTACCACGCCAACCTGAAGGTTGGTCACGGTGCCGTTGGTTGGATAAATAAACCCAACCATAACCATCATAAATAATGGCATGACTATCAGAAGCACTAAGCCAAGCCTGTTGCGGAATAGTTCAGTTAAATCTTTTTTCGCGATTCTAAAGCTATGTTTAAGGATAGTTTGTGCGGTCATGTTCTATCACCTTACTCTACTTGGCGCTGCACCAAACCTTGGACCATGCTCCTGCTTGATTTTCTGGTCTGCGCTATCTCTAACTTCGTGACCAGTTATGTGCAAGAACACGTCTTCGAGGCTGGGCTGCAGGTTCGCCATTGATGTTATTTTTCCGTCGTTCTTTCTGACTGTATCAATTATGGAGTCGAAAGCTTCTTCACCATGAACTATAATGTGCAATGTTGTGGAGTTTTCCTGGGTTACTGCGTCGGCGCAGTTAAGTGCTTTCACAGTGTTTACTATACTCGGTGTTAGGTTTGCTACTTCAAGTTTAATTATCATGGTGTCTCCGCCTGAAATTATCTTTTTTAGGTTAGTTGAAGTGTCCAGTGCTATGATTTTTCCGTGGTCAACGATGGCTATGCGGTCGCAGAGCAAGTCAGCATCAAGCATCATGTGTGTAGTTATGATTACGGAGGTTCCGCTTTCTTGGTTGAGTTTTCTAACGAACTCCCGGATTTCCACTGATGATTGAGGATCTAAACCTAAGGTGGGTTCATCGAGAAATAGTACTTTGGGCATGTTAAGCAATGCTCGGACTACGTTCATTCTTTGGCGCATGCCTGTTGAGAAGGTGCCGACTTGGGCGTCTTTGAACTTGGTTAGTTGAACCAGCTCAAGTAAATCGTCGATTCGCTTGTTTAATGCGTCTTTGGGAATGTTAAAGAGACTGCCAAAGAACCAGAGGTTCTCTTTTGCGGTTAAGCGGTTATAAATAATCATTTTCTCGGAAACAATTCCGATTAGTTTGCGGACTTCTGTGTCGTTTTTGACAGTATCATAACCGCCGATGGTGGCTGTTCCCTTAGTAGGTCTTGAAAGCGTGGAGAGCATGCGGAGGGTGGTGCTTTTGCCTGCACCGTTTGGCCCTAGCAACCCGAAGATTTCGCCTTTCTTGACATCGAATGATATGTCATCTACAGCCGTAAACTTATTGAACATCTTGGTGAGATGATTAACTTCGATTATGGATTCATTTGCCATTTTTCGTTATCACTTCATTGGAATATTATTCAGTGCAATATATAGCGGTAAAATATAAGTATTACCCAAATATAATATAGATTTGAAACCCAAATGGCAGCAGAAAAAGAAGAAAAGACAACAGCTAATTGGATGAAAGAAGCCCAAAAAGGATACATACGTATGGGGGTCCTTATCCTTCTCAACAAGAAACCTTCCCATGGTTACGAAATCATGAAAGAAATCAACAGCCGAACAAAAGGTTTCTGGCAACCCACACCAGGCGGCGTCTACCCAATCCTTAGTAGCTTAGAAAAATCAGGCTTCATTAAAGGGCAGTGGGAAGTACAGAAAAACCGCAAAGTCAAAGTTTACAAAATTACCCAATCCGGAGAAATTATTCTCCGAAAAGCTATTTTAAAGCAATCAGAAATTTTTGCCAATATTGGAAGTTTATTCCGTGAATTCTCAAGAGATGTTCTTAATGTTGAACCGACAAATACTTCTGTGCCAGAAATGCCTTCGCCTTTTACCGCGTTTCTTGAAGAACCAAATAGCGAAGAAAACCTCAAAAGTTTAGAAAAACAACGAAAGCATGTATATGAATCATCCAAAATGATGCAAGAAAGACTAAAGCGAATAGATGATAGAATTAAAGAAATAAAGAAAGAGACATCTTCTAATTCTAAATCACAGCGACCTCCAACTAAACCGAAAGTAGTCTAAAGAATTAAATGTCTGAGCTATATTTCTAATAAGAAGTGAACCCCCAATGTTCCGTGTTAGAGTAAGCAAAATTGAGTCAAATCGAGATTTAGACGGTAATCTTGGAAAAAGAATTGAGCTTCTTGAAGAGCGAGAAGTTAATCCCTATGTGGTAAGACCACAATCGGATGAAGCTAAAATGGCACAAGACATTATGCAAGCATCTGCAACAGCAAATGCCTTTCCTGCCTCAAAAAGCTCAGCTTGCGACACCAAAAATAATCCTATTCTTAACAGAACAAGAATACGACAGTTTCGGCATTACCTTTGATGTAAACCAGGTTTACGAAGTTATATTGGAAAATCAAGCTATCCGATTTAGGAAAGTTTGAGAATTTCCTTTCTCATTTGCCGTAGCGCCAAGTGTTTAGGATGAAAAGATAAAACAAACATCATACTTCTCAAAGCAGAACTAATGCCCTCTAAATCTGACACTTTACCCTCGTCACAATACAATGGAATCGGCTCATCACCACCAGTTTCTTCATAGTAAACATAAATCGGTGCGCCAGCGCGCTCCAATTTTATCATTTCAAAATCTAAATTTAACCGTCTAGCGGTTTCCTCTGCGGCGGTTCTAACTGAATCCAAACGGTTCCTAAGCGGAAACCCATTTGACGCGTAAACCATCAGTTTTCCACAATTTCCTTTGAACACTTTCATATCACCAATCACAAGTGTGAAAGAATCTCTTATAATACAAATTATGAAGCGACGTTTTCGAACAGGGGAGGGGTAACTGAAAGTGAAGGAAAGCACCTAACGGTTGTTGTTGTATATGAACAACCACAAGAGCTTAAATCCAAAATAAAAGTCCCTTGTTTTTATGTGAGGTGAAAAAAATGGTTATTGGCGAAAAACTATGGGAAGGAAAAGGCAAAAGTGGAGCAGGATTCATAAAGTCAGTCGGTATGGAGGGCGTTACTCAAGTCTACACATGGACAGCTCAAATGAAAGGTGTTGGGAAAGCTAAAGGAGTAGATTGCAATCTCAACGTAACAGGAAAAAGCATGACTCCACCTAAAGGCGTTGCATGGTCTAAAGATCAGGGAATGATGATGACTATGACTGGTGACATGGGCATAGTGAAAGGAGTTAGCTTAATGAAGATGACAATGGGCACGAACCCGACAAGCGTTGGACTGTGGACTTTTATGACTATGTCGGAAAAACTCGGTTGGCTCAACGACACGATTGCTGTAGTGACTTTTGAAGCGACCGACCCAATGTGGACAGAACTTAACATAGTAATCTGGGAATGGAAGTAGTTGCTTATGCAAGATCAAGAACATCATTGGCAAGCTCCTGATTGGTGGTATCAAGGAAAACGCCCTGCAACTGATGAAGAATACTTTGAGAACATGTGTCGAGTAATTTTTCAAGCAGGCTTAAACTGGCAAGTAGTTGATAATAAATGGCCATCAATCAAGAAAGCTTTTTCGAATTTTAAAATCGGAAAAGTAGCCTGCTTTGAAGAATCCGACGTTGAAAGACTCAAAAAAGATCCAGGAATAATTCGAAACGAGGGCAAAATTAAAGCCATTATACAGAACGCGCAAAACTTCAAAGCCATAGAAAAACAATACGGATCGTTCCAAAAATACCTCGACAGCTTAGATAAATCAAAAAACTACGAGTTCGTCGTTGCAGATTTAGTCAACAAGTTCAAGTGGTTGGGTCCACCTTCAGCCAGCACTTTCTTATACACTGTTGGAGAAAAAATCAGTGTCTGGGACTAATAATTTTCCTTTTTTTAATTAATATTAGATTTTTAAATTCGAACCCCCAGTTTATTTTACGATGCTTAATGGTAAAAACTAGAGCCCATGTATTTGTTAGCGGTAGAGTTCAAGGGGTTTTCTTTAGGCAAAATACTAAACGACAAGCGGAAAGATTAGGAGTTACAGGCTGGGTTCGAAATTTATCAGATGGCAGGGTGGAAGCAGTATTTGAAGGCGAAGAACAGGCTGTTAAAGAGCTTGTGGAATATTCCCATCATGGACCATATTCTGCCAAAGTAGAAAATGTGGTCTTGAAATGGGAACCTTACAGAGAAGAATTCGTGGGCTTTGAAACAATTTAGCCAGATTACGCTTTTTTCTTTGGTACTCTGAAATGAGAGTCTTTTCCAGCGCTTATATATTCTCCGCCCATACCTCTTACGGCAGAAGCTATTTTTGCAAAGTTATCTGAACCCAAAAACTGCTTAGGCTTAATAATTATGTAATCGCCTTTTTCTTCAAAGCCTAATCGAGATTCTAATTCTTCAGGAAAAGACATCCTAATATCATCAAGCGACCTCAGTTTTGAGCCAGATTCATGTGAGACGACTGGCGAAACTTGAGGAGCAGCAGTTACGGGCGGCTGTGTAATTTGACCTACCGCAAGCGATTTTAGTGAAGCGGAAACTGAACGCAACTCCTCTGAAGTTTTGCTTAAATCTACAACAAGCTTGTCAACTTTTCTCAACAGCTCATTGAGTTTTTCTTTATCACTACTCATGCAAACGCTCCCTCAAACTCCTAAATAAACCAAGACGCTTATTAATTATTTGCGACAGCTAAACTTAGAAGAAAAAAGAATGATTGAAATCGACGGGAGCCAAAAAAGCGGCAGCGGCACAATACTTCGCCTCTCAGTAGCTTTGGCAGCCATAACAAAACAACCGCTTCATATCTGCAACATTCGAGAAAACCGCCCTGAGCCAGGCTTAAAACATCAGCATTTAGAAGCCGTATTGACCGCAGCTAAACTGTGCAACGCCAAAGTGAAGGGAGCAACCTTGGGTTCAAGGGAACTTTGGTTTACTCCTCAAAACTTGGTTGGTGGCAACATCGAAGCACTTATTGAAACGGCGGGAAGCATCCCAATGCTGCTATTAGCGACATTGCCCATTTGTCTATTTACCGATAAGCCGGTGCTTTTGCACGTGGCCAAAGGCGGAACAGACACAACGCACGCAGCAACCATCAACTATATCCGATACGTGCTTTTACAGACCCTAAAACCAATGGGGATTGAAGCTGAAATATCGGTTCAAAAGTACGGTTATTATCCAAAAGGGATGGGAGAAGTGACAATGACCGTCAAACCTTACCCTAATCTGAGATCAATTCAACTGTTGAATTTTGGTAAAATAACAAATTTGAAAGGCGTTTCAGTTTGCACTTTTTTAGCTGACAGGCAAGTGGCGGAGAGGCAAGCCCAAGCAGCAAAAGAGCTTCTCTCGAAAAACGGCTATAACCCAGTTGTAGACTTTGTAAACGACCAGTCGAACTCTTTCCAGAAAGGAAGCTCTATTGTTTTGTGGGCTCAAACTGATACGGGAGTAATTGTGGGAGCCGATGCCATCGGCGGACTTCGTAAGACGAGTGAAGATGTTGGAAAAGAAGCTGCCGGAAAACTCTTAGCTGAATTATCTGTTAAACCAACGGTTGATGTCTTTTTGGCAGATATGCTTATTCCTTATATGGCATTGGCAAAGGGCAAATCAGCTTTTCTGGTTAGAACGGTTTCTGAGCATATTGAAGCTAATATTTGGCTTATGGAAAAGATGCTAAACGTTAACTTTAATATTCAAAAAGTAAGCAACCTTTTCAAGATAGAAAAAGCAGCTGATTAAATGCCTAAATCAACAATTTGCTTAAAAACTCCAAAAAATCAAGGTCAAAAAATGATAGCTTTAGCCAGCAAGCTCGAGCTTATCGACAAATCACTAGAAATTCAGCGAAATGGAAACAATCTTTATATCCCCATACATAGGCAAATGCAAGAGAAAGAGCTAGCCGCTTTGAAAAGCCAAGTACCGGAGATGGAAGTCTCAACCGCAGTTTTCACAGAAAAACAGCTGCCGAGGGAGAGTCTTCCACAATTTCTTGATAACAAATTGCCGCCTGATCTGCTAGCAAGTCTGCCTAAATCATTAGATGTAATTGGGGATATAGCAGTAATTGACATTCCATCAGAACTAAAAAAATACGAAAACGTGATCGGCGAAGCGATTCTTCAAACACAGAAAAACATAAGAACAGTGCTTGCCAAGGCGGGAGCCATTAGTGGAACCTACCGAGTTCGCGAATACACTTTTATCGCCGGCGAACAAAAAACCCAAACGATCCACAAAGAATTCGGCTGCAAATACCAAATTGATCTCGCCAAAGCTTACTTTTCACCCAGACTCTCTCATGAACATGAACGTGTAACTTCACTTGTCCGAGCACACGAAACGGTTGTGGATTTGTTTGCTGGGGTAGGACCATTTTCGATATTGATAGCTAAGAAAAACCCAAACGTTAAGATTTACGCCATTGATCTTAATCCTGAAGCCGTCGAGCTGCTTAAAATCAACATAAGAGTTAACAGAGTTGAAAGTAGAGTTTTTCCCATTTTGGGAGATGCGAGACAAATCACTTCAACCAAGCTCAGAGGACTTTCCGACCGCGCTATAATGAATTTGCCTGAAACTGCTATCGATTTTGTTGATTCTGCTTGCCAAGCAATTAAGCCTGAAGGCGGGGTAATTCACTTTTACGCTTTCGTACGTTCTCCCGATTCAATCGAAAACCTCAAGAGCCGTTTTAGCCAAGCAGTAGAGTCAACGGGAAGAAAAGTAGAAGAATTTCTTTATGTCAAAAGCATTCGTGAAACTGCGCCTTTTGAGTCGCAGATTGTTTTAGATGCTAAAATTTCTTAGTAATCGACAATTAGGGTAATTTTAATTTTTTGTTTTGGATTTCTTAGTTTTTCAATTAAATCTCTTGGTAAATCGTTTGAAGATTTATCCGCTTGAATTGCCAAAGTTCGGTCTGAGATGTAATCGCTTTTTCTAATCACAATATCAGTTGGGTGAGATAGAATCAACTTTGGCGATCCAGAAGCATTAATTTCAGCAGTTGAACCGTCAACCTCGATAATAATGGTTAGTTTGCTGGTGGGTTTTCTGAGCGTTTCTTTGAATGTTTGAGATAGATCAGATAATGCCTTATCTGCAGCTACTGCAATTATGCAGTCGCCTGTGCTTGTCAAATGTTTTTCTTTTGTAAACATCAAAGTTGAAGGGTGAATAGCTTGAACGTTTTCATGTCCAAAAGCCAAGATGATTTCTTTTACGTATTTACTGCTCAATTACTCATTAACCTCAATTGAATCTACTTTTCCGTCTCCGTCTAAGTCAAAGCCTTGAATAACAACAGCGAATGTCTCGGCGTCTTTGTATTTTTGGAGGGTTTTTTTCCAGAAATTCGTCAATGCTAAAACACAAGCTTTTGTACCAACAGCTTTGTTTCCAGCTAAAACTACGATGCGCTTACTTTTATCCCAAGGATTAACGATTTTGGCTATTAAACCTGATACGTCGGATGTGTAAATTTGCGTTGTCTTTTTTGAGGATAGTCCGCCAAGCAAAAATCCTTGGTCAGAGGACTGCATTATGAATTTTATGGGCAAATACTCGTTAATTTCCTGAGTGAGAAGATTCGTACCTGGTCCGCCCACAAGAATTAAATTGTTTTTTTCTTCTTTCTCAGCTTTGACATCAACATCAAGCTTTATCGCAAATTCAGTTGGCATTTTAGCTAATTGCCCTAGAAAAAGTGCTAAGTGTGCTGCGTAATGGCCGTCTCTGGCGCTGGTTTTAAATGGTCCGTGTGGTAGAGGGCTACCCACAACTATTTTACCATCAAAAACTCCGTCTTTGATAAATTCTTTAAAGAAATCTTGAAGCTGACTGTCTATGCTTAACGTACATAGATTTTGAATTGGTTTGTAGCCGTATGGGAACTCTATTCCGAAAGCTTGTGAAACGGTTTTGTAGTATTTTGCTGTTGCACCTTTCTTTTTTTCTTCGCGTTCAACAGTTATGGCTCCTGCTTTGGCCAGTTTTCTTATATGATAGTAGATTTTTTGTTCATGCATGCCTAGTTGTCTTGCGATTTCTAATGGGTACATTTCTTTTGTTGAAAGTAACGAAAGGATTTTCCAGCTCAAACTGCCCAGAATCATTTTCAATTTTTGTGAATCTTCTATTATGATAATTTCTTTTACTTCTTGCGTGTTGCCGTTGTCTTGAAGAAGGAGTTTTTTGTGCATGTTGCGTTCAAATGGAAGAATACTCACAGCACTATAAAAAATTTATTTATAGAGGTTGATAAAATCTTTCGCTTCTTTCGCCATTTTGTTTCTTTATTGCGTGAAAAACACAATATCTGCTACAAAAAATTTTGTAGTGGTTACAATGAAACTTTAAAAATACTTATTAGCGAAACGCCAGTTCCATAACCTATCAATCAGGAAAGCGAGGCTTTTGAAATGTGTGGAATATTTGGTTGCGTTCTAAAGGAAGGAAGAGCTGCACCGTTAATTCATTCATCACTTAAACGGCTTGAATACCGTGGCTATGATTCAGTCGGTATAGCAACTATTTCCGATGGAAAAATTTTTCTAAAGAAAGATTCCGGAAAAATTGATGAAGTTCACAGAATTGTTAACCTTGATGACTTACCCGGTAGCATAGGTATTGGTCATACACGGTGGGCAACCCATGGTGCACCATTGAAAGTAAATTCCCACCCCCACTCGGACTGTACAGGAGAAATAGTCGTCGTTCACAACGGAATCATCGAAAACTTCATGGAACTCAAAAGCGAATTACAAAATCTGGACCACACATTTGTTTCAAAAACAGACACCGAAGTAATCCCACATCTTATCGAGCAAGTCCTCAAAGAGAATCCCAAGTTCTCTTTAGTCGAGGCAGTTCTTGCAACCCTCAAACGTGTAGAAGGTTCCTTTGCTCTTGCAATAATTTCCACAAAAGAACCCGACAAAATTATCTGCGCAAGAAACGAAAGCCCACTGGTTTTAGGAATCAACGGCAATGGTGTTTTTTGTGCATCAGACATTCCAGCATTTTTGCCAGTTACAAACAAGGCAGTGATGATAAACAATGGTGAATTAGTAATTCTGACAGCCCAAGGATATGAGATCAGAAAAATCCAGGATTCCAGCCCTGTCAACCGTGAACCAATAACTATTGACTGGACACCTGAAATGGCTGTTAAGCAAGGTTATCCGCACTTCATGATTAAAGAAATCCATGAACAGCCTGAAACCCTTCGCAACACTCTTCGAATGCAGGAACACTATTTGGAATTAATGTCAACGTTTTTAGATCGGGCAAACGAGGTTTTTCTCGTAGCCTGCGGAACAAGCTACCACGCATGTTTAGCAGCATCATATATGTTTTCTAAACTTGCATTTCTGCCAACTCACCCAGTATACGCATCAGAATTTATTGAACAACATGGCAAATCAGTGAGCATCGACAGCACCATTTTGGCAGTGAGCCAATCAGGCGAAACAGCCGACACCATAGCAGCCGTTACCTGCGCCCAACAACGTGCGGCAACCATCCTAAGCTTAACTAACGTCATTGGCTCTAGTTTGACAAGAATCTCGCGTGTTTATATTGGTACGCAGGCTGGACCAGAAATTGGAGTTGCAGCCACGAAAACGTTTACATCGCAGCTTTCCGTGATGGCACAACTAGCGCTTCGGTTGGCAAAGAAAAGAGGAAAAGTTTCACAGGACGAAATAGACAGCCTTGAAGCAAATTTGGATAAATTACCTGAAATCGCTGACATCATAGTCAAGACACAGGAGGAAAAAGTTATGCAAATTGCCAAAAAATACAAGGATACGAAAGTGTTCTTCTTCTTAGGCCGAGGAATCAGCACCGCCACTGCATTTGAAGGTAGATTGAAACTGATGGAAATCGCGTATATTCCATCGATAGCGTTCCCAGCAGGCGAAAGCAAACATGGCCCCATTAGTCTTATCGAAAATGGTTTTCCAGTCGTTTTCGTTTGCCCCAAAGATGACTGCCACAAAACGTTGGTAGGCAACATAATGGAAATGAAGGCTAGGGGCGCTCTCATAATCGCTATCGTCGAAGAGGGAGATGAAGATATCAAATCGTTAGCTGACGACTATATTGAGGTGCCCAAAGGAATTCCAGGTGTTCTTTCACCAATTCCATATGCGGTGCCCCTGCAGCTTTTAGCATATTATGTTGCGCTTCAGAAAGGATTCAATCCAGATATGCCAAGAAACTTGGCCAAGTGTGTTACTGTAAAGTAACCCTCACCTTTTTGATTTTTTAACCGAACCATTTCTCTAGCGAAACTTTCGCTTTCTGTTTCTTGCTACCTTCTGTCATCCTCTCAATTGATTTTCTCACACGATCTTCGGAGAATTCTTTTTCTCGGCACATAAAGTCGACGAGGCATTCAACGTTTGGTTCTTTCCACTCTATCTTGTAGTTTTCTTTTATTTCTGGGTGCAAAAATATGGCGCGAATACAATTTGGTTCAACTGGGAACGTTGCGTTTTTTATTTGAGGCAAAGCGTTTTCTAATGTTCCGTACTGCTTGACTAGTTTAAGTGCAGTCTTTGGACCGAGCCCTTTTATGCCATCTGGATTAAAGTCTGTGCCGATAAGTATGCCTACGTCGATTAATTGTTCGTATGTCAATCCAGTCTCACTTAATGTTTTTGAGAGATCCATGATTTCTGGCACAACTTCAATGTACACGTTTCCTCTTTTTCTTCTTCCAGAAATCGTTATGTTCCGAAGCATTTTTGGGGCTCCAAAAAGCAAACCGTCATAGTCTTGACTGGCACAGTAATCCGCATCGCCCCTTTTGGTCATGTATGCAGCTTGGGCTTCTCCTTCGCTGGGCGCATTAATCCATGGTAGTCCCATAAGATCCAAGAGTTTTCTGCTATCATCTTGCATGTAATCTTTCATGCTCGTGGTTGCCATCGCAAACATTCGCATCTTTTCTGTGTCCCCTTTCGCTGCAGCTCTTTCATAATGCACAGCTGCTTGCACCTTGACTTGTCTACGCCGCTCAATTTCAACCGCCTTCAAGGTCGGTGGAATGCCATCAAAAACGTAAATAGGTTTTATGCCCATTTCTATAAGGTTACTTGTGCGGTAGAATAGCCCGCTAAGGTGGCTGGTAACTTTGCCTGTGCTATCTTTTAGGGGTGTGCCGTCGGGTTGTCGGATGATAGATAGAAATTGGTAGATTGCGTTGTAAGCATCGATGGCTATAACTTTGCCACTTAAATCTTCAAGTTTAACTGGAATTTTTGGAACAAGATCTTTAAAGTCTACGCCCAAAATTTACCACGAAATAAATAGGCTGGAAACCTTCTTAATAAACTTACGAAAAAATCAGAGATTGAAAAAATGGAAAACTTGAGCATTAACGGCTAGCCCAAAGACTAACTAAAATTTTCAATTTAAGAACAAGACAGCTCAACTCTTAGTTTTTCAAAAAATTAGGCTGCCGTTGCCATAATGTTCATGTCAAAGCTGTAGCTAAACGTTGTTCCAGATGCATGTGGCGAACTGTTTAACACTAAGAGTATAACAAGCTGCAGTGTAGCGCTTTGTCCAGGTTGAATAACCGTTAAACCATTAGCTATGGAATTTCTATCGCCGATTTGAAGACTAAGATCCGAAGGAAGGTTTACGTTCGATGACGTAACATTAACTGTTAATGGGACATTTCCATCATTTTTCAACACAACTGCATTAGGGGTATATCTTCCTATGCTAAGATCTTGTGAATCGGCTAAAAAAACGTAAAGGGCATTCCCACTTATTGAAGTGGGAAACGTTGTCCCATTAAGAAACCACAAAGAAAATTTTAAAGTTGAACCGGAACTATCGGTAGGTGCTATAGTTGAAACTGGGGTTGGCGTAGGGCTACTTGGATAAGTCGCTGTTCCGCTTACATGAATCACTTGTGAACTTTGAGCAAGCTGAGCAATGACTATCGGAACGGCTATTACCAGAATTAATACCAAAGATAAAATCACAAACTTCCTTTTCAATCATCTCACCTCCAAATAACCTGCTACTTTTCCGTCCTTTGCATCTACTTCCTTTTTGATAATTTATAAAACGATGTTGTCACCTTTTGCTGTAACACTAATGTGGCAGCTCTTGGTAAACGATAACATTTTTGTTTCAAAATAGGCACACCAATTAAGATACAGCTTAATTATCAAAGAACAGAAGTATGAACGTGGAATTTTCGCACGAATGAATCATCGAATAAAATCATTAAAAATAGCAGGTTATACCGAAGTTGTAAGCACAGCAGATATAAGGAACCCTTACAATTTAAAACCGCAAGAGATTGATGTTATGACGGAAAAACTATCCCTATTTACTTGTACAAGCTGCGGCAAACCAATTCCTCCCGCAAGCGAATCCACAAAATTCCTGTGCCCAAACTGCGGAGAAATCCAAATGAAACGTGATGGAAAATGCCGCAAATTCGGTCGCTTATACAAGTGTCCAAAGTGCGGATTTACTGGCCCATAAGGCGATAGAAATGGGAAGCGTAATAGTAACATACAAGGTTTTTCCAGAAGATATAGTGGAAAGTTTTGATGCCCTCAAAAAACAAATCGACAACATAAAACCCGAATTCGCTTCAATTGAAGGGTATGGAGAAGAAGAGGTAGCGTTTGGATTAAAAGCGCTTCTTGTTCAACTAAAGTTCCCTGAAGATAAAGGCGGCGTTGTTGACGAGTTCGAGGAAAAACTAGCGAAGATACAAGGCGTAAGTCAAGCGCAATGTATGTTTGTGCGCAGAAGCAGCAGAGACTAACCAAAATTCTTGTTTTTTTACAAGAACAAGTAATCTTCTCCCTTACTAACGCCTGAAAGTTTTATTCATTACACTTTAAAGTTTATATAGGAACCAAAGGTTCTTTTCAAACATAACATTATCATCAGATTATTTGGAGGATTCTGTTTGAGCGAAATTCAGTTACGCGTTGGAGACGCAAGGCAAAGAGATGTAGGTAGAGGAATTGCCAGAATAGACCAGCGAACAATGCAAAAACTAGGCATAAGTGCTGGAGACGTTATCGAAATAATAAACAAACGTACAACGTCAGCTATTGCTTGGCCAGCTTACAGTGAAGACCAAAACCGCGACATAATACGCATCGACGGTTATACACGCAAAAACACTGGCGTCGCCATAAACGAGTATGTCGTTGTTCGCCCTGCGAAGGTCAAAACAGCATTGAGCATCACACTTGCACCGGTTGATATGCGATTAAACGTTGATGAAGACTTCACTAATTTTGTTAAAAACCGCCTAATGGAACGAACACTTGTAGAAGGCGACACAACTTTGGTCATGATGTTAGGACATGCCATACCATTCACAGTTTCAAAAACCCGACCACACGGCATAATAAAAGTTACAGCAGAAACACGATTAACCATATTAAATGAACCAGCACCAGAAGGCAAAGGTTTACCAAGAACCACATACGAAGACATCGGCGGTTTACATGAAGAAATTCAACGCGTCCGCGAAATGGTTGAACTGCCCCTACGTCACCCAGAACTCTTCCAACGCTTAGGAATAGAACCACCAAAAGGTGTACTGTTACATGGTCCACCTGGATGCGGGAAAACCCTCTTAGCTCGAGCAGTCGCAAACGAGTCCGAAGCCAATTTCTATTCCATAAATGGTCCAGAAATCATGAGCAAATTCTATGGCGAATCAGAAGCACGCTTAAGAGAAATTTTCCAGCAAGCCCAGCAGAATGCCCCAAGTATTATTTTTGTTGACGAACTTGATGCAATAGCGCCTAAACGAGAAGAAGTCACTGGCGAAGTTGAAAGACGTGTTGTTGCGCAGCTCCTAGCATTGATGGATGGCTTAGGCGGAAGAGGAAACGTTATAGTCATTGGAGCAACTAACCGTCCAGGTGCACTTGATCCTGCTCTACGTAGACCTGGAAGATTCGACAGAGAAATAGAAATCGGTGTGCCGGATAAGAAAGGACGTTACGAAGTTCTTCAAATCCATACAAGAGGCATGCCGCTTCACGGAATCGAGAAGGCTGCTACAGAAGAAAAGTCCCCCGAAGATGTAGATCTTAAAAAACTCGCTGACATGACCCACGGCTACACCGGTGCAGACCTATCTGCATTAGGCAGAGAAACGGCCATGAAAGCCCTACGCAGATACTTGCCGCAAATAAACCTTGAAGAAGAACGAATTCCCCCAGCAGTCTTGGAAAAGATGGAGGTTTTGATGACTGATTTCCTCGGAGCATACAAAGAAGTCACACCAACAGCTATGCGAGAAGTCTACATTGAAGTTTCCACTGTTCACTGGGATGACGTAGGCGGACTAACCGAAGTTAAAGAACACCTCAAAGAATCAGTTGAATGGCCAATTAAGAACCCTGAAATGTTTACTCGACTTGGAATTAGACCACCAAAAGGCATACTGCTTTACGGTCCACCTGGCTGCGGCAAAACACTGTTAGCCAGAGGAGTAGCAACAGAGAGCGAAGCCAACTTCATATCCATTAAAGGTCCCGAAGTGTTCTCAAAATGGGTCGGCGAATCAGAAAAAGCCATACGCGAAGTATTCCGCAAAGCACGAATGGCCGCGCCTGCAGTCATATTCCTTGACGAGATAGATTCACTTACACCTCGAAGAGGAATGGGTATGTCTGACAGCGGCGTCTCAGAGCGAGTCATAAGCCAACTCTTGACAGAAATGGATGGAATAACAACACTGCAAGATATCGTAGTTATAGCCGCAACCAACCGCCCTGACATGGTGGATACCGCTGTGATGCGGCCTGGAAGATTTGACAGATTAATTTATGTCCCTGAACCCGATGAAAAGAGCCGTTTGCAAATACTCAAAATCTACACAAAAGGCATGCCAATCGGAAAAGACATAGACTTAAATCAGATAACAACCCTGACCAAATACTATTCTGGCGCCGACATTGAATCCTTATGCAGAGAAGCCGCCATGCACGCCTTAAGAAGAGATGTAAACTCAACCGAAGTTGTCATGAAGGATTTCTTAGATGCGTTGAAAGAGATGGGTCCCTCGATATCAGCTGACATGGAGAAATGGTATAAGAGTTTCATGCAGCAAGTCCGACAAGTACAAAAGCCAGCGACGCCAGTTTCATAAGAAGGAACATTTATGCCGCAGATTAAAGTTTGGAAAACTCGACCCTCTTACTTCTTTGTATTGGAAATTCTCACCAAAAAGGGTGACTTAACTGACGATGAACTACTAACACAACTGAAAGGCGAGTATGAAGATTTAGGGTACAAAGACTTCAATGATTTACTGTTAAAACTAGAAGTAAGCGGCAAAATCCGAACTTCTTCTATGGCTCGTGGTAAACGCCGAATTGAATTAGTCCAGTAAAATAACGATGACTATGCATTTATTGCAGCCTATTGGCAACTCTCCAGAAACTATTGTTATTGGGGGAGGACCAGTTGGTTCTTATGCCGCCTTAAACTTGGCTAAACTAGGCGTTAAAGTTTCAGTTTTTGAGGAGCATCCAGAAATTGGGTCGCCTTCCCACTGCGCGGGTCACATAAGCATTCGAAGCCTACGAAGCTTGGGCTTGTACCCACTTCCAAACGGCATTATTGAAAACACTTTTAATACAGCAAACTTTTATTCGCCCAGCGGCACTAAATTTTCTCTTCATCTTTCTCAGCCTGTAACTACGACTTTGAACAGAGCACTATTTGACAAATACCTGTCTGAGCAAGCCAAAGCAGCTGGTGTACAATTCATTTTGAACACTCGAGTTCAATCATTGATAAAAGTCGATGGAACAGTCAAGGGTGTAAGAATTCAGCAAAATAGTCAAAAAGAAGTGGAAGTTTATTCCAAAATCACGTTAGATGCTGAAGGTATATCTTCTAGGCTTTTAAGGCAAGCAAACTTGACGGGGTTTAATTCAAAAGGCCTCGTCTATGCTGTTGAAGCTGAATTGGAGAATGTAAAAGACATCGAGTTGAACGCTGTGGAGGTTTATTTTGGCAAATCTTATGCTCCGGGATTTTATGGATGGTTGATTCCTAGACTTGATGGAACAGCCAAAGTTGGCTTAGCAACAAACCATGGGAATCCCCGTGAATTTCTCCGTAGACTTATGGTTAAGCATCCTATTGCGTCAAAACAACTTGAAAAAGCCAAAGTAACAAAGCTAAACTACCACGCAATAACACTTGGCGGTCCAATCAGTAGGGCATTTGGCAACGGGTTTCTTGCCTGCGGCGACTGTGCGTCTCAAGTTAAACCAACTACCGGTGGAGGAGTAATTTTTGGGTTAACATGCGCTAAAATAGCAGCGCAGACTGCGTCTGAAGCATTAAAGCAAGGCAATGTTTCCTCTAATTTTCTGCAGATTTATCAAAAACGTTGCTCGGACCTTCTCCGTTTTGATTTCGTTGTTATGCTTAGGCTACGAAAGTTTCTCGATTCTTTGTCTGACGAAAAAGTAGATGAAATGCTACGGGTCTGCAATAAGCTCAGGGTGAATAATGCATTAACTGATGTTGATGAAATCGATTTTCAAGGAAAAATGATGCTTAAGGCTTTAGGCAAACCCGCAATGCTCGCAACTCTGGCTTATTTTGCAATGCTTTACTTATCTGCAAACCCTTAAAATCAAGGAAAGCCAATTAGAGGCGGGATAAAAAAAATGGGTGAATTTGAATACAAACAAGTCCTCGTTTTCCGAACCGATTTACAAATGAGTAAAGGAAAAATTGCAGCACAAGCTGGACACGCCGCGGTTTCTGCCGCTCAAGCCGCATATAATCAACATAAGAAATGGTGGGAAGCATGGATGTATGAAGGACAAAAAAAGGTCGCGGTTAAAGTTGCTGACGAGAAAGAGCTTGGCGAACTTGAAGAAGCCGCCGATCAGTTGGGCTTGCCCCATGCTTTAATTGTTGACAGAGGATTAACTCAAGTTCCAGAGGGCACAGTCACCTGTTTGGGAATTGGTCCTGCACCAGCAGAAAAGATTGATCGCTTAACTGGCAAACTAAAGTTACTATAGGCGATTAGATGCCTGTTTCACCGCTTGATAAACAGCTCGGCATCGAAGTTTACGCCACTAAAGCTTTAGGCGTCGGCGGTGCGATTCGGGAAACAGTTGACGATTTTGTGGTAGAAGAAATGCTTGTTGACGGCTCAAAGGCAACTGTAAATGGCGCGGTTCCAAGCAAAGTCTTAGGCTCATCTCCCCAAAGGCAGAAATTTTTGTTATGCATTTTAATTAAACGCAACTGGGACAATTTCATAGCCGTTAAAAATATTGCAAAAGAACTCGGCATTGACCAGAGGCGTATTCAGATTGCAGGCATTAAAGACGCTAAAGCTGTTACCGGGCAGTATTTGACAATTGAAAATGTACCCATTGAGTATGCCTCTAAAGTTAACATTAAAGACACACAACTTTATCCCGTCGGGTACCTTCGCGAGCAACTTTCACTATTTTTCTTGCTGGGCAACTTCTTCTCAATAAATATCAAAACAATAGAGCTTGAGCCTGAAACGGTTAAAACAAGAATTTCCCAGACACTTCAAGAACTTAAAGAAATCGGGGGAATTCCTAACTTTTTTGGGCATCAACGTTTTGGAACCACCCGACCTATAACGCATCTAGTAGGAAAAGCGCTGGTTAGAGGCGATTTTAAGGAAGCAGCAATGCTTTTTTTGGGTAAACCAAGCATTCATGAGCATCCAACGTCAAGGCAAGCCCGTCAACAACTTCAAGAATCAGGAGATTTCAGACAAGGGCTGGAGAATTTTCCCAAACAGCTTCGGTTTGAAAAATTAATGCTAAATCACTTGGTTGAATATCCTGATGATTTTGTGGGCGCTTTTCAAACTTTACCAGTTAAGCTTCAGGAGCTGTTTGTTCAAGCACACCAGTCTTTTCTGTTTAACCGGTTTCTTAGTGAGCGGGTTAAGCGGGGCTACCTTTTGAATAAAGCTGAAGTGGGAGATTATGCCGTCGGTGTTGAACGTTCAGGGTTACCCGTAACTAAAATGGCTAAAATTGTAACCTCGCAAATATTAGATGAAATTAACGAGCGGGTGAAAGCTGGAAAAATGAGGGTTGCCTTACCTATTGTTGGAGTAAAACAGAAACTTTCGCAAGGTGTTATGGGGCAAATAGAAAAAGAAGTTCTTGAACAAGAAGGAATTAACTTAGATAACATGGAAGTCAACGAGTTATCGCGTATTGGTGGTAGGGGTGGGTTACGAACGGCAATCACTTTATTCAAAGATTTCAAAATTCAAAATATTTCAGCTGAAGAAGCTGACGACGGCTGTCAAGCCAAATTAAGTTTTATGCTGCTTAGAGGATCCTATGCAACCGTGCTTCTAAGAGAAATAATGAAGCCTCTTGACCCATTAGAGGCTGGATTTTAGGTTGTCGATGTTACTCCACATATAAAATTGATGATTCGTTTCTTTGCAAAGCTAGTGCAAATGCGTTGGCTTGTTTGAGGTCATCCTCGCTTGGTCTTCCTTTCTTTATTCCACCTGCGATTTTAAGAACGCCATACGTGTCAAAGCCTGCACAATTAAACTCTCCAACAATTGTGAATCCTTTAGATACCAGTTTTTCTTTCAAGATTTTGTGGAAGCCAGAGGCGGCTTTTCCCGTTCTGCCGCTTGTTGAGTAAATGAATGCTTTCTTGTTGATTACTTGAGGAATTTTATCAGCTAATTCAAGTAGTTCCTTACTGAGCTTCCCTAAGTAAACGCCAGAACCGAAACCAACAAGATCATAATTTGAAACAGAATTGGGATCTATTTCTACTGGTTTTTTTATTTCTGCTCCAAGAGTTTTGGCTATAACTTGGGCAACTTTTTCAGTATTTTTATGATGATAAGAAAAAAGAATAACAACAGAGTTCACTTTCAAGCACCTTGCTTGATAGATTGATAAATGCCTGTATTTGAGCGCTATGGTTAGTGATAATGTTGATAAGGATGCGCTAAGTTCTGTTCTAATAGGACGCCTATTTTTATGGAAAATCAAAGACAATGCGTTATACCGCTACACAAACCGAGTTACAAAGAATTAATCTTCTTTTTCTCCTCAGGAATACTGGTAAGCATACCGTTTACGTTGTTTTTTGCGCAGCTCTACCCTTTTTTTCCTGCAGCTTTAACGGTCATTGTTTTTGCACCGTTCATTGAGGAGTTAGCAAAAGTTTTTCCCTTATTTTATAGACATGGAGAAACCGAAAGATCCTTAGTTACTTTAGGAATTTTGATCGGACTGGGCTTTGGAATTTCTGAGCTAGTTCTGTATGTTTTCTTCTTAGGAGCGCCCTTGATTGATAGAATTCCAGGCGTCATCTTTCACGCTTCAAGCGCAGGCATAACAGCTTACGGTATAGCTAAGAAAAACCCTTTGCCATACTACTTGATATCAGTCAGTCTTCATTTAACAAATAACTTTTTTGCCGTCGAAGCGTCGGTACCTTTTGGTGTATTTGCTGAGCTTTTAGTTTTAATCGTTGCTTATCTTTTGGTTTGGCGTTTCTATCATCTGGCTTCAAAAGATAAAATGGTGGTTTAACAAACCCTGTCCGTTCTAGCGAAATCTCTAATCCTGTTAACACCATCTATTTCTTTAACGAAAGTCGACACACTTTTAGGAACAAGCTCCATCCAACTTTCGTCTTTAATCATTTTTTCCCTTACAATTGTTGACATGTAAAGTTGCCTATCGAAGAAGGGAATGTTTTTAACGGGATAGCCTTTTTCCATGAAAAGCCTTTGCGTTAAGGGTTCATTAGAAAAAACAACGTTAAACTTTGGCGTGTAACCTTCAAGAGCACTGACCCATAACATATGCAAATGCACATCTGGAACCGGAACTATCCAAAGCTTCGAATAATCTACGTTAGCTTCCTGTAATGCATTACGAATCATTACTAATCTTTCGCCAGCGGTGAATGGGTTGTTTCCTTTGTGGCTGTATTGGGCGCTGCCGATCACTATAACGAGTTCATCAATTTCTTTTAAGATAGCTTTGATAGCACCAAGATGACCTAAATGAAAAGGTTGAAACCTGCCAACGTAAAGACCCCGATTAACCAAAGGTATTTCCTCGCTTTGAGGTTAAGCTCGGAAGCTTTTATGATTTGCGTTGACAAAATACTACGGTTTAGCCAAAGGTTCCAAGTGCATATTCAACTGGAAAAACCTGAAGGTGTTGTCCATTAACATCAACTTTTTTTGATAATGAAAACCCTCTTCTCTCTCGGATTAAAAACTCAAGTTTAACTCTTAGCCCTCCTCCATATCCGCCAAGAGTAAAATCAGATTTGACAACTCTGTGGCAAGGAACGATTGGAGCAAAAGGGTTAGAAGCCATAACGTTTCCAACGGCCCGTGGACCACCACCAATCGCCTGAGCAATTGAGCCATAAGAAGCTATATATCCAAGAGGAATCCGACAAGTTGCTTTGAGCACTTTTTGCGTGTAGGTTGGCAGCTGAGTTAAAGCCAAAGGAAAGCTTGCATCTATTTCCTGTCCATCATAAATGTTTTTGAGAAAAGCAAGAATGCGACTGGAGAATATGGATGGCTCATGAAAAACCTCAAAAGGTACATTAAAAGGAATATTTCCCAAAATGTTATTTAGTGCCCTCTGTTGAGTTTCGGCAAATGTTGATGCAACAATTTGCTGTTGAGCACATGCAACGCTAAACCAAACACCGTCTTTGTTATTTGAGTAGATTTCTATCATCGGCTAAACCATGGGCAGTTATTTGCTGCTTTAAAAACAATGTCCATGTTAAAAGTTTCTACGGTACAAGCCTGTTTTGCCAGAGCATTCAAGGCATGTTGCAACCAACTTAATATTGTCAACTGCTGCAGCAGATACTAAAAAGTTTTTAGCAGACTAAACATTTTTAATTTACTGTTTACAATCATAGACGACTTACTCCGTCTTCTATATAATAGTTATAAGCAACCTTAATAATTTGTTTTGTGTATAACAACGCAAAAGGCGAAAATTATGGAAAATTACGGACCACAACTACCTCAAATTCCCCAAATCCCACAAATGCCAATGCCACAAGGCCAAGGTCAACAAGAGCAAGCTCAGCAAGGTGGCTACGCATGGATTCCAGGCGCCACCACGGTCGGTGTAGTTTTTTCTGACGGAGTGATCTTAGCCGCTGAAAAAAGAGTAACATATGGATATTTCATAATGAGTAAAGGTGGCAAAAAAGTTTTCAAAGTAACAGATAGAATTGGCGTTGCCTGCGCAGGACTTGTTGGAGACATGCAAATCCTTGCCAAAGAAATGGAGGCACAAGCTAACCTTTTCAGCATGGATACGGGCAGACCAATTACAGTTCGCTCAGCATCAAAACTTATGGCTAACGTACTTTTTAACCGCAGATATGCCCCATTAATAACTCAGACAATTGTGGGCGGCTTAGACGAAGAAGGTCCATCACTTTTTGTTCTTGACGTTTTAGGTTCACTTATACCTGACAAATATGCGGCTGTTGGTTCAGGAACAGAATTAGCGATTGGCGTAATTGAGGACGGCTATAAAGAAACTCTAACTGCACAAGAAGCCAAAGATCTTGTCACGAGGGCTATAAAATCAGCTGTAAGCAGAGACTCGATGAGCGGCGATGGCATAGACTTCCTTATTATAACTAAGGAAGGCGTGACCGAAGACTCCCTAAAGTTTTAATCTATTTTTCTTTAATTCTTTTTATCAAAAAAATTGGTCCATCGATGCGAAGAAGCATTGACAGGAGAATAGAATATTTATGACTTTTGAACTGACTCAAGAAGAAGGAAAATTCTTAATACAACTTGCTAGAACAACAGTAAAAGAATATTTGTTACATGGAAAAAAAATTCTACCTCCAAAAGAAACAACGAAAAAGTTTTTTGAGCATTGTGGTGTTTTCGTAACAATAAACAGCGTCAGGAATGGAGAAAAAGAGCTGCGAGGGTGTATAGGTTACCCTTATCCTACAAGTCCACTTGTGGAGGCAATAATTGATTCTGCCATTAACGCTGCAACGGAGGACCCACGATTTGAACCATTATCCGCAGAGGAATTGGACAAGGTAGTTTTTGAGGTAAGCATCCTGACTCCGCCAGAAGCAGTGGAAGTTGCTAATCCAAGGGAATATCTCAGTAAGATTAAGGTCGGCGAAGATGGTTTAATAATTGAAAAGGGCTATTACAAAGGTTTACTTCTGCCGCAGGTACCTGTTGAATGGGGTTGGTGTGAAGAAGAATTTCTTTGCCAATGCTGCGTCAAAGCAGGAATACCACCAGACAGCTGGCTCACAAAAGGTGTAAAAATATATAAATTTAAAGCAATAGTTTTTGAAGAAGAAATTCCCAATGGCGAAGTTAAACGCGTACAACTTAGCAAGTGAAGTTAGAATTAATCCAGGAAGGTTTCGATGATATCGACAGCTCGATCTAAACCGTTAAACTTGCTAGAAAACTCGTTTAGCGCCGACACATTTCTGTTATAGGATTCTTGCTCTCTTTCCAATTTGGCAACAGCCTTTTGCAATTGCCCTTTATTTTTTACTGTTATTGAGCACTTCAAATTCTGAAGTTTAGCAGCATTGCCCAACTGTTCAGGCTGAGTGGGAATGCAAATGCTCGGTTTAGAATACTTTATGGTTTCAAAACATGTTGCGTGCCCACCACTAAAAATTACAAATTTAGAGTTTTTCATAGCTTCCTGCCGCTCTTCAACAGAAAGCCACGTGTGGAGCGCGCAGTTTCCAATTTTAGCACTGACTTTTTTTCCAGGCGTTCCGAGGCTAATTATACATTTAGTTTTGAGTTTTTCAAGAACTGGAATTAGAGTTTTTATCAGTTTTCCTCTTGTCCCGGGCGGTCCACTTATTGGCGCAAAAATGTGGTCCTGGGAACCTTTAACGGGTGTTGTATCAACAAAGCCACCTATGTACTCAACTTTCGCGTCTAATCCCATCTTGTTCAAGTTTCCAATGCTATATTCGGAGATAGTATAAGGCGGAGGATTATCTGGAATTATTATTTTTGAACACTGCTTTACATACCGCTCTACAACACGTTCGCCTGGACTGAGAAAAGCTGAGAACCCGTAACTCGGCCTAATCATATTAGCTATATAAACAGAGGGAATCTTCCATCTTTGAGCAAGCCGAAGCGCATTAATGTCTCCGTCAGCGACAAGGAGGTCAGGAGCAATATCGTGAATATTTTCTCTAAGATCATAATAACGGTGAATGGTTTCCCATGCATTGGAATTTTTTATCTCAAGCCTATTTTTATCCATATTAAATAAGGGAAGAGGAAAAAAAAGGTTAATCAGAGAAGCGGAAGTAAGGATGCCGTGAGCATTTTCGTACCAAGAAATCGGTGTGCACTTGTAAACGTGATTGAACTCCTTTTGAAGCATTTCATGAGCTTTGCCACCTGAGAAAAAAAACATTTCATGACCATGCGCAGCTAAACGTTTCCCTAACGGTATAATACGGGAAACATGGCCTAAGCCAAGCTCTGAGCAGCTTAATAGGATGCGCATATACATACAGATGGTCGGGAATTTATTATAAGTATCCCATGTTTCTTATCAAAAAGCAAGCATTTTAAGGCGAAAACGCAACAGTTAGGGTATGTTTGTTCCACGTAAAATTCTTGAGGAAAAGCTCAGACAGATACTTTCTGAAGACATAGGGCTAGGAGATGTAACAGCACAAGCAATTATTCCACCAAACTTAACGGTAGAAGCGATAGTGATTGCTAAAGAGGAAGGCATAGCAGCTGGAATAGAAGAAACGATGATCCTCGCTGAATATTTAGGCTTAAAAGTTAAAGCTAAAGTGGCTGATGGAGAAAAAATAAAAAACAAACAGATTCTGATAGAAATATCTGGGGACGCTCAAACGATCGTTTCAGTTGAGAGAACTTTGCTTAACCTTCTTTCTCGGATGAGCGGCATTGCAACTAAAACCCGCACATTAGCTGAAAAACTTGAAAAAGCAGGTCTGAAAACCAGAATTGCTGGAACCCGAAAATCAGCGCCAGGCTTACTTTATTTCGATAAGAAAGCGATAATAGTTGGAAGTGGAGACCCGCATAGGCTTCATTTGGATGATATGATTTTGATTAAAGATAACCATTTAGCAGTTGTTGGAACCGTTGAAGAGGCAGTTAAAAAAGCAAAAACTAACAGCTCTTTCACCAAAAAAATTGAAGTCGAAGTTACAAAATCGGAAGATGCAGTTAAAGCTGCAAACGCAGGAGCAGACATAATAATGCTGGATAATTTCTCGCCTAAACAGGCTAAAGAAACAAGTGAAAAGCTAAAAAAATCAGGATTTGAAGATGTCCTCTTGGAAGTGAGCGGTGGAATTACAGGCGAAACACTCATGGAATATGCGGCTGCCCAAGTTGATATAATAAGTATGGGTGAACTTACTCACAGTTCCAAAGCATTAGACATAAGCTTAGAAATAATTAAAAAATAAAAAATGTTCGATTAAATACCGAGATTTATTAACCAAACTTCCACTATTGCACCCACAATAAGTATAAGCCCGCAAATCCCGATCAAAATTGCAGTATTTTTAAGTTCCATCCACCTTCGCTGCATTAATCTGCGAGTTAACCAAATGCTCTCGGCAATTGCAATTGAGTAGGCGGTGAATTCCAGCCAAAATACAGGTGTTAAAACTAAACTTAACAAGCCAAGGGCAACTGGATATCCTTGCACGTAAGCTATAGCGCCAAGTGCAATTCCAGTATTGAATAAGATGCCAAGTCCCAATACTACCCCAACAATTGGGACGAACATTAACAAGCAAATTTCAAAGTTATTTAGGAAAATGTATTCTGTCAAGTTGTTATTTGCTTTGTGCTGATTAAGAGTCGAATTTAAGTTGTCACTTATTGTCTTGGCATCTTGATGACTGAGGGGAATATAGCTTCCAATAACTGTTAGAACAAATGCGAGAATGAAAATGAATATGATCGTGTAAATTCTCTTGCGTTTTGATGAAGCCTTCTTCCAAAATGACAAGTCAAGTTTCATTATGATCAACCGTTTTTTTAGCTTTTTGGCTTAATTTTTAGGGCGCGAAATCCTCGAGCACAAGGGTTTAAGGTTTCTGACAATTTAACCTTTGCCAACACCTTCTCAGCGTCCACTGCATAACTGCGCACATCATGCTCACCGCCGATAAGCGAATGAAGGTATAAACGGTCGTCCAATACTCTTGGCTGACACATTAAGGGCAATCCCAACAAAACTGGTTCTTTTTCAGTTACAGCTTTTTTGCAAGCAAACAGAATTGCTTCCGCCCCAGCGGTTAACTCTGCAATTCGCACAGCAACACTTTCTTTGCCAATAGCTAACATATCTATGTCGTGGAGCCGTTTGATTTCTCCCGCGATTTTTCTTAGTCTGGGCAAAATCTTGAGAATGTGTTGCCTCCCTGTTCTGGAAGCTCTTAAATTCATTAGTTCAACTGGCGAGAGTTCCTCTATTGAAACACCGCCAAGTGACATATCCAAATGCACAACATCAGCCTTCATTTTATCAAGCAAACTTCTGCAAAGCTCCGCCTCATGCACTATCACTTCGAAACCGCCAGCGACCTCCTTAAAAATTGGTTCAGCCAACCGAAAAGACGGTTCTCTATATGGTGGATTAACCAACACTGAAACAGAAGCAACAAGACACAATGGCTTAAACTGCTGATCAAGGATTGCTGCTGCCGAATCCGCCGAGATAACTCTCAAATTCACTTCACCATCAAAAATATTGTTCGAAAAAGAAATTAGCTTTCCTCTTTACATTTGCTTTTGGACTTTAACCCTAAAGCCAAAAGATACATTTCTGAGCTTTTTTGGCGACTTGCGAGAGGCTTCACTATCTTAACAGTATCAAAAAGTTCTTTTGCTTTAAGTATGAATTCATTGAACATTTCGCCTTCGAAGAGCTTAACAAAAAAGTTCCCGTTTGGTCGCAAGATGCATTGAGCTATTTCAAGTGCTGTTGTCGCTAAATCAATTTGTTTTGCTTGATCAACTTCCCAAACTCCAGTGATGTTTGGTGCAGCATCAGAAAGTACGACGTCTGCTTCGCGAGGCAGAAAAGAACGTATCAACTCCACTATGCCAGGCTCAGTGAAGTCGGCAATTATTGTTCTTACATATTCTTGAGTGAAGGGGTCAATTGGTTTAAGATCGATACCTAAAACGAAGCCGCGTTTTCCAGTCATTTTTCTTGCAGCTTGAATCCAGCCGCCTGGCGCCGCACCTAAATCGACTACCACATCGTCTCTTTGTATAAATCCATATTTTTCGTTGGCTTGACTTAGCTTGTATATTGCTCTGGAACGGTAGTTTTCGTCTTTGGCTTTTTTGTAGTAATATTCGCGTTTTCTATCTTGGATCCAAGCTTTCGGCAACGGAATCATCCTCTTCTGAGCTTGGCTCGGCTGGTGCCTGTGGTTCGTTTGGTCCTTCAGGAGCAACAGGGGCAGCGGTGGCTTCTTTTCCTAAGCCAAGTATCCAATCGGTAAGTTTAGGGCAGCTCTTTGGAGAAAGCGCAGTTGTTGGATCGCATCTTGCATTGTCTGGGCAAAGTAGGCAGGGGCAATCAATGATAGTCTCTATTGAAGCGGGAAGCCTCTTGGGATAAAGTCGATATGTCCATCTGCCTTCTTGCAATTCTTTTTCTCGTCTAATTAGCCCTTTTTCTTCTAATTTAATTGAGACACGTGAGCCTTCGCGGCTGCTGGCACCGAGTTCACGCCATAAGTCTGATTGAAGCACACCTTGATAACCTGTGTTTACCACATAATGGAGTGCTTTCTGTTCAAGGTCATTACGTTTAGGCATCTATATCAAATCCAGATAATGCAATTAGAATATAAGCGTTGAATCCGAATAAAAATATGTATCCCCCAAAAAACCTGGAATCAATGAAAAACATGCGGAAAATGCTTAAAGAGGACGAATTTTGCTGTTTAGGGATAGAATCTTCAGCAGACGACTTCGGGGTTGGCATATCTACATTCAGCGGAGAAATTCTATCTAACAAATTTGACAGCTATATACCTGCGGAAGGTGGAATCCACCCAAGAGAAGCCGCAAGGCATCATTCGGAAGTCGCTGACAAAGTTCTACATGAAGCACTAAGTTTAGCAGGCGTGAAACCAAAAGAGCTATCAGTTATTGCTTTTTCTCAAGGTCCAGGTTTGGGTCCTTCTCTACGCACTGGCGCTACAGTCGCCCGAGCTTTAGCTTCATACCTCAACATTCCCCTTGTAGGCGTAAACCATTCTGTGGCACATATTGAAATTGGGAAACTCAAAACAGGCCTAGTTGACCCCGTTACTCTCTATGTTTCAGGAGGCAACACCTTAGTCACGGCTTTTGAATCTAGACGCTACAGGGTTTTCGGTGAAACCTTAGATATTGCCCTTGGGAATTGCTTGGATGTTTTTGCGAGAGCAGCGGGCTTAAAACATCAAAAAGGGCTTGCCGCTTGGGGCTGCTGTTGAGCGGTTAGCAGCTAAAGGCAAAAACTTAGTTACATTGCCTTATGTTGTGAAAGGGATGGATTTGTCCCTCAGCGGCTTGTTAACATCGGCGACAACCCAGCTAAATGATGGGAAAGTGTGCTTGGAGGATTTGTGTTACAGTCTGCAGGAACATGCTTTCTCGATGGTTACGGAAGTAACCGAACGAGCTTTAGCGCATACCGAGAAGAAGGAGGTTCTGTTAACAGGAGGCGTAGCAGCCAACAAACGGTTACAATCAATGTTGGCTATAGTTGCTCAGGAACACGGGGCAAAGTTCAATGTCGTTCCACTTGAGTTCGCAACTGACAACGGCGCGATGATCGCGTGGACAGGCATCTTAGCTTACAATCACGGGTTAATCACGCCGATAGATGAGAGTTATGTGAAGCTTCGCTGGCGGATCGATAAGGTGGATGTGCCATGGATACAGTAACCCAGCAATCGCTGTTTAGAAAAGGTGCAGAAGCCAGCCTCTACCTTGCCGATTGGCATGGAAGAAAAGTTGTCATTAAAGTGAGGGCCCCAAAAAGGTACCGCCCAGAGTCGTTAGATAAACTGATAAGAAGTTACCGCACAGTGCATGAACCGCAATTGATGCATGAAGCCAAAGCAGCTGGTGTACCTACTCCGATGATATACATGGTCAATATTCCTGAAGCTTCAATCATAATGGAATATGTTGAAGGACAACAGATCAAACAATTACTAAACAGCACTCCAAAACTTGAAAGGCAGGAGTTAAGCGTTAAAATTGGCAAGTTAATCGGTCAACTTCACAAGCACGGCTTGATTCACGGCGACCTAACAACGTCAAACATGGTTCTTAGCTCCGAAGGCAAAATCTTTTTTGTTGACTTTGGCTTAGGCGAAAAAAATATTGAGACAGAGGCTCAGGGAGTAGATTTGCATTTGATGAAGCGTGCATTGCAGAGCACCCATTTCCAATTCTGGGAAGAAACCTTCAAAAGTGTACTAGCCGGATACTCATCTGTTTTGGGTGTTGAACCTTCAGAAAATGTTTATGAAAAAATAAAGGAGATAGAGAGGCGTGGCCGCTATGTTGAAGAAAGAAAACAGTAACCGAACATGCAGTATCGATAGCAAAGTTGTCTTTTTTGCCACAGGTAACATCAACAAATTCAATGAAGCCCGAAGCATTCTAAGTCCCTACGGCATTTCAGTTGGAATGCTCCGCATGAAAGGTGATGAAATACAAAGCGACAGCCTCAAAGAAATCGCAAAAACAAGTGCTACAAACGCCTTTAAGCGAACTAATTTGGCTATTTTTGTGGAAGACGCCGGCTTATTCATCGATGACTTGAGCGGCTTTCCAGGACCTTACGCGGCGTACGTTTACAAGACCATACATAATGTCGGCATACTCAAACTGATGGAAAAAGCGTCGGATAGGCAAGCGAAATTCCAATCGGTTATAGCTTACTTTGACCAAACTCTTTTCGAACCAGAATGCTTCGATGGCGAATCCAAAGGAGAAATAACCCTAAACGAATGCAAACCACCCGGTAAAACCTCCTTCGGTTTTGACCCTATTTTCCGGCCAGTTGGGAGCAATAGATCTTTTGCGGAAATGACAATTAAAGAGAAGAATGACTTTTCGCAT
Source organism: Candidatus Bathyarchaeota archaeon (assembly GCA_963772505.1). Lineage (GTDB taxonomy): Archaea > Thermoproteota > Bathyarchaeia > Bathyarchaeales > Bathycorpusculaceae > Bathycorpusculum. The sequence goes on from CAVYXL010000012.1 coordinate 715,858, forward strand.
CGAGCAATGGCAATTCGCAAATTCGCCCAATGGTACATAACTAAAATAGCTTAAAAATTCTTGAGAGTGAACTTTTTCTAGATTAAAGGATTACTTTTAAATATTCGTTGACTATGGTTTAGGTGCAGTTTAAGGTGTAACAATGCCAAAGCAAGAAAAGGGAAAGTCCCATTCGATTCGCCCAGTCAGCAGGCGTCCTCCAAGCTGGTGCAAATATCAGCCAGAAGAAGTAGAATCATTCATAATAAAATTGGCCAAAGAAGGCCATTCAATGAGCAGTATAGGCACCATACTTAGGGATCAATACGCGATTCCTTTAGTGAAGCCTATTGTTGGCAAAAGCATAAGCGACGTTTTGAAAGAAGCAAACTTAGCTTCAACCATGCCGGAAGACCTTTCAAACCTAATGAAAAAAGCACAAAGCCTTGCCGTTCACATGGACAAAAACAAAAAAGACCTTCATAATAAACGCAACATGCAAATCATCGAAGCAAGAATCCACAAACTCTCACGATACTACAAGCGTGAAGGCGTCCTCGCCAAGAACTGGAAATACGAAGCAAAAATTGCCTCCGTAACCTAAAATCATTCTAACTTTTGTTTCTTGTTTTCTTTTTAATAGTTAATGCGCCAGCTTTAAATCCAATTACGCACCTTTAGCCAAAGAGTGAATGATACATGGCTGTGCAACAAGCATCTATTGAACGCTTCTTAGCTTCGGCCGCAGAGGCATCAAAAGTAATTCTGGAAACAACTCAAAATGACGGATTTATTCATTGTTTTTCACATTTAGATGCTGATGGAATAGCAGCAGCAGGTGTAATTGGAAAAGCCCTTACCCGCTTAGATGCAAAGATGAGAATTAGAATCACTCAACAACTTGATGAGAAAATAATCAACGAAATTGTTGCAGATAAGCCGCAATTGGTGATTTTGACGGATTTTGGAAGTGGCGTTCTCGATATGTTAAATGAAAAAATTCCCAACTTTAAAATCCTAATTCTTGACCATCACCAATTAAACGGGTCATCAGGCAATCCAAATTTTGTAATGGTTAACCCTCACATGTTTGGGATAGACGGGGCAAGTGATGTGAGCGGTTCAGGTGTAGCATACTTTGTAGCTAAAGCCGTTAACAGAGCAAACATCGATTTGGCGCCTGTTGCGTTGGTTGGCGCTTTGGGCGACATGCAGGATAAGTATGAGCAGCGAAGCCTATGCTGCCTAAACGAGATAATTGTCGACGATGCTGTAGCTGCGGGTTTAGTTAAAGTTGAAAAAGACCTAACTTTTTTTGGCAGAGAAACCCGACCAATCCACAGGACCTTAGCAACTACTACTAACCCATTTATTCCCGGATTGAGCGGAGAAGAGGACAAAGCCTTAGCATTCCTTGCAAGCCTAGATATACCCATCAAACAAGGTGAAAAGTGGCGAGCACTCAGAGATCTAAATGAGGACGAAAAAAAGCGTCTTTGCTCTGCATTGGCTGATCACCTACTATCTAAAGGGTTACACATGGAAGTTGAAAACCTCATCGGCTACATCTACATTTTAACAAAAGAAGAACCAAATACTGCACTTCGAGATGCGAGAGAATTCGCAGTTATATTGAACTCAACAGGACGAATGGATAGACCGAGCTTAGGCATCGCCATATGTATGGGTGATCGAAAAGCAGCCCTTGAAGAAGCCAACAAAATTCTCGAGGATTACCGCAAAAACATTAACAAATATTTGGGCTGGGTTATGGAAAAACCAGAACGGATGCGGGAACTTCAAAGCATCTACGTGATTTACGGCGAGAACTTCATAAACGAAAAAATCATAGGAACAGTATCCTCAATAGTCGTTTCAAGTTTAGCTAACAATGAAAAGCCTCTGATCGCGTTCGCCAACGTTGAAAAAGAGCAAGCTGCCAAATTCTCGGCAAGAACAACAGAAGCAGCAATCCGCAGAGGAGTTAACTTGGGTGATGCAATGCGGGTGGCTTCTGAAGCGCACGGCGGCAAAGGGGGAGGGCACAATATAGCGGCAGGCGCGACTGTACCACTAGATAAGGTCGAGGATTTTGTTAAGACTGTGGATAAACTTGTTGGGAAACAGTTGAAGGGCGAGAAGATTGGAAGCAACAATCACGCTTGAGTATGCAAACGAGAAAACGGCTGAGGCAGTAGCCAAGGCAATTTCCCCAGACAACTTCAGAACGCCACTTGGGCTTATTGTTAAAACCTTGAGAGAAAACAAAAAAGTGGTAACCCAAATCCAATGCGAAAGTAAACTTGCTACATTCACCGCTACCATTGACGACTTACTTTTCAGCGCATCAACCGCGGAGAAGATACTTCTCGCTATAAACAAAATCAAATAAACAAAGTTATCGTATAACAAAGGAAACCTTTTCGTGAAAAAATCTGCATTGAAAATCGATGCGGCTCCAGGTTGTTGCATATATTTTTCATTCTATTATTTGCTCGGGCAGATTGATTCGTTTATTGAACACATTCAAATCATATAATGAAAAAAAATAATATCAAAATGCCCTTACAAGAAAGTGATAAGCAAGCCACATCTCCTTTTTAGCTTAAGCCCTAAATACACCGCTGTTAACTGTAAGGTAAATAAATAAGGGAACACAACATAAAAGAAACATAACTTGGTGAAATCAGTGAAACGAGCGCATGCAATCTTCATGATAACGGTTTTCTTTTTACTAGTTTTCTTACCGATTGTTTTACCGTCAGGAACAGTTTCTGCTCAAAACGCAGGTTATACAATTAATCAAGTGGACCACTCAATTGAGGTGATGGACTCCGGGCAAGTTGTTGTTCGAGACACAATTCATGTTTCTGGTCAAGTAACTGATGGATTCATGATCGGATTACCTGCGTCGTACAGCGCTGATGTTCTCGAAGTTCTAGCGTTTGACTCAACAAATGTTTACCAAGTAAATCTTGGAGTTCAATTAGGTAACCAAAATGGATTTTACGGTGCATCAGTAAATTTCAACGGAAACTCTCCAAGTGTTTTCACAGTCGCCTTCATATTGTCGAATAGTCTTATTACAGACCAAACTGGCAGCAACTATACGCTTAATTTTCCAGCTTACCCAAGCCTTACCCAAGAAGTAGGTAGCGCCAATGTAACTATAACTCTTCCAAGCACCCCCACAGCGATAACTATTACCAAAGCTGACGGAACAGTAAGTTCAGCCAATTATGTCACCCAAAACTTACCCGCGTACACCTACTCGATAGGCTCAGCCGCCTTCCAAGTTCAAGGAACATTAGATTTAACTACCATAGACCAGTTAAATCGCCAAATAACCCTTGACCCCACAGGCAAAGTTTCAGTCTCCGACAATTATCATATGATAGACAACGCCACATCACCCATGGGTTATTTTATTTTGGGTGTACCAAACACTGCTACAAATCTGGTTGTAAAAGATGGATTTGCGCAGAACATTACAAACAACCACAACCATAAATGGGAATGTTTTACAAGCTAACGCATCTTTTGTACTGTCTTTGTCAAATGGTCAAGCTACCTTTATCACTGCTTACTACAACCTACCAAGTGCCACCATCAAAGGTTCACAATACATTCTTAGTAATTTCGAGCTATTCCCGGAGTTCAATTATTATGTGGAACACGCAACATTCACTTTTAATCCACCTGAAGGAGCATCAATAATAGTTCCTCAGCTTTCAGGCGTAGATTCCTCTTCAACTGTAACAAGAAACGCCTTCCAAGATAGCCTTTCAATAACCAGAGACGGCATCAGCTACGTAAACTATGGCACTCCAGCAAGCGTCACAATTCAATTTTCATATAATTATAATCCAATTTGGGCTTCTTTCAGACCTACTTTTTGGGGCGCATTATTAGGAGGGGGGTTATGCGTAGCTGCCGTTTTCTATACTAGAAGAAAACCAAGCGAAAAAGCACCAGCTATTACTAGAACAGTAAAATTAACTCAGAAAGATAGAGTTACTTCAACTCCGCAAGAAATGGAAGAGGTTGAATCTGTCGCGGGTCAATCCATTACCTCTGAAATCCTCAGAGAATTCACTGACGCTTATGAAGAGAAGAAACAGTTGAATGCTGAAATGAAAGCAATGGATGCAAGAGCACAAAAAGGAAAGATTCCAAGACGACAATACAAAGTTCAACGCAAAGCCATAGAGATTCGACTCGATACATTAGCTAGAAACATAAACAAAATAAAAGGCACTCTACGAACCTCAAGCAACTACTCAGATTTAGTGAAGCAACTTGACTCAGCCGAAGAAGACTTATCGGATGCTGAACAAAACATCAAAAAACTTGAATTAGGCCAAAGCACAGGTGAAATTTCTCTTGAAACATATAAGAAAAACATCGGAGACACTCAGAAACGCAGAGATAAAGCTGAATCAAATATAAACGGAATTCTACTGAGATTACGGGAAAAAACTCGTTAGAAAACCTAAACCCTTTTATTTTACTCAAGAGCTTTTCAGAAAATCAGAGGTAAACAAAATGGTAAAGATAGTTGTTGACCCTAAATGCACCGGATGCGAAACATGCGTAAACACTTGTCCCGTCGGCGTCTATGAAATCAAGAATGGTAAGTCCGAACCAACCAAAGCTAGCGAATGTTTAGTCTGCAGAGCATGTGAAGCCCAATGTCCTGAAGGTGCAATTCAGGTTATCGAGTAAATAAGGCTTATTGAAAGCGAACGTATCTCTCAATTAAGTGAGAGATTAAATCCTTTTTTATTATATAACAATTTTCAAGTGAAACTTGTTTCTTTTTCTTAAATGAAAAATTTTAATCTTCTATATTTCTTAAAAACTGCATGATTTTGGCTATTTGCTGAATTGTATTGAGGTCAATTTTTTGTTCTTCATCTATATTTTTCAGAGGAATTGATTGGGTCATAATGCAAAGTATTGGCTACTTTTGTTATAACAATTACGTTTGCCTTCGCTTCGAACTTCGAAGTAGTCATAAAACCAATGTTTGAAGATTTAACATTTTCATGTATATTCCAGAGTGGCTCAAACCAAGACTAAGGTAAGCTTTCTTTAACTGTCTTTCAGTAAAACATAGCGCGAAAGATTTTTAAGGGGTTTTTCAAGTCGCCATAGGTAAAGGATATATCCCAAAGATTATGATATTGCGTTTATGGCAGATAAAGTTCATTGCGCCCATATACTTGTCAAAACTGAGACGGAAGCCAAGAACATTAAAGCTCGAATTGACAAAGGCGAAAAGTTCGGCTCAATAGCCAAAAACAGTTCACTTTGCCCATCCTCAAAAAATAGCGGGGATTTAGGCACTTTTACGAGGGGAAAGATGGTTAAAGAGTTTGAAAAAGCTGCCTTTGCGCTTGAGAAAGGACAAATTTCTGAGCCAGTAAAGACACAGTTTGGGTACCACATAATTAAGCGGTTAGAATAGTTGCAATAAATAAATCAGCATTGACTGAGTTTGTTGAGCAAGGTAGCTTGTTTTTATTGAATGCTGTTAGAATGCGCCCAAAAGTACATGTTCAGCGAACAGGTCTTCGTTGAATGCTCCGACAAACTCAACTTTTTCATTAATCACTATTTTTGGTACGCCGATTACGTTGTATTTCATGGCTAAATCTGGGAACTCACTAGTTTCTATAACGTCTGCTTTTACCATGTCGCTTTCGATGGCTAATTTATGTGCAACCGAGGCTGCGGCTGGGCAATGTGGGCAGGTTAATGTGACGAAAACTTTGATTTGAACGGGAGATTTTACCTCTTTCAGAATGGATTTTGTTTTGTCAGAGAGATCGGTTTGTCCTTTGGAAACGTTGATGATGGCTTCAATCAAAGTTTGAAGTTCATATCCATATGGGATGCCGTAGATTCTTACCCCGTAATCTTTTTTGCCAATTATTGCCAGTGCGGGGATTTTGTCGATGCTGTATTCTTTGGCTTTTGTGGCGTCTTTTACAAAATCATAAACTTCTACTGAAATTTTATCATTAAGAGGAGGCATGTCCTGCACAAGTTGCCGTGTGTCTGAGCAGTATCGGCATTCAATTTCCTGGGTAAACATTAGAATTTTAACTGGATCAACCAGTTTCGTTTTAAAGTCATTTTTTAATATTTCTTTTTTGTCATCAGGAATTAAGCCCATAAAATCAAGGTTCCATGCAATTTGATTGGGGGAATACATCTGAATAACAGACAATTCAGACATATATTGATTTTTCATTTTATTAGAACCTCCTCACAGATATTCGAACTCACCGTCCATTATCATTTTAGAAAAATGCAGACCCTCGCTCTACTTTAATTCAGCAAAATAATAGCACACCATATCCCATCAAATGGGTTGCGAGGTAAAGTAAAAAAACGATCTTAAAAAAATAAAAAACGCAATCAATATAAACGCTCGCAACAATCAAAAGTTGAATTTTGCAATTCTAATTTGGAGCGGGAAGAATTGACCACAAAAATTTACGCGAATGCAAAGTTAATTGAAGGTTTTCAAATTCTGCTTGATGACAATGAATCTCATAGCTATGTGGTGGATCTAGCCCCTGAATTGGGAACGGGTCTTGGTGCATCATCTCTTGAGCTTTGCGTCATGAGCCATGCAGGCTGTTACGCAACGATCTTTCTTTTAACAGCTAAGAAAATGCGTTTAGCGATCAAAAGGTTGAAGGTTAAGCTGGAAGCAATAAAATCAGATGAAACTGGCACCATAAGCGAGGAAACCTTTGATATCACTATTAAAACGGATGCATCCCAAGATAGAATTGACCGCGCTCACAAATTAACGGTTGAAACCTGCCCCGTAGGAATTCTGTTTGAGAAAGCAGGGGTAAAAGCAACCTATAAAGTATCAACAGACAAGGAGTAAAAAAAATTATGGTTAAAGTTGTTTTGAAAGAAGGCGTAAACTGGGTTGGAGCAATTGACTGGAACATACGGGACTTTCACGGCTATAACACAAACAGAGGCAGCACCTACAATGCATATTTGATTAAGGATGAAAAAATAGCTCTAGTTGACACCGTCAAAAGTCAGTTCTGTGACGACTTAGTAGCGCATGTCTCTGAATTAACCAACTTCGATAAGATTGATTACATAATTGTTAACCATGTTGAAATGGACCATTCCAGCAGCTTACCAGTGATTGCTAAACTTGCAAAAAATGCTAAGATACTTTCTTCGGTCAGAGGAAAAGATGAGCTAATCAAGCATTATGGACACGACTTTGATATGGTTGAAACAGTGAAAACTGGCGATGAGGTAAAGCTTGGAAAGAAGACATTACGATTTTTGGAGGCGCCTATGCTTCATTGGCCAGACAGCATGTTCACTTATGATGTTGAAGATAAAATATTGTTGCCAAACGATGCTTTTGGTCAACACCTTGCCAGTTCAGGGCGATTTGACGATGAAGTTGATGAGCATGTTTTGATGGAAGAAGCAGCCATGTACTACGCTAACATTCTGATGCCATTTGCACCCCTTATTACGCGGAAAATTCAGGAGGTAGTTGGCATGAAACTTGAAATTGACATGATTGCACCAAGCCACGGAATAATCTGGCGAAAAGACCCAATGAAAATAGTCAACGCCTACCTTAAATGGAGTGCAATGGAGAGCAAAAACAAAGTAGTCTTAGTTTTTGACACAATGTGGCATAGCACAGACACAATGGCAAGAGCTATTGCTGAAGGAATAATAAGCAAAGGAGTCGAAGCAAAACTCTACAAGCTTCGTTCTTACAGTGCATCCGAAGCCATGACCGAAATCCTTGATGCAAAAGCAGTTCTTGTAGGTTCACCAACTCTTAATAATGGAATGTTCCCAACGCTAGGCCAATTTTTAACTTACGCGACCGGTTTGAAGCCTAAAGGAAAACTCTGGAGCTTCTTTGGCTCTTATGGATGGGGAGGCGGTGCGGTTAAGGGTATGATAGATATGGCTAAGAAGGCGGGGTTTGATGTTTATGAGCCGGGCGTTGAAGTAAAGTTTGTTCCAGATATAGATGATTTGAAAAAATGTTTTGATTTTGGGCAAGAAATCGCTCAAAAAATCAAATCTTAATTTTTTTATTTTATTTTCATGAATTTTTCTTTTTTCGTAGCGCAGATTGGGCATTTGTCAGGTGCAGAGCCTTCAAAGGTATTTCCGCAGATGGGGCAAACATAATAGTCAGCTTTTGTTGGCTGTGCTTTGCTTTTTAAAGCATCAAGGGCTGTCTGATAGAGGGTTGCATGGATTTGCTCAACCTGGTTTGCATAGTTGAAGCTTATTTCAGCTTTTTTGTTTCCCTCTTTTTTGGCGTCAGCAATGAATTCAGGATACATTTTTTTGAACTCGTATGTTTCCCCTGAAACCGCTGTTCCCAAGTTATCACTTGTTGATTTGACCTGCCCCATCACGGTCAGATGATTTAGGGCGTGGACAGTTTCTGCTTGAGCAGCCGCTTTAAATAGCATAGCAATTTGGGGGAACCCTTCTTCCTCTGCCTTCTTAGCGAAAGCCAAATACATCCTGTTTGCTTGAGATTCGCCTGCAAAGGCAGCTTTTAGATTGTCATCAGTCTTAGTCATAAAACTCACTGGAAAATACTAAACAATCGAGGGTAATAAGCTATACTGGTTTTGCCTGAATTTCTTTAATATGGCAAAGTATATTAGTAGTTTTCTGCTTTGGATTGTTTGACTTTTGGTGAATTTTATGGAAAAAGTGAAATCATTTACTTTACCCAAACTACCATACGACTATAATGCCTTGGCTCCCTTCATTTCTGAGCAACAACTAAAACTCCATCACGACAAACATCATCAAGCCTATGTGAATGGTGCAAATGCGGCTTTTGAAAAAATAGATAAAGCACGCAGTGAAAACGCCGATACCGACATTAAAGCTATGCTTAAAGAATTATCCTTCAATATTGGCGGACACATTTTGCATAGTGCTTTCTGGGAAAACATGGCTCCATCTGGAAAAGGAGGCGGAGGACAACCTGGAGGAGCCGTTGCCGATATGATTAATATGGGCTTTGGAAGCTTTGAACGTTTCAAAAAAGAATTCACAATGGCTGCGCAAAGCGTTGAAGGGTCAGGTTGGGCTGCCTTGGCGGTTCAACCATGTATCGCCAGACCGTTAATAATGCAAATAGAGAAACACAATGTCAATGTTTTTCCAACATTTAATATTTTGATGGTTTTGGATGTTTGGGAACACGCGTATTATCTCGACTACAAAAACGAAAGACCAAAGTTCATAGAGGCTTTCTGGAATGTTGTGAACTGGGACAGAATTAATAAAAATCTAAGTCTGGTAAAATAAATACTAAAACCATTCAATTTTTTGTTTGGTTCTTAATACCATCAACTCTTTTTCAAGGCTTCCCAGGTTCTAGTTTTTTGAGAAAGTCATTTTGCTTTTTAAGATATCTTAATTGATCAGTCTTTTTGAAGGGAATTGATACTGAAGCTACATTTTTTGTTTGATCATTCCTCATTAAAATAGAATGCAAAATGGACCAATTTTATTCCGATAGATTGGAAATGTGACCTTTGATTAGTTTCAAGCGAGCACAACAAGATCATCAGTCGAGCTGCCAGCGCAACTATTCTAATCTCATCAAATTTTGCCAACTTAAAAAAACATCGAGATAAGCCTATCCAAATTTGTTTTTCTATTCACTCTAATTGTTTGTAAGAAACACCTTTCGTTTGCTTTTCTTGTTCAGCAAATTTAGAATAATTCCAAACCAGATTTTTAGAAGGGTATGCTGAAATGACGCAGGTTTTTGCTATATCCGGAAACTCGACGTTCGGGATTCATAAGTCATTAACGTAGACTATGGCGATTTTCCGACGCCATATTAACTGCTGAGCAAGTTAAAAACAGTGAATAGTTTATGCCAATAACAGTTATTTCTCCTGTTTATAGTATTCCAGATATTATTTTTCAACTAAGTCATTTATTTTGAACTATATCTCTGGTTTTTAGATACTAAAACTTGACAAGGTGGCTCTTGACTCATAGACAGTGCCCTATTAGTTACTTAGATAGTCTGCTAACATAATACTTGTTCAGCTTAAAACAAAATTGGAATCGCTTAAGGTGTTGGAGTTATTTTTATTGCCCCTGCAGGACACTGCATTTCACAGGCTAGGCATTGAATGCAATCTTTTTCGCGTGCAGGGTCAGCCTTCCGCTCCGAAAGCGGGTGACCAGGGGAATCAACCCATTCATATAAAGAGACGGGGCAAACATCTACGCATACTCCGTCGCCAACACATGAATCCCAGTCAACAGCACTGCTGGTTCCATGAATTCCTAGTTTTTGTGGAGCTTCAACGGGTCCCCAAACTTTGTGCCCGTTATGTTCACTAACAACTTGACGTTTGGCTTGAAAATCAGGGTCAATAGGCAAAAAATTCACCACTAAAAATCAATAGAATCGATAATATTAGTGTTTCTACTTTTGCGTTTTGTCCGCAAGACATTTTTGGGCAATTGTGTTATTCTTTTTTGATCAAAATGGTTCAATACAACATGCCCAATGAAATGCGGTATGCTACTCTTGAAGAAAGAAAAAAATTCTACACCTCTGAATTTAATCTTCAAAATATAGCTGAATGGTTCAAAGACGGCGTTGGCAGAACCAAGTTTGCGGTGATCATAGGCAGGCACACAAAAATTTACCCTGAAAAATACAAGGAAGACTCTGCAACAACAATAATAATCGACGAATACAAAAATTTGGAAGACCTAAGAAAGCAAATTCTAGAGTTTTTACCCGAGGCAGTATATTATGACAGAAGCATCTATGATGAAAAAGAAAATAAAATCGGACAAGAACTCGCTTTTGACCTTGACCCAGAAAACCTAACCTGTCCGATCCATGGAAGCTTAGCGGATAAAATGAAAAGGAATCAAGGCTTGAGCTTCTGCGAGTTAGAATTGGAAATGGTTAAAAAAGAAGCAAAAGGTCTCTATGAGTTTCTTTCAAATCGGTTCTATGAAGTACGGGTTGTTTATTCTGGCAGAGGTTTTCACCTGCACGTTTTAGATAAGAAAACGTATCAAATGAGCAATCCGGAAAGGCAGGACTTTGCGGTGCAAGTAAAAAATGCGGGATTCCACATTGATGAATGGGTAACCTCAGGCGAGATGCGTTTGATTCGGTTACCATATAGTCTTAATGGGTTAGTTTCAAGAATTGTGTTACCACTAACAAAAGACGAACTGGAATCATTCGATGCAGTCCACGATGAACGCGTTATGCCAAAATTCCTACGCTAAGAGCTTATTTTTTGACTACTTTCACTCTTTTCTCGGCTTTTGAATAATAGACTTTCTTTTTCTTTTCTTCTTCTGCTTTTGTTAATTTTGTTGCTTTTGCCATGGAAATCGTTAGGCATGCAAGCTTTAACTTACATAAAAAATTTTCGAGCCCAATTCATCGTTGAAAAGTTTATTTGTCCTTCAACATTTCTTTTTATTTTATATGGAGGTTTAACCATGGAACAATTTGACGTCATAGTTATTGGTTCAGGCTCCGGGATGCTTGTTGCTTCAGTTGCTGTGGACCAGGGTTTGAAAGTTGCATTAGTTGAGCATGGAAAAATGGGCGGCACATGCATAAACGTGGGTTGCGTGCCATCTAAGATGCTAATTTACCCAGCAGACGTCATTACGATCTTGAAAGAAGGAGGCAAACTGGGCGTTAATGCAACGATGAATTCTGTTGATTTCAGCAATATAATGACTAGAATGCGTGAGTTGGTTAATGAGGATTCAGGGCATCAAGCATTGGCGGTTGAAGCAACATCTGAGATGACTTGGTTTAAAGAGACAGGGGAATTTATCGCTGATTATACCATGCAAGTCGGAGCACGAATAATATCGGCAGAAAGAATTTTTATTGTTTCAGGCGCACGAGCATCTTTACCTTTAATCAAAGGGATAGACAAAATAAATTATTTAACAAGCGAAACAGTTCTACAACTGCAAACGCCTCCCAAAAGCATTTTGATTGTAGGCGGAGGCTACATCGGCATGGAATATGGGCATTTCTTCGCAAGCATCGGCACGAAAACAACCGTCTTACAAAGACCAGAACGCCTGGTGCCTGAGGAAGAACCCGAAGTATCTGAATTGCTTAAGAAAGAAATGGATAAGTGGATGGAAGTACGCACAGGTTTTGAAGTCGTTGAAGCAAAACAAGAGGGGCAAATAAAAACGTTGATAGCCCGAGATCGAAAAGACGGCAGCCTGCATGAATTTTCGGCGGAAGCAATTATGATTGCCACGGGCAGGGTCTCAAACGCAGACATTCTCAAACCTGAAAAGACAGGTGTTCAACTTGACGACCGTAATTTCATAAAAGTCAACGAATATCTTGAAACCAGCAAAAAGAATATATGGGCTTTTGGAGACGCCATCGGGACTCAAATGTTCAAACATGTAGCAAATTATGAAGCAGGCATCGCGTGGCACAATGCCTTTCATGATCAAAAAGCTAAAGTAGATTTTTCTGCCTCGCCTCACGCAATTTTCACTAATCCGCAAGTAGCCTCAGTAGGCTTAAAGGAACAAGAAGCCAAACAAAATCACAAAATCCTCGTTGGGCAAGCCCTCTACAAAGACACAGCAATGGGAGCAGCGATGGGTTTTCCTGAAGGCTTTGTCAAAGTTATTGTAGAACAAGACACTGGCAAGATTTTGGGTGGACATATTATTGGTCCCGAAGCTTCAATTCTTATTCAAGAAATCATTAATGCTATGGTATCTGAAAATGGAACCTTCGCACCCATTGCTCAAGGCATGCATATCCATCCGGCATTGTCAGAAGTAGTTCAGAATGCTTTCGGAAACCTACACTCTCATGAACATTAAATTATGGGTTTACTCGCAATCTAAACAGTTATATTTGGCTTAAAGTAAATTTTAGTGGTGAGAATATGCAATTCTCTAAAGTTTCTGGTAAAAAAAACATGCATAAGGTTACTCTTTATGCTTTAAGCACTTGCGTTTGGTGTAAACTTACAAAAGAATTTCTCAATGAAAACCAAGTTGAATATGAATTCGTGGATGTGGATTTACTTGACGAGGATGACAAATCGAAGGTTCATGAAACTATTGCAAGCAAAGGCGGAATGCTAAGTTACCCCACTATAATTGTCGATGAAAAGACTGTAATCACCGGATTTCGAAAAGATAAACTCAAAGAGGCACTTGAAATTTGACACCCATAGAAGAAACTCGTAGAAGAGCTGAAGCCGATGCTAAAACATTCGGATATTTTCTTACGCCTCAGCCCGAACTTCTGCAAGGCTTTCTTGAAGGATTAAAAACTAACGAAGATCGATACGGATATCCATTATGTCCCTGTAGACTAACTTCAGGTAATTTTGACTATGACAGAGACATAATTTGCCCTTGTGACTATAGGGATCCAGACATCGCCCAATATGGCGCATGTTACTGTAGACTGTATGTTAACAAACAAGTTTTCGATAGCAAGAACTTGCCTGAGGTTCCAGAGCGAAGACCGCTTGAAAAGCAACAAAGAGCCTACGAAACCCAAACAGAGGCTAAACAAACAGTTGTACAAGTCGAAAAAGAAAAAACCGCCATAGCTAAATCGCCAAAATCTCAAACAACCGTTAAAAAGAAGTTATGGTACTGCAAACAATGCGGCTATGTTGTTTTTCGCGAAGATCCACCCTACATTTGTCCAATATGCAAAGCTAAGAAAGAAATGTTCGCTGAAATTGAGAACATAGTTGAATTTAATGGTTAAAACTGAATTACTTTTTTATTTCAATCTCGATTTTTTTCCAATCTGCTTTTATGCCTTTTAGAGAACTGACTGCCCCAGTGACAGTTCCGATTAAAATATTTGATACAAATTCATTTAGGGGAATTTCTTTTTCATCTACTTTCAGTTTCAAACTCACGCTTCTTCACCGATTTGTATTGCTTAATTGAAATGTAGTAAAAAAACTCTTTGTGTAAGAAAATAGAAGGTGATTAAAGAAGAGTTTTTTATATTCTTGATGTAATTATGGGTTTAACCAAAACTCGGAGTTTAGTTAAATTTTCTTTTATTTCAGCTTTAACGCCCATAGCTGCAAAGTATTCTTCAAGAAATATTCTGATAAAGTCTTTTGAAGTCTCCGAAACCAGCACCAACGTATAATCGTTTGGAGCGTTTTTTGTTAGCCGATAGAAGTTACATATTTCAAGCCGTGTTAGCATTTCTTCTGGCGAATGAATTTTTGTTTTAAGTTGTTCCCAGTGTGCTCTTGCCACTTCTTTGTGATGGTTCCAGAATTTTTCTGCCTCAGGTGATGTTGATATGAGTTGAAGGAACATAAGCCAATGATCGACGTCAAGTATTATGTGTTCTCCATTGAGAAGCATATCAATGTAAGCAAGAATTTTTTTCTTTGTGGTTGGGTCTTCGAGGGCTTTGTTTTCGTTGTAGAATTTTAGTGCCCGACGCATGACTTCACTCTGTGATACTTGCGCGTCAGTGCTAATTCTTTCTAGTAAATCAGCTGTTGGTTTATCGAATGCAACGGTTATTCTAGTTGGGTTAACCATAACGCTCACTTGTCGTAACTTAACACATTTTCAATTAATTGAAAATCATATAAACATTACTCATGCTTTTGCTAAATTATTCTTATCAAATTCTATAGATATGATTGAAATACTATACATTTGTTGAAACAACGTTTATTCAGAAGCAACGTTTATTCCATGCAACCGATTACTAATTAGCTAAGAGCGCCAGGAGAACATGAATATGAAAAAGCCTGAAATCTACCTCGAACCAAAACAAAGAATGGCAAAAGTAATCGAACTCCTCGAAAAAGAATACCCTAACGCCAAAACCGCTCTGAACTACAACAATCCATTGGAAATTTTGGTAGCAACCATGCTTTCTGCTCAAACAACCGACCTAAGGGTTAACATAGTAACTGCCAGCCTATTCAAAAAATATCGCACTCCTGAAGACTATGCTAATGCGGACATAAAAGAACTGGAGCAAGACATACATTCAACTGGTTTTTACCATAACAAAGCTAGAAATCTACAAAAATGCTGCCATCTTTTAGTCGAAAAATTCAATTCACAAGTGCCCAAAACAATGGATGAACTGTTAGAGCTTCCAGGAGTTGCAAGAAAAACTGCCAACATAGTGTTATACAATGCGTTCGGAATAGTTTCCGGCATTGCAGTTGACACTCATGTTAACAGACTTTCACAGCGACTTGGACTCACAGATAATGATGATTCCGCTAAGATAGAAAACGATCTGATAGAGATTACTCCTAAAGAAAAATGGATGAAACTAACTGACTTGCTGATTTTTCACGGCAGGAAAGTCTGTACTGCAAAAAAACCCAAATGTAAAATCTGCGCTCTAAACAAGTATTGTCCTTGTGCTTTTGAATTTGGATAAAAACACCACCCATTTATAGATGCTTAACTTTTTCTAGAAAGAGGATTGATAATGTTAAACAAAATTAAGGTCGGAGATAAAGCACCCGATTTTACTTTACCGGATACTGATAAGAAGCAAAGAAGCCTAAATGAATTTTTAGGAAAAAAAGTTATTTTGGCATTTTTTGTTGGCGCATTTACCTCGACTTGTACCAAAGAAATGTGTGAATTCCGCGATTCTATGTCTCGGCTTATAGATTTGAACGCTCAGGTTATCGGCATAAGTGTTAATGACCCTTTCAGTAACAACGCTTTTGCAGAAAGAAACAGACTGCCTTTCCCAATACTCAGTGACTATAAACGCGATGTTATCAAAACCTATGGTTTAGAGCTACCTAATTTTGCTGGTCTCGATGGATACACTGTAGCCAAGCGCTCAATAATCATCCTCGATAAAAGCGGAATAATACGATATGTTTGGGTTTCAGACAATCCAACGATAGAACCAAACTATCAAGAAATACAAAAAATCCTACAACAAATCCAATAGTTCAGGTTTCTTTTTTGTTATTAAGATAACCATTATCCCTTTTTGAATAACCCAGAAGCGAGATTTTGATGGAGACAAGAGTTATTAGTTTCTCTAAAAACTATTTGTTTGTTATTAAAATGGTGCAGATTTGAAGTGTCCTTTGAAATTCAAGAGTTACCTGATGTTATCCGCGTTATTGTTCTTTTAAACCTAAGCAAAGGCGTTAAAATTAAAAAATCAACACTAAAAAATCGGGTTGACCGCGTCTGCGTTAGCTACGCCTGCATAGACATGTCTGAGCTAGATAGAGCGCTTAAAGAAATGTCAACGGAAGGACTTCTTGTTGAGAAAGACGATTTTGTTCAGTTGACGCAGCAAGGTCAAAAGCTAGGCAAAGAATGGGAAAGCCTTCTCCTAAAAAAGGAACCCATTATGGAAATTGTAGCTGGTTTAGTCGATGGCTCAATAACCAGTCTAGTTGTAATTCTTTCAGCGTTTATAGCGACTTTTACTGCAAGCACCATGTTTTTGGGCAACCCCAAAACAGTTGTCTTTGCTGCTTTCTTAACTCTAAGCGCTGTTGCAGTTACCAACTTTTCGAGTTTTCTGCTTGGCGGAATCACAGAAGATTTAGCTGACATCATGACGCTACAGAACTTGATGAACTACAGTTTGAGCGACATACCGGACAAAAAAGAACGAGATAAGTCTCTACTGTTAACACAGAAACTCTTCACCCTACTTGGCAAACAAATACACAGATCCAACCTTTACGGAGCCATAATTTCTGGAACCACAACATTCATTGCAGGAGTAATTCCAATAGCAACATACTTAGCCCTTCCACCATACTACAATATTGTTGTTTCGCTACTTGAAGTCGGCATTATTTCAGGAGTGTTTCTTGCACGATACCGTTCAAAAAAGACTAGAGTAAACTGGAAAATAACGCTTGCCGAAACTGTAGTCATTGTTATAATCGCAGTTGTTGTCTCGTTGCTACTTGGGGCAATATAATCAGTTAAAGCCTAAGCGGCGATGTTCAACCATTAAACATTTATCCATTACGACAATCAAACCAGCTTGCTTAGCCATTTCAGCAGCATGTTCATTAATTATTCCAACTTGCATCCAAACCACCAATGGCTTACCATTCAGTTGCTTAATCTTGATGGCTTGCTCAACTATCGGCGACATATCCTGTGCAGGTCTAAAAACGTCAATGATGTCAAGGGTTTTCTGGATTTCAGATGGAATATCAAGCAAGCTCTTGTAACTCTTTTCCCCAAGAACTTCAACAGCAAAAGGATTTACAGGAATGATATTGTAGCCATGTTGCTTTAGGTAAGCGCTGACATTATAGCTATCTTTTCCCTGATCGTGGGATAAACCTACAACCGCGATTACCTTGGAATTTTTTAATATTTCTTTAATTATATTTTGACTCATCTAAACCCAACTCTATTTTGCAAAAATGTTACGGTGCTTCGCTTAGTTTTAACTCAAAGAAATGCTCCTTGCCATTGCGTAATGCAAGAATTCTAACAACATCATCGATTTCTCTTTTCTGAACCTCGTTAACTAATACTTCAATACTATTTGTTTCCACATTGTTTATTTCTAAAATTATATCGCCTTCAGCCATACCTGCTTCTTCTACAGGGCTGCCTTCAGCGATTCTAGTGACCAACACGCCGGCGTTGACAGGTAAACTGTAGTAGCGTGCGATTTCCCGAGTTAAGGTTAATCCCACAATTCCCAGCCATGGCCTCTTGACGCCGCCTTCCGAAATTATTTCACCTGTACAAATTTTGGCAGAGTTTATTGGAATAGCAAAGCCAATGCCTTGTGCAAAAGGAATGATGGCTGTATTAATTGCGATGACTTTCCCTGTTACATCTACGAGTGGTCCTCCACTGTTTCCAGGGTTGATTGAAGCATCTGTTTGAACGAGGTTTTCTATTACTCCTCTTTCAGAATCTATTGTCCTGTTGATGGCGCTAATTACTCCTGAGGTTACGCTTGGTCCACCCGTTAAGCCAAACGGATTACCAATCGCATAGACCCTTTGCCCAACCCTAATATTATCTGAATCTCCAAGTTCCGCCGCTTGAAAATTTCTTTTGTGTGCATTAACCTTAACGACCGCGATATCATGGATAGCACATGATCCTACGATTGTACCCTCTAAAACCTCGTCGTTGCCAAGAGTCACATTAATTTTTTGTGTGCCCCCAACAACATGATTATTTGTCAAAATCAAACCTTCCGCATCGATAATGGTACCCGACCCCATGCCGCCAACTGGCACCGCTTGATAAAAAATATTGTGAACAAGTTTCAACGTACTTATGTTTACTGTGCTTTTGCTAACTTTAGCGATGGTGTCCAAAATAGCGTTTTCATCATAAGACAACTGTTTTTCCCCAAAACCACTAAAGGCTCGTTTTTAATAAGGTTAATTACACCCTAATTTATCGGCAAAATAAGCATTTTTCCGCCCATTCGCGGGGCATTTCTTTTTGACAGCTAGAACACATCAAACCTTTTTCTCGGATAGCTTGACATGTTTGACAGAAGAGAGTGAGAATTTCTTTTTTGTTGTTGGGCTCTTTTATGAGGGATGTTACCATTTGATTAATTAAGGCTAATATATCTAATGAGTCCTCAATTGCGACGAGGTTTCCTCTTTCTCGACCGACATATCTGCTGACTGCCGATTGAGATAATCCTAATAGTTCTGCGGTTTGTTGTTCGTTGAGTCCATGTTTTTCAACAATTTGCCTTGCCATAACTGCTTTTACTGCCGGCAGAACGGTTTTTACTCCTACTTCGCAGGGAAGAATCAAGTTGCACACCAATTAGGGATAAATTTGGGAGAAACTTATTTAAATATGCCGATTGTCATAACTTATGACGCGTGTCATGATGGGGGATCAGCTAAAATAACCACGCAAAAAAGCACTCACATTATTAACCCAATTGGACACACGCCAGGAAGAATAAAAAAAATGGGCAATGTCCAAATCCCAAAAACAGAAAACAAACGCGATTTAACTGTAATTCTTAAAACACTCGACTCAGAATGCAGAAACTGCGCTCCAACCTCACCTTTACAATGCATAAATCGATGCCAAGTATACAAACTAAAAAATGAGCTAAGAAAACTTCGAGAAACAATGGGTAATCCAAACTACATAAAAGAACTCTTTAACGTTCTCAAAAATGAAACAAGGCTTCACATTTTAAAAGCAATCGTAAATGGCAAATACTCTGTAAGCCAACTGCAGCAAGAGCTAAAAAAAACCGGGCACATCCACAGCCAAGACACGATAAGCGAAGAATACTTGGGACCTTTAATGTCAGTTGGGCTCGCAACGGAATCACGAGACGAATATTATGCAACGACCTTCGGAGGTCGCTTAACCGAGTTACTTGTTGTTTTTCCTGAATTCGTAGAAATGTTGCCTGCGCATTCTGAATGTTACGAGGAAACACTACTCCAGTGTTTGCTATCTGGACCAAAAACTTTTGAGGAAATCGAGGTATTAATCTCGCCAAAAATAGCGTCACGCATTCTTAAACGCTTACGCTATAGCAGTTTAATTGAAACTCCAATTGAAAGAGATTACATCTTTTTCTTTAAATCAAAAAGAGATCCTGCCAAAGAATCACTAACGACCACAGAACAAAAGATTTATGAAACAATAGTTGATGAAGGAATTTCGGCGGGAAAACTCGCAAAAGAGACAGGAATCTCGATGCGAAGAACCTATAAGTACTTAAGAGGATTGAAAGGAAAAAAACTAGTTTTCATAAGAAAAACACCAAAAGCTTATGCCTTAACCTGTAAAGGGACTATGTTAGCATCCGTGTTACAAGGACTCAAACAAATAGTAGAAGAAACGTGGAGTTCTTCAGAGAATATCGTCAACGGCAACGTCAATTCTTAGCTTCGTTAAAGTTTCTGTTTTTGTTTTTCTTTATCCGCCACCGGGAGCTCCGTGAAAAGGCGCGTTCTCCCAGAGAAGTTTCCACCAATCTTCTTCAGTTATAGTTTCGCCTTTGACAATTATTTCTAGCACCATCTTTAACATTTCATGATGCCGTTTCTCATCCATCAAAATGGAATTGAGAAGAAACACAACTTTCTTGTCTTCAATTTTAGGAATCATTGCTTCAAGCGTTACGATTAGCTTAGATTCTATTTCGATATGTTTTGTCACAAGAGCTCTGTGTTCATCTAGATGCTCCTGTGTCAACGCTGTAGAGGAACTCGTCAGTAATGTAACAGCGGCCATGTAGAGTTCTGCATGTTTTATCGAGTCAAGTGAAACCCCTTTCAGAACGCCTTTAACAGCAGGATTCTTCATGTTAGCCAATGGTTTTTCAAGAGAGGCCACTATTTCTTTTTCAACGGTTATTTGATTTTTTAGAAATTCAAGGAGATCCTTTTGTTTTTCCATACTTTTCTCCTTCATGAATAGTGTTAAGGCTTATTCATCAAGTTTTCGGATACCCTTTTGCCCAGTTTTCTTCAAGGGGCGAGCTTTTTTTGTATAGAACATAATTTGCAAGTAAAGATGGCTCAACATGTTTTTCAAATTTATTTTTCATAGTTTCCAAGATAAGCATTGGTTGTTTCACCACTTCAACCAAAAGAACCCAAAACGCGTCTAGTTTGCCCTTCAAGTTTATGCAATGTGTTGCAACATCTTCGAAGAGCTTTTTGAAATCAATAGACATTTTAGTAGTAAGTGGGTGCACCAATATAATGTCAAAGGCATTTAATTCTTGAGGTTAAACATGAAAATTTATTTCCACTTACTTTGTCATTTATTTGGGAGACCTAGCTACGGGCGTACTCTTTTTTTTCGGGCTTTCCTGTTCGGCTGTAATACAAAAAAGAATTTTTTTTCAGAAAATACCTGAAGGTTAGGTATTTCAATATTCTGTTTGAAAAATAGATAACTAAAATGAGATTCTAAAGAAAAAGATCTATTTTTTAGGGACCAGTGCTTGTCCTTCTTCGCGTTCCACGCCCAATGTTTATCGAGATACTTTTGTTCCCTCTGCTTTCGCCACCCTTTTTCCCGATTTCTCTATAGAATTCACTTCCGCGTTCTTCCGCTACTTTTTCACCGCCTTTACGTCCTATTTCTCTAAAAAACTCTGAGCCGCGTTCTCGGGCCACTTTTTGACCACCTTTTCTGCCAGCTTCCTCACGTGTCATCTTTCTTTTTTGCTCACTTTTAACTGTCAAAACCATTTCACCTCCACGTTTTTCAAGTCTGTCTAGCATTGCTGTTTTAATTTAGAACAGCGCTTAATCATATGTGATTATTAGGAAACAATCACAGAGCCTACCAGGCAATTATTTGTCTATTTAAGTCATGAATGTTGGTTCAAAACTGAAAATAAAGAAATGAAAAAACCAATTCGGTTACTCTATTTTTCCGATCTCTTTGGTAATATCAATTGGCGAAGTATAGGTCTTATTTGGCAATTTATTCAGTAATGCTATAACATTGTCTGGAGCATCTTTGTTTCGGGCATTATCAATCAACTTGTTTCTTTCAGCAGGGTAATGCATACCTCCGAGAAATTTTTCCACTATGGCTGGACTCACATGACCAGATTTATCGCTTTTGCTTGTATAATGACGACCTTTACTTTGACCAACTCCTCTGCGCCTAGCTACTTCCACATCTTGTTTACTCGTTTTTCCTTTCACCTCCGAGGTGAGTTATAAGTTAATTCTCCAAAAAGAAAAAATCTCAATTAGATTAGTTACCTATTCTTCTTCGTGTGCTTTTCCTTCCTCGATAAGCCTACGAACCTTTTGTCCACCTTTGCTACCTATTTCACTGTAAAATTCTGGACCGTGGGTCTGAGCGGTTTTTTCTCCACCCATACGACCAGCCTCTTCAACAGTCATTTTTCCTTTTCGTTTTTCACTCATAAATTCACCTCCAAAAATAACTCCGGAATTCACAAAATTAATGAGCTTTTCCTTAAATTAATTAGATCACTTAAATAACTCAATAAAATTTGGTGAAAAATGTATTTGCTACTCTTCTTCATATTGTTTTCCAGCTTCAATTAACCTGCGAACTTTTTGGCCTCCTCTGTGACCTGCCTCTTCAAGGCTTGTTTTCCCCTTGGCTTCCGCCGATCCTTCATGTTGTTTTGCTCGTTGAGAACCGCCTTTGCTGCCAATCTCACTGTAAAATTCTGGACCGTGGGTCTGAGCGGTTTTTTCTCCACCCATACGACCAGCCTCTTCAACAGTCATTTTTCCTTTTCGTTTTTCACTCATAAATTCACCTCCAAAAATAACTTCGAATCGCTTCTTTCTTGCCTTAGAGCTTTCTCAATTTTCTAGCCTAAACATGATTCATAAACATATGTGGCTGTCTTTGTACAATAACAATTGAAAAAGAGAGTTAATTGTCTAAATGAAATCTAAAGTAGCCGAAAAGTTTGACAAATTTAAAACTTGAAAAACTTGGAAATTACAGTAGCAGATGATTGAAAATAACTTTAAGCTTGTGTTCCCTATCGTTCTTCGTACTCTTTTCCTTCCTGAATAAGCTTACGAACTCTTTGCCCGCCTTTTGGACCGCCGATCTTTCCGCCTTTTCGACCTATTTCACTGTAGAATTCTTCTCCATGAGTTTCAGCGGTTTTTAGTCCGCCTTTCCTTCCGGCTTCCTCAACGGTCATTTTACCTTTTTCGTTAGCCAAAAAATTTTCACCTCCGTTAAAAATCCACTACAAAAATAGCTGATTCTAAAACAAGAATTTTGCAACAAAATTGAAAAATAATTAAGAAAAGATATGTTACTCTTCTTCATGCTCTTTGCCAGCTTGGATCAGTTTACGGACTCTTTGTCCTCCTCTGTGACCTGCTTCTTCTAGGCTTGTTTTTCCTCTAGCTTCGCTTGATCCTTCATGTTGCTTAGCACGTTCAGAACCGCCTTTGCTGCCAATCTCACTGTAAAATTCTGGACCGCGTTCAGCTGAGACTTTTTCTCCGCCTTTGCGACCTATTTCCTCGTAGAATTCTTTGCCATGGGTTGAAGCTGTTTTTTCTCCGCCTTTCCTGCCTGCTTCAGCGACGGTCATTTTGCCTTTTTTATTTTCCTCGCGCATACTCAAAACTTATCACCTCCGCAAAAACTACAAAAAAGTTTACAAGAATAGTGCCGATTAACCGCTCATAAACCTATGTGACTGTAGCGTAACTGTAACATGCCAACTGAGCACTAAATTTAGTTCAAAGGCATGGAGAAATAAACAAAAATAGATAAATTCAGAATTGTTCTATACCACTTCTAATCATAAGTTAATTTAAATATAGCCCAAAGGTCAAGTTATGATAATTGGGTTACTTTAATGAAAGTGCTTCTGATTAATCCGCCTCAAACGTTTTATCCGGGTTCAGACTTGCCAGCGGGCAATTTACCGTTGGGCTTAATGTACATCGCTGCGGTGCTTGAAAAGTCAGGGTACAAAACACAGATTTTGGATGCATTCATTACTGATTATCCTTTCAGAATAGAAGGTAAAACCATAAGAGTTGGAATGCCTTTCGAGCAGATAAAACGGCAAATTCAAGAGTATAAACCAGATATTGTTGGTATAGCTGGCCCGTTTACCAGTCAAATTGAACATGCGCTCAAAATAAGCAGCTTAGCCAAAGAGGTTGCCCCCAACATTTTGACTGTCGTTGGTGGACCTCATGTTACGGTTATGCCAAAAGAGTTTCTTGAAGTTGCAAAGGATGTTGACGTTGCTGTTACTGGGGAAGGGGAATATAGCATGCTTGACATCGCAAAGACTTTTGAAGGCAAAAAACAGTTTAACGAAGTCCTTGGCATTGCTTATCGCCAAAACGGAAATGTAAAAGTCAATCAGCGTAGACCGTTTATTACAAACTTGGATGAATTGCCTTACCCGGCCTATGAACACGTCAATATGGAGCAGTATCTAAACCCTAAAAAAATAGGGTACCGCAGTTTTCGAAACAGGGCAATATCGATGATTACCAGCCGAGGTTGCCCATATAACTGCAGTTTCTGTTCTGTTCATTTGCACATGGGCAGGGGATTTAGGGCACATTCCGCAAGTTACGTATTAAAACACATTCAATATGTCGTGGAAAAATTTGACGTCAAAAATATTTTCTTTGAAGATGACAACCTTACCTTTGATTTGGCAAGGTTTGAAATAATCTGCGATGGCTTAATTGAGAAAAAACTTAGAATAGGCTGGGAAACTCCGAATGGAGTCAGAGCTGACCGCTTAAATTTAAGTTTGCTTAAAAAAATGAAAAAATCTGGTTGTCAAAGCGTATTTTTCGGTGTGGAATCAGGTGACCAACAAATCTTAAGTAATGTAATTTGCAAGAGCCTTGACTTAAACCGAGTAGTTGAAATTGCGAAAATCTGCAAGGATATTGGATTAAAAACTGGCGGATTCTATATTATCGGTTTTCCAGGTGAAAAGAAAGAAAATATGCAGAAAACTGTTGATTTTGCCTTAAAGCTTAAGCGTGATTTTGATGTGGGCATGCATCTGTTCATTGCTACTCCATCGTACGGAACTAGGCTGTATGAAGATTGTAAGTCCAAAGGGTATATTGAAGAAGATTTGAGCTGGAATTCTTTTGCTGAGGCGCGTCAACCAAAAGGTATGTCGCTTATCTCTACCGAGGACTTTACGCCT
Source organism: Candidatus Bathyarchaeota archaeon (assembly GCA_963772505.1). GTDB lineage: Archaea > Thermoproteota > Bathyarchaeia > Bathyarchaeales > Bathycorpusculaceae > Bathycorpusculum. Next base: position 740,579 of record CAVYXL010000012.1, read on the forward strand.
CAGGAAGTAAAAGAGATTGCAGCTAAAGCGCTTGAGGAATACAAAAAACTGTCCTTGCTAAACTATATTAAAAATCCGAGAAAAACATTAAAGACAGCTTTTGACCAGCCGCAACTGATTTTGAAATACATAAAAAATTTGCGGTAGCCTAAACGCAATGTAACTTTGCTGAAAAACAATTTTAATTTCATAGAAGAATAAGCCAAAATTATTATCCTCAACATGAAACAGCAAAAAACAATTTAGCAGGTTATCTTGAAGCTACTTCCACACTTGGCGCATTTGTAAAATCCTATGTAAAAGATACCATTTTCAATTTCTCTAAATGGATCCAGCAGGATTTTTTCACATTTTGACAACTAACCATTCGGGCATACTTGCGAGAGTTTCCCTAAGTTAGCGGAAGCCGCATCAAGAAAACTTGTCGACTCGCCCAAGCCACAACAAGCATAAGATAAAATCATGTTTTTATTGCAGCTCAGTTGGACAACGAGTTGCTCTCTCGTAATTCAATTAATTTAATATGCTATTTTGATATGGTTTGATGTGAGGATGGCAATGCGAAAAAGTAAGTGGGCACTGATTACCATTATTGTTCTCATTGTTATCCCCACTTATGGCTTTTCTGCAGCCTCAACTAATACAAGCAGTTCAACTACCGACGGTTGGACAATGTTTCGTCAAAACCCTAATCATACTGGTTACGTAATAGGCAATAACATATCTGATTCCGTTAAACTCTTGTGGAATTACACAACAGGTAGAATGGTACAATCTTCACCCGCTGTTGCAAACGGGTTAGTTTTCGTTGGTTCCAGAGACAGCCAACTATTCTGCTTGAACGCCTCCAACGGCGAAACTGTCTGGAAATTTCCATTTCATTTTGAAGTATGGTCTTCACCCGCCGTTTACAATGGCGCTGTCTTTGTAGGCGTAGATGATGGATATCTTTATTGTCTAAATGCTACTACAGGAACTCCTACGTGGAGGTCGGAAGTTGGAGGACCTGTGAGGTCTTCTCCATTAATTGTTGATGACCTCGTATACATAGGATCTGGGAATCAAGGGATTTTCTGTTTTAACGCTACAAACGGAAAAACAATATGGAACAATCCAAGTTCGTACATGGTAAATTCATCACCCGCAATCTCAAACGGCATAGTGTACATTGCATCAGACGACTTTTACATTTACGCTCTCAACGCATCGACAGGAAAAACAATATGGAGTCGCCACACTGGAAGCACAATCTCTTCGCCAAGCGTTTATGAAGGCTATGTCTACATAGGCTCGGATGATGGGTACATTTGCGGTTTGAATGCATCTACAGGAGATCAAATTTGGAAATATCAAACACAAGACGTAGTTGAATCTTCACCAGCCGTTGCTTACGGTTACGTTTACATTGGCTCTGATGACAACTATCTATATTGCTTAAATGCCACGAGCGGCCAAAAAATATGGCAAAGTCCAACTGGATTCTGGATCACTTCTTCTCCAGCTGTCGTAGGCGGCAATGTGTACGTTGGCTCAGAAGACTTCAACATTTACTGTTTTAATGCCTCAACAGGTACAAGGGAATGGAGATATGCGACTGGAAATTTTGTCGAATCTTCACCAACAATTGTGAATAATATTCTCTATATTGGTTCCGATGACAAAAATATTTATGCTCTTACTCTAAACGAGTCAAATGCTGAATTGTTTCCTTCACAATCTACGAGTTCTTTTTTATGGTCCACAATTGCATTTGAGATAGTTTCATTCATCATAGTGAGCATTGTTATTCTTGCAATCGCACAAATTATTTGCGTCAATAAGCGAACCAAACAAACAGTTAATGAGGATAGCTCTGGCAAAAAATATCCGTGGTATTTAGCTCACATTGACGCCATTTTTATTTTGGCAATTTTAGCTTTTTCAATAATATTCTATGTTAATCTAGCAAGCGGGGGCCTTTGGACGGCCGATGAGCAAACGTACTCTCAATGGGCATTTCACATGACTAAAACAGGTGATTATCTGACACCTTGGGCTTTTGGAGATTTATCATTTTGGATAGCCAAGCCTCCACTTAACATGTGGCTTATGGCTCTATCTTACCAAACCTTCGGGATTAGCAACGTTACTTCGAGGCTTCCCAGCGCCATATTTGGGAGTCTATCCTTAGTTATGGTTTTCTTTTTAGGAAAGAAACTTTATGATCCGTATGTTGGTTTTTTGTCTGCGATTGTTTTAGGTACTTTTACAACATTTTATGCATTTGCAACCCATGCTATGACTGACATTCCTTTCGTTTTTTTCATCGTGGCAAGCATTTACTTTTTTGTTGTAAGTGAGAAAAGTGAAAAACCCCTTCGTTATGCAATTTTAAGTGGATTTTTTTTTGGTTTGGCTTTAATGACAAAGCAACTTGAGGCCCTTGTGATTCCATTGATAATCTTGACGTATTCCATTTTGACCCAAAGAAGCATCAAGGCTCTTTTCAAAAAACGGTTTACTCTTTTCTTAGGCATTGGACTTATGCTTTTTTCTCCATGGCTAATCGATATGAGCGTCTCATTTGGACAACAATTTTGGAACCATTATTTCCTCTACAGTGCAATTACACGTGCCGTAACACCCATTGAAGGGCATGCAGAAAGTTACTTCTTCTACTTCAACTACATAATCAATAATGAATGGTTATGGGCGATTCTGATACCTTTTGCGGCAGGCCTTTGTATATTTAAAGCAATTTTTAGACGATCAAAACCAGATACATTAATTATTGTTTGGATGGCCCTTGTGCTTTTAGTATTCACTTTTGCCCAAACAAAGCTGTTCTGGTATATCCTGCCAGCTTTTCCAGCGTTCGCAATCGCAATCGGTAGCTTTCTCTATCAGCTACTAGTGAAGATAAGATCACACAGCAGATCTAACCGATATATTAAACTTTGAAATAGGGAAGTTTTTGTTATACGATAAAATTTGATTATTGAAAGAACAACAACGGTTTGTGGTAGCACCGGGAGTTGTTCTTCTCTGATAGAAGAGGAACTAAAAGGAAGGGCACTTTGAAATGTAGACCAAGTGCTTCACCGCTGTGGTTAAAATATCTGCGCTATAAAGTTAGATAGCGTATTTTTGAGTATTTGGTGTTCGTTGCCGCCGCCGTGACATTGATTGGCGCTTCGGCTTATATCCGCTCTATGTTCAAGGGTCAAACCAAGCCAAATAGAGTGACTTGGGGTATGTGGTCTATTGCACCATTTATAGCGACCGTTGCCGCTTTATCCAACAATGTTGGTTGGGCTGTCCTACCAGTATTCATGTCAGGTTTTTCCCCTTTTCTTGTCTTTACAGCTTCTTTTTTTAACAAGAAAGCATACTGGAAACTATCGTCTTTTGATTATATTTGCGGAATCATATCAGGTCTAGCCATTGTTATGTGGATTATCACCAACGACCCGAAGTTGGCGATCACCTTTTCGATAATAAGCGATGCACTTGCGGCAGTGCCGACTCTAATGAAAGTATGGCATAACCCAGAAACAGAATCTATTTGGCCTTTCATAATCGGAGTATTCAGTCCTATAACAAGTTTCGTCGTCGCGGCAAGCTGGGGATTTTCTGAAGTAGCTTTCCCAACATGTTTGGTAGTTATAAATTTCTTACTTGTTTTTTCAATGTTAAAGAAAAAATAAGAGATAAAATTTGTTTAATATTATTTTTTATCACTAGTGGCGGGCCCGCTGGGATTTGAACCCAGGATTCCCGGCTCCGGAGGCCGATGCCTTGTCCGTACTAGACTACGAGCCCACAATTAAGAACCAAAATATGTCAAGTTAATTTAAAGCTAACCTTGCTATTCCTGGATTAACTCCTCATCAATCCACCAAGCCTTCTTTTTCCCAGACCTTTCACCAGCATAATATTCAATTATAGGTTTTCCAATTTGTTTTTTGGATGTTTTCTGGATTTTTCTCAGTCTGTTAAGTATTAGCCACCTGTTTGTTTTAACATACTCGGCTAATTCAGGAGTCGTGCCACTCTTGTAATGCACCAAAAACTCCATTATTTTATGATCAACCTCATCAATACAATAAGAATGAGGATTAATTTTTCCATGTTGAAAAGTTAGAAGTTCCAAATCAGCCAAATATTTTCTAACTTGCCCAAATTCCTGCTCAATCTTCCCCATCCGCTCTTCTAACGCCAAGAGTTTGTCCGCTTTAGGTGTTTTCTGCAGTTTTTCACTTATAGCTTCCCTGATAAAGATGCTTCTATCGCCTTCTGGAATGCGAAGCGCCATTTCCTGGAAGACTTCTTCAGGCAATTTTACTGAAATTATTCTATTCTCGCCCAATCAATTCGCCGCTGATACTCAACTATTTACATTTGACGTATTTCATTTTTTCCATGATTGCTTGCTTGCCTTGTGAAAAACTTAAATGCAATGAACTCCTCGCTTTATTTGAGTTATGTGTCGGCCAAGAAAGTCACTACATCAACCTTAACTTTGGAGGAAGCAAATTTGATTGATTGGTCTCAAAAAGAGTTATTAATTTTGGCGTTTGATCACAGAGGGTCATTTCTCGAAAAAATGTTCGGAATAAAAAACCGTCAACCTACCGCTGAAGAAAAACAACAGATAGAAGATTTCAAAAAGATTATTTTTGAAGGCTTCAAGCTGTCCCTCAAAAAGAATGTCCCAAAACAGATCGCTGGCTTGTTAGTAGATGAAGAGTTTGGAAGGGGCATTCTCCAAGAGGCTAAAAGAGAGGAATTAACGTTTGCTATGCCTGTAGAAAAATCGGGGCAAGACGAATTCGACTTTGAATACGGAGACAACTTTTCAAAGCACATAGAAGAGTTTGATCCTTCTTTTGTTAAAGTTCTAGTACGCTACAACCCCGAAGGCGAGGGGACTTTAAACGAAAGGCAGCTTCAAAAGCTCAAAACATTAAGTGATTATTTAGCAAAAACAAAAAAGCCCTTCCTCTTCGAACTCATTGTACCAGCGACACCAGCCCAATTATCAAAACTTGGAGGCTCAAAAGAAGTCTACGATTCAGAGTTACGTCCCAAGCTAATGGTCCAAAGTCTCAAAGAAATCCAAACTGCCGGAGTTGAACCCGCTATTTGGAAATTAGAAGGCGTTGACAAACCTGAATTCGCCAAAGCGGTAGTTGCGCAAGCTCAAAGTAATGGAAGGAAAGCAGGCGTCATCACCCTTGGACGAGGAGAATCAAAAGAAAAAGTTAAAGAGTGGCTTAAAGTTGGTGCAAAAATAAAGGGAATTATAGGGTTTGCTGTTGGAAGAACAATTTTTTGGCAACCTTTGGCAGATCATAAAGCGGGGAAAATCTCTAGAAAACAAGCTATCGAGCAGATTGCCCAAAATTACGGTGAGTTCACAGAGTTATGGTTAAACGAATGCAAAGGTGGAAAACAATGACCTCACTACGATCGTTATCGCCATCATTAACCAGAATTACAACTGCTGGAGCAGTGGGTGCAGCCCTCCACATAGGCAAAGGAGACCCAGACAAAGTAGATCAAACCGCACTGGATTTTTCCAGAGCAGTTCTAAACCAAACTGAAGTCGATGGCGAAGTCATATGTTGCGAGGGACCCAAAGACAACGCTCCAGCATTTAGTTACAAAGAAAAAGTTGGTACAGGCAACGGACCGAAAGTAGAATTTATTATTGATCAAGTTGATGGCACAACCGCAACGTCGAAAGGAAAGAAAGATGCCATCTCAGCTTTAGCCTGTGCCCCTGCAGGGTGTTTACAAGTTTTGCCCGATGATGGCTATTACTTCAAAGTTGCAACAAACGGCTTAGCAAAAGGAAAAATCACGCTCGACATGTCCATCGAAGAAATAGTACAGACGATAGCCAAATTAAAGAATCGCCCCTTAGCGAACTTTACCGTGATTATGCTTGAACGGGAAAGGCATAATGAGTTGCTTGCAAAACTTAGAAAGATGGAAGTAAGAATTATCTTAATAGCCGACGGAGACATCGCGGGCTCAATCGTTACATGCTTACCTGACTCAGGCGTTGACTTGCTGATTGGTGCAGGTGCAGGTGCAGAGGCCACAATCGCTGCAGTTGCTGTGAAATGCTTAGGCGGAACAATGCTTGTTAAGGTTTGGAAAGATAAAAAAGACGACGCAAAACGAATGGACCGACTGAGAGCAACAGGAGTTGACATCGACAAAACTTACACAGAAGACGAGTTAGCGAAAGGCAACGAAATGATCTTTGCTGCCTCAGGGGTAACAAAGGGTGAAATGCTAGATGGTGTACGATTCACTTCTGGCGGCGCTATCGTCCAATCAATATGCACACGATTGCCCAGCGGCACTCTTGAATGGTCAACGACCAATTTGAAATTCAGCGGCCACCCAATATACAGTCAAATAACTTAGCCACATTCTTTCTCTTATTTTTAAGGCACACTATAACGTTAGCGCCAAAAAATTTGCAACTAAATGTTTAATAAAAAAATCTATTGTTCGTCTGGAACAGGTTGACCTGCTAACTTTGACAAGTCAAGATAGCGCTGCTCAACGATACCGCGGAGTTGTTTTCGCATGTTTTCTCCAGCAGGATTTCTCTTTTTCAACAAAGCAGTTTTTTTGGCTAATTCTTCATCACCCAACATTTTAAACCATGCTTCGAAGTCGCCTCGTTGCAGATGAAATTCTATTGAGGCTAAATCCGCTTTGTCAAGTTTGTTAGCAAAATCTCGAAGGTTATGAGCATGCAGACTTAATGGATTCCCAACTGTTACGTAGAAATTGAAAGCTTTTTCATGCGCTGCATATGATAATATTGCTACAGCTTTCTCTTTGGTAACTTCAGGAACACCCAAAGCGCCCTTTCCTCGTTCGGTTATGATATACAGCCCTTTTTCCGGCGAAGACACATAGCCCATTTTGGTAAGACCTAGAAGATGCATCATAGTAGGCGGAAAGTCTTTTTTGCTTTCGCTAGCGATTTCGATGGCTTTCATAGGTTTTTCATGAAGAAGCATTGTTTCTAGTATTTCTTGTTTTACTGGGGATAAACTCATTTATCGGCACCTTGCTGTAAGTGCTATTGCAGAAACGTCTAATCAAACTTTTCGCTAATATTTCTTTGTTTTTTCAGTTATATGCTCGTTTTACCAATAACAAGTAAAGCTTTTAGTATTCTGATTGCCAATGCTACTGTTAAATCGATGAGGGAATAGAATGAAGCTTGCTGTTTTCGTTTACGAGTATCCACCTAAAATTGTCGGTGGATTAGGAACTTACGCCGCCGAAATAACAAGAAAGTTTGTTCTAGAAGATCATGATGTAACAGTTTTCACAATGAATGATGATGCAGGATCCTTACCGACAAGAGAAATTTGGCGGGGAATTGAAATCCACCGTCCACTTCACATTGACATTTCAGATTCGCTCCCAGATGTCATTGCTGAAGACATTAAAAAATGGGGCAGAGGATTACATTTTTTTGGCAAACTTATGGTTTACAATTACTTATCAGCGGCTAAACTCATCAACGAGTTGATTAAGAAAGAAAATATGAAGTATGATGTTGTTGTTGCCCATGATTGGCTCTCAGCGATGGGTGGAATTACCGTTAAAAGAGAAACTGGTTTGCCTTTTGCTTTTCATGTTCATTCAACTGAGAAAGGTCGAACTTTGGGAACAGGTTCAGGCGTAGTTAGCAACATAGAGCTTCGGGCAGGCAAAATGGCTGATATGGTTGTCACTGTATCGTACGCCATGAAGGATGAGCTTATTCAGCTTGGTTTTCCAAGAGAAAAGATCCAGGTAAGCTACAACGGTGTTGACCCACAAAAATATAATCCGCAGAATATATCAGCTGAAGATATTAAACGTGTTAGAAACAAATATGGCATTACAGATAACGAGATGATGATTCTTTTCCTAGGTAGACTTGTAGGCGTAAAAGGTATTGATAAACTCATAATGGCAATTCCCCACGTCCTCTCAAAGATACCAAACGCAAAACTCGTAATTGTCGGTGTAGGCGAACTCCAAGAATACCTTACAAATTTAACAAGAACCATGAGGCTTGACCAATACGTCAAATTCTGTTTTGACTTCATACCAGAAGAAGAACGAATAATACATTATGCAGCATGCGACGTAGCAGCCTTCCCAAGCCACTACGAACCCTTCGGAATAGTAGCTTTAGAAGCAATGAGTATGGAAAAACCAGTTGTCGTTGGCGCTGCAGGCGTCAGCGGAATGAGAGAAATAGTGATTTGCTGCGGAGAAGAACAATGCGGTTATCACGTTGACCCAAATATTCCCTCAGACATAGCATGGGGCATAATCAGTGCTTTAGAAAATCCTGAAAAACGCAAATTACTGGGCAAAAATGGCAGAAAACGAGTCATCGCTGAGTTCACATGGAGCAGAATCGCGAAAAAAACCATAGAACTATACGAAACCATAGGAAAACGATGATTAGCGCATGGTGCCCAATTGTCCGATGACATAAAATGGAAAGTCGCTCGTGAGGCAGCTACTTTACTTTATTTTGGCGCTGAAAAAGAATATAGACAAGCAAAAGTAAGAGCGGCTGAAACTATAGGCACCCATTTTTTGCCTTCCAACCTTGACATCGCCTTGCAACTAGATAAAATAGCTGAAGAAAACGAGGGAGCAAAGAGGAAAGACCGATTAATTGAAATGCGAAAAGAAGCTCTAAAAATAATGAAATGCCTTGATGCTTATCGCCCAGTTTTGATTGGGAGTGTTTGGCGGGGAACGATAAGGCAGGGAAGCGATATTGACATTGCCGTTTATGCTGATGATCCTGATGTGATCGTTAAAGTTCTCAAATCAGAAAACGTGAAGGTTTTGAAAACAGCTTGGACATCTGTTAACAAGCGTGGAGCAACTTTTGAATCATTCCATATTTACGCTGAAACCTTGCAAAAATATGGACTTGAAATAGTTGCTCGAAGCAGAGAGGAAGCTGGAAAAAAGAGAAAATGCGAAACCTTTGGCGATGAACTTAAGGGCTTGAACATTAAGGAACTTAAAAGAGTCCTCGATGAAAATCCAACCCAGCAATTTATTCCATCATAATTCTCGACAAAAGAGTGGTTTTCATCAAAAAAGCACATAAATAACGACTTCAATAATTATTTTTATATCCTGATGAAAAATGGCAATTGACAAAAAATCCCTCAAGAAAATATTTCCGCATCTTTACGATGAACTTGAAACGGGAGAAGCCAAAGTCCCAATTAACGCAGTTAGGAAAAATCCTGAAGTAATCGAAAATGCTGAATGTGAAGAAGAAGAATTTGAACCTTCAGTTCCGCTGGATAAGCTGCGCCATTTTAATCCTTCAGCAGTGGATTTTATTCGCAGATGCGACACAGAAGTGCAAGCGGAAGAAATAATTTCTTATCTTGAGAAAAAAGGTGAAATAAACAAAGAGTGCGCTAATGAACTGCGCAAACAGCTTAAATGTGATGGCTTAAGGAGTTTTGGTTCCAAAAAAGAGGAATATTATTACTTTAAAGAAGGCGGAATCCTCTAAGCTTGAAGCTAAACTAATCTAAGTTAAATATCTAAATAATTAATTAAACCCCAAAATCTGGTCTTAAGACAATAAGAGTCCGAGCCCTGCCAAAATTTTGTCGGAAAATTAATAAATACAGAGACGATTGTACAAACTCGGAAAAATGGTGATTTTATGACTATTAAAGTAGGAATTAACGGATTCGGAAGAATCGGAAGACTACTCTACCGAGCAGCAATCGAAAAAAACGCTGATATCGATTTCGTAGCTGTCAACGACCTTGGAGATGCAAAAACCAACGCGCACCTCCTCAAATATGATTCAGTTCATGGACGTTTCCCAGGAACCGTTGAAGTGAAAGGCAACGACTTAGTTGTCAACGGAAAAACCCTCAAATGTATTCAAGAGCGAGATCCAGCAAATCTGCCTTGGAAAAACCTAGGCGTTTACCTTGCCGTTGAAAGTACCGGTCTATTCACGAATCGAGAAGGCGCAAGCAAACATCTAACTGCAGGAGCAAAAAAAGTTCTTATTTCAGCACCAGCAGAAAACCCAGACGCAACGTTCGTTTTAGGCGTCAACGACAAAACTTACGATCCCGAAAAACATAACATCTTAAGCAACGCTAGCTGCACAACCAACGGCTTAGCACCAATTAGCAAAGTCCTTGCAGACAACTTTGGCTTAGAAAAAGCATTCATGACAACATGCCACAGCTACACAAACGACCAGAAAGTCCAAGATCTCGTCCATAAAGACCTACGCAGGGCGCGCGCTGCAGCAATCAACATTATCCCAACAGGCACAGGCGCCGCAAAAGCTATCGGTTTGGTTTTGCCAAGTTGCGCTGGAAAAATGAATGGTATCTCTCTGCGTGTTCCAACTCCAGACGTGTCCATAGTTGATCTAGTCGCAATACTGAGCAAGGAAGTGACGAAACAAGAAATTAATGCGGCTATGAAGAAAGCAGCTGAAGGCGAACTTAAAGGGATTTTGCAATACACTGAAGACCCAATAGTTAGCACCGACGTGCTTCATAGCACATATAGCTCCGTTTTTGATGCAGAATTAACTATGGTTTTAGGTGAGAAAAGCAACTTCGTTAAAGTCTTCGCATGGTATGACAACGAATGGGGCTTTAGCAACCGCATGGTTGATTTCATCGAAATGGTCGGTAAGAAAGCAGGCGTTTAAGCAAGCAAACAAGCTTAAATCTACCTATTCTTTTCCTTTTTTATATTAAACAAGAAGTGGAAAACATGGCTAAATACAAAACATTGGATGATTTCAACTTAAAGAATAAAGTTGTCTTAGTCAGAGTTGACTTTAACTCAGAAATTGATCCAGTGACCAAGAAAGTTACAAGTGATGTACGAATAAAAGCTCATGCTGAATCAACTTTAAAGGAGCTTGCCGAGAAAGGCGCCAAAACCGTAGTCTTAGCACATCAAGGACGCAAAGGAGACCCCGACTATACACTGCTAAAAGAGCACGTAGAGATTCTTCAAAAAATCCTAAAATTTCCGGTTAAATATGTTGACGATTTATTTGGCGAAAAAGCAAAAACCGCAATCAAGAATCTGAAAGGCGGAGAAATTCTTGTTTTGGAAAACGTGCGCAGTTGGGATAAAGAAACCAAAAGCATGACCCCTGAAGAAGCAAGCAAGACAGAGTTAATTCAGAATTTAGCGCCGCTCGCAGATTTGTTTGTTAATGATGCTTTTGCCGCTGCGCACCGTGGACATGTTTCGATGGTTGGGTTTACAGCAGTTTTGCCCAGCGCCGCAGGACGCATTATGGAACGCGAATTGAAATCGCTCAGTAAAGCATTGGAAAAACCTGAGAAGCCATCGGTTTATGTTATGGGCGGAGCCAAAGCGGATGACAGTCTTGAAATAAGCAAGTACGTTTTAGGGAACGGCATCGCGGATTATGTGCTCACTGGCGGCGTAACTGGCCAATTGTTCCTTGCAGCCAAAGGCGTTGACCTCGGCAAGGGAAATATGAGTTATCTTGCTAAGAAAGAACTCACAGGCTTAATCCCAGGAATAAAAGCATTGATGGATCAGTTCGGAGAAAAAGTTGTTGTTCCAATCGATTTCGCCGTAGATCTTAAGGGCAAACGCACAGAAATCCCAGTCAGCAAGCTTCCAACAGAAAACAACATCATGGACATAGGCGCAAAAACCGTTGAGAAATACAGCAGAATCATCTCGACCGCTAAATCTATCGTCGTAAGCGGACCAATGGGAGTTTACGAAAACAAAGAGTTCAACTATGGTACAAAGGGAGTCTTAGAAGCCATCGCAAACAGCAAAGCATTCAGCCTCGCAGGCGGCGGAAATACCATAGCGGCCATACAAGAATACGGATTAACCAAGAAAATAGGATACATCAGCACAGCTGGCGGAGCACTTATTGAATTCCTCATGGGCAAAAAACTTCCAGGCGTAGTCGCATTGGAAAATGCTGTAATTGAGAAGAAAATATAGTTTCTTTCTTTTCTTTGTTTTTTCAAAGCAAGCTCTGAAGCTTTTTTTCTTGTCCTTTACTTTTCATATCCATTAGTTATAAAAAGTTTAAATCGAACATAAATCAACGTAACTGAAGAGACTGAACTTAGGAATTTTGAAATTGTGCTTTTTAACTTTTAGAAGGCGGGTTTTACATTCTGAAACAAATTAAAAACCAACTATTTCATAACAACTTAGAGATTGATAGCAGGTCTTCTGCTATATAATCTGGTTTTTGCTTGCTTTCAATAAGGTCTTTTAGAGTGTTAAACTGTGATGGGATGAAGATTGTTTTTAACCCTACTTGTTTAGCGCCTTTGATATCCTCAATTGGGCTGTCACCGATATAAACTGCATTTTTCGCTTCAACCCCCAGCTTGTATAGGGCGTCTTGGAAAATTTTGGCACTGGGTTTTCTCCAGCCAACTTCATCTGAAATTACAATTGCATCGAAGAACGAGTTTATGCCCAAAATTCGTAGGCTTTTGTGGATCACTGGCGCATGGGTAAAATTTGAGATTAAACCAACTTTTCCTTGCTTTTGGGCTTGTTTGAGTAGTTTCTTTGCGTCGTCTCTTAGTTCAAACGTGGCTAAGTATGCCTTGAAGAAAACAGTTAATGCCGCCTTAACACGGGGATCATCATCCGCATCTAAATAAAAACCCAAATTTCCAAGCGCTTCAGCCACCCAAACAGAGTTAGTTACTTCCCTTAATTGTTCATACCGTACAATTCGGTATTTTTCATGGGCTAAATCGTATGCTTCTAAAAATTTTTCGTAGGAGACTTCAAAACCTTCAGCTAAAAGCGCCGAATAAAGATTTTCTTTTGAAGCATTCATACTGTAACCTTTGCAGTTTACCAAGGTACCGATATAATCAAAAATCATTGCTTTGCAAACCATTTAATTCACTTTTGCTCTTACAGTTTTCTTAATCTGCACCATTTCTTTGCCAACCGCTGTAGCCAACAATTTTGCCGGGCAGCCAATTGCGTTTTCAACTTGTGAATCGAGGCAAATTGACCCAATATACTTTAATCCCAACTTCCCAGTTGCCACCTTTACCGCGTTTGTCTTGTCCATTTTCATGTTTTCAACAACACCGATTATAGGCATATTGAGTTCGCATAGCAGCGCTACTTGCTTTTTTACGACTTCAAAAGCCAAAAGCGAGGGTGTAGTAATGATTAAAAATTCTATTCGTTTAACCAAGCGTATTAAATCAAGCACTGCATCTCCAATTCCAGGCGGCATATCAATAATTAAAAAATCCAATTCGCCCCACTGAGTAATCGACAAGAGTTCAATAAGCGCATTGGAAACATCTGCTCCACGTAATGGTGCCGGGTTGTCACCGACGAAATAGACAAGTGACATGTAAGCTATGCCCTGAACAGTGGGTGGAACAATGCCTTTGTCCTCTGTAGGTTGCACGTTTGAGGGCACACCAAGAATAATATGGGTGGAGGGACCTGTAAAATCCAAATCAAACAAACCTACTCTGCACCCTTCTTTAGCAAGAGACAACGCTAAGGCTGTGGCAACCATGCTTTTGCCCACGCCGCCTTTACCGCTTGAAACGGCAATAATTCTGCTTATTCCAGTCAAGCGCTGGGTAATTACGCTTGTCCGTGGATCAACCACGCTTATTTAGCCCCTTTTATATGCTCAAGCCAGACGCCACGTCCACTGACTATTTCAAAGTCAGAACTGCCACATTTAGGGCATCTGATATATGTGTGCGCTACTTCAGGAACAAAATGAATCGCTTCAGCCGTGGCTTTATCAAGTTTCTTAAGGTTAAATTGCCAAGTTGTCCCACAAACTCTGCATTTGAGCGTTGACTTAGCCTTCAAAATTCGGAATTTAGCATTTTTAAAAATGTCAGTTTTCATTTGTGAAAGAGCAAATCGCAGAATCGGCGGCTCTACTTGCTGAAGTTCACCAACTCTAATAGTTACCTCTGTAACTTCTTTCAAGTTTTCTTGTTCGGCAACTTGCTTAGCAGATGTAAGAATAGCTTCAGCTAATGCCCATTCATGCATAAACTACCATGCTTTATGCGTCTTTAAAAGAATATTGCAACTTAACAGAATATAAAACCGAAAAAACGACTCAGCTTCAAGCAATGGCTATCTTTAAATCTCCTAATAACTTCTTTTTTAATTGACTTTTGACGATGATTTCTATGGAAAAACAATTCAAAATACTAGCTTTTGCTGGAAGCCTAAGAAAAGAGTCATACAATAAAGCTTTAGTGCGGGCTGCCTTGGAGATAGCGCCTGAAAATGTTAGGATAGAAGTTTTCGATTTAGAAGGCATACCACCTTTTAACAATGACGACATTAACAATCCTCCAAGACAGGTGCTTGAGTTTAAGGAAAAAATCAGAAATTCTGATGCTCTTCTAATCGCCAGCCCAGAATACAATTATTCGATTCCCGGAGTTCTTAAGAACGCGATAGACTGGGCTTCTAGACCGCCCAAAGGAAATCCGCTTGAGGACAAACCCGTAGCTATTATGAGTGCTTCAACGGGAAGGTTGGGTGGAGCTAGGGCGCAGTATCATCTTCGACAAGCTTTTGTCTTCCTCAATATGCATCCTATCAATAGACCTGAAGTGATGCTTTCCCAGGCGGCCAACAATATTGATGCAAATGGCAAGTTAACTAATGAAGAAACGCGAACGCTCATCAGGCAGCTTCTTGAAGCGTTGGTTGCATGGACTAATAGGCTAAAATGTGTGAGTCAATAATCCTGATGTACATTCACGATTTTTGCGGTGATTCGGCGAAGCCTTAAAATGGTTAGAGGGGCACGTTAGCCATAAGGCGTTAAGCATGAGAGTCATAGCTGACCTGCACATTCATGGGCGTTACAGTCGAGCAACAAGTGAACAAATGAACATACCTGAAATCGCCCGTTACTCAAAAATCAAAGGATTGAACCTTGTCGGCACTGGCGACTTCACTCAGCCACAATGGCTAAAAGAAATCAAAGAAACCTTAACGCCCGATACGGACACAGGACTATTCAAATTAACAAGCAACATCGATTCACCCGTCCGCTTTATGCTAACAACCGAAGTCTGCACCATCTTTGATTATAAAGGCGAATCCAAAAAAATACACCACGTCATTTTAACATCGAGCTTGGAAACTGCCACTCAAATTAATGATCGACTAAAAAGTTTTGGCGATTTAGTCTCGGACGGCAGACCTATTCTAAATATGACAGCGCCACAACTTGTCGAGGAAGTAATGAGCGTATCAAGCGAAAACATGATTTTTCCAGCGCATGCTTGGACGCCATGGTTCAGTATTTTCGGTGCAGTTAGTGGCTTTGAAACCGTAGAAGAATGCTACCAAGACATGACCAAGCACATCCACGCTTTAGAGACAGGGCTCTCATCTGACCCTCCAATGAACTGGCGCCTGAGCAAACTTGACAAGTATGCGCTTGTTTCAAACAGTGATTGCCACAGTTTTTGGCCTTGGCGCATAGGGCGAGAAGCCAATATTTTCGAACTTGAAAAATTCGCGTTTCAACACGTTATAGATGCCATTAGAACCAATGACCCAGCACACTTCAAAGCTACAATTGAAACAGATCCAGCCTATGGTAAGTATCATTGGACAGGGCATCGAGCCTGTAATGTATCTCTGGCACCATCGGATGCCCTGAAATTCAATAATTTTTGCCCTGTTTGCCGAAGACCCCTTACCAAAGGCGTTGAGCAACGGGTCGAAGAACTTGCCGACCGTCCCGCAGACTTCAAACGGGTAGGCGCTCCCGGATTTTTGCGTTTGCTTCCTCTTTCTGAGATAATTGCAACTGTGCTAGGCACTGATTCACCTGCTACTCAAGGTGTTTGGAAGAATTACAATTCATTAGTTGAAAAGTTCGGAGATGAATACACTGTTCTAATTGATACGCCTTTGGAAGCTTTAGCAGGAGTTGTTGATTCAACCATTGCTCAATCTATTGTAATGGTCAGAAATGGCAATGCAAAGGTCAAACCAGGCTATGATGGTGTTTATGGGCAGCTCGTTTTAGGTGTCGATTCTCCACTTGTGGCAAAGCCAAAACCCAAGCTTCCGCGTGAAACAATTAAGCAAATGAACATGTCTGATTTCTTTGGAAAATAATCAAACAAATGTGTGTAGATCCAGAAGAAACAGAATCATTTAATTCCACAAAATAATTCTAGTTAAACGTTTCAACTTACAAAGGATAGATCGCCATTGAAAGACCTTCTAACAAAAATAAACAAGATAGCCACCCAAAAATTTGGAGCTAACTATTCTGAAGCCCGAGCACAAAAGCTCTATAAAACCAGCCTCACAGTGAAAGAGGAACGGGTTGAAGCAGCGAAGCAAGGTATCGAGAACGGAGTTGCCATGCGAGTTTTGGTAAACGGGGCTTGGGGTTTTGCCTCTGTCGGCTCATTTGACGGCGATATTTTGGAAGATGCGGTTTCAGATGCCTGTAAAATGGCTAAAATGGCAAGCACCCGATTGAAAACTCCGATTAAGATTGCTGATGTTAAAGCTATTACCGATAAGGTTATTTCAAAGCCAAAGAAGAATCCCTCCGACATTTTGATGGAGGAAAAAGTTAAAACTGCTTTGGCTTTAAGCAAGGCAAGTTTAGGCTTTGATAACCGAATAAAAAGTTGCAACATGGATTATATGGATTTGACTGGTACTAGCTATTTTGTTAACAGTGATGGCACGAGCTTAGAGCAGGATAAACTGTACGTTTGGTCAAGAATAACCGCTTCCGCCCTAAACGAAGGGGTCTACACTTTTAGTCGAGAAGAAATAGGTTCAACTGCAGGTTATGAAGTATTTGACGAACAATCGCCCGAGGTCTTAGGAGAAAAAGTTGCAAAACGTGCAATTGAACAGTTAAAAGCTAAGTCGCCAAAAGGAGGAACATTCCCAGTTGTTTTAGGACCAAGTGTCGTAGGGGTTTTTGTTCATGAAGCATTTGGGCATCTTGCTGAAGCCGATTTAGCTCTTTCTGGTGGTGTTTTAGCCGAAAACATAGGAAAAAAAATTGGTTCAAATTTAGTAACTTTCTATGATGATGGCACAATTAACGGGTCTTTTGGTGCATTCAAATATGATGATGAAGGAGTGCAAAGCCAGAAAACATTACTCATAAAAGACGGCGTTGTCGCTGGGTTGATGCATAATCGTGAAACGGCTCAAAAATTCAGCGTCCAACCAACGGGCAATGCGAGGGCTGAAGATTTCCGTGTAGAACCAATCATTCGAATGCGTTGCACTTACATGGCACCCAGAGATCAATCTTTCGAAGAATTAATTGAAGATGTGAAGCAAGGATATTACTTTAAAAGTTTTAGAGGAGGACAGGCTAATCTTGACGGCACCTTCCAAGTTGGCATTCAAGAAGGTTACGAAATAAATAATGGAGAAATCGGCGACCCAATCCGCGATGCTTCAATAAGTGGCAATACCCTTCAAACTTTGCATCATGTTGATGCTGTAGGAAAAGATTTCCTATTAGATCCGGGGCGATGCGGGAAAGGTCAAACCGCGTTTATTTCTGATGGTGGACCACATATTAGAGTTAAGGAGATGGTTGTTGGTGGCAGTGCTTAAAAAAGATACAATGTTAAGTTTAGCTGAAAACGCAGTTAAAGTAGCTATGCAAAATGGAGCCTCTGAAGCGGAAGCCTATGTTTACGAAGGGCAAGCAACAAACATCGGCATTGAACTTGGACAAATTAGCAAAACAAACAGGATAATTGACCGAGGAATAGGCATTCGAGTAATTGCAAACAAGGCGGTAGGTTTCGCTTACACAAACGTCATCAACGACCAAAACGCAGTTCAAAACGCAATCAATAATGCTTTGAGTTTAGCAAAAGCAAGCAAACCTGACTCGGACTGGAAAGGACTTCCACAAAACAAAACCTATCCTAACTTAAAACGAACGTTTGATGAAAAAATTATGGCGCTTGGCTCAGATGAACTAGTCAATGTAGCTGCAACCATGCTTGATGCCGCAAACCAGGTTGACAAACGAGTTGCTTCAATTGAAGGAGGAATAGGCAACGCCTACATTTCTAATGCCATCGTAAACTCCAATGGAGTAGCAGGCTTTGATAAAGGAACAGTGATTGAATGCAGTATAGCAACCCTGGCTAAAGAAGGGAACACTGTTACGCCAGTTTGCTTCGAATTCAACGCTTCAAGAAATTACGATATTGAGCCAGAATGGGTTGGGAAAGAAGCTGCGAAAATGGCGCTTTCAGCTTTAGAAACTAAGTCAGTTGAAACAAAATCTACCACGCTTATCCTAACGCAGTTTGCTTTGCAAGATCTTTTCGGTTATACGTTGATTAATGCTGTTGAGGCTGGCAATGTTCAAAGAAATCAATCACCATTTAAGGATAAACTTGGGCAAAAAGTCGCTTCAGACAACCTCACTATCTACGACGATGGTTTATTCCCTGGTGGATTACGAACTTGGGCTTTTGACGGAGAAGGAGTACCACATCAAAAAACATCAGTCATCGAAAAAGGAATTTTAACCAACTTTCTCTACGACAACTACTCCGCACGAAAAGACGGAAAAGAAAGCACGGGAAACGCAGCGAGAGCAGGATACTTATCAACGCCTAGTATCGACACCACCAACTTCCATATTATTCCTGGAAACAAAACATCCGACGAAATGTTGCGCGAAGTAGATGACGGCTTAATAATTTATTATTTGCAGGGTGCCCATAGCAGTAATCCTATTAGCGGCGAATTCTCTGTTGTTGCCACTCCAGCTTGGAAAATAAAGAATGGCGAAATAGTTCACTGCAGTCGAGGAGTTATGTTGGCTGGCAACATTTTTGAAGTGCTAAAAAATGTGAGTTTAGTTGGCAGCAATGAGAGGCAGATGGGACAGTTGATTTCACCTTGGATTCAAGTCGAAAATGTGCGCGTGATTGGAAAATAGATCATGCCCAGAAGCTTTTGGAATATTCACCCAAAACGCCTTCATACACGCGCTTGGTTTGCTGCGCAATTTTTTCCCAATCATATTTTTCCATAACTCTTCTATATGCATTTTCGCTGATGGATTTTCGGTAGTTATCATCCACCAAAACTTTTGTGATACCCCAAGCTAAGGAATCGGGGTTATTAGGGTAAACTTTAACTCCTGTTACGTCGTGCTCTATGATTTCTGACAAACCTCCAGTGTCAGATGCTACCACTGGGCTTTTTGCCGCCATAGCTTCCAACGCAACAATTCCGAACGGCTCAAAAAGTGACGGCACAACAGAAACATCAGCGCATTTCTGAAGTTTAATCAAGCTTTCTTCATCTACGAAGCCTTCAAAGAGAACTTTATGTTCAAGCCCCATGCTGCGAACAATGTTTAATAGTTGTTCTTTCATGTAGCCGCTGCCGACTATGATGAATTTAGCGTCAACTTTTTGTAGAACTTTTGGAACCGCATTAATTAGCACATGAATGCCTTTTTCATAAACAAGCCTACCGACAAAAAGAACTATTTTTTCTTCTGGCAAAGCAAACCTGCTGCGGAATTCTTTCAAATCACCGTCGGCATTAAGATAACATTGTATGTTAACGCCGTTGGGGATCATGACTAACTTGTCATTTGGAAGCCCAAAAGCCCATTTTACATGTGAAATCATATATTCGCTACAGCAAACAACGCGCCAAGCCTCGTATGTTAGCCAGGCTTCAGTTTCATGAATCATCTTTTCACTGTTAGTATGTAAACCATCTCTTCTTCCAATTTCAGTTGAATGCATTGTCACCAATAGGGGCTTTCGGAAAACATGTTTAAGCCCAATGCCCGCGTCTGCTACAAGCCAATCGTGGGCATGGAAAACATTAATTTTTCCATCGATTTTCCTTGTGATGGCAGCTGTTTCTCTTTGCATATTAATATTCATTAAGTAAACCCAAGAGGCAAAATCGGGCGCGGGATTCTTATATGAATCAATTCTGTAAACTTCCACGCCATCAATTACCTCATGAGCGGGCGTATCGGGGAAATCGCAGGTAACCACATAAACTTTTACGCCCTGTTTTGCTAGGTTTTTTGATAAAAAGTAAACGTGAGGCGAGATTCCTCCGATTACTCTGGGCGGAAACTCCCAGCTGAGCATCATAACAGTTAAGTCATCTTTCATTTTGCCGTCAATCCACCCACGCGTCGGTATAGTTTAAGAATATCTGTTATCCAGGAATCAGGATCGGTTGAAATAACAACTATTTTTTCTTTAGGCACTTTATAAATTCTAATTATTTCATCGCGCATCCATTCTGATTTAACACTGATTTTCTCAGCCTCAAAGAAACCTAACCACTCAATGCTTTTAATTGCCATATTGTAGGGAGTATTGAGAGCTTGAGAGCGATGATCCTCTAAACTTTCAACAGAATAAACAAAAGGAATATCCAGCCCACTTTTCAGGGTTACAGCAGCTGGAATAAAATGCCAATCATACACGTCTACCAAGTCAATTTGCTTATTGGCTTGATAATAAACGTTGGCGGCTGCTCTTTCAACCTCTTGGTTTAACGTTAAAACCCATGTTAACACCCCAATGTGGGTTCGAACAGGATTTGAAACTCTAATTGCTTTCACTCCTGTTGGTTCTTGATCTAAACCCGTTAAGTGGTCATCGTAGGTAACAACGTTAACATCAACTTTTTTGGCTGCAAGGTAAACTGCAAGGTCTTTAACATAGTCAGAGAGTTTACCCACGACTCTTGGCGGATATTCCCACGAAAAAATTATAATACGCATGTTTCCACTACGTGAAGAGTGAGCAGACTTTGATTATTCCTCTTGCATTTAGGTAATAGCGTTTTTTTCCTTCATTATCAACAAAGCTTTCAGCGAAACCTTCAGACTTGTATTTGTCCAAGATGCTTTCTATTTCAGTCGGGTCTTTCTGCATAAGCCGGGCAACTTCTTCGCCTCTCCTCGCCAAATCAGCAGCTGTGGCGCATAGGTTATGTAGTGTTTGTAAAACCTTATCGGGAAAAGGAAGTTCTTCTCTCATTTAGCGCACCGTGATTAATTAAGGCGACTTATCTTATAAACGCATACGTGTCTGTTTTTTTAGAACAGTTTTGTTGCATCCTGCGTTTGCTTATTGAGGGCAGTATAACGTTTTTTTGCCGAGTCAACTGTTTTTTTTCTCAGTTTTTCGCCTCTTTGCTCTGAAGCTTTGATTTCGTTGAAATCGGCTGCTAATTTTTGGTCTTTAAGCGAGCTTTTGAACCAACTTTCAAAATCTCCGTTGTAAACATGAAATTCTATTGCTTTAATATTAACTTCCTTGAGTGCTTTAATGAACCCTTTCAGGCTCCAAGCAATAGCACCAGTATAATATTGTTTTCCTACATCCGTATAAAACAGGAAAGGCTCATTTGCAGTTAAAATCATCATTCTAAGCCTGGCTTCAAAGTCATTGAGCAGTGTTTGCGCCGTAACAAAAGCGTCCATCGGCGATTCAAATGGGCTGAAGTAAGAGTGAACCTCACCTGGTCCGCCACCCGCAGTAAACATATAATATAAGTGGTCGCTTGTTTGGAAGTCGCGCCAAAGCCTACGAAGTTCAGTATCCTCTGCTTCTTTTATGAAGGGCTCCAGCCTTCGCAGAGTGGTGTAGTATGCCCATTGCATTACGTTTCCGAGCCATCCGGATTGGTCTCTTTGAACGTCTGCCCAAGAAACCGTACCACCTGCTTCGGGCACATCTATGTCACCCGCTGAAGCATGCCTATCAACCACTTCAGATGGAGTATTCATCTGCAATCGGTCGAACTTTAAAATTTCATCAGGAAGATGCTGTAAGAAATTGTGGATACCTGTTTCTGGCCAATGATGCTCACCGAAGGTTTCGTAGTCAGGGAAAATGTTGATGCATTCGCCAGATGTGTCTGCTAGCCAGCCTGCATATTTATCTGCGGTAAGAGGCCACTCAGGCCACCATCTTGCTGAGAACCTAAAGCCGATATCATCAGTTAACTTGTAGTTTCTCAGCAAAACACGAATCTTTTTTGCGCCTTTAGCGGTGTAGAGGTAGTTTGGGGATTTTTCACCAAGAAGTTTCTCAACCCCTTCAGTATATATCCCCTTGTAGCCCATTGATTCAACTGTCTTAGCGATAGTATTGTTGAACAGAAGCTCAGTGTTCTCGAAAACTCTCGGCACATAGCCAAGCAAATCCTTTACGGTTTGCTTATGCATTTTTGCCTGTTCAATGAACTCTTCTTTATCAGGATAAAGGCTTGAGATGGAGTGATAGTAAGTTTGATTTAGTAATTCTACTCGCCCCGTTTCAGCTAGCTGCTTAAACGTTTCAAGGAGGTCTCGATCAAACATTTCGCATTGCTCAAGAAATACACCTGAAATACTGAAGGAATATTTGGCTTGCTTGCGATCATGCTTACGTTTGTCTATTGAGTCGAGTAATATTTGGTTAGATGGAAAATAGGCTTTGCGTGCGGCGCGCTTAAAAATTTCTCTATCTACTTCGTTGTCGAAATAGTAATCGAATAACTCTTCTTTTTTCAAGCGCTTGAAAACTTTGCCTTCCCAAAAAAGGTTACGTCTCAGTCGGTGTGGTTGGTGAACCTCGAAGACAAACACGATATCCGTCAAACACTTTGCCTCAAGGTGCACAATATCATTAAGAACATTTATTTCTAATTTGCCATCAAAACCATTCTGCAAAAAAATATCAGCATGTTCAATGCGGCTAAATTAGAAAATTTTATATGATAAGCAGGTAAATGTCAGAGATATGGCGTCCAATAAAAGCGGTAAGGTATCAAGGCATAAGTCTAGAAGTAAATTGTGGCTTGTCATAGGCGTAATAGCTATTGTAATAATTGCCATTGGAGCTTATGAAGTGCTGGGGCAATTAGGTAATCAATCTGCAACTAATGCACCAACTTCAACGCCAACAACGGCTCCTACTTCGTCTCCATCAAGTAATGGAACTGAAGTGCTGCTGCACACAAGCGTAGGAGACATAACTATTCTGTTACGAACTGACAAACCAATTACAACTGCTAACTTCATAAACATCGTTCAAAAAGGGTGGTACGACGGCACAACGTTCCACCGTGTCGTCGCTGGCTTTATGATTCAAGGCGGCCAAATTAGTCAAACTGTCACAGCCATAAAAGATGAGATAGGCGCAAACAACCATAACACAAAATACACAATAGCTATGGCAAAAACAAGCAGTCCTAACTCAGCAACAAGCGAATTCTTCATAAATGCAGCCGATAACAGCGGAATAACCTATCCCGATGGATCAACTTTTGACGGCACTTACACAGTATTTGGAACAGTAATCTCAGGCCAAAACATAGTTGATGCAATAGCTAACTCTCAAGTGACAACGAATCCTACCACAGGCGAAAATAGTCAACCAGTAAATCCTGTCACTATACTAAAAGCCTCAATCATTTCTTAGTTTCAAATTTCTTTAATTTTTCTTTTCTAAAAAATTCTAAGGAACCCGATCATTAGTGTGAAAATAACTGTGTTTGCAATAGGCATAATAGGCATCATCCGAATTTGTATCGGGGTAATTTTATGTCAGGAAAAACAACAAACCAACCAACAAATTCATCCTCAATTCCTAAGGAATATGTTAATGGAGTAAAAGTTTTATTTCACACCAACATGGGCGATATAAATATTCAACTTCGCAACGACATGCCAATAACAACTAACAACTTCAAATCTTTAGTTCAAAAAGGAACATTCAACGACACAATCTTTCACCGAGTCATCAAAGGCTTCATGATTCAGGGCGGCGATCCAACTGGTACAGGATACGGTGACCCATCAATACCCGACATCAAAGACGAATTCACAAAAAACAACCGCAATGACAGAGGCACTATAGCAATGGCGAATGCAGGTCCAAACACAGGAAGTAGCCAATTCTTCATTAATCTCGTAAACAATAATTTTTTGGATTCAAAGCACCCTGCATTTGGAATGGTCGTATCTGGAATGGATGTCGTCGACGCAATCGCTAAAGTTGCAACGAACTCAAATGATAAACCAACTAAAAACGTCACGATAGTAAACGCATCAATCGTGCCTTAAACAAAAATAAATTAGAAAAAACTGTTGGTTACTTGTCTTTCTTTTCTTTCTCTTTTGGTTTAGACCCGATTTCAACGGCCAAGATATTTATTTGATAGTTTTTGTCGCCTATCTGCATTTTTCCTTGAGCATGAAAGCCTTTGCTTCCAGTTTTGAAGTTTTTCTCTCCGCTTAAAATGAAATTTTGTTTTGCGCCTTTAAGTTGAATTGTTGCCATATCTATGTCGCTCATTTCTAAGACACCAGTGCAGATTAAACAGTGCTTTGTGGCTTTTCACCTTTTCGCTCCTTTAATGCAGGTAAGCAAAAGAATTATTTTTTGTGTTGATTCATCAACGAGCGTAAATCAACAATTATCATGAAAAAGAAAGGCAGACAAAGAAAGAAAAAGGAGAAAATAGAGTTACTGAATACTCGAGCATAAGGGTTGGAGAGCAAAGTGTTTGGATTTGACAGATCAAGTCCAAGGGTTTTAAATCCGTCGAATATTGCTGAAGCCGTCACCGTTAAGCCTAAACCGATTAAGAATTGGATAAAAATCCGCTTTTGTTTTCCAAAAATGAGGCCGGAAATTACTGATGATAGAACAAACATCCAAGCGAACGAGCAGACAAAAGCAGCCACTGCTATATTTGAAGTTAATGATGAAGATAAACCAGGATTTGACCCTTGCAGTGTGTACGTCATTGTGGTTAATGCGGTTTTAGTGAAAATCTGATATGTTAGCATTAAAAGCCAAGCTATACCTAAAAAAACTGAAGTTACCACAATCCCCCTTGCCACTCAAATCACCGAAGATTCAATCTGAAAAATGTTTTATTAACATTTACTCTTGAAAAACTAGTTGAAATTAAACAAAAAAAGAAAAAGGAAATTTTATAGATTGCTTATGCGCGTTTTCGTAGCATTAATATGGTCAATACGCCAACAATGGCTATTACAATAATTATGGCGATTGCCGCAGCAACTATGTATGTCATTAAATCGCTTGTTGTTGCTACATTTGATTGAGCTGTTGTTGTTGCCGTTGCCATGGGTGGAGAGCTAGCGTACAGGTATATTGAGGCCGAAGATCCGTAGTATGAATTTGAACCTGCAAAGGTTGCAACGATTGTGAAGTTGCCTGGTATGTCTGGAGTCCATTGGAAGCCGTAGTTACCAAGCGCATTAGTTGTTGTTGTGCCAATTGTTCTGAAGTTGTTGTTTGAGTCAAGAACGCTTATAGTAACTGGAACACCGGTTGTGTTTGTTGGTTGTACTTGTTGCTGGTAAACGTATTCCATCCATGCGCTTTGGCTTGAATCAGACACTGCAGGTAAACCATTTGGATATAAAGATTTGACCAATTGCTGTTGGGTACCTGTAGAGGTGTCAAGTACCGAGCCTGTGATTGTTATCGGTGTAGCGGTTGTAACTCCAATGTTAGGTGCTGAAACAGTCGTTGCGCTCGGTCCCTTTCCAAAGCAGTATAGCTGGTTGTCATAGGCGTTTAATGAAACTACCTTTCCATATGCAATTGCGGTGGAAGTAACGCTTGTATCTAATTCACTCCATACGAGTGAGCCATCGGTCATGTTCACTGCATATAATTGTGCGCCGTGAAATAGCGGTGGGTTGTATTCGTGACCGCCAGCAAAGTATCCAACATCATTGGATATGCAGCTACCGGTGAAAACCCAAAGTGGCCAAACGTTGTATGGTGTTTCGATTCCGGATGATCCTTGCCATTGTGTAGTGTTAGCATACCACGCTAAATGCCCAGTTGTGTCGTTGATTGCCCAAAGGTCTCCGCCTAGACCTTCCCAGATGTTGAGACCATTACCGAAGTAAGGTTTCATTTGGAATAGGTCGTATATGTCGGGTGTTGCACCATTGGAACCCGTCATAGTGTATTCCCATGCTTTGGCGCCTGTGTTTACGTTGTATGCGATCACGTCATAGTTAACGTCATTGCCAAAGACGATCAATCCGTCTCCATAACATGCGATGGTTCTTGTATATGGAAGCATTGCTGCTGTACCTGGATATGTTACGTTAACAGCTTGTAACTGTGCACCAGTAGTTGCGTCCATGCTTGCCCAAATTTCATATCCGTGTGTGCCAGCATTTGTGGATCCAGATGTAAGCACTAGAGCATTTCCAGTTATTGAAGATAAAGCGAGAGCTGGGTCTATGGTGACGCCTGAAATGTTTGTAGGTACCATCTTGTCCCAGATGTAACCTGTGCTCATGTTACGCACTGTGTTTACTGCTATGTTTTCTGGGCTTATGTAGGATGTGAATCCTGCAGCTGCTGTCATGTTAACCGCAGTTATGTGAGGCCCAGTAGTTGTCGAGATTGCGGTAGAGACTGATGCTCCAGAAGCTACTCCGCCAGTAGTCGAAGTTGGATAAATTATTTGTTTTCCTGCAGTGTTGTTAAGGAAGTAGCCGATCAAATCGCCGTTGGAATCTTGGCCTATTGTGAGAGCTGAGCCGTTGACAATGCTCATTTCATATTTTCCGGAAACACCGTCATAGAGGTTCCATTGTGTTCCTGTTGTGTTCATATACGGTGATGATGCGCCTGGAGGAGCGATGTAGTTTCCGCCGGTGTCGCAGGCGGGCAAAGTGCCTGTTGTCCAGATCCATGGTCCACGAACTCCATAGTCGTTGATTGTGTATTGGTTAAATTCCATACCGCAACGCAAAGTGTTAGTAGTGTTTATCGTCCACATGGTTTGTCCAGTGTATAAGTTGAGTGCGTCAATGCCTTCTTCTTCACCAGTAGACATGCCAGTTGTGTAGTGGGTTGAGTATATTACGCCGTCCATTATGACTGGTGCATATCTTGGAGTGTACTGGAATGTTGACCAGTAATGACCCATAACCTCATCACCTCCAAAAATCCCGCCGGCCACACCGCCTGCTAGCCAAGGCTTTGTCCACAAAACATGGCCTGCGTTAACGGATTCCGTGTAGGGATTAAAGTAGGACGAAGCATTGTATGATCCAGTTGTTGCAAAGCTGTTTGAGGCGAGTCCAAGCCATGCTCCAGTAATTGCATACCAGTTTTGGACGTTTTCAGCTGATACCGGAGTCTGCCACCATTGAGTTGGAAGCGGAGTATATGGATAGTTACGCTGAACTACTGGTTCTTGCTGAACCACCAATGTTGCTACTGGGCTTTTGCTTGGTAGGGCAGTCAAGCTGTTATAGGTTGTAGAATTTGTTAGGGCTTGTCCAAGGTAGACCAATTGGAATGTGTAGTTGCCAATTGTGTCTGGAGTCATGTAAGCAACTGTGCCTGCAGTAAGGTCAGACGTGTATGGTCCTAGTGTTATAGTGTTACCCGAGGGTGTCGTTTCTACAATTGTCATGTTTGTTGCTACTTCATTTGTTGGAAACGGATTCGCGAGGAATATGCCAAGAGTAACTTGCTGACCAACACCAACTGGATTGGGGTAGATGTTAATGAAAGAATATGTCGGAAGTTGACTACCTTTTGCAATCGCAGCGTCACCTAGTGCTGGTCGTATTGAAATAAGCAAAGAAAGCATCAGCAATGTTGTTAGCAAAACGATCGCGGTTTTGTTTTTCATCGTTTTCGTTTTAAAAGTTTTTAGATTTAATGTGTTCATTTTTTGTTTTTCTTCCTTCGATTTATTGAACGAAAAATTAGGCCTTTAAAAGTGAGCCATTGCTTCCGTTCAGCGTCTTATTATCTTATGAACTGTATTTAAAATTTTGCAGTAAAGTTTGTTTCAAAAAAATATTAAAATTAATCAATTTTTTTAAAATATATACTATTCTGCTTGTACAAAAAACATTCTAAAACACAGGGCCAATCTCGTCTTTTTGAATGTTTACATAATCAACTCATTTAAAAACATGCATACCCTTGCCAGAGACTGAACCAATTAACCACAACCACTTTGAATTAAAAACAACGCAGTGCCTGGAAGATTAGATACTTTGATTCCAACTCCAAAACTATAAAGTAAAATGGTGCGGTCGCCGGGATTTGAACCCGGGATCATTAGCTTGGAAGGCTTACTCACTGCCAATGATGATTTTGAGCAGTTTAAAGTCCTAAACCAGACTAGACGACGGCCGCAAATTCATTTCAGTAATGAAGATTATCTTTCAGTTGATAAGTATTTTGATTTCACTTGGCTTTTAGATCATGTCTAAATTCTAAGGGTAGTTAAAAATTTCTTATTTCCGTTGTTTTTATTTGTTTTTTATCATTAAATTCTGATTTTTTAATGGAATGGTATATCTTGAACTAAGCCTCATCTTACAATATAAAATTAGTAAGTGTCAAAAGATGGGTGTAGGTAAAGAAGCGCGTAAAGTTCCTGGCAGCAAAATGAAAATCTTGACAAAAGATGCAAAACAAATGGTCAATGGCCCATATTACTGCCCAAAATGCAGAAAAGAAATGTGTCAGATTTTAGCGAATGTTCACAAAAAAGAAGTTTATGCTGTATGCAAATGTGGTCTTGAATGGCAATTGACGTATGCGCCTGTTTTTCAACCGATAGATTATTACAATAAGTTTCGAGATTTGTGGAAAAAACAAAGCTACGGAATAATCAAACAAAAATAATTAAAGCATAACCACTTCAGATTCTTTTTGCAGCCTCAACTTTCATTTTATTAATAGTAGACACGTACAGCAGTTAAGCGGTAAATTCCAATTTGGGAGAAGTTTTAAACGCATGAATGGTGCATGGTATCGCTGTTGAAGATGCTGGAATGAGTAAATCATTTTTGACACGTAAACCAGCCAAATTAATAATTATCTTAGCGGTAGTCCTTTTTGTTTCCTTGCCGATTCTTCGCCCATTTGAAGCAACGGCTCAAACTACTAGCCAAAGTCAGAATTACATAAGAGAATTCGCTTGGGACTATGGCGGAAATCACTGGATTTGGAACCTCACAATTTCAGCAGACCTTTACAATGAGTATAAAGCTGTGCCGGACTCAACCAGAACACGAAACGGACCCGCCGGCTATGACATGATGGTTACAACCAAAGATAGCTACATCCAAACCCTGACAGAAAAACTCAACGACACTGCAAACCAACTCGGATATGGAGCAGTCGATAAGATAAATTTTGTTTTAGCCTTCGTCCAAAGCATTCCATATAGCACAGACTTGAACAGTACAGGATATGAAGAATATCCTAGATTTCCAATTGAAGTATTGGTTGATCAGACTGGGGACTGTGACTGCAAAGCTGATCTTTTCGCAACATTAACGCTTGGCTTGGGGTATGGCGCAGTTTTCATTAATCCTCCAGACCACTTAGCGGTGGGCGTACTTGGGGATAATCTTCAAGGCACATATTGGACATACCAAAATAATACTTACTATTATGCAGAAACTACGGGAGTGGGCTTCAAATTAGGCGATCTTCCAAGCGAGTTCTCAAATGTCAAAGCAAATGTTTACCCAATAGACCCGAATAACCAATACATAGTAGATTCACAGTCAACCTCAATCATAGGACCTAATCCAACTATTTCACAAAACAATCCAAATGCAACACCAAACGACGGAACAATCCCCACAATTTCGCCAGACATAGCTCAACCAACAATTCAAGCGGTGCAACCAATATCTCTTAACTTAATCTCAGATTACCCTATCTTGTTCATAGCCATCGTATGCGCAATAGTTTTTTCAATCTTTATCACGATAAAAACGGCAACAAACACCAAGCAACCAAAACCCAAACAAATAGTACCAGGGCAACTAATTGAACAGCAATTACAGCCAAATTCCTCTGAAAATAAGCCTTTTGACAACGTGGATACAATTGTTGAAGTTATAAAATTCTGCATTTACTGCGGCTCAAGCAACAAAGCATTTGCGTTGTATTGCGTGAAATGCGGTAAAAAAATACCTTAAACAAATTTAGCTTGAAATTGAATGTAGAATTTGTTGTGCAAACCTATTGAGTCTTTTATGTACGTAAATGGTAATACCAATTTCAAGGAAAATAATGACTGAGAGAAAAGTGGCAAGAGTTTTCGCTAAATTTACAAAGGCTTGCCCCACTTGGAAATCAACGTTGCCATTAACAGTTATTAACCAA
Source organism: Candidatus Bathyarchaeota archaeon (assembly GCA_963772505.1). Lineage (GTDB taxonomy): Archaea > Thermoproteota > Bathyarchaeia > Bathyarchaeales > Bathycorpusculaceae > Bathycorpusculum. The sequence continues at coordinate 770,869 of CAVYXL010000012.1, forward strand.
CTCCAGAAACTATGTTTGTGGGTAACAACAAAAGTGCTCAAATCAAAACCCATCCATAGACATATGCCGACTAATATGGTAGCTAAAATACAGCCAATTAAAGTTATATTTTTCCAGTCGGAGCATAAGCTGGAGTTGTAAGTTATTTTTGTGCCGGAATTAGCCACTTCTAAATTTACTAGTATTTCTTTTTTTGCTGAACTTGGAGATATACCCCAAAGCGATCCCTGTTTAAAAAAAATTTTGTTGGGGGGTTGTTCAGATATTATTTTGCAGCCTTTATCAGCAAAAGCGCCTTTGATTGCTGTATAGGCTTCATCGATTTCTAAGCTGACGGTTCGTTCAAGCAACCATGGCACCAATTAGCTAAAAGTGTGCATCTATATACCTAAAAACCTTCTTCTAATGGCGTGGCCTCGCTTTGAAACCTCTAATTCGACGCCGCTCTGCAGCTCGGTTTCGCTCCATATTTTTGATTCTTGCGTAGAGCCTTGACACTTTCGTATTTGAAGGTATTTTAGATCTGGGACGATGAACCGGCACAGGCGTGAATGGCTTGTTGATTTCAAGTTTTCGTCGTCCACCTTTCTTGACAGCAACGCTGCGCATTTTTTTGAAGATAACGTAGCCTTCTTTGAGGTTTACTTCCTGCACATCCCAACCCGGTTTTAACCACGCTTTCGCGTGAGCACTAGATGATGCGTTGCTCCACCAGGCTGGATCTCTAAAAGCTGCCGTCGGAAGACTACTTCCAATTAAACCATCAATTCTTGCAAAGGAAAGCTTAACCAAGCTAGTGAAGGCACCTCTAAATTTTAAGTGACTCTCAAGCCCATCATACTTACCCTTGGACACTGGCGCAACGACTCGCCTTGCGCAATGCAGGCATAACATTGCGTTTGGATCTCCAGTGGCGACATCGGGCACCATGCAATCACGACAATAGAGTTTCTGGCAGCGTTGGCACTTACGCATGTAAGCTACCCTTAGAACCCTTCCGCATATTCCACATTCATCTTTCAATGAGAGCCGACCTAAGCTCACTCAATTCCTTGAACATAATCCGTTTTTAAAAATATTAATTTTCAGTTTTTAGAGCTGTTTTTACTTAAAATTTTGCCTTTGATTGTTAATTGCTTTAAAGTTCCCTTAATTTCAGCCCATATTTCTCTAACAAGGGATCTCACCTGCGCATCAATAACAAGCAAGAATACTACATAGAGTGCAAAACCTAAGAGGGCTTTACCTATCGTAGAGAGAAGTGTTGAGGTAGTTGGAAGCAAGAAAAGCAGAGTACCCATAACAAACGCAGCTATCGCGTACTTAGCTATGCTTCGCCAGGCAACGGGTATTCTGATGGTATGACGCATATACAAGTATAAGCCTATGAAACTGGCAAGGTGAACGCTGATAAGTATGGCTACCACTTCAACTGTTGCTTGCACTGGACCAGCCACCGGCAGCTTTGTCAGAACAAAATATGTTAAGGGCAAAGCAACTGCTGTTTGAATATAGGGTATAGTAAATACTTTGAAGATTTTGCTTTTGAAAAGTTTACGAATTGATATTTTTCCTTCTGCATCAAAGGATTCTACACCCATAACACAAGAAGTGTAAAAAGTATAGAGCAAACTAACCAACGTATCAACTGTTAATGCAACCAGAACTGGCCAAGCAACCCCATAAGAAACATTTAGAACCGTCAAAAATGAAATAGACATAACAGTAGTTAACGTAGCAAGCGGAATCGCCAACATCATCACTGTTCTAAACGATACCCCAACCTCTTTCTCAGTACAGCAATTCGCCAACAATTTAGGATACAACGCTAACGCCAAAGAAGAAGCATAACCAACTACAACAGTAAAACTCAAAGCCGCTTGATAATAAGCTCTCGCAGATGAACCGCCATACAAGAAAAGCAGTATAAGTACAAAAGTAACCAATTGAGAACCGATAGCGTTAAACGCAATTGCCGGTGACCCTTTAATCCACTCTTTAACGTAGCCCCAATTTGCTTTTTCCTTAAAGTAATCGGATAAAAGATACATGTAATAGAGAATTTGAATAAAACAGGAAACAACTAAACCCAATATCGCTCCAAGAAAAATTTGTCTAAAACCAAGAATCAAAATTACCGCAACAAGCACTTTCGCTACTTCTTGAATAATAAAACCGTATCCAACTGCTTGAGGCTTAGTGGCTTGTAAAACACTTTCACAAATCGCAACCATGTAAAAATTCAGAATATACAAACCTGCAATAAAATAAATTAGCAGATAACTAGTAGTTCCGATAGCATGTGAAATTAGAAAAATGGCCGGTACATAAATTAAAAGCGAAACGAGACCAAGCGTTAACTGGGTGAAAACACTTGTTTTTACAGTGCTGGGTTTTCCTCTTGCTGTAAACCTTGTAACCCAGAAAGGCAAGACACTGCTAAAAAGGATAAAGTAAGCAGCATAATCAAAAATGTTTGTCCAAATCCCATACTGTGCCACGCTCATGTTTCTTGTGAGTAAAAGTGTGTAAATAAGCCCAGTAATTATGCCTAGCATCTGTGTTGTAAAAACGATAAATCCGCTGTAGCGAAGCCTGATTTGGTTTGTATCCAAGTCTGAATTTTCCTGCTGTTATTGCGATTCAATTATTTACTGCATTGATTAACTTTTAGATATACAATTTCCCAAATAAAGCCATAAAACTGCCGTTTATAAAAAAATAGTATTTGAAAAAATGGGTAATTTTTACCCTTTAACCACGGCTAGCGGGACAAGCCTAGCTACTTTTGTGGCTATGCCAACTTTATCGCTAACATCGGCCACAACATCCACGTTTTTGTAAGCCGAATCAGCTTCCTCTGCTAAAACTGAAGCACTCGCAGCACGAACAACAATTCCTCGCTTTTCCAAGGCAGTTTTTATGTCCCCTCCCCAATTCTGTCGCTTCGCTGCTGATCGACTCATCATTCTACCAGCGCCATGCGCGGTGGACCCGAAAGTTAAATCCATAGCTTTCTGTGAACCTGCTAAAATCCACGAGCTTGTCCCCATGCTGCCTGGAATAAGTACAGGTTGTCCTTCGCTACGATAATCAGATGGAATATCTTTATGTCCAGGCGGGAAAGCGCGTGTAGCGCCTTTGCGATGAACCCAAACCTTCTTCTCGCCTCCATCAATCTTGTGGGTTTCCACTTTGGCAATGTTGTGAGTTACGTCGTAAACAAGTTTTAAACCAAAGTTTTCAGGAGGCTGCTGGAATACTTGTTGGAAGCTTTGTCTGACCCAATGCATGATTGCATGTCGATTACAAAAAGCATAGTTTACTGCACAAGCCATGGCTTGGAAGTAATCTCTGGCTTCATTGCTATTTCCTGGGGCACAGGCTAATTCACGGTCAGGCAAAGTTATCTTGTATTTTGCCACTGCATGCTCCATCACTCTTAAGTAATCTGAACAGACTTGATGACCATAGCCTCGTGAGCCGCAATGGATCATAATTGTTACTTGCCCTTCCTGAGAGATTCCATAAGCCTTCGCTTTCTTAGGATCATAGATTTTATCGACTTTTTGTATTTCTAAGAAATGGTTTCCTGAACCTAATGTGCCAATTTGCGTTAGCCCTCGACTTTTTGCCGTTGAGGACACTTTATCAGGATCAGCATTTGGCATGGCGCCTTGTTCTTCACAATGCTCTGCATCCTCCGACCAACCGAAACCGCGTTTGATAAGCCAGGGCACCCCTTCAACTGCTAAATGGTCTAAGTCAGCGTTGGATATTGAAAGATCTTTTCGGCGGCTTCCAAGCCCAGATGGAACATTGCGAAAAATAGTTTCTGCTAACGGGGCAAGTTTAGGTCTAATCTCTTGTTCAGTAAGTGTGGTTGCCAAGAGGCGAACCCCACAGTTAATGTCGTAGCCTACGCCCCCGGGGCTGATAACTCCGTTGTCATAGTCAGTTGCTGCAACGCCGCCGATAGGGAATCCATATCCTTCATGTCCATCGGGCAATGTGACAGCGTATTTATAAATTCCAGGCAAATGGGCAACGTTCGAGCATTGCCAGAGCGTACGATCAGTCTTCATTTTATCAAGAAGGACTTCATTGGCGAAAATCATTCCGGGAACACGCATAGAAGACTTGTAAGTGGGAATTCGCCACATGTAATCGTTAACTTTTTCTAATGGAACTTTCTCAGGAGCTGCTCTGCTTTCACTTTCACCCAAAATCTTCACCTTGCAAACAAAAAGATAAATGAGACTATAAAATGTTTACGAAGCCTGTTTTTGCTTCGCATACTCCATAAATCCCTTTACACAGTTCTCCAAAACGGTTTTTGAGTAAATTCGATGAACTGAAACGAAGCTAAAAATTTGATTCAGAATTTTGTCGTCAGCCACAATTTTGTCTCGAATCTGCACAAGACTCCAGTTTTTCTTTACCCCTTCCTCCGCAATTTTTGCCCACAACAATAATTGCAATTTATAGTCTTCGAGACGTTGCATACCTTTGTTGGCTTTCCCAAAATGGCTATAGTAGAGAGCGGTCGGCTCTAAGTTGATTAATTTGTCCAGTGAGGCCAATGCTGAGTCTAAGTGAAAAGGCGGAGGCGTCGTCGGTACAACAACATCGAATTCTGGAAAATATGTCCCGGCTGCATCGCCTGGAAAAACTCCACAATTAAAGGATTCGTGGTAGCTAAGGTTGTGTGAAGCGTGACCGAGCGTTTCAACAACCTTCAACGTGGTGCCCTCACCTAAATTAACTATGCCTTCAGTGATAGGGATTATTCGTTCTTTTGGTACAGGTTCAGGTTTGCCGAAAACTTCGCTAACAAAACCCAAAACTGATTGAGCGGAAGGCCAAAGCTTCGAGGGATTTATCAGGTGAGGCATTCCTCTGGGATGGACAAGGACTTTGGCGTTGGGCAAAAACTTGAGTAAAGTACCAGCTCCCCCACCGTGATCTAAATGAACATGGGTAATTGCAAGATATACAACACTCTCAAATGGGATGTCAAGTTCTTTTAAACCGGAAAGAAGATTTGGCACAGAAGAGGTTGGACCTGATTCAATTATAATGATTTTTGAGGATTTTATAACGTAGCTGCAAATGAGGTTTTTGAATCCGCCTGTTTCCAACTCTACCTGAAAAAGGTTTTTCCCAATCTCTTTTGTATGCACATGTCCACCTTAATCAGTTTTTATAAGTCATTTTGTTCGATAAATGTTTCCCTAAAACAAAAGGATACGTAAAATTTAATTATCCTTTGCTATCTATGAAAAAGCCAAAGGTTGAAAGAGTGAATTGAAAGCAATTATGATAGGAGCGCCAGGCGCTGGAAAAGGCACTTATGCTTCGAGAATGCAAAAAAAACTTGATGTTGAAGTCATTGCAACAGGCGACATATTTCGTGAATTAGCAAAGGAAGATTCAGATTTAGCTATGAAAGTTAAGAGTTTCATGGAAAAAGGGCTTCTTGTCCCAGACGAAGTTGTGGTGGAAGTGCTAAAGCAACGCTTAAGCAAGATTCCAAAAGGAAAAGGCTTCATTCTTGACGGGTACCCCCGAACACTCGCCCAAGCTAAAATTTTGGACACTATAACTAAAATTGACGTTATTCTGCTGCTAGATGTTCCAGACTGGATAATCATTGAACGTCTATCTACACGCAGAATCTGCCGCAACTGCGGAGCCGTCTACAATGTTCGCTTCTTAAAACCAAAAGTTGAAGGCATCTGCGATAAATGCGGTGGACAACTATATCAACGCTCAGACGATAACGAGGAAGTTATAAAGAAAAGACTCCAAGTCTACCAAGAACAGACAAAGCCACTTTTAGAATACTTTAAACAGAAAAAAATACCGTTCGTCACATCAGTCACTACAAGTCTTGAGCAGCCGCCAGAACCAATAGTTGACAGCATGATAGCTGAGCTAAAAAAGCTAACGATAGCTTAAATATCCAAAATAAACTCTAAAACCACTCGGTCTTTTTCCCTTATTATCACCATTCTATGATAGGTTACTGCTTTAACAGCGACTTTTTGCGGATGCTTTTTTGCGTCAAATTTTTCGCCCCAAACTTTTGCTTTGAACTTGAATGTTTCTGCGGTTTCCTGCCAATTTGTAATTTGAAATTTTGAATAAAGCATATTTTCAGTTTCAAATTTTACGAGCAAAGCTTCAAGCCAATTATAAAGTAGTGCATATTGGTCTTCAGCTTCGACCTCGATAATTTGATCTTGAATTTGAGCGATTTTACTGCTGTCCGTCATTGTCTCGAACATTGCGAGAGCAGCATTTTCATAGGCTTCCTCCATAGTGTTGCCGTGTGAGCGAATGAAAACATCTGCAGTGTGTTCAAGAAACTCGAATTTCCCAACAAATTTCTCTTCTGGCGCATCTTTATTCATAACTTAGCCACATTAAGTAATTACAGTGGTATTCTAAACGCTTTCGATATCAACAAAGACCCAAAAGATTAGGGACTTTCTAATGCAAGAAAGTTTTCAATAGAAGCTTTAATCAGATTAACGCACACTTTGTCAAAAGCGCCTTCCTTTCGAGCTTTTGCCGCTTCCTCAGGATTTGACAGGTCAAATTTGATTAGGTCGCGACACAAAGTGGTGCCATGCTGCTGTTCGAATTGTTTTAGAAGTGTTTTTGCGTTGGAGTAAGCTTTAGCTCGTTTTTCAACTCCCTTTTCGTTAGATGCATACATGATCCCAACTGCCATTATGCTGCCTGTTAACGCTCCACAAACTGAACCACATCGACCTATGCCGCCACCAAAACCACCAGCTATTTTGGGAACAAGATCGCTTTTACCTTCTGGTTCAACATGCTCATACAACGCTAAAAGAACACTTTCCGCGCAGTTGTAGCCACTTTGGAAGTTCTTAATAGCTTTTTCAACGACTTTTTTATTTGCTGCCATGTTTATTTCCTCAATTTTAGAAGTATTTTTGAGTCCGCTGTATTGCTGCAACGGTGAGTTTAGCGCAGTTTTCTATATCTTTGAGACTCAACAAACCAACGGGACTGTGTATGTATCGTACAGGCATGGATATGTTGCCGCATGGTATGCCTTGTCGGGTAAGCGAAATTCTTGCTGCGTCAGTTGAACCCATTAAACCTGTTTCAATTTGGAAAGGAATTTTTTCTTCTTCAGCCGATTCTAAAAGCCAACGCAGGATCTTGCTTGAAGTTATTAAGCCTGAATCTGTGATAGTAAGCGCTGGACCTTTACCCATCTTTACAGAGGTATCAAACTCTCTCACGCCTGGAGTATCGCCAGCTATTGTTACATCAAGAGCTATTGCCAAATCGGGATCTACGCTGAAAGCCGCTGCTCCAGCACCACGCAAACCTACCTCCTCTTGGACCGTGCCGACAGCGTAAATAGTAAAGTCAGTTTTTTCCATTAGCTTAAGCGCTTCAATCATTGTCGCGCAGCCTGCTCGATTGTCAAAGGCTTTGCCCATCACTATATCTTTGCCTAATTGAACATATTGAACATCAAAACCTACCGGATCGCCGACTGAAACACCCATTGCTGAAGCGTCATCTTTGCTTTCTGCTCCAACATCGATGAAGAGCTCATCTGAACTGATGATTTTTTTTCGTTCATCCTCTTTTTGAATGTGAGGAGGTTTAGACCCGATGATTCCGGGAAACTGGCCTTTTCTTGAAAAAACTGTTACTTTCTGTGCGGGCAAGATACGGTCGTCGATTCCACCCATTTTGGCAAATTGTAGAAAGCCATCTTTTGTGATTGTTTTAACCATTAATCCAACTTCATCCATGTGGGCGGCGAGCATGATTTTAGGCGATTTTTCCTTTCCTTTTTTAATAGCTATTACGTTTTCAAGTCGGTCAACAATTATTTCGTCAGTGTAGGGTGTCATGAGCCGAATCATTAATTCTCGAACTTCGTTTTCTCTGCCTGTTACTCCGCAGGCGTTGGAGAGTTTGGTTAAATTTTCATTTATGGACAATTGAAAGATCCTTCTTGAGGTTTGATAAATAGAACTCTTAATCATAACTTATTAAACAATTGCGGTCAGAACCAAAAATGATGGTAACTATTTTGCCTTATTATTTAGTGATTGCATTTCCATTTGCTTGTTTTCTAAAGATCAACGGTTAGCTTGGTTGGCTCTCAAACGGTACTTCGCCGTTTATTGCTTCAACCAACCATAACGACAGCCTGTACAAGAGATCTTAAAGTTCAGAGTTAAGAAACAAATCTGGACAATTCTTAAATCGTTAAACTACATCAAAGACAAGGTAAGGTGTTAAAATTGGCACAACCACAACCAAGTTTCAAAACAGTTTTTGTTTTCCTAGACACAGACAAATATTGTAGTCCATTTGATATGCTAGTAGCCATAGACGCTTTTCCAGACTCAATGATATTCAAATATGAAAATGTAACAGCTGAAGATGCTCCAAAAATCGTTTATGACATGCTTTTTCCAAGAGGGCCCGAAGGTGCAAAACATACCAAAGTTTTCATAAATGGAAGCAACTTTGAAATGGTCGAAAAAGTTGTTGAAGCAACTCAGAAAGCGATGAAGTCAGCTCCATGGGGGAATAGCATTATTGTAGATCCACGAGGAGGATATTCTACTGCTGCAGCAGCTGTAGCAAAAACTTTCGGAGCATCAATGGAGAAAGGCTTTGGCACATTAGAAGGCAAAAGAGTCACCGTTCTTGCAGGCACAGGTCCAGTCGGGCAAACAGCTGCTAGAATCTACGCAGCAGAAAAAGCAGATGTAACCATAACCAGCCGCTCAATGGCAAAGGGCCAAGTGGTCGCAGACAAAATCAACGCTGAAGTCGGTGCAACAAGAGTAAAAGTTGTTGAAGTTACAAAACCAGAGCAAACAACAGACGCAGTTGAAGACGCAGAAATTGTGCTTTCAGCAGGCGCAGGCGGGATACAGCTGTTAGCAAAGGCGGAGATTGGTGCTTCTTGCAAAATCGTTGCGGACATTAATGCAATTAAACCACTCGGAGTAGAAGGTTTAGGGTCAAACGATGATGGCATAGAAATCAAACCAGGTGTCTTCGGAATCGGCGCATTAGCAATCGGCAAACTAAAAATCAAAACTGAAACTGAAATGATTAAACGGGCAACCGCTGAGCCACAGGGACTATTTGATTACTCGATCGCATACACAATTGCCAAAGACGCAATATTAAAGAAACTCGCTAAGGCAGCTGCAAAATAAAAAACTAACCTAACTTTTCTTTTTTGTTTTTAACGAAACCATCTCTTCTTCTTACTCTGTTTTTCAGCCGCATCATTTGCTTCGGCAACAATAACGACGTCTTTAACGGTTGTAGGTTTGTTCGTCGCTTTGAGCATATGCTTTCCTCTCCAGCCGCATTCGCCGCAGGCGTAGGTTGGTGGTGTAAAACCAATGTGAGCTGAGGTGGCCCCACTCATATTTCCAACTTGTCGAACAAATGGACTTTTACATTTAGGACAAACATCGATGTCAACATATTTTTTCTGTTTCTCAAGCTCGTCTAATCTTTCAACTAACTGGGACAAAACTTTACTTTGAACTTCTTGGTTTTCTAAAAGAAGTTTTTGCTGCGATTTCTTTTTCTTCTTTTTCTCCTCTTGAGATATCAATGACCCTTAAGTGCAATTAATTTGAAAGCAATAAAAGCTTTGGGAAAAAATTAGAACGCGGCAGCGATTCTGTCGCAAGCTTCAATTATGCGGTCTTTGGGCTGTGTAAATGTTATGCGTATGTAGCCTTCGCCATATGTACCAAAGCCTACGCCGGGCGTCACAGCTACACCAACATCCAGCAGTTTTGCGGTGAATTTCATTGAGTCGGCTTTGCAGTTAACCCAAACATAGAATGTTGCCTTGGGCTTTTCACATTCGTAACCGATTTTGCAAAGTGTTTCAACGAGCAGGTCACGACGTTCTTGAAGGATTTGGTTGTTTTTCTTAAGGAACTCAGGAGCATCATGGCTTGAATAAGACGCGAGGGCTTTAACTGCAACTTTCTGCGTGTAAACTGGCGGTCCAGAATCAATTTGTGATTTGACTTTTGTTAAGCCGCTGACAAGTTGCTTGTTTCCAACAGCAAAGCCGATGCGATCACCCGTCATGTTAAAGGTTTTTGAAAGTGAATGGAACTCGATGGCAACGTCCATGGCACCGTCAATCTCCAAAATGCTTGGTGCATGGTAACCGTCATAGGTGATTTCGGAGTAGGCGTTATCATAGCAGAGTATGATGTTGTTGTCTTTGGCGAAGTTAACAACTTCTTTGAGAAATGCTTTGTCCACTGTAGCAGCGGTTGGGTTGTTGGGGTAGTTGAGAAACATCATTTTAAGCCCTTTAGGATTAACCGCTTCAAAGTCGGGTTTGAAACCATTCTTTTCAAGCAATGGCAAAGGCACCACTGCACCATCGCAGAGAATTGTGCTTCCGTTAGCGTAAACCGGGTAAGCGGGGTCAGGCACAAGCACACGGTCGCCTGGATTTATGAAGGCTCGGGCGATGTTTGCTATGCCCTCTTTGGAGCCTAAGAGCGCTACTACTTGGTCAGGCTGCAAATCAACGTTGAAACGTTTCTTGTACCATCCTACGATGGCTTCTCGGAAGTCTGGTTCTCCTTGACTGAAAGAATAGTTATGGTTCTTTGTGTTGGCAGCCTCTTCTTTTAGCGCTTCAATAACGAAGGATGGAGGCGGTAGGTCAGGATCACCAATGCTTAGCGAAATTAAATCGATACCTTGGGCTTTCTTTTCTTTAATTATTTTTTCAATTTCAGCGAACAAGTAAGGAGGTAATCGCTTAATTCTTTCAGCGTAATCAAATGTCAATTTAAGTTTCTCCAAATAATGTTCCTTCAAAAACTTTTTCAGTTGCTCCGCTCAAAAACAAAGTTTCAGCAACTTCAACTTGCAAATCTCCGCCAAGAACATGAACAATTACATTCTCGCCGACCATTCCAAGCTTGTTTGCTGCAGCAACAGCAGCACAAATTCCGGTCCCACAAGCTAAGGTTTCTCCACAGCCACGCTCCCAAACTCGAACTTTCAACTCGTTTCGGTTCATAAATTGAGTGAATCCGACATTGGTTCTTTTCGGAAAAACTTTATGGTTCTCGATTTTTGGTCCAATTTGCTCAACTGGAAAATCATCTACTTTGTCGACAAATATTATGCAATGAGGATTACCCATTGAAAGACAAGTTACTTTGTAGCCTTTACCGCCAACAGTTAAGTTTTCATTGATACATGTACCTTGCCCAACCATTGGAATGGAGCTTCTTTGCCAGTTTGGCGCGCCCATCTCTACCTTGACAGCCGCAACCTCTTCTCTTTTAATAGAGAGCCAAACACGTTTTAAGCCTGACAAAGTCTCAACTGTAAACTCTTGTTTTGGAACGATGCCGTTTTCGTAGCAGTACTTTGCAAAGCATCGTATGCCATTACCGCACATTTCGGCTTCACTCCCGTCAGAGTTGAAAATTCGCATTTTTGCGTCAGCCAATTTCGAATCAGAAACCAGCAAAAGCCCATCAGCCCCCACCGAGAAGTGCCTATCACAAAGTCGCTTTGATAAATCCGCAGCCTGCTTACCACCTATTTTATTGTGTCTATTGTCGATTACTATGTAATCGTTGCCTAAACCATGCATCTTCCAGAAACGCATAGCTCAGTCTGCCGCCCGTTGATTAGCTGTCAAATTATCCAGTTGCTCGCGTTCTCTAATCAAAAATGATTTGCCCTGCCGTATTAGAACTTCTGCGGCTCGGGGTCTTGAATTGTATTGTGAACTCATACTGAAACCGTATGCTCCAGCGTTTAGAACGGCGAGCAAATCACCTTCTTCAATTATGGGAAGCTCCCTGTCTTTGGCTATGGCGTCTCCTGACTCGCAGATTGGACCTACCACGTCATAAGTTTCTTTATCCGCCGCTCCAAGCTTGTTAGCAACTAGAATTTGATGATATGAGCCATACATTGTTGGCCTAATCAGCGTGTTGAAGCCTGCGTCAACGCCGACGAATTTTTTGGAAGGTGTAACCTTAACGGTGTTAACTTCTGTAAGCATAATGCTTGCATCACAAACTAGGTATCTTCCAGGTTCTATGCACAGAAACGGTTTACCCAGCCCGTACTCAGAAACCTTGGCTTTGAATGGAGTACACAACTTTTGCAGCGAATTCATTCAAATCAAATTCTTTTTCCTCCGGCTTATATGGAACTCCAAATCCGCCGCCAATATCGATGAATTCAAAAGATATGCCCACTTCGTCATGAATCCTCTTAGCTATACTCAAAAGTTTGTCAACTGCCAAAACGTAAGGCTCCACGTCTAGGATACCTGAGCCAATATGCATTTGAATGCCGAAACGTTCCACTCTTGCCCGTTTAGCAATTGCGTAAGCTTGAATCGCCTCTTCTTCCCAAAGCCCAAATTTTGAATCTGGACCAGCAGTTATGCAATGGCTATGGTGACCTGCACCGATTTCGGGGTTAATTCGAACAGATAAAATGGGTGGGACAGCAATTTTTAGGAGTCTATCTAGTTGTGATTGTGAGTCGATGTTCATTGTGACGTTTGCGTCGGATAATACTTTTAACTCGTCGTTTCGCACGTTTGTTCCTGTGAACATTATACGGTCCTGGGTGTACCCGCTTATTAACCCCATGAAAACTTCGCCAGGGCTAACAGTGTCCAAATATGCGCCTTGCGACTGCAGAATCTTAAGCACTGCAAGGTTTGAGTTGGCTTTTGCAGCGTAATAGAGTCGAACGTATTTGTAGTTGCGGATTAAAGCGTCATAAATTCGATTATAATTATCTCTAATACGCTTCTCGCTCACTACATACAATGGAGTATCATATTTTTGAGCCAACTCCTTAACTGAGACATTGTCAAAGAATAAACTTCCTTTTCGGTCCTCTAAAGGGTCACGAAGCTTTCTAGTCTTAACCATACTAATTACACCCTCGTTACTGCATTTAAAGAGTTTAAGCTAAGCCCTTAGCAACAAAGAGTTCAGCACTCAAAATACCAGCGCCGGCACCGCCTCTAATCGTATTGTGACCTAGGCACATGTACTTGAAGGTCATAATTGGATCTTTACGTATTCTGCCGACTACAACGCTCATGCCGCAACCAGTATCGCGGTCGAAACGTGGCTGAGGTCTATTTTTTTCATGCCTAATTACAATCGGGTTTACAGGAGCGGAGGGTAAATTGAGTTTTTGCGGTTCACCTTTGAAATTGGTAAATGCATTTTCAATCTCTTGCACTGAAGGGTCCTCTACGAGCTTTATGAAAACTGATTCCAAATGCCCATCTTTCACATGAACTCTATTGCAACTAGCGCTAAGCTTGAAATCAGCGTTCTGCACAACTTTTCCGTTAAAGGTACCAAGGATTTTCAGGGCTTCAGCTTCCATTTTCTCTTCTTCGCCCGAAATGAATGGAACAACATTGTCAATTATGTCAAGTGAAGCCACACCTGGATATCCAGCACCACTAAGGGCCTGCATTGTTGAAACAATAATTTCTTTTAATCCAAACTGCACCAAAGGCTTAAGAGAAATCGCAAGCTGAATCGTACTGCAATTAGGGTCAGTAGTAATGAATCCTTTCCAACCGCGAAGTTTTTGCTGGACTTTGATTAAATCTGCGTGATCGGGGTTAATCTCTGGAATAATTAATGGAACATCTTTTTCCATCCGATGTGCACTGGCTTTACTAAACACTGGAAAAAGCGCTGCAAATTCAGATTCAACAGGACCCGCCAAATCCCCTGGAAGAGATGAAAACACCAAATCTATGTTACCTGCTTTCTCCACTGATTCAACATCAGCGTTTGCTACGGGCATTTCAGCAATTTCTTTTGGTAAATTTGTCTCCATGACCCAGTTACAAGCATCGCCATATTTTTTGCCTGCTGACCGCTCGGAAGCGGCAAGCACTTCAATTTGAAACCATGGATGTCCCTGTAAAAGTTGGATATATCGTTGTCCAACGGCTCCTGTTGCCCCTAATATTGCGACTTTACGTTTCATAGGCATGTTTTGTTTCTTCCTGCTCTTTTGAGTTAGTATTCGCCGATAAAAAAGTTAATGGTTGATCTATGCTTAAGATAAACCTAAGACATCAGCCATACTGAATACTTTAGTTTCATTTTGTTTGCTAAGCCATTCAGCGGCATAAACAGCGCCTTGTGCAAAGACGTTGCGTGAGAAAGCGATATGTTCTATGCGGAGCATTTCGTAGGGTCCCGCAACGATTAAGTCATGAATACCAGGTACTCCTCCTGCTCGAAGAGCAGTGATTTCAAGTTCTCCATTTTGTCGCGGGCTTATTCCTTCCCGTCCAGACACAACCTTATTGTAGCCACGAACGTTAGTCACGATTTCGCCTAGCTTCTTTGCAGTGCCACTTGGAGCATCTTTTTTGCCAGTATGATGAATTTCATTTATGCTAAAGTCATATCCATTGGGAAACGATTTCAAAGCTTCTGCTAGCTTAAACATTATATTGACTCCGACTGAGTAGTTTGGCGAGAAAACTGAAGGGACCTTCCCTGACATGGCATTGACCACTTGGAGACTTTGTTCAGGGGTGAAGCCGGTAGTCCCCAAGATTATGCGTTTTCCAAAACTGGCAACTATCGGTATGTTAACCACTTCTGCCATGGGTAGGGTGAAGCTAATGTAGATGTCTGCGTTTTGCAAAGCATCGGTTAATCTGTCTGAGCCGAAAATTTTGGTGTCGGAGTTTGTGATACCGAAGTTCTTGCAGAGTTTTGCCGATATTGGGGTTGTTTGGAGCTTCGATTGCTCCTACAATCTGATGCCCTCTCGCAGTTGCTTCTGCGATGACAGCGTTGCCCATTCGACCTGCTGCGCCTGCTACACACAGTTTAACCATAATATAAGCCCTCTATGTACTTCGCATTGTATAGTCGATCTTTTAAGTCAACATTGAAGAAGTCAGAGACTGGCTGGAGAATTTCGGGGTTAGTTTCATAGACTTTTCGCGCATTTGTAAGAACAACCTCTAAACCGGCACGAGTCATCTTTCCTAGAGGCTGCCTGCAGGCTCCTGATGGCATTCCAAGCACATTCATCAGCGTCTTGTACGCCAATGGATTTCTTGCTTTGCAAGTTACCGGCCCATATGGGGTTTGTTCTTGGGTTTTCACCGTAACTAAGTTAAAGAGAGGTTGGAGTGCCTGGGCAATTACGCTGGCGGCTTCCTCATTACCATCCAGCAAGTAATGTACCATGTCCACAACAGCATTGGGAACAACATTGGAAATAACTGAGATAACGCCGCTGGCGCCGATGTCAGGTGAAATCATCATCGTGTAGGTCTTGTCATCATCACCCGAGAGGATATCAAAATCTTCTCCGCAAAACTGCCTAGTCAACTCCATGTTCTTGAGGTCACCCGTAGCTTCTTTTACACATCGAACGTTTGGGTATTGCTGATGAAGCACTGCTAGGTCTTGAGGGTAAAGTTGGGTTCCTGTTCGCCCAGGGATGATATAGGGGATAATCTGGACGTCAGGAAATTGTCGCGCAATTGGTTCAATGTACTCTTTTCGTATTTCCAAAGAGCTCGGTCCATTGTAATATGGGTCTACAAGCAGAACGCATTTTATGCCTATCCGCTGAGCATGTTCTGTTCCTTCTATTGCTTCTTGTGTTGAGTTGCTTCCTGTTCCAGCGATGGTTAAGCATCTTGTGCCTGCGTATTCGTGGATTTTTTCAATTACTTGGTTGTGTTCATGCCAATCTAAAGTTGGACTTTCGCCAGTTGTGCCTACTGCAAGTACGCCTTTTACCCCTTGTTTTATTTGGAAATCTACTAAGTCATGTAAGCCTTCATAATCGACTTGCCGATTATTGGTCATTGGAGTTATTAATGCAGTGTAACAACCGCTAAATGTTACCATTTTAAGTTCCTCATTTTTGATAGCCAAACAATGCTTAGCTTTGTATTTAAGGTTTACGTTTTTCACAACATTATTACTAAAAACGCATTTATGATTGTAAAAATTGATACTATTAATATAAATTTAGTTCTTTTCGTAAAAAAAACAAAACAAAATAGGCTAGTTATCTAATTGAACGACATAATAAGCCGTAAAAGCGCCCTCATATCCAACATAAAGCCCTCGCAAATAAGCAATCGCGTCATCAAGAACTAAAGCAGAAGGAATAACCAACTTGTAATTATCAGATCGCACAATTTCAATTAGTTTTCCGGTTTCTTTTCTAATAATTTTCATTCGAAGTACATTTCGGCCAGAAAGATAAACAGCAACCTCTCCATCGAAGCGGTGCGCCTTTTCGGACATCTATTATTTTTTTGTTTGATTTCAACCATTCGAAGGGTTCTTTTTTTGTTCTGAAAAGTGGCAAATTATAACCTTAAATTTCAGAGAATGGATTGGCTAAAAGATAAGCTTTCGGTTAAAAATCGAATATCTAACTAAATAGGAAAAAATGGGTTGAAACTGAAGAAGACTTTTGGTTTACCCTTTGCCTTTTTCTTCTTTACCGAAGTACTTGGTCCACTTTAACTTACGTGCGTCTCGTTTGAATTGCAGCGAGCTTTTCTTGCATTTGCCAGAATCGAACCATAGAATTGAGCCGTCATTTTTAACGAACATCATGCCTGTGCCAGCTGGGAAATCAGCACCACAGAACGAACATTTACGGTTTTTTGGCATGACAATTTTTCTCCTTATGTTTATCTTGTGATTTTCTTCGCTTCTCTTTCTGTTTCTCGCAGCATCAGAATATCTTGAACGCGGACTGGTCCTTTAACGTTGCGTGTGATGATTCGTCCTTTGTCCTTGCCTTCCATTATGCGCACTCGAACCTGTGAGATTTCGCCAGTAACGCCTGTTCGACCTATGACTTGAATGACTTCTGACGGAATAGGCTCTTCAGCTGCTTCTTTACTCATTACTGAGTTCCTCGTTTAACCTGATCAATTCGTGTTACGATTTCTTTGATTAATCCTGCGGCTTCTCCTTCTTTGAGAATGCATGCGGCTGCACATTGAACGTCGATTCCTATGGAGGTGCCTAGTTTTTCTTTGCTTGGGACGAACACGTATGGTATTTTTCTTTCTTCACAGAGAAGCGGTAAATGAGCCACAACTTCTGGTGGATCAACATCTTCAGCTATGACTACAAGTTTCGCTATGGATCGTTCAACAGCTTTTGTAGCTTCGTTTGTTCCTTTCCTAACTACTCCTGTTTTAGAAGCTATCGTTAGGGCTTCATAGGCTGCATCTACGATTTCTTTTGGTACTTCATATTTTACATAGAATGGTTTAGACATATTAGCCTCACCCTTTTAAGGCACAGTCATATCCACACTTCTTATTTAAGAAGCTTTCTGCCCGAAAATAGCAGACTAAACTTTCTGCTTTTAAAGACCTTAGAAAGCTTTAAATAAGCTATTACGAGTTCCTACATGTTTTTCGAGAGGGGAATGGCGCATTTGCAAAAATTGGGCAGAATAAAGGCGTTAACTCCATCTAAAAACTTAATTGTTAAGACTGAACAAGCGCCTAGAATAGGCTCTGAAGTTGTTGATGAGAACTTAAATGTTATCGGCAAAGTTTTTGATATAATAGGACCAGTATCCGCTCCTTATGCAGTAGTTAAACCAACAATTAGGGAACCTGCTAAACTATTGAATAAACCGGTGTACTTGCTTCTCTCGAAAACGCAACGGAGCAAAAAATGAATGAGCAGAGACAGCAAGGTAGAAACTGACCAAACCGCAAAAACTGAACCAGCCAAAATACAATCATGCCCAGAATGTGGCAGCACCCGACTTATGCGCGATTATGAATGCGCTGAAATAGTATGTATGGACTGTGGTTTCGTAGTAGCAGCCAAAATAGCTGATCGGGGACCTGAATGGAGAGCTTTTGATGACGAGCAAAGATCAAAGCGAACCAGAGTTGGAGCACCCTTAACGTATACAATTCACGATAAAGGTTTGTCAACAACAATAGATTGGCATGACCGAGACATTTACGGAAAAAGCCTCTCGCCTGGGCAGAAAGCACAGGTTTATCGTCTGCGGAAATGGCAAAGACGTATCAGAGTTTCAGATGCAACAGAGCGGAATTTGGCGTTTGCCCTATCTGAAATTACCAAGATTTCAAACAACTTAAACTTACCAAAAAACATTCTTGAAACTGCATCAGTTATTTACAGAAAAGCGGTAAAAGAGCGACTTATTCGCGGCAGGTCAATTCAAGGTGTTACTTCAGCAGCGATTTATTTAGCGTGTAGACAATGTGGGTTACCGCGAACCTTAGATGAAATAGCTCAATCATCCACTGTAAACAAAAAAGAAGTTGGCAGAAGTTACCGTTTCCTCATAAGAGAATTAAACTATTCAATCCCACCGCTCAGACCAAGCCAATACATAACAAAGTTTTCTAACCAACTGACGATGCAGGGAAAAGTAGAAGAAATTGCTCATAAAATTTTGGCTGCGGCAAAAGAACTTAAACTGACATCTGGCAGAGGACCAACTGGAATCGCGGCAGCAGCAAGTTACGTAGCATCTGTTTTAACGGGAGAGCGCAAAACACAAAGAGAAATCGCTGAGATCGCACAGGTAACTGAGGTTACTATCCGGAATAGGTACAAGGAGCTTGTGGAACGTTTAATGTTCCAGATAAGCATCTAATTTTCTTTCCATTTGTTTTATACATGGGTTCATGTAATGACTGAATCAGCCATAAAAAAAGTTGAAGCGCCAAAAATAGAAGATTTAGTTGGTAAACTTAAAGAGATCCAGTCAGAGCTTAAACAAGATTTACTTGATTTGCGCCAAAAAATGGAGACTTTTAAAACTCAACCTGAGTTGTTAAGTGGTTTAGAAAGCTTCAAGAAAGACACTGAGTCGCGAGCCAATACCCTAGAGACAGAGGTAAAGCAACTACGCGAACAACTTGCGGCAATTAAAGAGATTTTAGGCTTAAATTAAGATAAAACCTCAGGTATTCTTAGTATAGACAGTTATTCTTTTAAGAGTCGATAATCAATCCTTAGAATATGCCCTATAGATTTACTTTTGATCTTTCTAAAGTTCCACGCTTTTTCTTCACCGAAATTGCTACTGTGAGTTACCAGAAGGGCATGCATAAAAGCCTACTTGATAAACTCCAGCACCTTATTGTCCAATTTAGAATTGAAGAAGCTACTGGACTTAATATTAATGACGCGATAGTTCTGCTTCAAGATTTTATTGATGTGCAAGCAGTGAACCTGATTGAGCGAAGTAAATTCTTGCAAACAAAGAAAAGAGCTCTTTTCCTACCTCATTGCTCAAGAAAATACTTGGACAACCGATGTAAAGCTTCGTTTAACCCAGATATACCAACGTACAAATGTGGCCACTGTTCAGAAGATTGCTTAGTTAACCAATCCAGCCAACTAGCCGCAACAAAAGGTTATGACGTTTACATCGTTCCAGGCGGCTCATGTATCCCTAAAATCTTGAAAAACACCAATTACGAAGGCGTAGTAGGTGTCGCGTGTGGAGAAGAAATCAAAATGTTTTCGCCGTTTTTGAACAGCATCGGTCTTGCTGGCCAAGCGATCCCATTGATCAAGAATGGATGCGCAAACACAGTTTTCAACATGGAAACCCTCGTTAACGCCCTCTAGCTGTCATTGACTGTTGACTATCAAAAAGCAGGAGCCATCAAACCTCATAATTTTAACTTTCAGTGTTATCTGAATAAATGTAAATGTCTACCAAAGGCAAACCGAAAGAAAACGTGTAATTTCTATCAAACTGGAAAGAAATGCCAAAATTAAGGTTATGGGAACATTCAGTAATGACAAACACAAGGATCAAGAATTCCTGTTCTAAATCTGAAATTTTTCCGACATGCAGAAGTTGTTCAGTTAGAGAAGAAGTACATGCAGCATTTTTAGAGCCACTTGTGAGACTAGCAGGCAATTTGTATTTTGATAAAAAGTGCTATTCTCCTCCATTTTAGAGTTTTGAAAAAATAAGTTTATCCAATAATTTTTTAGATATTGGAAAAGTGACTGCACAAATAAGAAATCGAAAATAAAGAAAGAAGCTTACTTTACTATTTCTCGTTTCTTCCAGCGCAGGTTCTTGCCTTTGCACTTTCTGCATTTTATTGCGGTTGCAGCGTTACGTGAGCCGCAGTCTCTGCAGATTTTCATGTACAACCTGTGCTTTTGCGCTATGGCTTTTTTTACTGGATCTAATATCGGCATTTATTATTAACCTTCTATTTTGGCTAAGTCTTTGATGGTTAAGTATCAAATATACCTTTTGTCTGAACTTTAGAATTCACAAAAAACTAAAAATTTTATTGAATTTCTTCAATAGTGACATAAGAGCGGGTATCCTCTATTCCATCGATGTTATAGAGTTTTTTCAGTATTTCATCAAGATTATCCCTTTCAACTATGATTAAAGCATCTACTTCTCCTGCGATTCGGAATGCTCTCGAAACCGCAAGTTCTCTTATTTGGTCGTAAACATGGATTCGTTTTATAGGTGAGACTTTGAGGAGAATAAATGCGGGTGTTGTGGAGACCCCGAGCGCGTTTAAGCCTTTGTCAGTGACGTCGATGAAACCTCTACCAGTTCGAATGTAACCTCGGTTTTTAAGTTTACGTAAATGAACGTTTAATGCTTGTCTGCTTACTCCCAGCTGGTTTGATAATTCGTCTTGTTTTATCCTTAACGTGTAGGTGTTTGTAGATTTTCCTTTTTCGTAGAGTGTTTTTAAGAGTTGAATTGAACGTTTAGTTAATGGTTCCAAATTTGTCACTTTTGCTGTGGTTTGTGAAGTTAAACCTTTACAATAGTGAGGTTACTTAAGAATTTAATGCCAACATGCTTGCTGATGTGTAGAGTTTGCAAGCAACTTTCTTAATCAATAACCAAAAAAACATAAAATGTAATCTGCAAAGTAATTTACAAATGCTCAGCTAGAACGTAAAGCTTATACCACAATGTATTTATTTTCAGAAAAATCTTTACTGAAGCCACTTAAAAAGTAAACTAGGAGTGAAGCGAGGCGTGACGGAAAGCAGCGCGGTCTTGATCGGCAAAAAACCAATAATGAACTATGTACTCGCATGCATTACTTTCTTTCACGGCGGAGCTAAAGAGGTCAGCATAAAAGCACGCGGAAGATCAATCAGTCGAGCAATAGACGTAGCTGAAGTTGTCCGACACAGATTTCTGCCAGAAGTAAAAATTAAAAGCATCGGAATCGGAACAGACCAGTTTGAAGCACAAGAAGAAGGCAACGCTGCAACCAATGTAAGCACAATAGAAATAACATTGATCAGATAATCACGAGTAGCGAACTCCTAACTTTGCAGGATAAACGACAAAAAAATGAAAACTGAACTTTGCAGTTTCTGCTTAAAAAGTGGCATACTATGCCAAAAGTGTTCATCTAAAGTAAAGTCTGGCGAAATCAGCGAGTTAGATTTGAAAATAGCCAGGTTACTACTTTCGCTAGAAGAAAAGTATCCTTCCCTGCAAAACGTCTGCTTTTACAAAGCAGTTGACGTAGAAAAAACCTTAGCCATTATTGTTGGACATGGAGATGTACCAAAACTTTTAGGCTACAGCGGCAAAATCATCAAAACCATTGGCGATGAAACAGGCAAAAATGTTAAAGTTTTAGAGTATGGTGTTGACGACCGCAAATTCCTAGAAGACTTGTTCATACCCTTCAGTATTCTAACAATCAATACTATTTGGCTTCCAGACGGAACAACTGAAACCCGAGTTATTCTCAAACGGAAACGCGGCGCACAGTTGCCTTTTGATCTTAAGGCGCTAAAGGAAATAGCTAGTAAAGTACGAAAAATGTCTTTACGCGTTGAAATTGCAGATTAGGGATTGGCGAACCAGTCATGAACTTGGACTCTCTTGGTGAATGGAGTAGAACTCACTATACAAGTAATGTAACACCCGAGATCGATGGTCAAGAGGTTACCCTTTTTGGGTGGGTTCAGGAAATACGCGATTTAGGCGGCATTCGATTCATAATAATGCAAGACCGTGACGGAACCATCCAAATAACCATTCCCAAAAAAAGAATAGCTCCTGAAGTTTTAGCCCAATCAAATTTGCTTCAGAAAAGATTCAGTCTAGCAGTTAAGGGCAATGTTAAAAAAACCAACATGACACCAAGAGGCATAGAGATAATTCCAAATGCAATCAAAATCTTAAACACAGCCATTGAAGCATTGCCCATTGACATTACAGGCAAAACGCCCGCTCTCATTGAGGCTCGTTTAGATGCAAGAGCCCTTGATCTCACACAGGATAAAGTTTTAGCAGCGTTTAAAATCCAGCATACCGCCTTAAACGCAATCAGAAACTACTTGTTTGAAAAAGGTTTTTTAGAAGTTCATACCCCACGCATAATAGCGTCTGCAACTGAAGGCGGAGCAGAACTTTTCTCAGTTAAATATTTTGACCAAAAAGCCTACCTTGCGCAAAGCCCACAACTTTACAAAGAAGAATTAACGTTGAGTTTTGAAAAAGTGTTTGAGGTTGGTCCATTCTTTAGGGCTGAAGAATCCCACACCCGTAGGCACCTTAGCGAGTTCACATCTGTTGACATCGAAATGGCTTTTGCGAATGCTCAAGATGTCATGGGACTTCTAGAACAGGTTATACATTACGCCTGTGTAACAGTTAGAGAAAAATGTGTCTCTGAACTTTCAGCATTAAAATACAAGTTTGATGTGCCCGAGATTCCATTCAAACGTTTAACCTACACCCAAGTTCTTGAAGACCTCAAAGGACAAGGAGTAGCAATTCCATGGGGCGAAGATATCCCAACGGAAGCATTCCGAGAACTAGCCAAACTCTATCCATTCTTCTACTTCGTAACAGACTGGCCGACACATGCGAAAGCGTTCTACATTAAGCCATGTGATGACAAACCTGAAATCTGCGAAGGCTTTGATTTAATGTGGAGATATATCGAGTTGGTTTCTGGCGGTACAAGAATCAGCCAAAAAGACCAGTTGATGCAAAGGATGCAAGAGAAAGGGCTCAACCCTGAATCCTTCAAGTATCACTTGCAAGCTTTCGATTACGGCATGCCCCCTCACGCGGGATGGGCTATTGGGCTTGAGCGGCTAACGATGATCTTGACCGGGAAAAAGAACATCCGGGAAGTAACACTGTATCCACGCGACCGAGTAAGATTGACCCCTTAATTTTATTGAAATTTTGTTTATATTTAGTGTATTTTTGAAGGAAATTTCTTGAATAATTGATTTTTGTCATGATCAAAGTTGAAGGTTTCAACATATGTCAACATACTTTCATGAACCGGGGGGTCTACCAGAATCGAAGATCCGGCTAAACTCGAGCATTCCTTCCAAAGTTGAGATAAACACGCAAGAAATCTTGATTTTCTTGAGCTACACTTTTTTTCAACACCGCTGCGTTTGTCGTTCTTGCCTCTTCCTCTCTCCTTCGATAGGTAGTTCAATAGTTAAAGAATTTGCATGCATATTTCGAAAGCTATACTCTTTGATTCTTTAGTAGTTCATTTATGTATTCGTTAACCGTTTTGCCTTGAGCTTTTGCTACCCGTTTTATTGCATCGTTAATGCCTGTGGAGTACTGCACTGCTTTCTTAGGTTTTTCTACCAATGCACTTGGCAAACCAACATTCAGAGCTACTTTTCGCAAAACCAACTTTCTTAGCGTGTCAACTTTGGGTTCCATCTTGCATTCAATCGGCAAGTTTAAGGCGAACTGATCAAGCTCAAAAGATGCGAATGGCAAACGCAGTTGTACATCAAAATAACTGGTGATTTTGAGGTCTCGTTCAAGATTACTCTCAAAGATGTTGGCTACATCGTCAAACATTGTTTTTCGGACTTTTTCTGCGCCGTCTTTACAATATTCTTTGACATAACGTTGATAGCCTCCAAACAACTCGTCTGCTCCTTGTCCTGCCAACATTACATTGAGACGTGCTTCAGAAGCCTTCTCGGCTACCCAATAAAATGGTAAACCAATGCTGGCTTTAATCGGGTCAGCTTCTTCAATAAGGGCTACAACCTGAGCTAAAGTGTTTTCCACGTCAGAATCTTTGAATAAATCGACTTGAAGTGGCAAATTTAATAGTTCAGATGCCTCGATCGCTTCTTCTGTTTCAGGCTGATTCTCCATGCTCACATGAAGCAAGTTAACTTTGACTCCAAGTTTACTGGCTAAATAAGCGACTAAGCTGCTGTCTAATCCTCCAGAAAAGGCCACAGCAATTTCTTTCAAGTTCTGTGTGCGACGTTTGATTGATTCCTCAAGAAGTGTTTGAAGTTGTTTTGCTGCGTCATCTATAGTTATTTCTTTTGGAGATGTAAATGAGAGTGTTTTAACGGATTTGAATTGGAACCCTTCACGGTTTACAAAACCCATTTTTCCAGGCGGAAAAGAGAGCGGTTCGTCTAATCCCAGTAGCCATAGAGCGTTTCGGTTTGTAGCCAGGGCAGCTAGGGTTTTGTTTTCACTATAGTAGAGCGGTTGAACACCAACGGGATCTCTTCCCGCCCCGATCCATCTGTCTTTAGCAATTAAAAAAGAGTAGTCTCCATCGGAATTTTTCATCAGCGTTTGCAGGAGGGCTTCGCAATGGAGCGGTTCCTTGGCGACTTGTTCCATAACAGCATTTTTGGGTGAGATTGAGTAGATTCTACCCTCAAACATTAGTGCGGCATCATCCAACTGCAAAAACTCATAGTCACTTGACACTGCAGGTTTCGTCGAGACATAACCAACGACGGCTGAAGACTCTATGCCCTGCCTACTTAAAATACCGGGACTTTTCTCAATAACAATTTTTTTTGGCGACACTAACCCAAAATGAGAAGGCTGTCTACCGCTAAGCGTGTTGAGAACATCCAAAACACGATCAACGACGTTATCACCTTCCTTATCTAATACTGCTACCGTTGTTTTCATACCAAACACTCAATGCCATGTTATAATGAGTAATAACATTGGTAAAACATTAATCTTTAATGCGAGTATCTTTAGGCTCTGAGGAACTTTACTTGCCTATCTTACCAATTGATACTGGTCGTTATGGTACACCAGAAATGCTAAAAGTCTTTGAAGAAGAAACACGGCTTCAAAAGCTACTCGACGTTGAAGCTGCCTTAGCTTTAGCCCATGCTGAAGTAGGCAACATTCCAAGAAAAGACGCTGAAAAAATCGCTGCCAACGCCAACACAAAACACGTTAAAGTTGACCGTGTGAAATCGATTGAAAAACTCATAAAACATGATATTGCGTCTCTTGTTCGTGCACTCTCAGAAGTCAGCGGATCAAGCGGCGCCTACGTACATTTGGGAGCAACGAGCTATGACATAGTTGACACAGCTAATGCATTGCAAATGAAAGATGCCACCGCGATAATTGAGAAAAAACTTGTTGACTTCAAAACTATTTTACAGAAGCAATCAGCTGAGCACAAAGAAACAATTATGATCGGCAGAACTCACGGACAACATGCGTTGCCAATTACTTTGGGCTTTAAATTTGCTGTTTGGGGCTATGAGATTGATAGACACATTCAACGCTTAAACGAAGCTAAAAAACGGGTTTTGGTGGGAAAAATAAGTGGTGCAGTGGGTACGCAGGCTGGTTTGGGTGAACATGCTGAAGTGATTCAACAGCTTGTAACTAAACGGCTTGGCCTCAAAGAAGCAGAGATTTCAACGCAGATCGTTCAAAGAGACCGTTATGCTGAGATTATAGGCATTTACGCGATGATTGCTTCTTCGCTTGAAAATTTCGCAACAGAAATTCGTGAACTGCAAAGACCTGAAATCGCGGAGGTTTTTGAAGCGTTCGAAGCGAGCAAACAAGTCGGTAGCTCCACGATGCCGCATAAACAGAATCCTGAAACATGCGAGCGCGTGTGTGGTTTAGCCAGGATTGTTCGAAGCCTAAGCACTCCAGCGTTGGAAGATATGATTACTTGGCATGAAAGAGACTTAACGCAGTCATCAGCTGAACGGTTTATTTTGCCAGAATCAAACATACTGCTCGACTATATGCTTAGTTTAATGTGCAATATCGTAGGTAACTTGCGAATTGACAAGGAAAAGATGCTGCATAACCTTGGCATAACTCAGGGACGCACAATGTCAGAATCGGTAATGATGGCATTGGCAAAGAAGGGCGTGAACAGGCAAGATGCACATGAGTTGCTAAGAAAGCTTACCATTCAAAGCGCCGTTGAAAAACGGGAGTTCAAACAAGTTCTTCTCAAAGATAGACTTGTCAGCAGCAAACTCGATGAGAAAGAAATTGACGAGGCGTTGGATCCAAAGAATTATTTGGGCACGGCAGTTAAACAAGCCGAGAAATTCGCCAAATCATAAACTTATCAACATCCGTAGATTTTGCGAAAAGAAGAAAAACTGTTTTTCTAAACTTCTTCTTTTAAACAAATAGTGTCTAACTATCCAGCATTAAGTGGCTTAACTGTTAACAGATACGTGAAAGCAGAAGAAGAAGAAGAAGAAGAAGAAGAAGGTGCTTCCCACCAAGCTTCTTCTTCTATTAACGAAAAAAAAAGTAAGCAAAAACCAATTTAGAAGTTAAAAATCTCCAAGCGCCTTCTGCTTAAACTCTTGCTCAGTATCAAGCTTTTCCCATTCATCTTTTTTAACAAAGCCACCCACCTGCTCCTTAATCTTCTTCGCCAACCTCGGACCAATAGTTGGTAAATTTGTCAATTCCTCGATTGATGCATGTTTTATGTCTTCAATGGTTCTATACCCTGCGTTGAAGATTATTCGTCCGCGTACTCTGCCAACTCCTTCAAGATGAACAATGGGCAAAAGTTCCTTCTTTATGCCTTTGGAAACCCTCTCCACCAACTCATTTGTAAGAGGCAGGATTTCTTTTGCTCCAAAAAGCGACGCTAACTCATCGGTTGCATGAAGCAGCCACTTTGCATTCTCAATAGTTCGGTACAAGTCGCCAGGCTGAACATTGAATTGTTCGATAAGTTTTTCTTCACTGATTTCTTCAATCCAGTTTTTCATAACCACCGCAGTTTTGATTTCACCAAGGAACTGCTCATATGTTAAATGGTCATCCCACTCGTTTGGAGGATCAACAAACAATTCATCTCTATGCTGCTCCATTTGAAGAGCCAAAACATCACATTCACGAGCATAGGGTCTCATGACTGGCCCCATGTCGGGCGTATGAGAAATAAGATGAAGTAAACCAAAATCGGTGATGTTAGCGGGCTCATTTTTCAGGGCATTTCGAATTACAACTGCGGACAGTGGGTCAATGTAGAGATCGCTTGTTCGTTTTCCAAACTTTGTGGCGTAAATGTTGTCGCCGCTTATGTCAATCATTTCTTCTTCGTAGAGGGTCTTCAAAATTTTTCCGATAATCCCTTTTATTGCTTTTACGTCGTATTGGTAAGCGTAGAAGGTTCTGCTGAAAAACTCGTAAATTCCCTCTTCAGAATGCGCAAAATCAGACGCAACAGTTGCCAATACGTGGCCACGAATGATTTTTTCAACACCCAACCTAGACCAGATCCGCTCAGGCTTAGCCATAACATAGCCCTCCATCAAATAATCGGCTTCATCTGATGTTTTGGCTATAAGAACAGATTCACCTACTTTGTCATATTTTGGTCTGCCAGCTCTGCCAGCCATCTGCTTGTAATCAAGTACACTTATGGGGTAGTTACCGTAGCCAGGCTCAAAACGCCTATAATCCTGAATGATAACCATTCGAGCCGGAAGGTTAACTCCAAAAGCTAAAGTGGGAGTGGCGGTTAAAACTTTGATTTTTCCTTCTTTAAAACCGTCTTCAATTATTTTCCGATGCGCTCCCGCTAAACCTGCATGGTGAAAAGCTACACCGCACCGGACAAACTCAGCCAAGTTTTCGCTAATTTGGGTTCGCTCACCCGCGGAAAGGATTTTTTCTGCTTCGTGCTCCAGAGTGCGTTTCATGGGTTTGGATAAGGCTTCGCCTGTGTGTTGAGCAAGAGTTTTTGCGGCGGAGACCGAGTTTTTCCTTGTAGAAGCGAAAACAAGAGCTTGTCCCCCACCTTTTATGGTGTTCAAAACAAGATTTACTGTGGGGATATGAGTTTTCTTTTCTACTTTTCTTGCACCGCCATCTTTGAATTGAATTTCATCATTCAACACGATGCCTTCTTTAAGCGAGACGGGACGCCACTCGGTAACAATGAATTTAGCGTTTAGCCACCCAGCGATTTCATCAACGTTGCCTATAGTTGCGCTTAACGCTAAAACTTGAATGTCGGGATTAACTTGCATTAAGCCTAGCCAACACTACTTCAAGCGTTGGACCTCGCCCAGCATCATTAAGCAGGTGAACTTCATCTGCTATAACTAACGAAATTTCATCCATCCATTTCGCACGATGCCGCAGAAGCGAATCAGCCTTCTCATTAGTAGTTACTATTATATCATATCGTTGAAGCCAATTGTCGGCGGTATCAAAATCGCCAGTGCTGATTCCGACACTGACTTTTCTGCCATCGGCTTTTTTGATTGTTGTGTATTTTTTGAATTCTTCAAATTTCTCGCTTGCCAATGCTCGAAGGGGCGCAAGATAAATCACCTTACCGTCTTTTTCCAAAACATGTTTGAGACTTGAGAGTTCTGCAATCAAAGTTTTGCCTGAAGCGGTTGGGCTGGCTAAAACGATGTTTTTACCTTCCAACACTCCTGCCCGTATAGTGTCTTCTTGGGGAGGAAACAACTCTGCGATTCCCATATTAATCAATATTTCTTTGACGGATTCAGGAACGGATAATTCTGCAATTTTCAACTTTAAACTCGCCATTGACAGGTTAATTTATGATTTATTGAACGCGCTAATTAATAGAATTAGCCTTATCAAAAATGTTTTATTCAGCTACATTTTTCTATTTGAACAGATACTAGCAAAGTATCGAGTTATCTAATCTCTCTACATAGGTAGGATACTGTATGGTTGAAAACGTAAAAGAACTCTTAAAACTGCATGAAGGAATTGCTCACGAGGTTTACTTGGATAACGAAAACTCAAGCATTGTTCCCCAAGAAGTCATCGACACTATGCTGCCTTATTTTAACAAGAAAGCCTACGGCAACCCAACGCTTACGCATAAGCCAGGCTGGGAAGCATTTGAAGTAATTATAAACTGCTTCAAAAAAATCAGTCAGGATATGGGCGCAAAAATTCTTGAAGAAATCACTTTCACACCAGGCGAAACAGAAGCCAACAATCTAGCCATTATGGGCACATGCTTTGCACAAAAAAGCAAAGGCAAAAAAATCATCATATCCGAAATCGAACCAATCAACGTTCTGCAAGTCGCAGAGATGATGCAAAAGTTCGGTTTCACAACCACCAAAATTCCAGTAAACAAAGAAGGCTTCATCAACCTTGAAAAACTCAAAGAAGCCGTCGACAACGAAACCGTACTTGTAAGCGTATCATCCGTAAATAACGAAATTGGCACAGTGCAGCCGATTAAAGAGGCAGTTGACATCGTTAAAGCCAAAAACCCACAAACATTATTCCACACAGACGCTTCAGACGCTTACGGCAGAATCCCCTTTAATGTTCAAAAGCTAAACGTGGATTTAGCCACAGTCAGCAGCTACAAAATTCAAGGTCCAAGAGGCATGGGAGCAATGTACCTGCGAGACGGCATAAACATGGAACGAATATTGGAGGGGCAAATTGGAACACAGAAGCTTTGGCCAGGAGTTGAAAACACTCCATTAATCGTTGGCTTCACTAAGGCGTCAGAGCTTGCTTTCAAAGACTTTGAAGCAAACACCACTAAGATGCGAATGTTACGCGATAAGCTTGTTGACGGCATATTTAGCGAGCTTGATGATTTACGTTTTAACGGTCCAAAAGGCGACAAACGCTCACCCGACAACGCCAACGTAAGCATTTTACGAGCAGAAGGTGAAGCATTAACTATTGAACTCAGCCTCCAAGGAGTCTATGTTTCCAGCGGAAGCGCATGCAGCCGAAGACTACTACAGCCAAGCCACGTACTTATCGCCATCGGACGAATATTTGAGGAAGCACACGGCAGCATTCTCATGAAAACTACACGTTTTCTTACAGAAGAGGATATAGCTTACGTTTTCAAAGTCTTACCAACAGCTGTTAACCGAATAAGAGGGATAGTTGGCTCAACAGGAGTGCATTAGTATGTCACGTATACCGTTACCTTACAACCCAAAAGTTATGGATTTATTCAGACACCCCAAGAATCTTGGAAAAATGGATGATGCCACCGTAGTAGCAATAGCTGGAAACCCAGCATGCGGAGACATGATAACATTCTACTTGAAAATAACAAAAGAAGACATAATTGAAAAAGCAAGCTTTGAAAGCTACGGATGCGCAGCAAACATCGCTACATCCAGCATAGTTACCGAAATGATTAAGGGATTAAGTCTTGAGAAAGCATGGGAAGATATTACTTGGAAAAAAGTAACTGAGGAAATCGGCGGCTTACCAAGCGTAAAATTCCACTGCGGAGTTCTAGCAGTAGGCGCATTGAAACGTGCTATCAGACAATATTTCAAAGAAAAAGGCGTAGCTGCACCCAGCTGGTTGCCTGCAGAACATACGTTTGAAGAAAAACAGGCGCTGGAAGAAGAAGAGCTTGCAAAGACATTGTCTAAAAGAATGAAGGTAGAGGAAGAGAAAAAGGCAGAGAAGTAATCGTGGATATTCAAGCGCTTCGCAAAGACTTTCCAATTCTTAAACGCCAAGTAAACGACAATCCCCTAATTTATTTTGATAATGCTGCAACCACCCAAAAGCCACGACAAGTAATCGATGCTATAAACAGCTTTTACGAAAACAGCAATGCTAACGTTCACAGAGCAATACACACTCTGTCGTTGGAAGCAACTGACCTCTATGAAAACTCACGGCAAAAGATAGCACAATTCATTAACGCAAAAGATTGGCAAGAAATTGTTTTTGTCAGAGGCACAACTGAAGCCATTAACTTGGTTGCATACTCTTGGGGACTAAACAACCTATGCAAGGGTGATGAGGTTCTAGTTTCCTTAATGGAGCACCACAGCAACATTGTTCCATGGGAGATTATTTCTAAATTAAAAGGTTTCACAATCAAATATGCCAAAGTAAACACTGACGGAACATTAGACTACGAGGATTTCGAAAGCAAATTTTCCAACAAAACAAAAATCGCATGCTTAAGCCACGTCTCAAATGTCACAGGCATAATTAACGATGTTAAACGAATCACAAAAGCAGCACATGATAATGGCGCTTTAATGCTCGTGGATGGCGCACAGTCTGTGCCGCACCTAGCAGTAGATGTCCAAAATTTAGACATTGATTTTCTTGCTTTTTCAGGACACAAAATGCTCGGACCAACAGGCATCGGAGTGCTTTATGGCAAAAAGGACGTCCTGCAAAAAATGCCGCCGTTCCAAGGCGGAGGAGAAATGATAAAAGAAGTGTCATACAGCCCTGTTGGAGCATGCAGCATAAGTTGGAATGATTTACCATGGAAGTTTGAAGCAGGCACCCCTGACATTTGCGGTGCAATTGGTTTAGCTGAAGCTGTAAAATATCTTGAAGCCATAGGGATGGACCAAATTCTGAGCCATGAGAAAGAATTAACTAAATATGCATTTGAACAAATGCAGCAATGCCGCAAAGTCAACATATATGGATCCTGTGATGTTTCAAAAAAATGCGGCATTATTCCGTTCAGCATTGAGGGTTTATCTTCACATGATGTTGCCCTTATCTGTGACAATTACGGCATAATGATTCGCAGCGGTTACCATTGTGCACAGCCGCTACATGAGCAAGTTCTTAAACTTCAATCGTCTGACCGCGCAAGCTTTTACATTTACAACACAAAAGAAGAAATTGACCGATTCGTTGAAGTTCTAAAGGAGATTTAACAACTCTATGGCAAGCATTGACGACTATGTGGCGCGGGTTGAAGGCACATGCGGCGCAGAAAAAGACGTCATCGTTGTCTTCAAATTTGACAAAAAGGATGAAGCTATAGCCAACATTTTAAAAAAAGCCCAAGTCAAAAACAAGATAGCAGGCATCATTTTTGAGTTAACATTTCAAAATACCTCTTTTCGGCTTTACACAAGCGGAAAAGCTATTTTTCGCAGCATCAAAAATAGAGAAGAGCTAAACCAAATTCTCAAGGAATTACTTTTTTAGATTAACTTATGTTTAACGTTTTCTTATTTTAGAACTCCGTTATAGTCTTACATCAAGACTTTATGCTAATAATATAGGGAAGAAATATTTCCTTTTTTTGAAACCAGAAAACGACGCAATTCTACGGAATTTTCGTTACGCATATATTACCTTTTTAGTCGGTAATTCATAGGACTTGATAATCATAAATTACCACCTCATTCATACAACATTTTTTCAGTTATTTCGCAAAAACTCTTTTTAATATTATCTTACTTTAGCGTTCCTGAATTCGAACTGCGAGATGCAAATTCATGATTAGTGTATCAAGGCTTCTTCAAACCCCGTTTTGTCCAAAAACGCGATATTCTTTTCGATGTACCTTGAAATTCTAAATGAATTTTCGATAAATCTCTGCAAGTTTAGATGCAACTTTATTCGCTTCAAACTCCGATAAAACCCAATTCCTCGCGTTCTTTCCCAGATTTTCCCGTTTGCTTTCATCAAGGATTAACTCTTCAAGAGCAAATGCAAGCCCATGCGGCTCTTTAGGTTTGACTAGAATTCCAGTGACACGGTCTTTAACAATTTCAGGTATTGAGCCACTGTAAGTCGAAATAACGGGTTTTCCACAAGCCATAGCTTCAACAATTGAAAAACCAAACTGCTCAGCCCAAGTTTTAGTTGGAATGCTAGGCAAACAAAAAACATCTGCCAGATTATGTACCTGAGGCATAAGAGAATAATCGATTTTTCCTATGTACTTGACTCTATCTGAGATTTTGAGTCTTGACACAAGTTGTTTGATTTGAAAAAGACTGTTAGAAGTACCTGACCCTACAATCAGAAGCTCTACATTTTCAACACTTTTTAGCAACAGAGAAAAAGCATTCAGCAGTTCAAATATACCCTTTTCAGGAACTAAGCGCCCAACAAATAGAATTTTTTTTGAGCCCTCATTAATTTCCAGTTTTTTTGCAAGTTGCTCATTCCTTGCCATTGGCTTAAATATTTTGCAGTCTAATCCCGCAGGAACAACAGAAATCCGATCAGCAGCTAACCCCTCAATCATTAGGGCTTCTTTCGCCTTCTGTGTTATGGCAACGAAATGAGCTGCATGTTCGCGATTGAATTTTTTGATTTTTGAATAAGGGAAGCCTTCCGGGTTGAATGGTATATTTTCCCATTCCATGACTATTGTTGGAACACCAGTTTTGATTGCTTGGTAAGTATAAGGGTACCATTCGTCAGCAGAATAAATAAGATCGAGATTTTCGGTTAATTCTTTAAGATTAAATATTCTAAAATTCAAAGAGTTAAAATCATATTTTGTGGCTTTTTTTGCTAGACGGAGAAATCGTCGCAATTTTCCTTTTGTTATTGTATTAAAGTTGTGCCCAACTCGAACTGGATAATGAATTTCTGAGAATTTAAATGCATTATCATAAGTTGTTATCCCTATGGGTATAAAGCCAAACGTTGGAAGTTTCTCAAAGTACTGCCCTTCATAAGGATTCAATCCGGGCCCTCTCAAAATGCCCACTTTATGCAAAGCCTTTCACCGTATGCATATCTATTCTCTCAACAACTATGATATTCAGACATAATAATTTATCATGAAGCAAAGATTTTTGATTCCTTTCGCCTTTCTTTAATCAACAGCTTAAACGCAAAAGGTGATTTAGTCGTCTAAGCGCCAATGTTTAAATTAGAAATCGCATAGCTTTGACCATTGACCTTATGTCAAAAAGGGGAAAAGAAAAATTTATGTCAAAGCTGAGAACAATCTGGAAAACCTTAACTGTAAGCAAAAGCCCCTTTGTAGTTTTGCTCATGAAATATGACAAAAGTAGAAAATCAATAACATTTAGAAACGGTTTAACTTTCAGTCTCGTTTGGCCCCAATTCAGAACGCTCCGTGATATATACCCTCTTCTTGCAAAGAACTGCGTGACTCAAATAAATGAGGACTTTTTCAAGATTAAAGATCAAAGAAGCGAAGTAGTCTGCAATTGTCAGTTATTACCAATAATCTGCAATCTTATGAAAGACTTTTCTGTCAATCAAGCTGACAAAGACACATTTTATGTTAAGAAAGAGAATTTTCAAGCTATTGGATCAAAAGAAATGCTGTTTTGTGTGCAGGAACAACAATCAGGAGAATATGAATGTGATTACCAAAATAAGGTGGTGCTTGACATTGGAGGATTTGAAGGTGAATCCGCTGCCTATTTCTGGAGCAAAAAAGCCAAAAAGATCATCATTTACGAGCCAGTTACCGCACATATTCCACTAATTGAAAAGAACATCACGCTAAACAAGATCAACGCGGAACTTCACCCAACAGGCATTGGAAAAAAGAATGAGACGTGTGCAATCGAGTACGATGCGACGGATCCTGGCTTCGGATTTCTTAGCAAAGGTTTGAGAACCATGGAAATTGAAGTTAGGGATGTCTCAGAAGTTATCCAAGAAAGCGAAGCAGAGATAGCTAAGTTTGATTGCGAAGGAGCGGAAGAAAGCCTGTTGAGCGTCGCAAATAAAATATTGAGAAGAATTGATTACTATATAATTGAGGCACATTCACAAAAAATCAGAACAGCAATCTTAAAAAAATTTCAGAACGCAGGCTTTTCATTGGAAAAAGAAACAGCTAAACCATTTCAAATTTGGGTTTTAGCCTTTAAAAGGAACGAGTTATAGTTTAAGCTAAAATTTTAAGTAGCCGAGCCTTTATTGGGATGCATGAAAAATAAAATTTACGGACCACTCAGAAAGCCGTAAAGTGCTGCGTCCAAAATTAAGCCGTTGGTAAGAATACCGACCCCGTCAAAAACCCCGCCGGATTCATCAACACCCTCGCAATATCCATCTACAGGAATGGGTATAGCATCTTCAACCTGAAAGCACTAAGGTTCTTTTGCAAAACTTGAATTGTAAATAGCAAGAAAGCCTAATCGCTATTTTTGCATAAATTAATGGAGGTTACATTCATAACTTGACGAAGTGCGCATTTAAAACAACCCAAGATCGATTATCTGGCGAAACTACCCATTCATATTGCCAATCACCTGAAAATGATGGCCCTTCACCAAAAGCTCTGATACTGACCTGTAGTATTATAATATGCCTGGTGAGCAAGATAAACTTGATTTGCTAAAGCCATCAACCTAGAATCATTATTATTAAGCTCAAAAACAGAGCAAAGCAATGGATCACCTGTAATCGCAGCTGCAGGAACCGAAACACCGTTTACTGTGACATTTCCAGCTGAAAAAATATTGTTCATAATTGTACTTGGAGTGCTACCAAGAATGTTAGGCCAAAAACTTGCGAACCCACTAAAAACATAGTAGTCATAAATACTTGTCGAAGTCAGCCCTTCAGCCTTGATGCTGGGCACTAAAGCGGCATAGTTGGATCCTGTTAAAAGATTGCCCGTAAAGAACAATATTGTTTATGCGTGAAGTTAAACTACTATTAAAGACGCGAAGATTGTTAAGAGCAACAAATAACCGCCCAGTATCAGCTATGTCTACCGGGGTCGTGGCTAAGTCAGAATCTTGATGCCAATCTTGTTCATCTGTTGATTGGTAGAACCAAAATGGATAATGTGTCGTGTCATTAAGTGGACGAGTTTCTAAGAAATTTATAACCTTTTCGATTCGTGCACTGGAACCCCAAGATACCGTCAGGTTGCGTCAAATTTAGTTCTTGAGCATCTATCACAGCCTGAATATAAACGCCTAGATCCCAATCAGTAAAGTATGGAGCTCCATATCCAGAAGTAGGAAGACCAGTGTTGGGATCTACGCCTAAACCAGGCTGGAAATATGCCCAAGCATTGCTAGCCACTTCTATCCACACAGTGCTATTAACCGTTTGAGATGATTTTATAACGCCTGGAGCTTTAGGAACGGAGGGAGTGCTGTCCATATTTGGGTCTTGCCACATCACTTGAGAAGGATAAGTGATACTTTGAGTTGGGTTATTAGTATTGGGCGTTGCAGTGCTTGTTGGAGAAGGCTGTGGGGAAGCAGTGTTCTGTGGAATAGGAGAAGATTCACTTTGTTTTGGCAAAAACGCAAAAATAGAAATCAACATTACAATTATAATTGCAATAACAGTCAAACTTTTTGCTTTCTTGCTAAGTCGCCAACGATTCTGTCCAAAATAACCCTTCTTAGTTTCAACTCCGAGAAAAGTATTTAGAAAAACAGATTTAAAACACAAAAGAAAATGATTTTTTTTGAAATCAAATACCTTCAGTATCATAATCTATCAGTCTTGTAAACCACAATTCTCTTTTCAACATGAGAAAAGCTTCTCTCGAAACTAATAATTAACTCTTATTGAACATAGCTGATTTAAAGGTATGGCAAAAATTATCCAGTCAAAATATTGAATTTCTCTTTTTGAAATTGTGATTTTGACTAAATCGTTGTTTCCTCAAAGCATATATGTTTTTGAAATTGCAAAGGCTCCACAACCACGCTTCAAAGAAAAGTCTCAAACGATTTGAAGCATCGTGCCGTAGAGTCACAGGAAACTTTCTATTTTGAGAACGACCAATCAGGCAACCTATGGCTATTCTTATCTCAAATTTAGCTATTCGCTTAAGAATGTCTGAAAATTGAAAGTTGAGTAAAAAGAATCGGATGAAACTTCTTCGCAGGTAAAACGACATTTGCTCTTGATTCAACTTTTTCGCGGACGACCCGCAATTGTGAATTAGAGTCGGATTCGGGGAATATGCAACGTTATATCCATGAAGCTCTGCTCTTACACACCAATCTACGTCTTCATAGTATAACGGCGTAAATCCCTCATCTAAAAGACCGATTTTACATACTACTTCAGACTTTATTAACAAAACTGCTCCTGTTACAAACTTAAGAAACTCCATTTTATCATATAACCCTAAATCATCTTCACATTCGCCACGATTATGTCCCCCGGTCAGGTTAATTATTCCACCAGCGTGTTGAATTTTTCCGTTCGGATAAAGCAATTTGCAACCGACAATTCCTATTTTACTGTCGGATTCAAGAACAGCGATCATGTTTTCAAGCCATTTTCCGTTAGTAATTTCGACATCATTATTCAATAGCAAAATGTATTCAGCATTATTTGCAAGTGCGTATCTGATTCCTTGATTATTAGCTCTTGAAAAACCAGCATTCTCGATATTCTTGATGAGTACGACGGTTTGAAAATTTTTTTGAATCATCTCAATTGATCCGTCAGTGCTCGCATTATCTACGACAACTACTTTGCATTGAGGATTCATGGTTTTGGTGAAAAAGGATGTGAGGCAGGTCTGCAATGTTTTTTTTCCATTCCAGTTCGCGATGATAACATATGTGGTTGGATGAGACAACGTAAATTTCCTCTAAACAAAGTGGTAGTCGATTCTGTTTTCTCTACGGGTTATCTTGTTATTTATCTTTTCATAGAAAACCTGACCCATTTTTTGTTTGATGGTTAGTGTGTCGAATTGCAAATTCAAAGACATTGTTTTAATGACACCCGCTATCTTTTTTCAAAGCTTTTTCATCCGTACTTTATTTCTGCTTACCCAATTCAAAACTGGAATCAGAGGATACTTAATAGGATCCGGCAAAGCGTCTTTGAAATCTCTGTGCAAACCTAGGCGTATGATAACTCTGCCTTTCCAAGTGAGAGGTACATAATAACGCGCAATGGTGAATTTAAAGAACCCATTACTTTCTTTAAACTTGTCAAGCGATGGATGATTTCCTATTCTCCCATACATTAACCACCAATTGCCGGTGGATGCGCAGACTTCAACGGCTTTGGCAATAAGCGCGTTGTTTACAGCTTTATCCCAATACTTTTGCATTGAAAGTATCTGGGCAATTATTGCTATGTTATCGCCATAGAGTATTTGTATAAATCCAACAAGCTCTTCTTGCAAGTATGCGCCAATAAAAGTTGATTTTTGGGCGCCAAGCACATTTCCTATTACGGCTTCAAGTGGCTCGCCATAATGAGAGAAAGCTCGCTCTTGCCTAATCGGTGTTTCGTTATAAATTTTCCAGACACCCTCAGCAAACTTTTGGCTTGGCTCTACGACAACCACTTTTAATCCTTCTTTTTCCGCCCGACGAACCATATTGCGGGTTTTTTTTCCAACATTCGTCCACCATGTGTCATAATCTTTTATTTCGAGCAAACCAACGTTGTCATCTTTTTTTATCCATGTTTTTGGAGGATGAGGTATTGGACAACACCATTTTCGTTCCAGAAAAGTGAAAATATCTATGTCTCTTTCAGTTAGCTTACAGAGGTAGTCTTCGGAGGGCAAAATGTCTTTTTCATATTCGTGGATTTCATAGGCTGTTTTTGCCGAAAGTTTCTTCTTTACTTGCAAAGTTTCAAGATCATGATCTACATCTAAAATCAATTTCAAGATATCGTAGTAAGGTCCTCGTGGGTTTATTCTTCCCTTATTAAAGAGCCATTCGGGATGAACTGCTAAAAATGTTTCTGCAGATATTAATTTCGGGAGTTCATTTATAACAAATTCTCGGCCGTTCACCCTGAGCCCGTGATCCAGCATAAAAGTCATAGATTCGTACTCATGAAACGATTTTAATGGGAAATCGGCCGGAATCTTGGCCTGCTTTTCTCCAATTTTTCGCCCCCAAAGTAGCTGGGCAATAATGCGTGAAGTTCCATGAATTGTGTAATATCTTACGGACCGTTGGGTTTCATTTTCCATAATTTTCCATTCTCGATAGGGATCTGTTGCTATGTGCAAAGCAACTTCATGCCTCTCAGGATTGAGTATGTCAAGAAGTTTTTTGTCTGGAATCGTATATGGCGTAAAAAACCAGTATGCAATAACTTGTTTTGGAGATTCATTAACCATTCTGGCAATAATTTTTGCGTTTTTCAAGTAATCCTTGCTTTTTTTCTTGATACCCAAGGCTATGTAGACGAAACTTTTGGTTCTTGATGGGTAAGGATAATCCACATCTAACCTTAGCTTTATCATTGAACGCTCGTTTACCAATTACGATGATCCCCAATCAGTTTAATGACTCTTTAAATCAGCTTACTAATTTAACCATTCAGGGAAACCGTCGCTCGACTATAACCCCGATTTTTGAAACTTTCGATGCTTGTAAGAGACCTTTCATGTAATAAAATCTGATCAACGGATGAATGTATAAAACTGTAGCTTCTCGGGTTTGGACTGCCAGAAACACCCCAGTAAAGGGGGATATAACGAATCGCCGGATTACGCCTAGCCTCGTTACAGGCGGAGGAATATTTGTTTCAGTCCGTATTTTTCGCCATATTTCGTAAAGTTGAGCACCATACCAAAATTGATGATCCAGCTCTTGCCTTAAACTTTTGCGAATATGAACAGATCGAACTTTATTATCAACAACCCATTGGTAACCAGCATGGTCGATTTTGTACGCTAAAGTGGTATCCACACCAGCGTTTACCTGCAGCCTTGGAAAACCTCCTATTTGACGAATTACTTTTGTTTTGTAAATCGTGTTATCCAAGGTTTTACCCAAAGTAAAAGCAGACATATCTCTTGACTTAAGCCAAGAAGCTAGGTTTGCTTCCCCACGATATTTTTTTCCCACATATTCCTGCATTTTTTTAACGCCCAACGGCTTGTCTGCAAAACGCATCCCTGATGCAACTGCTACGCTGGGATTTTCAAGTAATGGAGGAATTTTTTGCCACCAATCAGGAGCTAACAGAAGGTCTTGTTCGAAGCTTATGAAAAAATCCGATGTGACTTCTCCTAATGCAGTGTTTGCGCCATCGCTTATTCCATGCCCTTTGTTTGGAATAACTTGCCAGCCAAACGAAGATGCGATATGCTGTGTGCCATCAATGCTTGCGTCATCAACAATTATTTTTTTGTTTACAAACTCTTGAGGAACCACTTCGTTAATTCGTTTAAGAACTGCTGGCAATGTTTGGACACCGTTCTTGGTCCACATCACCAAATCAACTTTGCTAATCATGCCGTTCCCCAAGTAGATTTCAACTGGCATATCTTAACAAGATTGACTATTTATGTAATCAGGAAAATCATCGAAATCGTTTAGAAATTAGCTTTAGTATCAATTTTTTTGTTTATAGGTTTTAAGCGATTCTTCAAAAATTGTTTCCATCGTTCGGGCATATTTTTCCCATGACAAATGATTTTTTACGTATTGATAAGCACTTTCACTAATTTTTTTGCGCAAGTCAGAATTGTTTAGCAACAACTCTACCTGCCGTGCAATTTCCTCTGTCTTTGCTTGATCAAAAACTAAGCCATTTACGTTTGGCTGAATAATTTCTGAGCCGCCACATTTATTGGAGACTATAACAGGTTTTGAGGCAGCCATTGCTTCAATTAAC
This sequence comes from Candidatus Bathyarchaeota archaeon, assembly GCA_963772505.1. Classification (GTDB taxonomy): domain Archaea; phylum Thermoproteota; class Bathyarchaeia; order Bathyarchaeales; family Bathycorpusculaceae; genus Bathycorpusculum. The sequence goes on from CAVYXL010000012.1 coordinate 811,588, forward strand.
GCTAAACCCCAAGTTATCTGTTCTGGAAAAAGAAACACATCACAAGCAGCATAAACCTTAGCAAGCTCTTCGTCGCTGTTACTGTGTAGAAATATCACTTTGTCTGTTACACCAAGTTTTTCGCTTAAATTAATTAATTCTTCTTTTGGTCCACCCACCATCAAGAATCAGCTTGATTCGATCATAATTCTTGGAAAGACGATAAAGTGTCCTAATGGAATCAGCTTGCCCTTTACTGCGTTGGAAGTTGCCGACCTGCAGCAAAACAAAATCGTTACTTAATCCGTATTTCTCTCGGATATCTGTTCCTGATGCATTATGTAAAAGTTCAATATCTACACCACTTCTCACAATTCTTGATGGTCGATGGTAAGCCCTTTCTACATGTCCCTGAGCAATTTTCGACAAAACTAAAAGTTCATCGATATAGCTTGAAGCAACCTTATCGACTAATTCGTAAATTGGCCAATTAATTTTGCGTAAGCCTTTTCTAGATTCAGAAGCAAAAAACCAATCGGGTGGTTCATTACACATCCACACAACTGGAACGTTCAGTCTCTTTTTCGCCAAAAACGCTGCCCATTCAGACGGAAAGTTGTGGTTGTTGATTATGTCGAAGCCTTTAGGTATTTTTCTACCTATATTGATCATTGTTGGAAAGTCGTATGGAATGGTGTAAAATTGGCGTCCCAGAGCTTTTCGCATCCAACTCCGCAAAGACGAAGATTCACTTGCTTCTTTGACACCGTAATCTTTTTTATAAATTTCAGAAGGGATAAACAATTTCGGCATCTTTTTTCCAAAGGGATGCGGAACCACGGTTATCGTGAGTTTTTCTATCAGGTCAGGATAACATTTCTGCTTGTTAACTGCACTTGTAAAAATTTCAACTTCGTGTCCGAACCTTTGAAGTTCAAAAGCCAACTTCAATATTTGTCTTTGCCCGCCGCCGCGTCCTACAAGCGGCGTGTGAATCAATGCAATCTTCATAGGTCCTGCAGTCCAATTACGCTTAGAGCATTATTTAGCCCTTATAAGTTTGTCCCTTAAAACAAATATTAGATTATTGATAGAAAAAATATAATGGTGAGTGTCTGTAAATACTAGTTTCCGAAAATCATGTGTTACCGGTTATTTTGTCATCGATTTTCGAAAATAAGAAATTACCTTGTCAATTCCTTCAGCAAGAGAGACCTTGGGCGTCCAATCCAATTCTTTCTTTATTTTTGTTGCATCCATAACAATTGATGACTGGTCAGAAATTAGTGGTCTATAAGGATATCCAGGCGGATATGAACCTAAAACAAGATTCTTCTTGTCAAATCCAACCTTTTCGGCGATCAAAGTTGCAAGCTCCTTGTTGCTTACGCCAATACCTGTTCCGACATTGTAAACTTGACCGTTAGCTTTGGGGTTCTTCATCGATGACACGTAACCGTTCACGTGGTCATCAACGTACATGTAATCTCTCACTGAATCGGGGGAGCCGATGTAAACTTTCTGGCCTTTTAGCATTTGGGTAACTAGATACTCCACCATGAAACTTGTGTCGAATTTTCTACCGAATGAGTTAGTTGGACGAAGTACAGTTCCGTTTAAGTTGAAAGAATTAAACATCATTTGCAAGTAAAGATCGCCTGCGGCCTTGCTTACTGCATAGGGACTAGAAGGGTGCAATGGCAAGGTTTCTTTCAATGGCGCGTTCGGTTGTATGCCATATACCTCAGCGGTTGAAGCGGCTATTAGCTTTCTTGTCTGGGGGTCCTGCAGCTCAAGCAATGAATGCGCAATGTTCATGGTTCCAATAAAGTTGGATTGTTGATATTCAAAAGGTCGCTCGAACGAATCACGCACTGGTGAGAGTGCAGCTAAATGGAAGATTACGTCAGGATTTGCTGTTTTAACTGCGTTTCGAATTGAAACGTAATCTGAAACGTCGCCTGAAATTAAGGTAATGTCAGGAAGTAAATTGTGAATTACATCCATATTTCGACTAGCTACTCTTCGGACAACACCGTACACTTCGATTTTTTCGTTAACGAGTTTCTGGGCTAAGTTACTGCCTATGAAACCCATAATTCCAGTTATTAAAGCTCGGGTCATTTTTGAACTCTCTCTAACTTGGCAAATTCTTTTTCTGCAACAGATAAGTCCTTAACGCTATTAATAGTTAACCATAACTCCTCTGGTTTGAGTCTACATGCCTTCAAAGCTTTCTTCTTAACAAGTAATGGAAAAACCGTTTTTTCGATGGATCCATCCATTGGAATCTGATCGAGTATTTTTTGGTTAAAAACATAAACGCCAATACTTACAAACATGTTTTCAACTATTGGCTTTTCCTTGAAAGATACAATATCGTCACCTTCAAGCTCAAGTATTCCAAATGGCGAACGCATTGGTGCAACAGAAATTGTAGCTAAAGGTTTATTTCTTAAATGCATTTCTTCCAGACGCTTCAGGTCCAGACTGGTGAGTTCATCGCCATTCATAGCCAAGAAATCTTGGTCTTTTACGAATCTGCTAATGGCAAGACGGAAGCCTTCTCCAGTTTCGCCTTCAACTGTATGTTCGCTAAAATCGATTTTCAAACCTTGTGAATTCTCGCTCAAATAATTAATAACTACTTCTTTATGATAAGCCACACCCATCACTAAATGTTCAAAACCGTAGTTTTTTAGCCAAGATACAGTCCAGTGAATAAGAGGTTTTCCTTTAATTGGAACCATGCATTTGGGCATATCTTCTGTAAAAGGACGCATTCGCAAACCGGCCCCTCCGACTAATATGACTGCAGTCTTTATCTTCCTCACTTTGACCCTCCCAAAAACTGATTTCATACCAAGGCACAAATATATAAACTTAAACAAGCTTCATAAAGCAGCAACTTGTGACGCAGTCATGAAAATTGCTTTGGTTCATACATCATTATGGGGACGCGGCGGTGCGGAGAGACAAATTTTAAACTTGGCTATTGAATTGCAGAAGCTTGGAAATGACGTTGAAATTTTTGCGCCCCAGTCTAATGAGAAAACTTGTTACCCTGAACTGCTTAAGCAAGTAACAGTTAACGTTTTGCCGAGCAATCGTTTTTTTCCGTTTAAAAATGACTCAAACTCATATTTTGACGAGGCTTCTGGCAGAAGAAATATTCGAAGTCAAATTCAGCGTATTGCGGTACATCAATTTTACACGTCTGGTCTTCCTGCGATGATTAGTTTGGGAAGAATGATTCCTAAAGGATTTGACATAATAAACAACCACAACCCTCCCTCCGAATGGGCTGCATTTGTTGCAAAAAGAAGATTGAAGATTCCAGTAGTCTGGATGTGCAATGAACCTCCTACATGGTTTTCATCTAAAAGAGCGGGTGTTAGAAAAAAAATTAGTTGGCCACTGTTTGAAATATGGGACAAAACCTCCGTAGAATATATCGACAAAATAATCGTTCTATCGCATGTGGCAGAGTGGATGGTTAAAAACGTTTATAATAAGCGATCTATCGTGGTAAGAACTGGATTAGACATAGAAAAGCTACAGAATGTTTCAGGATTGGAAGTAAAAGAGAAATACGGTTTAGAAAACGATTTTGTTCTACTTCACGTCGCCAATTTTGCGTCTAACCGCCAATCAAACTCCATCAAAGCGCTTTCTTATTTATCCAAGAACCATAGTAATGTAAAGCTATTACTCGACGGGGCGGGTCCTCACGAAGAGCTTCAAAAACTTTGCGAAAGACTTGGTGTAACAGATAAAGTGTTTTTTATTCGAAGCAAATGCGATAGTGATTTAGCTAAAGTGTATGCGGCTTGTGACGTTTTTCTTTTTCCTCAACAAATAACTTGGGGGCTGGCAGCTGTTGAAGCTATGGCATCGGCAAAGCCGGTGATAGTTTCTAAGGGGTGTGGAGTTGCAGAGATTATTGAAGATAATGTAAATGGATTGCTTGTTGAAAATGGAAAGCCGGAAGAAATAGCGCAAAAGGTTGAAAAATTAATGGGTGATTCCATTCTTCGCAGAAAAATAGGAGAAACTGCCTCAGATTACGTTAAAGAGAATTTATCATGGAGAAAATATGCACAACAGATGGAGCAAGTTTTTAAAAAAACAATTCAACACAATTAACAAAACTTATTGCAGTCTTAATCGGGCTTGAATAAATAGAGAAATTGAAAAAAAAGATTATTCAAATTCAGATTTGCGTGCATTTGGTTAAGTCTTTCTCCAAAGCTTTAGCTCGTGCCGCTACCTTTTCGGCGTCTGCCTTCACTGTTTTATCTTTTATTTCCTCTTTGCGTTTCTCATTTGACTTCAAAATTAACTTTAGAAACTCCGAGTCATAATTATCCAGTAACAATTCAGTGTTAGGTATCAAGCAGTGACCGCCGATGACGCCTGGAAACATCACGGGTCTATCAAACCTTAACCTGTGAGTATCTTCAAGAAAATCAACTGTTTCATTAAAATCAGCGCCAAAAGCCATGGACATCCGATGCATCTCTTGGAAGCAAGCAATCATCCATGCACGATAGGTTGTTTCGAAAAGCTTGGCAAGTTCTGTTTCGGTTGAACTTTTCAAAACTTTAACCTTTAGCCCTAATTTCTCAAAATGGACTAAAGCCGCTTTTGCGGCAGCCACGTTTGCGCCGCCAACATACTTAGTCCAACGCTTCATTTCCCACTTCATATGTTCCGCATTAACGTGTACACCTCGTGACGGCGAATGAGCAACTAGGCATTTGCATTTTTCTGCGATTTTCAAGGTTGTTCCTGGGGGGACGGTGCTGTTTATGATTGTAAGATTCGGTTTAAACTCTACGATGTAGTCCAAAGTTATTTTTTCAAAGTTTTGTTGGTTACCGCAGGGCAAGCAAACATGCAAAGTATCGATTTTATTTGGAAAATCCTTTCTGTTTTGGCCAGCATCCTGCATTTTTGCTTGATCCAAGTCCAAGCCGTAAACATCAAAACTGTCTTTAGCATCGTTGAATAATGCAAAAAGTGTATGACCTATCTCACCTAAGCCCAAAATCAAAACTGTTTCTTTAGTCAACCGCTTATTCCAACCTTTAAAAATCAAGTTAAAGTTAAACTATTTAAATCTGGAGCCCGAAATGAGACTTTATGCTTACCGCAAAAAAAGGAACAGGAATAGTCACAGGCTCCAACGTGGAAATAGGCGCGAATGTCTCCATTTGGAATTATGTCATAATAGGTGACAACACAAAAATCGGCGACGGAACCCTTATCGGAAGCTTCTGTGACATTGGCAAAAACGTGGTTTTAGGAAAAAACTGCAACATACAAGCACATGTAACTATCTCAAACGGCTGCGTACTTGGCGATAACGTGTTTATTGCGCCAAACAGCTCACTTCTAAACGATAAATACCCCAAAAGCCCGTTTTTGACGCCACCTGTTATCAAAAATGGCGCTCAAATTGGAGGAGGAGTTACCATACTTCCAGACGTGACAGTAGGCGAGCAGGCGGTGGTCGGCGGCGGAAGTGTAGTCACCAAAAATGTAGCCCCGCGAACAGTGGTAGCTGGCGATCCGGCAAGAGTAGTTATGAATTTAGAAGAGTACGAAGCTAAACGGAATTCGTTCATAACTTCTAGATCTAAGGTGAAGAAATGAAAATATGGTATGATGCTTGCACTGGTAAACATATTAGGTATGGCGCCGTCATTGGGCAGCGTCTTAAGAATGTCGGGACATGAATTCGTTTTTACAACCCGTGAGCATCCAGATACCATACCATTAGCCAAGATTCTTGGGGAAAACCCGATTGTTGTTGGCAAGTATGATCCTTCATCACTTGCGTCAAGACTTGAAGAAAGTAGCGACCGCATAATACAGTTTGCCAAACTCTTCAAAGATAATCCACCAGACGTCGCCATCGCCCACCAATCCGTTGAGCTATGCCGTACTGCCTATGGCTTGAAAATCCCTATAATCTTAACGGCAGACACACCATACGCGATCGCCGTGAACAGATTAACAATTCCATTTGCACACACAATTATAGTTTCCGAAGCGTTGCCCCGTCGTTTTACCGCGGACAATTGCGCGAAAAACGTTGTTCCTTTCAAAGGTGTCGATGAAGTCGCATGGATCAAAGGGTTTAAACCCAGAAAAATTGAAGGGCTAAAAAAACCATTGATTGTTATTCGACAGATTGAAACAAAAGCGGCTTATGCAGGCGAGAGAAAGGATAACGCACAAATTATGGCAGAAAAGCTTGAGGAGATTGGCAATGTACATTATATCCAGAGGTATAATGCGAGCGGTGAAGTTTTCGCTGCAAAGGACGCTTTTTTGGATTCAGCTAATTTAGTAGCAAATGCTGACTTAGTTATAAGTTATGGAGGAACTATCGCTCGAGAAGCAGCGCTCCAAGGCATACCCAGCATAGCCATTTCTGACATGGCTAAAACCTATGTAAACACGTACCTAACCAAGAAGGGTTTCCCATTATTTGCAACAACCGAACGGGGGGTTCTAACCTACGCAAAGAAATATCTGGGGAAGAAATTCGATGTACAAAACAAGCTTTCAGAACTTGAGAATCCTGTAGATGTTATCGAAAAAGTCGTAAACAGCTTCAAGAAGCCCTAACCAGGATTCTGTCTCCAGCCTTCACATGGAATTTCTCGGCAGCGTTGCCTTGATTTATAGCTATCTCCAAAAAACCATGACTACCAATTATCGCTATGGGTTGTTTATTCTTAGCTTGAGCATATGTTTTGCTGAAGGGAAGTTTTAATGTAACTTCAAGCAATTCAACACTCACCATTTCGGCGATGTTTTTGTCAAGGTCTTTTGAGGTTATGTTTGTTATTATGTTGCCAAAGCTGTCTACATGCAAAATTTCGCCATAAACACAGTTGGCTTTCTTTTTGATCTGGGTGAACTCAGGTTGAACAAGGTCTTTTATTTCAGGTCCAAACGCGCTTGGTTGAACACCACTGTCCAGGTGAGCTGCTACAGGTGCAAAAATATCTCGACCATGAAAAGTATCGGAAACTTTGGGATTCATAAATTTTGGGTTTGTCAATTGGTATACATGTTTTATGCCTTGGCTTTTAGCGGCTAACATCAAAATGCCGTTGTCGGGTCCAACAAAAAAGCTCTTCTCGCTCTCTATCAGTATTGCGCGTCTAATGGTGCCGACTTCAGGGTCAACAACCGCTAAATGGACGGTACCTTGGGGAAAATATGGTACTGCTGATGTCAGAATGAAACTGGCCATTTGAATATTAAATTTTTCAATATCATGAGTTATGTCAACTATTGTTGCTTTTGAGTTGAGTGATAAAATTACGCCTTTCATCTCGGCTACGTAAGGGTCTTTGAGACCAAAATCGCTAGTTAATGTTATCATGTCGTCTACCCGCCGTGGACAACTGGTATAAAGACGATTTCGTCGCCATCGTTTAATTTGGTTTCATAACCGTTTAAAACATTGATTTCTCTACCATTGACAAGTATGAGTGTGTTTGATTTTGAATCGCTGAGTTGTTGATCGCTGAAGGTTTTTTCTAATGTTGGTAGGTCTTGGCTAAGATTGGTTACTAATTCTTTTAGCGATATGTCTTGCTGAAATTTAACGGTTAATTGTGTTTTGCCTGAGATATGGCGTAATGCGCCAATGAATTTCACTGTTAATGGCATTTCTTTTGTCACTACCTACGTTAGAATCGGTATTATGTTAAATTATTTGTCGCTTAGTTGCTTAGAAGTTCTGGAACCTTTCTTCAGTTAAGGTTTCTACGATATCGGTTGCTATGTCAACGATGGAATCTGCTTGCTTCATCATGGCATCCCCGTTAACTTCTTCGAGCTGGGAAATTTGTTGTATGATGTTTTCCATATCGATTAGAAAACGTAGAATTGAATCGTTTGTGTTTGGATTTTTGGTTACTTCTTCATGAATGAGTATTTCGATAAAGGCGGGTTCGCCGAGACTGTAATATATGGCGTTTCTTGCTTTCCTGATTGCTTCCAAAACTAAGCCAGGCGCCATGTAAGGTATCTTTCGCGCTGCTTCCAACTCAGCTTTTGCTTCGCGAAGGTATCTGAGTGCCCACCCTTTTCTGTACTCATCCATCATGACGATTTCTTTTCCGAAAATACTGCTAATCTGATTCTTCGTCGTCGTCTGATTCAGAATCCATTTCGGAGCCGGCTTCAGCTAACGCTTTGGTGCGAGTTATGTAACCAGCAATTTGATTTCTTACCCGCGTGCTTGTTCCCTTAGTCAAAGTGTTAACTAACACTTTGTTTTCATCAAATTCAGTTGTGAATTTTTCTGGAAATCGTTTAAGTAATTCTTTGCCTGCTCGTTTAACCTGATCAGTCTTTACTTTTCCCAAACTTTGATTCCTCATGTCAATAATGTTTAGTGTCCGACGCTTGAAAGCGCAAGAGCAATTCCAAATAGATAAGAGGCTTAATTTAAGCTTGCGGCTTATTTCGAGAATTAACTGACCGATAAACAGTACGGAAACATAACTTTAAAGTAAAAGTCAATTTAGCTTAATGTTAAAGAAAACCTCGAAATTTTTTGCGATTTGCTCTGCAACGTCGTCAACCTGCTTCTTTTTGATTTCAGCTACAGCTTCGACCACATTGCGTATGTATGAAGGCTTGGTTAATTGCCCATTGAAAGGTCGTTTCCAATATGTTACTGGACCGTCGGTTTCTGTTAAAAAATTTGTCAGCGGAACTTTCTCCACAACTTCACGAATACCATTAGAGTAAGTTGCGGGTGGACCTTCAGTAATAAAGTATCCACTTGTCGATAGCTTTGTCTAAAGCACTCATTGGATGACTAAACCAATGTAGCAGTACATGCTTTAGACGATACGATGGAAGCATGTCAACGATTTTGTCTGTTGTTCCTCGAGAATGAATTATTACTGGGAGCTCAAGCGTTTCAGCCAGGCTGAAGCATTTTATCAAAAACCATCATTTGTTTTTCCCAGATTGTTTCGTATTTGTAATCTAGGCCGATTTCGCCTATTGCTTTGAGACTGGGTTTTTGTTTTTGGATAAAATCTATGGTTTCTTCAAGCTCATCTTCTTTGAGAACATTCACGTTCCATGGATGAATGCCTAAAGCGGGATAAACCAAGTTAGGGTATTTTTCTGAAAGTTTAATGTCGTTTTGGCACGTGTTAAGATCCATTGAGTTTGTAACAAGCGCCAAAACACCTGCATTTTTTGCATCTGCTATAATCTCATCTATATGACCTGTGTATTCGGAATCTGAAAGATGAATATGCGCATCAATTAACTTCATTTTTAGTCAGCGCTAATATCATCTTAATGTTTTTATAATTTTCTTTGTTAAAATGGTAGTTTTAAGTTAAGGGTAATTTAAAGGAAAAAGCGATAACAAAGGTTAAATATTGCTTTAAAAAGAAAAAGAGGCAACGGAGTTGTCGTTATGACCGATTTAGAAATAGCTGTAGCTCCCATGCACCGATTATGTAAAAAGGCAGGCGCTGACAGAGTTAGTGAAGCAGCGGCAAAAGAACTTGCAAAAGCACTTGAAGAGATAGGCGTAAAGATTGCTAAAGAAGCATTGGATTTTGCGATGCATGCTGGCAGAAAAACCATTAAATCTGAAGACATAGAGATTGCTGCAAAAAAAGTCATGGGAAAATAATAATCTTACAATAGTTTTTTCTCTTTTTCTTCTTTTTTGTTTTAATGCGCATTTTATGAGTTAGTTTTAGCTATAGAATTAGATGTAACGTTTTGCTTAGCTTAAAATGGTTTGAACAAAAAGGTGTTAAGCTGGGGCTGATGAATCCCAAAGGAACTGGAAATATTCTCGGGCAAACCCAACTAATCCCACATGATTACTCCATATAACCAAAGTTGGCTTATCTTCGCCTAGAAAAAGCAAGGCGTCTTTGCCGTCAGCAATTATGCCGCCACCAAACATATGATCTCGAATTCGAAGCTCACTTAAGCCTGTATAATTCTTAATGAAAAACCAATCTTCCTTTTTCCCAGCCGCCATAAGTTTAATCTTAACAGTATTTTTTAAACCGTTTTCAAGCAGTGGTTCCGCCATGGCGATCACAGGTTTAGCGAATTCGGGAGCAGCAATAACGATTTCTTTTGTGGCTTTCTTTAGAACTTCTTCAATTTTCCCCAATACTGCTTGCTGACCACGTAGAATAAGCATGTCTGGTCGTTCTATAAGCTCACGTTTTTCGTATAAGGGTTGAAGTGTTTGGGTAACCGTGTTTTCCCACACTAAATATTTGTCTTCCAGCCTCAACTTTGTTGATCTTGTAGCTTCAAGAGGCGGCACAGGGTAATATTTGAAGGGGCGACTTTCACTGCTTTTTATCCAACCTTTTTCTTTTAGCGAATTTAGGACCTCATACATTTTGCTGTACGGAACTTTGGCTTCTTGACTTACTTCCATAGCAGTCATTTGACCGCCTTCAAGCAAAGTTATGTAGGCATCAATTTCGTAGGCGTTTAAGCCCATTTCTCGCAGTGCATCCCGAGTGTCTTCGTTAATTGCCATTGTTTACCCCTCAATCACCTTAGGAAACGTTTGGAAACCTTATTACATCACTAAGGTTCTTAAGCCCTTCGAAAAGCGCTTAGATGTTAGAAGGCAAAAAAATGAAAGATATCAAACCTACAAGAAGCATTTGTCCTGAATGCTTAAAGGCATTAGATGCAACAATTTACGAAGACGATGGTAAAGTCTTTATCAAAAAAGATTGCCCTGAACATGGGCATTTTCAAGAACTCTACTGGTCAGATTACGACCAATATATTCGGGCAGAAAAATTCCGCTCCGATGGTGACGGAATAAGTAATCCAAGAACTGAGAAAAAGAACGGTTGCCCATATGATTGCGGAATATGTCCAGAACACAAATCACACACTGCTCTAGCAATAATCGATGTTACAAACAGATGTAATCTTACTTGCCCAGTTTGTTTTGCGAATGCAGCCGCTGCAGGATATGTATACGAACCAACAAAAGAGCAAATCATCGGCATGCTTGAGAACCTTCGAGCCAACAAGCCAGTTGCAGCTACCGCACTTCAATTCTCTGGTGGAGAACCAACAATACGCAAAGACCTCCCAGATTTTATTCGAAAAGCAAAAGAGCTTGGTTTCAGCCATGTTGAAGTTAATACGAATGGCCTTCGACTATCACAAAGCGTAGAATACTGCAAAGAACTCAAGGAGGCAGGAGTAAGCACAATTTACCTCCAGTTCGACGGTTTAACTTCAGATGTTTTCAAGTTTATCCGTGGTGTGGATCTGCTTGAAATTAAAATGAAGGCACTCGAAAATCTTCGAGCTGCAGGATGGAACAGCGTCGTCCTTGTTGTTACATTAGTGAAAGGCGTTAACGACGGACAACTTGGCGATATAATCAATTTTGCAGCCAAAAACTTCGATTTAATAAGGTGCATTAATGTTCAGCCAGTTAGTCTCTGCGGAAGATTACCACCAGAGGACACGAGAAAAAATGCGAATCACAATCCCTGACTTCATGAAAGCAGTTGAAGAACAAACGAACGGAACAATAAAGATGTCAGATTTCTACCCGGTTCCTACTGTTGTTCCTGTTTCAAAAGCCGTGGGCGCGCTGAAAGATAGGCGTTACCTAGAATTCACTGCGCATCCACACTGCGGCATGGCAACTTACCTTCTGGTTGAAAAAGGCAAAATCATTCCAATCACGCATTACGGAAATATAGAAAAATTCATTGATGTAATGAACAAAGTCTACGAGACTGCTACAAAAGGAAGCAAAACTAAAGCTAAATTGCAACTGGTCAGTTCAATGCGTCATGTAAGTTTCGGTTTTCTCAGAAAATATGTTCTGGGGGTTGTTACAAAAGGCGATTATCATTCTCTTGGCGAACTGCAAAGGAAAGCAATTCTGCTTTCATCAATGCATTTTATGGATCCTTACAACTTTGACCTTGAACGTGTACAACGATGCTTAATCCACTACGCTGTGCCTGATGGACGCATAATTCCATTCTGCACCATGAACTCCATCCATAGAGCTGAAGTTGAAAAGAAACTTGGCGTTCCACTCAAAGAATGGAAGGCACAACATAAAGTTGAAATAAGCCAACCATTCTAGATGTTGAGAACACAAAATATCTAGGTGAAAATTTATGGGTGGAAAAAAGAAGCTCGGCATAAAACAGATGGAGAAGCAACAGGTCACTCAAGACGAAGAGAAAGCTAAGCAAGATAAAAAGAAAGAAAAAGCTGGACCGCCAAAAGAAAGAAAAACCGTTGGAATTATGCCTCCTGATGCAAAAGATGGTAAAATCGTCGCTGAAGTCAAAAAAATGGGTGTTTTAACGCCTTATGCAGTTTCAACAAGGTATGGTGTACGAATAAGCGCAGCCAAAGATTTCCTTGAACAACTGGAAACTGATGGTGTAGTGCAGCTTGTTTCCGGAAGCCACAACATAAAAATCTACAAGGCAAAAGCAAGTTAACTTGCTCAATCTTAATCTTTTATTTTAAAATTTTTAATACAAAGGAGTTTAGTTTTATTGAACGATTTTCCTGAAAGAGTCTACACTGGTGAAGAAGTAAAATCTGCTAAAAAACTGGTCGATGAAGGCTACAAGCACAACATAACAATTGAGGGCTCACTTGAGTTTAAAGAAAAAGTCAACCGCGCCCTTGAACTAATCAAAACAGCTGGATACTTTGACTTTTTGAATTCGTACATAAGAAAAATAATGGAAATTGATGGAATAACGCAACTGCGTGAAACAGAAGTTGCCATCTGGGCAAACAAGTTCGCCGTGGAAAACCCTGTTGACGCCGGCAGCCTATTCATTCAAAAAGCATACCATATGAAAGAGTACCTGGAAGGCGAACTTTACTATGGCGGTAATGCAGAAAAACGTTCAGTCGCAAAGCGTATAGAGTTTTTGCAGTCACTTAAAGACAAAGTCGACGACAAAAATGTAAAAGAAGAATGCGAACGACTTCTTCAGATGTGGAAAGAGAGCTCATTAGCTTTTTAAGCGGTTACAAGTACAACTTTAATAATTGTTCCACTTTTAACTTGCTTAAAAATTTCCAAATTATCTGTTATTTTGCCAAGTATGCTAACTGGGCTATAGGGCTGTGACTTGCCATAGAAAACACACAGAGCGCCGCCCATTGGCCAAAAAGCAATTGTGCCTGTTTCCACTGTTGGTTTTGCTTTTTCTTCACCCATCTTTATTGGGATTTCAAAGTAAACTTCTTCTTTCCATAATGCAGCTCTGCCTTCTATCGGAAGTTTCCTAACGATGTAGTCGATGGTTCTTGGTGCTAGAAACCTGACTAATTCACCTTCAGCTTCGCCTAAACCTTCAATTAAGAATTTGACTTTTATATGGGAAACATCTGCTTTTGGAACATCGACTTGAACCTCTACTTCATCACTCACAATTTCATGCTCCTTTAAATGAAAACCCTACAAATGTTAGGTAGGCTATTCAATGGTCGAGGTTCCATTTAACTCTTACAGTAATCATCAACAGCATGGCAAATCATGATTCACCGTTAGGTTGGTTATATGAGGCTTAGGACAGTTTTTCCTATGAAATCAATCTGTTCAGCAGTGACCCCTGGATGAATCGGCAAAGAGAAAACCTGCTTGGATGCTTTTTCTGTTTCTGGAAGTTTAGCGCTTTTAAAGTTCTCTCGGTAAAATGGCATTTGGTGTACAGGGTTAACGTAATAAGCTTCAGAGCCGATTCCTTTTTTCTTTAATTGCTCCATTAGGTTGTTGCGTTGGGTTTCTGTGCCATCTTTTAAGCGTGCCGTATATAGATACCAGCTGTGTTGCTGATCTTTTGATTCGTATGGCAAAACAAGCTCGTTGTTTTCATTTAGAATGTTGGTTAGCTGCTGAGCATTCTGACGGCGTTTAGACAGAAAAGATGGTAACTTTTCCATCTGCACGTTACCAATCGCAGCTTGCATCTCTGACATACGATAATTAGTTCCAAGCATCAACGATGAATACTTTGCTTTTTCTCCGTGGGTCCTAATCATTCGCAACGTCTCATCAATTTGATCGTTATTTGTTGTTACAATGCCGCCTTCGCCAGTGGTGATGTTTTTGCTCGCATAAAGGCTCCAGCATGCTGCATCGGCTAAGACGCCTGCAGGTTTCCCAGCATAGGTTGTTCCATGGGCTTGAGCAGCATCCTCGATTAAAGCCAACCCATGCTTTTGAGCAATTTCACGCATAGGTTTCATATCAGCCGAAAAACCATACAGATCAACTGGCAGTATAGCTTTCGTTTTTTTCGTTATTGATTTTTCAACCGCATCAGGTGACAAATTATAAGTTTTAGTGTCAATATCAGCGAAAATTGGTTTTCCACCCGCTAAAACGATAGCTTCTGCAGTGGCTACAAAAGTGAAGCTGGGCAAAATAACCTCATCACCCTGCGTTACTCCACACGCCATAACAGCTGAATGTAATGCAGCAGTGCCAGTGTTAACTGCAACCGCGTGCTTGACACCTGCAAAGTTTGCGAATTTTTTTTCTAATTCAGTAACCATTGGACCAGCGCCAAGTCCGCTTGTTAACATACCACTTCTTAGAACCTTAACTACGGCTTCAACTTCTTCTTCTCCGATTTTTGGCAGGTTTATAGGGATCATTTTTTTGCCTCTTCTGTTAGATACTGATTACGCAATATTTTAATTTGCTTAAAATCAAGACGCTCTTGGTGTACTCTTAAAGAAAGTATTACTCGATAATCATTTTTTGAGTGATTTTATAATCCACAACAACTTCAACTCCGCGGGCTCTAAGCTCATTGTCCAGCTCCAAATCTCCAGTATCAACCCTTAAACTCTTTAGCCTATCCAATTTGCTTTTAGTGGCAACAACAATAATATTGTCTAAGCCTACTTGTCGGATGACTTTGCTGCTTATCTGTTGATTTCCTCTTCCAAAAATGAAGCCTTGACCTCCGATTGGTGTCACAATTATTTTTGCCTCATTTTCCTTTGCAACTTCCAGTATTTGTTTTTCGTTTACATCGCTTTGGATTATTTTTTTGTCTAAAAAGAGATCTACACCAAGCAGCGTTTTTTTCTGATCTAAAAGGTCACTGATAGTTCGTGTGGTTGTGCCCGGACCAATAATATAAATGGTTTTGGGAGTCATTTGTTCAATAATATAAATGGCTACTGCAGCTTGGTTACGTACTTCGTTTTCAGTCATAGGGCTTTCAAGTTTATTGCCCTGAATTAAATGCGGCTCAAAAGGGCTTAACAGGTAACCGTAAAGTTCAGCGGATAGACGTCCTTCTCGAAAAGCTTCCTCATCAACATCCATTACTTCTGCTTCCCGAAGTGGCAATCCAATCCACAGGAAAGTCTTAGCAACTCTTGCGGCGGCTTGCGGAGTGACTGCAAATATAGCGCTGTGCATTTTGACGCCTGTTGGAACACCAAGCACAGGAACTTTCAAGCCAACCGCTCTTAGTAAGTCGCGGGTTGTCCCATCGCCGCCACAAAAAACAAGCAAATCAACGCCTGACTCCACCATTGTTTTTGCGGTACTTTGGGTGTCGTCAGAAGTGGTTTCACTTTTACTTTCACCTTTAACCTCAAAAGTGAAGCCGCACTTATTGGCTTCATCCTCACCCATGCAGCCAGCGCCGACAAAGAGTTTTATGCTGTTTTTGACCGAAAACAGTTCAGCAAGGAAGATTTCTGCCCGCTGTGACGCTATTGGCTCAGCTCCAAGAGAAATTGCTTTGTCTAGTATTGTTTTGCCATCGGTCCCTTTTAATCCGACAGCACCTCCCATTCCAGCCACTGGATTGACAATGAACCCTATTTTTTTTGTTTGCAAAGATTGAGGCTTTTCTGGCAATTCGGAATCCTAAATGGGTATTGGGTTACTAAGATAAAAAGAAAATGTACCGTTAGACCAGCGAATTTGCCTTATTCTATGTGTTAAAGGGCCCTTTTCATGTATAAATAAGCAAGACAAGTTTCATGCATGCACCACACGGGTGATATTCTTCTTTGAAAGAAGAAGGAGGAGGGTTGGCAGTAGCACCGAGTCCTCCTTCTTCTAATATTGAATTGAAAGAAGAAGAAGCTTGGAGGGAAGCAACTTCTTCTTCTTCTTCCAAAACGGTCAAATAGCTATGGTTTAAGGCGTTGTTGATTGTGAAGGTGGTTTAGAATAATTAATTTCGATTTTCAGAAATTGCAAACTGTCGACGCGATATCTAATGCAACCAAAGTAATTATGGAAATTGCCAAACACAATGCAAGAGTAATAAAAATAAAATAAAACAGAAAATAAATAATTATGAAAAAGGGTTGGGGTTTAGTATGTTTCGCAGCCAATGTATTTTTTGTTGACCTCGTTTAGCCATGGATACAGCTTGTGCAGTTTATCCATTGACTCTGCGACTTTCTGGGTTGGGTACTCGTATGGTTGAAGTTTTCCGCTAAAGTATTCGTCGTATGCTGCCATGTCAAAGAATCCGTGACCGCAAAGCACGAAGAGGATTGTTTTTGCTTCGCCTGTTTTTTTGCATCTTAGTGCTTCGTCGATGGCGCCTTTGATTGCGTGGGATGGTTCGGGCGCGGGTATGATTCCTTCGGTTTGGATGAATAGCTTTGCTGCGTCGAAGACTTCTAGTTGGTTGAAGGCTTCGGTTGTCATCTTTTTCTCTTGGGTTAGTACGCTTATGATTGGGGAGATGCCGTGGTAGCGTAGTCCTCCTGCATGGATTGGAGCTGGGATGAAGTCATGTCCTAATGTGTGCATGGGGACCAGCGGTGTGATTTTTGCTGTGTCGCCATGGTCATATTGGTATTGTCCTTTGGTGACTTTTGGGCATGCTGTTGCTTCGGTGGCAACAAATTTTGTTTCTTTGGGAGCTTTTTTGGATACTTGGTCATAGTAAAATGGCCACATTATGCCTGAGTAGCTACTGCCTCCGCCGATGCAACCGTAAACCACATCGGGGTAATCATCTACCATTTCAAGCTGTTTTTTAGCTTCTAAGCCTTCAACTGTCTGGTGTAGACAAACATGGTTGAAAACGCTCCCGATTGCATAGTTAGTTTCTTTCTCGTTTACAAGTGCATCTTCAACAGCTTCACTGATAGCTATGCCAAGGCTGCCTTTGTTATCTGGGTCTTCAGCAAGGATTTTTCTTCCTGCTTCAGTTTTATTGCTAGGGCTCGCGATGCATTCTGCTCCAAAAGCGTTCATCATCATCTTACGGTATGGTTTTTGGTCAAAACTTGCTCGAACCATGTAAATGGTTGCTTTTAGGTCAAACACCCCAGCTGCAAACGCCAAAGCAGAACCCCATTGTCCAGCGCCTGTTTCTGTGGATAAGCGAGTGGTGCCTTCTTTCATGTTGTAGAATGCTTGGGGCACTGCGGTGTTGGGTTTGTGGCTCCCTGCTGGGCTTGTACCTTCGTATTTGTAATAGATTTTTGCGGGTGTTTTTAGTGCTTTTTCTAAGCCTATTGCTCGGAAAAGGGGTGTGGGTCTCCAAATCCGGTAAACTTCACGAACTTCATCGGGGATATTTATCCATCTTTCTTGACTTATTTCTTGGCCGATGATTTCTTTGGGGAATATTCTGGGAACTATACCTACGCCTGGTTGTCCTGTCGCAGCATCTATGAATGGTGGGAGCGGGTGGGGTAGGTCGGGTACTATGTTGTACCATTGTTTTGGTATGTCGTTTTCTTTTAATAGGATTTTTCTGTCGGGCATTTTTTCGCCTTCTTAGAGTTGTAAATCGTACCTTAAAGTTTTATTTAAGGCTTTTGTGTACACTTTTGTTCATTTAAACTCTTCAAACACTTAACAACCCATTTATACCCAAACGAACAAAAACAGACATAAGCGAAGCAAAATGTGGAAACAAATAAAAACTCAACTGGAAGAATACCCCGAACGGCTCAAAGTTGCACGAGTTCTAATAGAAAATGGATTAAGCGTTCAGGATAACAAAATATGTCTAAACCAAATTGAAATCCCGCCCGTACGCATCGCAAGAGTCGCAGGCGTAGACAGACGAACCGTAAATGAGACACTAAATAGCATAAAAGCAAGCGTAGAGCTAAAATTGATTTTTGAAGAAATACGTCCAGCCGGTCACTCACTAAAAGAAATCGCCAAACACCTCAACCTCGGCGTACTTGAGATTACTCCTGTTAATGCAAAATCGCCAGGAATATTGTCTAACGCAGCTATGATTCTTAACAGGGCGGGATTAAGCATTAGACAAGCAATCGTAGATGACCCGGAGCTTTCACCAGAACCAAAACTTACGCTCATAGTTGAGAAAAAAATTCCAGGTGAACTAATCCCCGAGTTGCTTAAGATTCCCGGAATAGCTAAAGTATCGGTTTATTAAGCGATGGCAAAAATGAAACGGCTAACCCCACCAAAGCCGGCTAAATGATGCAAAAAGCGCTTGCATAGGCTTTATTAAATTAAGCCTTGCCTAGAAAAACTTATATTGGTAGTAACATTTTGTTGTTCGCTATTAAAGGAGATTATTTGATTTGTCATCATTCCCAACACAAGCGGGCGGTGTACCTATTCTTGTTTTGAAAGAAGGCTCAAAGAGGTCCCGTGGAAGAGAAGCTCAACATGGAAACATTACTGCTGCTAAAGTTGTTGCTGAAAGTGTTCGAAGTTCTTTAGGACCAAAAGGCATGGACAAAATGCTAGTTGACAGCTTCGGAGATGTCACAATAACAAGCGATGGTAGAACCATCCTAGACGAAATGGATATTCAGCATCCAGCAGCAAAAATGATGGTTGAAGTTGCCAAAACCCAAGATAATGAAGCCGGCGATGGAACAACCTCGGCAGTTATCATTGCAGGCGAACTTCTAAGCAAAGCAGAAGAACTAATAGAAAAAAACATTCACCCAACAATAGTTATTGATGGTTATCGGAAGGCAGCTGAAAAAGCATTAGAAACCCTTGAGAAAATAGCCATTCCCGTTGACCTTAAATCTCAAGATTACTTGAAAAAAGCTGCAACGACTTCAATGGGAAGCAAAATCGTAGCAGAATACAAAGATTACTTAGCTGATTTGGCGGTTAAGGCAATGATGACTGTTGCAGAAAAACAAGGCGACGGCTATAAAGTTGATATCGATGACGTTAAAGTTGAAAAGAAAACAGGCGAATCCCTCAAGGATACCAGTCTGATAAACGGCATCGTTTTGGATAAAGAAATTGTTCACTCGGGAATGCCCAAACGGGTGGAAAAAGCAAAAATTGCATTACTCGATGCTTCACTGGAAAATGAAAAAACTGAATTAGATGCCAAAATAAGCATTGAAAGCCCTGACCAAATCGAAGCATTCCTTAATCAAGAAGAAGCAATGCTAAAAGAAATGACCGATAAAATTGTAAATTCAGGCGCCAACGTGGTTGTGTGCCAAAAAGGCATAGATGATTTAGCTCAGCATTTTCTTTCTAACAAAGGAATAATTGCCATAAGAAGAGCCAAAAAATCAGACATGGAAAAGCTCGCAAAAGCTACTGGCGGAAAAATTGTAAGCAGCGTTGATACTATTTCAGCAGCCGACCTTGGATATGCAGCTTTAGTGGAAGAACGAAGAATTGGCGACGACAAGATGACTTTTGTTGAAGGCTGCAAGAACCCCAAAGCCGTAACAATTTTGATTAGAGCTGGAACTCAACGTATGACTGCAGAGGCAGAACGTTCACTTCATGATGCGCTTTGTGTTATTAGAGACCTTATTCAAGAACCAAAAATTGTTGCTGGTGGAAGTGCTCCAGAACTTGAAATGGCAAGTGTTATAAGAAAATTTGCTGAGACAATGCAAGGAAGAGAACAACTTGCAGTCAGAGTATTTGCAGACGCCCTAGAAATCATAACGGTTACGCTTGCTGAGAATGCAGGAGTGGACCCAGTGGATATACTTGTTGACTTACGGACAAGACACGAAAAAGGAGAAACATGGGCAGGTATCGAAGTCCTCACAGGAAAAGTTCAAGATATGTCAAAAGTAAACATCTTTGAACCCCTTTCAGTCAAAAAACAAATAATTAAATCCGCAAACGAAGCAGCATCCATGATCCTCAAAATTGACGACATAATTTCAGCAACCAAAATGAAGGCACCACCGATGCCCCCAGGAGGAATGGGAGGCGGCATGGGAGGAATGGGTGGCATGGGCGGATATCCAGGCATGGGAGAGTAATAAAATACGTCAGAACAAAAAATAATTGTCGGACCACCAAAAATTACTCGATTCGAGAAAGCAAGAATAGTTGGAGCAAGAGCACTTCAAATCTCGATGGGAGCACCAATTTTGGTGGATGCAGCTGAAAATACAAACCCTATTGATATCGCTTTATGTGAACTTGAGGCCGGAATTCTTCCGATAACTATCAGAAGAACATTGCCCGATGGGACATTTCAAGATATTCCATTGAAATGGCTATCATAAGCGCTTTTTTTCTTTTAATTTTATCAGTTTATTTTGTGCTTCGTTTAGCGTATTTGTGATTTGTGTCCAGTGTGCGCCTTGCCAATAAACTTGGCCACAATGGGGGCACTTCCAAAATTTCTCATAATAAATTAATGTATTTTTCTCTAATCCGTTTGTAAGTTGTTCTTTTGGTGTGGCTTTGAGTATAGTGTTGCATAATGGGC
The DNA here is from genome assembly GCA_963772505.1 of Candidatus Bathyarchaeota archaeon. GTDB lineage: Archaea > Thermoproteota > Bathyarchaeia > Bathyarchaeales > Bathycorpusculaceae > Bathycorpusculum. The sequence continues at coordinate 832,314 of CAVYXL010000012.1, forward strand.
AATGTGACTTGTCCATGTCAATGGTTAATGTTAAGTTATAGCGGCAGGCAAGCTCGGCTAATTGATCGGGTTCAGTCAAGCCCTCGACGTAATAGGCAGCTAAGCCTTTGGCATTTGCTCGTTGGTAGAGTTCTAAATCTCTTGTCAACAAAACCCTGTTTTCTTTTTTTGCCAATTCAAGAAACCCAGAATCATTCAACTCAGTAGAGTACAATAAATCTTGTCCTAACATGCGTAGCCAACGGGCAAGTTTCCCCAGCATACTATCCGCTAAGAACTTCACGGTTAGTTCTCCGAACAATTGAGCCGCTACCTGCCTTTGCAACAATTTCGCCTTCATCAAAAACTAATGATCCATTAACGAAAGTTTTTGCCGGTTTACCTACTACTTCCCAGCCATTATAGGGCGAATACTTGGCTTTTGACTTAAATTTTGAAGCATCAATTTTATATTTTTCGTTAAAATCAACTACGGTTAAATCCGCATTCTTTCCCTGCTGCAAAGCTCCAAGATCCTTTAAACCGTAAATTTCAGCTGGCATTTCAGCTAAAAGTTTGACCACTTGATCTAGCGATAATTGATTTTTCTTCACAAACGTCAACATAAGGGGCAAAGTAGTTTCTAACCCAGGAACACCCACTTTAACATCCCAAACGCTACTTGCTGACTTTTCACTTAAAGCATGAGGCGCATGATCTGAACCTAAAGCATCAATTTCACCCGTTTCTAAACCTCTCCATAAAGCTTCAACATTGATTTTTTTTCTGAGAGGCGGCGCCATAATGAGCATTTGCCCTTGGCGAGCGAAGTCATCATTTGATAGTAATAGGTGATTTGGGGTAACTTCGCATGTTACTTTTCCTTTTGATTTTTTAGCTTCCGAAATGGCATTTAATCCCGTTTCAGTGGAAACATGACAAAAATGCAACCGCACGTTAGTGGATGCGCTTATTTTTAGTAAACGTTCGATAGCTTTGTGTTCAACAGCTTCCGAATGTGCTAATTGGAACGCTGCAGGGTTGGTTTTTTTTGATTGTTTAAACCTTTCTTCATTTGCTGTTAACAAAGCTTTGTCTTCCGCGTGTACCGCAACTGGCACATCCAACTTAGCAACCTCTTTGAACCCATTTTGTAAATCTTCGTCATCATCAATATTTAATCCCCCGATTTGGCAACCCATAAAAAGCTTAAAGCCAATTGCTCCTTGCTCAACAATATCTTTAGTTTCTGAGAGTTTTTTTGGAAATTCCGAGTAAAACCCGACATTAACCAGAACTTTTCTTGATGCAGCCCATGTTCGGTTTCTTAACGCTTCTGCAGACATGGTCACAGGCTCGTTATTTGGCATATCTAAAACTGTAGTGAAGCCTCCTGCGGCGGCAGCAGCGGTTCCAGACTGGAAGTCTTCCTTGTATGCTTTTCCTTCATCTCGAAGGTGAACGTGCTCATCTATCAAGCCAGGTAATACTAAGAAGTTTTTTAGATTTATTTTTTCATCGAAACTTGGCATTTGGGTTTCTTTGCCAATTTTGAAGATTTTGCCTTCTTCAATGGCTAAGCTACAATCGACGATTTGCCCGTTTATGTAAGCTTTTGCGTTTATAAGAACAGAATCAACAATCAATTAGTTCACGGTCACAGAGAATAGCGGGTGGTTTGCTAATTAAAGTTTATTTTGCGTGCAAGATTTATATAAATAAGAAAATGTTATTTTTCTTGCTCAAGCTCTATTCTGCATTCATCGCAAATGTTTTGTCCATTTCGCTCTTTTAGGCTTTCAGAATATACGTTGCAGCGGTCACAGTATCCAGACAGTGGAACTTCTTCGTTTTCTTCAGTTCTAGCTTCTCCTTCGATACGTGATCTTTCGAGAATTGTCTCGATTAGTTCAGGCATTACACCCAATATGTCTTTACTTGAGATAATTCCTACTAGATTGCCTTTATAAATTACACCCAGCCGCCTAATATCAAGTCTGTTCATTCTTCTTGCTGCTTCAGTGATTGTTGCGTCTGGTTCAATTGTTACCAAAGGTGTGGTCATGATTTCCTTAGCTTTAATTGTGTCAGGTTTAAGGTTTTTAGCTAAAACCCTAATTACTAAGTCTCGTTCGGTAATGATGCCGATTGATTTGCCTGCTTGATTTGTAACTATTACAGCACCTAAATCCTCATGATCCATTGCAATTGCGGCCTTGTTTGAAGCCTCGTTCTCATCCATAGTTACAACTGGACTGCTCATGACATCTTTAACAAGCATTTTTGTTCTTAACCCAATTTCAGACATTGCCAAATTTCACTTCCGACACAATTCAGTTAACCAAGCGTTACTTGACAATAAAGAGGCGCATAATTTAAGATTTGCTTAACTTGAAATTTGTGCTTGTGAAGTTTTATTAGCTGCCTTAATGATAGGAAACAATAGTTACTGAGGAACAGTTATGCTTAGAACAAACGCTGATAAACTCATAAAAATGTCAGTAATGGGAGAAATAGCTAGCCCAACAATCAGATCGGTCTATAACGTTTCTGCAACAGGAAAACCGATGGTTTTGCCAGGAGTAGGCGGAATTACCTACAATCTTAGAATCGGTGACTTAGCATGCGGGTGGGAAGCTGACCATGTTGAGCCAGGCGTAAGCGTCGAGAACAAAGAAAACGATGCTCGCTCAGGACAAGCTGCTAATACAGCGTTTAATGTTCTATCATGCATTGGGAACAAAGCAACGGTTGTCACGGGTGACGCGAAGGGCGCTGAAGGATCGGTAACAGGTAAACATGGTGGTATCGAGCACGTTTTAGTTGATTTCCCAATGGAGATTTTGGAGAAGCTTGCGCTTGGAGATAGAATTTTAGTAAAAGCGTTTGGCGTTGGCTTAAAACTTTTGGATTTTCCAGAAATTAAGGTTTTGAACATGGATCCCGCGTTGCTTGAAGCATGGAATCCGCAGCCGAAAGATGACAAGCTTGAGGTAGCTGTTACGCATATTGTTCCAGCAGCGATCATGGGTTCAGGTTTAGGAGCTAACCAAGTTAACTCGGGAGATTATGATATTCAATTGTTTGATGAAAAAATTGTTGAACAATATGAGCTTGAAAGTTTGAGGCTTGGCGATTTAGTAGCTATTATTGATGCGGATCACTCATTTGGTCGAATTTACCGTCAGGGAGCAATTTCTTTGGGCGTAGTGATTCATACAAATTGCGTTACGGCAGGTCACGGTCCAGGAGTTACAACTTTGATGACTTCTTCCGATGGAAAAATTATTCCCCAAATAAATGCTAAAGCTAATATTGCTTCTCTGTTAAACTTAAGAGCATATATATAAGATAGTTTAATCCATAATTGGAAAAGTAGAGAGATTAAGAGGTTAAAAGTAATTGCCATCTAAGCGAAAAAGCCGAGGAAGAGCCAAAGGTAGTAAAGGAAGCGGCAGCCTTGTTCAATGCGCTAATTGTGGAGCACAAGTACCGCGAGATAAGGCAAAGAGAAACACTCGTCGTGTTTCGTTTGTTGAGCCTCAATTAGCTAAAGAACTCAGACAAAAAGGCACATATCTAGCTTCATGGGTGGATACAAAATATTACTGCATATCTTGCGCTGTTCACCGCGGAATCGTTAACGTTAGAGCCGAAGCGGAACGCCACTCAAAAGCCAAAAGACGATACTAAGCAACTACAGTTTTTTTCTCTAATTCTTTGTAAACATGAAACGCTCTTTGAACAACTGTAAAGTTTGAAAGAATCGCTAACAAGAATACGCCATATCCTAAGGCGGGTAACCAGAAAAATGCTATTACACTGACCGCGGCTAAAATAAGCATGCGTTCGGCTCGTTCAGCCAAGCCCACTGACTCCATTTTAATTCCAACTGCCTCAGCTCTTGCACGAGTATAACTTACCAGCACAGAACCAGTCAAAGCGGTTAAGCCCCAAATTGAACCCCATGTTACTCCCCAAGCGGGATTAGATAACCCGGCGATTATTATTGCTGCGAAAACTGCGGCATCCGCGTACCTGTCAAGAACTGAATCAAAAAAACCTCCAAACACTGTTACTTGCTGAAAAGTTCTTGCTATAATGCCGTCAAGGGTGTCACAGAATCCTGAAGCTAAAAGAAAAACGGTTGCTAAAAGAAGAAGCCAGAGGTGACTTGGAGCCAACGCATACGCGCCAGCTGAGGCTAAAGCAAGAATGAAACCTATAATGCTTACTTTGTTGGGAGTTAAGCCTATTTTGTGTGCGGCTGTCGCTTGTGAAGTAAGCACTTGCTGAATTTGTTTCTTCAGTTTAGTAAGCAAGTTAGTTCTCAACTGAGTTAGATGTTAAAGCTCATTATTGGTTGGTTGTAGAAAAGCCTTTCCAGTTAAATTGTTGATCATTTCTCTGTCAAGAGTGGTTTCTCAATGAACTTATAAGGAAGCACAAATATTATTTTTGACAAACGTTACCGTTACGCTAAAAGCAGGTAACAGCAACGTTACACGAAGCAAACAACAAAGGAGTAAAAAAAATGACTGAAAATGCAGACGTTATCTTTGTAGGAAATAAACCTCCAATGAACTATGTTCTGGCAATCATAACCAGCTTCTCAGCAAGCAACCAAAAAGAAATTACATTGAAAGCCCGAGGACAAGCTATAACAACCGCAGTTGACGTCGCTGAGATCGCAAGAAACCGGTTCATTAAAGACCTCAAAGTTAGCAAGATTGCTATCGGAACAGCCGAGATGCCCCCTCGCGAGGGAGAGAATAAGTCCAGAATGGTTTCAACAATGGAGATAACATTAATCAAAAAGTAAACTGGACGTCTCAAAAAGAACAATCCAAATTCCAAACTTTCTTATTTTTTAGACAACTTGAACTAATCATTCAGGTTCATCTGAATCTGATAGAGTTTTCTTCATCCTTTGTTCCTTGGTGGCCCGTTTGCTGTTGGTTTTCTTGGCAAAGAGTGAACAAAAAAGATAGGCCCTGACCGGATCATTCGCTTTATTTTAAGTTAACGGATTTTGCATTTAAATTTCTAATTCAAGTTTGCTTTCTTCAATCTTTCAGTGAATTCGAAATTGGAAATTCTTTTTTACCCCAAGTACCTAATCAATCTCTCGTATTAGTCTTAAGATTACGACACACCAGCTTTTTGTATCGTAAAGTTAAATAGCTAATTTTGGTGTTAGAGAATTATTCCGTGTGAGAGCAATGTTAGATATCAAGCTTATCCGAGAAAATCCCGACCTTGTAAAAAACAATTTAACAAAACGTGGCAACCCAGGATGCCTCCAAATGCTTGAGGATTTAATATCTGTCGACAAGGAATGGCGAATAAACCTCACCAAACTAAACGAGTTACGTCACCAGCGAAAGCAAGTTACAATAGAAATTGCCAAACTAAAAAAAGCAGGTAAAGAAGCCGATGATCAAGTGCAAAACGCTCAGGATATTGATTTGAAAATAAAAGAGATAGAAAAGCTGGTAAACCAAGATGAAGAGAAAACTCATTCGTACCTCATGCAACTACCAAATTTACTAGAAGACAGCGTTCCGCTTGGAAAAGATTCAAATGACAACGTTCAAATAAAAACTTGGGGAACCATTCCAACATTCGATTTTCAAATAAAAAACCACATTGATTTGGCTTTAGCGTTAGACCAAATTGACATGGAAAGGGCAGGCAAAATTTCGGGTGCAAGGTTCTTCTATCTCAAAAACCAAGTTGCTCAATTAGACATGGCTTTGATGTGCCTGGCAATCGAAGAACTAACAAGAAAAGGGTATACCCCAATTATTCCACCTTATTTGATGAAGCGTGAAGCATACGAAGGTGTAACAGCATTGGGCGACTTTGCCGAAGTTCTTTACAAAGTAGAAAACGAAGACCTGTACCTGATTGCCACTTCTGAACACCCCATGGCAGCAATGTACATGAATGAAGTGTTAAAAGAACAAGACATGCCGCTAAAACTTGCTGGAATAAGCACATGCTTTAGAAAAGAAGCAGGAGCACATGGCAAAGATACAAGAGGAATATTTCGCACCCACCAATTTAACAAAATAGAACAATTCATTTTTTGCAAACCCGAGGATTCAGCCAAATTGCATGAAGAACTACTGCAAAACGCCGAAGAGTTCCTTCAAAAACTTGAATTGCCCTATCGAGTTGTCAACGTTTGCACTGGAGACATAGGAACCGTGGCAGCTAAAAAATACGATATTGAAGCATGGATGCCAGCACAAAATGGTTACCGCGAGGTGGTCTCTTGTAGCAACTGCACGGATTACCAAGGAAGACGTCTAGATATTCGATACAGAGAAAAAGAAGGGGCACCAACAAAAGGGTTTGTTTATACCTTAAACTCTACAATCGTAGCCACAGGTAGAACTATCGTTGCCTTACTAGAAAATAATCAACAAAAAGACGGCACAATACGTATACCTTTTGCGTTAAGGAAATACATGGGTAATACAGATAAAATTGACAGAAAACGCTAAACCTTTTAATATTTCTATGAGTATGTTGAGGCACGTTTGGAGAAATTAATTTGTCTTCAAAAACTAAACACATAAGAGATAAATGGCGTGGAAAAGGATGGTATATGGTTGTTGCACCGTCCTTCTTTGGCAACATTGAGTTAGGTGCCATACCGGCTCAAGAACCAGAGCAACTCATCGGCAGAGTTGTAGAAGCAACTTTATACGATATAACAGCTGACTTTTCACATCACTATTTGAAAATGTTTTTCCAAGTTAACGAGATTGATCAAAAAACAGCCAAGACCCTCTTTAAAGGTCATGAATACTCACGAGACTATCTTAGAAGCTTGGTTAGAAGAAGAACAACAAAAGTTGATTCATTAATCAACCTAACCACAAAAGATGGATATAAACTCAGGATTGCAGTTTCCGCATTGACACTTTCCAGAATAAAGACATCACAAGAAAAAATCATCCGTAAATTAATGGACACAACAATTCATCAAAAAGCCACCGCTTTATCTCTTGACCAATTCGTTCAAGAAATGGTTCTTGGAAAAATTGCTTCAGACATCTACAACCAAGCTAAAGAAGTTGCACCACTAAGACACGTTGGCATAAGAAAATCCAAATTACTATCAGCGCCACAAATCACGCCAGTTAAAGAAGCCCAAGCGGTACAAGCGCCAGAAGCTCCGGTTGAAGCTTAACCAACCTTTTTATTTTAATATCCTTTTAGGCAAAATACTTTAAACGAGAGTATAGACTACAATTCTTAAAGTTAGCTAGGAAGTATTTATTTGTCTGCAAAAGCGGGAGTTCATGAAAAAGGTAAATTCACCGTTCAAGATACAATTGATAACATAAAAAAATCCCCAAATTACCATAAAGCTGGTGCAATAGGACTTTTTATCGGGGTGGTAAGAGGAGAAACTTTCGATGGAGAGAAAGTGGAAAAGCTGGAGCTTGAAGCATATGAAGAAAAAGCAAATCAAGTTCTCGGCAAAATCTGCGATGATCTAACCAAGAAACCTGGAATAGTTGATGTTCAAATTCACCATTTGCTAGGCGAATTTAATGTTGGAGATGACTTAGTTTATGTTGCAGTTGCTGGTTCCCATCGAACAGATATTTTTCCAGTCTTAAGAGAAGCGGTAGAGAGATACAAAAGCGAAGCACCAGTTTTCAAAAAAGAGCAAATAGTTAACGAGAAAGGATCAACATCTCAATACTGGGTTTCAGAAAAACATAACCATTGACTCCGAAAAATTGAGATGTACTGAATGATTACAGCTCTAGCAGGTGGTGTTGGCGCAGCCAGATTTCTAACAGGCTTATTGAAGATCGCTAAAGAGGACGATGTGTCGGTGATTGCTAATACTGGCGACGACATTGAAATGTTTGGCTTGCATATTTCGCCAGATATCGATATTGTGACTTATACTTTAGCAGGCATTGTTGACGATGAAAAGGGATGGGGGATTAAAGGGGATACTTTTCAAGCGCTGGAAAGGCTGAAAAAACTCAACTTAGATACATGGTTTGCATTAGGTGATAGGGACCTTGCAACTCATATTTTTCGAACTGACTTATTGAAAAGAGGTTTTACACTCTCTCAGGTAACTGATGAAATTTGCCATGCTTTGGGGGTTAATGTTAAACTGTTACCTATGACCAATGATAAGTTTGAAACGCGGATAAAAATCAGTGAAGGGTCAATTCATTTTGAAGAGTATTTTGTTAAAAGAGGATCAAAAGAAAACGTCTTAGGCGTCGAGTTTGTCGGCGCTGAGTCTGCAAAGCCTGCGCCAAAAGTAATAGAAACAATCATGGAGGCAGACGTAGTGATTATTTGCCCTTCCAATCCGATAGTTAGTATAGGCACTATTTTATCAGTTGATGGAATAAGAGACGCGCTAAGAAAAACAAACGCTAGAGTCGTCGGGGTTAGTCCTATTGTTGGAGGCGCATCAATCAAGGGTCCGGCAGATAAAATGCTTCGTGGTTTAGGTTTTGAAGTTTCATCTTTTGGTGTGGCGAAACTCTACGCAGATTTTCTAGACGCATTTGTCATTGATAAAATGGATATTGGTGAGTTTAATCGCATACAAGATCTTGGAATTCAAGTTAAAATAACTAACACGATCATGAAAAGCTTGGACGATAAGGTTAATCTAGCTAAAGTGGTTATGGAAAAGAATTAGTAGAAATATATAGACTAAATAACCACCTATATACTATTTGGATAGCTTAAATAAGGCACAAAAAAGTCTTCTTTATTCAAGATCGCCATGCAAAAGAAGAAAAACAAAAAACAAACTTCAAAAATTGAATCGCCGTGGTATTTCAACCGCATTTAATGAATGGAATATTTTACGGATTAATGAGGTGACCTTATGAAGGGAAACAATATAGAAAAAAGAAAAGCAGAGGCTAAAAACGCAGATCTGTTAGATTGGCTTTTAGCGATTGACGCCTCATTGACATGCCCCATCCAATATGGAAGCAATTCGGAAAAAAGATACCCATCTTCAAGCAAGCGGTTAGTACGCATTTTAGAAGAAGGGTTATATCTCAAACCACTCAAATAGTTAAACAGTGATTTGACATTGGAAAGAAAAAGTTACGATTGGTTTGAACAGCGGCGTAAAACCAGAGGATTAGAACTTGCGCATGATCAAATAACCAAAGCTTTTGACACCGTAACTTGGCTGCATAAAGCAACCAAAAGCTTTTCTGAGAAAAATTTCAAAGATGCCCAAAAATACATAGATAACTTGTACAAAACCGAAGAAGGTGTAGATTCACTTCGAACAGACGTTTTCATGGAGTTATCAAAAGGAGCAGCGCTTGTTGCCGATTACCGCGAAGACCTTTTACATCTTGTCAAACGTTTAGATACGTTAGCCGACCATACTAAAGACGCTGCAAGATGCCTTGAAATGCTATCTGGAGCAGATATTCCACAAGAGCTATCAGACAAAACGGTTTTTATGACGGGAAAACTCGTCGAAACAGCCCAGACATTAAGAAGCAGCATAGAAAAAATCTCATCCGACCCCACAGAAGCAATTAAAGAAGCAAAACAAGTCAGCGACATTGAACACGCTATCGACTTGGAATACCTTAAAACTAAAAGCTTATTCGTGAAGTACGGCGCAAACATAAATTGTGGAGCCATGGTAATATTTGATGACCTCATAGAATTCATCGAGCAAGCAGCAGACATGTGCGCGGACACAGCTGACTACATCTTGATACTCTCAAGTAGAGAATAAAAAAACACGTTTTTTAATTTTTTATTTTTTAATTCAAAAATAATTTTTTTGCTTGACAAATTTTTTTTTGAATTAGTGGCGGGCCCGCTGGGATTTGAACCCAGGATTCCCGGCTCCGCAGGCCGATGCCTTGTCCGTACTAGACTACGAGCCCAATCTTTTGTACCCAGAAAATAAGGGCAGAATAGTAAATACTGTGCTTAAACTTAAAAATAGTGGTGCAAGTTTTCTTCAAAAACCTGTTTTTAAACTACAAATAGATTAGCTCAGTTCAACAAACAGATAAATAGCCTTAATAAAAATAAATTCATTCGTTGAAGATAATGCAAAAACTTTTCATGCGCGTTGTTGCTTTCGCTATCCTCATTTGTCTTCTTATTTGTTTGCCATCACCTTCTAAAGAGGTTTCCAAAGCACCAACGCAGGATTCTTGGACTATGTTTCGGCATGACATGCAACGTACAGGGTATTCAAACTCAGTTGGACCAGCCACAAACAGAACACTTTGGAATTACACTACAGGAGGGCAAGTTTGGTCCTCTCCTGCAGTCGCCAATGGAGTTTTGTATATTGGTTCGTTTGACCATAAAATTTATGCACTAAACTCGTCAACTGGAAATGTAATTTGGATCTTTACAACGGGAGGCGAAGTTTATTCTTCTCCGGCTGTTTGCGATGGAATAGTTTATGTGGGTTCATTTGATCACAATTTTTACGCGTTAAATGCATCTACTGGAAGTCAACTTTGGAATTTCACAACTGGAGGGGCTATATTTTCTTCTCCAGATGTTGCCGACCGAAATGTATTTTTTGGTTCAGATGACAACAACGTATACGCGTTAAATGCTCAATCCGGCCAACTTTTGTGGAATTATAAATCGGAAGACAAAGTGCAATCTTCAGTTGCATTCTCAAATGGTTTAATTTATGTGGGTTCAAACGACACCAATATCTATGCAATTAACGCCACCAATGGCGATAAAGTGTGGCTCTATACAACTGGCAGCTATGTGACTTCTTCCCCAGCTATCTCAGGAGACATTATTAGCGTGGGCTGCTTTAACAACAGAACTTACGCTTTGAATGCAGATACTGGAGCTTTAATATGGAATCGCACAACCGGCTACGATATATGTATGCAGTCTTCACCTGCAGTTTATGGTGATTTAATCTTCACCGGCTCTTCAGGTTCGCTTTCCTTCAGCATGTCGGCTCCTTCAAATGAAGCTTCAATTGGCAACAAAATCGATGCGTTAAATAAAACAACCGGAGCCTTAGTCTGGAGTTACCTTACTGGTGGAGGAGTTTGGTCTTCACCTGCCGTTTCAAGCAACTTGGTTTACGTAGGATCTGGTGACGGCAAACTCTATGCATTGAATACCGTCAAAGGCGTTGTTCAGTGGACCTACCAAACCCGAGGCGCTATCTACTCTTCCCCAGCTATTTCCAATGGAGTGACCTACGTGGGTTCTTACGATGGCACAGTTTATGCAATTGGGCAACCTAATCAAGAAACCAATTCAAGCTCAAATTCGAGCGTCGTGACAATAATTGTTGTGATTGTTGTTGTGACGTTATTGGCAACTACTGCTCTGCTATTAACACTGAGAAAGCGAACTAAGACAAGAATTTAGCTTCAAAACCCTTAAATGGCTAACTCTTGCTTACAGCCCTCTTTAAAGCGGCAATGACGTTTTGTTTACCCATCGCAAGTACATATGGACCTAACCGTGGACCCTGCGGAGCTCCCATCAAAATTTTATATAGAGTTTTGAAGAAGCCGCTGGGCGCGACACCATTGCTTTTTGCAGAATTGAAGATTGCATTTTGGATTTTATCAGGTTCGTCTTCAGCTTCAAGTTGGATGGTTAGTTCGGTGATTGCTTTTTTCTCTTCATTGGTCAGCGTTACGTCTGTTTCTTTTATTTCTTCAAAGTCTCTTGTCCAATTCAAAGCGTATTCAAGGCGCTGCTTCAAGTTAGCATCTAAAGCTTGACTTTTTTGGAGATAACCGTAGCTCTGCAGTTTTTCTGCCACATAGTCTTCTATACATTCTTTTGGGGCCATTTTAACAAGAAACGCCATCAAATTATAGGGTACATGAATGCTTGGTTTAGCTGGTGGCTTCATAACGTAACAGTATTCAAACAGACCCTTCAGCTTGGTAGCTTCTTTTTCGGCGGCTTGCTTTTTTCCAAAGTAAACGTCTTCCAAGTAATCAAGCTCGTTCATGTAGGCGGGAATATCGGAAACGTCCAAAGTTCGAGTGCCCACAAATCGTTTGAGCATCAACAGAAGCAGTGATTGCGGCGAACCGTATTGGAACCAAACTTGTGGTGTGAAAACGTTGCCTGCCGATTTAGAAATTTTCTTTCCGCCTTTATCTAGAAACATTTCATATTTGGCATGTGATGGCGGTTCAAAGCAGAGGACCTCGCGGCAAATTCGGTCATTAATGCGTACTGAGTCGGCAATGTCTTTGCCATAAGCTTCAAACCGTATGTCCAAAGCTTTCCATCGGGCCGCAAATTCGCTTTTCCACGTAAGCTTACCTTCTCCACTTTTTATATCCACTTCTCCTTCGTGACCGCAACCTGCAATAAGTTTTCCTTTGATTTCAAGCCCTTCACATTTATACGAAACCTTGTCGGTTTTGGGGTCAAACTTGTAGGCTCGAGTCGTGTAAAGGTGCCCACATTTTTCGCAAACCGCAAAAAACGGCAAAACCTCAGTGTATGTTTCTTGGCCTACTTCTTCTTTAACGATTTCGCCGACTTTTTTGGCGTTAATAAGTATTGTTCGAATCTCGTCTAGAAGCAACCCTTGTTGGTAGACTTCTTTAGCTGAGTAATACTTGTATTGGATACCGCATTTGTCGAGGGCATCTAGGAGCAGTGAACTCATGTGTTTGCCATAACTTTCGTGGCAACCAAATGGATCAGGTATAGAAGAAACTGAATAACCAAGATACTTTTCCATGTCTTTAGAGAGACCAGCGGGAACCTTGCGTAAACCATCTTTATCATCGCAGAAGGCAACAAGTTCGGAATTACAATTCAGATTCTTCAACGCTAATGTAACTATGTAGCTACGGGACGCATCTCCCAAGCTTCCTATATGTGGAAAACCTGAGGCTCCAAGACCCATCTCTGTTCGCAATTTACTCATATCTCGGTTTAGCGATTGCTCTCTATCGATGACTTTCTGAGCCATCATGTCGTACCATGTACCGCGTCCGATAGTTTCTTCACTCATTATTTTGAGCCTTCAGAAACATGACTGTGCATTGGAATAGAAAAATGTTTAGAGCCAAAAAAGGCTCAAAGGGCTATTTCCTTTGTCTTAGTGCAGATGCAATTGCTATGCCGCCGAAAGCCAACAGAATCAGAGCCAAGGAGTATAGCCAGTTGTAAGAAAAAAGGAACCATGCTCCGCCAAGGACGATTAAGCCTAAGCCCATGGCCATAGTGCTAAATGAACTGCGCTCATATTTCATCGGTCCTGCTCCTCGCATGGCTGCCAATAGCAGAAACCAGATGCCAAAGAGCCCAAGGACAAGCGGGGGGAACTGTCCCCAATTCAAGACCTTGGTAGCTACCAGCAATATAGCGACTACTAGAATTATGAAGAAAATGCCTATGGTAAGCATTTGTCTTCTGCTTTCGGGCATTCATAAGCCTTCTACGATATTGTCGCACCGCATTCAGGGCAGAATTTTGAGCCTGCTGGAATGTCGTGACCGCACTTGGGGCATTTAATTGTCGCGGAAGCTGGAGGAGTTAGATTGGTTCCGCATTCGGGGCAGAACTTTGAAGTAGCTGGAACATGTGAGCCGCATTTGGGGCAAATTACAAGAGCTGCTGTTGGAGCTTGTGCTTGGACTTGACCTGCTGAATTCATAATTTGTGGAATAAGTACCATGCCTGTGCCCAAGCCTGCGCCACCTCCGCCTGATGCTCCAAGCGATGCCGCTGCACTTTTCACCGTTTCCATTCGCAAAACTGTGTCTGCTGGGGTGCTTCCTGTTTTGAGCCAGAATAGACGTTCTCGGTATTCAGGTGTAGTATCGATGCCTTCGAATCTCAGATCTGTTAATTCAATTCCTAAACGTTTGAAGTAGTCCATTACGGAGTTTTTAACAATTATCGATGTTTCTTGGAGACGTGTGAAGACGGTGACGAGGTCATAGTGGGAGAGTTCTGATATAATTTTTTCATTTAAAAAGCCTCGCAAAAAGTTGTTAACGTCTTCAGTTGTGTAAGCGTTTTGTCCTCCGACAACTTCGTTAACAAACAGCGTGGCGTCCTCGATTTTGAATAGAAATTGCCCGAAGACTTTGAGAGGGGCCAACTCGGTGGTTTGTGCGCTTGTCCCCCACTTGCCATTGAAAACTTTAGTGCTAATGTAGAGAACCATCGCTTTAAACGGTTTGTTGCTTCCAAAACCGGCTATGCGAGTAAGTAAACTTGTCAGTAAAGGCAGATTCAAAGTTGTTAATGTATGTCTGCCAGAACCAAAAACATCGTATGCTTTGCCATCTCTAAAGAACACTGCCATTTCGTATTCATGAACGATTAATTGGGCGCCCCAAGTGATGTCTTCATTTGGGTACCTGTAGATTATAGCGTCTGGACCTGCATTTGTCCATTCTATTACTTGTGGCATTTTTAACTCGCTCCCATAATTACTTCATTGCGTTGATCAAATGTATTTTCTAAACTTTCAAGTTTGTCCGTTACATTTTGAACTCTTGTCTTAAGGTTCGTTGTATTGCCGCTTGTCAAGTCGGCTTTGAATGCGTCAATTTCAGCAGTCAATGCGTTTACATTATCCATAAGTTTATTGTCGAAGTCTATCATACGATCAAGGCTTTCCTCGTTAACTTTGACAGCGTCAAAAAATCCGCTATACCCATAAGATGCGTGATTAATTTTTTCTACAACACGATCCATCTTTGCTAATAAACGGTCCATGTCAGTTAAAACATCAAAGTATCGACGGTCAGTTAGCTTTTGTGAAATCTCTTTTAAATCGTTTTTTTCAGTAGACATTTTCAGGTAAAGATGATTCCTGATTAATCTGTCGCTTTCACGACGAATTTCTTTTTCTTTGTAGCCACGAAAACCGGGAATGAAAGCAGCTATGCGTTCAGAAAGGCGCATTTGACCTTTTACGTCTGAAGATACATCGTTTTTCTCACTCATGTTCATATCTCCGTCTTTTTTAATATTCGTTGATATTAAAGGCTCGCTTTTAAAGTTTGTTAGAGCAAATAAAGCTTAGAATCTTGTTGACGGTATGTCGCCTTTTATAGCGGACCCAGCGGTCCCTTCAATTATCAACTGATATACCTTACTTTTGTATTCGTATTTTATAAACCAAATGGGAGCATGCAAATAGACAATTTGCTTAGACGTTACTTCTGTTTTTATGTCAACTATTTTATCCACATCTTGCTGGAGAAGGAAACGATGGTGGTCCTCGATTTGTTGTTTAGCTATTTCCAATGCTGCTTCCCTATCAATTTCACTGTTTAAGAGTTTGGCAAAGCCTTCAATTTTGCGAAAATCAAAAGGGATTTTTCCTTCCAATGGAATGTCGTATTCATGAGTTGGAAATTCGGAAGCTTCACGCGCCAAGACTAGCCAGTCATATTCTTTGGAGATTGTGCCTTCTTTAACTATGGCTGGAGCTATACGTTCGAATATGCCCTTGTAAGTGCTTTTGGCTTCAACTGAAACTAACCAGAATGGCAAATATACCAAATCACGCTCAACCAACTTTGATTTCTTTGCAAGATCGCCTGGTTTTAGGAAACCGCCACTCATCCACGCATGAATTGGATTATCGATGCTTTTTGGATCAAACCTGTTCAGAATAAGCGAATGCTCAAATGTAAAAGCTTGCCCCGTCTCAATAACTGTGGTAAAACCACAGTATTTACACGTAGCAACTATTTCGCCTGGTTTAAACTCAACAGGAGCACCGCAGTGGCTACACTTGATCTCTTGGGCCACATTAGTCATGTCTAAGCCTTCAAGTGTTCGCGTTTTAAAATTTCCCTTGCAACAATAACGCCTGAAGCTGAAGCTTGAATTAAACCACGTGTGACTCCTGCACCGTCGCCTATAGTGAATAAGTTTTGGATTTTAGTTTCAAGGACATTATTTAATTGTAGGTGTGAAGAATAAAATTTGACTTCTATGCCATAAAGCAGCGTGTCTCTTGAGTGAACTCCTGGCGCTATTACATCTAAGGCTTGAAGCATTTCACGTATATCTGCTAAGTAACGGTAAGGCAAAACGAAACTTAAGTCTCCTGGAGTAGCATTCTTAAGGGTTGGAACGACGACGCTTCTTGCAATACGTTCAGGAGTTGAACGTCGTCCAGCAACTAAGTCACCTAATCGTTGAACCATAACGCCGCCGCTTAAGAGGTTCGAAAGCCTAGCAACATATTTGCCGTAAGCAATAGGCTCTTTGAATGGTTCAGTAAAAGAGGTGCTGACAAGAATTGCGAAGTTTGTATTATCAGTTTTTGTTTCAAATTTGCTTCCGCCGTTAACAGTTAAAACTCCGTCATAAGATTCAGTGGTGACTTCGCCGTAAGGTGAGACACAGAAAGTTCGTATTTGGTCATCAAACTGGCGGGAGAAATAAACCAGTTTTGGTTCATAAAGTACTTTGGTGAGATTCTCCATAACTGAAGCCAAAACTTCGACCCGCACACCGATGTCAACGGGATTGTTTATAGTTTTTAATCCTCGGACTTGAGCCTCTGTTTGCAGCCATTCTGCACCGCTTCTGCCAGGGGCAATTATAACATATTTAGCCAGAAATTTTTCGCCATTCACAGTTTCAATTCCCTGAACTGTGTGATTTTCGGTGATTAACCCTTTCACATCTGTTTTGGGTATAAATGTAATTTTACCTTCAAGTTCTTTGCGCATCATTTGAAGAGTTTCTAGGCATTTGTCTGTGCCCATATGACGAACCTCTTGTTTGATTAGCTTTAAACCGGCAAGTGAGGCGGCACGCTCGATTTCATCTACTTTTTCATTGTCTCCTCCATAAACTTTGTCGCTTGCCCCGAATTTGAGGTAAATGCTGTCCACATATTTTACTAGAGCTTGAAGTTCTTTGGTTGAGACGTATTGGTTTAGCCAACCGCCAACTTCAGTTGATAAAGTTAGTTTTCCGTCACTGTAAGCCCCTGCTCCTCCCCATCCTGAAAGAACTGAGCACGGTTCACAATGGACACATTCGAACCCTCGGCTAGATGGACATTTACGTTTATCAATATCGGGTCCTCTGTCCACTATCAGAACGTTAAAGTTAGTTTTTTCTGTTAATTCTAGTGCTGAGAAGATGCCTGCTGGACCTGCACCCACGATTATTACGTCGTATTTCATAGGTACTGCCTTCTTTGGAACCCAGAGTTAGATGCAATAGCTAGCATATATTTGTTAGTGCAAAAGGAAGTGTTATGTTGTTTAGCTTGCAGTTAGGTATTTTTAAGATATATCTTGAGAACATTTATAATAAATAAAATTACAATTTAACAAGAAGCTAATAAAATGCCTGAACAAGAACGCGAAAACATTAATGAATTAATTTCTGATTTCTCTCGTTTCTACATACTGACCATACTTTATGAAGGACCAGCATATGGCTATAGCATAATAAGCAGATTCAAGAAAAGAGTCAAAAAAGAAGTTAGCCCAAGCCTCGTTTATCCGTTCTTGCAGCAACTAGAGGAAAAAGGCTTAGTAATACATACAAAGAAACCAGTTGGGGAAAAAGAAAAGAAAGTTTTTGAATTAACTCAGCTTGGAAGAGAATTATGTACTGGTCTTTTCAAACGCTTTGCTGAATTAGTATCAATCGCCATTGAATCAAGCCTCTACATTTGCGCTCACTGTGGATGCAAAGTCTACGAAGGCGCTTACCAAGAAGTCATGGATGGTAAAGAAACAGAATTTTGCTGCATACATTGCGCTCACGCCTACAAAGAATCGAAGAAATTAGCTTAAAAAATTGAGCATTGAAAAGAAAGCGGTTTAGGCTTTTGTAGAAGAAATTAGGAACAAAAAGATTGATGTTCTCGAGGGGCAAATCCAAACTTGACTGTCCATATTGCGGCAGACGAAGAAACTGTAAGAATGGCGCACGCGGTTTGCTGGGGCTCTGGACAAATAGAGAAAGAGCGAAAATGCAAAAAAGCTCCTCACAAAACTATGACTTATAGCATCTTGAAATAACAAGAGCCTACCCAGTATCGACTTATTCGTTTAAACAAAAAAAAGGAAAGGTTTTGTTTGAGTTCTTTAATTTATGGTCGCTTTCTTAGCATGAGAACTGCTAGCATAATGCCGATTATGACCATCACGATTATTATTGCTGCTATTCCGTATTCCAGGGTTTGTGTGGATGCGAGACCTGTAGGTACTGAGGTTGTCGATGTAGGTGTTGCTGAAGCTGCCATGACGTTAAAGCTGGTTTCTGCTGTTGATGGCCAGTAACCTGCGGTGCCTGCGAAGTTTGCGGTTACTGTGTAGTTGCCAGAGATGTCAGGGGTCCATGTTAGAGTGTATGCGCCGTTTGCGCTTGTTGTCGTGGTGCCGATGGCTCTGGTGTTGCCGTTTGAATCTGTCACACTGATCGTCACTGGAACGCCTGTAAAGTTGGTTGGCATTGGTTGTTGTTGATAGACATAGCCCATCCATGCGGCCATACTTGCGTCTGATGATACTGGAATGCCGTTGGGGAAGTCTGCTTTCTGTTGAGTCTGTTGTGTGCCCGCGGAAATGTCCGTGACTGTGCCACGTATTACAACGTTCTGTGCGGAAGCTAAACCTTCGTTTGGTGCCGAGATTGTCGTTTGGCTTGGTCCTCTGCCTACAGTGTAGAGTTGTCCGTCATAACCGTTGAACCAAGTGTTGAATCCGTCCGCGATAGCGTAGCTCATTTGTGTGAATTCGCTAGAGTAGGATGAAATTGTCCAGATTTCTGCGCCCGTTGTGGCGTTGATGGCTCGTGCTAATGCGCCTTTGTATATCGGGTCGATTACGGTGTGCTCAGTTGTAACTAAGTAAATGACGCCGTTGCTGCCAACTGCTTGGATGAATGTTGGGTAATCACCGTAGGGTGTGTTTAATCCTGCAAGAGTGCTGTTGCCTGCTCCGCCGTTTCCATATGTCCATTGCAATTGTCCAGTTGAATCATTGTAGCAGTATACTGTTCCGCCGTACGCACTGGTGTATAGGTTACCGAAGGCGAGTTGACCGGCAAACTCGTTTGGCGCTGTTTGGCCATAATAGTCAAGCGACTGCATAGCTGGAGTTGGACCCCATATCTTTTGTCCTGTTAACAGGCTGTATCCAACCCAATTCAAGGTTTCATAGTTTTCTTCTACGAAGACGTTAGTTGTCGGATCTACTCCTGCGTAGTAAACGGTGACATTGTTTGGTACTGGTTGCAGTGTGTTTTTCCATTCGAATGAACCTATTTGGCCCAAGGATGTGTTGAGGTTGAATGCCATGTAGGTGTAAGGTGTATAGCTGCCTACTCCGTTAAAGCTGCTTGGTGATGCGGGTAGAGTTCCGTTCAAGGTAAGCAAAACGTTGTTGTACATTCCTGCAATTACTGAGGGTGTTGGTCCGCCGGGGTTGTTCAGAGCTGGCATTGAAATGTTCCAGTCGTAAGTGCATTCTGATGGGTATTTAGTAGAGTTTAATACACCGCCAGTGATCGGGTCGATTATGGTTTGGTTGAATCCTATGTTCGCTTGAACAGTGAGCACTGGTTGAACTGCTGCTTGGTTGGATGCTGGGAATACTGTTACTAATGCTGTTGGGGTGCTTGCGTTGATGATTGCTGGTGAAACACTTCCTGCGCCTGTGAATGGGTTAATGTCGTATTGCCAGATTCGTGATGAATTCCATTCTCCTAGGTACCAGTTGGGATTTGCGGCTGTGCCTTTGTTTTGTAAGACATATCGAAGTTGTTCGCCTGATGGGCCCGCTGCAACATAGCCTGTTGGAACACCAGTCACGTTAAACAGTACGGTTCCAGTGAATCCATCGACCATTTCCCAGTTGGCTCCGTTCGGGCAAATGAGAATTGGTGGGAAAGTTCCATGTTCATCAGGGTCCCAGAGGTTGTATATGTAGCCAAATGATGGCGTTGGCAATGTATTGCTGGTCCAAACTACTTGCCCACTTTGCAGATTAAGCGCAACTAGTGGTCCATAACTTGGAGCATCGAATCCTAATGGTGCCATGTAGTAGAGTATACCGTCCATAATTATCGGATTAATGAATCGTTGCTCGTATGCAGTGCCTTCATAGTAGCCTACACCTTGACCGTTTCCTGGATATCCACCGCCATTATAGTACGCGTTGCCTCCGACGACTCCGCCACTTTGAATGGGCTTAGTCCACATTACGTGGCTAGTCAGTGATCCTATTGCGTCACCTGGATTTCTACTTAAAATTGCGCCCCACGAGTTTTGTGGTGGACCAGTAGAGAAAGCAGAGACTGCGCCTGAACCTACTGCAGGATTAACCGCTGAGCCTGCGCCCAGCCAGTTTGAGGTTATAGCCCACCAGTCACTGTTTTCACCGTAGATTGGACGTGTCCAGTAAGCGGATGGCAATGGTGAACTGCCTACAGCAGATGTAATTGGCTCTTGTTGAACAGTAAGTGTTGTTGTTGCACTGCTTGGTAGATATGTATCGTTTACAAGTATGCTGGTTGGATTGTACTGTCCTGGGTATTGAGCGTAGGCTTGTCCTGGAAAGCTAAAGGTAAACGTGTATGTGCCGACTTGAGTGGGGGTGTAAGATGTTGCCTGATTTGACGTAGTATCTTGTATTATATCAAAAATCGTTGTTTTAGTTGTTCCATCCGGACTTGTAATAGTGAGATTATAGTTGTGGAATCTGTAGTTATTTGATAGAAGTGCGTAGCTGGTTGTGTCGTATCCTATTCCGAAAATCTGATTAAGCCACATAAAAACCGTGGCAGTTTGACCTACACCAACGGGGTTAGGAGTAACGTCAATGTAAGCATACGTTGGAATCTGGTATCCGGGATAGTGTGCGCTAGCTTTTGGCATAAGACCTGTAGAAGCTGCAATTGAAATAGTCAAAAGAAGAGCAATTGCAATAGCAATAGTTTTATTTCGATTATTTTTCATTTTTTGTTTTTCTCCTTCAATTAACTTATTTGACAAATGAAAACTAACTTTAAGCAAACTAAAAAAGTGGTTACAGCAAAAATAGCTAGAACCATCCTTTCGCTCGAGTAAAGTTAGCTACCATTGTCAATCTTGCTACAAAGCTTGCTTAAAAATTTTATTTGCCATTTTCCAAATCTATCCATTACTTCGCTCATTCTAGATTTTTGTCGAATTTTTTCCGGGAAATTTTCGCGCATGCCCGAATACCCCAACCTGGTTGATTTTCGGGATTCAACATTTCTGCCCAGTGGAATTTCGTTTATTCGGATCGTAAGAGATCTGAGCACATTGGCTTTGAGTTGGTCCCACCGTGCGCATTTTCCATTCGGTAATTTCGGTTTGTTCTAAATTCAAAAATTCAAGCATTCCCTCGGGTATAGTTGACCTCAATTACAAGCAGTTAAGCATTAAAACTAAAATGGAGAGAACAGATTTCGAACGAAAAATAGCGACAATTACTACTTAGAAGCAATCAGAACATACATCTTACCCATACGCCACAAACTTATCGATATGCTAACTGTCAACCAAAGAAGACAGAGAAAATCTTTGCAACCACATAACGGCTAAAATCCAACTTCTACGAGATACGCAAAAGCATAGCTTCCAAACTCCAAAACCCAAGCCTCAAAGAAATAGGCCTACACACTTTTAAACTCTGGAAAGCAACCATGGATGGAATACCATAAAACAAGAGACATACCACACGTCCAACAGTTACTCAGCCACCAAGATATGAGAAACACGCTAATCTACATTAACGTCGAAAAATCAATCTTTCGAAACGCAGACGAAGAATATCATGTAAATTCTGCCGAAAACTCACAAGAAGCTTGCAAACTGATAGAAACAAGCTTTGAATACGCTACCGATCTAAACGGTGCTAAGCTGTTTAGGGAAAGAAAGTAGTCATAAATGCTCTAAACTAATCTTTTATGGCTTCAATAAAGCTCATGACATTCCAAAGTTTAACCCTTGTGTAAGCGGGCATGTTTGGATCTTGTAGAATTTCATCGAGAAGTGAAACAGCGTTTGAAGCGCGTACAGCTACAGTATATTCTCCGCTTTGCAGGGTATTCATAGCGTCTTTTGCGGATCGCCTAATGTTTCTTGGCGTCGTGCTATCCTCTGAAACCTCTCCAAGCACTTGTAACGCTTGCTGAATTTTTGCTTCATATTCTTCAGCTTTTTTCTTTCTAACCATAAAGACACTACCTTCCTGCCATGACGCAGTAACCCAGTTATATAAGTATTGATACGTATTTACTTTGGGGTTCTGATGGAAGAAAAAAAAGAAACCACACCTATCAAGCGTATGGCTGACCTATTAATGAAGGGCGCCACTTTAACCGACTTATCGTGCCCAGCCTGCGGTTCACCACTTTTCAGATTGCAAGATGGCACTTTGTGGTGTGAAAAAGATGAAAAAAAAGTGATCGTAGTAAAGGAAGGTCAAGAACCAACCAAACCCTCAACCGTTGGAACGCCATATGATAAACTTGAAGCAACTCTTCTAGCCAAAGTACAAGATATACAAGGTAAAATTGAAAAAACAGAGGATATTGGCGAATTGCAAAAACTTACTGGCGCTTTATCGGATTTACTAAATAGCCTTGATAAAATACAGAAAATGAAGAAATCCTGAGCAAATAAGTTTGACTATTGGAATTTACGAAAATTTTCCCGCCCAAATACATTGGGTTGAAAGTTTTAATTCAAGCCTTCCAAGCCGGCAATTGCAACAAAGATTAATTCAACTTTTTTGTGAAATAAATAGAAGGGAATTTTGTTTTGAAGAAATAACAAATCCAACAATTCCTGAGGGCAAAATAGTTTTTGAGTTTGGATTGGCCGATGCTCAAGGCTTTAGTTTCATAGATAGGGATGAAACAAAAAAAGCGATAGAGCTGCTTGTGAAAACACGTTTTGAGTGCTTGGATGTTTTCTGTGCCATCCGTTACTATAAAGGCATCGTAAAAAAGACGCCATTAAAGTTCGATTATTACATGCTTCGAACAACATTCAGCAAAAATGCCTTTGAAATTCGAGTTCACCATGAAAGAGGACCAAGATATATTTCGCCTGAAGAGTTAACCGTGATTATTTTTAATAAAATAAACGAAGTATCGGACAAGAAAGTTCTAAAAAGATTAAGGTCTTAATTTTAGAAAATAAATAGATCAAGATAGTACTATAGCCGAAAGTTATATTGGTAACATTCAATAATTTCGTAAAAGTGAAAGCCAGACAAAAAACAGAGCAGAATGTGTAATTAACGGAGCAAATTTAATTGATTCCAATCGAAGTTTCAGACCTAAGAAAAAACTATGGCAGTTTAAAAGCTGTAGATGGAACCTCATTCCAAGTAAATAACGGTGAAGTCTTTGGCCTTTTAGGTCCAAACGGCGCAGGCAAAACCACAACCATAGAAATTTTAGAAGGCTTACGCGAAAGAGACGGCGGCGACGTAAAAGTTTTGGGCGTAGACCCATGGAAAAATGGATATGAAGTTCATAAGAAAATTGGGGTCATACCGCAAGAGTTTACCTTTTTTGAAAAAACGACTCCACGCGAAGCCATAATCTACTACGCCGATCTTTTCAATGTTAAAGTTAATCCAGATGAAATTTTAAAAGAAGTTTTACTACAAGAATCAGCCAAAGTCAATTTTGACAGTCTTTCAGGTGGGCAGAAACAGAAAACAGGACTTGCACTATCACTTGTGAACTCGCCTGAACTGCTCTTTTTAGATGAACCCACTACAGGGTTAGATCCAAACGCAAGAAGAGCAATTTGGGAGGTCATACGTGGGTTAAAAGCAAAAGGAAAAACCATCATCTTAACCACCCATTACTTAGATGAAGCCCAACAATTATGCGACCGAGTAGCCATAATGGACCATGGACGCATTGTTGCAAATGGAACATCAGAAGAAATCATTAAACAACACGGTTCCGGCGAAAGACTAGAAATGCATGGAAACCAAAAGCTCGCAGAATACATTAAAGCAAACACTGACTTGCAAGTTGATTATGATGCAGCTAAAGGAGAAATCGTCATACCTTTGAAAAAGAAAATTGATGCATTAGCCGCTTTAGCAGCTGCTGAACAGTCAGGATTGGAATGGGGAGAAATTCAGACACGCCAAGACAGCTTAGACGACGTTTTCGTTAAACTCGTTAATGAAACCGGACAAATCACATCACAAGAAACAGAAACTAAACCGACAAAAAATAAACGGAGGGCTTAAAAGTGGTCAGTGGAAAAAGAATCGCCTCAGACTTCAAAGTTTTCAGCCGAGGTTACTTACGAAATAGGTTTGGATTATTCTTTGGCTTAATTTTCCCAGTAATTTTAATCCTGATTTTCGGAGCAATCTTCTCAGGCGGCTCAACTGGAACCATAAATGTTTATGTACAAAATCAAGATACTAATGCACCACCCCAAGCAGATATTGCTTCACAGTTTATAGCTGCACTTAACAGCTCCAGCACAATAAGGGTGATAATTGTAAATGCCACCGAGGATTTTTCAAAGTACCTTGCAACACATTCATCATCTGACGGAATTGTAATTCCAGAAAACTTTTCAGCTGATTATTTGGCTGGTCGCCAGGTGAATGTTACGGTTTATGGTAATCCAACTTCAGCCTCAAGCGGAATTGTCAGTGGAACAGTAAATGGATATGCAAATTACTTTAATCTTAATTATTACCAAAAAAATGCTATTCCAATAATTGGAATAAAATCGGCAACGGTCAATACTCAGCAAACAAAATACATCGACTTTCTCATTCCAGGTTTAATCGGGTTCTCAATTCTTACTAGCCCAATGTTCTCATTAGTCAACATTTCTTCAGAATACAAGAAAACAAAACTTTTCAAGCAACTATCGCTCACGCCGCTAACAAAAATGGAATGGCTAACATCCAAGATGCTATGGTACATCGTTTTAACAATCATCGGCTTCATTCTTATGGTTGGAGTGGGAGTTTTCTTATTCGATGCACATGTTACCTTAACAGTTGGGTTAATACCCTTCCTCGTCTTGGGTCCAATGCTTTTCGCAGCACTCGGTATGCTTGTAGGCACAGTAACAAAGAGTCCTGAAACTGCAGGTGTAGTAGGAAACATAGTAACGTTTCCAATGATGTTCCTTTCCGGCACATTCTTCCCAATCAGTACCATGCCCCAGTACTTACAAACCCTCGCGCACATATTGCCACTATTTTATGTAATTGAGGGCTTAAACAACGTCATGGTTTATGGTAACGCCATAGGAGCACTCATTGATTTTGCAGTCGTTGCGGTCATAACAGCGATATTCTTCGGATTGGCAGTTAAGCTCTTCAAGTGGAGAGAAGACTAACCCAATTTTTTTAATTCACAATATTTTTTAGTAAACTTAAAACTTTATCGTACAAAACCTCAGCTACAACATCTCTTTGTTTATCTCCATCAATAAGGATAAGCTCGCCTTCTTCAACAAACTTCAGATATATTTCTCTAACTTTTGACTGTATTTCCAAGGTTTCCATAACAGATTTTTTTCTTCGCAAACGCTCAAGCACTCGCTCAGGAGCAACATCGATAAAAATGCTGAAATCAGGTTGCAAAGCCCTTGCGTTAATAGTTTTAATCCATGCTAAACTAAGTCCTGCACTGCCCTGATAAGCAAGAGAAGAGTAAATGTAGCGATCGCAAATTACTATTTTTCCTTGTGCCAGAGCGGGGGCTAATTCGTTTTTCATGTGCTCGATACGGTCTGCAGCAAACAATAATGCTTCAGCTTCTGTTGGGAGCCGCTTTTCTTCGTATAGACAGCCTTGGCGAATGAATGTGCCGATTTTGCCGCGACTAGGTTCGGCTGTGCAAAATACATCGTATGTTTTGGAAAGCCGGTTGGCAAGAAGTGTTGCTTGGGTGGTTTTTCCACTTCCGTCTAAGCCTTCGATAACGATGAAAATACCTTTTTTGCTCATTTTCTCAACCTGGCTGGTTAGCGTTAGACATTATAGGGAGATACCTAAATATAGCTTATAATTGCGAGGCTTGTTTGTGCCTAAATCTTATTGGGGAGAAATAAAGGATCCAGTGCACGGGTACGTGTACATTACTGAAGCCGAAAAAAACATGATTGATACGTATCCAATGCAACGACTACGACGGCTGAGGCAGCTAGCAGGGTCAGAATATGTCTATCCGGGCGCAAACCATACACGTTTTGAGCATTCTCTTGGGGTTATGTATTTGGCGGGTCAAGTTCTCGATAACCCAAACGTATCACGATGCGTAAATGATGAAGAAGTGGACGTATGCAGAATTTCAGCGCTGCTTCACGATTGTGGACATGGACCTTTCTCTCATGTTTTTGAGCATTTGCTTATAAAAGATTTAGACAAAACACATGAAGACATAACTTCATGGATTATCGAAAAAAGCGAAACCGGCGAGAAACTATCAAAGATGGGTTACAATCCCCAAGAGATAGCACAACTTGCCGTGGGAAAACTGCATAAGCCAAGCAAAGCTTTTCTTGACCAAATAATAAGCAGCGCCGTGGATGTTGACAAACAAGACTTCATAGTTCGAGATACATACCATACGGGCGCAGAATATGGCTTCATTGATGTTTATCGTCTTATTCATGCTCTTGATGTTTTAGGCGAAAATTTGGCAGTTGAACTTGGCGCATTATCAGCATTAGAAGCATTCATGATCGCCCGCATTGAATCTTTCAAAAGCATCTATTTCCATCGTGTCGGCCGAGCAGCGCAGATTATGTTGGCAAACGCCATGGAAAAAGCTAACCCAGAGTTAGGGTTAACAGCGTTCAAGACACCTGAAGAATATTTGGCGCTCGATGACTACACGGTTTGGTCAGGACTGAAAAAATGTAAAGCATCACGAGAAATAATAAATGATTTAGAGCAACGCAAAATGCTAAAATGTGCTTATGAAAGAACATTCTACGAGAAAGATTCTATGATTTCCAACATCTTTGGCAGAGAATCATATCGGCGACAGATGCAAATGGAAATCGCTAACGAAGCAGGTGTAGACATCAAATCCGTCATAATAGATGTACCTACGGTGCCGTCTGTACCATATCACCACGCGGTACTAATGGAATCGATGGAGATCCCTGTCTTCTCAAGAAGTCAACAGGGCGAAAAGATGCTCCAACGGTTAAGTGAGATTTCAAAGATTTTTGAAACACTCAAAGGATTCATGAACATTCTGCGAGTTTACACTGAAGCAGCAGACCGCGAGAAAGTAGAGAAAGCAACCGCAAAAGTTTTGGGCAAAATTCCATCTGCGGCCAAAATTTCGTTTTGATGCTTTTTCTTAAATACTAGTCATGCTTAAGAACAAAATAGACGAAACTTTAAATCTGCGGAGGAAAAATTCTGATGGATAATAACTCGGAAGACAAAAAAATCATAAATGTAAGAATCAAAAAGAGACCTGACCCAAAATCTGAGCCAACTGCACTTTTCAGCGAAGAAGATATACGAAAATTTGTCAGCGAATTTGTTGCGTCATGGATAAGAGGCGACATAATAATTCGTTTCCCAACTGCCGCCGAATTAGCAAAAAAAACCCCGTTAAGCATCGCGTTTCCTACTGACCCATCTGTGAACGCAGAACTAAAAATTAAAGAACATTACGTAGACTTATTATCTATTATCGCGGGAATAAAACTTGTGTCTGCAGATGAACAAGAAAAAGCTGTTTCCGAAGTTTTCAAAATGCTAATGATGTTTAGATCAGCCAACAGAATTGAAGGCAAAATATTGTCAAATGATTTGGAAAAAAGAATCAGCGAATTGGAAAAAACAGTAGCAAACCAAAGCAAACTAGTTGATCAGATAACAGGATTCCTGTTTAAGCCCAAAACCCAACCTAAGAAAGCCCAATCTAGCTAAAAGGTTAATTTTAGAAGGGTAAGGTTTATTCGAAGGAAAAAGCATTCTGCTTGATGCTTTCAGCAAAAGGCTCCGGTAGTATAGTCCGGTCAAGTATGCCGGCCTTTCGAGTCGGCGACCCGGGTCCAAATCCCGGCCGGAGCACCAATTATTCTACCCTGTGAGGTCCCGTGTGTGTTTTTTCTGGGTTGCCATGTTCATGTTCCATATGTCTGTCAAGTTGAGTATGGGTTTTGAAGCTTTTCCCGCATATTTCGCATCTTTCTTTTTCTGAACTTAACCCTTCGATTGGTTCTTCATGAAGAGGTGGAGCTTTTGGAAGACTTAAACGTATTTTTGCTTGTTTATTGCTAAATAAGTCATTCATAAAAATAGCACTTCAAAATAATTAGTGTCAGCGGCTTCACTTATAGTTTAGCTTGCTGATTTTTCTGAATTTTTAGTTTTACCAAGGATAAGTATCATTGATTTGATCCAGCTATCGTGAACTTCCTTGTTTGGATAGCCTATGATTAATTTTGCGAGGGTTCCCATGTAAAGCGCGGTGAAAAGTTCTGCTAGTATACGAGCATCCACGTCGGTTCGAAGAACGCCCTGTTTCTTTTTTTCATTTACGAAAAACTCTACTGAATCCATATTTTTTTGGTAATCTTCAAAAACGATTTTTTTGATTTTAGCATCATGTGAGGCAACAGCAACTATTTCAAAATGGGTGTGCAAATTGCCTTTGTATTTTTCAGTTATGGATGTGTAAACCTTTTCTAGAGCATCTTCGAGATTGTTACAATTGCTCATTTCGCTAAGTATTGTTCTTAGTGCTTGGTGACCTTGGAGACTAATTTCTTTGAGGAGGTCTTCCTTGCTTTTAAAATATGAGTAGAGTGCGCCTTTGCTTACTCCGATTTCTTTTGCAACATCATCCATTGTTGCTTCGTGATAGCCTTTTTGGGCGAAAACTAAGCGGGCGGCTTCAATAATTTTGGATCTGGCTGCTTCTTTGTATTCGGGAATTACTTTAGGCATTTCTACCGATTAAATATTGAAATGTTTACTTTAAAACCATTACTATTGGCGACGATAAGTATATTAATTGACTGATAGTTTTTTTATTAAAAAAGTGAGTAAGATGACCTCAAATAGCCAATCTAACCCAAACGCAAACGCTTTAAAAAGCGGATTCGGCTCAAGCTACGCCACCAAAGTCCTCTTGACCGTAACCGCTGTTTCACTCTTAATCAACTATGTGGAAACTATGGTTATTCCTGGAATCCCAGCAATCCAAGCCGATTTAGGCACAACAGCAACAATAGCTTCATGGATAACATCAGCTTTTCTAATTGTGGGAGCAGCCGTCTCACCCCTGTTCGGTAAACTTGGAGACATTTACGGTAAGAAAAAAATTTTCCTCACAGTTTTACTATTTTACATTGCTGGAGTGGGATTAGCAGGATTTGCCCAAAACATTTACATGCTAATAGCCTCAAGAGCAATCCAAGGGATAGGTTTTGCCATTGTTCCATTGGGCTTAGCCATAATAACCGACATTTTCCCCAAAGAACGAGTAGCAACTGCCCAAGGTATAATCAGCGGAACTTTTGCCATAGGTGCTGCGCTAGGTCTGATCATCGGTGCCTATGTGGTAGAGGATCTCAGTTGGCAATGGGCTTTCCATACTGCGTTCATTCTTAGTATAATTCTGTTTTTTGTTGCTGCGGTAATGCTAAAAAAAGACGTACCAGGCGAAAAAAGCAAGGTAGATATCGCAGGTGCCACGATACTAATGTCTGGCATAGTTCTCATTTTACTCTATTTATCTGAAGCGCCAAATTTAGGTTGGATCTCCTACGAAAACCTTGCATTCCTCATACCTGGAATCATCTTAACTGTCAGCTTCTTCATATTTGAAAACAAACGCACCAGCCCGCTTATCCAATTGCGTTTATTAAAAATCAGGAACGTACTTGTCGCAAACTTGGTTGGCATACTCTCAAGTCTTTCAATGTTTTTGCTCTTTTTCGCAGTCATCTATTATGCTCAATATCCTAAACCATTCGGTTTGGGACTAGACACTATTAGTACGGGACTGACTCTCGCACCCGCAACACTAGTTATGCTAATCGTGGGACCCATCATGGGCAGATCTGTAACTCGGATAGGACCAAAACCAATACTTATTCTTGGCGCGTCTATAGGCATTGTAGGTCTTCTACTTTTCACGTTCATGAGAGGGACGACCACAGATCTTACAATAGATGTCGCTGTTTCGCTTGTGGGGGTTGTCTCAATGATTATTCCAATAGTAAACATGATTTCAATATCAGTACCTAAAGAAAGTACCGCAGTAGGATTAGGAATGAATACTATGCTTCGGAATCTTGGAGGAGCCATCGGACCAGTCCTAGCAACAACCATTATGTCCACTTACACTACCAATTTAGTGAAAACGATAAATGGACACCCAATTGTAGTCGCATCATTCGGAAACTCCACTGCATTCAACATAATCTTTGCCACAGGAATAGCAATTATGATAGCAATAATCGCCATAAGCTTGACCATCAAAAATTACACGTTCCGCAACCCAAAAATAAAAAAATTAGCGGAACAAACATAAGCAAAAAAAGCTTTTCATTCTTAATTTTTCCTTAAATCAGAGTCAAAACTAATGTGGTAAGTTTGCTTTCAGCAATTAAACAACTTCCAAAAAGAAGACAAGGGGAGACATCAATTTAGAAAACCGAACTTATGTTCAAAATTAGTAAAAAAGGTATGACTGATTATATCTGAATACTTTTGGTCGGTTAAAATAAAAAATAAAAAAATAAAAGTTGATTTAAGTTGGCAATTGTTTCCCGCAGTTAGGGCAAAACGCAACGTTTGGTTGTACTGGAGCACCGCAGTTTGGGCAATACCTTGTTGCCTGCATGGTTGGCGGTGGGGTTGCAGTTGTTGGAGGCTGTGCATAAATGGTTGGTTGTGGAGAAGGTCTCATTGAAAAGAAGCCGATTGTCGCAAATATCCAAGCAATAAAAATTAGTATCAAACCAATGCCAAATACTATCGTCAGTAATGCACCTATCCAAAGTAAGTTTCCAGCAGTTTCGAAGGCATGTTCACCTGTTTTCTGGGCGAGTGTCGAAAAAGCTCTTCTAAGATACATAGCTGCTATAACGTAAAAAACGAAAACAACAACTAAAACTCCAAATAAAGTTAACAATCCGAATCCTATTCCCAATGCTCCACCGAAAAGACCGCCAATAAAGACTAAAGGAACTGCCACTGCAACTGCAACGCCTGCAATAATGCCAAAGATGAGCCCCCATAACGCATTCTGATATATGCTGGGTTCTTTGTAGTATTCAGATAGCCCTTTCATGCCGATAAAGACAAGAATTATGCCAATGATACTTAAGAATGGAAAGATAAGTAGTATCGAACCTATACCGGCCAAGTTTTTACTAGATTCCGCATTATTACTCATTTTATTTACCTCAATAAAACCGCATTTATTATGTCGGTAGATAAAAGCTTTTGCAACCAAGCCAACGATAGCTATCTAAAGGTGTTTTTACAGATACAGTAAATAAAAGCCACTGGCCTAAACGTTAAAAGGAGAATCTCTAATTGCCCTCAAGCATCAATTCAGATTACAGAGAACTTTTATTGAAAACAAAAGATACAACTGTTTTGGCAACTGTTGGAGGCATAATCCATTGGGACATGGAGACAATGATGCCGCCTGGAGCTGTTGAGCAACGAAGTGAACAACTTGCATTGCTGAGCCGACTTCAACACAAATTGGCGACTGATCCCGAAATAGGAAAACTTGCAAAAAACATACAAGCAAACTCGCAATACCAATTACTTAGCCAAGAGAAAAAACGCAACGTTTACCTTATCAACAAAAGCTATCTTGAACAAACAAGTTTACCCGAGAAACTAGTTTCTGACCTCGCCAAACAAGAAGCAGTCACAGTAAACACCTGGAAAAAAGCTAAGGCAAAAAAAAACTTTAACATCTTCAAAGCAGACCTTCAAAAACTTTTAGATTTAAATAAACAAGCCGCAGAAATCCTAATGAAAACCAAGGGAACTAAAACAGCCTACGAAGCATTAATTGACAATTTTGAACCTAAAATGACAACAAAAAAGATCACAGCTACATTTAGGCAACTTCAGCAGGGTTTAAAGCAACTCTTAAGCAGAATTCAAACCAGCCAAAACAATCCAGATGCAATGTTGCTTTGTCAGCGCGTTCCAATAGAGAATCAACGCCAAATAACCCAGCTTCTAACAAAAACTTTGGGTTACGACACTGCTTCATCTAACGCAAGGGGAAGAATTGACGAAACCGAGCATCCTTTTACCACAGGTTATTATGATGATGTCCGCATAACTACTCATTATTATCTGGACAATTATGCGAGTTCAATCTTTTCAGTTCTTCATGAAACTGGACATGCGCTTTATGAGCAAAACCTGAACCCTAAATGGAAGTATCAACCATTGGGCTCAACATGTTCTTACGGAGTACATGAATCGCAATCGCGCTTTTATGAAAATGTAATTGGCCGCTCAGAAGAGTTCTGGACATATTTTATGCCAAAACTAAAGAAAACGGCTCCCAATCTTGTCAATATTGAATTGGACAAGTTTGTGCAAGCCATTAACAAAGTTGGCCTGTCAAAAATCCGAATTGAAGCTGATGAGGTAACATATAATTTGCATATAATTATCCGTTTTGAAATTGAAAGAGATCTGTTCTCAGACAAGATCACAGTTGGCGAGCTTCCTCAGGTTTGGAATGAGAAGTATTTAGAGCATCTCGGGGTTGACGTTGAAAATGATTCCGAGGGAGTAATGCAGGATACGCATTGGGCTAGCGGATTATACGGTTATTTCCCAAGTTACGCTCTTGGCAACATTTACAGTGGACAAATAACTGAAGCCCTTACCAAAGACCTGCGAGAATGGCGCAATGAGCTTGCAGAGGGAAAACTAAACCAAATTAACGATTGGCTAAAAACAAACATTCACAGTCAATGTGACCTCTATGACCCGGAAGACCTGATACAAAAGGCAACTGGAAAAACCTTAGACGCCCAAGCTTATCTAAAATATCTGAATACAAAATATAGTAAACTTTACGGATTTTGAATTGGTGATTTCTTGGTCAATTCCTTATACACATACAAGATAAGATATGCAGCCACTGCACTGACGAAAAGATACAAACCTGAATAGCCTACAATGGCATTGTAAATGTTAGCGCCTATTAAGAAAAGCAAAAAGCCCAAGATGAATAAGCCTAAGCAGGTCCAATCAGTCCAAGACATTGCAATGCCTCACATCTCGAACTCAATAAAACTCAAGATATATAGACTTACCCTTAAGTCATCAAGAAATTTTTCGCTACTCCAAAACTAAAAAACAAAACCTGAAATTTGCATTTAATATTACCTCAGGCACCTTTAATATTTTAACGAGCTTCCGACATTTTTATATATCTGATAAACTAAGAGAGCGCTGAGGCTAAAATAAATGTCGGGATCAGATATAAAAAAGCCAGAAACACGCGAAATACTTGTAAAAATGCTAACTGAAGCCGCAAAAAAAGAAGTTGGTTATAAAGGCAAGCCTTCAAAACCGACAGTCGTCGGAACTGCAAAAGAAATGGACATTCACAGAGACACACTTTACTCATGGTTGAAGGAATTTAATGTCGATTTCAAAGAAATCGTAGACCGCATGCCGACAATCGATGACTACTCGGATGAAGATTCAGGACCTACCTACCTAATCGGTGAATCACTCTTAGGGGAAGGAAACGAAGTTGCACACATTGACTTGATGATAGGGGACAAAAATGGACCAATCGGACAAGCATTCGCTAACGGAATGGCACAGCTGTCAGCAGGACACACCCCAGTTTTAGCAGTGATAAGACCTAACCTGCCGCCAAAACCACACACGTTAATTGTACCAAAGGTTACGATCAAAAACATGGCAGACACAGGAAAAATTTTCGGTCCAGCACAAGCGGCAGTTGCAAAAGCCATCGCTGATTCAGCCGAAGAAGGAGTTATTCCAGCAAACAAATTAGACAGCTGGGTTATCATCTGCAGCGTTTTTATCCATCCAAAAGCAACCGATTTCCGCAAGATTTACCAGTACAACTACGGCGCAACAAAAATGGCTCTAAAACGCGCACTAAAGCAATATCCAACGCTGGAAAAGATAATCTATGAGAAAGACCGCTCAAAGCATCCAATTATGGGCTTCAAAGTTCCACGCCTATGGAGACCACCATACCTCCAAATTGCACTTGACGCACCCTCACTTGAAGGAGCAAAGAAGGTTATTGAACAACTGCCAGGAAGCGACAGAATCATCCTTGAAGTCGGTACACCACTAATCAAACGCTACGGAACAAGAGGCATCAATGAACTTCGCCAAATTGCCAGAGACAAATTCATTATAGCCGACCTAAAAACCCTTGACGTTGGAAAAGTTGAAGTAGACATCGCATACGAAGACACGGCAGACGCAGTTGTTGCAGCAGGTCTAGCACCGCCAGAAACATTAGATGCAACGGTTTCGGAAGCCAAACGCCTAGGAATCTACGCGGTCATTGACATGCTAAATGTGGAAGACGCACTCGGCAAATTGAAATCAATCAAAGAATTTCCAGACATCATTATTCTACACCGAGGCATCGACCAGGAATCAGGCAAAACCAGCGGTCTAGAACGTATAAAAATCATACGTCAAGCATTCCCAAACAAGAAGTTTCTAATTGCAGTTGCAGGCGGAATAGTGCCAGAGACAGCTAAAGAAGCACTCGAGTTAGGAGCAGACATACTCATCGTTGGCAGATACGTAACGCAATCCAAAGACATCGAGCGTTCAGTGCGAGACTTCCTTGAATTGACACCAAGCATGCGCGAAGACGTAGACTTATACAGAGTACACACAGAATAAATCAACCCAAAATAAAAGCTCACTTAATTCTTTTTTTCTTTTTCAGTTTATCGGAATATTTTTAGTGTTATGAAAGCTGCTAAGAATAAAACTGCTGCAATAATAAAAGTTGGAATATAATTTAAGTGGAAAGCGATAAAAGGACCAAGAAAAGCGCCTATTGCCGCTCCTAAACCAACCATTCCATCGAAAAATCCGGCTTTTCCCTCTGGGATAAGTTCCATTGAAAGCGAGAGCATCATTATGTAATACATTGCATAAGCGAAACCTATGCAAATTAATAGAACACAGGTAATAACTGTTGGAGCAACAGCGAGAGTAATAGCAGCGACTAAAGTAAAAACAAGAAGACTGCGCAGAAGTATGAAACGGGGCATTTGTTTTTTTATGTTCATTGAGTTTGCTCGCCCACGAATCAAGAAATAGCCTGCTGTAGCACCAATCGAGTTAAGTATGTACGCTAAATACACATATTTTTCTTGTCCTCCAAAGACGTCTTTGAGATATATTGGCAAGGGCGTAAAGAACACACTTGTGGCAAGGGCAAACAGAACTATTGCGAAAGCAAACCCAAGAAAGCTGTCTTCTTTGACTTTACCATCCCAAGGCAATCCATCCATAAGTCTAGCTGAGCCCTCACAGCCACGACTCACATTATCCAATTTCCGTTCAATACCTACCAAGCGTCTTTCAAAAATCATTAATGGATCAGCAATGGTTACGAGTGCTAGAACAAAAGCAACTACGCTTAAAACGCTACAAAGGTAAAAAGAGTATGTCGACAAAATCGAAAAGCTAAGAGATGATGCAAAAAGCGTCATTCCAGCAGCTAAGCCAATGATAAAACCTATTTCGGTAAGAGCTTCATAGAACCCAAAGGATTTCTCCCAGTCAATTCGACTGTAGTGTTCAGTAACAAGCACATTTTTTGGTGATTCATGAGCCACGTGAAGCATCTGCATGATAACATACAAGATGACAAAGACAATTAGATTCTGAGCAAATGGAAGCGTCATAAGGAAAAGAATTACCGCTATCGATGAGAAAGAAAGCAAAATAAAAATTTTGTAATGACGGGTTTTGTCGCAGAGGTAACCCCAGAGAAATGAAGCTGGTATTGAGCAGAATATAGCGATGGAAGTCATGACGCCAAGGGCAAGCAGCGGTCCGCCAAGTATGCTGGTATTTTTGAAAACTACTACATATAGCGGTATGAAGACTGTTAGCAATCCGAATGCCATGTCATGGAAGAAGAACCCTAACCGCCACATAGCAAAAAGACGCTTCATTGTTACATTAAAGCTTTTGGCTGAACAATCCTAACTTGCTTAAAAAGTAGATATGAGTCGATAATTTCTCGTAAATTTTAAGGAAGGCAAACACTAACTTTCTTAATGAAAAAATAAGAAATCTATACTATTTTTAGAGAATATAGAGCTAAAGCAAAATGTTATAAACAAACTTGTCAAATACACGCATCTATTGAACGATATAGAGCTTACTCTTAACGTTCAAATTAAAATGAAAGGAAAAGAAAAAAAATGAAAACTCTAAGAAATAAAATAATAGCTATTTCAATTGTAATATTCTTCGTACTATCAATGACTTCCGCTACAACACAATTAATACCATCTGCAAGCGCACATACACCAGCATGGTCAATTCCTACATTCCCATACGTGGTAGCAACACCCTCAACAGTAGGTGTAGGTCAAGCAACAGTAATTTATGGATTTAATGGAAACGCACCTATTCCAAGCGCCGCCGTGGGGAACACCTATAGATACCATAATTTCCATTTTACCATCACATCCCCTTCAGGTAAAACAACAACCTTCGATTATCCTACTGTCCAAGATACCACCGGTGTCCAATATGTTACCTTCACTCCTAATGAAGTCGGCATTTACAATATTACATTTAAGTATGATGGCCAAACACTAACCGTCAACGATCAACCCGCAGGCTCAGTTTGGGTCAACGACACTTATCAACCCAGCACTGCGTCAACTACACTGACTGTTCAGCAAAACCCAATACCAAATAGTCCGGTCCCTGAATCAACCTTCCCAACCAATTACTGGACTCGCCCAATATACGGTGCGAACCCCTATTGGTACACAGTTTCTTCAAACTGGCTAGGAACAGGTTCACCAGTCTCATCTAGTGTTGGCTCTGGCACTCTTACCGGCTTTACTGCAGGATCAGTCATGGAAAGAAACCCAGGCGACGCTGTTGGATCACTCACTGGTCACATATTATGGACAAACCCAATTGAACCAGGAGGAGTAGTCGGAGGCAACCTATCGACAGTTCAGGGAAACACATACTTTGAAGGATCTGCATACCAACAAAGATTCACCAACCCAATAATAGTTGCTGGAATGCTAATCTATAACCCACCAGTTTCATTCACAGGCCCAAGCTCTGGTCCAACCACCTGCGTGGACTTAAAAACAGGAAAAACCCTTTGGCAAAGTCTTCCAGCATCTCAGAATACTTTGGGTCCAATCGCAAATTCACCCTGCTATGTACCACCAATATCATTCGCTTACATTTATGACGTCCAAGACGGTAACCAACACGGAACCTACGAACCAATTCTATTCACAAGCAACTTCGCAGAAGCTTTTAACGCATACAACGGATACTGGCTATTCAACGTAACTGGCGTTCCCTCAGGCACCGCAGCCCTAGGTCCACAAGGAGAA
This sequence comes from Candidatus Bathyarchaeota archaeon, assembly GCA_963772505.1. Taxonomy (GTDB): domain Archaea; phylum Thermoproteota; class Bathyarchaeia; order Bathyarchaeales; family Bathycorpusculaceae; genus Bathycorpusculum. Next base: position 869,926 of record CAVYXL010000012.1, read on the forward strand.
CAATTAAGATACGTCATCACAAACCAAGGCAACGCAACAGTTCCAAATTGGAATTTAGCCGAATGGAACTCCACCTTAATGTGGAATGCACTATACTTCCACCCACAACAAGCAAGTCCATCCGCTCCAACAATTGATACTAGCACTACAGCACCATATTTCACTCCAACTTACACTCTAGTAAATTCATCGTATTATGACAACAATGTACTACACACCATCAGCATCAACTACACAGCAATCACAGCAGCAGTTAATGCATCAGTCTTTAACAGCACAGATCAACATAATCGGTTTGACTGGAATGTTTCACTACCATGGCTCAACGTAATGGGCAACCAAACTCTATCAACTGTCACCAATGCAACAGGAAACTACTACCTAAAGGGCTATAGCGCTACTGGCGCAAACCCAGACGCATCTAACCCTGCTACAGTACTTTACGCCTTATACAACAACGAAATGATTCTGAGAAACGGCACTCTGCCTTCATTAGGCGGGTCACAAGCTCCATACACATACTTCGCAATCGACCTCAACCCCGCTGACTCCACGCTAGGTCAAATTTTATGGATGCAAACCTACGCTCCACCGGCAGGCAACGTTACAGTCTCAGGTGGTCCAATCGACCCCATAGCTGGCGTATTCACTGAAGGCTATAAAGAAACCACACAATGGGTAGGATACAGTATGACAACAGGCGCAAGACTATGGACAACCCAAGGACAAGACGCTCTTGACTACTTCGGAAACCCAATTTATCCCTACGTAACAGGTCAAACCGCTTACGGCAATCTCTACAGCAGTGGACAAGCAGGAATACTTTATTGCTACAACATGACAACCGGAAAATTAGAATGGAAATACGGAAACGGCGGAGCAGGCAACAGCACCGATAGCTACTTCCAAGCACCAGGCAATTACCCAACCTTCGTACAAGCTGTTGGCAACGGAGTCTTATACTTGGTCACAACTGAGCACACAGTCGAAACACCAATTTACAAAGGAGCAATGGCACGCGCTATTAACGCGACTGACGGAACAGAACTTTGGACTGTTTCAGATTACACAGGAGAATTCAGTGCCATAAGTTATGCGATCGCAGACGGTTGTTCAGTATTCTACAATGGCTACGACGATTCAATTTATTCCCTTGGTCAGGGACCCAGCGCTACCACAGTTACGGCACCCAGTTCTGGTCTATCATTTGGACAATCTGTAGTTATCAAAGGTACAGTTACGGATGTTTCGGCAGGCACAACACAAGCTGAACAAGCTGCAAACTTCCCCAACGGCGTTCCAGCAGCGTCTGATGCAAGTATGACCGCATGGATGGGCTATGTCTATCAGCAACAACCAATGCCAAGCAACTTCACAGGTGTTACAGTCACAGTAGACGTCTTAGATCACAACGGAAACTATAGAAACATTGGAAATGCAACAACAGACGCCACAGGTACCTACAGCGTCAATTGGATTCCTGATATACCCGGCAACTACAACGTCATTGCCACTTTCCATGGCACGAACGGATACTGGCCATCATATGCGGAAACAAGCTTCGTAGTCGACAATCAAGCAACACCATCAGCAACATCTACAGCTCAAACAAATCTTAGCAACCACTGGCGACTTAATGACATACGTAGTTGCAGCAGCAATCGCCATAATTATTGTAATCGCAATAGTTGGCGTACTGACCATATTAATGCTAAGGAAAAAAGCATAAAAACACACAAACAAAAAAATCCCTTTTCTTTTTTTGTTTTAAAATCATAACAAAGTGCATGTCAACGAAGGTCTAGTTCAAAGTCACAATCTTTTTCCCATATCTTATAAGAGCAGTTTACATTCCTATATTTAGACCTCAACGAATTCCAATGAAATCCCTTTATGCCACAAGCCACGTCTTTCGCAAGTTTTTTCCAACACGCGCTAAATCCTTAATAGAGAGTTGACCAATTTCATACTCCGCTGGAGAGATAATCAGCAAAATGGCAAAGTTTAAGGTAATAATATCAGATCCTGAAACGGGAACTTCAAAAGTAGTCGAACTTGAAGAAGTACGTGCAGTTCCATTCATCGGCAGAAGGTTAGGAGAAATAATCGATGGCGCAGTCGTAGACCTCGCAGCGCACAAAGTGCAAATAATGGGCGGCTCCGACAAAGATGGCGTTCCCATGAGGGGAAACGTTCATGGTGGTGTTCGCCGAAAAGTTGTACTCAGCGGTGGAGCAGGCTTCAACCCAAAGAAAAAAGGCGAAAGAAGACGCAAAACTGTTCGCGGAAGCACAATAACAGACGAAATTGCACAGGTTAACATGAAAATCGTCGAGAAACCAACCGCAAAAGCCACCGAAGCCAAACCACAAGTTGCAAAATAAGCACAAGTTTGACAAAGTGCATGCTTAAAATTTATAAAGTAGCCAACAGTTTATTCATAATTCATTAGTTTATAGTAAAGAAGAGAATAACATGAGTAAAGCCTTACCCAAACAACCAGAGGTCAACATTGGCACAATCGGTCACGTAGACCATGGCAAAACAACCCTTGTACAAGCGTTAACGGGAGTTTGGGCATCCAGGCATAGTGAAGAACTCAAAAGAGGCATCACAATAAAACTTGGCTACGCTGACATGCCAATTTACAAGTGCCCAAAATGTGAACCACCAAAAAACTATACAATCAAGCCTTATTGCGAAAGCTGTAATTCTGAAGCAGAATTTGTTCGAGCTATCAGTTTTGTTGATGCCCCCGGGCATGAAGCATTAATGGCTACGATGCTTTCAGGAGCAGCCATTATGGATGGCGCGATTTTGGTTATTGCAGCAGACGAACCATGCCCTCAACCACAGACACGAGAGCATCTTGCAGCCGCTGAAGTAAGCGGTATAAAAAATATTATTATTGTTCAGAACAAGATCGATATTGTTGATGAGAAAAGAGCACTTGAAAGTTATAAAGAAATCAAAAACTTTGTCAAAGGTACTGTGGCTGAGAAGTCACCAATTATTCCAATCTCAGCTCAACGCGGAATAAACATAGACGTTTTACTTAATGCTATTCAAACAATTATTCCAACGCCTAAGAGAGATGATTCTAAAGCTCCACTTATGTTCATCATTCGTTCTTTTGACATCAACAAGCCTGGAACAACTATTGAAGGACTTGAAGGCGGAATCATTGGCGGAACAATCGCTCAAGGAAAATTTGCCGTTGGGGAAGAAATAGAAATACGCCCCGGCATCAGTGCTGAAAGAGAAGGAAAAACAGTTTATGATCCATTAATCAGCGAAATAGTAACTTTGAATGCCGGCGAACAAAGCGTCAAAGAAGCTACTTGTGGCGGATTAATTGGAGTAGGTACATGTCTTGATCCTTCTTACGCGAAAGCAGATGGCTTAACAGGCAGCATCGCTGGAAAAGCAGGAGAACTTCCGCCGACATTAACAGAACTCACTTTAGAGACCCATGTTTTAGAACGAGCAGTGGGCACAAAAGAGTTGCTCAAGGTTGAAAAATTTAATCCTGAGGAAGTTCTGTTGCTTCATGTGGGCGCAGCAGTAAACGTGGGTAAAATTCTTTCAATAAAACAAAATGTAATAAAAGTCAAGTTAACCAGACCCATTTGCGCGTTGCCAGGTTCCAGAGTTGCCATCAGCAGAAAAATTACCTCTCGCTGGAGACTCATCGGATACGGACTAATTGTAACAAAGTAAAAAAAATTATTTAATCTGTTGGCTTTATTATACCGTTTTTCTTCAAAAAATCATGCGACTTTTGTAGAACATCTTTTGCGTTTTTGAAAGATAGTTTTTCCATAGCATGCTGGTAATCCAACCAAACGAAACCCACATGTTCAAAAGACAACTGCACTTTATCGGTGTATGATTCCATTATGAAGAACACTACTTCTTTGTGGACCGTTAAGCCTTGTCTTCGGTAAAAATACGCGATCGGTTCTCTGAAGTTATCTATGAAGTGGGCTTCTGTTATGCCTGTTTCTTCCTGCAGTTCACGTACGACGGTTTGTTTTTCCATTTCATTTGGTTCCACATTGCCTTTGACAAAATCCCAATGTCCGGCTGCATAATTAAGAAGAAGATACTTTGTCAATTCATCTTTTTTAAAGAATATAACTGCGCCACAAGATTTCTCGCGAAGCATACATTCACCTAGTTCTTGGAACAAATTCATTTGTTTATGGTATTTAAAGTGATAGCAAGTTTGCGGCGGTCACCTTTATTTTCAATACGCAATTAAAAATTTTTAAACAGGTAAAACAAATTTTTATTGAAACAGGAATAATATTAATGTCAGCATCACAAAAGAAAAATGAGGCACTTAAGGTCATTTTAGATTCTAATGCATTATTTGTTCCATTAGAATTCAAAATTGATATTTTCTGTGAAGTTGAACGTCTGCTAAATCGAAATGTGAATTTTGTTTTGCTTTCGCCGATCAAAAGAGAACTAGAAACTTCTAGCCGCCAAAAAATCTTCAAAAATTCGCATGGAAGCTACATTCGCTTTAAAGCTTGCAGAAAAATGCAAATATGTTGCCATTGAAAGCGATGAAAAACTTCATACAGATGATGTCATCGTCAAGGTTGCTAAAGCCTGGAATTCGCCCGTGTTTACCAACGACAGTCAACTGCGAAGGAGGCTAAGAGATATAAGCGTCCCAGTGATTTATGTGAGACAAAAATCTCGGCTAGAGATTGACGGATTGATATAACCATGTTTAAGCTCATAACGTTGCAGGACACTATCCGCATTCCACCTGAAACCTTTGGTAACCCTCTGGAAAAGGTTGGACGCGAACAAGTTAAACAGAAATATGAGGGTGTTGTCGACGAGGAATTGGGATACGTAATTTCAGTAACAAGCATAGAAGTAAGTCCAATTGGCAAAATTATTCCAGGCGATGGCGCAACTTTTCACAAAGTAACATTTTCATTATTAACATTCTACCCAGTAATTCAAGAAATCGTAGAAGGAGACGTAGTTGAAATAGCAGATTTCGGGGCCTTCGTTCGCATAGGACCAGTAGACGCTTTACTTCACGTTTCACAGCTAATGGACGACTACATTTCTTATGACGAAAAGCAAGGGGTCCTGCTCGGAAAGGAAAGTAAACGAAAACTTACCACAGGGGACCAAGTACGTGTGAGAATAACGGCGGTTTCGCTTGGCAGAGCAGGAAGCTCAGGAAAAATCGGTGTCACAGCCAGACAACCATTCCTAGGTAAACTTGATTGGATAAAAGAAGCACCTTTAACTGGAGATAAGAAACCAGTTGAAAGCAAAGAAAAAGCAGAATAAAGGAGCGAAATTGAATGAGTGAAAAATCATGCACTAACTGTCATTTCATAACAAAAGACAATGTTTGTCCTAAATGCAGATCCACAAATTTCAGCGAAGATTTCAGTGGCTTAGTAGTAATGTTTGATCCCGAGAACTCAGCCATCGCAAAAGCCATGAATATTAAAGAAAAAGGCAGATACGCACTAAAAGTCCGGTAAGTTTTTGGCGCTGTTGCGTTAGTTTCTTAACCTACCGAGCATTTATTTTGGTCAGGTTCCGCCATGAAAATCATATACGCCATAACCCCCGAGCTACGCGTAAAGTTGAAACAACCTTTTGGCTACTTAATTACGGGCACATTCTCCGAAACAACGGCTAAACTGAAAGAACTTTTAGAAAATGAAAAGCCACCCTTGATAATTTCAGTAGGAGACGTGGTTTCAAAAAATCTGCATCAAAAAGCCATACATCCACAAATTTCAATTATTGATCTTATTTCTCTTAGAGACCAAGCTACCGTCCCACCTGAACCACATGGAGAAGAAACCGTCAATGTGCGAAATCCGCAGGGAACCATTACAGAAGAAGCCGTCATTGCTATCCAAAAAGCCCTAGCCAAAGCTGGGCACACGCACATAGTGGTTGAAGGGGAAGAAGATTTGCTTACCTTGATTGCTGTTCTGTATGCCCCCGAAGGCACTTACGTGATCTATGGACAGCCATATTCAGGAATAGTTGTGGTCAAAGTGACATCTGAAAAGAAGGGTCAGGTTCAAGAATTCCTAAATACTATGAAACCCTTAGAAAAGCTAAATAAGAAGAAAACTGTATGAACTTTACGCCTTAAAGTGAATATTAATGCAAGTCAAAATTGAATCAACTAAAGATAATCCACTTCTGAAACGGAAAGAGGTAGTTTTCACTATCGTTCAAGGTCCAAAAGAAAAAACACCTCCGAGGCTAGAAGTAAAAAGAGCCGTAGCCATTGAAATGAAACTTGCTGATGAAGTAGTTTTCATCAAGAGAATGCACACTAAAACGGGAACAAGCATCACAACGGGAGATGCTAACGTTTACCAAACTCTTGCACAAGCCATAATTGTGGAACCTGATTATATTAGGAAACGGAACAGTCCACCTGAAAAACCTAAAGAAGAGGCAAAAGCATAATGTCTAAAAAAGCACCAGCAAAGAAAGAAGAAACACCTGCGGCAGCAGCGACTCCAGCAGCGGAAGCAACATCAGCAAAGCCTCAAAAAGCTGAAAAGAAAAGAGAAAAGAAACATAAAGAGGAAAAAGGAGTTCGCGCAATGTACAAAGCTGAAACAGATAAAGTTACTAAAGCACGCCCAACTTGCGAACGATGTGGCCCTGGATACTTCATGGGGGACCACCACGATAGGTACACTTGCGGTCACTGCGGCTTTACTCGTTATAAGCAAAAATAAGCAGTTTTAAATTCACCTACCTTGTTTAGGTTCTGATGACCGGTAATGCTTAGAGTAAACGTGGTTATAACTAGCATTTCTGCTGAACGATTTTGGGATATAAGAAAACCGATTCCGCCTATTCAGATAAACACTAACATTAACGTAGTGGGAATGGAAAAGAAGCAGGATGAATCGTTAGATGTACCGTTTGTTTTGTCAATTGGGTTTAATCCATCCATTGCCCAAATGAACATAAAAGGAAATGCTTTCGTTACTGGCGAAAAAAACGAAATCGAAAAAGCGCTTAAAGATTATGAGCAAAAAAAGCCGCCGCCACAGGTAATAATTCAATCGGTTTCCAATGTTGTGTTTATTGAATCTGTACTTATTTCTAGGATACTAAATCTTCCGCCTCCGATTCCTCTGCCGCAGATTCCTGAAACTGGAAAACAGCAAAGCTCAAAACCTGAAGGAAGAGACTACAGCGCATAATTGTGTTACTCAGAGGAACCCTTTAGATTTTCTTGCAACAGCATCAGCGATTTTCAATTCAAGTGGAAATCCAAAGTAACGATGTTTCCACCTACACTTCGCCATACGATTCATTACACCATAAGCAATTTTGTATACAACGTCACGTTCTCTTATTCTTGATTGAGGATAAAACGCACAACGAGTAACTGCTGAAATCGTATGAAGTTTTTCAACTTGCTCTTTACTGTGCCAAGGTGGATCAAAGTGGAAAACTTGGATGCTTCCCCATTCTTCAAGTGACTGAGGAGATTTATACTGTGCCGGCAAAAATTCCGTCACTGGACTAGGAAACGGAGTGTAAACAAATATTCCGTAATGCTGGGTTTTTGGATTTACCTCAGACATCTTGTCCATTAAATTAAAAGTTTGATTCAAATCCTCATCAGTTTCGCCTGGGAGACCACTCATCCAGGAGACATAAGGCTCAATTGAAGGAGCCCAGCGTCGAAGGTTTGCAACTGACTCCAACATTTGATTTGCCGTAACATCTTTGCAGATAAGTTTTTGCATACGATCTGAACCGGACTCGCCCCCAAAATCCAACTCGACGCACCCAGCTTTTTCCAAAAGCTCAAGAAAATTTTTATCATAAGTTGACAGGTAGTCGAATCGGCAGTTGGCTCGCCATTGAATTGCAAGTTTGCGCTCTAAAATTCCCTTACATATTTCTTCGACGCGTTTTTTATCGACAAAGAAATTGTCATCGATAGGGTCAATGATTTTGATGTTAGGAAACTTTGTTAGTATGAACTCGATTTCGTCAAGTACTTTTTTAGCGCTTTTGCCTCTCCATTTCTTTTTGTTAAAATAGCTGTTGTAGCAGAAACCACATCTGTGAGGACAGCCTCGACTTGTTTGAATATGAAAACGGCCGGATTTTACTGATGGATATTTGTCCATTTGGAGCAGGTCATAGGGTAAAGCTAGTGGTTCATCATCCAAGTCTATTATGTTTCCGTCCGGGTTGTTTTTGATGAAGCCATTAAAATTGTAAGTAATTCCTGCGACGTCATCAAGAGGCTCGTTTAATGCTAGCGCGTTCGCCAGGTCTTTTATGATTAATTCTCCCTCTCCTCGAACAACAATATCAACATAGTCGTTACTAGCTGTTTGATTAGGCAATAATGTTGGATGGATGCCTCCCCAAACAATAGGTGAAGAAGGGTTTTGTGATCTTGCATAACGCGCAAATTCTAAAGCATACCTGATTTGTAAACCACTCATACAGCTTATGCCTACAAAAACTGGATTACCAATTTCAAAGTGAGAGTATTCTTCAAGCCTCATATCTAGAATTCGAACAGTGAAGCCTTCTTCCTGAAGTGAAGCCGCTAAATAAAGAAGAGAAAGAGGTACTTGGGGGTCTGGCGCTTTAAATTTTCCTGGAAAAACTAGTAAAACGTCTTTTCGGTCAATGCCAGTGTGCATATTGCAAAAATGGGATAAACATGTCTGAGGACTGAACAAGCTTAAAAAACCTCGATAGTAAACTAGTCAGAGTTAAGCTTTTAATCCTTCCTGATTTTGAATAAAAAAGGGCAAAGCTATGAAAAATTCAGCAGTATTCTGTAAAAGAAAAAAATGAAAACTGAAAAAGGGTTTATTTTAGCGGCACATACATTGAAGAACGTGACGCACCGATACCTGGAGTTCCATGCCTAACAGGCTTGTTAGTTATAGCGAATTCGCCGAGGTAATGTCCAATCATTTCGGGCTTAATTTCCATTGCTACGAACTCTTTGCCATTATGCACTTGAATTTTTACGCCCACCATCTCAGGTAGAATAATCAGGTCTCGAACGTGAGTTTTTATGCTTACATCTTTACCTTGCTTTTGGGCTTCTTTAGCTTCTCGTAGTTTTTCTAGCAGTATGCGTTGTTCAGGAGTTAAGCCGCGCTGTAAGCTTCTTCTTTGACGTGAAGGAAGCAAATTGATGAATTCATCCATAGACATCCCTGTCAAACCGTTCAAGCTATGTCCGCGGTAACTAAATTCTTTAGGCATTTTTCATCTTCACCTTAAACTCATTTTAAACACTATAAACCTTCTTGCCAATTTTAGCGAATTGCCCGCTTCTTCTTTTGTCCTGGACCTCTTGCCGCGATTAATCCAACTTTTTGTCCTGGTGGTGCGCCGTGTGATGTTGTTGTGCATCTGCGAGAGCTTCGTTTGCTGCTACCGTATGGGTGAACTGCAGGAACCATTTTGCGTCCACTTGTTCGTGGATATTTGTGGCCTTTGGCTTTCATTAGGTGGAATTTTGAGCCTGCTTTCAGGAAGGGTTTTTCGATTCTTCCAGCTGCAGAAACTACGCCTACAGTTGATAAGCAATAATCATCAACGTATCTTGTTCTTCCAGAAGGTAAACGGATCATTGTACCTTGAGGGGTGTGACCTACGACGGTTGCGTATGCGCCGGAAGACTTTGCCATTTTGCCGCCGTCTCCGGGGTGAAGTTCTAAATCGCAAACTAATGTTCCTTCAGGTACTTTTCCCAAAGGTAGAATGTTTCCTATTTCAGCCGGGGCTTTTCCACCGTAGCAAATTTGCTGTCCAGTGAAAACGCCTTCAGGGGTAACTGTGTAACAAGATAAGCCATTATCAAACTTTACTAGTGCTATTGGTGAACCGCTGCCAGGATTATGCATCAAAGCCTCTATTTTGCCCAGTAAGGAAGCATCAAAAGATAGTTTTGGGGCCATAATTGGATATTTTGCTGGAGCGACACGTTTGTGAGTGGAAGCGCGCCAGTTTTGGCCACCGCGACCACGTCTTTGAACACGAATACGTTTTCCCATAAGTCATGCCTTCTAATAATTTTAGAGTATTCCTAATTTTATCGCGACATCTGAAGCTTTGAATTCAGGGGTTAGCTTCACAAAGGCTTTTTTTACGCCTTGAGGGGTTATGAGCAAGTTTACTTTTTTTACTTTTACTTCGTAAAGTTCTTCAACTGCTTTCTTAACGTCGCTTTTTCCTGCTTTCAAGTTAACGATGAAAATGAGTTTGTTGTCTCGTTCAACCATTAAACTGGCGGATTCTGTCATTAATGGGTAAGAGATTACTTCATTGTTGTCCATTATGCTTTTTCTCCTTTGCTGTATAGCTTGCCTAATGTTTCAATTGCACCGCTGGTCCACAGTGTTAATCGTCCTGGATGAGTTCCAGGTGCTAACATTTCAGTGTTAAGATTGGCGACAGAAGTTACTTGTACTCCTGGAACGTTACATGCCGCGTCTGCTAAGCCTTTGCAATCGACTACAACAATTAGTGGTCCAACAGCTTGCTTCATTTTTCTGCCTCTATGTTTGCCTTTGCCTGCGCGTATTTTGCGGCTGTTCCGAACTCGAGTAATATCATCTATGACGCCTAAGCTGGCGAGAGTTTCTTCAACTTCTTTAGATCTTTTTAAGCCTTCAATAGCATCATCAACTATCAAAGGTATCTGAACAACATTCTCAATTTTGTGACCGCGGGAAGACACTGTATCTTTTTGTGCAGTAGCTGCAATCGCTGAAAATAAAGCCAATTTCGCTTCTTTCTTGGGAATGCTTTTTAGGATTTTCTTTTCGGCTCTTGGTGGATGAGGCTGTCTTCCTTTAACGGTGCCAGGGGCAAAAGCTGCTCTTCCACTGCCACCTTTTATGCGTGGGATTCTTGCTGTTCCGCTACCTGTTCCGCGTGATTCTGCGGTTGTTTTCTTTCCAGCCATTGGATCTCTGCCTTGAGGTTGTATCCTGCTGGATTGTATGGCTAATACTGCCCGTTTGATTACGTCGGGTCTTAGTGGTGTTGAGAAAATAGTTGGAAGCGCTGTTTTTCCACTTGATTTTCCTTGTAAGTCAAAGATTTCTGCGTTTTTTTGTTCTGGCATGGCTGTTCATCCTATTTTCCTTGAGGAGACTCGAGAGACACATATGTAACTTGTGGTGGAGCCTCTGGAATTTCTGTTGGTGGACGGGCTGGAACACGCAAGCGGATTTGGCGTTTTTCTGTTCCTGGAATGCTACCTTCCATTAGTATGTATGGCCCCTTTACTTCGCCGTAACGAATGTACCCGCCTTTAACGTTTACTTCTTTGCCGTCTTTGCCAATTTTCAATATGCGTTTATTGAATTCTATACGTTGGTGATAACCCATTTGGCCGGCTCTTGGAATTGAATACATAAGGTGATGAGGATTCCATGGACCTAAAGTGGCGATGCCGCGTTTTGTTTTTCTGCCCTTATGCTGCAGGCAAGTTACTCCCCATCTTTTGACTACACCTTGGAAGCCTTTTCCAACTGTAATTCCGGCTATGTCAATGTATTGTCCGTCTTTGAATACTTCTTCGGGAGCTATGGTTTTGCCTAAAAGCTGTTTGGCATATTCAAATTGTTGTTGAATGGTGCCTCCGCCAATTTGGATTTCGCATACTTCTGGCTTCTTCTTTGAGAGGCTTGTTTGGGTTGGTTGTGTTGCTGTGATAATTCTGATTGCGCTTGTTTGGTCAAGATTCTTCTGGACTTTATCAAGCATGGCTTCACTGTCAAAAGTTTCTGGAAGAACCAACAATCGATCCAGGATTGCTGGCGGATCTTTCATCCAAGCTTCTCCAATATTTTGGAGCCCATAAGGTGTTTTAGTATAACTTCTTATGCCACATGCAATGATTGGTGGCGTTTCTAGTATAGTAACTGCCCGCACGACTTCTTTACCAAAGTTAGGTGAACGTTTACGATCTTCTATGGTAAAGACGTATGTCATGCCTGCTTTATAGCCTGAAAACCCTAAAAGTTTAGGAGAGTCAGATTTGATTTTTGGCCAATATCGAATTCGCGCAGTTGGTTTCTTAGCGCGTTTCCTAGGCAAATAAGCAAGTGACCCATGTTTTGGGGCGTGAGTTTTACGATGTCCCATAGTACTTCCGCTTCGCGCCTTCAGCTAATAGTAAATTAAGTTATAAACGTTACCATCAGAAAAGAGAAAGCAAGCTATGTTTTCGAAAGCAAGTGATTTTCAGCTTTCTATATTCAAATTAAATATATTCTCATTTCCATTAATGTTTTGCGGTAATATTTTTGATTCAGCATTTACCCACATAAATTAGTCAATTTTAGTTTGACTTCGTTGATACTTGTTTACATCCAAAATCTATAGATAACGCGTATAAAATTTTCTTGCATTCGTCAAAAATTCTGGATTGTGGCAAATTTTGAAAATAGAAGAACAACACCCAGTGCTACCACCAAATGTTGTTTTTCTTCTCCGAAAGAAAAAGGAAGATTGGCAGTAGCACCGCATCCTACTTCTTCCAACTCAAGAAAAAAAACCAAAATGAACACATTCCTTCTGCTTTTTCAGATTAACTAATGACTTTTTTATTGAAGAAGACTTGAGTTTTGCAAGTGATCCCGCTGGAAACGTTTTTACACCGCTGGAACAATCGTTGTATCTAAGCCGGGGTGGCGGAGTGGTTATCGCGCCAGCCTCGAGATCTAACAAAAGAGGGCTAAAAGGCAAGTTAGCTGGTGGGCTTCGCGCCCGCAGGGGTTCGAATCCCTTCCCCGGCGCCACTAATGTAATTTTTGAAATAATGAAAAGTTGTAGTTTTGGTATGGTAATGCCCTGGAAAATAAGAGAAAGTAAAATTTGGACAAATATTTTTCCTACTCTCTGGGCGGTTCCTTGCCGATCTTGTTTAATAGTTCCAGAAATTTAAGTCAGGTTTGAGTATTATAATTATTTCAATTGATGCTTTGAAGTGCCCTAACAGCTAATTTGCCAAGTTTTTGGCAATATAGGATTAACTTAAATATATAAAAAAATATCAAGAATTCCAATAAGAGGCGTCAACTTTAACTGAAAAAATTACTGAAGTCCAAGCAAAAATTCTTAAAGAATTAATAGCGGATGGACGCAAAAGTGAAATCGAAATTGCCAAAAAGTTAGGTGTAACTAAAGAAGTTGTTCAGAAAAATTATTTGCACATGAAAGAAATAGGCATTATTACAGGAGCAACAATCCACATTAATTACAAGAGTTTTGGTCACAAAGCCGTAGCCCACATCTTAATCAACGTTGACGCCCAACAGGCAGACAAACTTGTAAAATATTTACAACAGATGCCCGAAGTCTATTCATATTACATAAGGGGAGTAAAAGGGAACATAGACGCGGTTGTCGTCCTAAAAACACTTGAGCAACTAAATGAGATCAAGGATTCAATCAAAAAATCTTTTTCCATATTTGAAATGAAAACCGCAATATGGACAGATGTAAAAGAAATGAACGATAACTTAGCAATAATTCCAGATAGCGCGAAAAAAGTAGAAAAAAACACTCAGGAGAACATAAAAAAAGAAAGAATTAATTCCAACACAATTATCACGGATGAAGTGGACAAAAAAATCGCTGATAAACTTGCAGAGGATGGTCGAATCTCCATGGAAAAACTAGGCAAGGAACTAGGAATCTCAGCAGACTCTGCAAATAAAAGATATGAAAAACTGAAGAACAATGGCGTATTAAAAGTCACAATTCAAATTAATCCTAGCCTAATTGGATACCAAGCATTGTGCGTTTTTTTTACCTCAACGGCTAACGAGAAGTCTTCCTTAGTTACGGACAAGCTCGGTTTGATACCCAATGTTATAAGTGTAATGAAAACATCCGGAGATTACGATTTACAAATATGGGCAATGGTTCAGAACATTGATCAATTGCTTTATATTCAAGAGCAGATCGGAAAGATCCCGGGAATTAGCAAAATCGAGCCAGAAATTCTAAGATTAAGCGAACAGTGGACGAAGTGGCCCAGCCCGCGTCAATACATATCAACTTTTTAGATTTTATCATTAACTAATTTCCAGTTCAATTAGCCAAAAAACAATTAAACTGGAAGTTTTGAACGAAAATGACCAGAAAATCATAAATGCAAACACCAAAACAAAGTATAGAAGAAAGGAAAAAACGTGCCAAAAATTAGAGAGCTTGACTCAAAAATTCTAAAAATCTTGTTAAAAGATGGACGAATAGGCTATGACGCGATAGCCCATGAATGCGGTGAGCCAAAAAATAAAATTTGGAAACGCGTCAAAGCGATGGAGAAAAAAGGCATCATCAAAGGAGCTACAGTTCAGATAAACTTTGGACAATTGGGCTATGTTGCGCTTGCAACTCTGCTCATTAGCATCGAAGCCCAGCAAATGGAACAAGCAATGTTGTTCACTGAGAAAATAACTGAAGTTCGAGCTTACCGTCAATATAACAGTGTTTATAACCTTAGAGCGATTGCAACGCTAAGAGATCTAAATGAATTAGACAACATAAAGCAGTTGCTAAAACACAAACTACCCACTACTGGCTTAAAGACCTACATTTGGTCAGGAGTTAGAAATATACCCGAAAACCTGAACCTTACGCAAACACAAGATGATATTAGAGAAAACAAACGAAATTTAAGCCAATCACTCAGTAAGATTGGCAATGAAATTACTGTAGATGATATAGACAGGCAAATTATAGAAAAATTAACCATAAATGGGCGTGAGTCGTTCACAAAAATCGCAAAAGAAATGGATCTGTCAACCGATACTGTAGTAAAAAGATATCATAGACTTGTAGAAAATGGCACTATTAAGGTCTCAGTTCAAATAAATCCAATGGCAGTTGGTTACAGATCGATATTAGATTTCAACATTGCCTTTACCACGTCCAGCGGATTGATGGATAATGTAATTGAATCGTTATCAGAGATTCCTGATGTAATTATCATAACAAAGATTAGTGGGGATTACGATCTTCACTTAACTGCAATGGTCAGAGACATAGAACAATCTTATGAGATACAAGACCAAATTGCCAGAGTTTGTGGAATTACAAAAATTGAGCCTAGTTCAAGAAAAATCACCGACAAATGGCCTACACAACTGCAACACATATCCACAGTCTAACCAAAACAGTTTGTTAATATTGGCTGCTTGCAACGACATTCAATATTTACTATTAAAAAAAGTAAAAAGAAATTCAAATTTAGTTAATCTGATAACAAAAGGATTTTTTATTTACATTGAATCTGCATAACGCAACAACAATTACTAATAATTGTTGCAAAGTCAACCAAGAGAGTGAATTTGAGTTAATTTTATATCTAAACACAAGAATAGTTTATTCATGAGCGGATTTGGCAATATGGAAAAGATTGCTGAAGGCGACAGTGATTTTGGCGATTTTAAAGCCGTTTTGTTCAAAACATCCGATGGACGACACTTTGTTCGTTTTGAGCCCTTGAACAGTGTGGAAAAACCTCGTGTCGAGTGGCTGGGTGGAGACGAGTATTTAGAGTGGCTTAGATGCTGGGGTAAATGTTCGGCGACATAATGTTTTTTTGAATTCTGTTGAGAAAAAACCAGCTCTTAATTAATTGAGTAGAAAAAGATCTCGAATGAACGGCTACTCAATCATGTAAGTGATGTCATCCCACGGATGCCTATAGAGACCTTGTTTGAGCCGCTTTTGGTCTAAGAAATGGGCTGTCATCCCGATTGTTCTGCCGACAACAAATATGCCGTTAAGAGCCCCCATCTGAATGTATTCATCAGCTTCTTGTTTAGTCATCTCGTTTCTGAGCATGTCAACAAAACAAATCCCGATGCATCCATCCACGTTCAATATCAAGTTATCTTTCTTGGAGGTAGTAACCTTTTCCACTTCAAGGGCATAATCAAGAAGTGGTGTTGACTTGAAATGTTTCTTTGCGTATTCTTTCATTATAGTTACGCGCATGTCAGGGTTGTTTATGCTCTTTACCAAATGTCCGATGCCTTGGATGGGTTCACCTTTTCTTTTCATCTCCTCAACAAACTCAACGGGTTTTAATCCGCGGTCAAATGCGTCAGAGAACATTTGGGCAGCACCATCAATTGCTCCTCCGAACCTAGGTCCGATTGTAAGCATACCACTAGCAACTGAAGAAATCAAATCCTTGCCCGCTCTAGCTGCAACTATGGTGTTGTGGGCTCCTGACACTGCAGGTCCATGGTCAGCAGTAACCATTATGGCCATTTCGATAAATTTAGTGGCATAAGCTGGAAATTGGCGTTTAAACCAAAGAGTACTGAGTACGCCACCTATTCCTATATCTTTTTTAAAAACCTCGGAAATTGGCGTTTTGCCATAAAGTAGTTCTTCGCCACGGTCATCTGAAATCGTACAGATAAAATTGGAAGGCTTCCTGATTAGCCCTTCTTTTACTGCCTTAGCGTAGTCCATAGGAACTTTCGGAACAGGCGGCTCCGGTTTTGGCTTGATAACCCCTTTCTTTACCAAGCTCTCATATGTCTCCCTTATTTTTTGGTCATAATCATCGTAAGAATTGGGAACTATGGCACCTGCTTTTCTAAGCGCAGTATTTTTAGCGTCAGCTGTTTCTACATCACAACCTGCTTTCGCGCCTGCATGACCAAATTGCACTTCCGTCTTGAATGCCTTTGAGCATGTTCCAGTTACCCAAATCACCAAGGGCTTTGTTATCTTTTTATTTTTAATCGCTTCAGCAATCTCGTATTCAGCTGTGCCGCCTACTTCACCTAAACAAACCAACATTTTAATTTCTGGAATATTTTCAAACCTAACAAGATGCTCAAGAAGTGTAGAGGCAGGATAAGTGTCTCCTCCAATAGCTATACCCTCATACAAACCATTTGTGTTTCTTGCGATGATGTTGTATGCCTCGTTGCTTAATCCGCCTGATTTAGATACGAAGCCTACAGAGCCGGGTCGGTGAAGTTTGGAATCAATAATATTTTCAATCGTGCCGCCTGCGTTGCCAATTTTGAAGCAACCAGCTTTTATTCCACCTACAGTTGCAGGTCCAATGATTGTTTTTCCAAGGGTTTTTGCTTTAGCAGCAACCATTTTCATCCGCCTCTCAGGCACTCCCTCCGCAATTATAACTACAGTCTTTATCTGAGGTAAGGAAAGCGCTTCTTCAGATGAAGGCGCAGCTGACCTAAAAGATGCAAAATTGATCACTACGTCAACGTTCGGATGCATCTTTGCAGCTTTTTCAAAAGTTTTGTACATAGGTATTAGGATTTCTTTTTTGCCAAAGAAAAATTTTGAGAAACTGTCGGTGCCAGTGGGATTGATTATTGCTGCAACCGAGGGGGTTGTACGTCCTGCTGCATAGTCGAAGTCCAGCATCCTCTGTGTTGCAGCAGCTTGGTTATTGTAAATGAATGCTTGAGTATTTTTATCGAATAGTTCATAAGTGGTTTTGGCTGATTTTGCTTTGGCCATATTAATTTCCATCCTTTAAAGCTTTGGAAACAATCTTGGTCATGTGAGTTTCTGGTCCATAGACTTCAATGCTCAATCCTATCTTTTGACCGAGTTCTCTCATTTGGCAAAGACCTTCCTTGTAGTTGGGTCCACCTCGTCGAACATATATTTTGACTTTATTTTCTTTGAGATTTTTCTGGTATTCTTCCAGTGCTTTAATTATGCCTTTGAAAGTGCTAGCGACATCTGTGAAGTTTGCTATGCCGCCGCCTATCAATAGGAACTTGCCCTTTGGATGTGACTTTCGCGTCATAATGTCAAGTATCGTTTTTGCGTACAGGTAAGTGAATTCTTCGCTTGGGTCACCTGAATATTCACCATAGTTTGCTAATTCATGCATGAAGCCAAGATCGGTTATGGTATCGGCATAAATTACTGATGCACCGCCGCCTGCAACCATTGTCCAAACTCGCCCTTCTGGATTTAGAACAGTTAACTTTAAGGATGCTCCAGTCTTAGAATCTAACTCCTCGATAAAAGCTTCTTCGTTAGTGAGAGTTCGGCCAAAAGGTGCTGGAAACTCTATGTTACCCCATTTTGCGCCGCTTTCAAACTCTGCAGTACTATCGAGTTTGGCAGCAAGGTCCACAGGAACAACTAAATCCTTTGTTACGACAATCGGGTTTATTTCTAAATAAGTGAAGTTCAGATCTGCATAGAATTTGAACAAGGCTTCGATGAAGCCCGCAACTATTGCTTTACGGTCAGCAGGCATCCTTGAGACAAGTTTCTTCTCAATTTCCTCGGCACTCGGGTTTGTGCCAATGGGCACGTCCAAGCGTGCAGCTTTACTGTCAACATCTCCAACATTAATGCCTCCTTCATGATGGAACAGTATAGTGTCGCCGTCTTTGGTTGCCATTATTGCAACGTAACATTCATCGGAATCTTTGTAAGGTATGAATGGCTTGATTATGAAGTGGGTTAGTTGCCCCACTGTTCCTTTGTCCATGGGTTTCCCGTTTACATCAAATTTGCCATATATGGTTATCGGCGACTTAGATTTTTCCTGTATCCATGCTTTTGCTTGAGCGTAATTTGCGCCGACAAGAACCAACTTGTTTTTTCCTCTACGTTTTATGAGTTGATCGGGTTTAACAACCAGTTTCTCGGTGATTAGCCAAGGATATTGTTCGGGTAACTTTTCCATGTTAGTGCTAGGGGCGATTGCTACAATTTTGTCGAAAAGCGTGTATTTTCCGTTAGAATATTCGTGAAAAAGACGAGCAAGCATACGTGTGCCGTCTGCTTCCCTAATTGCTTTGTGCGCCATTCATATCTACCTTTATTGAAGCTTTTTCTTGAGCCTTTTTGCTACTTCCACAATGAACTCTTCAGTGTCAACCTTCCTATTCCTCTGGTCAGGTGTAGCAACAACCATCAAATCGCCAGTCATGATGCCGCTTTCTACAGCCTCAAGGGCTGCCTCTTCAAGCTTTGCCGCGAAGTCCACAACTTCTGCTGTCTTATCCAGCTCGCCTCTTTTTCTGAGGCACCCGCTCCAAGCGAAAATCAGCGCCATGGAATTGCTTGAGGTTTTTTCGCCTTTGAGATATTTATAATAGTGCTTTTGTACTGTGCCATGTGAAGCTTCAAATTCATAATATCCTTGTGGACTTACAAGTACTGAGGTCATCATTGCCAAACTGCCATAGGCTGAACCCAGCATGTCACTCATAACATCGCCGTCATAGTTTTTGCATGCCCACAGCAAACCGCCCTCAGTCTTCATTATTCTGGCAACCGCGTCATCAATAAGAGTGAAGAAGTAATCAAGTCCGGCGTCTTTGAATTTGTTTTCCCAATTTTTCGTGTACTCTTCCTCGAAGATCTTTTTAAATTGCGCATCATACGTTTTGGAAATAGTGTCTTTGGCGCCAAACCAAAGATGAATTTTCTGGTCATAGGAATAGGTGAAGCAGGCTTTCGCGAAGCTCTCTATTGATTTGTCCGTGTTGTGAATGCCTTGAATAATGCCTGGACCTTTAAAATCTTGAATTGTGCCACGCCATAGTTCTTTACCCGCGGTGTTAGTAAATAATAGTTCGGCTTTTCCTGGTTCTGGAACCCTGTACTCACAATTCTTATAGACATCGCCGTAAGCATGTCTGCCAATATGGATTGGTTTTTTCCATGACCTTACAGATGGCGGAATGTTTTTCACTAGAATCGGCGCCCTGAATACTGTTCCATCAAGTGCAGCTCTGATTGTTCCGTTTGGGCTGCTCCATTCTTTTTTAAGGTTGTATTCCTTAACACGGTCCTTGTTGGGTGTAATTGTGGCACATTTTACGCCAACGCCATATTTCTTTATAGCTTCTGCTGCCTCAAGCGTGATTTTATCGTCGGTTTCATCTCTTTTTTTCAGCTGTAAGTCGTAGTAAGCAACATTCATTTCCAAATACGGCAAAAGAAGTTGGTCTTTGACCATTTTCCACATTACTCGAGTCATTTCGTCTCCGTCTATTTCTACGATTGTTGTCTTTACTTTTATTTTATTCATTGAATATTCTCCTTTTAGTTGCTAACTGTGTACGGTAGTAGTCCGCCAGCATAGAGAATTTCTTTCTGTCTTTGAGAAAGATTGTATGTAAGATCGATTTGGATGTCCTTGGTTTTATTTATTAAAACAATTTGTTCGTTGTTTTGCAGTTTCTTTTTGATTTCAGGTATTTCAATCTCATCGCCCTGATCTATTCTGTCATAGTCAGCCATGTTTTTGAAGGAAAGCGAGATTATGCCAAAGTTCACTAAGTTAGCCGCGTGGATACGCTCCACAGATTTGGCTATGATTGCTTTTACTCCAAGATACATTGGGCAAAGTGCTGCATGCTCTCTGGAGCTACCTTGACCGTACGATTCTCCGGCAACAATCACAGTAGCTAATCCTTTCTTTTTTGCGTCCAATGCTCTTGTTGGGAAAGCTTTGTCAATGGGTTCAAAAACATATTTTGAATATTCCGGCACATTTGAGCGGTACTTGAGCCTGGCTCCGGCTGGCATTATGTGGTCTGTTGTGATTTTATCGCCGACTTTGATCCCTACGACCCCTTTTATTTGGTCGGACATTTTGTCATTGACTGGCGGTGTCCCGATGTTTGGTCCTCTTACGATTTCAACATTTCTGTCAGCATTGTTTGGAAAGATAAACATTGAGTCGTCAATGAGGAAATTGGTTGGCATGCTAACTTTTGGGTAGTCAATGCCTGCTTTTCTAGGGTCAGTAAACTTGCCAGTTAATGCGGATACAGCTGCAACCTCTGGGCTTACAAGGTAAACCTGTGCATCCGCGGTGCCGCTTCTTCCTTCAAAATTCCTGTTACTTGTCCTAAGAGAAATTCCTGTTGATTTTGGGCTCTGGCTGTTTCCGATGCAAAAGCCACATGTTGCCTCCAGTAATCTAGCGCCGGAATCCAGTAGATCACCAAGATAACCGTCTCTTGCCGCCATCTGCAAAACTTGTCTTGATCCAGGAGCAACTCCGAATGAAACGTCAGGATTCACCTTTTTGCCCTTCATAATTTTGGCTACTGTTGCTATTTCTTTGTAGGAAGAATTAGTGCAAGAACCAAGCATCACTTGATCTACTTTCATATCTGCCATATTAGCTACCCTGATTACATTGCCCGGGCTATGTGGCGCCGCAGCAAGAGGCTCCAACACACTGAGGTCAAGGTCGACAACTTTGTCATATTCCGCATCATCATCAGCTTTCAATTCAACCCAATCAGCGTCTCTTTCTTGAGCTTTGAGAAACATTTTTGTCTCCTCATCTGATGGAAATATAGAGGTAGTAACACCCATCTCAGCGCCCATGTTAGTAATGGTAGCTCTCTCAGGGACAGTGAGGGTCTTAACGCCAGGTCCAGCATACTCCATAACAACATCAACATTACCCTTCACCGTGAACAGCTCCAACATCTTTAAAACCACATCCTTCGCTGTTACCCAAGGCTGAAGCATGCCTTTCAAATTTATCTTGTAGACTTTTGGACAGGTAAGATAAAATTCGCCACCGCCCATTGCCACCGCAACATCCAATCCTCCAGCCCCGATGGCTAACATACCGATTCCTCCGCCTGTGGGGGTGTGACTGTCAGAGCCTAGAAGTGTTTTCCCTGGCTTACCGAATCGTTCTAGATGAACTTGGTGGCAAATCCCATTCCCTGCTTTTGAATAAACGATTCCGTACTTAGCAGCTACAGTCTGGAGATATTTGTGGTCGTCAGCATTCTCGAAACCTACTTGGATAGTGTTATGGTCAACATAGCTTACAGAAAGCTCGGTCTTTACTTGCCTAAGCCCCATTGCCTCAAACTGCAAGTATGCCATAGTTCCGGTCGCATCTTGAGTCAGGGTTTGGTCAATCCTTATGCCTATTTCTCCGCCCGCTATGTATTCTCCTACCACTAAATGTTTTTCCAGAATTTTTTGAGCAAGGGATTTACCCATAAATGTTTCATCCTATGGAAAGATTTGTTTTTCTTAATGGCATATAAGGTTTGTCAATTAATCCACAAATGAAAATATTTTCATAATTAATTAAGAATTAATTTCGCTGCGTAAAATTTGCAAATTCTAGAAAAGAAGATAAGGGATTAAATTACCCGTTTTTCAACCCATAAGTGTTGGGTTTACATTTTCTTCATTTATGTGATGCATGACATGAATGGCTAAACCTGTAGCTGCGCCTGCTGAAAGCCCCAAGAGCAAATTGTTAAGAGGCGCGTAATTGCCGACTAAACCTAAAACGACAAGAACATCAAAACCTAATGCAACCGCCAAGTAGCCTACGCACCACATTTTTACGCTCATTCCTCTGGGCTTGTTTATTCCAATACCGCCCAACAAGCCTAGCATGATTAAGAAGCCAACAAGAGTATAGATCCAGTCGAAACTCAAATTTTTCACCTATTAGTTGGCTTATGGTTAATTAAGAGGTTAATTAGCTTATCGAATACAAGTCTCTTATAAAGACATCAAACGTGCTTAGAGGAAAACGAATTAAATCGCCAGCCAACTTCATTGTTTAAAAATAATTGACTAAATAAGTCTCAATAGCAAAATAAAAGAACAAGAGATATAAAAGGCATTAACAAGAGTCTTCTGCGCTATTTTTCTTAAGAGGTTCCACTCAAAATTGGATAAAATTGCCCAACAAAAAAATAACATTTAAAGAAAAAAATGGAAGTCACCAACAGTAACACACTACAGGATTCATCATTATTTACCGTTAACTTTTATTACCTTCATCAATGAATCTTAACCATCTCAGGATGGGGATAAACAGTAACGAAATTCGACGCTAGACACTGCCATAAATGGGCACAACTTCTACATTTGAGACAAGAAAAACTTAACCACGCAATAGCTGCCATAAATGAAAAAGACTTTGATTTGGCAAAACGTCTCTTTTCTCAAATTTTCACCGGAGTTAACGGCGGCAAACAAGCTGACCCCGGCATGGCGGGTTCACTGTTGTACCATATGGCCATGGTTACAAAAATGGAGTCGGAAACTAAGGTGTTAATTGAAGAGTTGAATGTAGAGTTACCCGACGTTTCTCAAAAACTCAGCAAGATCTACAGTGACTTTGAATCCGATGCAAGAGAATTGACAAATCAAATAACGCCTTTTACCCTAAGCTATCGAGAAATAACCTCAAAGCCATATCTTGGAACGGCAGAAAAAATCGATCTTTTCGCAAATTTAAGGAAAGGAAACAAAAAAGTCGAAAACCAGTTAAACAATAAAAACCCTGAGGCTTATGAGGCTTTAACAAAACTGTTTCGTGATTGGGCAGATCAGATTATTCGAATGCGCTTGATTCAAGAATTTGAAACAATTAAGGGTTTACTAGTTATTGCTGAACTAGCAAACAACATAGACTTGCCAACACTTGAGAAAGGAATGCAAAACGTTCAAGACAAGTTCGGTCAAGAAACAGTTAACATCGCTCTTGATGTAACCCTGAAAGTAGGTATGCGACGAGAAAAACTTCAGTCAATCATGTTGAGCGACCACTTCATCAATTACACAATGTCTACCGAAACATTGGATGGACATATGGAATTTTTGAATTGTCCAATTTTTGGAAGCCACATGTACGCTCAGGAAAAATATGGCGTTAACCCAGCAGTATCTTCGCTTTTTTGCACCCATTTCTGTTTTGCCCATGCCAAAGCAATGTTAGATACGGTTCTTCCTTTTCCATTTACACTTTGGCAACCTAAACTATTAGCTACCCATGATAAATGTGAATATTACCTGAAATTGGCACATTCACCAGAGGCAAAATCTTCTGAACACTTTGTTCCCCTTGTAATGTCATGGAATGTTACCCGCGAATGCAATATGAAATGCTCGCACTGCTACATCAATGCGACAGACAAAAAACTGCAAAACGAATTGACAACTAAAGAAGCAAAAAATCTTATCGATCAAATTTACAAGGTTAGCGCACCACTTCTAATACTAAGCGGTGGTGAACCTCTTTTACGTCCAGATATTTTTGAACTGATCAGGTACGGTTCAAAGAAAGGCTTGAAAATGGGTTTAGGAAGCAACGGAAGCCTCATCAATGACGATATGGCAAAAAAACTCAAAGAGGCAGGCATAGCCACTGTCTCCATTAGCTTAGATTCTAATATTCCAGCTCAACATGATGAGTTCAGAGGAGTAGCTGGCGCATGGGAAAAAGCAGTAGAAGCTTGTAAGTCTTTGCGAAAAAACAATGTCCTAGTTCAAGTCAACACAACCTTAACCCAGCAAAACTACAATCAAATAGATGACATAATGTCATTGGCTGAAAACATAGGCGTTGAAAACTTCCACTTATTCTTCCTGGTACCGACAGGCCGAGGAGTCAAATTAACAGACATTTCACCAGAAAAATATGAAGAAATGATAACAAAAACATTTGCCAAAACTGCTAACCACAGATTAAACGTGAGACCTTCGTGTGCGCCGCAGTTTATGCGAATAGCCAAAGGCATGGGGCTTGATATGCGACAGTGGATTCGCGGATGTATCGCAGGATTATACTATTGCCGCATTTACCCCAACGGAGACGTAACACCGTGTCCGTATCTACCGATTAAATTAGGAAATATTCGCGAAAAAAGCTTCAAGGAAATATGGTTTGACTCTAAGGTTTTCCGAGACCTAAGAGCGTCAAATTCACTGAAAGGCAAATGTGGCTTCTGCGAATATCGCTCTTTATGTGGCGGCTGCAGAGCTCGAGCTTACGGTCTCTCTAATGACTTCATTGATTACTGCGGAGACCTTCATGAACCCGCAGAACTAAAAAGCGATTACCTAACTGAGGATCCCTGGTGCGTATATCAACCAAAAAAAGACGCCTAAAAGCCATAATCAAAAATGCCAGAATACGAAAGTTGTCTGCAAGCGAGTTACAGAAACTATTTAAATAATGGATGTCTTTCAAAAACTTTAACTGACAATTAAAATGGCTTTGGCAGCCCGCAGAAGAAGAGAAGAGATAATGTGGACCGCCAATTAAAAAAGGGGATAAAAGATGACAAGAGTCCACAAATTAACAAATAATGATAAATCAATACCAAATACGGTGTTGAATGCTACAAAGAAGCATTTTAATTGTAACCAAACTTCAGTAAGCTTATCCCCAGCAAAGAAATATCTGACACATTTTGAATGTTAGGGGGCAACCAGAATTTCAAATGGCGGCCTTTCAAGAAATTTCTGGGGAATGTTCAAAGAAACAACATTGGCCTATTCTTTTAACATAGCGGGATTGGCCGCGGGTCTTCTGATTGCTTACCAACTTAATGTTTTCAGTCGTTCGCCCTGGGCTTTTGCTCTTTACCCTGCACTAATCAGTGCAAGTGTAATTGGCGGTTTACTTAGTGGCCACTTAAGCACGGGATTACACATTGGCACTATTTACCCCCGATTTTCAGGAAACACAAAAAGCTTTCATAAATTGATCCACGCTATAATTGTGTTAACTCTAGTAACAAGTTTGGCGGTTAGTATAATTTCACTACTTTTTGGTTATTTCCTCTGGGGCATAGCCCTAAGTGATTTTGCAGCTATAATATCAGTGATGGTTTCGACATTGGCAATTGGCTTGCTTTTCTCTTTTGTTACTATCAAAGTTTCATTTGTTTCTTTCAACCGAGGATTAGACCCTGACATCGTAGTCTACCCATTAATATCAACAGCAGTCCTCATTTTCATAACGCTGTGCTACATTGTAGTTTTGAATTTGTTCTACTATCCGAACATCTTTGGAAAATTAGCGATTCTTGCCATCGTTTTTACACACGTTTTCCTAGTTATATTCCTTGTCCTCAAGGACCAGCATGACCCCGAATTTATAAAAACAATACGCGAATCTCTCATTATGCTATTGGTAGTATCGATACTGGTAACTCTAACTGGAACGATATTTAAAGGAATAAGTAAATTCGCAGCAAATCGAAAAGAAATTTATACGATTTATCCAGCCCTCATTATCTTGGTAAGTAATGTTGGCTCAGTTGTAGGTTCAAC
This sequence comes from Candidatus Bathyarchaeota archaeon, assembly GCA_963772505.1. Taxonomy (GTDB): domain Archaea; phylum Thermoproteota; class Bathyarchaeia; order Bathyarchaeales; family Bathycorpusculaceae; genus Bathycorpusculum. The sequence continues at coordinate 896,056 of CAVYXL010000012.1, forward strand.
CGCTAACACAAAACTTGCGTTAGGTTTACTTAAACCGTCTTTTTTATCAATAAAAAATCATATTAGGAACATTATATCTGCTTGGCTTGCTTCATTTTTAATTTTCACCGTTTTAGCGTTAATATCTCTATCAATAAATCATGTGTTTTTACTGCCAACGGTTCTCAAGTTTATTGTGTTAATTTGGTTATCCAACATTATCGCCGTGGCCAGTATAGTGGTAATATCTTATGGAATTTCAATAATAACCTTCAAAAGGGGTTTGAACCCAGAAAATTTTGTAATTCCCATTGAAACCTCATTGTCAATTATAGTGACTTCAATAGCTTTGCTAATAGCTTTACTTTTAATTGGGGTTTAGGGCATAATTAAAATAAATAAAAGACAATATTAATTTGGAGCGATTTCAAAGGATGCCTAAATTTGAAAAAATAGCGTACAAACCTATTCCAGTTAGAGAACTATTGCTTGAAATGAAAAATCTCTCCGAGTTAATGATCGATTTAGCGTATTCGTCAGCTTTGTACAATGATAAAGACCTCGCTGAGGATGTTCTTGCGCTTGAAAGCAGAGTTGATACTTTAACTTATCTTTTAGATATGGAAATAATGGTTGCTTCTAGAGATCCAAAAGACGCTGAAGCAATGGTAGGTATATCTAGAGTGGCTTCGGCAACGGACAAAATTTCAGACGCTGCCGCCGACATAGCGGCGATAGTGATTCGTAATATTGGTATCCACCCTATTGTGGGCGAAATCTTTGAAAAAGTAGAAGAACGATTAATGAAAATAACGGTTAAAGCAAATTCAGCGATTGTTAAAAAGAGAATAGAGGAACTGGATCTAGCAGCGAGAATGGGTGTTGACATAATTGCTATTCGCCGAAACCATGATTGGATACTCAACCCGAAGAAAGTGGAGAAAGTTTTCGAAGGAGATATTCTGATTACGCGAGGAGCGCAATTAGGCAGTGAAGAGTTTAAAGATTTAGCGGAAGGAGAACTTGCAAAATTAAACATTGAACAACGAGCTAAATTCGAGGAAATCGTTTCACGTTTTGTGGAACTCAAAGACACTTCAGAGATAATGTTGGACCTCGCATATTCTTCATTGCTTCTAAATAGCAAGGAACTTGCTGAAGAAGTTGAGCGTCTTGAAGAACGAATGGATCAATTGCACACCGATTTTGAATTGCTTGCTTTAACTAGTGACTTTAAAAAAGAAGAAGCCTCAGGCTTTCTAGGCTTAATTAGGTTAGGAATAGCGACAGAAAAAATTGCGGATGCAGCGACAGATATCGCCGAAGTTGTCCTCAGAGACATTGAACCTCATCCTATTTTGAAGCTGACAATTAAAGAGGCAGAAGAAACAGTTGCTCAAGCGTGCGTTACTTCAGATTCGACACTTGTAAATAAGACCTTAAAAGAAGCTCGCGTACATGAAGAGACAGGAATGTGGGTTTTAGTAATTAAAAGAGGAGAGAAATGCTTGCGACCCAGAGCAGATTCAAGAATCCAAGAGGGCGATATATTAGTGGCTTCAGGATACGCTGAAGGTGCCAGTGATTTAAAGAAATTAGCCTCTCCAACCCAAACCTGTAGTGTTGAATAGTTAGAATCTTTATTTCAGATTCGTTAACTATAAACCAGTAATGCTCTATATTGAAAGTCAGAGAAGAGTGAAAAGAACGTCACTGACTTGTTCGAATCCTTCATGTAAAAAAGCTTTCAGTTCACCACTGAAAACCTTAAATTTACAGCAAGATTCGGGTGAGCCATATGCCGCCTGCCCATACTGTTTAACTAAAATAATCAATGTGCCCATCGAGATAAAACATAAGTCGAAAAAGACAAACAGTGAACAAAGTTTTCAAGAGGAGAAACCAATCCAAAATATTGGAAGAACTCCTGCGTGCAACTATCATTTAGGTTACTTAAGTGAACGCGAGAAAAGAGAGCAAATTCCTGATGAATGCATTTCCTGTAAAAATATTCTTGATTGTATGCTTAAAAAAATGAGACAAGAAACCTAAAAAAAAATATTATTTTTTAGCTTTATTTAATAAAAAAATTAAAGAATTGAAAGATAAGAAAAATTGATTTTAATTTATTTCTTTTTCTTAGGTATAGATTTTTCTTCGGTGGCAGATGCTTCAGTTTGTTGAGTTGGCGTTTCTATTTTTGGTTCTTCTTTTTTCTCTTCGATTTCAGTTGTTATTTCTTCTATTGGTTTTGGAGGCGGTGTTGTTGCCATTGTCCAGCCTATCCATGCACCAATCGCTAATATGGCGACGAATGCTATGGAAACAAGAACTAATACGACATCTAACCGTGTGTCAGTACCAGTCGAGCTCGTCACTGTTTTGAAAAGTCCTACGACCTGAGCTGGGAAGATTACAAGAACTAGAAATCCTATAGCGACTATAACGCATACTGCTAGTATTGCTCCACCTATTCCTTGATCTTTGCTAACCATTTAAGTCACCACTTTATAGCCATGTATTATGTCAAACAATTTAAAGTTTGTCATGTACAAGTGAGCTCTTGTTTATGTAGTGCCCATTTCCCAAGTTGATAGGTATTTTTTCTGCTCTTCTGTAAGCTCATCGATTGTTACGCCCATGGATTTCAGCTTTAGCTCGGCGACTTTTTCATCAAGATCTTTTGGAACTGTGTAGACTTTTGTTTGCAGCTTTGCTGTTTTAGCGATGTATTCGGAGCATAATGCTTGATTTGCAAATGACATATCCATGACTTCGGAGGGATGCCCTTCCGCGGCGGCCAAGTTCACGAGTCTGCCTTCTGCAAGTAGGTAGAGTTTTCTGCCGTCATTTAAGTTATATTCTTCCATGTTGGGGCGCATCGTTCGCTTAGACTTAGTGAGCGACTCCAAGTCTGGGATGTTGATTTCCACGTTAAAGTGTCCGCTGTTACACATAATGGCGCCGTCTTTCATCTTTTGCATGTGTTCTTTTCGTATTACGCTGATGTCGCCTGTGGCTGTGACAAATATGTCGCCAATTGGTGCCGCTTCAGCCATTGTCATAACTCGGTAACCGTCCATGACTGCTTCCAGGGCACGAGTTGGTTGAATCTCAGTTACTATAACGTTGGCGCCTAAACCTCGCGCACGCATCGCTATACCTCTGCTGCACCAGCCGTATCCGCCAACAACAAAATTTTTGCCCGCAAGCAGAACTGAGGTTGCTCGCATAATACCATCGATGGTACTTTGGCCTGTTCCATAACGGTTGTCAAAGAGATATTTAGTGTATGCGTCGTTGACGGCAACGATTGGGTATTTAAGGCTACCATCCTGTTCCATAGCTTTTAAGCGGACTACACCGGTAGAAGTTTCTTCGGTCCCTCCTTTGATATCTTTAATTTGGTTTTGACGTTTGCTGTGGAGTATCCCGACAACGTCTGCACCATCATCCATAGTTATGGTTGGTTTGAAGTCTAGAACCTTATCGATACATTTGTAGTAATCCTCTGTGTTTTGTCCTCTCCAGGCAAAAACGTGAACTCCACTGTCTGCTAAGGCTGCGGCGACATCGTCTTGAGTGGAAAGAGGATTGGATCCGCATAATGCGACGCTAGCTCCTCCAGCAATAAGTACTTTGATTAGTACAGCGGTTTCTTTGGTTACGTGAAGGCATGCGGCTATTGTTTGACCTTTAAGAGGTTTTTCATTTTCGAATCGGACTTTTATAATATTAAGAACGGGCATATGTTTTGCGGCCCATTCGATTTGCAAATGACCTTGAGGTGCTAAACTTTTGTCTTTAACTTGAAAGTCTTCCATGAATATTCCCTCTTTTTAGGAACATTGTGTCTTCAACCTATTTAGAATTTGCTTTAAATTAGGGGCAGTTTAAAGCAATCAGTAACATATAGCTGTGTATGGATTTGGAAAAGTTTAATTGTGCCACATCTAAACCTAAATGTAAGAGGGTGTATATTTGAAGGAACATTTCTCCAAGTTTATCAAAACTAACCTCGGAGCCAAAACGCTACTAATTACATGTGGGTTACCGGGAACTTGGAAAACAGAAACTGCAGAAGAAGTTTCAAAGATTAAAAGTTACCAGATTCTCAGAAGCGACATTATCAGATTAGAAGTACTCAAAAACGAAGATGTTTTTGATCCTAAAGTCGCTGGAAACATGAATAAACGTCTGTCTGTTTATGACGAAGTCTTCCGTCGAGCCGATGAACTTGCTGGCAAAATTGAGGGTGGCATTATTTTGGACGCCACTTTTGTTACCCAGGATTTGCGCAAGCGGGCGGCAGAAGTTGCAGCAAACCACAACATGGAGTTGGTAATCATGCAAACAAGTTGTCCACAGGAAGTTTCTGTTGCAAGAATCGAAAGGCGAACCAAAGAGAAGTATGAATCAAATGCTTTAACTGTTGACGCATACCTTGCAAATAAGAAAAAGTTTGAACCCGTAAATATCGATGAAATTAAGAAAGACAACCCAACGCTCAAGATACTTCATTTAATTGTGGATACGTGCAGTGATAACGCTGAAGACTGGTATGTTATTGGAATAAATAAAAGATAAAGGAACTATGTTCCAAAAATGAAGATTGACCTCCATATTCACTCGAAAGTGTCAGATGGAAAATTAACGGTTCAGGAAATTTTTAAAGAAGCAAGTGCCAGAAATATCGTTTTTTTAGCCATTTCAGACCACGATTCTATCGGTTGCCAAACCGAAGCGGCCATATTGGCAAAGAAAATGGGCATCCGTTATGTGACTGGGGTAGAGTTAAACGTGACTTTCTTGCACCCAAAATACCATGATGGCAAAGCAGTTTCGTTGGATTTTTTGGGCTACCAATTTGATCCCAGTAATGAACCATTACAAAACAAACTCGAAACGATCGCAAAATATCGAAAGGAGAGAGCAGCAACAATTCTAAACAACCTAAATACAGTCTTTAAAAAAGAAAACATCTCTGAACTAACAACAGACGATTTAAAGCAGATTGAAGAATCTGCTGATGGAGTCCTTGGTCGACCTCACATTGCTGATTATTTAATTAAAAAAAATATTGTAAAAACGCGTCAAGAAGCTTTCGATAGATACCTTGTAAAATGTGATGTGCCAAAATATCCGCTTTACGTGGAAGAAGCATCAAATCTTATTAGAGGAGCAAGGGGAAAAATGGTTCTAGCTCATCCGAATGATCCACATGGGACTTCTTTGGCAGCATTGTCTAAGTCGTTAGTTGAACAAACCGAGATTATTCAAGATAAAATGTTGCCTTACATTGACGGCGTGGAATGTTGGCACTCAAGGAATACAATTGAGACGACAAATCATTATATTTCGTTCGCAAAGAAACATGGATTGATAATGACTGGCGGAAGTGATTGTCACCAGAAACCAATCCTGATGGGCACAGTGCCTATTCCCGAGTGGGTAGCTAACCAATTTGTTCAGTAGTGCTTGTTACAGTTTTTTGGCGTATATGGCGGCTAGCTTGAAGTAAGCTTTTGCGTCTTTTGAGGATGTTAACTTTTCCTCGCCGGTTATGTTTGGGTCGTCGAGTTTGAAGCTGATCACTTTGCCACGAACATAGGCGCGATAGCACTTATAGAATGAAAGAACTTTTGATAATTCTTGATCCTTTGAGTAAAATTCATATTTGTTTATGAAATAATCTGATAGGTCTGATCGTCCTTGAAAGTCCAAATCCATTGCTAAAAAAGCAACATCGGAGGCTACATCAGAGTACCTAAAGCGATCGTTAAATTCTATAGCGTCAAAGATGCAAATTGGGTCCGTGAGAAAGATGTTTCCTGAATGCATATCGCCATGGCAATCTCTGATTTTATCATTTTTTATTCTCCTTTCAAAAAGCAATTTGTTTTCTTCGATGAACCCGTTGATTCTATTTTGAATAAATCGTAACTCAACCTCCGAAATTGTTTGAGTGATATATTTGAGCGTTTGCGCAAAATTTTCAGCCCAATTAATCTTTATGACCTTTAATGAACCATAATCGTTTATTTCGCTGTTCATTTGTGCTTTAGAATGGAATTGCGCAATGAGCTTTGCAAGCGCGTCAATTGTTTTCTTATCCACTTTGTTTTGGTTAAGAAGCTGAGTCATAATTTTTTCTTGCGGAAGACGCCTCATTTTTAGTGCGAATTCAAGTGTTTCACCTTTACCATTTATCTTGATAATACTGGATTTGTTAATTGGAACAACTTCAAGGTAAACATCAGGGCAAAGTCTTCTGTTTAGCTCTAACTCTTTTTCGCAGAAAAAGTGTCTTTTTTCAAGCGTGGAAAAATCTAGAAAGCCAAAGTTTACCGCTTTCTTCATTTTATAAACATAATTTTGGGTTAGGAAAACAAATGATATATGCGTTTGAATCAATTTGATTTCTCCCGGATTTTCTGGGTAAGATTCGGGAGTTTGGAGAGCATCAACCACTTGTTTTTGAGTTTGCAATATCAATTTCTTCCTTGAAGCTATAACTCTTTAATTGCATGCAAATAAATGTAGAGTACATCTTTTGGCGACTTTACCAAAGTCATAAATATTTTTGCTAACTGTAATTTGCGTATTATGATTTTCGTGTCAGGGATAGATATTGGAAAGCTGTAAACTAAAAATCTAAAAGCAGCTATTGCAAAAAGGGCTATTTAGGAACATTTCCAAAAAAATATCTTAAGTGATATTCTGCCCGGTTTTGAAATTCGCCACATATCTTAAAACTTCATCACTCTGTTCTCTTGAAGTATACTTATTCTCACATAGAGAAGTCACAAGGTCACTGACTTTAGCAAGAGCATGCACCCTAAAACCCAGTTTTTCAAGATTCTCTTTGCCACCTTGTTCACGATTAACGACAACCATTAAATGAATAACATTGCCACCTAACTCTTGCAGGGGCTTGATCCCCTCAATTTTTGATAACCCCTCGCTAATAACATCGTCAAAGAACAGTATATTGTCACCTTTGGAAACGTCGGCGCCAGCTATTCGGCCTGTAACACCATACGCTTTCGCTTCCTTTCGAACTATAATACACGGTAAATTTACTTGACAGGATATGCTTGGAGCGATCAACGCTCCTTTTAGCTCAATTGAAGCCAATTTGTCTATTTTTTCAGAAACCATTATTTGTTTTATTTGTTCAGCTACAATTTCGGCAATCATGCACAGTTTTTTTGGTGTGGAAAGCAAACGAGCAAGGTCAATGTAGTATGGGCTGGTCGCGCCTGACTTAATTTTAAAACGTCCAAACTTTAAACATCCAGAGGTGTAAAGAGCATCAGCGACTTTATCGGTAATACTTGACATACGAGTTATCCCTGATGTGAATGCAAACTAGGAAATTTAACCTTTTACCAGACCTAAAAAGGAAAATGTTAAACGACTAAATCTGCCATGTCAACGCTGCGTTCGTAAATCTGCCTGATGAAGGAGCCTGCTGCCAAAATTTGAGGCATCAAATCTACAGATGAGTTTTTCGCTACTTGCTCAATATTTGCGTATGTCACATCGATTTTTTCTCTTAAGTTACGCACATTCTCGGCTAAAGCGATATCTTTAGTTACGAATGATTTCAAAGCTTGTTCGTGAGCTTCACAACATGTTGTTTGTAGATCAACCAACAACTTTCGAAGTTCCCCTGAAAGTTTAACACCATTAAGCAGTATAGTTTTTGAAGCTACCTGAACGCATGCGTCACCGATACCTTCAATCAAGCTTGCGGCTAAACGATAATCTAAACATTCAATTGGAGTAATTCCAAGTCTCTCACTAAAACTTGGATTTTGGATTATCGTGCGTAAAATTCTAACTAGCAAAAAATATAACTTATTACTTTCAGCATCTCTTTCGATAACGTTCTTGGCCAACTCTACATCTCCATAAATAAAAGAGTTGGCAGCGTCGCGAGTCATTCCGGCGACAATAGCATAGTTTCTATGCAAAATCTTTTCAGGAATAAAACTAGAAGCCTGTTGCATTAAACTTTGTAACGAAATTTTTGAACTCGTTTCCTCAACAATCTCTAAACCAGCTAGTGAGCTAGCCGTCGATTTAACTATGTTTCTAGCAGAATAGTCGATTCGATCCTTTGCCTCGATATTAATAATATCATAACCAAGAAGATAACGTCCAATAATCTCTCGACTCAAGTAAGGACCTACGCTTAAAGAGGCAATTTTAGGCTGCTGCTCCACGTTATATTCAGCATCCACAAGAAGCTTGCCTTCATTGGTTATTTCTAAATTAACCAAAGTGCCTTTTGTTAAGCCATTCTGTTTAGCCCATGCTCTAGGTAAACAAACAAAAAAAGTGCCAGTTGGTGTTCGTTGAATTTTTCTTAAGTCACCCATAAGGGTCCATCCTAATAATATAACATATCTAAACCATAAATCGATTATTTAAATTAAATTGCTTTTGATTAACTAAATGTTATTTCGTTATTAAGATAAAAATGATGGAAAATGTGGTCTCAACATAACGAAGATTACTTATTTTAGGGAATTTAAAAATTTATCCGGTTAACAAAAAAAGTAAATAAAACAAAGGCATAAGAGCCTAAGCATAAATCAGAGATTCACTGAATAAGAAAGACAAGATCAAAAATGAGCGCAGAAGAAAAATTACAAAAAGCTATTGAAGCAACAGTCGCAGCGGGATATCAATTAAACAGCGAAGCGTTTGAATTTTTAAGCCAAAACTCGCTCACTAATGATCCAATGTGCGTAATGAACTCAGCTCTCCAGAAGTTACAAGATTTAGACGAAAAACCATTTTTTATTGACAGGGTTTTCTTAGAGAGTTTAATGCAGCAACCAGCAGCGTCTGTCATCGAATCGCCGTTACAGCAACAACAAAAAAGATTAGAGTCACCAATTGCGCAGCAAATAAGTCAAATCATTACAGATGAGAACGCCTTTTTTTATCCCTACGCAAGAGAAATAAAATCAAGCCTTGTCATTTTGGAAGACGCCACAGGCAAATTGAGTTCTAATGGAACATTGGAAGAATATGTACAATACTTCCAAGATAGGTTCAAAAGACTGGAACATTTACTTCGCCAAAGAATCGACGTCAGATCGGCAACAACTATAGTAGAGGCTCTTAAATCCCCTGCCAAAACAAAACTCAAACTAATTTGTATGATAACAGAGAAAAGAGAATCAAAAAATCAAATGATATTATCGGTTGAAGACCTGCAGGGAAGCGCTACAGTTTTGGTGCCTCAAAAAGCCCAAGAAGAAGTTCGAAAAAGAGCCCTCCTACTTTTGCCGGATCAAGTAGTTTGTCTGGCCGTGATAAAAACAAAAACCAATCTGTTCCTCGCTGAAGATATTATTTTCCCAGAGATAGGCAAAAAACCTCAACAAAGAGCTCAGGAACCAGTTTATGCTGTCTTAACTTCAGACCTTCATATTGGAAGCAATAAGTTTGAAAAAGAAGCATTCAGACGGTTTATATTATGGCTAAGAGGCAAATATGGAAACGAGGAAATGAAGGAAATCGCCGGAAGAGTAAAATATGTATTAGTCGCAGGCGATATTGTTGATGGAGTTGGAGTTTACCCTGATCAACAGATAGAATTATCCATTCGTGATGTGCATAAACAATATAATTTTGCAGCCAAATATTTGGAGAAAATTCCGGAATACATTGAAATAGTGATTTCCCCTGGGAATCATGATGCTTCTCGCAAAGCATTGCCCCAGCCAGCCATACCAGAAAGCTACTTAACCGGAATCAAAGGGAAAAAGAACATTCATTCTGTTGGAAGCCCTTGCCTTTTAAGCTTACATGGCGTTGAAGTTTTAATGTATCATGGCAGAAGCTTAGACGACATAGTCGCAGTTATACCTGGAATGGATCATTCACACCCTGAAAAATCAATGAAGCTACTTATGCAAAGCCGCCATTTGGCTCCAGTTTACGGCGGAAAAACAATGCTTTCCCCAGAAAACCGCGATTATCTAGTAATTGATCGAGTGCCTGACATCTTTCACGCAGGGCACATCCATGTTTTAGGTTACCTCAATTATAAGGGCGTGCTAGTTGTAAATTCTGGCGGTTGGCAACAACAAACCGATTACATGGAAAAGTTAGGGTTGGTTCCCACGCCAGGAAAGGTTCCTGTAGTAAACCTACAGACGCTAGAAATCACCGTTCTTTCATTCCTTTAAGGAATGCTGACGATGAAACATGTTTAGCTTGAGGTTTTATGTGATATTTGTGAAGAATAATCCATTAAACGACTAAATCGGTTATCATCATTAAACACGTCTCTGATTAGACTTCTTGAGATTTCAAGTCTTATTTTTTTGGTTCTGCCGTATCGTCCCATGCTGACAACTTTGGCGTTCACTAAACCCATTGAATCTAGCTCGTTAATTAGAGTACCCAAACGACGCTGCGTTAGAAGCCCTGACCCCATTTCACCGCATAATTCGTTGTAAATATCGTATATTTCGCCGGTTGTAGCGCTTGGTTTGTTTAGGTGATAGACACTGAGGAGAACTAATTTTGAGTGAAGTGTTAAATTTTTGAGGGATTCTACAACTCGGTTATGCTCAATATGTTTCTCTGCCTGACGAACATGTTCTTCTGTAACTACTGTAGCACCTTGGCGTTCCGCCACTTCTCCAGCAACACGCAGCAAATCTAGGGCGCGTCTAGCATCACCATGTTCGGCAGCAGCTAAAGCTGAGCAAATGCTTAAAGCTGAATCGGATAGCGCGCCTTCGTGAAAAGAGAGCTTTGAGCGTTCAAGAAGAATATTCCGAAGTTCACCTGCATCATATGGCCTAAAAACCAGTTCTTCCTCGCTGAGAGAACTAAAAACTCTCGGGTCCAAAAATTCTTTTAAACGAAGATCATTTGATATCCCGATTATGGCAACTTTGCTCCTTGTCAGAGTTTCATTTATTCTTGTTAATTCGTACATGAAAGCGTCACCTTTGTCTTTAATCAAGGCGTCAATTTCATCTAAAATTATAATGAAAATTATTCTGGAAGTATCTAAAGCCGCTCTGAATCTGTCAAAAACTTCTCCAACAGAAAGACCGGTAAAAGGTATAGACATACCTATGTTTTGGCTTAGGGCAGCGAAAACTCGATATTCTGAACCCGTCATTCGGCAATTTATATAGCAAAATCTTACCTGGGAACCATATTCCTTTGCTTTGGACTCAAGATGACTTAAGACATATTTTGTAACCGCTGTTTTTCCCGTTCCAGTTTTCCCATAAATAAAAATGTTTGAGCATCGTGCATCTTTTAGGACTGGGGCAACAGTTTGCCCAAGTAATTTTATTTGTTCTTCTCTGTGAGGTAATTTTTCAGGCAGATAATCATGTCTTAAAACTTCTCTGTCTTTGAAAAGCTTAACGCCATTTACGAAATTTTCGAATACATCATCTAATATGTTTTGATTCCCCATGTTCCCATCCCCTCTTTTACAGAGGTAGAACCGTTATTTCGTGTGGAGAAGATAAAGGATACAGTACAAAAAACTGGTTCTATAGCACAATATTCTTAGAAAAACATGAAAAAATCAGATATTAACTAACAAAACAGAGAGCAAGACACACCCCAATGCTTCTACTGGAAAAAATTAGTCAATAACAGAAAATACATTATATATTATTATTTAGTTACTATACTCTGGTTGTTATGTAACGGTTTTGTATATTAATAATTGCTATCCAAATTTTTAGATAAAGATTCTGCTTTTATTTTTTCAGAGATTTCATAGCTTCTTTTTAACCTTAAGACTTCGAGAGGAAACATAGGGGTGCCTCTGGAAACATTTTCTCCATAGTAAATAGGCGATAACTTGACTATTTTTACCATTGGCTTTTTTAATTTCCAAGGTAGGATATCTTTGAAATTCTTTTGCTGAAATGTCACGATTTTTGCTTCACAAGATTGTGAATACATGTGAAATGGCATTAATTTTGTTGCTTAATTGCCTTCCTTTTCTCTTAGATTACCTTTTTCTTGTCAGTTTACTGTGAAAGAGGCACCCCTCCGCTTCTACTGGAGAAGTGAAATCAGGGGCGAACTATAATTTTCCAGCTGTTCTAATTTGCTGTGAAGCTGGTTATGCTGAATAGATTGAATATTCTGTCATTTTTATTAAAATAAGCTGTTTTTGACCTTTTTAAGTTTCCTTATTTCACCATAACAGCTATAAGCTGTGAAGTGTAAAGCTGTGAACCCTAAGGTGTGAACCTGATGCCAGCTCGTAAAATACGTGTGGAGCTGTTCGATAGCGATGGTAATCGATATACTATTGCTTTTGAGGGTCAAGTAACTCGCGATAAAGCGTTACGCCTTCTGGATCTTGTAGAGTTGTTAGGAGGTGCACCAAGCGAGGGTCCTACAGTAAACTCCGGTGCTTCCTTACCTAGTCGCGTTCTTTCACGTTTTGAAAAAGTTCAGCTGGTAGTGCAGAAGAGTTTTCCTTTGATTTGGTTTTCCTCAAAAGATATCCAGTCGGTGTATGAGCAAGAGCTAAAAGAACCAGTTAGCCTGAGTACAGTTTCCACATATCTTTCAAGAATGTCGAGCAAAGGTATGCTTCTTAGAACTGGCGGATCAAACAATTTGAAATACAAGTCGGCTCCTAATATTCCTCAAGCAACACTCAAGCAACGGATAAAATAACTCAACCTATGTCCTGCTGTTACAAATAGATTATAAATTCTCCAATGAATTTTATGTCGGTGATTGAGGATTTTCGGGTTTCCTTAAGAATTTTTCCATCTCTTTCTTGATACTGTAGCTAAAGGGTATTTTACCTACTTCCCTTTAGATACCCCTCTTCATACAGTTTTTTCATCAATCTCGCAGTGTGTTCTCTACTGAGCTGCACTCTATCTTTGATTTGCGGCGCTGTTTTTGGGCCTTCTGTCGATAGCATCTCAAGCACTGAAATTTCAGTATCGGTTAACGCAGCCATTGCTTTGTCACGTTTTATTGGCATGACTGGTTCTGGTCTGATTTCTGGTACGAGTGTGAATTTTTGAATCTGCTCTTCAAAACTTGCAATCTTTACCTTAAATGTATCTTGGGATGCTTCAATGTCTTTGATTTTGGATTCTAAACCTGTTAATCCAGACAAGATGTTTGTATTACTTTGTGAACTGATCTGTGAAAAAGTGTTAATTTGGGATTCTAATGGTGATATTCTCTTTTCTAATGTGTCTACTTTTTTTAGGCTAGTTTCTGCTTTCCCCAAATTTCCCTCTAACTTGAATGCGATTATATCCAATTTGTCAGATTCACGTTTAAGTTCCCGGTCAAAACTGAGAACAATATCTTCGACAATATCCCTTGCCTTCTCATATTCTTTTTGTGCCTTTCTTACTTGCCTGTAATATTCGATTGATGCTACTACTGTTACAATAAGCAAAATACCCAAAATTAATGTCACAAAGTCTACCGTGATGTTCGCCTCTGTGATATATTCGTGATTATATGTGATTTAATCGGTTGCATCACACATCACAGTTAACCATGGACTTTTTAAGGTTTTTGGTAATGTAAAAACACCCTTTGTATGATATCACACGTCACAGTTATTATATCCCTCCAAAACATTGGTTAATGTGCCTATCAAATAACTTCAATACAAGCCTATTTTATTATTTAAACCTCAATAATTGCCTTTCAATGTTGGTAATAATTATTCAATAGCTGATTAAAAATCCTTGATATTCTATGTGATTTGTGACGTCACAAGCATTCCTCTGATGGACTAGAAAGGCGTTTTAGGCTTGTTTCGAGCTCCTGTCGGATGATTTCTATGACTTTTAGATGGTCCTTTAGTTCCTCTTCCTTCTCGGGCGTCTCTTGGTGAGCGTCGACATACTCATGTAGTTTATTGGCTATTTCGAGATAAGGGTCAAGAGTTGTGCTATCGAATATGCCCAAATATCCTAAAAGTAACACTGTATAGATCGATTTTATTACATTATCTTTGGACTGTTTTAACGTCCTGTTAAAGGCACCGCGGCTTATTTTAGCCTTAGTTAGCCGTAAATTGGCTTTTTCATCGTATTTTAGTTGTTTGCCTGCAATATTTTCAGCTAAAATGTCAATCAACAATGTTTCAAGCTGAGTTTTTGTTAATTGGCTGTTTTTAGCCAATATTTTGACAATAGGGTCGCTTAATGCCCCATTTAACCAAGCTTGAACGTTGTCTTTAAGCTTCAAATCTTCATCTCTCCCGTATATCTAAATGAATACGGTTTTGTATACTCGATCGACTTTTTAAGGTTTATTCAAGTAAGATAATCGCTTCAGCACATATTAACTTGCTAAATATTAACTGAAAAGTGAAAATACGCCTAATTTGGCCACACTTTTAATTTTAGTGCAGAATTACTCCCAGTTGACAGATAAAAGGCAAAATTATAGGAGTTATGATTGATGATTTTGTCTTAATTTTATACAAACATTACAGTTTTGACAGCGTGCGTAGTTTCTCTCTAACTTTTATTTTGTAACCTTTGTTTTATTTATTTTTAAATCTACATTAATTTTGGTGGTGCAACACTTTAAAACCTATTTTTTCTTGATCAATTCTTAATTGGTAATCAAAATATGGATGTGACGTCACCAGTCAAGCTAAAATCACACCGATTTATGTTAAAAAAAGCTTGATGTCACAGGTTGTGATCAGATTGTGATACATTTGTGATTTAAATAAAACATTGGGAGACGTTTAAAGAAGTTCTGAGTATTCTTTTAATCTATCAAAAAGTTCTGGTCGCAAATCCCTTAATGTAGGGATAAAGGTCTCAGCAGTTCTTAGCTCTTTATAATCTACTTCGCAAATGATAAAATCTTCTTCATCATACCTTGCTTTAACAAGAACATCTCCAGATGGACTAACTAGCCGGCTGCCTCCCCAAAATTGTAGTCCGTCTTGAATTCCAGCCAGGTTTACGTAAGCAAGATAAGCGGTGTTTTCAATTGCTCTGGCGCAAGTTAATGTTTCAAAGTAGCCTCTACGTACCGCTGGAGATGCTGATATACATACGATAAGTTGTGCACCTTTCAAGCGTGTAAGTCGAAGGACTTCTGGAAAGAAAATGTCGTAACAAATGCATAATCCAATGTTACCTAAGCTTGTTTGGAAAGCGGCTGTTTGGTAACCTGGACGGAAATATCTTTTTTCTTCAAATACGCTGTGAGTTGGCAGATACATTTTACGATATTTGCCGACTAGTCCTTTTGGCCCAACAAAGACTGCTGTGTTAAAAATTGTTGCTTGGGTTTTCTCGCTTAACTCAGGCATTCCAAAAATAACGTGCATTCCTGTCTTTTTTGTTAACGCCTCCACTTTCTCTACTGTTGGTCCCGGGATTGTTTCGGCTAGCTCGTAGAGTTGATCCCTAACTACGTAGCCTGTTAATGAAAGCTCAGGAAAGATGACTAGGTCAGCCCCTTGATCTTTGGCTTTAACAGTTAACCTCTCTATTTTTTCAATATTCGCGTCTTTGTCTTCACGTTTGCTGCTTATCTGGGCAAGGGCAAGTTTGATTTTATTTTTCATGTCTTTCCACTTTTTAGTAGGTATGTCTTGGAAGCCTAAAATCGTTTCCTACCGTTCGGAACCCAATTTTAGGTGATAGAGGCATTCTTCTTTTATGTTCGTTTGCTAACCACTTTCTCTTTACTTTCTCAACAGTTGCTTTTTGAATGCTTAGCTGGTTAGCAATCTCTTCAACAGCCATAAAACGTTCCAACCCATAAAGAACAAGATCCAAAGTTTCATACTTAATGCCCAGCTCGTTTTCCGCCATTTGGTTTGGCCAAAGCGCCGGGGTAGACGGCTTCAAAGCTAGCTCCTTTGGGATTCCCATGTGAATTGCAAGTTTTCGAACCTGTGTTTTGTACAAGTCCATAATTGGTGCTATATCTGCAGCAGCGTCTCCCCACTTGGTGAAATATCCCATCATTGTTTCAGATTTGTCAGAGCTGCCGCAAACAATTTTGTTAAATTTATTGGCGTAATAATAAAGGTAAATCATTCTTGTCCTTGCCTTGAGATTGCCTTTACAAAGTTTGTCTTTCGGATCAAAAACTGGTATAGCATCATATAGGCGACCTAAAACCGCTGACATATCACAGAGTTGCGTTTGCAACTGAAATTTTTCTGCAACTGTATTTGCGTCATCAACGTCTTTTTGGTTAAAGTTTTCTTCTTCAGGTAACATTAGCCCAGTAACATTGTCTCCACCTATTGCACAACTTGAAAGCGCTGCAATCGTGCCGCTATCAATCCCCCCTGAGAGCCCTAGCACAATTCCTTTGGCTCCGGCGTTGTCAACGTATTCTTTGATAAAGCGGCAAATTCTTTTTTCAGCTTCTAAGAAGTCTATTTCTAGGATAGAAGGCGTTAATTTCAATTAGTTTGTCACGCAGCCTCATATTGTTGAGTTTGTAGGCAAGTATTTAAGGACAAGGATAAATATTAAATGAACATTATCATAAATTTAGAAGGCTGTTATATTTGGGGCGTAGAAGGAAAAAAGTAGTTCATATTCCAAAGAAACGTTTACCGAAATTCTTCTCTTGCCCAACGTGTGGTAAAGAAACAGTTAAAGTTGAAATTACACGGGAAGACAGTCACGCTGTTGCACAATGCTCCAGCTGCGGTCTTAAAGAAGAGTTTCCGATTAAACATGCACAAGGCGAAGTTGACGTTTACTGTATGCTTACTGACCGAGTTTATGGCACGGTAAAGAGAACTCCTGTGACAAACGTTAAAAAAGAGTAGTTGAAGGATTATTGGTATGCTAGGTCCCATCGAGAAATACTTACTTGAAAAAATAAAAGCTGAAGGCTCAATCCATATAACTCTCATAGATCCCGAAAAAGTCACGGCGCAACAAGCTGGAAAAATTGCCGAGAACTCAAAAAACAGCGGAACAGCGGCTATAATGATTGGAGGCTCAACATTTGCTTCTCAATCACATCTTGATGATGTTGTAAAATCCATTAAATTCTCAGTAAAACTTCCAACAATACTCTTCCCTAACAACATAACTGGGATAAGCAGTTATGCTGACGCCATATGGTTTATGTCTCTACTTAATTCTGTTGATCCATACTTTCTTATGGGCGCTCAAATTCTTGGCGCTCCGCTGGTTAAAAAATACGGTTTAGAACCCATTTCTATGGGATATGTGATTGTGGGCGACGGCGGTACTGCCGGCATTGTTGGTAAAGCAATTTCAGTACCTTACAATAAACCTGAACTTGCGGCTGCTCATGCTCTTGCCGGTCAGTACTTGGGAATGCGCTTCATTTATCTTGAAGGAGGTTCTGGAGCAGCTAATCCCGTGCCGGCTGAAATGATTCGTGGCGTCAAGCATTTGCTTGATGTCCCTCTCATAGTGGGTGGAGGCATAAGAACTAAGGAGCAAGCAATGGCTGCTTCATCTGCAGGAGCAGATATAATCGTCACTGGTAACGTTACTGAAACTTGTGATGCTAAACAAAGAGTTTCTGAAATTATTGGTGCAATCAAAAACGTTAAAGTTTAGTGCTTCTAATTTCTGCTTAAATTTTTTGTTCTGTTTTTAGAAAGCCAAAAGTACCCATTGCTCTATATCTTGCCTCGGGTGCAGGGCATTGAATATTAGCAAAGGTTATCAGGACTATGTTGAAACATTGGAAAATACGTTAAAGCAACTGTATGCAATAAGTGACAGCGCCAGATCAAAAGGTCTTGATCCCTCATTAAAAACAGAGTGTATTACTGCCCAAGACATCGCAGATTTAGTTCAAGGTCTAGTTGGCCCTAAAGGTGTGGCACTTAGCATCCGAGAATTAAGCTCAAAAATTCAAAGAGAAGAGATCGCGTTTAAAGTCGCTGAGGAAATTGTCTCAGGCAAATTTGGAAGCATGGATCCTGAACAGGCCGCAGAACAAGCGATTCGAACGGCCCTTGCAATTTTTACTGAAGGTTTAACTGCTGCACCAATACAGGGCATAGCTCAAGTTAAAATAAAAACTAACGCCGATAGAACTCGTTATTTGGCTATTTATTTTGCGGGTCCAATCCGTTCGGCGGGTGGAACAGATCAAGCGTTAACTTTGGTCGTTGGGGATTTTGTTCGTTGTCAATTAGGCTTAGATAAATACAAGCCTACTGAAGAAGAGGTCTCTCGTTTTATTGAGGAATTAAGGTTATATGAACGGTCAGTTGGCCGCTTTCAATATCACATTCCAGATGATGAGTTAAAAAAAGCGCTTAACCTTATTCCAGTTGAATGTACTGGTACAGAATCCGATCCAGTGGAGGTCTCATCGTATAGAAACCTGCCCAGAATAGAAACAAATCGAGTACGAGGCGGAGCCCTCAGAGTAGTTAACGACGGCATTGTTGGGCGAGCGCAAAAAGTGTTTGTTATCATTGACAAGATTGGCTTTCAAGGTTGGGATTGGCTAAAAGAATTCAAAAAGAAATCAGAAAAGAAATCAGGTGGCTTTATGGACGATGTCATTGCTGGGCGCCCAATTTTTGCTTTTCCTTCAAGGCGTGGTGGCTTCCGATTAAGGTACGGTAGATCGCGCAATACTGGACTTTCCGCTGTCGGTATCCATCCTTCAACAATGCATGTGCTAGAAAATTTTCTTGCTGCAGGCACTCAAATGCGTTTGGAGCTTCCAGGAAAAGGTTGCGTCACTCTTCCGGTAGATGCCATCGAGCCTCCGGTTGTCTTGCTAAAGGATAACTCAGTAGTTCGAGTCACTATAGAAAATTTTCCAGAAGTTAAAGGTAAAATAAAAAAAATCCTTTTTCTGGGAGACATTTTGATTAGTTTTGGAGATTTTCTTTATTCTAACAAAGCGCTTCCCCCTTCAGGCTACGTTGAGGAATGGTGGATCAAAGATATTCAAAAAGTTGTTACTGAAAACTTTGGTTCTGACAATTTGAAGGCTGCAGAAAAAACTCAAATTTCCTTATTTCGGTTTAACGGTTTTTTGGCCGATCCGTTTAAGAATAAACCTACGTTTAAAGAAGCTCTGCTTCTGAGCTTAAGTTTGGGTGTACCATTACACCCCTGTTTCCTATTCTTCTGGTCAAGCTTATCTAATATTCGAGAGTTTGAGCTTCTCAAAACTTGGTTCCAATCTTGTGATGTAACTTTAAAAGATGGCACTGTTTGCAAAATTTCAGGCTCAGCGAATGAGGATGTAGTAAAGCTGCTAAGAAGAATTCTTGCTCCTCATCGCTTTGAAAATGATAAAATTTTGATGGAGGACGAATCAGCAGCCGCCTTGGCATTGTCTCTCGGTAATGGTAAAACTATTGACACTGCTCAGGCAACTACCGTGTTGGAAGCTGTTAGTTTGCTTTCGGGCATAAAGATTAAAGATAAAGCACCGACGTATGTCGGTGGACGCATGGGACGTCCCGAGAAAGCGAAGAAACGCGACATGAGACCTCCCGTTCATGTCCTTTTCCCAGTAAACCTAGCAGGCGGGATGCATAGAGACCTTTTGGAAGCGGCCAAGCAAGGTCCAGTGTTTGTTGAAATGGTAAAACGCAAATGTCCAACATGCAAAGATTATACTTTGAGAGTAAAATGCTCGAACTGCGGAAGCACTACTTTACCTGAAAGTAGTTGCCCTCGCTGCGGCAGGGCTGTAAAAGATAACAGTTGCCCCACATGCAAAACCGAGAGTATTCAATATCAACGTCAACCTGTCAACTTCAAAGACATAGTTGGCGACGCCTGTAAATCTCTTGGGTACCCAGCCCCTAAGATGCTAAGAGGCGTCAAAGGCTTAACTAACAAGGACAAGACTCCCGAAATAATCGAAAAAGGAATTTTGCGGGCGAGATACGATTTATCAGTTTACAAGGATGGTACAATCCGATTTGATGCAACCAATGCACCTTTAACCCATTTTACTCCTGTGGAGGTTGGAGTCTCCGTTGAAAAGATACGGCAACTAGGCTATTGTTCTGATACACTTGGCTCAAGCTTGACTGATCCTAATCAGGTCTGTGAACTAAAGATTCAGGACATTGTTATTCCATGGCGTGCAGGAGATTATTTCCTTCAGATCGCCGCTTTCATTGATGACTTGCTAGTACGCGTTTACAAATTGCCAGCTTACTATAACGTTAAGAAGCCTGAAGATCTAGTTGGGCATTTAGTTTTTGGTTTAGCTCCCCACACATGCGCTTGCATTTTAGGACGAATAGTCGGTTACACTGACCGTAACGTGATTTATGCTCATCCCATTTGGCACTCTGCTAAACGCCGCGATTGCGATGGCGACGAAGACGCAATTATGCTGGGGTTGGATACCCTTCTAAACTTCTCAAATGTTTACTTACCTGCTCAAATAGGCGGAATCATGGATGCTCCTATACTGTTAATTCCTTTTGTCAACACCAAAGAGGTACAAAGGCAGGCTCATGATTTTGATGTAGATGCGACTTATCCGCTTGAGTTTTACCAAAAAACTTGGGATAAAGGCGAAGCTAAACCTGTAAGCTCAATTATGGATGTTATAAGTCATAGGCTCGGAACCGAAGCGCAATATGAAGGCTTCCAGTACACAGTCCCTGTGACAAACATTAATCTTGGAAACGCAAACAGCGCCTATAAAGAATTCAAATCCATGATTGAAAAACTCAACATGCAGTTAGAATTAGGCTCAAGAATAGACGCTGTCGACGTCAGACGAGTCGCTCTCAAGGTTTTAACAACTCATTTTATCCGAGATATAGCCGGCAATTTGCGTGCTTTCTCAACACAAGGTTTTAGATGCAAATCATGCAATAAGAAGTTCCGTCGATTACCTCTCAAAGGGAAATGCCCTTTCTGTGGTGGAAAGTTAACTCTTACTGTTTATCGAGGCGGGATAGAGAAGTATTTAGTGGCCGCACAGCAACTTGTCGACACTTATGGCTTGCCCAAATACTATACGCAACGTATGGATCTCATTAAAGAAGAGATAACGTCAATGTTTGATAACAAAAAGCCCAAGCAGTCTAAACTTTTCGATTTTGGATAGCTAAAGCTTTTCAATGTAAAATGCTTGTTTATCTTTCGGTGAAACTGAATAAAGGCAACGATACACCCAAATGCTTACTTGAAAAATATTCGAAATGTGAGTTGTGGACTTAAAGCTAGAACAAAAATATTGGATGTTCTTGAGAATACGTCATGTTCCGCCTCAAGAATATCAAAAGATGCGCCATTATCTTACGGCGTTGTAATCCATCATCTGAGGCTTCTAGAAAAAGAAGATCTCGTTCATCGAAAAGGAAGCCGGCCCTACTATTGGGTGTCTACAGGGTTAGGGCAGAAACGTCTTAGCTAAAATGTGCATTGGCAGGGTGACTGCTGACATTTTGGGCATTTGTGGTTATATTTATTGATGGCTGCTTTTTCAAGATCTACACCCATTATATTAGCGAGGGACGCAAGCCATGCAATTACATCGGCAAACTCTTTCTCAGTTGCCTCTTGATCTGTTCCTTTTTTTATTTCTTCTCCCAATTCTTCAAGTTCATCAACAAGCCAATTGTATGTTCCATTTATGCCGCGTTCTGAATCCCTTTTGAAATATAGTTGTCGCATCATTTCTTGAAACTCATGTATTTGCATTAATTCACCAATTTGAATTAATTAACTAAAATTGGTTTAAAGATTTAAGGTATTAATCCCTAAATTCTGTTTGCCCCTCTCCCTGCGCAAGATTAATTAAATGCTTACAATACATGAAGAGGCAGTGATTATAAGGTGAGTAGGAAGAAAAAGAAAGATACAGGCCCAATGCCTGCTGCAAGTGCAGGTTTGCTTAGGTTCTTCGAGGAAGAGACCGAAGGAATAAAAATTAGGCCTGAACTACTTGTCGTCTTAGCAGTTTCATTAATAGTTATTTCTGTATTAGCCAAGGTATTCTTCCCCGGTTAATGCTTATTCTATCTTCTAGGTGGCGTAGTGTGCAAAACCTCTATTCTTTGAACTGAATTCAAATGAAGAAACAGTTCACTTCTTTCTTCTCGGCTAGCAACTTGTGGTATGGGCTGCGCAATAGTTGATCTTAATACAATTGCTTCAGCTTCTGAAAGCCAGATTCCCGATGGTTCATGCGTGACTGCGATTAACATGCCTTCAAAACCATAGGCTGGATCTATAATGACTCTTATTTTCTTGCCCACGTTCCTCTCTAACATGTGAAATATTGACGGGGGCAAATCTTGATCTGGCATGGGGCTCGCAAATTAATATGATAATTGTTCTAAAGATAAAACAGTTCCCCTGACTAAACAATGTTGATTTTCTTATTAATTGGTACAAATTGGCGTTTTTTGCGTTTATTTTTGATTCATACATGCTTACTTCCGATTACCCTGTTTGTTTGTTATAAAAAAATGTGTGTTTATTGGTTTAAAATAAGCCAGTTTTTTGGCTAAAGGCTTTTAATAACTCTTTCTAAATCCATACGGAAGCTTAGAGAGATGAAAGTATGGAGAGCAAGAGTTCACTTAACAAATCAATTGATAGTGCCTCTAAGCACTATTCCTCCATGTTTTCTCTTCCCTCCATGAGAAAAGCGCTTGTTGCAGTTGCAGCTTTATGTTTAATTGTTGGACTTTCAACATTGGCTGTTCCTTATTCTCAAAATTTAGTTAATTCTTTCGTTCTTGGTCTCGTTTTTTTTGCTTTAACATTTTTTGCTGATTTAGTTATGGTCAATATTACTCTGAGAAATGACCCCATATTCTCGTTTAGACGAACTCATGTGATATCTCTCGTCGGATGGGGAGTTTGGCTCGTTTTCGATGTGATGGGAATTGCCTTGAGCTTTCCTTTTGGCTTTTTAATATGGGTAAAACTTTGCCTTTTGGGCTTCACAGCAATCATAACTCTTCGAATCATAGTTTTAGTTGCTACCTCAAGCTCGGCTAGTTGGAGAAAAGGATTGTCCGTCTTGCTTCAGCCAACTCTTTGTTTAGCCGCTTTTGTGATTTTTTGGTTTAACACATCAAGTTCATTTCCACTTTTGCAGGTTTTGCTCTTCATAGTTATTTCTCCTGTAATCTGTTTTCTTTCTGTGAGTCTATTTTTTTACTCTATCGAAAGTTTGAGCCAGAAAACCTATTCGCTGCGCGCCATACCCTTGTTTAGAGCATTCATCGTTAACTGGGTAACCGATCAGAATGCTCCATTAGAAAAATACCTTGAAGAAATGGGTGAGGACAAAGGCATTGATGTTACTCTTCTAAAATTTGATTCTTCAAAACCTAAAGCCGCCATCATAGTTCCACTTGTGCACCCAGGTCCCTTCAAGAACATCGGTAGCAGTCTTTTACCTTCACTTCTGAAACAAGGCTTCGAAAAAGAATATGCCTGTGCCGCTTGTACTCCTTTGGGCATTCTTGGACATGAACTTGATTTAGCTTCGCAAGAACAGAATCATAAAATAATTTCAAAGGTTCTTGCTTCTGCAAAGTTTAAGACTACAGGTAACTTAGCGTCGCCTTTTGTTAGAATCACTGAGGGGGTTGCGACTGCTTCAGGCCAAATTTTTGGAAATACCCTTTTTCTTTCTTTTTCGCTTGCTCCAGAAACAACTGAAGATTTACCTCAAGGGTTAGGCCGATTTGTTATTGAAGAAGCAGCAAAATATGGTTTAGTCAGTTCCGTAGTCGTTAATACTCACAATAGCTTGACTGATTTTGTTGATGTTGAAGCTCATTTGGGTGAATTGCAAACTGCCGCTTCGAAATGTATTCAAGAAGCAGTCAAATTGGAAAAGAAAGAATTCTTGATTGGGGCTGCTAGCGTTTATCCTAAAGAATTTTCATTAAGAAACGGGATGGGAACTGGCGGAATCACAGCTATCGTTGTTGAGGTAGAGAATCAGAAAACTGTTTATGTTGTTATTGATGGAAATAATATGATTTCGGGTTTGCGAGAAAAAATTCTTGCAGCTTTGGCTTCAGTTGGGTTTAATGCAAGTGAAGTTTTCACCACAGACACTCATGCTGTTAGTGCATTGGTTACGGGTGGGCGGGCTGGTCGGCGAGGTTATCATCCTGTGGGCGAAGTGATGGAACAAGAATTGCTAATTCGTTACATTTGTGATGCTGCAAAAAACGCAGAGGCAAACTTGGAAGTCGCAAGTGCTGGTTATTTGCGTTTTATTGTTCCTGATGTTAGGGTAATTGGGGAAGAACGGTTAAAATCAATAACGACTCTTGTTGATGCAGCCATTAAAAAAGCAAAGCAGATGCTTCCAATTTTTGGTTTAGAAGGGTTGCTTTTGATTCTCCTTTTGTTGCTCTTCTAATTTAGTCGTTGTTTGCGAGTGGTAAAGGTTAATATTGCTTCTTTCCTAGGCTTTTTATGGAGTTATATCAAATGTTTGCTTATCCCAAAATTGTTGTTTCTCCACCAGGCCCGAAGGCAAGAGCGTTTGTTGTGAAGGATGAACAGTTTATTTCCCCATCGTATACTAGGTATTATCCACTTGTGGTTGAATCAGCAAACGATTGTGTAGTTAAAGACGTTGACGGAAATGAGTACATTGACCTCAACGCTGGCATAGCCTGTATGAACGTAGGCCACAATCACCCCCGTGTAGTTGAAGCCATAAAAAGCCAATGCGACCGTTTCCTACATTATTCTAACACAGACTTCTACTATAGAGAAGTCATCAATCTCGCAGAAAAACTAGCAAAAATAGCTCCAGGCGAATGCGACAAAAAAACATATTTTGGCAACAGCGGCACCGAAGCCGTTGAAGCAGCGATAAAACTTGCAAGATGGCACACTCGCAAATCACAGTTTATTGGGTTTATAAATGCTTTTCACGGCCGAACTATGGGTTCGTTAGCATTCACCTCCAGTAAACCCGCTCAAAGAAGGCAGTTTTCCCCATTTATGCCCGGCGTAGCCCACGTCCCCTACCCATACTGCTACCGATGCCCATTCAAACTAGAACATCCAGCTTGTAACTGCTGGTGTGCAGACTTTATCGAAGAAGAGGTATTGCAAAAATACATGCCTCCTGAAGATGTGGCCGCAATTCTTTTTGAGCCAATCCAAGGCGAAGGCGGCTATATAGTTCCTCCTGCAGAGTTTTTCCAAAAACTCAAGAAAATCGCCGACAAATATGGAATATTACTTATCGCTGATGAAGTGCAATCTGGGATAGGCCGAACTGGAAAATGGTTCGCAATCGAGCATTGGGGCATCGAGCCAGACATAATATGTAGTGCAAAGGCTTTGGCTTCGGGCTTACCTATCGGCGCAACGATTGCCAACGCGAAAATTATGGATTGGACGAGCGGGTCGCACGCGAGCACTTTTGGGGGAAATCCTCTATCTTGTGCTGCTGCGGCTGCAGTTCTAGACGTGATTAAAGAGCAGCAACTTCTCGACAACGCTAACAAGCAAGGAGCCTATGCACTGAAAAGGTTAGAGGAACTCAAAGAAACTAACAGTATCGTTGGCGATGTACGTGGGAAAGGTCTAATGATTGGCATTGAACTTGTAGAGGACAAAGAAACCAAAAAGCCTTCACATCAAAAAGCTTCGCAAGTTATGTTGCGTTCATGGAAACGAGGAGTTGCCGTTGTTACTTGTGGTGTATCAACTCTTAGAATTGTTCCGCCTCTTACTATACTAACTGAAATGCTTGGAGCCGCATTGGATATCGTTGAAGATACAATTAACGAGGTTTCTAAAGAAAAATAATTTACTTTGTCTTCGCACTTTTATTCCTACGAGGTTTTCGTTTGAGAGTTGTCCCACAAACCTGGCACTCCTTTGCTGAGCTGTTGGTGGGATATTCTCGGTAACACGCTGGGCAATACCTTATCCACTCTAAGAGCCGTTTGATACCAAAGGTGGCGAGTGCGGAAAAGTCTATTCCCAGTTTTTTGGCGACGTTTTGGATTGAGTAGTCATCGCTGATAATCTGAGGAGTGTAACCTGTTAACTTTAATTCTAAGGCTAACGCCAAAAGTTCAATGTCAGTTTCTGATAATTTGAATGAGTCACCAACTTTGGTTGAGGACGATTTAATCTGATTTACAAATTCTTGGGGTGGGGCTTGAATTTTTACTCGTCCGTTTTCCAAGGCTGTTTCAAAACGCAGTTTATTCATTGAATTTCTTTTTATCTCTTCTTCAACCTTGGGCGAAGTCACTTGGTCCTCGCTTAAAGAGAACGGGTCAAAACCAGCTACAAATGCAGAAGTGTCTAGAACCATGACTCGTTTACATTGATCATTTTGTGGGGGGTTCATTCTGTTCCCTTAAACAACAGGCGGCTTTTGAGTCGGTCGTAAAAATCGGTTTCAAACCGTATGAAAGAAGTGACGTTTTTGGATATTGAAACTTCTAATGTTGGCTCTTCACATGTTATCAATTTTCGGTATTTTCCATCGATAAGGACAAGGATTTCCTCGGTTCTGCTCACTTTAAAGGTTATGGTGGAGTTGGCTGGAAAAACAAGAGAATGAAACACTGTTAACGGGCAAATGGGCGTAATAACAAAAGCGCTTACGGCTGGATCTAAAACTGGTCCGCTAGCCGAAAAGGAGTATCCGGTTGAACCCGTTTGGGTGGCTATAATTAAGCCGTCTGCTTGGCAATTAAGAATTGGTTTGCCATCTTTGCATATTTGTGAATAAAGTATTTTTGAAGGTTCGCCTGCAGAAATTACAACATCGTTTAATGCGTCAGGTAATGTTTCTTGGTCTGATTTTATGCATAGTTTGGCGGATTTTTCTACTTTGTAGTTTCCTTCAAGGATTTTATTTACTACTTCAAAAGCGTTTTTTGGTTCAGCTTCAGTTAAGAATCCGCGAAGCCCCATGTTTATTGCCAAAATTGGCGGTTCAGGCTTACGTATGCCTATGCACGTTCGCAGGATTGTTCCGTCGCCGCCGATTGTTATTAAAAAATCGGGTTTCATTTTTGATAATGGAACCATAGTTTCTTGAGTGGAGATTTTTCCTGCAAGCGTATCTTCTATGTAAACTTTCAGCCCTTTCTTTGCAAGATACTCCGATAGTTCTTCTGTAAGTTTTAAAGCAGGTTTCTTATCGAAGCGGGCGACTAACCCCACACTTTTGAACACTGATTCCAACGCTCAGTAAAATAGCGTGAACTTAGTCTGTATTAAGCTTTTAAGGTGGGTTTTTGGTTTCTGACGTTTTTGTTTCTTTTTTGTTGCAGGTTGTTGTTTAGGTTAAATTTGATGTTTATTGGTGAGTTAGCCAATTTTTCTGAGTGAGGTTGAATTGGTTGAATTGAACTGGTTTGGTGAGTTCAAGGTTTTAATATCTTTTAGTTTAATATTATTTGGTAGAGCTTAATGAAAACTGACGTTTTTAGAGAGCAAATGGAAACTTTCTCAAGGCAGCGCTCTTTTGCTGAAGATTTTGTTCTGCCTGATTACCAATGGCTGAGTGTTAAGAATATTTTGCCTCAAATTGGAGCAATTTTTGGTGGCACCTCACTTGGTTCAGCGGCTTTTCCTCAGGAATATTTTGGTGACTTTCAAAATGTCACTAAGGTTATTTTGATTGTTTTAGATGGATTAGGTTACAATCGTCTTTTACATCATTTAGGCAACCATAGCGGAACTTTTCGAGAGTTTAGTGAGAAGGGCACGTTCAAGCCTTTAACCACAGTTTTTCCCTCCTCCACGTCCACCGTGTTAACAAGCATATTCACCTCTCAATCGCCCGCGCAGCATCACATAATTGGATATCACATGTTTTCTAAAAAATACGGTTTGGTTTTCGATACTTTGGACATGAAGCCTGTTTACGGTTATAGTGGACAAGTTGATTTGGCTGAAGACTTCTCGAAAACCGTTAAGCCGTGGCTTCCTATTTTAGAGCAAAAGGGCGTAAACACGTTATTGGCAACTAGAGCCTCTATAGCGGGAAGCGGTTTGTCTTCGGTTATACATAGGGGTCTAAAGTTGATGCCCTATTTATTGGGGTCTGATCTATTCGCGCGATCAGCTAAAGCGCTTGAACGGCAAGGTCCATCTTTGCTTATCATGTACTACAGTGGAGTTGACACTCTCGAGCATAGATATGGACCATATTCGGATGAGGTAACTTTTGAATTAAGCTCGATAGAGCACAATCTGAGGAACTTTGTTAGTTACCTCTCTGACAAGACGAAAAAAGAAACTTTGATGGTATTGACCGCCGATCATGGTGTAGTTGAAACGCGGAAAACCTATTTCCTTAAAGATGTTCATGACGTAAATGAACGCCTGTTGCTTCCTCCAGTTGGGGATGGTCGAGCTACTTTTCTTTTCTCAAAGCCCAATCAACAGCTTGCGCTAAGTGAAGCTTTCAAAAAACATATTGAAGGTTTCAAACTTTTCCCTTCTGATGAATTAATTAGTAAAGGTGCTTTTGGCGAAACGGCAAATCCTCAAAGCCTTAACGAAAAAGTTGGAGACTTCATAGCATTAGGCAACAAAGACAACGCGTTGAGTTATCCATTCTTTGAAGATGACAGATTTCATCCAATGTTAGGAACGCATGGAGGAATGACACGAGAAGAAATGATTGTTCCATTTTTATCGATTAAACTTTCCGCGCTCTGAGAAGCCGGGATGCATAGTGAAGAGCTGGGTCTGAATGGTTGTGTTTTGTTGATGCTTTTGTATACGGTTTACTTTTTGCAAAAGCTCGTTCTCTCTATCTCTCTCCAATAGGAGGGTCAGAAAGTTTATACACTATGATATACAGTTTGATATACAGTTGTGACGGTTATGCCTAAAGGAAATCCTAAAAAATTTAAAGGGTTCAGACTTAATGCTCAACTCTATGACGATTTTAAGACTTTAACGGCAAAGAATGGTTATAGCGTAACTGAAGCTTTTGAAAAGTTTATGACCTTAGCTATTGAACATGGACTTTCTTTTCCCTCTGATGTAAAAACTGAAAGTGTGGAGGCTGAAGCTCGCATCATGCTCACATGGCTCAAAGAAGGACGTTACTGGGTTAATCTTGGCGGCGCTGAAGAGATCAGTACTAGGGGTCGTCTTTTGCTTCTTTTGCCTAATGTTGAAAATATTGATTTAAGATTGGATATTGAAGAAACATTAAAGAAAAAACCCTAAAAAAAATCACTTCTCTTGGAAAATGAGAAAATCAGACCTTTAGGGCGAAGAAAAGTAATTCAGTGTGGAAGAAAAAATACGCCTCTTCCGGGTGGTGCTGCAAATGAAGCTGCTCGACACGCTAATGCCAAAGCCATCAATTGATCATCATGTTTTCCCGCAGGATGCCAAAACTTGAGGTGAATACGTTCCTGAGCCGTTTTGGGTTGCAAATACTCATATTGCTGCTCATTCATCTGAGCAATTAATCCTTTGTCATCGGCCGAAATCCTGAACAATTTCTTCTCCATAAGAAGCTTAAGATTGTTTAACATGTTTTCTTTTTCTACTTCAGTAAAAAAGATCCCTTGAACACCATAAATATTGGCCCCATTAAGTTCATCAACTATCCCATCGCCAACTCCACCCTTATCAACATACAAACTCTCCAAATGGAAGACTTGGCTTACTCTAGCAACATAGCCTATAACGTCGGGGTAGTTTGTGTTAAGCGGAAATTGACGTCTATGTACTATCCTGATTTCGTTATTGGGCAGTCTTTGCACAATTTCTAAGTCGCTGTAATCGATTTGTTTACCCAAATCTAAGCCACCATAGACTGGACCTGTAAGTTGTTCTGGTAGTGGTTTTTCGATGTCTTCCACAAAGTTGTTTGGGGATCCTGCTTCAGGATCTATGCAGCTAACGATTAGGTCCATGGAGAAAAATGTGTGAGTGGATTCAACCCAAAGTGCTTCAACTTCTCTTTGCCACTCTTCATGAGTCATCACCTCTTTCCATTCATCAAGTTGAGTAGCACTGACAAGAGGGCTTTGGTAGCTTGCATAATGATGAGCACTGTAGCGTTTTGAATCCAAAAATGCCTTGCGGAAAACATGGTCCGACCCCATTGGCGTACCACTCATAATCAAGCCCGCATTGGGCTTTGTTAGCATCATCATAATTTCGCTAGTAACCATCTCGCTTGGAACAATAGATGCTTCGTCAACGAAGATATAATCAGGGTGGTAGCCTCTGAGCTTATCTTTTGAACATGGCAAAGCAATGACTCTTCCACCTAACGGTGGTTTGATTTTTATTATTGTGTGCGTTGTCCCGGGGCGCTGAATCATTTCTCGCAATAGAAGATTAGCCCTAATTGTGGAGTAACAATAATCAAACATAATCATAGATTGACGTTGAGTGCTACTTACTATCAAACTCTCAACTTTGGGTCTCGTGTAAAGTAACCAAAGATTCTTTCTGCTAAACACAAGACTCTTTCCCCATCCTCTACCGCAAACTACAACCTGCTTTGAGTTTGTGTCTCGAAGTAATTTCTGATGTTCAGGCGCTTTGACAAGCCATATATCTCCACACATTAATATCGCAAAAAAAACTGGATCTTTGACAAGTTTTTCAGTAACTTCTTTATGGGCAAGTAGCTGCCTCAAAGCTTTAGGTCTTGCCAATAAACCTTCGCAAACAGATGCCGTAAATTCTAAATCACTTGTTATCTTCTCGATGAAAGTCTTCTCTTCCAAGTTCTAAAGTCCCTCCTGATCGTCCTACGCATCGGTCCCCCGGTAGAATTGACTCCGGCAACAAAATCACCTAAAGTATCTTCATCAAACTGGGAAACTTCTTTTTTCTTTGATCGAAGTTTGTTTAAAATAACGGCGTGATATGCAAGTGCATTGGTAACACGAACTTTTTCCGCCGTTGAAAGAGCAGAATCATTAAACATTTTCTTTAAATCCGCCATTATTTCCTGTTCAGTTTTTAAGAGATCATCAACATTTTCTTTATTTTCTGACATAAATTGTCCCTTAATCCAAAAATTCCAATTATTTCATTTAAATTTCTGTTTTATACGTGGATTAGTTTCGTGTGTTTTCCTTTTAAATCCCTTGCAGAAACTACATGTTGAATCAGTGGAGGGTAGAGTGAAAGTGTAAATGCTGGAGACACCGATTTTTTGAGTTAGGCTGAATTTTTTTTTAATGAAGTCTAATAGCAAAATGTTGACATACTGCCTCCAAGGTTTGGCTTTTAGGGATAAGGGAATTAATTTGGGACTCAACGCAATTGGCGCCGGGGAAGGGATTCTAACCTCAATTAATTAGTAAACTGTAAAGAGCATGTGCATTGCAGAGCCAACAGGATCAGCTGGGTTAAACGAAGTTAAGTCAAGTTTCATTTTCTGGTCACTATTTGTTGTTAAAAAAGAAGTGATTATTGTTGAAAAATTTCGCATAAATAGACAAAAAGTCAGAAGCGTGAAATAAAGCAAACTCGAAAAAACAGTCAGCTGCGGAAACACGATTTGGAGGTAATTCCTGTATTTTTCCCCTTTATTGCCTGATAAATTTTATTTCGAAAACATGTGAAAATTATTAACTTAAAAAGATCATTTTCCGCGATACTGAAACTTCAATACTCATTTATTGCATAAATTTATAAATAAAACGATCAATCAGCTGAGCTAAGGAGAAATAAGAAAAATGCAAAATAAAAATAAAGCTTTAGCTATATCAATTGCAATTCTCTTGACAATTTCTATGGGAACATCAATGAATCTATTTCCGAAGGCTACTGCTCACACGCCAGCATGGCAGATTCCAACGCAGGCTTTCATCGTTGCGGCACCTAACCCAATAGGTGTGGGTCAACAAGTGCATGTTTACATGTGGCTTGCTGAGGTCTATGGCGCAGCTGGCGGAACATCTGCTGCCATCGGAACCAACGCTTCTACTGCAAGCACAGGCTTGCTTGCAAACAACTATAGATTCCTGAACTACAAGCTCACCATTACAGCGCCCGACGGTACCGTAACAACACAGACTTTTGCTGTCATTACAGACACAACATCATCGCAATATACTTTATTCACCCCATCTCAAACAGGCTCGTACACTCTCAACTTTAGCTACCCCGGACAAGTATATGGAGCGAACGGTAATGGCTACGAAAAATCACCGATATTTGGCGACTCTTATATGCCTAGCGCTGCATCAACTGTGCTTGTTGTAGGTCAAGAGCAAATACCTGCAGCTGTAAACAGTTATCCACTTCCAACAGCCTATTGGTCTCACCCAATCTACGGTGAGAACACTGACTGGTGGACGGTATCTTCAAACTGGCTAGGCTCAGGTGCGGGACCAACACAAGGATACGGCGGCACAACCTTTGCAACACTTTACCATTCTGACGCTATAGGGCCACTAACAACTCACGTTATGTGGACAACACCACTGCAATTCGGTGGAGTTGTGGGCGGAAACCAGTTTACAGCTGGCGGCTCAAACCCCAACGGCGCTGCTAGTGGTGCTCAGTACTACGAAGGATCTTCATACCAGCCACGATTCAACAACCCGATAATAATGAATGGCTATCTCTTCTACACTGAACCACAATCCTTCACTGGACCAAGTAGTGGACCAACAACTGCCCTTGACCTCCGCACTGGAAATGTGCTGTGGACTCGTTCTGATGTTCCGCCTCTATCCTTTGGATACATCTATAACCTTTGGGATCCAGATCAACACGGAACCTATCCGCCAACTCTTGTTGCAGTCAACGGAGCTAACTGGCAACTTTATGATGGATACACAGGCGTTGCACTATTCAACGTAACCAACATTCCAGCAAGCACCACCTTCACTGTATCAATACCCAACACTTCACCACCAGCCACTGTAACCTTCTCGAACACAGTTGCAAGTCCAAACATATTGGGTCCAAGCGGGGAAGAACTAAGATACGTAATCGCCAACGCAGGCAACGCGTCGAATCCACAATGGTACCTGGCACAATGGAACATGTCCAAACTCTGGCAATACGACATTAACCCATACACAGGCTCCGGAAGCGTATCACCAGACCCAATCAACATGACAAACGGTGCTCTAGTTCCTAACCTTCCTATTCCACTCTTAGGCGAAACAGTTACTCTGCCAACTGGTATCGGACAACTTGTTCCATTCGGATCATCAGTTCTTGTCAACGCGAACATTCCCATTAACTCCACAACCGTTGGCGGCGGTGTCGCTGGCGGTACTGCAGGATATGGCACAACCACTTATGACTGGAACATTTCACTCCCATGGCTCAACACAATGCCAGCACCATACGCAACAGTTAGCGCCGTCTCAGGGCAACAAATCCAACCACCTTCAGGAGCAAACCCCGTATCGATAGTCGCAGTCAAATACGGCGACGTGATGCTATGTAGAAACGGCACACTACCGACTGGCTTTGGCGCAACACGCATGGGTTACCCACAGCTTCCATACACATATTTTGCCGTCAACCTCAACTCATCTGCCGGAGCAATTGGTTCAATACGATGGATGAAGACATATAACCCGCCAGCAAGTAACGTCAGCCTCGTACAAGGCCCAGTCGACTTTGACAACCGTGTATTCATGCTGAACTTACAGGAAACCGTACAATGGGAAGGAATCAGCTTGAATGATGGTTCAGTTCTGTGGGGTCCAACTAAATCCCAAAATGCTTGGGACTACTATGGCTACCCAGGAACCACCACGTTGCCGGGAACAGTTGCTTATGGCCACCTCTACAGCAGCTCATTCTCAGGAGTATGCTACGCTTACAACGACCTAACCGGAAATATTGACTGGACATATGGTAACGGCGGAGCAGGCAACAGTACATACGCAGGCTTGCAAGTCTTCTATGGTGACTACCCAACCCAAATCCAATCAATCGCCAATGGAGTCATCTACCTAGCAACCGATGAACACACAATGCCAAACCCATTCTACAAAGGATGTCTTCTAACTGAAATCAATGCTACCACCGGACAAGAAATAAACACGCTTTCACTTTACCCGAGTGAATGGTCTACCCCCGGAACTGCCTTTGTGGTCGCGGACGGTTATATCGCATGCATGAACGGCTTAGACAACAATATCTACAGCATCGGAAGAGGCCCAAGCGCCATAACAGTCTCAGCTCCAGGACTATCGGCAGCATCAGGACAAGCAGTTGTCATAAGCGGAACAGTTACAGACATCTCAGCAGGTGCAAAGCAGACACAGCAAACAGCCAACTTCCCAGCAGGCGTCCCATGCTCCTCTGATGCAAGCATGAAAGACTGGATGGGCTATGTCTATCAGCAGAAACCGCTCCCGTCTAACTTTACAGGCGTTAATGTCACAATAAATGTCGTGGATGCAAACGGAAACTTCAGAAGCATCGGCACAGTAACAACCGACTACACAGGCGCATACAACCTAGTATGGCAACCAGACATCCCCGGCAAATTCACCGTCATCGCAACATTTGCAGGCACTAACGGGTACTGGCCATCATCTGCAACAGCTGCATTCAACGTGATGGCAGATCATCCAACAGCCTCACCCCAACCAACTCAAGCACAATCAACCGCAGATCTATACATTCTTCCAGGAATAGTTGGCATAATACTTGCAATAGTTATAGTTGGCATAATTCTAGCAATTCTGATGCTCAGGAAACATCCATAAACCGAGCAAGTGGATAAACCACTCCCTCTTTATTTTTTTATTTTTTCAACACTAGATTAATTTGAAATTGTCGATTGTTAAATTTTCCTATAAGAGGTTTTGCTTCTATAACTCCTTAGTTCGTGCTCTAATTTGTCAACTAATGTATCGAGGAGATTGCATTGTTTTGAGAGGTCCTGAACCTGTTGCTTTAGATGATTATTATCCTTCTAAAAGTTCGCTTCTTTACTTGTAGTCGGCGTCCTATAATTGCCTAGCGAGTTCTAAACATTTTCGTAACGAACTTTAGGACTATAATTGAAGACGTCTTGGAAAAGGCTCTCCCACCGCTCCTTTTGTCGTTCCGAAGATAGATAAATCGTTCCTGCCTTTTTTTAATAGTTTTTGGCACCACGAAAAATCACCTTGAAGAAATAATGGACAATTTGCCCATTTATGCCTTAAGTAGAATGGCGCTGGGAAGGAACTCGAGTCTCAATTTATCTGCAACAATGAGGTCGATTTTGATCGCTCGCTATAAAGAACAAGTGGATAAGTCGGTTAAGAGTCAACCGAAAATATTATACCTTGCTTTGAGAGTTATTATTTAGGTGATTTGTTTTGGAAAAAAGACTTATATTTATTTCTATTGCCTTGATTTTGATGTTTTCAATGACAGCTTCTGTGATTTTATTACCAAATGTCTCTGCACATAAGCCACCCATTCAAGTACCTACATATGCATTCATCAATGCTGCACCACAACCTATCGGAGTGGGTCAAACGGCTACTATTACTTTCTGGATTGACAAAGTTCCGATTGGAGCAGAAGGTCTTTACGGTGATAGATGGCACGGATATACAATTACTGTTACTAAACCCGATGGAACTACTGAGACTTTAGGTCCTTTTACTTCAGATGTTAATGGCGGCGCATCATACAGGTACGTGCCTACCCAAGTTGGCACTTACAATTTCTTATTCAAATTCCCTGGACAAGTAGCACAAAACGCAAATCCGTATCCGTATACTCCTGGATTCGTTCCGCTTGGACTAGACTATGTTAATGATACTTTTCTTCCAAGTAGTGCAAATACAACGCTTACAGTTCAACAACAGCCAGTAATTACGGCTTACGGCGCTGCTCCACTTCCAACAACATACTGGACACGTCCTATAAATTCAATGAATAGAGAATGGTCTGTGATTGGCGGTAACTGGCTTGGCCTTGGGGTAACAACTTTTGGCGCAACTGGACTGATGTCAAATACGGGTAACTGGGCCCAGTACACTACAGCCCCAAGCAGCGGTCACATAATGTGGACAAAACCAATAGCTTTCGGAGGTCAGATTGGTGGCGAATTTGGCAGCAGTGAAACAGGCCTCTATTCAACTGGAACAGCTTACGAAACCAAGTTTGGAGCAGTTATTCTCAACGGGATTCTTTACTACACAGAGTATCCTGGCGCTGGAAACAATCCGACGGGCTTAATAGCTGTTGATATTAGAACCGGGAGTACGGTATGGGAAAAGAACATCACTACGCCATTGAGATGCGGAATGATATTGAACTTCATAACTGGCGATCAATACGGCGGACATGCATACTTATTCTGTGCACCTGCATCGATCGGATTCATTCCTTATCCAGCTGGAAGCAACTGGGAAATGTATGATGCAATGACTGGAGATAAAGTACTGACTATCAATAATACAAATGCTGGTACACTTGTCGAAGGTCCAAATGGAGAAATACTCAGTTACACTGTCGCGAATGGCATGTTAACTATGTGGAACTCAACTTTATGTATTGCAGCTGGGGCAACAAAGAACCTTTACTTTGTAACTTATAGCTCTTCGGAAATTTGGCGGCCGCCTCAGGGAGCAACAATTGATTGGAGTGGAGGATATCAATGGAGTGCGCCACTTGCCACAAACATTAGCGGAGTGCCAATAATTCCAGGCTTAGCGATTTCCAAAATTGATAGCGGCGTTGTTCTTACAACGGCGGTGCCTGGAGGCATATTTGGTGGGCCACCAGGTGGAGCACAGGCAGGTTACGAAATTGACGCAGGTTACAGTGCAACTAACGGTCAGCTGCTTTGGGGTCCAGTTAATCGAACTGAAACACCATTTACTACTCTCGCTATACAAGCCGGTGAAGGAAAATACGCTGTATACACTCAACAATTGCTAACATGGACCGGTTACGATATCACAACTGGACAGAAACTTTGGACAACTCCACCAGAAAACAGCTCTTGGGGTTACTATGATTTCTCGGGCGATGGAGCATTTGGCTATGGCAGCTTCTACACATGGGGCTTGGGCGGAACAATATATGCTTATAATTCTACAACGGGCGCTCCTGAGTGGACATGGAACTCTGGAAATTCTGGCGTAGATACTCCATATGGCTCATGGCCATTAGGAACATGGGCGACACACTACATTCTAGCAGACAACAAATTTTACATTAGGTCTGGTCACGACTATACTCCACCAGTGTTTAAAGGTGCTCAGCTTTACTGCCTTAACGCCACAGATGGAACATTAATCTGGAATTCTTTGAGTTTTGACATCGAAGGCTCACCAGCTATCGCCGATGGCTACATGGTTTGGTTTAACGGCTATGACAATCAAATATACTCCTATGGCAAAGGACCAAGCGCTCTCACTGTTACTGCACCTCAGGCAGGCGTCGACCAGGGTAAAGCAGTGGTTATCAGTGGCACAATTTTGGATTTCTCAGCAGGAACACAGCAAGATGCATTGAAAGCTAACTACCCATACGGTGTTCCAGCAATATCCGACGCGAGCCAAAGCGCTTGGATGAACTACTTGTACCAGCAGCAGCCTATGCCAACAAACGCTACAGGAGTTCCAGTTACAATAAATGTTTTGGACTCCAATAACAACTTCAGAACTATCGGAACAGCTACAAGCAACGTTTATGGCACTTACAGTTTAAGTTGGACACCGGATATTTCGGGCAACTACACTGTTATCGCCAGCTTCGCAGGAACAAACTCGTACTACCCATCAACAGCATCAACAGCATTCTATGCAAACGCTGCTACAGCTACATCAGCACCAACACCTACATCTCAAACAAATGCAGCAGCAACATCGAATGATGTATTAACATACGTAGCCGTTGCGGCAATCGCTATAATCATTGCAATAGCCATCGCAACAGTCTTAATGCTCAGGAAAAAAGCATAAATAGCGCAACAACAAAAAACCCCTTTTCTTTTTTTGTTATAATTAAATATTCACAATTTCCCCAATACTCATAAGAAGTTACAAAGCTGCTTCTTGTCAGTTGAAGGTTAGTTACTTTTTCAGATCAATATTTTTGAAAAATAATAAAACTGCTAACTTTCTCAACCATAAATAATTGTTCATAAACCCAACGAATAAAATCGAAAATTTCCAAAAAGTTATTCATCTAATCAAAATTTAATGCATATCTATATATGGCTCTTGTTCAGAATGTTTTGTTTAGAATTAGTACTATTGGTGGGTGTAATGAGTAAACCAGTTGATGTCGGAGAACTACGCGTTGGCGGCTACATGATGATTGAGGGAGAACCTTGCCGCATAGTCGACATAGCCAAATCTAAACCTGGAAAGCATGGATCAGCAAAAGCAAGAATCGTCGCAATCGGCGTTTTCGATAAACAAAAGAGACAATTCGTTAAACCAGTAGATCTTGGCGCTGAGGTTCCAATAATTGACAAACGAGCAGGCCAGGTCTTCGCAGTGAATCCAACAGGGATACAAATTATGGACTTAGAAACCTACGAGTACTTAGATGCTCCTTATCCCGACGAGGAAGAAGTTCCAAAAGCAAAGCTCACTCCAGGCACAGAAATCGAATACTGGCGTATACTTGGCAGAGTAAAAATCGTTAGAGCAAAATGATCATTCTCTAAATTCGCTTATCTTTCATTCTTTTCTTAATTGAAAAATTTTATTTTTTTTAGCTCCACCATTTCCAATCTAATCGTTTGAAGCTAACGTACATCGCTAGAAGAATTATTCCCCAAACGAGTGGAACGCTTCCTATTACCAGAATCAAACTGTATTGCGGGTATAAGTAAGTGTAACTTGCCCAAGCCGTCAAAACGGTTAAACCCACCAGTAACAAAACAAAAATGCCTGCATGGATCGCTCGTTCAGCTGTCAACCGTTATCCCCCAACTTGTGTATGTATTTCCCCTTTGTTGTTAAAAGATTTTCTGTCAATGTTTATGTTCTAGTCGGAGCTTTTTTGGGTGAAGCCAATGATGCATGAAGAGCCGTCTGAATTGTGAAGAATATTTTAATGGGGAACTGAGGCTTCAAACCTGAATGGCTCTTACAAAAATCTCTTAGAGTATGAAAGGTTTAGCGTTTCTTTGTTTTTAAGCTGTAATCTTTATCTAAAAGATTATCAAATGTTTAGCTAGATAACCTGATGGCATTAGAAAATTTAGGGTCTTCACTAACCAACGCTATAAAAAAACTGTTTAAGGCAGGCGTTGTAGACGAAAATACAGTGAAGGAACTGGTCCGCGACATACAAAGAGCTCTACTCCAATCAGATGTTAATGTTCAACTTGTTCTCGAAATTT
This sequence comes from Candidatus Bathyarchaeota archaeon, assembly GCA_963772505.1. Classification (GTDB taxonomy): domain Archaea; phylum Thermoproteota; class Bathyarchaeia; order Bathyarchaeales; family Bathycorpusculaceae; genus Bathycorpusculum. The sequence goes on from CAVYXL010000012.1 coordinate 935,302, forward strand.
CAAAGCGTATTGAAGAGAGGGCATTGAAAGAAAAAGTCCCTCCAGGTGTCTCAAGACGCGAACACGTGATAAAAGTCGTTTATGAAGAACTAACTCGCTTTGTTGGTGACAAGCCTGTTCCGCTCAAGGTGGAGGCTGGCAAACGTAAAATAATAATGCTGGTTGGAATCCAAGGATCAGGAAAAACTACTCATGCCGCAAAACTAGGCAGATATTTCCAGAAAAGAGGATTAAAGACAGCTTTAATTTGTGCTGACACTTTTCGCCCTGGCGCTTATGCTCAGCTTCAACAATTGGCAACTAGAATAAACGTTCCAATCTACGGCGACGTGAAAGAAAAAAATGCAAACAAAGTCGTCAAAGAAGGATTAAAACAATTCAACGACAAAGATCTAATAATTGTTGACACATCAGGAAGGCACAAAGAAGAAAAAGATCTAATTAAGGAAATGAAGGATCTTGAAAAGAACATCAAGCCAGATGAAGTCATAATGGTTATTGATGGCACCATTGGTCAACAAGCCCTTATCCAAGCTAAAACGTTCCATGAAGCAACACCGATTGGAGCAATAATAGTCACAAAACTTGACGGTACTTCTCGTGGAGGCGGCGCGCTCTCAGCAGTTGCTGCAACAGGCGCACCAATAAAATTCATTGGTACAGGCGAAAAAATCGAAGATATCGAACCCTTTATTCCCTCACGTTTTGTCGGTCGACTCTTAGGCATGGGCGATTTAGAAACGCTTTTGGAAAAAGTTCATGACGCCGAAATTAAGGTTCCACAGAAGAAAGCCAAGGAAATAATGAGCGGGAACTTTACTCTTACTGACATGTATGAGCAGTTTGCGGCTGTCAAAGGTATGGGGCCGTTTAAGAAAGTGCTCCAGATGTTGCCAGGTATGTCATCTAATGTGCCAGATGAAATGTTGAATACTGCTGAAGGTCGCTTGGAAAAGTGGCAAGTAATAATTCAGTCTATGACTCCCAGAGAAAAAGAAAACCCGAAAATACTGAATTCTTCTCGAGCAAGACGAATTGCACGAGGCTCTGGAACGACTGAAAAAGATGTTAAAGAACTTGTAAAACAGTATTTCATGATGCGTAAAATGCTAAAGACGTTTAAACGCAAAAAGAAATTGCCCTTCGGGCTTGGCGGAAAAGGAATGCCCGCGAATTTTCCAGTAGGCTAAATGACATGGATGTTTTAGAAAAAGCGTTTGAACTTCTTAGCAAATATCCTCTATGTGACCACTGCCTTGGTAGGCAATTTGCCTTGCTTGGCTACAGCATGGAAAATAATATTCGGGGGTCCTCATTAAAGATCAGTTTAACTTTGCAGGCTACGGATGTTGAGAAAGAAAAAAATCTTGAGGGCATTAAACAGCTTAAAGTTTTGGCAACAAATGGTTTTTTAAGAGAAGCCCAAGAAACCTTAAAGCACCTCAAAAAACGTGTAACCGCCTCTGAAGAAAAATGTTTTCTATGCGAGGGAAAATTTGAGCTTCTTAACAGCTTAACTGAGAAATCCTTAGTGGCAATTGATGGTTATGAATATACTACATTTCTTGTAGGCATTGAAGTTCCAATTAAAGTCGAGGAACGGGAAGACGAGTTCAAAGCTGTTTTCAACCTTGGCTACAGCGAAAGCATTAAGCATGAATTTGGCCGATTATTTGGAAAAGCCCTTGCAGAACGTACTGGTAAAGCTGCAGAGTACTTAATCCCCGATTTGGTTGTAGTAATCAACCCTTTTCGAGAGAGCATTCGCCTTCAAGTTAATCCACTTTTTGTGGGTGGCAGATACCGTAAGCTTGTGAGAGATATTCCTCAGTCAAAATGGTTTTGTTCAAACTGCCATGGAAGAGGTTGTGAGAAATGTGGCGGAACAGGACAACTTTATCCTGAATCAGTTGAAGAACTATCGTCAAAACCGTTGCTTGAAGCAGCTGAAGGTGAAAAAACATTATTTCATGCTTCTGGTCGCGAAGACATTGATGCTCGAATGCTCGGTACAGGTCGACCTTTCGTCATTGAAGTTTCAAAGCCAAAAAGACGTTTTGTTAATTTGAAAGAAGTTGAAGAAAAAATCAATGCAGGCGCAGTAGGTAAGGTTGAGGTTTCTCGTTTACGCTTTGTTACCAAAGATGTAGTTAGGCACCTCAAAAAAGGCGAGGGTGCACAGAAGGAATATCGGTTGCTAGCCGAGTTTGAGAACCCGTTTTCAGATGAGGATTTGAAAACGCTTGAAGAAAAACTCACAGCCACCACAATCAAACAGCAGACGCCTATTCGTGTTATGCATAGAAGGGCGGATTTGATACGAGAAAGGTACATATATAAGCTTAAAGTTAAGAAGGTGTCGCTTAAGAGGGCTCTATTTGAAATTCGTTGTCAAGGCGGGCTCTATGTTAAAGAATTGGTGTCTGGAGATGAAGGTCGAACAATACCAAACGTTTCGGATTTGCTCGGAAACAGAGCGAAGACGCTTAAGCTTGACGTTTTAAAAGTAATAATGGATGATTAAAAAAAGGTGAAAATGGAATGAAAGGTTCAAAGGGATATTATACTGGCACTCGAAGTCTACTGAAAAAGCCACTTAGAGAAAGAGGTAAACTAAACATTGGTAGGATACTTCAAGAGTATACAGTCGGTTCTAAAGTTCTTATAAAGATGGATTCTAGCGTGCAGAAAAGTATGCCTCACAAAAGGTTCCACGGTAAAATAGGTGTAATAGTACGTAAGCAAGGTCGCGGGTACGTAATTACAGTTCCACAAGGCAACGCAATAAAAGAAATTATTACTCGCGCAGAACATATTCAGCCATATACGGGTAAGTGAGATAAATGAGCAAGAGAGAAATAAGCGAAACTCGCTTAACCCTGCCACAAGTTAAGAAAGTATTAGAGTCTGTGGGCGAAGAAAATCTAGATCAGTTGCAACGCAGAACTCTTGATTATGCGAACAAGTTTGCAAAAGCTGATCCTGAGAAAGCAGAAGAACTTCTTCAAACACTCATTAAAGAATATGGAATTGACGAAGCTGAAGCAATTCAAATAGTAAATTGCATGCCGGAAACTGTTGATGAACTAAGAGTTTTCTTAGCTGGCGGTCGCAAAATTATTGAAACTGGAAAATTACACTCAATTGTTGCGCTTTTGAATGAAAATAGAGCTTTGAAGTAGGACAAAGCGACTAAGTATTTTTAAGTAGTAAGCGCACAATAGACTAGCGACTGTAGGGCTTAGTGACTGTTATGGAAAAGCGGTATGAAGAATACGCTTACGTGTTAGACTTTCTGTCACACGGTAAGCCTGGATTCCGTCCAACTGGACGGGCAGGTTATAGAGCGGGAGCTTTAATCCAGTGTCTCGGGGAGGAATTCTTTACGCTTTTAGAAGCTTTGGTTAAAGAAGGTTTGATGCTTAAGCCAAGCGACCGAGTTTACGTTGGCAAGGACTCTCGCCAAGAGGTCACCTACATTATTGGGCGAATAGGGTATGAGGAATTAACAGCGTCAGCTAAAGCAGAGCTTCCAAGCGTCATAAGTAAAGTAGTTCAAAATCGAGAAAAATGGTTTGTGAACTTTTTCAATACCGCTCGCGCAATTACCCCTCGCATGCATGCCTTGGAGCTTGTTCCAGGCATTGGGAAAAAATACATGTGGCAAGTAATTAACGAGCGAGAACGCAAGCCTTTTGAGAGTTTCGAAGATTTGCAAAAACGCACCGAGTTGCCTAATCCCATTAAGCTCATAACTAAACGTGTCATGGAAGAGCTTGAAGGCGACAGCAAGTACCGATTATTTACGCGGGCGCAGTAAGGCATAAGCAATGAGTCTTGAGGAAACGAAGCGGCTGCTTCGAACTTATAGAATTTCCCCAAACAAGCTTTTGGGGCAGAATTTCATGGTTGAGCCTTCGCTCTATCCTAAGTTATGTGTTTATGCTGAGCTTGATATTTTAGATGTGGTTTTAGATGCTGGTGCTGGCTTTGGTTTTCTTGCATGTTTTTTGGCTAAGAGCTGCAGAGAAGTAATTGCTGTTGAAAAAGATCGGCTGGTTGCTGCTGTGCTTCGTGATCAAATCAAAGGAGCTAGAAACATTACTATTGTAGAAGGAGACGTATTGAAAGCAACATTGCCCGATTTTAACAAGGTGATCGCCATCCCCCCATACTATTTATCCTCTCATCTTATTCTGTGGTTTATTGAACGAAAAATCGATTGCGCAGTATTGATTTTGCAAAAAGAATTTGCTGATCGCCTTGTCGCACCAATTGGCAGCGAAGAATACGGCTGGTTAACAGTCGTGGCCAGCCAGCATGGAGATGCTAAGCTTCTGGATCCGGTTCCAAAAGAAAAGTTTTATCCTCAGCCTGAAGTCGATTCAGTAATCCTTAGTTTTAAACCTTGGAGCAAAACTCCCTTCGAAGTAAAAGACGCAGTCTTTTTCAAACAAATGGTTAAATGGCTCTTTACTGAGCGTAACAAAAAGTTAGGAAAGGCACTAACGCCATTCCTTAAGAGCTCTTTAAAATTAAGCAAAGAGGAAGCGGAGAAACTTACCCTTAACCTTCCTTTCCGTGATAAGCGTGCAAGAGAGTTGTCGCCAAAAAATTTTGGAGAATTGGCAAATGCAATTCCCAATTAAACGGGTGAACTTCGGAAAATTCGTTTTTGATATCTGCGAAAACGTTTACGAGCCAGCTGAAGATTCTTTTCTCTTTGCAGAAAATCTTGGCGTGAAAAAAGAATCACAAGTTTTGGACGTTGGCACTGGTAGCGGTTTACTTGCAATAGTAGCAGCCGAAAAAGCGGCTTCTGTGGTTGCGGTTGATTTTAATCCTTATGCAATTCGATGCGCAAAAGACAATTCAGTACTAAATAATGTTGATAGTAAAATGGTTTTTATACAATCTGAGCTTTTAGCACCTTTTAATGAGTATGCAAAATTTGATTTGATTACATTTAATGCACCTTATCTTCCTTCGGCGGAGAATGAAGAAGACTCTTGGATGGTGCGATCGTGGGCAGGTGGCGTTAACGGTAGACAAGTTATCGATCAATTTATCTTGCAAGCCCCATTGCACTTAAATGAAAATGGACGAATTCTATTGATGCAATCTACCCTTGCGAATCCTGATGAAACCATAATGAAATTTGAAGAATGCAACTTAAAAGTAAAGATTAAAGCCGAAAAAAAAATGCCTTTCTTTGAAACTTTGACCCTCATAGAAGCCAAAAATGTTTGAAACTAATGCGCCCACATTTCTGAATCTGAAAAGCAAATAAAGGAATGCTGCATTGGTTATTGTGGTGACTAAGATGACAATTTGGTTTTATGTTAAAACAAGCGATGACCCCAAAGCTGTTGGAGACATTGTTTGTGCTTTCAATTTTACTGAAGGAACACATCCAGGGGATAAATACTCTTGGATTATGGAAGTTGGAAAGGACGAACCTGGTTATTGGGAAATCAAAGGTAAATTTGAACATCTCAAAGACCTAACCGAAATAGGCATCGTTTACAGGATAGGCGACACGGTGGTTTTGTCAGAAATTGATGATGACTTGGCCCCAGACTTCCTTGACCCATTAATAACAAAGTATGGGTTTGATAACGTCAAGTGGATTGTTGTACAAAAAATAAAATAAACATCGTTAGTTACTGCTGAGAATTATTAAAGTGATTAAGCATGAGTAGAAAAGAATCATGTGAGAACACAGATTATACCCGCGGCTTTAAGGTACACCACGAAAAGGATGGCTCATTTGTTGCAATTAAAGGTGAGTACAAGCTTCATGCAAATTCAGCAAAAGAACTAAACGAAATGGTAGAAAATTTTCGTGAGCCCCAAAATTCTAAGGTAGAGAGAAACCCAGTTGAGGAAAAAGCTCACGACACATGTGTCAGAACAATAGCTGAAGATCTCCAAAAAGATAACTGGCTAGTGAAGGCGAACACTTCAGGGTGGGAAAAACCTTCAGAGATTGGCGGTACAGTTCCGGACGTGATGGCGCATAAGGGTTGCCTTAAACGGATTTGTCAAATAGTGTCTGAGAAGGATTTTGAAGGTGACAAAGCGAACTACAAGGATTTCAAGAACTATTGTAGAGAATATGACTTCCAATTATATGTCATAGACAAGAGCGGAAAACCAAAGCCAATTGATATCTAAGGTATTAAAAAAACTAACGTCAACTTCAATCAAGTACACAACTTTTGAGGCTTTCAATTATCATTGAGAACTACATTATCGTTCGGTGCTTTTGCAAGTTAGCGCTTATAAGCTTATGCTGTTGCTTCCAAGTTACAACGCATTTTTAATAATAGCATTCAAGCAATAGCTTTTAACTAATTGAAAGGTGTTTTAGATGCAAGCCATTGTAATAAAAGTTAATCATCAAATAAATCAACAATCTCTTTCACCTCGAGGATATATGGTTAGAGTAAGCGACGTCAGGGCGCCCTGTCAATGGTTAGAACACTGCCAATCAGGCAAGTGCTCAGCTTTAACAAAGATTAATGGCAACTTCTACTGCGCTCGACCTAATCAAATTCACACTTAAAGCTGCACTTCTGAAGTGGTAAGACTGTCCAGTTATGAGTTTGGAGAGCGCTCAGTAATTTAACCCAAGAGCTGTATTGAATGGTAAAAGAAGTCACCGAGAAAGAATCCATTTCGGAATCACTTATTGAAAGTTCGCTCAGGGTCCTTCTGAGAGCTGTTTTTTTTTTGAACCTTTAGCTCCAACAGCCATAACTATAGTAACAAACAGACAAATGGCGAAATTCAAAAATAGAGGCATCATTGGCAAATACAAAACTGCGACGAAACGGTTGGGCCGATTTCATTACCGTATTCAAATTGAATTAGATTTGAATGGTCCGCAAGCAGTTCATCTTCTTACTAACCTGTTTCCAAACCAACTAAGCGTATTTAGGAGGTGGTTCCATGACTGAAATGCAAGAGAAGAAAGGCAAACTAAAATTGACTGTTGAAGTTGAAGTAAACGAAGAACTCATGAGTTTAGCCAAGGATGCAATCGAAAAGATGCCTATGCGAATGCAAGAAATGTGGAAAATGCACGGAGAAAAGAAAGAATAAGAACTCAATCAATAATTTTATCTTTTTTTTAATTAACCGATAGAACATTATTTGAGCTCTTCAGCGTTAATGCAAAAATAAAGGGTACAAAGCTTTTAGAAACTCAAGCCATTTGAGCTATTCGCGTAAGCCAAATATCTTATTGAGTAAATCCATTGCTCTCCTGGATGCTTCTTTGTCAGGAAACTCAAGATCATCTTCCTTAGGTTGGGTACCTGCAAAAAGGCACAATGCTTCCATATCTTTGCGCTTTGACAAACCAAACACTAAGCCAGAGAAACCCATAAAAGGTCCTTTGTATCCCGTATCAATATTGTATTTTTCTTTCATTTCAGTGAGTAATTCTTTGTTGGTTGCGGCGCAGCATATTTTTTGGTCTTTTGAACCGTAACCTGCAATGACTATTATTCGTTTAACTTTGTTTTCAGCCAGAAAATCTAAGACTTTTGAGGCCACGTCATATTGGCCTTCAAAATTTGCATGATAGCCTTTTGTAATAATTAAGGAAGGACTTGAACATGAGTAGAACTGAACTTTGGGTAAGTCTGCTTGGCCTGATTCAACAATAACTCCTCCCGAACCAGGTAACATTGGGTTGGCAGCGTAGGATGGTTTGGTTTGGTAGATTGATGGCATGTGGGTAGAATACAGATCTGCAATTAGGTTTGCTTTGGTTTTGATTATGAGACTGTCCATAACGAGTTTGCCTATGGACCTTAACCCAGGCGAGCCAACCACGGCTACGGGTTCGATGAGTTTAGATTTGTTGCGGCTCTCTATCCACGTTTCCTTTTCCATCGATGTATCTTCCCTTTAAGTAACATAGGCGGGTTTCTTACCTGCGCCAGCCATTTCTTCTCGTATTTTACGTTCAATTTCGACCATTTTTGAAATTGCTTCATCCATCTGCACAACTTGTTTTTCCATGGGCTCCATGTCGACTTTCAAATTCAACATGGACGTCATAACTTTCAAAGCCGCTTTTGAGGCGCGCGGATCTACAATAAATTCTCCCGTTGGCGTCTGATATCCATGAGTTTCAGCAAGCAAACATACACCTTCTACGTTTCTTTTTTTAGCCAGACCCATTATTATGCCGTTTTCGCCACCGATGATGCCATCATCAAGAACTTGAGCGCCGTGAACTTTAGCATCCTCACGCAATGCTAAGAGTTGTGGTAGTGCAGTAGACATTGGGTGCCTCAAAAGGTCTCTCAGTTACGTAGGCAGCAACTGAGTATACTCTTTTTACCCCATTGTTGATTGCCCACTCTAAAACTGCATCTGCAATCTCATATTGACCCTCAGGAGAATAAGCCTGCGCATTTCCAGTGAGAAAAACGATAGTTCGACCAGATTCGTCTTTGAATTGGTGAAGTTCGTTTCGAAGAAGCTCAACAAGTCCATCTTCCTTTATAATTACATATGGGGGAAAATATTTTGAGTAGACTTCTCCGACAAGTTCAGCTTTGAGTTGCTGAACGAGGTAGTCAACTGAAATTTTTCCAATGTAAGCTATTCCAGGAACTCCACAAATGAGTATTAATTCGCTTGGCGCAAAATCCTTCAGCATTTTGATTTCGACATTCATCTTTGCAAACCAACTTCAATTCAAGCTAGTAGTTGTCACAAATGAACTTTTTGTTTGAACTATGCAGACTCTCTGCCAATTCGCTAAATCCAACTGCGACCTGAATTCGGAATTGTAACCTATTGTTTGTCGTATTTTTCGAATTCATTATTCACTATCGTTAGTTCTACACACGCTTGCTTGAACATATCTATTGTATCAGAGTCAGCGTGATAGCGTTTTTCGCATACAACCCGTTTTATGCCAGCGTTAATTATCATCATTGCGCATGTTCTACACGGTGTCATTTTACAAAACAGAGTGGCTCCCTCAAGTGATATTCCAAATCTTGCGGCTTGAATGATCGCGTTTTGCTCGGCATGGAGGGTGCGGACACAATGCTGAGTTACATTTCCATTAACGTCAAATACCTTGCGCATGTCATGTCCAGCTTCGTCACAATGTGGCAAACCCATTGGGGCGCCAACATAGCCTGTAGTCATAATTCGCTTGTCTTTAACTATGACGCAACCACTTCTTCCTCGGTCACATGTTGCACGTTTAGCTACAGCTTCACATAAATCTAAGAAATACCTGTCCCAATTAGGTCTTGAATGATTTTCCAAAGTCCTCATCCTCAAATCTTAGCTCATAGTGCATCAGAAGAAATTAATAAATAATCTCTGCAAGGAAACTGTTTATTTTTGGCAAATATAGATTTGCCTGCTAACTTTATGACGATCATCAACCTCTACCAAAGAACGCATGCTAACCAGTTCCTGATGCTCTCTGGCATTCTTGACGAACATATCTTCCGAAAACGGCTGCAATAGCTTGAATCCAGTCTCCTCAAGCTTCTCAACAATAGGCATAGCAACTGCTTGTCTCGAACGAGTTATTATGTAAGGTGTCACCAAAACTAATCGACCGTCCTTTTTCAGAACTTTGAAAGCTTGTTCGGCCAAATTGAAGAATAAGGGTTCAAGTTTTTGGATAATTTTTTGTGCATATGGCCCGGTAGGCACTTGCCGTAGCGCTGGACCTAAATCAGGCTCTGTCACTATGCAGTCAACTGTTTCTTGCCCAATTTTTTCTGCTAACCTGCTCACGTCACCTTGAACAGTCCTGTACTCTGCATCTTGAAGGCCGTATTCATTTTTTACCCACTCAAGATTTTCAGCTGCCGCTGTTACACACCAAGGATTAACATCTACTCCAACTGCGCTTGCTCCTGCGAGTAATGCTTCTTGAAGAACCGTGCCAACACCACAGAATGGGTCAAGCAAAACCTTTCCAGGTGTACAAGCAGATAAGTTAACCATTATTCTAGCCAACCTTGGAGGCATGCCAAAAATTGTTCGTTGAACAGGTTTGTAAACATCTCTTTTCTGAAATTCAAAAGGATTATGTACACCAACAGTTGTCCCGACCCATGTTTCTTCTTTGCTAATACATAGCAAAACCTCTGATTTGGTTTCGACCAACTTCTTCTTCAAAACTTCTACATGACTTAGTTGTGATACTTTTCTATCTTTACTAAAACCCATGAACTTTGATTTCTTACCATAACCAGACAAATCTTCTTTTATAGTGCTTCCAACAAAGCGCTGCATGTTTCCTGATAATGAACGCAAAGTATTTTCAACACAGTAAACACTAACTCCGAAAAACAATTTCTCAGCTGATTTATCCATTTTATCAACTAAACCGCTGGTAGCCAAAAGTTCAGCTATTTGAGCTTGAGCTTTTTTGTTTTTGTCAGAAAAAGCTTCCTTAACAATTTGGGTTGAAAACTCCGCTTTTCCTTCACCTATTTTTATTGTCCCGCCCAAAGCATCGATAATAGATACATTAGGGTCATTTTCAAAAATCAAAGTGAAAAACTCTTTAGAAAAAAACTTTATTCCAAATTTAATTTCTCTTGCTTTCAGGTATGCTGTTAGCTCCGCTAGCGAAAGTTTCCAGTTTTTCCCTGAAATAAATAAATCTGTGGGCATCTGGAAGAGAAGAGGTGACTAAGTATATAAAATCTGACGCCCGTTATGACTTGAATTGCTGCTCAAGACTTTACAATTACACATGTGAAAATAAACGTAAGGTTAAGCATAACGTTACAAATCGTTTAAATACCGCTAAATGAGTATGCTAAAAAGGGACGCTTGTATGCACGCAAAAAATTACAGGCACGTTAAAAATCGAGCCTACACACGAAAAGAATACGCAAGAGGTTTTCCACCGCCAAAAATAGTAAAGTTTACTATGGGCGATACTAAGGGAAGTTTTGAAGTTGAAGGCAGACTTGTCGCTTTGGAACGCGCTCAGATACGCCACAGTGCACTTGAGGCGATGCGTGTAGCTACAAACCGTGTTTTAATGGATAAAGTCGTAAACGATTATCTTATGGTTGTTCATCCATATCCTCACATTATTCTAAGAGAAAACAAAATGATCTTCGGCGCTCATGCTGACCGACTTCAACAGGGAATGAGACGTTCCTTTGGGACAGCCGTTGGCACCGCAGCAAAAGTGGAAGTAGACCAAACCATCATAACTGTAAAAGTAAAAAAAGGTCAAGAAGAAACAGCCAAAGAATCCCTCAAAAGAGGCAGTGCAAAACTTCCAATACCCTGCAAAATAGTTATCTCCAAAATTGTAGCTTCTCCAAATGCTGACGAAGACTTATCTGATGTAGCTGAGGACGCAGAAGCGGAACCGGAGACGGAGACGGCTTGAGCAGCAAAGCAAAAGCATTGGTGTTATGGTTTAACGAAGTAAGAAATACTGATGTCTCTTTGGTTGGCGGAAAAAACGCTAGCCTTGGCGAAATGATTAATGCCGGCTTACCTGTTCCACCAGGTTTCGCCGTAACTGCTTTTTCTTATGAGCGATATATCCAAGAAAAGGATATCGCCGTACAGATTTATAAAATAATAACCGAAACAGTCACGGACCTTAATGACCCCAAACAATATGATACCGCATCCAAGAAGATTCGTGAACTGATCGAAAAAACTCCAATGCCGAAAGATATGGAAACTGCAATAAGAAACGCTTACAAGGAACTCAATCAACGACTTGATTTAAAAGATACCTTTGTTGCTGTTAGATCAAGCGCTACAGCGGAAGACTTACCAGATGCATCATTTGCGGGTCAACAAGAAACTTACCTAAACGTAAAAGGCCCTGATGATCTTATCGATAAAGTGAGAAAATGTTGGTCTAGCCTTTTTACGCCAAGGGCAATCTTTTACAGAAACGAAAAAGGATTTGCACACGAAAAAGTCTTCATCAGTGTCGGCGTCCAAAAAATGGTTAACTCTGGATGCGCTGGAGTTATGTTCACCATAAACCCAGTAACCGGTGACCGTGGCGAAATTGTTATTGAAGGAAACTACGGTTTAGGCGAAACTGTTGTGTCAGGAGCAGTTAACCCTGATGACTTTGTCATTGACAAGGCTAATACCACAATTAAAGAGAGAAGGATTTCTCGCAAAACGGTCGAATACATCCGTGATCCTAAAACTGGCAAAACCGTTCATTTAGACGTGCCAGCGGATAAGCAGAAGATAACCTGTATTGATGACCGAGAAATCTTGGCACTCGCCGAACTAGCTAAAAGAATTGAGAAACATTATAACAAACCCATGGATATCGAATGGGCAATTGACCAAGACCTCCCATATCCACAAAACATGTTCATCGTTCAAGCTAGACCAGAAACAGTTTTCGGCACAAAAACTATGGAAGCGCCTAAAATGGAAGAATCAAAACATGAACAACTAAAAGTTATAGTGAGAGGCATCTCCGCTGGACGAAGAGGTTACGGTATCGGAAAAGCGACAGTTGTCCTCAACCCCGACGACGCAAACAGAGACATGAAAAAAGGCGACATACTAGTTACGGGCATGACTGATCCTGACTTTGTACCATTTATGAAAATGGCAAGTGCCATAGTTACTGACAAAGGAGGAATCACCTCACACGCGGCAATCGTCAGTCGAGAACTTAACATCCCGTGCGTTGTAGGAACAGAAATCGCTACTCAAGTTATGAAAACAGGGCAAGATTACACTGTTGATTCAAGAAATGGCATAATTTATGAAGGAATTATGGAGCAAGCCATTGCACCTCAGGTAGCATCAAATGGTTCAGGAATTGTTATGCAAGCTGCAGAATCAGCACCAGTGACAGCTACAAAAATCTACATGAATTTAGGAACGCCTGAAATGATTGAGCAATACAAGAACCTGCCGTTTGAAGGCATCGGCTTAATGCGTACAGAATTCATTTTAGCAAGCGCAATAGGACAACATCCAATGGCGTTTGTTGATGCAGGTCAAAGTCAACTATTCGTCGACAAGTTAGCTGAAGGTATAGCGACAGTTGCAAGGGCAATTCAACCAAAACCCGTCGTAGTGCGCTTAAGCGATTTTAAAACAAACGAATATCGAGGCTTAAAAGGCGGAGAAAAATACGAAATCATTGAAGAAAACCCAATGTTGGGTTGGAGAGGATGTAGCCGCTACATTAGCAAATGGTATATCCAAGCCTTCCGGTTAGAATGCCAAGCTATCAAAAAATGCCGCACAGAATGGGGTCTCAAAGGCGTCTATGTCATGCTTCCAATGGTTCGCACACTTTGGGAAGCAAAAAAAGTGCTTGACATCATGAAAGAAGAAGGCTTAGAGCGTTCTCGCGACTTCAAGGTATGGTTCATGGCAGAAACACCATCCATAGGCATAATGGCTGACGAATTCTCAAAACTAGTTGACGGCTTCTCAATAGGCTCAAATGACATGACACAAGGCGTGCTAATGATTGACCGCGACTCCGAACGATTAGGCCAAATGGGATACTTCGACGAAAGAGATCCAGCTGTAAAAAGAATTATTGCCCACTTAATCAAAGCCGCACACGAAAATGGATGCACCGTATCAATCTGTGGCGAAGGGCCATCAAACCTACCCGACTTCGCAGAGTTTCTAGTCCGAGTTGGAATCGACAGCATTTCAGTAAACAACGATGCCGTAATAACTACCAGAAAGAATGTTGCTGCGATTGAACAAAAAATAATTCTTGAACGGCTTGCTGAGCAAGCAGCATTAGCTCGCGGACAACCACTTAAGAAACCAACCCAAGACTGGGAATGGCCACGATAGCATAAAAAGCACCTGCAACCGTGTGCCTAGATGTTTCTTCTTTTTCCCTCAATTCATTGTAACTGATATAGTGAGAGTACAACAATGAAAGGGTTTGTTTTTGAAGAAGAGAGAATAAAGCAAGAAATAATTATACTTGGAGCCAAACGTGTTCTATTGCAACTCCCTGAAGGATTAAAACCTGAAGGACCGCGAATAGCTCAAATAGTTGAGACACAAGGTGCCCTACCAATAATTTCTGGAGACCCCTGTTACGGCGCCTGCGATATAGCATTTAGTGAAGCGGAAAGTTTAGGTGCTGATTTGATAGTGCATTTTGGGCACGCGAAGCTTATCAAACACGAGAAAATTCCAACAATTTACATTGAAGCAAGAGCAACAGTGGCGATCAAAAATGCTGTCGAACAAGCTTTACCACTTCTAAGTAATTACAGCAAAATTGGTTTAGCCACTTCCGTTCAACACTTGCAAGAGCTCAATCAAGCAAAAGAAGTTTTAAGTCAAGCAGGAAAAACCGTGATCGTAGGCAAAAGCAGTCAAATGGATTATCCAGGACAAGTTATTGGTTGCAATTGCAGCAGTGTAAAATCAATCGCTGATGAGGCGGAAGCTTTCCTTTTTGTAGGCGGCGGAAGATTCCACGCTTTAGGTATCGCTTTAAACACTTCTAAACCGACATTCATTGCGGACCCATATGATAACCGGGCTTTCTCAATTAATGACGACGCACAAAAAATGCTCAAACAACGTTGGACCTGCATTCAAGAAGCGAAAAATGCAAAAATTTTCGGGATTCTTGTTGGCTTAAAACCTGGCCAAAAGTGGTTAGACCAAGCTTTAAGCGTCAAGGAAAAAGCAGAGACGCATGGAAAAGTAGCTTATTTGTTGGCTGCTAGAGAAGTTACTCCTGAAACACTATTGGAATTTCCCTCTATCGACGCTTATGTTAACACCGCATGCCCAAGGATATCTCTTGAAGCACCACAAAAGTTTTCAAAGCCAGTATTAACTGTTAACGAGTTTATGGTTGCTATAGGTGAGGTTTCATGGGAGAATATGCTCAAAAAAGGATTATTCGAAAATTAGATTTAGAATTGTTTCTCTCAAAAATTGCTCCTCAGCCAACCCCTCAAGCGCATCTTGAACAATACACCATCTCCCCGTCGGTAGCAGCCACTATTTTGTACATTGCTACGTACTCAAATAACGATATTACTGACAAATCTGTGTTGGACTTAGGCTGTGGCACGGGCAGGCTTGCTTTAGGCGCATCTTACCTTGGTGCAAAAACTGTTGAAGCCATTGACATAGATAGGTTAGCTGTGAAAACAGCCGCTGAAAACGCAGCGAAAAACGGGCGAGGTAAAAATGTTCAATTGATTTTGGGAGATATTTCCTGCATTACTGGAGAATTTGATACGGTTTTACAGAATCCGCCTTTTGGAGTTCAAACGAGAACGGCTGATAGAGCATTTCTAGCCAAAGCTTTGGAGGTTGGGAATTCTGTTTACTCTTTGCATAATCATCCAGTGATAGATGAGCAGCTAATCAAGCGGCTTAAATCATGTGGAAGTTTCTTGGAAGTTTCGCCCTCGCCCTTCCTAGAAAGATTTGTCTCCCAGCATAAGGGCAAAGTTAAATGCGTTTACGCAATGCTTATGACGATTCCAAAGATGTTTGATTTCCATACAAAACTTAAACATGACTTTGTCGTCGACATTTACGTTATCAAAAAATTGAACAATAAATAATTTTTTTGGCGGTAATGGTCAGTATTAATTTTTGTTTATTAATCAAAAGGTTTATTGATGCGATTGAAAACTAACCATATGCATTTATCAATTACGCTTGTCTAGCTTATTTGAAATAAAAGGTAAATCATCATGAGTCTAAAATCACCTGAACAAAAAACCGGTCGCTTAGTGGTTCCTGGAGAACGCTTAGGTGTTATTGAAGAGTTTATTCCAGACGCCGGAACATACGTTAAAGACGGTGTTATCTACTCTAAAATTATTGGTCGCGCATTGGTTGACTTAATGAATAAACGTGTTTCGGTTTATCCACTAGCAAACAGTGAATTAGCTCCAAAAGTTGGAACAATCATCGTTGGGCAAATTGGCAACCCACAGTCTGATAACGTTTTAGTAAAAATCTTCAAAAAAACAAACAGTAGAATATCCGGTGAATTCAGCGGCATCTTGCATATTTCTGACGTTTCCGACCGATATATTGATTCAATGAATGACGTAGCCAAGCCTGGTGACATCATCAGAGCCAAGGTCATAAGCACAAAAAACCGTATTGACCACCTGTCAACCAACGATAAGAATCTGGGAGTGCTGTATGCTTTCTGTTCTCGCTGTGGCGGTTCACTTGAATCTCTGCGGTATGATGAACTTCGCTGTCCAAAATGCGGCAATGTAGAAAAACGAAAAATAGCGCCAGATTACGGAAAAGAACAACTTTAGCAAAAATGGAGAAATAAAAATGAAAGTAAAAATACTTACTAAATCAGAGAACGAGCTAAAAATTGAAATCGAAGGCGGCACGCACGGCATCTGCAACCTTTTGCAAAAACGACTCCTGGAAGATAAAACCGTAGAGTTTGCAGGCTACGACGTTCCTCATCCATTAGCCTCAAATCCAATCATCTATGTTAGAATGAAAGGAGTCGCTAAGCCTGAAACTGCTTTGATTAGGGCAGTTGAGAAAGTTAAAGAAACAAACGATGCTTTCAGCAAAGAATTAGAACGCGTTCTAAAAGCTTAATTTTCTTTTTAAAATTCAAGAATTTTTTTAGGTTCTTGTCTCTTTATTTAAATTTAAAAGCGAAAATGTAGATTATATTTTGTAAGGTAAGGTTTTTGGGAATTAAAGATTTTCGAGCTATAAAATCTGAAATTCGCATCCTTGGACTGGACGACGGCAAATTTACCCTGCACACTCAAGGTGCTGTAATGGTAGTAGGCGTGGTTTTCAGAGGGGGTAGCTGGCTTGACGGAGTAATGAGTACTAACATTGCAATCGATGGTTTGGATGCTACTGAACAGATTGCTTCAATGATTAATAGCTCACCACATTGCAAACAATTACGTGTGATAATGCTAAACGGGATAACTTTTGGCGGTTTTAATGTTGTAAATATTAAACAACTCAATTTGGCAACCCAGATTCCAGTTATTGTCTTAATGCGTGACAAACCTGATTTAGACGCCATTCAAAAGGCGCTTCGCAATTTGCCTGAACATGAACAACGCTGGAAAACAATTGTTGACGCAGGGAAAATTTTTGAACTCCATTGTAAGTCTAAAACAATTTATATGGAAATAACTGGAATTTCCGAATCGAACGCCAAGGAAATTGTCGAGTTAACGTCGACCCGAAGCAGTTTTCCCGAGCCTTTGCGAGTGGCCCACCTCATTGCCTCAGGAATAAATCCGGTTAAACCCAAGTTGGACAAAGTTTAAAAGGTACAATGCTAAGGGAATCCGAAACGTATAGAGAGTGACGGTATATGGAATTCTGCCCTAAATGTGGATCTCGTCTTGAACCAAAGAAATCTAAAAGCGGTAAAGAAGCTTCTTTAGTTCTCGCCTGCCAAAAATGTGGGTACAAGAAGCCCGAGTGTGGCGAAAAAGGAGAGACAAAAATGGTGCCGAAAGTGATCCAACATACTCCCCAGCAACTTGTTGCCGTCATCGGTAAAGAAGAGCAGAAATTAAACACTTTACCAACAGCCCGTATTGAGTGTCCACGATGCGGAAACAACACAGCATATGTATGGCAAGTTCAAACGCGAGGAGCGGATGAATCTTCAACTCAGTTTCTTCGCTGCACAAAGTGCAACTATACGTTTAGAGAATACAGCTAAATTCTTTTTCATTTTTGACTTTTTATTTTAAACTTTTTATCTATTAGGTTACGATTTACTGAAAATGTGTTTTACATTTTTTGCTAGAACAATTTATTTATTAGCTCAAAGTGTAATCATAAGCTATATAACTTTACAGTAATATGCAATAGCGAGGAAGAGAAGTAACATGTTCAAGCTTAAAGTGTCCGATGCCAAACTATTAAGAGACATGGCTACAGCCATATCAATTCTTGTAGATGAAGCAACATTTAAAATTGACCCTGAAGGTTTGAAACTGCGCGCGATGGATCCCTCACGTGTTGCTATGATTGATTTTGAATGGCCAAAATCTATTTTCCAAGAATATTCGGCGACTGAACCATCAAAAATGTGCATAAACATTAGCGAACTACTAAAACTTCTCAAACGCGCAGGAAGAGACGAAGCCGTTGAGCTATCTCTTGATGATAAAACTGCTCGATTACAAATAACAATAACGGGCAAATACAGCCGAAACTTCACCATGCCAACCCTAGAGGCTTCAGAAGAGGAAGTTCCAACACCAAAAATAACTTTCAACGTAAAAGCTAAAACAACCACTCAAGGCTTAAGCCAAGCAATCGAAGACGCACAACTAGTAAGCGACCATGTTCGAATCGAAGCTGAACCAGAAAAACTAACATTGAGTGCATCGGGCGATTTAATGGGTGCAACAATAACTTTGCAAAAAGGCAATGATGCATTGCTTGATTTAGAAGTAAAAGAAAACGCGAAAGCAACATTTAGTCTAAGCTATTTATCTGAAATTATCAAAGCTGCCTCAGCCACCTCAGATATTGCAACACTTGAATTCTCAAGTGACATGCCCGTGAAAATAGATTTCCAACAGACAAAAGAGGGAAAGTTAACCTTCTTCTTGGCGCCAAGAATCGAAACAGAGTAAGGAACTCAAATTGCAATTGGAATCGGCATTATCTTCTGAAGATTTTGCCAAATACCCGTTTTTAAAACAAGCCTCAAAACAGATAGAAGAACTCCAATTTACAATCGAGACCTTACCTTCAGAAAAAACGATTATTGACCGTGCTCAAAACCGCGTAGAAAAAGCCATTTTTGAAGTGAATACTGGTGAAGCCCTCAGGGATAAGAGATCTGAAATTTCATCTTTTGCTGCAGCACTAATTTTGGTTATAGCCACCAAGAATTCATGGATAAAAAAAGATATGCCTTATCTGTAGCAAAATCTGCTCATTCGCAGATGGTTGCCGAGAAAAAACAAAAAATTTTGGCAATCGCCCAAGACTTTGATTGGGATATCGGTGAAGGCGCCTTTGGAAAGGATTTTTGTGTTGGCTTTAGTTTCTATTTGAAGAATGCTGCTCACATGCATGGTTCAGAGTGGAAGCTCGTAAATCAAATAATGGACAAAGGCAAGGTGTATCTCAACAATGATAAGGTTGTTCGCCTGCTACAAGAAGAAGTAAAAAATCGGGTAGACAAAAAGCTTGATGTTTCAGAAATCAGAAACCTCCCTTCTGAGATAACTGTTATAGCTGAAGGATTAATAAAATCGGCACAAGAGATAATGGGACAAGAAATTGAAAACATACCCAAAGAAGTCGTAAAGTCCGCCTTTCCTCCATGCATAGACGCAATTTATCAAGCAGCTTCAAAAACTCATCATCTTTCGCAAATGGAGCGATTCACGTTAACTTCTTTCCTTCTTAACATTGGAATGTCTACAGAAAAAGTTAGTGAGATTTACAAAAGTTTTTCAGACTACAACGAAAGATTAACTAGTACCAGATTGAGCATATTGCCGGCGAAAGAGGGTCTGGAACACGCTACATTCCTCCCCAATGCTCCATTTTGCAGACACATGGCGTGTGCAAAAACCGGGATGATTTGTGCCGGCGCATCTATCACCCGTTGAAATATTATAAAGTTAAACAACAACTTTCTCTAAAACAGGCTCAATAGTTGCTATAGATTTATTAATTGACCCCACTGTAAAATAGTTGGAGTCATATGAATTATCAATTAATTGGCAATAGTGAGCTTAGTTCCCAGATTGGGATAATTTTACCCACTTATCGGGAAGAAGAAAACATTTCCAAATTAATTGACGCCATTGAAGACCTAAAATTAGATGCTTCAATACTTGTTATTGATGATTCTAGTCCGGATAAAACAGCTCAAATTGTACAAGCTAAACAGAAAAAATATACGAATATTCTCTTGTGTATTAGACCTAAAAAAAGTGGATTAGGCACAGCCATTACTGATGGTTTCAAATATTTTTTATCCTTAAAGCGGGTGCCAAAATACGTCTTTACAATGGATGCTGATTATTCACATAACCCAAAAGAAATTCCGCAGCTTTTATCAAAAATGTATGAATGTGACTGCGCCATGGTGATTGGCAGCCGATATATTAAAGGCGGCAAAATAGAAGGCTGGCCTTTTACAAGAAAGGTAATTAGCCGAACTGCTAACTCTATAGCTAGATTTTCGCTTGGATTGAAACTTCATGATTGTACAAGTGGTTTTCGTTGCTACTCAACAAAGTTTCTAACTGCAATAATAAGCAATTTACATAGCCATACTTATGAAATCCAAATAGAAACCATTAGACAAGCTTCTTTGAGACATTTTAATGTAAAAGAAACGCCTGTCTTATTTGTTAATCGAAAAATCGGAAAATCCAAACTTTCATTGACTGAAATCCGAAGCTACTTATCTTATACTCTGAAAGCAGTTTCACATTCATAACGCTCGGTTAAGCAATCCTTATTTTTAATAAAATCAATTATAGCATATCTCTTTTCAAAAGAAAGGACAGCTCGACTTAATGAAAAGATTTGGTACGGCTAAACTGCTTCTTTTCATAGCTATTACCCTTTTAGTCCTAAGTGTATCACTCGGAGCAGCAAGTTTATTTCCAATACAAAAAAGTGATAGCTCCTCAATTGTTTTGGTAAACAAGGTTCTAATTAATGATACTTTTCGTTTAAGTCCGAACGAAACCTATAGACAGGGTTTGGGATCTTTTCATGGTGGAGAAAACATTTCACTGTTCATCCAGAATTCTTCAGATTCTCTCCAAAAATTTTCATTCAACTTTTCAATTGTAGCAATTAATGGCTCGCTCTATTCAATTTTGATCCATTCAGGCATAAATTACAACTTTACTGCAGGACCTTACTATTATGACGCAGTATTTTCCAATTCAACTAATACCGACGTTATTGATTTTCAAGCAACTATTCAAAAACCAGATCTTGTCGCCCTTAGTTCGCTGACAAATGAAACCTCAAAAATCCTTTTTCTCATCAGCATAGCTTTATCAATAGTTTTAGTTTTAAAAACTGTATTTTCTGGTTCTTCAAATTTAAAGTTACGCACAAAAAGTTTGTCTACCCTTGATGGAAAAAATCGTCGATATCTGCTAATTTTACTTTTAATTTCTCTGGTGTTTTGGCTTTCCATCGTTGCCTTTAACGGCAATCCACTTGGCAACTTTGAGCAATGGTACACCGACCATGCAAGAGATTCATATGTTTCAAGCCTATTTTTGAAAGATGGTTTTTCAGTTTTCAACCAGCCGCTAAGCAAATTAGCCAACACTGACAATTCATACTTCAAATTTGTGACATGGCCCGAGATGCCCCATCTTTACCCATTAGGCAGCATTTTATTGTTTGCTCCTTTCGGTGTTCTCCTACAAAGCGGCTTCGCGCCCATTTTGATTTACAAAATAGAAATTGCTATTTTCGTAATCTTTGCCCATATTTGTCTATATTTCTTCCTAAATAATTACTTAAAAAAAGACGTTGATTCATCCCTTGTTTCAGCGGTTACGCCTAAGAGCTCGAAGATAAACCAAAAAACTATAGAGAAATATTATGTTTGGCTGCTGAAAGGCATTGGACTATACATTATTTACGTTAGCTTGGTTGTTTATGCCGCTGACGGCATGTTTGATTCAGTTGCTTTCCTATTTTCTCTTTTTGCCATATTCATGTTTTTGACAGAGAGGTACGATTACTTCTTTTTGCTTATCGCGGTATCTGTATTTTTTAAGTATCAAGCAGGCATTTTCCTTTTTCCACTTATCATTGTTGCTATAATCAAGTTACTTTCACAAAATAGATTAAGCAATTTAATTCGCAACAAAGCAGTAGTCGTGGGTATAGTTTTTGCGGTTGTTAGTATCTTCACCGCTTATTTGAGTGCTCCATTCATGTTTTCGACACGTCCAGAGTTAATTATGAACGGTATCAACGCTTTTTCATCAAACAGACAAATTTCTTGGACTTTGCAATCATTCTCAGTTTTGCTAACGCTTGCAGCTACCCTTGTCTATGCGTTTTACATGTTAAACAAGAATTGTTTACTTTGTTTATTAGCACTTTTTCTTTTAATACCCAGTTTTATGCTGCCTTATTTCCAGAATTGGTATCTTCCCTTCATTTTCGTTTATGTGCTGATTCCTCAACAGAAAAAAGAAGTACAAGCGACAATTATTTGGTTAATTTTCATGGTTTTTGTTCTCTCTTTTGGCGGAATCGCTTTTAATCCCCTGCAGATTTTTGGGGGCATTCAACGGTTGATCTAAATATAGTCTTTAGATTTGCCTTTTCTGCGGTATATAGTTAAATTTATGAAAAATTAATGAATATACTTATTCGGAAAAGGGGATTAAGGGAAATTGGAGGCTTCTCGAGAATTTGTTTATCAGAAATTCTGCGATTACTATCGGGATCCCTCAACAATTATTCCTGTTCCAATTGTCCCAAGCCAACGAGAGTTTGCCTATTTGCTTTTCAAAGAACGTTTTATGGTTAGGCACAAGAGATTTGAGGAAATCAGTAGATTGCGCTCAGCGTTAAGTGAAAATGTTCCATCAGATGTTTACCATTCATGCGCTTATTATGAAAACCCAGATTTCGACATGGATAAAAAAGGTTGGTTAGGCGCTGATTTAGTTTTCGACATAGACGCTGACCATATTCCAACAACATGCGACAAAATCCATGATGAATTTACATGTGTGAAATGTGGGTTTAGCGGTAAAGGATTAATTCCAGAAGTGTGCCCTGCGTGTGAAGCAACAAAATTCGAGACAAAAACATGGCCATGCGAGCTTTGCATAAAATCTGCTCGAGACGAAACTGCTAAGCTTATCGATATGTTAGATAACGATTTTGGCTTTTCTTTAGATGAGTTGCATGTGTTCTTTTCTGGTCATAGAGGATACCATGTTCACGTTGAGGATGAGGCCATCCGGTCCCTAGATGCTATGGCAAGAAAAGAAATTGTTGATTACGTTACTGGATTAGGTTTAGCCATATTGGACAAAGATGCTAAGGCCAAACCGAAAAAAGGTGCGGGCAAGCGATTCAATTTGCATAATTTTGGGTGGAACAAGCGTCTCAAAAACGGTATGGAAAACTTTCTGCAAACTGCAACCAAAGAAGACCTAAAAGCCATCGGCTTAAGGAATAATTCCGTTTTAGAAAATAAGGATACCATAATTAAACGGTGCATAAATGCTGGTTTATGGGATAGCATCGATGGGGTAAAAACTCAGACTTGGCTAAAACTAGCAGAGCACGTGCGCGAGTTGCAATCGTCAAATATCGATACAGTCGTCACAACTGATATTCACCGTTTAATTCGAATGAATGGCACACTGCATGGGAAAACAGGACTAAAAAAAGTCGAGTTTCCAGCAAAAAACCTGGAGGATTTCGACCCGTTTACTGGAGCGGTAGCTTTTAAAAAGGGCAACGCGAAAGTGATGGTCTCTGACGCACCAGAGTTTAAGTTGAGTGGAGAAACGTTGGGCCCATACAAGAATCAAACAGTTGAGTTGCCTGTTGCCGCTGCGGTAATGCTTATTTGTAAAGGAAGGGCTAAGGTGGCAAATTAAATGTATAGTGAGCTTTATGCAGCTTGGCGAAGGGAAACTGAAGAGAGTTCGCTTGGAAGGTTACCTCCAGACTTCTACAATAAAATAGCAGATTACCTGAGGCGTCTAAACGAAGATAACAAGATCATTGACAAAAAATCCGTCAAAGTAACTTTGCTAGAGCATGAAGCACAGAATGTAAACCGAATGCTCAATGAACTACTTCGATTAAGATATAAAAAACTAGTTAGAACAATAACCCAAAGCCAAAAAATGCCTTCAGATCTGTTAACAACTGAAGAAGCCAAGATGGCGGAAAATTTTGTTGCTTTCTCTGATGCGTATCAAAAGTTTGCTAAAAGCCTCATGCAAGGCCAAGCTGCCAAAGTAGAAATAAGGGCATTTGATGTTAAAGTTGATACTCAAGTAGTGAAAGTTGAAACTCAAGTTAGCCATAAACGTGTGACTTTAAGGTTCATAAAAAATATCCCAAATATAATTGGCGCAGATATGAAAACGTATGGTCCTTTTAAGGCTGAGGATGTTGCTTCTCTACCAGTTGAAAACGCTAAAATGCTAGTTAAGCAAGGCTTAGCTGTCTCCGTTGAGGTTTCCTAGTTTTCAGCTAACTTTTTTCTAAGTTTTATTTTTCGCCACAACCCTTGACTGACAAGAATAATCAGCGGGTAAGAAACTATCCAGGCAATCGAATATAGTGGTCCATAATAGAAGTGAAAGTTCTGCACTTGAGGCGCATTTATGTCTCCCCCGGCGCCAACGCCAATGATGAACATTGTAGTTATTCTTAAGACATTTATGAAGTAGGTGACGGCTGCTCCAAAGATGAAGTACCCTGCCTTGGTTTTCCAAGATAATGGCATCCGCTGCAAAAACAATAACGTAACAGCTGTAAAAATCAGGAGGCTTTCAATACCTGCACAAGGCCAAGCTATCGCGAATTTAGCAGTACCTAAAGCTCCTGTAACCTGCAAGGTGGGCATGCCGCTTTCTGTTCCAGGCAAAACACTGTACCCCATTGAACGCAGAACTAAGCTTGCAAGAGTGGCGGTAGTTGGAACTAATAGTTGAAATGGCGTAAATTGACCATATGGAAAAATGTTATCGATGGTGTAAATAATTCCAATTAAGGCCGCGAATAATGCGGGCAAGGCAAAGCCACGTAAACCTTTTTTGCCCAAGCACAAGAAAATGATAAAGCAAAAAATAACAGAGAACACAAGATATTCCATCGCAATGGGCATTGAATTATAAAATGTAACTCCATTTTGTTGAGCTAAGGCTGCGATAGCGGCGTTTAACCCAAAGAAATACTCCAAAATCACATACAAAGTGGGAAGCAATAATGCTATAGCAACGGCGATTAGTCCGGCTTTATTCTGTTTGTTAATTTTTGTTTTGATAGTTTCCCAACTTAAAATAAACTCCAATGCCATCAACCAAACAAAGAACAATTGGAAGGTTCTGCCTTTCCACATTAACTGAAATGAATATTGGGAAGTAGGTCCAAGATAAGGATCGGGCAAATTCAAAAAATATAAAATCGCAAGCGGAGCCACGAATGCAAATAATGGGAGTAATTTTGTAATTACATCTGAGTGGTTTTTCATTTTCTGGAAAAGTTGTGTCGCCAATGCATTCAAACCTGCAGACTAGATATAAGTTAAGATTACCTTCGGTTTAAAAAACACTATGCCTTTCTGGCGAAAATGAGCTATTGGGCCGGTTTGTTCAGAATTTAGCTGTTTAAATAATGCTTACAATTACGCTAAATGGTAGTTCAATAGCCTACACGCTTAAGATTTTTAGCATATAAGTAAAAAAGTATAAGAATGCGTATGTTTCTTTTATGCAAAGCTGGTAGTGAAGAACGTGAACGTTCCTAAAGAAGTAAAGACATACTGTCCAAAATGTAAAGCTCACCAAATTCACAGTGTTACCCTCTACAAGCCTGGGAAGCGCAGAGCATTAGCTCATGGTGAACGCGCACACGCTAGAGAAAAAGAGGGTTATGGTGGTCAAAAATATGCGCTTCAGAGAGAATTCGCTAAAACCACTAAAAAACAAACATTGCGCCTTAAATGTAAAGTTTGTAATTTCATGAGGCACAAAGACGGTATACGTCTAAGAAAATTAGTTATACAATAGGAGAAAAAAATTATGTCTGAATGGAGCAAACTTATTCCAAAACCAAGAAGTGTCTTCCTAAGGGTCAAATGCCCAAAATGTGGCAACGAGCAACAAATCTTTAGCAATGCGGTTAACAAAGTAACTTGCAACGTTTGCGGAGAAATACTCGCTGAACCATCTGGCGGAAGAGCAAAAATCAAGGGCGACGTACAAGCGGTTCTTGAATAAGGGATGAGGCAATTTAATGGCTGCGCGTAAGATCGAGTGGCCAGAAGATAGCGACTTACTAATTGTCACTATAGGTGCTGTCAGAGATCACGAGACTTACGCTTTTAGAAGGGAAAATTAATTGGTATGGCAACTCCGTAAATGCGTAAACTGTGAAAAATACACTTTGCATAAGGACAAATGTCCTTACTGTGGTGGACCCGTTAAAATTCCGCATCCTGCAAAGTTTTCGCCGGACGACAAATACCTAAAATATCGAATGGAAATGAAAAGGAGTAGCAGCGAATGAAAGAAACCTACATTAGAGAATTCACAGAAATAGAACCAAACAATCCCATTCTAATTGAAGGTCTTCCCGGTTTAGGATTAGTCGGCAAAATTGCTCTTCGTTATTTAATTAAACAACTAAAAGCCAAAAAAGTTGCCTATCTTTACTCGCCCCATTTCCCATATTTTGTTTTAGTTAACAAAAAAGGCAATGTTCGACTTTTAAGAGGGTCATTTTACTTCTACAAAAATCCAAACGGACCAAACGACTTACTCTTATTCACTGGGGATAGTCAATCGCAAACTATTGAAGGACAATACGAAATCGCAGATCAAATCCTTAATTTCTCAGAAAAATACGGCGTAAAGACAATTGCAACAATCGGCGGCTATCGAATGGAACCAAAAGAAAAACCCAAAGTATTCATCGCAGCAACATCACAGGAAGTCTTAGACAAAGCACTTCAAGCAGGCGCAACTTTAAGCACTTCAGGCAGCCCAATTGTTGGAACAGCAGGGTTAATTCTGGGACTTGCTAAATTCAAAAAAATAAATGCACTTTGTCTGCTTGGTGAAACACGCGGTTACCTCCCTGATCCTCTTGCCGCAAAAAGCATTTTAGAAGTTCTAAAATCTACTTTCAACTTTGAACTAGATTTAGCGGGATTGAACGAGGAAATTACCCGAGCAGAAACAATGGTTGCTCGTCTTCAACAAATTGAAGAAAAACGAGCTCTGCAAGCTGAGGAAACCCGCAAAGAAGACGATAAAAAAACCACTTATATTTCTTAAGTGGCAAAATTTTTCTTTATTATATCAACAGTTTTTTCTGCTGCAAAACCATCACCGAAAGGTGAAACAAACGGTAACTCAACTTCATTTTTAATTACATCTTGAATTGCAGTCAAGATGCTTTTGCTATCAGTGCCAACTATTTTGGCGAAACCTGCTTCCGAAGCTTCTGGGCGCTCAGTTGATAAACGCATTACAAGTACTGGCTTTCTTATGGTTGGGGCAGTGGCTTCTTCTTGGATGCCGCCTGAATCAGTAATTATCAATTTGCAGTTTTTCATTAAAACCAAAAAGTCCAAGTAACCTAAGGGCGGAAGAATCAATACATTCTTTAACGCTTCCATTTGTGGGAGCATATTATTTTCTCCCAGTCTCTTTTTCGTGCGTGGATGCATTGGATAAACAATTGGAACAGGAGATTTGGAGAAAACTTCCATAAAAGATTCAAGAAACGACACGTTATCCACATTTTCTGCTCTATGTGCGGTAGCTAAAGCAAAAGTTTTGAAGGGTATTTTGCTCATAATGTCGGATTTTTTCTCTGCAATCGGCAAATGCTGAATTACTGCATCTATTGCAGTGTTGCCTGTGACGTAGATTTTGCCCCAGACACTCTCTTTGATGAGATTTGTTTTCGCTCTCTCTGTCGGAGCAAACAAGAATTCCGACATATGATCAGTTAAACGTCGGTTATATTCCTCAGGCATGCGGAAATCAAAACTTCTCAGCCCAGCCTCCACATGCCCAATGGCGATAAATCGCTTATTAGCTGCTAACGCCGCTGCTAAAACGCTGTTCGTATCACCTTCGACAAGAAGAATTGAAGGCTCAATTTTCTCGAGCAATTGATCTGTTTTCATCATTATTTCGGCTGTTTGGGCTCCTGGAGAGGACGCTTTGATTTTAAAAGAGAAATCAGGCGTGGGCAACTCAAGGTTTTCAATAAACTGCTGAGCCATGTTGTAGTCATAGTGCTGGCCGCAATGGACAAAAACTGATGGTATTTCAGCTTTCTTCAACGCTCGAATTATTGGCGCCATCTTGATTATTTCAGGTCTTGTTCCTGCAATAACTATAACTGGCTTCATTTCTCGTTGCCTTCTTAGGTTTTCTTTAAGCATCCTTCTCTGGGCTCGTAGATTGTGCCTTCGCGAAGTAACTGGCTTATCATTCGTTCAATTTCTGCTCTGGGGATTTTATGTTTGGTTTCCAATTCAGTGACAAGTGCGTCTTTTTCAACTATTCCCGTAACTTTTTCCATGTCCATTAATGCTGCAAGTATGATGTGTAATCTGTCACGCATGCTTTTTGGTCTTCCAGTCATGATTAAGTCAATATCTACTTTGTAGGAGGATAAGTCGATTCCAACTTCCTCTAAAGACCTTTTCATAAGAGTTATGGCTGCTGCTGCATCTTCAGAAGTCACTTCTTTTCGCAACGCCACACGTGCGCGAGCTTCAGAAACTCGGACCAGAGACTCTAACTGTCGGGCCGTTATTGCAACAGGTGATCCTTCAGTTTCGCTTGCAGCACGCATTGCTAAGTAAAAATCGCTAAGCTGTTTTGCTGCTTCAACACTTAGTTCTGGTTTTATTCCTTTTGCGAAGCTAACGTATTTGCGTAGGAGTTCTGCATCAACTTGTGCTTCTACTGGGCTGACTCCTCTGCGATGAATTTCCAGAATGTGCCGTGACATTTTGCCGTCTGATTCTTTATTTGGTACATCTCGTAGAACGAAAATTAGGTCGAAACGGGAAAGGATAGTTACTGGTAATGGAACGTTTTCGGCAACTGTTCTGTTTGGTTCATATCTGCCTAAGGATGGGTTGGCTGCTGCAAGCACTGCTGTTCTAGCATTTAAGGTAGCTACGATTCCTCCTTTAGCGACTGATACGGTATGTTGTTCCATGGCTTCGTGGATGGCAACTCGGTCTTCAGGTCTCATTTTGTCCATTTCGTCAATGCATGCAATGCCTTTATCAGCTAAGACAAGTGCGCCTGCTTCAAGACTCATGCTTCCACCTTTTTCTCTAACTACTGCAGCAGTTAAGCCTGCGGCGGTTGTTCCTCTGCCCGAAGTGTAAAGGCCTCTTGGCGCTATTCTGGCTACGTATTGGAGTAATTGCGATTTTGCAGTGCCAGGGTCACCGATCAAAAGCGCGTTCATTTCGCCTCTGATGTTTACGTCTGGTAGGGTTTTTGAAACTCCGCCAAAAAGCAAGTACATGATTGCCTCTTTTATATGCTCTAAGCCGAAAATTGATGGGGCAATTGATTGCATGATTTTTTTGTGCACTAAGGGATCTTCAGATAATTTGCGCATTTTTTCTTCTTCTTCGGGTGTTGGCGGTGATGTTTCTGGTTCTTTGCCAAGTACACCGATTGAGTTAGCGTCAAGCTGTAAAATGAAAGTTCTTAATTTTCCAAGACCCATCATCGACGGCGCAAAAGCACGAACTATTCCAACAACCGAAACGTGGTCGCCTGGTCTTGCAACATCAACTATGTCGTCTCCCACAAGTTTCACAGCTAACGTACGTGGTAACTGTCCAGGCGGTAGATCCTCAGGTTTTTCCTGCAACCGAAGATCCTGCGAATCTATAAACGTGGATTCTTCTTGAGTAAACTCGAAAGGACCATCTCTACCACAGTCAGGGGCTGAACATATCGCTGGGGCTTTTAGGAACTGCCCAGTTTGTTCAACTTGATTCATAGTTCCGCAACGTTTGCATTTGAAAGCGGCTTGCAAAACCATCGGTCGA
Source organism: Candidatus Bathyarchaeota archaeon (assembly GCA_963772505.1). Taxonomy (GTDB): domain Archaea; phylum Thermoproteota; class Bathyarchaeia; order Bathyarchaeales; family Bathycorpusculaceae; genus Bathycorpusculum. Next base: position 965,102 of record CAVYXL010000012.1, read on the forward strand.
ACCGGGGTAGCTCTCACTACGATTCCATCGACCATGATTAGTTTTGCCATTTGGCGTGAGCCAAGTTTTCTAAGCTGTTCCTTGCCGAGAAGTTCTACAACTCTTATGATGATTTTTTCTATTTTCTCAGCGTATTCTGAGTCTTCAATTCGGAGTTGTTCATAGGCACCTTTTCCAGCGTGCAATAGGTATTCTTCTGGTTTGTTGAGTAATTGCTCACCAAGTGCTTGATCAAAGCCATAAAGTTCTTCAAAATCTATCACTACTGAGTTTTTTCCAGTGATGGCTAACTGAGCGATTCTTTGTCTGTACTTTTCCTTCTTGAAAAACTCTTGAAAAAGTTGCTGTGGATCAACTGTTAGCTGAGTATTAGCCATATTACTTTTGTCCCTCAGTTTCTAAAATTTCAGTTTTCCATTGCGAAATTATTTTAACAAGCTGAACAAAGAGAATTTTTTCTTCACTTGTAAGTTTTTTGAGAACCTGCTCGGTTTGTGCGGGAGCAGAGGATAGTGCAACGATTTTCTTTAAGCGAGAATTCACAATATCTCGCGATAGCTGTTTTGCTTTAAAGTGTTCTTGATATTTTTCAGGTTTTGAAGATTGGTCTTTCAAATCAGAAAGGAACCTGCGTAGTCTGGGGTAAAAATCATTTGGTAACTCCGAAATTTGCCCCGGAATTTGAACGCCCTCCTTCCACTGAACTTTAAATAGTTTAGTGGCGTCTAAAACGTCGTCTTCTCTGAAATGAACCATTCCTGAAGCGGCTAATTCTTTCGCTACCCAAAAATAAACTTCATATTCATTCCCTTCATCAAAAGGACCAACTGTTAATCCGGCTAGTTTAATTTCAGGACAGTTTCGGTTAGCAACAATTTTAACCAAGGAATTCTCATAGGAGAAATCTAACGTGCAAATTTTGGCTGCCAACTTCTTTTTTCCCTCTCAACCCTATTGTTTTTCCTTTTGTGGGGTTCAACCAATATGTTGTGGGGGGGTTTAAGCGTTTGCACTAGGAAAAAAAGCAAAAGATACCTGCAAATTTGAAAAAGTTTATGTGTTTATGGCCAAAGTCCCAATGTTTTTATGGCGTTAGCGACTCTCCCCACACCCAGCATTAAGGCGCCTGTACGCATATCGCTCTCCTGTTTCTCTACGATGCCTACAACGTCGTTGAAGGCTTTGGTCATTTTCTCTTCCAATTTCCTATTTACCTTTTCAAGAGGCCATTGTTCTCGGGTTAAGTTTTGTACCCATTCAAAATAGCTTACCGTAACCCCACCGCTGTTGGCAAGAATGTCAGGAATTAAGCAGATTCCTTTTTCATACAATACCTTGTCTGCATCAGGAGTTGTAGGCCCGTTTGCCGCTTCAGCAACCATTTTGGCCTTGATTCTATCCACGTTTTTGCAGGTAATTTGGTTTTCAAGTGCTGCAGGAACAAGCACATCGCAGGGCAATTCAAGCAGTTCCTCGTTGGTTATGTTTTCGCAGCCTTTGTAGTTCTGGACTGAACCAGTTTTTTCTTTATGGGCTAAAACGTCTGGAATATTTAAACCATCTTGGCAATAGATTCCTCCTGTGGAATCGCTGACAGCTATTACGTTGGCTCCGATTTCTTGCGCTGCAACCGCTGCGTTGTAGCCTACGTTGCCAAATCCCTGAACAACTATTGGGGCATTCTTAAGTTTTAAGCCGTTGTTTTCTGCGGCTTGCTTCACGCAGTGAATCACGCCTCTGCCTGTAGCTTCTGTTCGCCCCCATGAACCGCCAATTTCGACTGGTTTACCTGTGGCGCTTTCGGGTATTCTGTAGCCCTTCAGTTGGCTGTAGGTATCCATGACCCAAGCCATGGTTTGGGCGTCAGTATACATGTCTGGAGCGGGAATATCTCGATGTGGCCCTAAATACTCAAAGATTAGGCTGATGTATCTGCGAGTTAATCTTTCAAGTTCATGTTTGCTCATTTTTTTAGAATCAACGCATATGCCTCCTTTTGCCCCTCCAAATGGAATGTCTGCTATTGCACATTTCCATGTCATCAACATTGCCAAAGCAGTAACATCATCTTGAGTAACGTTTGGACTGTAGCGAATTCCGCCCTTGAATGGTCCACGAGCATCCCAATGTTGGACCCGAACACCATTAAAAACTCCAACAGCACCGTTATCCATACGAATATCAATGCTAACACTTATGGAGCGTTTGGGTAAACTTAACATTCGATGAATGCCAGAATCCAACTCTAATTTTTTGCACGCAAGTTTTAGTTGAGAGAGTGCAACATTTAATGGAGTATGTTCTTCTGCCATAAACAAAACCTTTTGCATAAAAAGTTAATTGGGAAAGGTTAGATAAAACTTGCCTTGGCCATTTTCGTGGGTTTGGTTGATGCTTTTGTATCCAGATTCTTTCGACATGGGCATCGACGCGCCACATTTGATGACGTGCCTCTCGATTTGTGTGTTCGTACTGCCTTAGCTGTTGCTTTGATAGCAGTCATAAATAACCACAAATGCAAATTTGTTTAAAAAAACTGAGTTAAAAATTCCTTATTTCTTTCATTCAAAAAAGTGATAATATTTCAGGATTCAGAATTTTTCGAGGTATTGTCCAAACTGTTTTCTATCCCTCAAACATTTAGGACAAACACAACTAAACGGAAGGTCTTTTGTTGTGCATAACTCATTGTAGCTACATTCTGAACAAGGGAAATCTTTTCCACAGCGTGTACAGGTTTGGAGGAACATTACTTCGGTGTTTAAGGTGTTGCCAAGTGCTTCCAAAAGTTTCTCGATGTTATTGTAATTTTTAATCGAGTAAAGGCATTGCTCACGATTATATTCCAAGCCCAAACGTATGAGGAGGACAAATTTTTCTTTTTCAACCCGTGGAAGTTTGAACCCCTTCGGATTTAAAACAGTCGCCATTTCATTTCCCTCAATACCTATTCATTTTGACAAGAAAATCAACTTCCTCTGAGGTAAGTTCAAGGCAAGAACTCAGAGGGCTTGATTTTTGTTTTTCCAGCATGATCTTTAGGAATGGGATGAAATCTTGTTTGGCTTTTGAATGAGAAACATGGCATTGCGCCCCAATTTTTCCGCAGATACCGTCAAGCATGTTTCTTTTGCCTTTGGTCCAAAACAAAGTAATTATCCTTATTGGCGGCGAAATAAATTCAAAGGGTTTATACGATTGTGGCGCTACTGCCGCTGCTTCGGATAATGCGTTAAAAAAATATTTTAAAAGGTGCCAATGTTCAGTCCCAATTCTTCCCCTGAACAGGTCTGCTTTGGAAACAAAATCGTACGCGGCGGCAAGCTCATCTGGGTTGGTGTATCGTCTTGGGAGATTATCGCTTATTGACATAATAAATTCGTCGTAGTCTACGCTTGAGCGAAAAAGTAGTGATGACGCTTCCTCAACCGATTTTGCCGAGAAAAAGCCAAGGAGTGTTTCATCCATGCTTATGTCTTTGTTTCTTGCCGTAAGTGCCATGGTGTCTTGCAGTGTTAGAACATGGTTTTCTTCGCTAAGACTTTGGAGATCATTTATGGCTGATCTCACGTCGCCTTTGCTGTTTTGGGCTATATGCTCTAGCGCTTCAAAATCTGCTTTAATATGTTCCAGCAAACAAATCTTTTGTAACAATGAAATAATAAGCGGTAATCGGATTTGGTGAAAGCGGATCAGCAAGCAAACTTTCTTTAGCGGTCTTAACTTGTCAATGTTTGGATCGTTTGCAGCCATTATGACGGGGACTCGGGATTTTTCAACGATTTCTATTATGGCGCTTACTCCGCCTCTGTCCTCGTTGCCTGCAATTCCATCGACCTCGTCGAGAAAAAGCAGGTTACCTTTGCTTTCAGCAGTAAAAGTGTCTAATGCAAGATATGATGTGGCCGGTTTAGCAATTTCGTTAACGGCTTTTTCAGACCTAGTATCACTTGCATTCATTTCAATAATTGTAAAACCGAATTCTTTTGCGGCGGCATTGACTAACGCAGTTTTGCCAACTCCAGGTGGTCCATAGAGTAAAACCGCTTTCTTGGTTTTGCGTTTGCTTTTTAGCCATTCGATAAAGGTAGCTTTAGCTTCTTCATTGCCAATTATGTCTTCTATCTTTTTTGGGCGGTACTTTTCCACCCATAAAAGATCATTTTTCAATATGTTTCCCCTATAGCTTTGCCGAATTTTCCAAATTGCGCAAGTAACGCGCTTAGCTGAATGTCGCTGTTGGCGCCTTGTGTTAATCGAAAGTCGTATTCTCCAATCAAGTTTGATAATTCGGCTTTTTGTTCAGGCGTTAGATCAGACATTTTAAAGATTTCCCGTTGCACTTGACGTATTATTTCGGTGCCTGAAAAACCGTATGATCCCATTATTTCATACATTGTCTTCCTTGCTTCAATAAAGTCGCCAAATAATGCTTTTCTAATCATTTTTTGAACTTGAACTGGGCTAGCTTCTCCAATGACTAGTGAAACTGTTTTTTCATCGATTTCCCCTTGTTTGTAGGCAGCAGCTGTCTGTAACGCGTTTATAGCATGCCTAAGGTCGCCTTCAGAGAAATCTACTATTTTTTCAGCAGCTTCTGGCAACAGTTTAACATTTTCTTTTTTAGCTATGCATTGTAATTGCTCTTTCATCGCTAGTTTATCTAATCTTGAAAACCGGAATATGGCGCAACGGCTCTGGATTGGCTCAATAATCTTGCTTGATTGGTTGCAGATAAGTATGAACCGAGATGTTCGGGAGCTGGTTTCCATTATTCGCCTCAACGCCGTCTGGGCGGGGCCTGTCATCTGATCACATTCATCTAGAATAATTAATGCAAACGGGATATCTCCAAAGCCTGAACGACTGTAACGCGAAAAATCTTTAACTCTTTCACGAACGGTATCAATGCCTCTTTCGTCTGAGGCATTTAGTTCAAGGGTAAAATTTTTCCAGTTTGGACCAAACAGTTCATGAGCTATAGCTAGTGCCAACGTGGTTTTTCCAGTGCCTGGTATGCCCGCAAACATTAAATGAGGCATTATTTTGGGATTTTTCATAAAAGCTTTTAGACTCGCGACGATGTCGCGTAAATCTACGACTTCGTTTAGGTTTTTTGGGCGATACTTCTCAACCCACATAAGTGCTTCTTCATTAACTGCCATTAAGATAACCTTCACAATAAATTATACAGTAAAATGGTTTAATTTAATAATTTAACTTTTCCCCAGCGATGTCGTTCAAATATGGTATGCAAGTTTATGCTAGTCAATTAGCCGATTTTGCTTCCTTCAACTATATCTTTCTCAGGCGTAAGCACGGTAACATTTCCTTCAATATCTTCGGCAGCCAAAACCATGCATTGCGATTCCACTCCTGCCAATATGCGCCTTTGTAGATTTAACAAGAAAACACATTTTTTCCCAACTAACTCCTCGGGCTGATAATACTTAAGTAGGCCCGCAACTGCCTGCCTCTTCTCCGAGCCAAAATCAACGATAATTTTAATCAATTTTTTGGAATTTGGTATTGAGGTTGCTTCAATTATTTTTCCCACGCGTAAATCCAGTTTTTGGAACTCATCGAATGTTACTTCTTCAGCCAAACGCTCCACGCTCTAACGTTAGTTTAATTTTCTTTGATATTTACTTTGCTTTGTTGAGAAAGTCTGATTCTCTCTTTGGTTGCTAAGTTGTGCGCTTGCAGCAGTGGTTCAGGTATTCGGCTTTTGGAACAGTGCTTAATTATTTCTATAGCTGTTTTAAGCGACACCATGTGACCAATACTTACAAAAACTGGTTTGGACCCACTTTTTGAAGTCACTGCGGCACCGATTACTTCGTCTCTATCCACTAAAAGAGTCTCCTCATCATTCTCCATTGGCTTGCCAATCAACCTACTTTTGGCTGCTCCAATAGTTGGTTTGCCCAAAATAAGCCCTAAGTGACTGGCAAATCCACATCTGTAAGGATGCGCAAAACCCTGTGCATCAACAAGGAACACGTCTGGTTGTATCTTGAGTTGTTTTATTGCCGCCATTGAAGGTGAAATTTCTCTGAATGAAAGTAAGGTAGGAATGTAGGGAATCTTAACTTGGCAAGTAGCAACTTTAGCTTCCAAAACTTCAAGAGAATCATAATCCAAGACAACAACAGCGGCTACGCCCAGCTCTCCACTGTATGAAACATCGACGCCTCCCACGGTCTTGATTTTTGATGGTAATCTATCTTCTAAAATAATTTTCTTGGATAGACAAAGCTGAATATTATGGGCTCTTTTAACAGAAAATTTTTTCGTTGCCTTGAAGGGTTTACTCAAACGTTTACCTTTTTGGGCTTGCGTTTAATGCTGGTTTTTGGGGGCGTAAACTTCTTTAAGTAATCTTCTAGTGATTTTCTGCGAATCTCAACCGTAACATCGCCTCGGGTAGATTCGATTATTCGTCTTGCTGTATCTGATTTATGCCTTAGCCCAGGGACTAGCATATATGCTTCATCTAGAGCTAAGAGCTGAATGAATACTTGATCCATAATTTCTAAGCATTCTTCGCCTTTTTTTACTTCCCCTTCTCGCAAATTATCAAGCGCTAAACGTCTGTATTCTCCTATGACATCAGCTAAACCAAGCACATAATCAACGGGGGGCACATTTACCTCGGCTGGCGTTATAAACCGCGATTCTTCAATTAAGGTTAAGAATATGCGCGCTTCAGAGTATTCTTGAAGTGCGGCACTAAACATGCCTCCGTAAACGATCTCTGGGTACTGTTTAGCTAAATCTTGCAGGCTTGAAATTTTTTCTTTAGCGTTTTCTATGAGCTTTTCAGCCTCAACATATTTTTTTTGGTGCATCAGAAGGATCGATTGCTTAGATTGACTTGTTGCTTTGCGCATGCTTTCGTGTGCCTGCTCGCGTATTTCATTTTTCTGCATAAGATCATTTTTTATTTTTTGAAGGACAGCTTCCAAAGCGGACAAAATAGCACCTTGTACAGAGTGACGTTAAAGTTGCTTATTTCAATTTCCCAAGGAGTAGTTTACATCCTTCGAATGCGAAGTTTACTTTAAAAATGGTTGAGTCAGTTATCTTAAATGAGAACATGCTGTCTTCACCGGAATTTGTGAAGGTAGATCTGGTATTTGCAGTCATTTCTTTCGAATAAACGTCCTCTTCCTTAACTTACCTGATGGTAACCGCTTGATTAACAGTTAAGCAATAGAGCAAATATCCGTAAAAAAACTGATCAGCTGTTTCCAACTTGAATTGGCTTCTCCAACCTGCTTAACAAAACAACTCTACTCTCAGGGGCTTCATCGATAATCTTATACCCGGTTTTGTCCGCTAGCTGGACAGCAAAATCTTTCACTTCCCCATGCCTGGGCATGCGTTCAAAACTTAAGCGCAGATTTGAAAAACCAATATGCATGTATGCTTTAGCTTCAACGTATGTGGGGTTAGCTTTCTCGATAAGTTTGGCATATTGATCGACATGGTCCATGTTATGATCTTTAACCAGAGTAGTTCGAACAACTGTTGGGCAATCGAAACTCTGCAATAAATCAAGGGTTTCATTTAATTTTGCCCAAGCGTTAGGAAACAACGGGCGACAAACCTGCTTGTATATCTCTTCGTTGGGTGCACATACTGAAATGTAAAGTTGCGTGGGTTCTTTGTTTAGTTTTGAAAGTTTAGATGGTAGGGTGCCGTTGGAAACAAGAAAAGTTGTCAAGCCTTTTTGATGGAATGCTTGGATTAACTCACCCAATGGTTCGTACAGTGTTGGTTCCCCCGTTAAACTTATGGCAACCTGCTTAGGAATTAAAGCCTCTTGGTATTTGCGCCAGTTGGTTTTCGGATTTCCCTTATATCCCGTCAAAATTTTCTGTTGCGCTTTGAAGGAGCCTTCAACAATTTCTTCGGGCGAATCCACTTTTGGAATTTTCGTTTCATCCCAAGTAACCTGCAAGTCTCCACTTTGTGCTCTCCAACAAAACAAGCATTCTTGCGTGCAATAGTAAAGAGAAGGTGACATTTGGATGCACCTGTGAGATTTTATGCCGTAAAACCTTTGTTTGTAGCATGGTCTGTCATTTACAATTGATTCGTAGAGCCACTTGCATCTTTTGACAGCTGAGTGGTTGCCTACCAAATGATATTTTTGTTTTTTTAGGGCTCCTGAAAGCGTAGTTGCGAGGTTTTTCTCCAAGTTTTCACCGAAATTAGCTAACTTTAGAAACATATGCGTTTAAAAAGACATTGGTTAAACTGATTTTTTGTGGTGAAATCAACTTGGATGTAACTTGTTCAAACTCATTGCATGCTCGTCTATGGGGTTTAATGGCAAAGTTTAAAATCATCTGTAGGTAAATCATCAGTCATTACATATTTGGAAGGCTATATCGGGAGAGCGGTGTGGTTTGTATAAAAAAATTGTTGCAGTTACGCTATTAGTTTTAATGTCTATTGCCATTGCTGTGGCACCCATGGAATTTGCTTTGGGTCAAAGCCAGAATATGGGTGTATCAATCATTCAGTTAATTCCAGCAACATCTCATATTAATGATGGAACAATCGTGTCCTCAGGATCGGTCGGAGACTTGTTAAATCTTCAAGGAACTATTTACACGCCCAACAGTACCTATCAAGTCACGTTTGCTAACCAAATTCTGGCTAGTTCACTTTCTCAAGGATATTACGTAAACACAAACATTACTATTCCAGAAATTCCAACGGGTACTTATGCACTAATACTCAGAGATGTCGCTGTAAATGTAAATTCAACTGAAGACGACTTCACCGTTAACACTAACGAAACAATACACGCAGTTCCTTCGCAAATACAGGAAGGAAACAGTGTAGCGCTTAATATTTCAGTCACAGGCGGAGTTCCAAACGCTTCCTACTCAGCGAACGTTTCCGTTGTACTTCCAAGCCCGCTTAACACAGAATATTCAAAAATAGTGCAGCTAGGTGCTACTGACTCAAAAGGAACTGCAATTGCACAAGTTACTTTTCCAGACAGTAGCTTCCAACCCAATGGTTCGGTTACAAATTATGTAGGTAATTACTTGGCTTATTTTAATCAGTCCTCAGCATCTCCCGTTAATGACACCTTTTCAGTTAATTTTCTTGATGCAATAACTTATCATCGCGGTCAAACAGTGACAATACGTGCGGTAGGTTATCAGCCGGGTCAGACAGCTACTTTAACAGTTACTGGTGCGTCAGGCAGTTCGCCTCTGGATTCTGAATCAGTGACAGCATCAAGCGACGGTGTTATCAGCAAAACATGGGCAGTCCCATCAAACGCAGCCATCGGACAATATACAGTAAACATAGTTCCCCAAGGAACAGCGAAGTCGATACCGGATTCACAGACTTTTACGATTAGCGGATACAATGTAAGCATTAAAACGGTAAACCTATCCAACCAGATTGTTTCCGGTATACAAGTTCAAGCCCTTGATCAAGCAGCCAATGTTGCATATAATTCCACAACAGGAACCGATGGCATAGCAACCTTAAGCCTTGAAACGGGTTCATATGCTTTAACCGCATTTTTGAACGGCGTTAATATTGGCGCTACCAACTTAACAGTTACTGGCGATGGTAATTTTACATTTCAATGTACACTAACTAATCTTGTTATTTCAGTTCAAAACCAAAATGGTATTTCAATGCCATACGTTAATTTATCAATCACATACAAATCTCAATCTGCAACCGGTGGCTCTGTTCAAACCGGAAATGTTTCTGGTCAAACAGATCTTTCAGGCGCCTTCGAATTGAATTCTACCTTAACCGGGGTAAGCTACACTGTAGACGCTTCCATGTACAATCAAGTTTTCAACTCAGGCCACGATGTTTTTAACAACATTACGGCACAAGCTGTGTCAAACATAGTTATAACGTGTCCAAATGAAACCTTAAGCATTAATGTCGTTGGCAACGACCGAACAGCGATTCCTAATACACGCATTGAACTGATCGAAGTAACAAACGGTCTATTCTACTCTGCAACCACAGATACTTCTGGCTCAGCTGCCAGTCAAGTAACTTTTGGGATGTACAAAGCACGCTTCTTTAAAGATAATATCTTGATAAATCAAACAACCATCCAAGTCTTTGGTCCCACACAGCAACAAGTAACATGCACTCTCTACGGCATACAAGTGACGGTAAAAGTTGTTGACTTTTTCGGGAACCCAATCTCAAACGCTAATGTCACATTAAACGGTCCACAAACTGAACACTTTTCAGCTGTAACCAAAGGCGATGGAACCGCAACCTTCACTAATGTTGTCGGCGGCGATATGCAAGTTGTAGCGTTTGCTTCAGGCGCTCAAAATAGCTATCAATCTATGGCTCTAATCGTTAATCAACCAACTACCGTTCAAGTAACACTTGGCCAGTATGTTGCTGTTGGGTCAATGTTGATCTCTGTAAGTTCATTGATTGCACTTCTTGTAATAGTCATAGCTATTGTCTTGTTGGGAATTGTAGAGGTCTATAGGCGAAGCAGAGTAAAACGTGCTATTGGGAAATAATGCCTCATTTCTCTCTTTAATAGAAAAAAGTTTATATTGCCTTCAACCAACATAGAGAAAATACAAGGACAGATAACTAATATTTTGATTAACTATTGAGGTGTATCTATTGGATCAATCAAAAGCTTGCTCTCCAACCTGCAGCTCATTTAAATGCGCACAAAACAATGTTTTCTATAGGCGAGACTCTTTCGGGTGCAGATTAACCGAAGAAAAATGTGTTATAGCAAACTGTACATATTCAATGTGCATGAAAAGGCGATTGTTACCCGGCGGAGTATGTGGCGAAACAGTCAAACGCAAGACCGTCGAAAAAGATGTTGACGACGATTTCTTAGGCGAATCTATAAGGCTTAAAGGTAAAGCGCTGCGGAAACTCGGAGACAAAGAAATCTATTAAACTTTATATTAAAAAATTGAAAAATTAAGCTGCTCGTAAAAAAACGAGTATTTCCTATTTATTTTGATTGAACCCGTTTTACTACCGGTGGTTTAACCTTTTTTAGAATTCTGTAGCCGCAGATGATGCATTTTGTTTCTCCGCCGCGTAACTCTAGCTCTTCAGATGGCACTCTTGCCCCACATCTCATGCATTCATATACAATTCCTGACTTTTCCATTAGAAACGCCTCTTCCTACAAAGAAAAGCATTTTACTTTTAAACATTTCCAATACTTAGCCATTTAATGAGGATATGCTGTTGACTAAACGGTTTCGAGACGAGCTTTCACCAAAACTTGATTCACAAGAGATAGCTAAGGTTTACACTTCCTTTGACATAGTTGGTGATATTGCTATCATTAAAACTTCAAATGATGACAATGTTAACGCTCAAGCGGTAGCTGAACAAATAATGGTTATTCACAAAGGTGTAAAAACCGTTCTCATCCAAACTAGCCCTATCTTTGGCGATTTTCGAGTCCGTCAATTAAAGCTTCTGATTGGTGAAAATAAAACGGTCACTAAACATAAGGAGTCAGGCTGCGTTTTTTCGGTAGACGTTGAAAAATGCTATTTTTCGCCAAGACTTTTGGGTGAGCGTTCAAGGATTGCAAACTTGGTTAAACCTGGCGAGAGCGCTGTCAACATGTTTGCGGGAGTCGGCTGTTTTAGTGTAATTATTGCCAAAACTGTCCCGGGGTCTTTCGTTTTCTCCATTGATGTTAATCCAATCGCTGTTCAATATATGAAAGAGAATATTAGAATAAACAGAGTTTTTGGTAAAGTTATTCCCTTGCTTGGTGACTCAAAAGAAATAATTAAAGATAACTTGCAAGGCAAGGCTGATCGCGTTTTGATGCCTTTGCCTGAAAAAGCTCTGGAATACTTGCCTTATGCACTTTACGCCCTTAAGAAACAGGGCGGTTGGATTCATTACTACGATTTTCAGCATGCGGTTGGAGACGAAGATCCAATTGAAAAAACCAAGTTGAAGGTAGCTGAAAAACTCGATTCCATCGGTGTCGGTTACGTTTTTGGTGGCTCAAGGTTAGTGCGAAGTATAGGTCCTAACTGGTACCAAACCGTACTAGATATAGAGGTCACTTCATTGCCAAACAAGTTTTAATAGCTAAGTCGTTAACTATTTAATTCGTGATGAAAAATGAAGCGAAAACTGATGGAAATTTTAGCCTGTCCAATCGACAAATATCACCCTCTTGAACTTCACGTTTTCGAAGAAAAAGACGAGATAGTAGAAGGCTTAATCGTTTGCCCCAAATGTTTACGTTGGTACCCCATAAGAGACGAAATCCCCGAAATGCTACCTGATGAACTGCGGAAAGAAGCCGACGATTTGCCATTCTTAAAGAAATGGAAAGCAAAAGTTCCAGAAAAGATAGTGACTGAAGGAAAACCCTTCAATCTAAAATAGTTTCTATTTTTCTAAATGTATTGCTCGATTTTTAGCCGAGGATTGCATAGCCGCTTGAGCAACCTCTAAAGCTTTTACTCCATCTTCTCCCGTTATGAGCGGTTTTTTCTTTTCAAGTATGCATTCTGCGAAATGCTGAAGCTCACATTTTAAAGGTTCCTGAAACGGATATCTCGGTTGCACTGTCTCTTTTTGTTGTTCAATCCATAAATCTTGAGTTATGTAATCTAACCTCATTATAACCTCTGACCCAGTAACTGTCAACGTTCGTGTTTTGTAAGGGGTCAACCAATTCGATTCTATAAAAGCGCTTTCCCCGCTTTTGTATGTGAGCATGATATGGGCATAATCTTCGAATTTTCGATGTTTCATGTTTCCCATCTTTGCGTAAACGGTAATCGGGTCTTGTTGTGATATGAAACGCATAACGTCTATGTCATGTATGGCTGTGTCTTTTACAACTCCAACATCACCGATTCTTTCTGGCCACTGGGAGACACGCTTAGCGTTAGCGCAAACTAGTTGACCAATTTTTTTGGTTTCTACTGCCTCTCGAATACTTTGGAGTCCAGGAATAAATCTCATCAAAAAACCCACTGTTAAATGAAGACCGTTTTGCTCAGCGGTATCGCAAAGTTTTTGCGCTTGTTTTGCATTTGGTGCCATGGGTTTTTCAACTAGGACATGTTTTCCTGCGTCGAGTCCCTTGAGTGCTTCTTTTGCAAGAACGGTTGACCATGTACAAACACTAATGGCTTCTACTTCTTTGTTTTTCAGCATTTGTGAGCTGCTAGTGTAGGCTTTTACGCCAAACTGGTCCGCGATGGCTTTAGCTCTCTCAGGATTCACGTCACAAATCGCGATTAGTTCTGTGGATGATAGTTCTTTGTAGACTCTTGCGTGGTTCTTACCCCAAAAACCCGTCCCGATTACCGCTACTCCAAGTTTCTTCATTATTATTCAGTACCTCTTCCTAATCCTCTGTATATGAAACCTTCTGTTTCCACTTTTTTTGGCTCAAAAACACCTGCTAAATCTACAATTACAGCTGGAGTCTTTGTAAGTGCTTTTATTTTTTTTAGATTCAAGTTTTTAAACTGGTCTTCTCCTGTGAGTACTACAACGCAGTCAGTACCTTCCACAGTCTCATTTAAGCTGCTACTCTTTACGACACCTAAATCCACCGCCTCTCTTCTTGATAACGGGTCAAAAAGGCTTACTTTGGCACCTTTTGATTCTAACATCTTTACAAAAACGCCTGTGGGTGCGTTCACCGTTCCTAAAACTGCAACTCGCGCTCTTCTAAGCGTTTTATTACAGCTTCGCAGAGAATCTTGGGTCAAATTAACCGCATGTTTAATCATATCTTCATTTATTTGCCTAGCTAATGCTGGAATCCTAAGCTTAGTATTGATGTTCTCAGCGCTTTCCAACAAAAAGTATGCTTCATTAGTGTTTTCTTCTTCAACTGTTGTTGGCAAAAAGCTCTGATCGTCAAGATTTAACAATTTTAAAACTTCAAAATAATCTAAATTTGCATTTTCGCAGAAAACCGCCAATTCGTTAGCTAATGCCGTGCATGCATCTTTTCTCGCAACTGCAAAAAGAGTTGATAGCTCTGCGGTTTTTACATCAGCTATTTTCACAACCTTTTTAGATATTTTATTCAGAATGCTGCTAATTGCTTCCATACTAGTTTTTCCAACTACAGCAACTTTCATCTCTAAATTGGCTAATTGACTTGAATATTTCGCAGCTGAGACTTGTAATGGGACATATGCTAAACCAAAATCTTGACCTGCTTTGAGGCCTGATGTGTTCTCAAATGTTTCCTTCATTATTCCCTCATTGAAACCAAAAGCCGCAATGTTGCAATAAATGACCAATGCTCCCGAATGGATGGCTATTGCAACTTGTTTACATGCGGTTACTACATCGGAATAATCGATTTTTTTCTTGTCGTCAATTTTTGCTGCGAGCGTTATAATTATTATGTCGCTTTGTGTAACAGATTTTTTTAATTCGCTTGTAATATTCAATTTTCCAATAGAGATTAAGTGTTTTAATTTACTTTCTATTTCTGGTCCTGCAAAAGAGGTTTTTCCCCGTGTGACCTTTTTTATAACGCTTAAATTGGAATCTGTACAGTTTACTTTGAATCCTGCGTCTGCAAAAGCTGTAGCGAGAAGAATTCCGTTTTGCCCACATCCTATAACGCTTATAGTGAATTTAGAACTTTTTTCAAGTGTGTCTATGTCTTCGGGTTTTAAGTTTAGAACTGTGGGCATCGGCGCGGAGTACTCCAGTAAAGATTTTGTTATGTGGTTTCAAGAATTTCTTCTAGTTTTGAACTATAGTCTTTTACTAGTTTTAGTGCTTTTTCCTGGTTTTTTGCTTCAGCGTATAGCCTGAACACTTTTTCTGTCCCGCTTGGTCTAATTAGGATGGCGCTGTTATCACTGAACCAAATCTTTACTCCGTCAAGCGTGTTAATGTTTTCACCCTTCAACTGTTCTATCAGTTTCTTGAGTAGAGGTTCTTTTTTCTCGTCTGGACACTCAATTTTTCCTTTTTCAATAAAGTATTGGGGTTGCTCGGCAACAAGGTCTGATAGTTTTTGTCCTGTTTCAGCCATTATGTTAAGCAGTAGAGCGGTTGTCATTGCGCCGTCACGAACGGCTTGGTGTGGTCCATAAAAGATTCCGCCATTTTCTTCCCCGCCCAATTTAGCATTTACTTCTTTCATTTTTTGAGAGACAGTAACGCTTCCAACCTTGGTCCATATCAACTCGCCTTTGTAGGCTTGAACTGTGTCTTTGATAAGAGTTGAAGAGCTAACTGGTGTAACAATTTTTGCACCGGGATTTTTGAGTAGAAACTGCTTTATGACCACCGCGAAAGTTTTGTCTCCCCAGTAAATAGTGCCGTTTTCATCGGTGAAAATTGATCTGTCCGCGTCACCATCGAAAGCTACTCCCATATCTGCACCGATTGCTTTTACAGTTGAAGATAAGTCTGTTAGGCTTTCTGGTCTTGGTTCAGGCATTCTTCCTGGAAAAGTACCATCAATATTTGCATTGATGGTTGTGATTTTACAGCCAAGCTCCCTCAATAAGGTCGGTGCTGTGAGTCCGCCTACGCTGTTTGCCGCATCTACAACGACGTGAAAGTGTTTTTCAGCTATTTTTGTTGGATTGACATGTTTTTCTATGGCTTGGACATATTCATCGTTAATTGATAGTAAATCTCTTACCGTTCCCAGTTTGTTCCATTCTGCAAACACTATTTTGTTGTCAAAATAAATATTTTCTATTTCAGTTTCTTGCTCGTGTGAGGTTTCGATGCCGTCGCTCCAAATGACCTTGATGCCATTGTATTCAGGCGGATTATGGGACGCTGTTATTATTACTCCACCATCCATTTTGTGGTTTTTAACGGCAAATTGTAATGATGGCGTTGGGGCCATTCCAGCGAAAAATACGTTGCAGCCGGTTGACGTTAAACCGGCAATGACTGCTTTAGCGAACATGGGTCCGCTGGTTCTAGCGTCATATCCTAAAAGCAAATTTTTTCGTCCAAAAAAGGTTCCAATTGCACAACCTACTTTTATGGCCATTTCAGGCGTTAGTTCTATGTTGACTAATCCTCGAATTCCGTTTGTTCCGAAAAGCTTTCTCTCGCTCATAAATTTTACATCTCAAGGTAATTAACAGTGAACTTTGGGTTTTAAAACGTTTTCAGCCACTTCTTTGCCAGGACAGACTTTTCCGGAAAGTTCTAGATTATCTCTTATTTTTGCATGGTCGGCAATAATGCAGCCGCTGCGGATTTTGACGTTTTTTCCAATTTTGGCTCCTTCCCCAATTATTGCTCCTTCAATAGAAACAAAATCATTTATCTCAACGCTGGGAAAAATCACAGAGTTGCTTATCTGCACGTTCTTGCCAACAGAGACATTTTGCCCCAATACAGCGTAAGGACCAATAACTGATTTTTCCTCAATTGAAACCCCCTTGTCAAATGCAACTGGAGCTTTGATTTCAAACTTTTTTGTATTTTTTGGTTTTAGAGTTTTGGCCAATGAATCAAGAATTACTTTGTTTGTTTCCAGATATTCCTCAGGTTTGCCTATATCCATCCATAAACAACTAACAAAGTGACCGCACAACCTTCCTTCTTCAGCAAGTTTTGGGAACACTTCTCGCTCCATCGAAACTGGTTTTCCCAATGGAATGTACTCAAAGATTTTGGGACTTAAAACATAAACACCTGCATTTATGAGGTCGCTTGGCGCTTGCTCCTTCGTTGGTTTTTCAATAAATCGTTTTATCAAGTTTCCATTGGCCATTTCAGCAACTCCGTATCTGCAAGGGTCTTCCACTTTGCACAAAGCGATTGTTGCTATAGCCTTCGATTTTAAGTGTGTACTAAGAAGTTCTTTGTAATTTAAATTTGCAAAAATATCTCCATTCAAAACAATGAATGGCTCATCATGTCCAATTAGCTTCTCAGCTTTTTTTATTGGTCCTGCAGTTCCTAATGGTGTTTTTGGCGGGTCTACAGAAAATTTAAGTCTCAACCCGTGTTTGCGGGGGTGTTGCTGTTTTATATGAAATTGTGTTAATGCATTAACAGCCAAAATGGCTTCGTCGACATCGTTGTTTGCTAATCCTTCAAAAATCCATTCAAGCAGAGGCTTGTTAACTATTGGAAAAAGAGTTTTAGGTCTAGCGCAACTCAGTGGTCTAAGTCTTGTTGCAAAACCGCCTGCTAAAATTACTGCTTTCAGACGAGTCACCTTGTGGTAAAGGTAATGTATTATCTCTTTTTATTTAAAGCGTTATGGAACTGTCTATTCCCATTCGATAGTTGCCGGCGGTTTGTGGGTAATATCATAAACTACTCGAGTAACTTGTGGCACTTCATTGGTTATTCTGGTTGAGATTTTTTCAAGCACAGGATATGGAATTTGCGCAAAATTGGCAGTCATAGCTTCTCTGCTTTCTGCCGCTCGAACAGCCACAACATATCCATAAGCTCTCGAGTCACCTTTAACGCCCGTTGCTTTAGTGTCAGTTAATACGGCGAAATATTGCCATAATTTTTCTTCTAAATGATTACTTTCAATTTCTTCGCGAACAATAGCGTCGGATTTCTTGGCAACGCTAACTTTTTCGGGGGTCAATTCACCTATTATGCGGACTGCCAAGCCTGGCCCCGGAAAAGGTTGCCGATTAACTAGTTCTTTCGGTAAGTTTAGCATTGTTGCGACTTTGCGAACTTCATCTTTGTATAGATCTCGAAGAGGTTCTACAATTTTTTTGAAAGCGATATTGGTTGGCAATCCTGCGACGTTGTGGTGAGATTTTATTACGTCGGAATTCTTTCGGATTCCCGATTCAATTCTGTCTGGATAAATGGTTCCTTGAAGCAGATATTGGGCGCCTGATTTTTCAGCGATTTCCTCAAATACCCTGATAAATTCCTCCCCGATTACCTTCCGTTTCTTCTCAGGATCAGCTACGCCTTTGAGTTTGCTCATGAAACGGTCTTGGGCGTTTGCCACGACAAAATTTATTGGATATTTTTCAAATGTCTCTCTGATGGCTTCTGGTTCTCCTTCCCGCATAAAACCATGGTCAACAAAAACGGCGGTAAGCTGGTCGCCTAATGCTTGGGCTGCCAATGCCGTAGCAACGCTTGAATCTATGCCCCCACTTAACCCGATTATGGCTTTGGCTGAACCAACGTCAGCTTGTATTTCTTTGACCATTTTTTCGATGATATCTTCTACTTTCCAGTTAGCTTCGCACTTGCAGACTTCAAAAATGAAGTTGTGCAGCATGCGGACGCCTTTTTCTGTGTGAATTACTTCGGGGTGCCATTGTAGCCCGTAAATCGGTTTTTGTTTGTGTCTGAATGCGGCAACTGGACAGTTATTTGTGTGAGCTAAAACTTCAAAGTCTGGAGGCAAAGCGCAAACAGTATCTCCGTGGCTCATCCAAACTTTCTCTTGTTTACTTAACCCTTCGAGGACACCTACAGGCTTGTCGACGATAACTTGCGCTATTCCATATTCTTTGCAAGTTGCGGGTTTAACTTTGCCGTCACTTAACTGAGCTAAAAGCTGATGTCCATAGCATAAACCCAAGATGGGCAAATTAACCTCTAAAATGCGTGGGTTAAGTTTAGGCGCGTTTGGTTCATAGACGCTTGAGGGTCCGCCTGAGAAAATTAACCCTTTAACGTTAAATTTTTCGTTTAAGGCTTTTACTTCTTCGGATGATATGTCATGGGGGACTATTTCTGAGTAGACCCCATTTTCTCTGATTCTTCTACCGATCAGATGGCAGTATTGTCCGCCAAAGTCAAGAACCAATATTGTGTCGTATTTTACTTGCATTTTAGGGCTCTATTTACTGGGGATTGTGCTAGTAATTTAAGATTGCTCTCTATTTCTTGTCAAAGTCACAGCGTTTAAACCCTAAACGGTTTTTTGTCCTATCTTTAGCATTTATAGAATGGAGTGAAAAGCTAAACTTTTATTAACATAGTCATATGATAGTAGAAACTAATGTTTCAAAAAAGCCAATTTAATTGAAAGAATGTGCAGGAAGTTGTGTTTATGGAGCTAAACGAAACAGACTTAAAAATTCTCAAAGCCCTCTTAGAGGATGCAAGATTCTCAAGTAGGCAAATAGCCAAGAATGTGGGTGTGTCAGTTGGCACGGTTTTGTCTAGAATTAAAAAGATGGAAGATGAAGGTCTGATCAAAGGCTACTCAGTCCTTTTAGACCATGAAAAACTTGGTTTCCAATTAACAGTCGTTACTGAGATTACAGTTTCAAAAGGTAGGCTTGTCGAAACTGAAAACGAAATAGCAAAAATCTCAAACGTATGCAGCGTTTACGATGTGACCGGCTTAACTGATGCTATTATTGTTGCAAAGTTTAAAAGTCGAGAAGACCTTGGAGCATTCACTAAGAAATTGTTATCGTTGCCCTATATAGAGCGGACAAATACTCATGTGGTTTTAACGACCGTAAAGGAAAACTTCCGTCTGCTGTAACCTGCCCTTGCTTTTTTAGGGTTTATGGTTTTCTTTTTTATACCTTAGTTCCGGTGATGAAATAGTTATTTTTGTTCCTGAGGCAACGGATGAAGTTACCCAGACGTTTCCGCCAATCACAACATTATCACCGATCACAGCTTCTGCTCCAAGCAAGGTTGCGCCTGAGTAGATAACCACATTATTTCCAATCGTTGGATGACGCTTCCGTCCCTTGATGATATTTCCTTTTTCGTCTTTAGGAAAGCTTAGTGCCCCTAATGTTACGCCTTGATAGAGTTTCACGTTATCGCCGATTTCTGCTGTTTCTCCGATAACAACGCCTGTGCCGTGGTCGATGAAGAAGTTTTTGCCGATTCTTGCGCCCGGATGAATATCTATGCCCGTCAAAGAATGAACGTGTTCACTCATTATTCGAGGGATTAGTGGGATTCCTTCAAGGTAGAGCTCATGAGCTATTCTGTAGGTTGTAATTGCTAATACGCATGGGTAGCTAAGAATAACTTCATCTGTACTTACTGCAGCTGGATCGCCCGCGTAAGCTGCTTGAATGTCTCCACTTAGTGTCGCTCTGATTTGTGGCAATTTCTCCAGAAGTTCCTTAACTACCACATGGGCCCTTTTTTGACAAACATCTTGTGGGCAATCACTTATTTTTCTGCAAATATATTTTAGGCTCTTCTCGATTTCAGCCGTTAAACGTGTATAAACCGAATTTAGTGTGGAGCCCAGTCGATATTTTATGTTGGCTTTTGTCATTTCTTCTTTTCCAAGGTAACCCGGGAAGAGAACAGTGAATAGGTCTTCTAAAACTTCAATGACAACTTTTTTTGACGGTAAATCTTTTCCTTCAAGGTGATCCATGCCGCCGAAGGCTACGTAATTAGCCATCATCTCGTCAACTAATTTCGGTAAGCCTTTTTCAACCCAATCCTGCTCTATTTTGTCATGATTATGCATAAGCGCATCTAGCATACGGTCTGGATTCCAACAGTCAACATCCCTGTTCTGTTCTGCACATTCTTCGCAGTTTTTTGGTCGAGGTTGGTCAGCTTTTGATGACAATTTTTGCTTACCTTCCTCTCATTATTGAAAAAAGAAGGATATAAGAGAAGCGTCTTTGGAAAGGAGACTTAGATGTTAGCATTGGTAGGCGGCTCTTGGAATAATACCGTGCTGAGGTAACGTTCGCCCGTGTCAGGTAAAATTACAACGACAAGTTTGCCTTTGTTTTCGGGTCTTTTCGCTATTTCTATGGCTGCATAAGCTGCCGCACCCGAAGAAATGCCAACAAGCATCCCTTCTTTTTGTGCAAGTTGCCTTGCAGTCTGCATTGCGTCGTCGTCTTTCACCTTAAAAATTTCGTCAACCAAATCAAGTTTTAGTACGTCTGGTTTGAAGCCTGCGCCTATTCCTTGGATTTTATGCGGTCCTTTCGTTCCGCCGCTTAAGACAGGCGAAGCCGCTGGTTCTACAGCTACTGCTTTGAACCCTGCTTTAAGAGGTTTAATGTATTGTGCTACGCCTGTTATAGTTCCGCCTGTGCCAACACCAGCGACTACTATGTCGACTTTGCCCTCTGTGTCTTCCCAGATTTCTGGTCCGGTGGTTTCTCGGTGGATTTTTGGGTTGGCTAAGTTTTTGAACTGTTGAGGCATGAAGCTGTTAGGCGTTTGTGCGGTCAATTCTTCCGCCTTTTTGATTGCGCCTCCCATGCCGTCGGGCCCTGGGGTGAGAACGAGTTGTGCGCCATAAGCTTTAAGCAAGTTGCGTCGCTCGATGCTCATGGTTTCTGGCATGGTTAAGATCAGTTTGTATTCTTTGACTGCTGCCACCATGGCTAAGCCGATACCTGTGTTGCCGCTTGTGGGTTCGATGAGTGTTGCGCCTGGTTTAATTATTCCTTGTTTTTCTGCTTCGACTATCATGCTTAGGCAGATGCGGTCTTTGACGCTTCCTCCTGGGTTGCGTGCTTCAAGTTTTGCAACTACGGTGGCGCTTGTGTCTTGGGTTAGTTTGTTTAGTTTTACAAGCGGTGTTTTTCCTATGGTTTCTAGGACGTTTTGGTAAATTTTTGACATGTTTAATCACCTGATTATAACGCTGTTATAACTTTAAGGAAAATAAACTTTACTACCTAAGAAATAATCATCAAACTCGCAGTAATAAACAAATCTAACAACACACCGTATGCCACCACAAAAGTAAAGCCTTTAAATGTCAAGGTTAATTCTATATTTCGCACCAGCCATAGTGCAATTTGGTTTACTGGGTTAGTGTTGCTCGGTGTTGGTTTAAAAGTTTAAAAGTGTTTTTTGTAGATAGTGTTTTGTTATTGTTTTTCTCTGGGGTGCCCTCTTATCTTTTTACAATGCGAATATTCTTCGAGGGAGTATCGCAGCGAAGTGAGGAGCGCACTGAAGAAGTCTACTTACTCAGGTTAGCGGTTTTTCGATGCCTCTTATTAAGTATCAACAAAATAACAACTGCCAAGACTATAATAACTGCAAAAGTTGTAATTAAAGGAAAAGTAGTCATAAATTGTATTGAAGCAGGTGATTTTGTAGGGATTGTTATTAAAACATTTGGTAAAGGCATTGCTTGAGTATTAAGTGCAGTTAAGTATGGAATGAAGGTAACACTGCTCTCGATATGGTTACCTGTAGTAATTGAGTTAGAAATCGCTTGGGTGTCGTTTGTTCCCCACCAATTATAAGACGCATTAATGTAAGCAGTTCCATACAAGCCATACGCGGTGGTGTTTACTATGTTATTATCCTGAAGCAAAGCAGGATTGGTCGTAACAAAAAGACCTACGGAGTTATTGGTAATGGTATTATTTAGAATACGGAGATTGTCGCTCCAAACTTGAATACCCATTCCAAAACCATTTATAATGTTATTAGAAATCGTCGTGTTAATCCCAACTCCTGATTCAATCCCCGTAGTTCCACTTCCCAAATCTCCAGCAACGATTCCTTGCTCGCCACTGTTAATAGTATTTGATGAAATTATTCCCGAACCATCATCGTCTATTGCAACGCCAGAGGTACAATTGACAATATTATTCGCAACTTCGCTTGAATTTTCTCCAAGGACAATAACATTGGTGTTTCCTATTATCGTGAACCCTGAGAGAGTTACGTTGCGAGCAGTAATCTGTATACCCCAAGATAAAGAGAAATTCTGCCGAGTCATAATAATTGTATCTTGATTATTTTCACCAATTAACGAAATTGATTTGTCAATAATTATACCACTGTAATTAACATCATAGTTTCCTGCTCTAACAAATACAGTGTCTCCAGCACTTGCATTGTTAATTGCATCTTGAATAGTGGTATAATCGTCTGGAACAACAAGGATTCTGGTTTGGGCTTTAACAGTGGAGTGTGGCATTATGCTAAAAGAAGTTAGAAACATTAGAATTAGAAGTAATGACAAACTCTTGCCGATTTTGCCCATGCTTACTTGTAAGTGGCTGTTGGCGATAAAAGGCTTATTCCAAAAGGCTACTTGCGCTTTATGTTTGCTCTGAGTGCTCTCTTAATGGTTTAGAATGCGAATATTTGTCGAGGGAGCACCGCACCGAAGAGAGGAGCGCACCGAGATTGTTTTGCATTTGATTTGTTAAGAGAGCTTTGTATTTGATAGTGTATTTGTGCGTTTGCTTTTTTTAAGTTTTAGTACGAATGCGATTGAGAGAGTGAAGAGAATAAAGGGCAAAATCGCTAATGGTGGAAACTCTGGAACGTTAGGCGTTTTGGTAGGACTTGGAGACAACGAGGTTGCTGGCACTGTAAATGTTTGAGTTGGACTCCAATCGCTTGATGCATGTTGAAAATCAACTGATGTGGTATATACATTTGGCTCTGGTGGGTGACCTATTAGTGTAATAATTTTATAGCCTATTGCTGCTTGGACTTGGATATCTATTTGGTCTCCAACTTGATAATTATCTGGAAGCGAAATCACTGTGTACTGTGAATTTGACTGAACTGGCGAATTGTTATAATATGGAAAGAGTTCCGTCCAATCTTGTCCAAAATGACCTTTAATTTGTACATCATAATACACAAAAGATGCGTTTCCATTAATGATTGCTGGATAAGGCTGGTTTACAATAGTTAGGTCTATGGTAATGTTTCTAACCAGATAACTTGGAATGGTTGTAGTTGTTGTTTTGTTGTTAAATGGATTTGTTGTTGAAGTTGTTACTGGTGGCATTTCATAAGAATGGTCTGCAAGTTACACTAAATTCAGGGACAGAGGGCGTAGGTATTGATTGTGACTGAGCACTCGCAGGTTTAACCATCAATAAACTTAGACCTGAGATACCTACCGCAAGAATCAGAATTAATGCTAAGCTCTTGCTGATACTGCCCATGCTTACTTTTAAGTAGTTATTAGCGATAAAAGGCTTATTCCAAAAATTGATTCTTGACTGTGATTAGTCGAGAGTTTTTGTTGTAAAAAGATTTTTTGATTTATCTTTTGTTGTTATTTTGGTTTTCTGTATATGGCTGTTCCGTCTGGCATTGTGTTGCAGTATGTATAGTCTTGTGCTAATAGTTGCATGGCTCGGTTTTTGTCTGTTGTTCCTTCGACTATGTATTCTCCGCTATTTTGTCCTAATAGGTGTAAGTATTTTTGTGTCGTGTTTAGGTGTTTGTGTCCGATTATGATTCTTACTGTTTCGGTGTTTTGTGTTCTGCGTAGTTGTTTTGTTATGTAATAATGTCTTATGTCATAGAGTCTTATGGCTTGTATTGATGGTTTGTTTAGTTTTTTTGCTAATCTCTTTTTTAATATTATAAAGTGACTGCTGAATCTGTCGGAGTTTCCTTTGAATAAAATATCTTGGCTCGCTAAGTGATTTTTTTCTACGTAGCTTGTTAATCTTGATAATAGATTATCTGTTATTCTGATTGGAGGTCTTGCGTTGCATTTTTTCGCGCTTAGTGCTGTTATTGCTTTTTGCTCAATGTGAATGTCGTTTACTCGTAAGCCTTTTTCGCCTTGTATTTCGCAGGGTCTTAAGCCTGTTTCGCCCATTAACATGATTTTAAGTGATAATGGGTTTTTTGCTGAGGCAATTAATTCTAGAATTTGGTCATCGTTTGGGGGGATTATGCTTCTTTCTTCTGGTGTGTATTTTGGTTTGTCCATTGTATTTTATAGAATTTTGCATAATAATTGTAACATTCGCATAATTTTGATTTGTAGCTGTTTGATGCTGGTTGTTTATTTTTTTTGATGTATTTTGCGATTGAGTATTTTATTTCGTCTGGTTTGTCTAAGTTTGCTTTTTTGGCTAAGATTTGTAAATTTGTTTTTGTGTTTCTTAGGCTTCGTTTGCTTGTTCCATTTAGTTCTAATTCTGTTATAACTTGCTCTATTTTCAGAATGGTTAAAGTAGGTAAGTTTATTTTATTTGTTTTGCAAGTGGTTGGTGCCTGGTCTAAGTGGTTGGTGTCATATATCGCACCAGCCTCAAAAAAACATCTAAGCGGAGGTCGCCCAGCATGGCCAAAGGCGTAGGACTGAGGCTCCTATCCCGCAGGGGTTCGTGGGTTCAAATCCCACCCTCCCGCACTCTTTCGCTCCTTTGGAGCTCAAGTACTCCTTCATTACTTGCAGGGCTTTTACTTGCAGTTACTTGCATATTTACTTGCGAATAATCGCTATGGACTTTGTGATATTGGTATATTCGTTTTCCATTTTTGAATCCAATGTAGTGCTGAATCATTGCATTTCTCCCTCTGACTTGTAGAAAACCTTCGATATTACAAATTGGGCATAATGCTTTCATATTTTTTCCTCCATAGAATTGGAATACTTTTCATTTTCCATCTTTTTGCGCATCCTTTCTATAGTGGAAATGCCAAATTGACCATCACCTAATTCTTTTCTTTTCCACATAGCCCAAGCAATCACAACCTCGCCATAAGGAAATTGTCCAATTTCTTTTGGGATTTCTCCATTTTTCAATCCCGCCCGAATTTGACTATAAGCATTTGAGTAAGTCTTTATGCTGTCTAAGTAATCAATTTCGAGGGGATGATTTTTTCTCAAGTTATCTTTTATTTTTGCAACTTGGTCTTTGGGAAAGTCTGCGGCAAGCTTCGCCTTATCATCAAGGTCGTCTAACTTTAACTTCTTTGACGTATCTGCCCTAAGTGACAGTTCAATCATAAGCAATAATTGGAGATCATCATTTAATACGCTCAGCCAGTTGTTAGCTTCATCTTTGGATTTGGCGGATAGTGCTTCTATGACTTTA
This sequence comes from Candidatus Bathyarchaeota archaeon, assembly GCA_963772505.1. Lineage (GTDB taxonomy): Archaea > Thermoproteota > Bathyarchaeia > Bathyarchaeales > Bathycorpusculaceae > Bathycorpusculum. The sequence continues at coordinate 990,874 of CAVYXL010000012.1, forward strand.
TAAGATGAAAGAATGCCTACATTTAACTCAAATATTTTTAAAACTTCTTCAGTTGATTTGGCTTTTGCGAAGTCCAATTGAATTTTATTTTGGAAAACATTCGCAAAGTTGCTGAAAAAATGATGTTCTTCGTCAAAATATTTTTCCGTCAGAAAATACATTACTGGTGGCGGATATTTGCTACTTTTTGTGTCAATGTATTTTTTGACATTACCTTTTATTAATAGATCGTTTAGTATGTCGTTAACAGTGCCTCTGCTAAGTTTTGACTGCTTTAGCAGTTCACTCCATCTTAAGCCTCTTTTATCGTATTTTGAGAGAACTGTAATGATTTTTTCTCTATTTTTCTCTCGCTCATCTTTTGCTCTTTGACCCATTCAAACAACCTGTTGTCTGTATATACTTTGATATATGTATACCTTAGTATATAACCATACTTATAAGATGACAAACATAAGTTATCTTCAATAGAAGGAAAAAAATGAATATGCGCAAGAAACCCCACGAAGGAGCGAATAAGAATTGTTAAAGACCGATGAAACACAAAAAAGGGAACCGAAAACCGCCTGGAGTAAAGTTCGCTTTGTATTCGACATAGAACCCCAACTTAGACATGAGCCCAAGCTGTTCATCAAAAAGTGCCAAAAACTTTTTCCAGAATTAAATTCAAACACAATAAACAGAGATAGGCAAAAAATGAATGCTGCCCTGCGTAAAAAGTCCACAAAGAAAGAAATAAGTTGTAGCTGGAAATGAAAACTAAATTTCCGAGCGCAGTTTCGCTGACTCAGCAGCAAATCAATTGGATAAGACAACAACCAAACGGCAGCGAATTAATCGGAAAACTAATTGATGCCTTAATGACCATTGACAAATTTACACCCGAAGCATTCAATTCAGTTCAACTGCATCTCATGCTCAAGCGATTAAAAGACAACTTGTATGATGTAAAATCCAGACGTGATAAGTTACTTATGGACAACAAACAGCATTTCAAGCAAATAGAAATTACCAGTGGTGTTTACGCTAATTTCTATGTCGAGAATCCCTGCGATCCAACACCAACCGATGATGATGGGCGCATTATCAAACGCCTTTTAGTTGATTATGATGAATCAGCCAAGCAAATGGCGAGCGAAATCCAAAAGATAACTGCCGATTTACTGCAACCAGCCGAGCAAACAAACACAAAGTAATGTACCGCTTCCGAATTACGGCAACCCTTAACGGAGTTGACACATAGTGCAGTGCTAGAATCTAACGAAAAAATATCGTTATCAGGGTATAGGGCAAATAGTTTGCAGTTCTTAATAATTAGTAATTTATTAGTTATTAATTATTAATAAAAAAAAACATTAAACCACTATACAATTATATTCACATTCCACTGCCAACACTGCACTGTTGCGATAGCTTGTTATTAATTACTAAGAAATTGCTTCACTGACTGCCTATGTCTGCCGTCTAATTTTTTAGTTAATGTACATGTGCTTTAACAACACTGGGTACCTACTACAACCAACTAAAGACTTTGGTGCTTTAACCAAAATAATAAAATTGTCAAGCAGCAACGGCTAAACGGTTAAGGCTTAGGCGTGTTGTTGCACCCTTTAAAATGTTGATTTGCTGACGCTTCTGAATGGTTCTCGATAAAGTCTTGGACTGCAAAAATGTGCTTGCATATAGCATGTCGATAAGTATGGTCTGGGCATTCACAGTGCCAATCGCCACTAACATTGATTACTGCATACTTTTTTGGACTTGATTGTGACTTAACTATGTAAGCCATCTCTGCAATTTTTTTAATTTGGTATTTGGTGTTTGCGATTACTAATCCCTTAATCGCTCGCAGATTAATTGTTTGTACGGTTGTCATTTTTAGGCGCCTAAATATTGTTAGGTACCTAAAATCTAATTAAGCTTTCGGTACCTAAAACTTATAGGTGTGAGCAAACCAATTACTGTGAGGATAGTAATTTGAAGCTTCAGAAGCAACTATCAAGAAAATATCAAGGTAAAGAATACCCTAAATATGTGGTCGCAATCCCGCCTAAACAAATAGAAGAGGCAGGGTGGACAGAGGGAATAGAGCTTGAATCAATTGTGGAGAAAGATTCAATCATCATTAAACCAAAATCAACCAGTAAATAATAATGGGCTGTGATGCGTTGCACTATCAAAATACATACCCCATACACCCTAAATCGTGGAAAAAGCAATCGATTGCACTCTACATAGGCGTTAAACTGGATACCACCCAGCAAAATTTGTACGTCCGAACAAATTTATAATAAAACGAAAAAGAAAAAAAACGGATAACCCCCCATAAAAATTTGCGTACCCAATTTTATTACCATAAACCACTGTTGCTAAGCGTTTACCCCTCAGAACTAAGCAATAAATGGTAAGGAACAGAGCCGAATTTATAGTAATCATAATTAGCGCTTTACGTGTTTGTTAGTGGTTGCCTGCAAGAGTACCCCCAATACGTCTTTAATCCCGCGGGTTATGCAACCACTAAATACCAAAGCGATTTTACTGAATAACACGCCTTATCTCTCTAAGCATTTTATAGTACTGCCTTGAGATTTTATAATAATTGTCTGTAGTTTTTTTAATGTTCAACAATAAGCAAAAGGACTTAAGCAGAACATTATACCTATTGTCTGTTATTCAGGAGAGAGGGCGAAAAAAAATGTCGCTGTTTGACCTGTCAAGCATTCAACTGACGCCATTATCAATCTTTCTTGCGACTGCCGCTCTGGGCGGTTGGATAATGATGAATGCATTTCTTGGTCGTCGATATGTTAAAGGAAAAAAATTGGATGATTGGGAAAAAAGAGCTATAGCGGCTGGAATTGGGCTCTTGTTTGAAGGAACTCTATTTTTGCCACCGCTTATTTTGGTTAATTTTTGGTTAGGATTACCTGTCAATATACTGTATGTTGCTTCAGCGTTTTTCCTTTCAGTTTCATTTGGGGTCATTTTTCAGTTTAAGTATGGCGAGAAAAAGGACAAAACAAAACAAGGCTTTCAAAAAGGAGCGAAATCAATTCTTACTTTTTCAGTTTTTTGCTACTCACTTACGTTGGTATTCGTTTCATCTGTTGGACTGGGAGCGTTTCTATATAGTAAATTCACTTTTCTAATGATTTCTAACGTTTGGGGAACTTTTACGATTTTGGCAATCATTTTATATTTCATATTCTGTAGCGGAGTTTTATTTACTTGGCTATTTGTACTCAATGTTTCGTCCTTTAACCAATGGAGAATTAATGCAAGACAAGTCATTAGAAAACGTGGTTTCCTGTTTATTTGCCTCTTTATTCTTACCGTGTTTATGGCTGGCTTTCTTATCCCGCCAATTGATGCCCAGTTTGCTTTGTTAACACCAAAAGTAATTGAAGAGAAACCAGCTTACTCGCCACAAATGACCTCTATCTCACTTTTCATTAACAGCTCTCGACAAATAAACGAAGTCATCTCAAATTTTAGCAGTTTTGTGCTAATGGAGCGCGATTATAAGGTTCAGATACCTGTTAGCCGGTCTCTTGAATCGATTATCATAAAAAACCCGAGCAACGTAGGCTGCAAGATTGGCGATAAAAATAATTACTCTGTAATGCCTGAGTCTACAATTGATATTGAAGAAATAGCAATCAATATTCCGTCTGGAGTTTCCTATAAAGCCCTTCTTAAAGATCCAAAAGATCCCTCCAGTGAAGTTTGGGCGTTATTAATTTCATTCGATGGCTTTTCAGGTAATTCGTTTTGGGCTAATATAACCTATTGGCAAGAAGTTGACTTGACTAAGAACTTGCATATACCAACTTACCAAATCGGAATAGAAGATCTTGGTAACGGGACATGGATGGAAACGCATACATTGGCAATAAATAATGAGAACAATGAAAGCCTATGGATTCCCTACCTCTATTGTGATTGGTTTTCAATGAATTATGTGCAAACTAATACTACTGTAGTTTATCTCAACGGTCATATACAGCCTGCAAATGAAATAATTAACCTTCATCAACTTTATGTGAATAACTTTGTGTCTTCCCTAAGAGTGACGAATTTGACATTCACTTTCTTGGATAATCAAAATCCAATCTGGTAATGAAAGTTCTCATTGGATTTATGTCGAACGACACTCTCATTCATGTGCTTGTTGATTTGCGTCTTATCTAAATTCTTTTATAGGTGCAGTCCACAACAAAGCAATGCCTTTAATGTAATAATACTAAGGTTTCGGAAAGTCAGAAAAAGATGGCAGTTACTGGAATCCTTGAAAAAGTTTCAGCTCCAAACCCTTACCAAGCCAATTTTCTGCATGATAAACAATTCGCTGAACTGATTTACGGAAGAACCCCTCCTGCTGGTATCAATGTTATTGCAACTCAAGAGAGCTATTACGTAGACCATGGACTTGGACATATCAATCGAATTGTTACAAAACTGAATTCTTTAAACTCCTTTCTGGATAGCCCTCTCAATACTGCTGAGTGTTTTATTCTCTTAATGGCGACTTATTTCCATGATATAAGCATGTTTATTGGTAGGCAGGCAAACGAAGATCCAGAGCAAATACGCCATACTCATAATACATTAAGTGCTGAAATCATTCAAAGGTTCAAAATTGACCACCAAATAACCGTTAGCCAAGATGAATTAGACATCATTAAAATTGTAATAATTGCTCACCGTCAGATTGATTTGAGCACTTTGCCGTTAAATCAAAGAATTGAGGATAGTGGCATAAGAACAAGATTACTGGGGGCTTTTTTAAGAATAGCTGATGCTTGTGACTGCGATCGTTCACGAGCACCTAAGGCTGTGTTTGATCTGTTCTATGATAATATTCCAGATAGTTCCAAGCCTTTTTGGGCATTACATCCGTCAGTTACCGACGTTGATATTAACCATAAATGGGCATCTATAGTAATTTCTGTAAACTTTAATTCTGCCAATGTAGAGGAGCGTATAGGGAAATATCGAATTGCTAACTTTGTTAAAAAGAAAATTGAGAGTGAGTTAAAGAGCGCTAAGGAAACGTTTGAGAGGCATGGCGTTTTCATAGTGAGAGTTGAAATAAAAGACTTCATAAATAACACGTTAGTTGACCTTCAATCTTCTCCTTCGCAAGATAACATAGCAACTATATCAATTTGCGCAAACTCCGAAAGAATACAAACGTTGTCGCAAACAATTGGACGGTTTGTATCGACCGCTAATAATGCTGTTCCTTTAGTTGTAGAATTTATGCCTATGGAAGGACCATTGTTTGCCGACACAGGTGTCAAAATGGACAGTGATAGATTAGGCAATATGAAAACAGAGCTTGAAGTGCAGTTGGGTGCTGACTTCTGGGGTTTGTGGGCTTTAAAGGGAAAGGATGTTACAAGAATAACAACAACATTGCGAGTGAATGCATGATGCAAAATACTAATCCATCGATAGAAATAATATTCAAAATTTTTGGTAAAAAACAATCTGTTTTTCTGTCGGGTGAGGCTGGAATTACAACTTTACAGAGAGATCTTTTCGAATCAAAAAAGATTGCTATGTCAATGAAAGGACCGCCTCTAGATGCAACTGACCTTTTCAACTCCAATGGGATTTTCCTTAAATTCTCAAAGAATGACGAAGTGTATTCGGGCATTGTCCAGTGCAAAGATTCAGTCGAGGCAAGGAACTTATTAATTGAAACACCTTCACTGATTCGCAAGGAAGGTGCTGAGGTTCTCGCAATATCAATCGTTCCTTTGCGGAGAATACCCATTTTTCCGGTGTCAATCGTCTTTGATGCCATAAAAAATGATAAAAACCTTGCTTGCCAATATTGGAGCCGTTTTAGTGATGACATACAAGCCTTAACATCTTACTATTATGATCTAATTGAATTCCGTAGAGATTTAATAGGCTTAGAATTTCCACAATTAGAACTTGATGTGCCAAATTGGATAAACAATTTATCAGTTTTCGTCTTATACAATGAAGCTCAGCATGCGATAACTACCAAATACTATAGAAGTTTGGGAATTGATGAAGTTAAGGTTGCTAAAACAACTGAAAGCCTAGGCATAAAGACAACCAATGAAGCTTTTTCTAAAACATTCATTTTACCGCCAAATGAATATGCATTATTCGAATCAGTGAACTTTAATCTTGAGATAGATAAACCGTATCATAACTGGTCTCATCCTCTGATCGCTGCAATAACCGATATCAGACAACAAATAAGCAAGTTTAATCGTGCGCAATCAAGAGAGTATTATGATGCTTATAGTATTACTCAATCTTTAATCAAAAACTGGACCTTCAGACAAATATCGGAAACTCGTGCTTTGGTTACGAAATTTCCCTGCCTGAAAGAAATTTTGCCAGCAGAGTGGTTAAAACCCATCCACGTTGTTATTCAATATTCTATCGGTGAACCAGCGGAAAATAGGATAACTGATGGACGAATAGCTGCAATGTTTGCCACGGGACCGGAAGACAGTGTTGTGGTTGAGCAAATGAAGAATCTTAACGAGGTAAAATATGGTGAAGAGATCTTTAAACAATATTTCCCTGATTCCTCTGGAAAGTTCTTTTTTGGGTTTACATCAATATTGTTTGCGTATTTAGAGGATAAGTTTGGAGACGAGTTTTAATTTAGAACGATCATGTTTATCAATTGGATAGGGTTAGAAGCTCTTCTGCATTTTGTATTGCTCTTTTCTGTAAGTCGCCTATAAACTGTGGATTAAAGTAGTTTCTTAAAAATACTCTGCTTGAAATTCTGCCCTGTAAGAAATCAATCTCGCTCTCTCTTAGATTCTTGACTGATATACTTGCGAAAAGTTCCCGTAAATCGGCAAAGCGCAGTTTCTTAAGATGGCATTCCGCTAACTTTTGAGTGCGGTCATAGCTTACTGGTTTTTCAACTTTTGCGATTTCAGCGACTATGCGATACGGAACAAAGCTGATAAAGACTTTTTTGCTGTTTCGGATAAAAACAGACTTGAAACGGAAGTGCTCAAAGAGTTGGCGCTCGCTGTTGTAGTAGCTGCTTAAAGTGCCTTGTTGGGTCAGTGTAATAATTAATCGGTAACATTCTATCGCTTCTATTAGCCGCAGTCCAGTTGAGACAATTAGGTCTATTAAATGAGTCAATTCGCCGATTTTCCGAGCTTTCAATATCCATTCGATTAAAGGTTTAACATCTGAGTTTTTACTGAGTCGGTCAATAATAACATCATCGTCGCTTCGCCCTGCCCATTTCAACCCAAAGTTTTTTATCATCGCAGAAAATTCGGTGTGCATTCCAAGAAACTTGCTTAATGTGCAAAGTGCCTTTATGGTTGCCGAGCGTTTGCCATCACTGAAAGAATGAATTATGTTTAAGTTTCCAGTTTGCAGTAGGTAGCCATAGTTTTTTGCGTAAGCTAAAACTGGGCGAGCGGTGAACGGTCGATAATTTGCGTATAGCCATTCTTTGAACAACTCGTAATCTATCATAGCATGAGGAGCGGTGCATCGCTGCAAGTTCCGGTTAAAATGGGGCGCTGTGCGCCCTGAGGCTCCTATCCCGCAGGGGTTCGTGGGTTCAAATCCCACCCTCCGCACCAACTTAATTTTAAAGTTTTGAAAGAGGAAAAATGTAATATAATTGCTTTTTGCTTTCTAACCCTAGTGACTCAAATGGCTTCAGTGATTAGGTACTATTTTAGCCAACGTTTCTCTGTTTCCGCCCAGAGGGCATTTGACTGGTGCATTGACTTTGACCCAAACGACTATTCACTAATGGGCGAGGCCAATGCAACGCGGCAAGTAAGCCACATCACTAAAGACACCATCATATTGAAAGATATTTTTATAACGTCATTTGGCTCTATAGAAAAACAAAAATTAATTCAGCTTTATCCAAACCGGCTATCATGGACATCAACACATTTAACAGGACCAAACAAATACTCACAATTTCTATACAAAATAACTGCAGAAGGCAAAGGCTTTTCAGCTTTGAACTTTACCGCACTCCACATAGAATACGACGAAAAAGCAGATGAAAAACTCCTTGCCAACCGACTATGCAAAGAGGATGCAGCTGCGTGGAAGCTTTTGGCAAAGGAAATGGAAGAAGAACAGAAAGCAGGTTGGATGAATATGAAACAAGCGGATAGCTCAGGTCAGAAATCTCTAAAGAACTTATAACCAAAAATCTATAATCACCGCTTTGCACGATGTTTTTTCCATCAAAAAAACGTTTCACTTAAGCAACGCATAAAAGCAAATGATGCACACATTATCTAAAACCCAAAGGTTTGGTTAACAAATGCAATCTGCTAAAACCGAACAAAAAAGAAAATTCGTTTCCGTTGATCCTGGCAAATGTATTGGCTGCGGGATCTGCGAGTATGCTTGTACAGTAGAGAAGGGCGAGGGCGTCTGGAATCCAATCAGATCCAGAATACGAGTTGTCCGCATGGCTCCAGTTTTCAATTTTGCTCTGTCATGTCGCGCATGTTCAGATGCTAAATGTGTTAAAGCATGCCCCGAAAGAGCGCTGTCGCAATCAGAAAGTACTGGTTTACTAATTATTGATGATACAAAATGTAAAGGATGCGACTGGTGTGTTCAAGCCTGCGACCATGGTGGAATAACCATTCATGCTGACACAGGAAAAGCCATAGCCTGCAACCTTTGCGAAGGCGAACCAAAATGTGTGGACGCCTGTCCAGAAGAAGCTTTAGAAATAGTTGAGTCAGACGAAGCAGCAGACAAACTCTTCAACGATGCATTGGAAAAGTTGCCTGAACAAACTGAAAAGTTAACCACTACCATCAAAAACAAAGATTGGAAACCACTGCTTGCAACCGCAGAGAAAAGATCCGAAAAAGTCACAGAGAAACTCCAAGCCTTAAACAAGAAGGCACTTGCACAAAAACAAAAACAATAATTCCTTTTCCAATTATTTGTTTTCTTCATAACCTCTCAATAAATTATCAATATCCAAACCGACCTTTTCGCCCACGTACCCGCCTTCTAAGACAAAAAAAGTTGATTTTTTGAAGCAGCCAATTCTTTTGCCAATCTCGTGATAATCCTTCTCAATTAAGCCAAGAGACGCTAAATCTCCCAAGTGAGTGTCAAAACCGCAGGAAACAGCAACAGTGTCAATTTTGCCCAAATCAATCATATTTAGTGCATTGTCAAGCGTTTCCAAATACTTTTGTCCACCACAATTTGGTGGCAAAGCAAAATTAATGCAGTTTCCCTCGGTGTACGCTCCGGTTCCTGGGTAATTTGGTGATTGATGCACTGAAAGATAACTGATTTTTTCGTCTCCTTGGAAAACTTCTTGAGTTCCATTTCCATGGTGCCCATCAATATCTAAAATCAAAGTTTTTTTTCCCAGCATTTTAACCGCGATGGCTATGTTGTTGAAATAGCAAAACCCACGGGTGTAAACGCCTAATGCAGCGCCGTATCTGCCTACATGGTGTCCTGGTGGGCGCATGAGTGAGAATCCGTTAATTTGGCTTGCTAATATTGCGCCGCCGGCTGAAAGACTTGCGTATTCGTAAATCTTATCATATGCTGGGGTATCAGAATCTTCTACGAGGCCTTTTTTGACATTCCAAATGTATTCTAGATCATGAACAGTTAATAAGTCATCTTCGGTTGCTGGTTTTGGTGCAATAAATTCGTAACCTTTTGCCTTCAAAATTTCCTGAGCGGTTTTAACTCTTTGCGGTCCTTCAATATGCCAAGTGCCATAGCCTAAACATTTTTCTGAATAGACTATCTTTGTTTTCATCACTAACTGCATCCATTACACAGATAAATACGCTCACACATTTAAAAAACATAACTAAACAAACTTAGCGTCAGTAAAAATTGTTGGAGAAAGGGTTGATGATTTCGGAAAATCCATTTGAGCAATTTCGCCAAGAATGCCAAGCGTCATTAGCAAAGGCGCTTGAGAAGACTTTGCCAGAAATAAAAATGCCAACTATTACGTTGAGTAAAACGCCAAACATTGACTATGGCCAGTTAGCTTCATCTCTTTGTTTTGAACTTGCAAAGAAACTCAACAGAAAACCATTAAGTATTGCAGAACTCATTGTTGATGCTTTTGACAAATCCAGTTTTAAACTCATTGAGAATGTTTCTTGCGCTGGGGCAGGTTACATTAATTTTCATGTAAACTTCGTAAAGTTTTCATCTTTAACCCTCGAGTCGATTCTGCATTTAAAATTTGATTATGGCTTCGTTAAAGCTTCTCACCCAACTAAAATCATTGTGGAGCACACCAGTGTTAATCCTCTTCATCCAATCCATATTGGGCAAGCCAGAAACCCAATGCTCGGCGACGCTTTGGCGCGTATTCTAGAATGCAGAGGGCACACGGTTTCGACCCATTACTACATTGACGATGTTGGTAGACAATCATCCGTTGTGGCTTACGGCTACGAAAAGCTTGGCAGACCAAAACCAACTGAGAAGCCAGACCTTTTCGTTGGCAAAATTTACACTGTAACAAGTTGCATAGTAGAAATCAATCGTTTAAAAAGAGTACGTGATCTCGCCATTGCCGACAATTCAGCCGATGATTTGGTAAAAGCCAATAAAGAAATTGATGAGTGGATGTCTATTGCAGCTGAACTCAAAGAAAAGTACCCTGTTCTATTTGAAGCGTTAATTGGCAAAATTGGTGAAGACGAAAATCCTGAGGAAGAAATTAACCGATTGAACCGCGCTTACGAAGAGGGCGAGCCTAATAGTAAAAAACTCATCCGTGAAGTCAGCGACTTATGTCTTGAAGGTTTCCGAGAAACCATGCAGCGGGTTGAGGTAAATTATGACAGCTGGGATTGGGAAAGCGACTTTGTTTGGAGTGGTCAGGTTAGTGAGGTTTTACAGAAGCTCAAGACGTCCCAGTTTGTTTACAGCGAAAAAGGTGTAGTGGAATTTGATGCAGAAAAAGTTGTTGAAGTCCTAAAGTTGAAGCCAAAGTTGGGTTTGAGCGAAAATAATGAGGTTCCTCCTTTGACACTTGGCCGCGCTGATGGCACCACATTGTACACTACCCGTGATTTAGCTTATACGCTCTGGAAGTTTAAGCATGCCCAAAAAATCATCAATGTTATTGGAATGGAGCAATCACTTGCGCAGCTTCAACTGAAAATTGCCCTCTTTGCCTTGGGACACAACCAGTACGCTGAAAATCTAGTTCATTTTGCCTATAATTTAGTTACTTTGCCAGGGTACAAGATGAGCAGCCGAAGAGGTCATTACATCACTTTTGATCAAGTTCTCGACGAAGCAGTCCAACGAGCATATGAAGAAGTTTCGAAGCGTTCCCCACAGCTTTCAGAGGATGAAAAACGCAAAATCGCAAACTTCGTTGGATTGGGCGCTGTCCGTTACGCTCTTGTCGATGTTGATACGTCAAAACCGGTCATATTCACTTGGGAACGGGTGTTGAACTTTGAAACAAACAGCGCACCATACGTGCAATACACACATGCAAGAGCCTGCAGCATCTTGCGAAAGGCAGCAAGAGAACCAGACAATCCAGCATACGAACTGTTAACGGAGAAGCTCGAACGCGAACTCATAATGAACCTTGCAAGCTTCCCCGATACATTCATTGACGCTACAGAATACCTCAAACCAAATTTAATTGCAGATTATGCGAACGTATTAGCTGACAAGTTCAATACATTCTACAACGCATTGCCAGTCATCAAGGCTGATTCACAAGAGATTAGCGATGCACGTATAGTGTTAACGCAAGCTATTCAAATCGCTATGCATAACGCTTTAACATTAATCGGTGTTGTCGCGCCAGAAAAAATGTAGCAGATTTAAGATCTAAAAGGGTTCTACTTTATCTATTGAATTCGCATAGCAAAAAGCAGGCTATTTCGCGCATGCCCGATTATTTTTTCAATAACAAATTTCATATACAAGCCCAATAATGTAAAACGAGGTGCAGCTTTAATGAGCAGTCCATATTTCAAAAAGAAACTTGAACCAATCAAGGTCAAACAAAAAACTATTTCACAACTTTTATCAGAAATGAGTAAAACCGCTTACCAAGGACGCAAACTTGGTGAAGCTGTTGATGTTTGGGAAAACATGCTTAAAGAAAAAGACCTCACCATCGCTTTGGGTTTTGCAGGCTCTATGAGTACAGCAGGTCAATGGACAATTATTAATTGGCTTATGGAAAACCGTTTCATCGACGTGCTCGTATCTACGGGCGCGAACGTTTCCGAAGACATTGTGGACGCCATGGGCTTAGGTTACTATCAAGGGAGTCACATGGTAAACGACGAACAATTGCTTCACGACGATGTCAACCGCTACTACGACGTCTACGGCAAAGAGACTGATTACCGCAAAATGGAAGAATTAGTCACCGACTTCATCATGAGCATAAAAACCGATCACAACTACACATCCGCAGAATTCCTATACCTGCTCGGCAAATATTTGGGAAAGAAAAAGATCCCAGCCATTTCCGCGGTAGCAGCAGAAACTGGCGTCCCGATTTTTAGCCCAGCCATGGTCGACAGCGCATATGGCGAAACCTTCTTGATGGCAAAAAACCAAGGACATAATATTGTCATTGATTCGGTTAAGGAATTTGACCAGTTCATCAGCATAGGAACAAAAACTAAAGAAGTTGGTGTAGTCTACGTTGGTGGTGGAGTCCCCAAAGACCTAACACAACTCATTGCCATATCTGTCTCACCACAAACCTGCGACCAAGGCGTAAAAGGAAGAAAAGGCGGCTTACGCAAAGGCTTACAAGAATACTACTACCCACACAAATACGCTATACAAATAACAACTGATTCACCACAGTGGGGCGGCTTATCAGGTTGCACATTGGAAGAAGCTATCAGCTGGGGCAAAATAAACAGCAAAGAAGGTACACGAGCCGTATGTTACTGCGACGCAACAATCGCTTTGCCATTAATAGCCCACGCACTTTGCGAACGCATGCCAGAAAAACGCAAAGGACCAGACATGAACTGGCTATTCAAAGGCGTCCAATAAACGCATAAGATTTTATTTTTTCTTTTTGTCAATCCGATCTAAAAGCGCACTGATCATTATTGGCATTATTACAGTAGCGTCGCCTTCGATCATTATACGTTTGGCTTTTTCGTTGATTTTTCCCCATGAAACTGCTTCGCGGGGGCGTGCGCCGCTTAAGCTGCCATCCCATTCATCCGCTGTGGTAATGTAAACGACATAATCCAAGCCATCCTTGAACTGATTCCACCAAATTGTATGATGCTTGCTAATTCCTCCGCCGATTATTAGGGCACCGCTTTTCTTGGCGTCAAAAACGATGTTGTTTAAGTCTCCTTCATCCCTAAGCAGGTTAATTCTGAAGTCGTGGTGGTCTTGGCTGAAGAACCAGAGTTGGTAGCCTACGGAGCCATCGGTTATGCCTGGCACGAAGACAGGTATGTTGTTTTTGGCTGCCCAATACAGAATCGAGCTTTCATTGCAACAGCGAAGGCCAATTTCTCTGCAAAGTTCGGCGGTTGAAAGTTCCCTTTTGCCTTCTTTGTAGAGTTCTTCAAGAAGCCCTAAAATTTTCTTTTCGATAATTATGCCATAGCTGTCATTTGGGACAAGCACATTTCCAAGTCGGTTTAATCCTTCTTGGTGAAGTTTTGAATCGTTCATTATGAAGCTGCCTTTGTAATAATCTTTCCAGCAGCGTGCGACGTCATGGTCCAAAGTTCCGCAGGTTGTGATAAGGACGTCGACAAGTTTGCGTTTAACCAGTTCTTTAATAACACCGCGAGTGCCAGTAGCTACAATATCGGCCGTGAACGAAAGAAATTTGATGCAGCCCTTAGAATTAATCATGGATTCCATAATACTTACGCCTGAAGAAAGCTTACCCGCTGTGAACCCCCACGCCTTATCCATCTGCCCAACAAGCTCATCAACGGACATTTTTTCGGTAAATTGATAATCTTCTACTGGAACCTTATGTGATTCGGATTCTTTATGGGTCATAACTAGTCACTTGCTGCTCTTTGTTAAGAAACGTAAAGATAAATACGTGTCGAAAAAACAGGGCTATTCGGATAGGTAGCTGATGATTCGCTGGTAAATGTCGTGGTCCATGGAATCTTCGTAGCCTGCGTAAATGCTTGGGTTATCGTTAACTTCTACTACGACGTAGTCGCCGTCTGCTTCTTTGATGTCAACGCCGTAGAGTCCTTTGCCAACAACACTGCATGCTTTCAAAGCGACTTCCCGAAGCCTCGCTGGCAACTCTTGCTTGTGTAAGCTTACTGTTCTGCCCCAGACAACGGTTGGTTTGCCTCGGAGCTTGGCTCCATGCTTCCATTTGCCTTTAGGAATCATGTATTTGCACACGTAGAGTATGTCATTGTTTAGTACGCCGACTCTCCAATCAAAAGCCGTTGGGGTAAACTTTTGAATTGCCAAAACATCTGACTTCTTAAAGAACCGTTTCGCAACATCTCTAAAGCTTGTTTCGCAAGCAGCTTTTTCCACATAACGCGAGAAGCTTGTGTACGGTGCTTTTATGACAACTGGTTTTCCTAATTCTTCGAAAATGTCGATGATTCTTTTGTGGTGCAACTCATCCTTGCTAAGAAAAACTGTGGGTATATGTGGCACGTTAAACTTTTCAAATAAAGCATATTGGTGAATTTTGTTGCCACAAATAGTTATAGATTCAGGATCATCAATGACTTTCAAGCCTAATTCCCATGCTGTTTTGGAAACCACATAAGCAGTATTCAATGGATCAGTTGTTGCCCTGATGAAAACAGCATCGTAGTTAGGAACATAGGAAATGTCCTCGCGGAAAAGGAAGTCGAATTCACTGCCCTGTTTTTCTGCTGCCAACTTGAAGTTTTGAAGTGCACCTTGTTCGCGGGGGTCAGTAAAATTATATTTCTCAACAAAACATGCGATTTTAGACACCGAAGTGTTCACCCTGCTCAGAAATGAGCGAGACCTCTTTTGAGATCTTTTGCAAGTCCTCTTCCGTAAGCTCCTGTTTAGTTAGGGGTTGCAGACCGCACAAATAAGCTTTGTCTAAACTTTTTTGTATATGAAGTTTGCAAAGTGGAATTTTAAAGATTGAGTAGATTTTTTCAGCAATTTTCGTCGTTTCTGGCTCTTGATTTGTTATTTTGCCAAAGAATGATTTAATGGTAAAAAGCTCTCCTTTAAGCGGTTGAGCACAAACAGCGAATTTATAGTTCATGCCTAAACTTTTCATGGCTCGGTAAAGGGAGCTTTTGTTTTGGGCGATTTTGTAGCCATCGTAAATGAAGGGATTTACTGCAAAAATCATGGCAGGGTAACCGATTTCCGTAGCTATTTTTTTAACCGAGTCAGTAACAAGAAATGGTAAGGTTGGAACTCCTGCTCTTGCTGCTCTAAGAAGCAAAATGGGGGTTCGGCTTGAATCAATAATGTTTTCGCATGAAGGAATAACATTGTTTCCCAAAATTTCAGCATGCATTGAAACATAATAGCCCGTTTTCATATATCGATATTCATTGTTGAGATTGAGGGTTGTTTCTTTGATTGTGGAACCTAAAAACGTTGCAGGCTTCATTACTTGAATATTATTGGTTAGGTCGAAATTTGAGACGACCAACACGGTCATGAGACACCAGATTAATTAAAACTCGTTATTAATGCAGTTATATTTAAGTTTTTCACGGTTTCAACGTGAATCCTGATAAGGTTGTATAAATGGCTGCATGGACGTTCCATTAGCTTGAAGGAAAATAATGGAAAATATTCGTTTCTTGAAAAAAATCGCATTAAAACAAAGGCGGGTGACCCATTAGAAAGCATAAAAGCCACAGATAAGGTTGGTTGAAGAGTTTAGACATGAAAACTCGCAAAGTCTACACGTGCGAATGGCTGAAGTTTTTAGAGTTTTTACTGATACGAGCAGCGAGCAAATCCTTATCGACCGCAAAATTGATTTTAAAAAAAGAGGCATTCTACTAGGAATGCGAGTTTCGGAGTTCAAGCGTTGGATTATGGAAACTTACCAAGCTCTAACACTGTTCGGTTGATGCCAATGCCACTGCAGTTTGAGATTCTTTTTCTATAATCGTAAGGATATGAAGCTCCGTGCGCAGGAAAAGCAGAAAATGGCTAAATGTTAATCATTTGAGGGAAGGTTACGGAATTATTTGGAAGACCTCAAAAAATAGGTGGTACAGCCAAACCTAAAGGAGCTGTATTTGTAGTTGGGAAAATCTTTCGGTTTGCGAATCTGCAACTTTTATTCTTTTACAAGAAGCGATTAGAGCTGTACTTGATAGGAAGTGACATGAGCGTAGGACCAGTTAACACAATCGAAGAGAACCTCCCTGCATTTCCCTTTGTCGGAGGCGACGATCAGCCAGTAACAAAAGAATGCTTGAACAAATGTCAAGAGAAAAATCCACGAAACCAAGCGAAAAGATGATACTTATTCATGGAACATAACACCAAACGATATGGTGAAAACGATTAGCCGAAGATTGTGTAATTAATGAACATTGATCCAATTCTAAGCGAAGTTAGTCACTAAGCTTAGCTTAAAACGATGGCATTCTTGAACTATTCAGCTGCTCTTTTTACTAACTGATCTTGAGTTATTTCAAGAAGTGTTTTGTTTACCGTTATAATATCGCTAATGGCTGAAATAATTTCGACTGGCAAATATACAGAACTGCCTCCGTGAGTTAAACTTAGAGGACCCAGACTTCCAGAAGTTTTTTTGTATCCAAGTTCGGACGCTGCTTTATCTGAGAGTTTCAATAAAATACTTGTTATTCTCCAAGTGGTCAAATCAAATTCGACGTCTTTTACTTCACCAATACTGTCGCCATTTACTCCAATTACCTTCTTTCCTTTAAGATCATTCATTCTAACCAAAAAAATCACCAATAGAAAAATTCTCACAGGCAGTTATAATATTTTCGGTTGAGTCTTAACCGACTTATCTATTTTGTTCTTTAATGGTGAGCAACCAGATTCCACATTTTTGACAATCGATTTGGAATAGAAAAATTGCATATGCTTAATGTTATTAAATCACGAAAAGAACGTGAAATATTTAAGATTAACTACCGGTATATTCGCATTAAAATCAACGCTAAACGGGCAGAGGATTAATCAACGTATAAACCGCTTGAAGTTATGGGACCTGAACATGAATTTTCACTTGTTAACCAAGAACTAAAGGTTCTACCCATCTCGGACAAAATAATAAAAGACTATTGCGGAAAAATCATCAACTTTGTCGAATTGCCCTATTTTACATTTGGAAAAGAGATGCAGACGCATGTGATGGAAGTAAAAGCAAACTCGCCCTTCAAATCACCCATCGAATTTGAAGAAACTATGCAGAACGCAGTTTCAACGCTAAATCAATTAGTAGAAAAACATGGCGCTATGCTTTTGGGAACAGGCATGAATCCACTTATGCAATTAAAAGATACCTCCATCTGGTCACACTACCACAAAAAAATCTACAAAGAATATGGCAAAATCTTCAATCTAAACCAGCACGGATGGCTAAACATACAAAGCTTCCACCTAAACCTACCCTACCAAAAACAAGCCGACGGCGTCCAAATACACAATTACCTTGCCAATCTATCAGCTTATCTTCCAGCTATTTCAGCCTCCTCGCCAATTTACGAGGGCAAAAACGGTCCTGACATAGACAACCGACTGCAATTCTACATGAGAAACCAAAAAGAAATTCCCGCTATTACAGGCGAGGTTATCCCAGATTATGCTACTTCATTTAACAATTACAAACATGATGTTATCGAGCAGTATTCACTGGGCTTAGCGAAAGCTGGTGCAAGCAAAACATTGCTAAATCGGGAATGGGTTAATTCAAGAGGCGTAATTTTCAGGTTTGATCGTTGTGCTCTTGAAGTTCGTGTAATGGATGAGCAAGAGTGCGTGAAATCTGATGTGGCGCTAAGCTGTTTTGTGCGAGCCACTATTCGAGGGTTAATCGCGTTGAAAGCTGAGCTCACCCAACATGGTCTGTTAGTTAAAGATTTCAACATTGTTATCAAGGATGGGTTAAATGCGCAGGTTTCGAATCCACACGGCAAAACGGCACGTCAAGTATGCCATTACTATCTTAATTTGGCGTTTGATTTTGCAACTGAAGATGAGAAAAAATACTTGTGGATCATTAAGAAACGTTTAGAGAATGGCAGCTTATCTGAAATTATACGGGACCGCGTTTTGAGACGTGCTAACAAAACAGATTTCCATGAAGCAATCATTAATGTGTATTTAACGCTTATTAGGTCCCTGTCGGATAATGAACCCTACTTCTAAAAATGGTGAAGCGACAATGCCTGACGAAAAAGGAAAAACTTACTCATTTGACGTGTGTAGCCAATGCAAGATTTATTGTTGCCAAGATGCAAAACCCCCACTAACTGAAACAAGGAAAAAAATCCTGAAACAATATTTAAAAGAACAGAAAATAAAAATTGATCAGCCATTTACCAAAGAAAGCTACTCTTATCCAGCTGTTGATGAGCTCCTTTACTGCAATTTTTTCAATAAAGAAACAAAAAAATGCTCTGTGCATTCGGTGAAGCCTGAAACATGTGTATCGGGACCAATAACGTTTGATGTAAATTTCAAAACTAAAAAAATCGAATATTTCCTTAAAAAATCTGAAATATGCGCGTATGCCGGAGTATTGTACTCAGATAAAGCTAATTTCAAAACTCATTTTGAAGAAGCAAAGAAGCAATTAACTCAAGTTGTTTGCCAGTTAGATGCTGATGAGTTGAGGGAGATCGTGAAAATTGATGAGCCTCATACATTCAAAGTAGGCGAAGACGATTTGCCTATAATGGTTGTTAAAAAGCTGGGTTTACAATAACCCTGCGTCTCTTAATTTTAAAGCTAAACCTATATTCCCTTGAAAGCGGACTCTTCCGGTAAATAGTGCTTTTTCAGCATTTAATTTTCCATTTATCATGTCCAAGAAGTCGCTTTCAGTAATTCTTAACGATAATGAGTTTGAGGGGTTAGTTCCTTGTGTTACTTGCAGTTTTTTATTTTTTATGGTAACTACCCAATCTTGTTCTTTTTTACCGCCGCTTAAGCTTATTTGAATTACTGCGTCGATGCCAGCAGCGTTTTCTGGTTTGAATCTTTTTGGGAGTTGAATCTCAAAGAATTCTTCGGGAGTTTTAACTTCCATCATTTTCTACACATGCTTTCAGGTATCTTGTGCGGTTAGGTTATTGAACTTTATTGAATGTTTTATCTGAAGAGGTCTTTTTCTTTCGCACGAATAAGCTCGGTTGTAGATGCACCCTCTATAGTTTGGTAAGTGTATCCTCGGATGATGGCGACTGGTATTCCCTCGTTAGCTTGACCAATTACAAGTTCCGCTGCTGAGGACAATTCATCGGCGATAGCTGTCTGTTTTATTCTAAGAGTATACCCAAAGAGGTCTTTTTCGCCCCGCCTGTCCCTGATAGGTTTGATGCCTGCAACCCCAACTGCCACATTTATTTCCCCCAACCGAAGAGGTCTCCCATGTGTGTCAGAAACAATAACCGCAACGTTAAGCCCTGTTAATTTTTTTATTTCTTGTCTGATGTTTTGTGCGGATTCATTTGGTTTTTCTGGTAACGGAACAACATTTCTATCACCTGAAACATTAGACCTGTCAACCCCGGCATTGGCACAAATTACCCCGCTGTTTGTTTCTGTTATTATACTGTTTTGCCCCATGCGGACTATTTCTTTGGTTTCTCTAAGAATAACCTCAACTAATGCAGGGTCTTTGTTTGTCTGTTGAGCAATCTCTTTTGCCCTCTTAGAAGGCTTTACTTCGTCAAGGTTGATGATGTTTCCTTCGGCCTTCGAAACCGCGACATGGGTGACAACAATTATGTCTTTTTCTTGTAAGGGCGTTTTTTGTTTTTTTGCTGCTTCCGTAATTAATTGCCCAATGTTGTCCCCTTTTTTTATTAATGGAAGATTCTCAACGGCTATCACAGTTACTGGATTCACTCAAATTCCTCTATTTGTTAGCTAATGCCTAATTGACCCATAAAATTAAGGTTATCTATTTAAATAAAAATTTGTAAGTGATTGAATTTGAAAAAAGAAAAATGAAAAGGTTTGGTTAGAAACCTTGGAAGAGACGAATGATCGTCTCAGTTTTTGATGTTTTAGCTTCTGAATTTCTGCAGTTTTTGCAGCATCAGTTTGTCGCCTTCAGCGTCGCCTGCGCATGTTGCGATGATGCCGTCGACTAATCCGACAAGTTTTGATGCTTTCTCTTCAACTGTTTCCATAGTTGCGGCGGTTGGCCAACCGATCATTTTTACGGTTTCAACATTTTTGGCTGTTCCAACGAGGAAATATGCGAACAGTGGCTTGTTGAGTTTTTTGCATTCGGCTGATACTGCTTTGAGGGCCTCGAATGAGTCGTCGGTTAACCGCATGAAATATACGAAGTCCCATGGTTCACGTACTCGTTCAAGAGTTTCTTCTATTGAGCGTCTTGCCGTTAGTAAGCAACCTAGTTTTAGGTTTTTGGTTTTAACTTGGGTGCGTATGAAGTCTCTTGCTTCCTCAGATGATGGCAGCATTGTTATTGGTTGGCCGAACTTTGGATTGTCTCCCATAGTGACTGCTAAACCATCTAACCCAATGATGTCTGATGCTAAGGCTAAGCCTCCTACTTCAACTGGGCCTTTGTATTTTAGAATGAAGATTGGGCAGACATATTTTTCTGGGTATTTGTATTTGAGTAGGCAGCTAACAACTACTCCGCTTGGAGCTGGATAACCTGCTGCGCCGTCAGTTACGTTCCATCCGTCGACTAAATCTTTGAGTTCATCTGCAAGCTTTAAGAATTTACGTGTTGGCACAAATTCATTTAGTATTTTCATGGAAAGTTCATCTCAGGTTAAAGGGATGAGAGGTTTGGGTTAAAAAGGCTTTTGCATGCACTCCAATGGGCTTTTTAGTTTAACACTTTCTAGTGAAACATTTTCGAAAACAAGTATTATTGTGGCTTTTTTAGTTCAGCGTAGGCTTCTTTGGAGCGTTCTTTCTTAAATTTGGACAATTTAGTGATTTCTTCCCTATTGACCGGCTCTTGGTCAGCTTCCAAGTTTTTCAAGAGTTTTTCGACAATTTTTGTCCTTACAATAACGGTGGAATAACCTTTTTTGCTACCTGCTGAGCCGACTGAGATGTCAGCAAGCTGCGAGGTGAAATCATCACAGTAATGGCATACCTTTTCGCTTGCTGATTCAAGGTCTTTTACTTTGCAACTATGCTCTTTTCCATCGACCAAAGCTGTGAATTTTCCTTGGCGAATCTGCGTTTTTTGAGCTTTGTCTAAGTCAATGCCTAGGTGAGTTGCTGTTTCTTTTTTTATTCTGTGACGGTTAAACGCTTCAAAGCAGAACAATCCTATAATTGTAATCTCGCAGTCGGTCTTTAGGGTTTGTTGTATCTTTCTTGCCGCTTTGACTTCGCAGGGTGTACACACGATGGCTATTCGTTTTCTTCCTTGATCTATTAATCCTCTCAGTTTTTGTGTAACATTAACTTTAAGATATTTGGTTCCTTTGGCTGCAAGAACCTCATCAACGTGTGTTGCCAAAAAAGCCTCGGCATTATAACCATTTGTGCTCCTGACAACAATAGCTGAATCGAAAATGTTATCTTCAAAACCCTTAACTAATAACGCTGTGACAACGCCGCCATCCTGCCCCTCGATAGCGGTTCTAGCCGAAAATATATCGCAGTAAACGCCGAGGTCTTCGTCTTTGTTGCCTTTCAAAAATTCGTTTTGAATTTGGGCGTCTTCTTGTACTTTGAAGTTTCTATGATTTTCTTTGTGGTTAGCAGCCATTAAAAAGTCAACCAATTATTCTAAGTTAGTTGAGTTTTCTTGCAAATAAACCTTTAAAGTGCAGTATTTTTATTTAGGTAAACGGCAGATAATTTTTTGAACTGGCTGTTTTGGGTTATTTTTTTTGGGTTTGAAATGATTGCAGGATGAGTTTAAAAAAGTCTAAATTAGTCTAAAAAAGTTAAAATCAGTTAAAGGTTCACTTGTGTCTCTAACCCTTTAACTAACGAGTAAATTGTGTCCCAAACGAACCCTCGAGTGTTACATAAAAAACGAGTAAGATTTTAAGATTTAGCGGTTGAAGAGGTGGCCGATAGATACAGGTTGCTTGTGACAAGACTAAGCAAGATACCCATAGCTTCATTTAGAATAATAACAAGAAAGTGCAACTTCGCATAATTGATAGCTTTTTGGGCTGCGAATTAAGGCTTCGTGTACAGAAACTATTTTTCCAAATTAAAAATGTTAATGAACTGGCAACTCTGCCATTTATCTAACGCGCGAGAAAGGATGAGCCTATATTATTAAATAAAAATGGCAATATAGTATTTGCTTGTCAGGATTGTTTACCATGAAAAAATCTTACTGTGCGTTGTTCATTTTTACCTTTGTTTTGACGTTGTCAGCCTTTTGCTGTCTTGCATTATCTCTAACGGCGCCTGCATCCAGTAATTCTTCCTCGGCTGATTGGCCGATGGTTCATCATGATCTTACACATTCAGGTTACTCAACCAACACGCCAACTACAACTAACGCCACTTTACTATGGACCTATAGGACCAACAGCCCAGTTGGCGCCTCGCCTGCAATCGTTAATGGCCTTGTCTATATAGGTTCTGACGGCGGAATCGCTTACTGCCTAAATGCATCTGACGGAGCCCAAGTTTGGAACTTCACAATCGCTCATACAGCCCAAAGCGTTCATGGCGTAGAATCTGTCGCAATTAGTTCGTCTATGGCGGTTGCTAATGGTTACGTCTATTTTGGATGTTACGATCGCAACGTGTATTGCCTAAATGCTTTGACAGGCGAAAAAGTCTGGAATTTCACAACCGGAAACACTGTTGAGTCTTGTCCATCAGTTGCTAATGGCGATGTCTATGTGGGGTCATGGGATGGGAATGTTTACTGTTTCGATGCGATTTCTGGAGCCAAAATTTGGAATTATTCAACTGGCGGGCTTGTGGAGTCTTCACCCGCGATCGTTGGAGGTTATGTCTATGTTGCCTCTTCAAATGGCAACGTTTATTGTCTTGACGCTTCATCTGGCGCAAAAATTTGGAGCTATACCACTGCGAACGTTGTGCAGTCTTCTCCCGCAGTTGCTGGTGGTCTTGTCTATATCGGTTCTGAAGATGATAATGTCTATTGTCTTAACGCGACGAGTGGAACGAAAATATGGAGCTATCCAACTTTAAGTTGGGTTGACTCTTCTCCTGCAGTTGCAAACGGATACGTTTACATCGGAACAGGTGAGTCCGCGAACCCCGACAAAAACTTTTACTGCCTCAACGCATTAACAGGGGCGAAAATCTGGAACTTTACTACGCAAGATGGGGTGGATTCCTCCCCTGCCTTAACTAGTGGTTACGTTTACGTCGGAGGATGGGATGGAAATGTTTACTGTCTGAACTCATCGACTGGCACAAATATTTGGACGTATACAACTGGAAATCACGTGAGTTCTTCTCCTGCTATTTGGAATGGGGTCGTTTATGTTGGGTCATGGGATCATAATGTTTATGCTCTTGGTAACCTGATGACAGCTTCACCTTCTTCTGGGACTCAGCCGATGCTCTCCTTTACAACAGAAATCATTTACCTGACAGTTGTTGTAATCGTTATTGTAGCCATAGCCATCGTCGCTGTAGTAATAATGTTTCGAAACAAACGACTCCAAGAGCGACAAACAAAATATCCGTTGAAAAAGTCAAAAATTTATTAATTTTAATCTCAAAACCTAAGTTATTCATAAAAAAATCTCAAAATCTCTTTTTCGAAACTTTTTACAGAAAAACCTTGACTTCGTATAGGTTCCAGAGGCCATTTTGGCTTCTTTTCCGTTTACTTTAGAAACTGACCATTAGGGCAGTCAAGAAAGATTTAGTAGCGCTTGTCGTTCATCAATATTATTCTCATGTTGTAAAACTCTTTGTTTGGAGAGAGCATTTTGTCCAGTCCATACACAAGCGACTTTGGCTTTTTTTTACTAACTGCTCGTTTGAATTCATCCCAATTTCTAACCTTAACGAGCCCATAAACAGTTTGGAATACCTAAACCTTAATTCATTGCCATAACTTTCTTTATAATATGCAAAGGTTGCACATTTTCCTCATCATTCTTATCACGACAATCGGCGTGCTAGTATCCCTAGCTACAGTCGCATGGTACCTATCAGTTACAGCTCCCGCCTACTATGGGTCAAGCTGGATGAGCCAAATGTGGGGTAACCATCTAGGCGCCAGCGGAAACTATGGAGGCATGGGCGGCATGATGGGCAACGGCAATGGAAGCAATGGAACAAGCGCTACCTCTTATTTGTGGATAATTCCTGCATTGTTGATTGCAGCTTCCGCTTTTGCGGTTATTGGTGTAGTTTTTTACTTGGTTTTCCCTGAGCTCAGATATATCAAAAGTACAGGCACATGCAATCCTCAAATGCCAGCACCTGCTTCCATCCAAACCAAAGATAACGCTTCAACTGCCAATGTTTCTCCTGCCTCTATTGCGCCTGATAGTGTTTCAGCTGTTCCAAACAGCTGCGAAGTACTTTTGAAAACAATGACTCCTGAAGAGCAGAAAGTTCTAAACGTTTTGATCAGTCACCAGGGCAAATATTTGCAGAAATATGTCGTAAAGGAAGCAGGTCTTAGTAGACTTAAGACTCATCGAATCGTAGCTCGTTTCGCTCAGCGCGGTATAGTGACCCTTAAAGAATTCGGGAATACCAATGAAATAATATTGTCGGACTTTATCAAGGATTCCACTATACAATAAACATAATATTTGATGAAATTTCCAATTTTCTCTTTAATGAAAAATTACACTTTTTTATTATCAGGTATTTTTCAAGAGATACCCTAAATCCATGAGAAACATTTTTCATAGAACAAGTATTGTTATTGTTTCCAGCTTTCACGCTTTTTATTAACGAAAAAATACGATAATTCTGCCGAGCTGAAAAAGGTGAAGAAAAAAAAAGAAGCCAATGGCTGAATCTTATGTGTTTAGCATTTGTCGTGACCGCAGCTGCAGCTTTGACCTGACGAGTTGCCATTGATGTATTTTTTTGGGTTTGTTTCGAAGGATTTTTTGCATCCTGGAGCGCAGAAATAGTAGTATTTGCCTTTGTAGATTGTTTTGTACTTTGCAGTTTTTTCATCTACTTCCATGTTGCATACCAAATCTTTTGCCATACTTTTTCACCTCCAACGCTTGGTGTCTTGTGACTATATTTTTGGTTTGAATCTTCTGAGGAGCGACGCGTTGGTAACTACGGTTATTGAACTGCTTGCCATGGCCGCTGCTGCGTACACGGGATTAAATAGCACGTGAATAATCGGATAGAATGCGCCTGCCGCCAACGGAATAAGCACGATGTTATAGAAGAATGCCCAGAATAGGTTCTGCCGGATTTTCTTCATCGTGGCGCGGCTCAACTGAATGGCAACAACTACATCCCTCAAATCATTCTTAATCAACACGATGTCGCCTGTTTCAATAGCTACATCTGTGCCACTGCCAACAGCTATTCCAATGTTTGCCTGCGCCAAAGCCGGCGCATCATTTATTCCGTCTCCAACCATAGCAACAACTTTGCCTTCGGATTGCAGCCGCTTTATCTCAGTGCTTTTTTCACTAGGAAGAACCTCGGAGAACACACCATTAAGACCCAATTGTTTTGCTATAGCGTTGGCAGTCCTTTGATTATCGCCTGTAATCATTATGACCTCCAAGCCCATTCGCCGAAGCATTTTTACGGCATCAGCAGAATGTTCCTTTAAGGTGTCAGCAACAGCTATCACTCCTGCAACCTGAGTGTCAACTGCAAGGAGCATCGCGGTTTTTCCTTCTTCCTCAAGTTCCTTCATTTTAGTTTCAAACACGCCAATGTCCAGGTTGTTTGCTTCCATGAGTCTGCGGTTGCCTACCAATATTTTAGCGCCCTTATGTTCTACTTCCACTCCATATCCTGGCAGAGCGTTGAAGACGTCAGGGTCATCAATCTGGAGACCTTTCTCTTTTGCCTTCTTTACTAAAGCTTCTCCGAGTGGATGCTCTGAGTTTTTCTCGGCGATGCCGGCTAGCTGTAAGAGTTGGTCTTCATTGAACGCTTCTGTTGGGAGAATATCAGTGACTTCAGGCTCTCCTTTTGTAAGTGTTCCAGTTTTATCAAAAACTACCGTTTGAAGCTTATAAGCCGCTTCCAATGTCTCACCGTTTTTGATTAAAATTCCGTTTTCTGCTCCTTTCCCAACGCCTACCATAATAGCTGTTGGGGTAGCAAGTCCAAGAGCGCAGGGACAGGCGACAATTAACACGGCGATGAAAACTGTAAGGGCAAAAATGGAGGTTGCGTCAGCTATGAAATACCATGCCAACGCTGAGAACGTGGCGGTTATTATTATAGCTGGAACAAAATAACTAGATGCGATATCTGCCAATCTTTGAATAGGTGCTTTGGAACTTAAAGCGTCTTCAACCATGCTTATAATCTGTGCAAGAACCGTGTCTTTACCGACTTTAGTTGCTTTGAATTTTAGCGTCCCCGTTTTATTCATGGTGGCGCCCACCACTTGGTCTCCGCTTTTCTTTTCAATGGGGATGCTTTCGCCAGTGATAACTTTCTCGTCGACTGCTGAATATCCCTCTATAACGATGCCGTCAACGGGAATTTTTTCTCCCGGTTTAACAACAACAATGTCTCCTACCTGGACATCTTCGATCGGAATTTCCTGCTCTTCGTCATTTCTAATTATTATGGCGGTTTTTGCTTGCAGACCCATGATTTTTCTGATGGCTTCTGATGTTCTGCCTTTTGCAATGGCGTCTAAGAGTTTTCCAAGCAAAATGAAGCTCATGATCATTGTCGCTGTATCGAAGAATACTCCGGCTCCTGGGAACAGGCTTGGTGCGAACGTAACTGCGGTGCTGTAGAGCCAAGCGGTGGATGTTCCCATAACAATTAAGGTATCCATGTTGGCGGTTTTGTTTCTCAAGCCCTTGTATGCGCCAACGTAAAAGGTCCATCCGACAATGAATTGCACCGGAGTTGCCAAAATAAACATTAGAATGTTGTTTTGTTGCATAGGCAAGATGGGGAATAACATCAAGAGGATGATGGGGATAGTCAACGCAACACTTGTTGCCAAAAGAATTTTTAGGCGTCGAATGTGACGTTGGCGTTCTTTGCCTTCGGTATCCACCGGTTCTATTTTTTGTGGTTCTATGACTTTGTAGCCGACGTCTTGTATGATTTTCTTGATTCCAGCCAAGCTTATTTGTTCGGGGTTATATTCAACCGCAACTTTTTCCGTCGCAAAGTTGACGGTTGCTTTGTAGACGCCTTCTTTGCCGTTTAATGCTTTTTCTATGCTTTGGGCACAGTTAACACAGCTCATGCCGCCTACCTGGAGCACGATCTTCTCATGGATAACCCGGTATCCAGATTCAGCGATGGTGTTTTCTATGGTTTTTTGATCGACGAGCTCTTGGTTATATTCTATAATTGCTTTTTCAGCGGCGAAGTTGACGGTGGCGTGAGTTACGCCGTTTAATTTGGAAAGCGCTTTCTCTATAGAGAGTGAGCAATTTATGCAGCTCATGCCGCCAATGTTCAGGGCGATTTTTTTGTTTTCTTGAATCATGTTGTTGCTTCCACTCATAGCGAACCTTTGTAGTTACTCGTCGTTGGGCAACCGACACACTTTTGAGTTTCATATCGTTTGCATGGGTCGCATTCCACATTACAGGGTGCGACCTTTCTTTCTTTTGATGCCAAATTTTCCCTTATCTGAAGGAAAGGCGAAAAATAGGTGGCGCTTACTGGGTAGAATTCTGATCTTCGGATTCCCTTGCTGCATCTTAAAGAACATTTCTCCATCGAGATGCTTTCTAAGGTTTCTCTTGTTTCTGCAACTACAAGTGCCATTAAATTGTAGCCTCCTATAGTTTTAAAAATCTGAACTATCCTGGGGCATTCTTCGAAACGGTCAAGGACGTTTTGCATTGCTTCTGCACTCTCCATTTCCAGCATTACGATAGCAAGATGAAGACCAAGCGCGCTTGGGTTAACCAAAGCCGAAATTTTGATTACACCATTTTCAATGAGTTTTTCAAGTCTTTTCTTTGTTCCCATACTTGTAAAGCCTGTTATTTTTGATAAATCCTCGAGAGATGTTCTACCGTCTGCTTGAAGTTGCGCTATTATTTTCTTGTCAACCGTATCCATTAGTATTCCCGTTTACTTTCTAAACATAACCTATTAATATTGTTTATCTATTAAACTATGTTATCATTAAAACAAAAGGTTATCGAAATGACAAAAAGAATAATGATGCCAGTTGAAGACGAAGAAGGATTAGACGCTCTAGTAGCACACCACTTCGGGAGAGCACCCTACTTTGCCATAGTAGAACTCGATGAGAACCAACAAATCTCAAAGGTTGAAACTGAACCAAACAGAAGCGAACATATGGGCGGTGCGCCGGGGCACTCACATGAAAGTTTTCTTGCACTGAAACCAGATGTTGTGGTGGCATACGCTATGGGTCCAGGTGCACTGAATACTTTCCAAGATGCTGGCATCACAGTTTTCAAAGCAACAGAAAATACAGTGAAGGGCAACGTTGAATCCTTCAAAGAAGGGAAACTCAAAGAACTGGTGGGCGGATGCGAGCACGCTCATCACCACGAATACGACCATTAAATCAAAGTTAAAAATAAACAAAGGTGATAAAAAAGAATGCCTAAGATTAACGCAAAAGCAACTTGGATCGAAAACGTACATTCTAAGGTTGATAATCAACGAAACCACAGCGTAGAATGTGACCTCTCAACAGCTGCAGGCGGAACGGATTGCGGTCCAACCGCACTTGGGCTTAGCTTGATGGCGTTAGCTGACTGCGGCGTGACGATCTTTGCTAACGTTTGCAAAAAAAGTAACATTAAACTCAAGACGGTTGAAGTAACTGCTGAAGCTGACAAATCACCGGATTCACCGATTATAAGCGGTGTTACTCTGAAAGTTAATGCTTCATCTGATGCAAGGAAAGAACTACTGGAGGCTGCTTGGCGAAGAACCGAAGCAAATTGCCCTGTGCTGTTTATCTTTAAAGAACCAACGCCAGTCAACGTTGAATTCGAAGGAAAAACTGAATAGACACTTAAGGGTCTGCAAATGAAGACTGCTCTGATAATTTACTGGTCTAAGACAGGTAACACCGAAAAAGTGGCTAATGCAATCAAAAAGGGCTTAGAAGAAGCGAGCATTCAAGTAACAATTAAGAAGCCTAAGGAAGCAGAAGTGCTTGATTATTTTGACTATGATTTAGTTTGCGTAGGTTGCCCGTCGTACTCTTGGCATCCCCCTGAACCAGTGACAAACTTCCTTAAGAAAAAATTCGCTGAATATCGACTAAATGGTAAAATCAAGCTTTCAGCTCCAAAAATTCCAGGGAAAAACGCTATAGTCTTCGTAACTTACTCTGGACCACATACAGGAATTGACGAGGCAACTCCAGTTGGCAAAGATATACGACAATATTTTGAACACATAGGTTTCAATGTCATCGATGAATGGTACGTTTTAAGCGAATTCCACGGCTCGCTTGAACATAGCACTTTGGGTAGATTAGGCGATGTCAGGGGAAAACCCACTTCCGAACAATTGCAAGACGTAAAAGATGACTCAATGCGCATAGGTAAGATGCTCTAATTCTGTGGGTTGTCAATTTGGATAACGCCCAAATATAGTTTCAATGCAGAGGTGGTTCAGAAAATTCTGATGCCAGTTCCTTATGCTCAAGGCTTCCATTTCTTCATGCCAGATGGCCATTATACCAGTGAAACAGGATTTTCCTTTCGCTCCTTCTTAAGAGACATGGATCCATGGATACACAATCGATAAAGTTCCACTTTGACCACGGTGACTTCTAGAAGTGGTTAAGAACTACAGTCGCCGATGAGGAACTCACTCGAATATTTGACAAATTAGATAAGAAAACTCCAGAAGAAAGCCTACACGTAAAGTTGGCGGACATAGTGCAAAAAAGTATTTCGGAATTGAAATTATCACTTTAGACCATCTTGATTGCACTGGTCAGATAGTTGCGAGCTTTTTTCTAAGGGTAAAAATTTCAAGCGCTTTTTGTTTCCCATTTCGTAAAGTAAATTTTGTTGTCTTCTCTAAAGGCTCGGAGTAGTTCGCAATGCCTAAAGAAAGCAAATTCTTGCTCTAACTGTTCTGGTTTGATGTTTAGGGTCTTGATCAAGTCTTCTTTTGTAATTTTGCCGTATTTCTCTATAGTGTTGTAGATTTTTTGCTGTAACTCGGTTAAGCCTGAACTTCCTGATTGGCCCAATTGCTTTCGCACAGATAAGGCTGATGTCACAGCCATGGGGTCACAAGCTTTTGGAGGGTTAGTTTCATACATGTAGCAATCTTCGCATAAAACGTGCCCGTTGAAGTCATAGGCGTCTCCTTCATTTATGGATGATTTACAGCGTTTACATTCCATTTGCTGTCACCGTTATGTTCTTCTTTATTTTCTTTTCCTTGACTTATGTTTTTTACGCTTGTTTTAAGTGTTGTTGGCTTAAATAAAAAGGAGACTTTAAAATTTTCGTCAAAATTTGTTTTTTTAAAGAAACGTAAATTAATGTTAACTTGACTGTATTTTAGGGTTGTGAATTGTATGAAGGTAGCGGTTTCTGGTAAAGGTGGAGTTGGCAAAACCTTGATTGCAGGTGGTTTAGCAAGCGGTTTTGCTGCCCGAGGGTTAAAAACTATTGCGATTGATGCAGATTCTTCTCCAAATCTGGGTTTGACTTTGGGGCTTTCGGCTCAGGAAACTCGGAAAATAGTGCCCATTACGGAGAATAAGCCTCTTGTAGAGTCTAAAACAAGCACTGGCTACACCAGTGTTTTTAATTTGAATTTTAAAGTTGATGATATCGTTAGAGATTACTCAATAATCACTCCGATGGGTGTAAACTTGATTGTTATGGGAACGGTGCAGGCTATGGAGGCAGGCTGCATGTGTGCCCCAAATGCTGTCATTCGCGCTTTGCTCAGACACCTTGTGGTTGAACGGAACGAAGCGGTTGTCATGGATTTGGAGGCAGGCGTGGAACACATCGGCAGAGGAACCGCGAGACAAGTCGATGCATTACTCATCGTTGCAGATTCAAATTTGAAATCACTCGAAATCGCCAAACACATCCATGACCTTGCGTCAAAAGCGGGTATGAAACAGCTTTACCTCATCGGAAACAGAGTAATGAACGACACCCAAAAAGAGGCTATCCAGAGTTTTTCTGACAAAAACGGGTTAACACTACTTTCTTTTGTGCCTTATGACCCCAAAGTAATTGAGGCTGACATGCTTGGCGAAACCCCGCTGAGAAACAAGGAAATGCCTGCAGTTAAAACCATAGATAATATATGTGAGCTTTTGCTTAAGAAAACGTCATAAACTTGAGGTTTATTGAATGAAAACTCTCGTTACAGTTGGGCGTGGTGGGACAGGAAAATCAAGTTTCACCGCTTTAATGGCTAAAAGTTTTATTGAAACAAAACAGTCGCCTCTCCTGTTGGTTGACGCTGATCCAGACCAGAACCTCGCAGAAATGCTTGGAATAGACCTGAAGGAAGCTGGAAAATCAACAATCGCTGAACTACTTGTTAGCACATTTATTGAGCAAGGAGGCACTACTGTAGGTATTTCCCCAACCGAAAGAATTGAAAGCCGCATTTGGGAAAAAGCCTTGTTTGAAAGCACCAATTTCGATTTCCTCTCGGTTGGCACTAAATGGGTTGAAGGTTGTTACTGCATGCCAAACTCTGCCCTGAAAGGCGCCTTAGAATCGCTCACTAAAACTTACAAATACATCTTAATCGATTCTCCGGCAGGATTAGAAAACCTCAACAGACGTATTACCTCAAATGTAAACGACATATTCGATATTCTGGATCACTCAAAGAAATCTCTTGACCACGTGAAACGAGCTGTAAGAATCGTTAAAGAAGTAGACATGAAATATGAAAATTTCTATTTAATAGGGGGTTACCGCTTTCCCGCAGAATTAGGTGCGACAAGCAGAAGCTGATTTAAAATTCAAATATTTGGGTAAAATTGCTGAGGATGAGACAATTAGATGATTATGTTCTTAATGGGAAGTCCTTGATTGACTTGCCAAAAGACAACCAAGCATATCTCTCGGTTAAAACCATACTTAAAACCTTGGGCTATCTATAGCCTAATTCTTACCACTTTCTTTTTTACATTATTTTTTGAAAAACATTCCACATCTATATCTGAACCATGACTTTTGCCTAAGAAATCTGGAAAGGTTTAAAAAGATTGTAATGCAGCATAGACCTAAACCTTTACAGAGGTTTCACATTTGACTAGTAAAAACGTCCAAATTAAAATCGACGAAATGAAGACCAGTAATGGTCAAATAAAAAATCTTGAAGTCTCCATTGGTAAGGTTATGAACGATAACTACACTGAAGAACCGATGGGTCCAACACCAATGCCCTCAATGACAACCCTCAGAGACTGGGACATGAAGCTCCTCACCAAGTACAAGCCTTTTTACATGCCTGACTGCGACTCTTGTTGTCTTTGCACTTTTGGCAAATGCGACTTGACAGCTGGAAAACGTGGTGCATGTGGCATAGACATCGCAACCCAATCTTCTCGAATTGTGATGTTAGCTTGTGCCATTGGAGCTGCGTGCCACACAGCCCACTCACGTCATCTTCTTAACCACCTAATTGAAAAATACGGTCGCAGATACCCCTTAAACGTCGGCGGCTTAAACGTAAAAGTTGAAGCGCCAGTCAGTCGTCTTGTTACTGGTATAAAGCCTGAAACGCTTAGGCGACTTAGACGAAATTCTAACTTATACTGAAGAGCAAATCACCCAAATCCTTGCAGTAGGACACACAGGTCAAGAAGGCAATAACTTGGATTTTGAATCAAAAGCCATGCATGTCGGCATGATTGACCATGTAGGAATGGAAGTCGGTGACATCGCTCAAATTTCAACTTTAGGCTATCCGAAAGCTGACCCAGAAGCACCGCTTGTCAAACTCGGTATCGGTAGCGTCGACCGCACCAAACCAGTTATCATGGCCATCGGTCATAACGTTGTTCCATCAGTCGGAATAATTGATTACGCAAAAGAAACAAAGTTGACGAACAAATCGAAATTGTCGGCTTATGTTGTACATCACATGACATGACACGATATTACAATCGAGCGAGAGTCGTTGGACCAATAAGTTGGGAACTAAGATTCGTCCGCGCAGGATTAGCAGACGTAGTAGTCCTCGACGAACAATGCATCAGAACAGACATTTATGACGAAGCAGAAAAAGTTAACTCGCCGGTAATTGCAGCATCAGAAAAGAACTGCATGGGCTTCAAGAACCGCACAAACGACCCAGCAGACGAAATCGTAGCTGACCTCGTAAGCGGCAAAGTAAAAGGCGTATTAATTCTTGACCCAGAAAAAGTCGGCGAAGTAGCTGTTCGAGTTGCACAAAAAGTCGCTCCAATCCGCAAAAGAAAGAGCGTTCTTCCAAGCATGGAGGAAATAATACGAAATCGCTAAGACTTGCACACAATGCAAGAGTTGCCAACGCAACTGCCCACAAGACTACGCAATTCCAGCAGCCATAAAAGCAGCAGCAAAAGGCGACATAAGTCTACTAGAAGACCTCTATGAAACCTGCATTGGATGCGGAAGATGCGAAGAAGCATGCCCACAGAAAATCATGATACATAGCCTCATAGTTAAAGCAGGCGAAAAAGCGATGTATGCAGAAAACAATTTGTGCCGCTCAGGCAGAGGCCAAGTCTCAGACGTAGAAATCCGCAACGTTGGCAGCCCAATCGTCCTCGGAGAAATCCCAGGCATCGTTGCAATCGTAGGCTGCAGCAACTATCCAAAAGGAGGCAAAGACGTCTATGACATAGCAAGAGAATTTGCAAGCAGACGATACATCGTTGCATTATCAGGATGCTCAGCAATGTCCGCAGGCAGCTACCGCAACAGCGACGGCCAAACACTATACGAAGAATTCCCAGGCGGATTCGAAGCAGGAGGAGTCCTCAACACTGGTTCATGCGTATCAAACGCACACATCGCCGGTGCAGCAATCAAAGTAGCAAACATCTTCGCAAAACGCCCACTAAAAGGCAACTACGAAGAAATCGCAGATTATATACACAACCGTCTCGGCGCAGTCGGCTTAGCTTGGGGTGCATACTCACAGAAAGCAGCCGCAATCGGCGCAGGCTTCTGGCGCTTAGGTGTGCCAGTTCTCGTCGGTCCACACGGCAGCAAATACAGACGTATGCTCCTTGGCAGAAAAGAAGACCCAGAAAACTGGATGGTCTACGATGCACGAACAGGCGACAAAGTGAATGTCGGTCCAGCACCAGAGCACCTCTTCAACGTAGCAGAAACTAAAGAGGAATGTATGGTTGCAATCGCAAAACTTTGCATCAGACCAAACGACACATGGAAAGGACGCAGCATAAAACTAAGCCACTACGTTGACCTAAGCAAACGATACATGGGAGTTATGCCAGATGATCTGCATCTGTTTGTAAGAACAATGGCTGATGTCCCAATGACCATGAAAGATGAATTCGCGAAAATCCTACAAGATCATAACTGGAAAGAAACAATAATTCCGGACCCTACACTACTTCCAAGAATGGTCCGAAAAATGAAGGAATAATGGAGGAGAAAAAGACATGTCCTGTGAACCATGGCAATGTGCAGAAATAGCAACATCTAAAAAAGCAAACCCCATACAAAAACCTGAGATAGCCGTAGCAATGATCAAAAAAGCTTCCCGTCCACTCCTCATCGTTGGCAGCAACGCCACCGAGAGGTACATGGAAGGCAAACAATTGATCGAATATCTAATTGACTTCGCAAATGCATCTAAAGTTCCAGTGGTCGCAACAGCCCATATGGTTGGTGAATTCATTAAACGCGGATATCAACCAGCCGCATTTATGAATGCAATGGAAATCGGTCAGCGTGTCGTAGATCCAGAGTGGCAAGGCTTAGATGGCAAAGGCCACCCAGACCTCGTCATAATGGTCGCTATGCCCTACTACATGGAAGCACTTATCCTCTGCGGGCTCAAACATTTTGCACCAGACCTAAAAACAATGACTATTGACAACCTATTCCATGTCCACGCAAGTTGGTCTTTCCCAAATGCATCCCTTGAAGATTGGGCTGCAAATCTTACAGTAATGACACAGAAATTTAGTGGAGGAAATTAAAAAAAATGTCTATGTTTAAAGATATACCTGTTGAAGTTGGCGTAATATTCGAAGGCGAACGTATCCGTAGAAATGATATGCAAGTAGAACTCGGCGGTCCTACAGTCAAACAAAAGTTTGAACTGGCAAAAGTAAAACCCATGAATGAAATCGAAGATGGAAAAATCACCATCATCGGTCCAGACCTAAAAGACATGAAAGAAGGCGGCGCATACCCATTTGGCATACTTGTTGAAGCAGCAGGCGCAAAACTCGACCAAGGTCTTGAAGGTGTCATTGAAAGACGCATTCACGGCTACCTAAACTATATCGAAGGCTTCATGCACCTAAACCAACGTTATGACCTCTGGATACGCATAGGCAAAAAATCATTCCAAAAAGGCTTAAACAGCTTCGAACCAATAGGCAAAGTACTTTACCGCTTATTCAAGAGTGAATTGCCAATTATCGAAAAAGTACAAATCACCTTCGTAACAGATCCAGCAAAAATAGATGAATTCTATCCTGAAGCACTACAAGCATACGAATCCCGTGACGCAAAAGCAAGAGGTCTCGAAGACAAAGATGTTGACACATTCTACGGTTGTGCTCTGTGCCAATCATTCGCACCAAGCCACGTCTGCGTTATCACACCTCAAAGATACAGCAACTGTGGTGCAATCAGCTGGTTTGACGGAAAAGCATCAGCAAGCATCGATCCAAAAGGTCCAGTCTTCGCAATTCCAAGAGGCGAAATAATCAACGCAGAGAAAGGCGAATTCTCAGGCGTTAACGAAGCAGCCAAGAAACGCACCATGGGCGAAGTTCAGCAAGTTTGGCTTTACACAGCATTTGATCACCCACACACTTCATGCGGATGCTTCGAAGCAGTAACTTTCTACATCCCAGAAGTCGACGGATTCGGTGTAGTTAACAGAGCCTTCAAAGGCGCAGCCGTAAACGGCTTACCATTCAGCACCATCGCAGACTCAGCAGCAGGCGGACGACAAATCGACGGATTCCACGGAATGTCCATCGAATACATGCGAAGCAAGAAATTCTTTGCCGCAGACGGTGGATGGAACCGTGTAGTTTGGGTACCTAAAGAAGTTAAAGAAAAAATAATGGACTTTATACCCAAAGACGTTGTTGACAAAGTCGCAACTGAAGAAAATGCAAAGAACATCGACGAACTCAAAGCATTCCTAAAGGAAAAGAATCACCCAGTCGTTGCAAAATGGGAAACGGAAGCAGCACCAGAACCAGAAGCACAAGCAATCCAAGTTAACGAAGAAGCAGCAGGCACCATGATGCCAGTAGCAACCGCAGGAACACTACCCATAATGGCCGGCGGATTCAAAATAATCCTTAAAGACGCAAAAATCTACGCAAACAAAGTAATCATTACAACCGTTAAAAACGACAAAGAGAACAAAGACAAACGGTGATCGCAACGCCCCAAAACGACAACGACAAAAAGAAAGACAATGAAGGTCTACAACTAAGCGACGATCTGCTAGAAGCGCTCGCCAAATTCCAGCAAATTGAGCTGGAAGATTTCCAGATGGATGTCAAAGACTTAGAAATACTCTTTGAACCTGGAATGGCAGGGCAAATAATGCCTAAACTTAAGCTTCCAGGCGCAATAGCAGGCGGAAAACCGCTCTCAATGCTACAAGTGCCTTTCATTCCACCAATTGAAACCTACCCAAACAAAATTGCTGAAGTAACACTTGGGGCAACAAGAAAAGACGGCGGCACACGCGGAAAATCACTCACCATCGGCGGAGAAGTTTCTCCAGCTTTCTACACTTTTGAACGTCCAATGCCACACAAACCAGTCATCACCTTAGACGTTTTCGACATGGAAGTTCCACTAAGCAAAGCAGTCAAGATGCACGTTAAAGACGTCGTCGGTGACCCAGCAGCTTGGGCAAAACTTGCAGTCGACAAATTCGGTGCAGATATGGTTACTATGCACTTAATCAGTGTTGACCCACTTCTCAAAGATGCATCACCCAAAGACGCATGCAAAACCATCGAGAAAGTCCTTCAAGCTGTAGATGTGCCATTAGTCATCGGCGGATGCGGAGACCCAGTTAAAGACACAGCTGTCTTTGAAGAAGTATGTGCACAATTTCCAGGCGAACGCTTCTTAATTAGCTCCGTTACACGTGACATGGATGTAGAGAAATGTGCGAAATTCATCAAGAAAGCAGGCCATGCAATCCTTTCATTCACACCCATGGACCTCAACTTAGCACGGGAACTCAATAGACGTCTCTACGACTATGTTGGCAAAGAAGACATTATCATGGACTTAACAACTGCAGCACTCGGCTACGGTTTAGACTATGCATTTACTAACATGGAACGGGCACGCATGGGCGGTTTAATGGGCGACGCCGAACTGGCACAACCAATGTCCTCAGGAACAACCAACGCTTGGGCAGCCCGTGAAGCATGGCTAAAAATGTCAGCTGAATGGGAACCACGCGAGCTAAGAGGGCCGCTTTGGGAAGTAACCACTGCACTAACACTACTGCTAGCTGGAGTTGACTTATTTATGATGATGCACCCAGCAGCCGTAAAAACACTCAAAGACGTCACAAATTACCTAACGAGCGCTAAAAAAGCAGACCCATCAAAATATGCAAACTGGGTCACAGTGAAAGCTTAAGGAGACATGATTGATATGGCAGAAAAGAAAAAAGGCGGATTAAAAGAACTTAGCCCTATAACCGTTTACAAGAGCTTGCCAAAAATTAACTGCAAAGAATGCGGTGTCGACAACTGCATGGCGTTCGCCACAAAAATTGTCAACCGCGAAATCGAACTCGACAGTTGCAAACCACTTCTCAAACCGGAAAACGCCAAATCATATGCTGTACTCAAAGAACTCCTAAAGCCCGCAGTCAAAGAAGTCATCGTCGGCGTTGGAGACAAAGCAAAGAAAATCGGCGGCAAACTAGTCATGTACCGCCACGAATTCACTTACAAAAATCCAACAGCAATCGCAATCGATGTAACCGACGAAATGACTGAACAAGAAATAGTTGCACGCGTACAAAAAACTGAAAACTTTACCTTCGAATACATTGGTAACACACTAAAACTAGATATGATCGCTGTTAGATGCACATCAGAAGACCCAGAAAAATTCAAAGCAGCCGTCAAAAAAGTCTCAGAAACCACCAAAATACCCATGATTCTTTGCACCTTAAACCCCACAATAGCTGAAGCAGGCTTAATGGCAGCGCCCAAAGCACGACCACTTCTCTATGCGGCAAACTCAACCAACTGGAAAGACATGGCAGAACTCGCAATGATGTACGATTGCCCACTAGTTGCATCCTCACCAAACGATCTAACCACCTTGGTTTCGATCGTAAAAACCTTGATGACTTACGGCGTAAAAGACATAGTTTTAGACCCAGGCACATTCATCAACGAAGGCTTACCAGACACAATTAACAACTTTACAATGTTACGCAGAGCAGCAACCAAAGGCGGCGAAGAATTAGCCGGCTTACCCCTATTGGGTGTTCCAATGGTTGCTTGGGTGGACAAAGGCGACACAGCAGACGATCTAATCAAATGGCGAGAGGCCTACGTAGCTTCTATGCTTATTGTGCGCTATGCAGACGTTCTTATAATGCATGGTAACGATGGATGGTCATTACTTCCAACCACAGTTTTGCGCCAGAACATTTACACTGATCCACGCAAACCAGTTGCAGTTGCTCCTGGACTCAAAGTGTACGGTACACCAGACGAAAACTCACCAGTAATGTTCACAACCAACTTTGCCCTAACATACTACACAGTAGCCTCAGACATCGAAAGCAACAAACTAAACGCCTACCTAATCGTTGTTGAAACTGAAGGCTCAGCGATCGACAGCGGAGTGGCAGGAAGAAAACTCACAGCCGAACGAGTTGCGGACGCAATCAAAGCTTCAGGCATAGAAAGCAAAGTAAAACACCGCAAAATCATCATCCCAGGCAAAGCATCAAGAATCAGCGGCGAAATCGAAGAACTCAGTGGCTGGAAAGTCCTCGTTGGACCACGCGACAGCAGTGAGATACCGAAATATCTCATAGAAAAATGGCAACCATAAAATCAATCTTTTCTTTCTTTACTTTTTAAGTTTTTAATAATTTTCAAACTAAATGTCTTCATTAGGTTTTTATTTTAGCCTACGAATTGGATTAATGGTGATTTTTTGGATCATACCATTGTGCATTTTGAAATTCCAGCCAACGACATAGAAAAAATCAAAAAATTCTACATGGACTTGTTTGGTTGGACCATGAATAAGTACCCTGGACCAACAACCTACTATCTAATAGGAACCGTTCCTGTGGATGAAAAAACAATGATGCCTATCCGACCAGGCGTTAACGGTGGATTATTTGACAAGAAAGACGCTTCCATGCCAGACATGGCTAAACCAACAAACTACATTTCCGTAGAATCAGTCGAAGAATACAGCAAAAAAGTCGAAGCACTCGGCGGCAAAATAGTCGTGCCAAAAATGGAGATTCCTGGGTTAGGCTGGTGGGCATTAGCGTTGGATCCTGAAGGCAACCACTTCGGAATACTCGAATACAAACAAAAATAACGACAATTCTCCACCCATTCTTAGAAGAAGGAGGACACGGTGCTAATTCCATTTGTCCTCCTCCTTCTACCACCAAATTGTAAGCAGAAGAAGAAGAAGAAGAAGGTGCTTCCCACCAAGCTTCTTCTTCTTTCAATGAAAAGCCAACCAACAAATCTGAAGAAACCTCTCGTCAATATTCTTGTGGTTTAGGTTCTATTATGTCAAAAACCCCGTGATTTTAGCTAAAATATGTACATAAAGCTGATAAACCCCTTCTGTGTCTACATGCATAATTACGCGGGAAGGGACCAAAATGGGCTGTGGTATCTTTGGCGCAATAAACTATGAAAATCAACCTGTCTTTCCATATGTTTATTGGGGTTTACGCGCTCAAAATCATCGAGGGCATCAATCGCACGGGTTTCTCACTTATAGTGATAAAGAATTTTTCACATACAAAAACTTGGATTTAGTTCCTAAAGTAAAAAATGACGCCATAAAAGAATGGTTTGGCCGTCTGCCTGGATCAATCGGCATCGGCAATGTAAGATACACAACCTCTGGAAAATGCGATGATGTCTCAATAATACAGGGCACCCAACCAGTTGTGGCTTCAATAAATGGCATAAAACTTGCTCTCTCATTTAACGGCAACATCGTCAATACCGTGCCCCTGAAAAAAGAAATGTTCGAAAACTTCCCAGACTTTGCATACAGCTGCGATTCCGACATTGTATGCAATAAAATGCTCTTAGCCTTAAAACAAGGCAAAGACTTGCCCTCAGCAGCCAAAGAAGTTATGGAAAGCCTAGACGGCGCATTCTCAGTAACCGGCATAACAGGAGAAGGCGACTTTTTCGCTTTCAAAGATCCACACGGAATAAAACCCTTATGCGCAGGACATGATCCAGCAGGAAAAACCTACGCTTTTTCATCTGAAACCGTAAGCTTAGATATGAACAGTTTTGTGAGAGATTTTGAATTAAACCCAGGTGAACTTGTAACTGTTTCGGCAGACGGATTCAAACGCATTCAACTCATCCAAAACACTCGTCCAGCTTTTTGCGCCTTTGAATATGCTTATTTTGCGAGGCCAGATTCAAGGTTCAACAGTAAATACGTTTATGAAATCCGAGAAGATTTTGGCAGAAATATTGTAAAAGAAAACCCTCAAGTTGTAAAAGAAAGTGACATTATTCTTTCGGTACCTGAAACCGGCGATGACTCAGCCATGGGGGTACATGAAGCATCGGGATTGCGATGGGAACGCGCATCAAGGCGCCACCGATATGTCACCGAACGCGCTTTCATTCTCCTAAATGTTGAGCGTTTTTCAACTATTGATAAAAAAATTAACATTTTGGGCTCCAAAGTAGATGGAAAACGAGTAATCATAACTGAGGACAGCATCGTTAGAGGCGACACAACCAAAGTAATAATTGATAAACTGCGAAAAGCAGGCGCCAAAAAAGTTTACGTCTTCGTAACTTTCCCAAGAATTATCGGCCCATGCTTCTACGGCATTGACATGTCAACTTATGGTCAACTCGTCGGCTCCAGACATGATGCTGAAGGAATAGCTAAAATCATAGGTGCAGATGGTGTATGTTACCAATCCCATGAGGCACTAATAGCCGCGATAGGTAAAACAAAAGACCAACTTTGCTTAGCCTGCATCAACGGAGAGTACCCCACACCCTGCGCACAAAAGATGGCTGACGTTATGAAACAAAGATTCTTAGCTGGGTATCAAGAAAAATCAAGAATCTATGAGTCAGAAGAAGTTCAGCCGTAATCTTGGTGGCAAAGCAAATTAAGCCTTGATTCTACTGTTTTAGCATAACGGTGTATCCCCTGATGCAAAAAATAGGTGTCCTCGTAGTTTCTTACGGTGCAAGAGAAGTCGCTATGGTCGATGCACTTCTGCAAAGCAAAAAATACCAAGTAGAACTCTACATCGCCGATAAACAACGCAATCCCTTCAACGCAGAAAAAGCCAAGAAACACGTTGTCATTCCAAACTTGGATGTTGAAGAAGTCTGCAAATTTGCAGACTCAAATAAGGACAAAATAAGTTTTGCTTTAGTCGGCTCTGAAAAACCCATTATTGAAGGCGTCCGCGATCTAGTTGAAAAACGAACAGGTATACCTGTTATTTGTCCAAAACAACAATACGCCATAGAAGTCAGTAAGGTGGAGCAGCGTATACTTTTTGATGAGATTGCACCTGAAGCGAATCCACGTTTCAAAGTTTTTAATCCAGCCGAGTACAAAGCAAAAGATGTTGAAGCTGATGTTTACCGCTGGCTCGATGAATTAGATAACCAAGCCGTTGTGAAGCCCGATAGACCAGCCTTAGGAAAAGGTGTTGGTGTCTGGGGCGACCACTTTGAAAACCGAGAACAACTTTTTGAACACTTTATGTCAAACTTTCAATACGGCTCAGTTATTATCGAAGAAAAGATCGATGGGGAAGAATCAAGTTTTATGGCTTTCTGCGACGGAAAACACTTCGTACCCTTGCCAGATACAAGGGATTACAAACGGGCCTTCGATGATGATAAAGGTCCAAACACGGGCGGCATGGGTTCGTACAAAGATGTTGATGACAAATTACCGTTCTTAACCGCGTCTGAACGTGAGCAGGAGCTTTTGTTAGCAAACAAAATTTTTAAAGGTTGGAGCGCAAAAATCAAAGATGCCTCCGCGCTTAGAGGTGTGCCTCTTTACTTAGCGTTCATGCATACAGGTAAAGGCATTAAAGTTCTTGAGAACAACAGTCGCCCAGGAGACCCTGAAATAATCAACCTTCTTGCCTTAATCAAAGACGATTTCGTTGATGTTTGCCTAAAAATGATTGACGGAAACTTAACGACTGTCGAATTGGAAAATGCTGCCTCTGTTTTAACCTACAAGGTTCCAGCAGACTACGGTGGCTATGCAGATGTGTTCCCAAACCAAGTAACCAAATCAGCTCTCAACTCGTCAGTTGACCTATCAAAAGCTTTTGAATTAACCAAAAAGTATGGTAAAAATATCCGAATCTACCCGGGATCAATGGAAGTTAAAGCCGGCAAAAACTGTGCCTTGAAATCCCGCGCTTTAGGCGTTTTAGGCATCGGAAAAAGCATAGAAGAAGCCAGACAAATCAGCCAAGAAGGAGCCAAAGCAATTACAGGC
Organism: Candidatus Bathyarchaeota archaeon; assembly: GCA_963772505.1. GTDB lineage: Archaea > Thermoproteota > Bathyarchaeia > Bathyarchaeales > Bathycorpusculaceae > Bathycorpusculum. The sequence goes on from CAVYXL010000012.1 coordinate 1,034,121, forward strand.
GGCGCACTATGGAATCGAACCGACATCGCCTCAAAACAACACATTGCCAAAAGCGTAGCCCACATGGATAAGTTGAGGCATAAAGCGTGAAGCGCATCTTCATATCCGACTGTGAAGGGCCAATCTCAAAAAATGACAATGCATTTGAACTAGCGGCTAATTTTATTCCAAACGGCGACGTACTTTTCGCTAACATCAGCAAATATGATGATGTTTTAGCTGATATTCTTCAAAAGCCAGGTTACACTGCAGGAAGTACTTTAAAACTTATTTTGCCCTTCTTCAAAGCATACAACGTAACTGACAAACAAATGGAATCGTTCTCCGAAAGCAACATCATGTTAATCGCAAACAGTAGAAACACACTGAGTCACGTACAATCTATAACAGAAGCCTTCATTGTCAGCACCAGCTACGAGCACTACATTAAGGCCCTTTGCAAAGCAACCGAATTCCCATACAAAAACACTTACTGCACCAAAGTCAGCATAGACAAATGCCCCATCACACCACGAGAAAAAGACCGACTAAAACAAATAGCCCAAGAAATCTCCACCATGAAGTTAATAGACATCCCCAAATCCACAAAAACAATTGAGGATTTCTCACAAAGCGACCGAGCAGCTATTCAGCGTCTGGACCAGATTTTCTGGAACGAAATTCCCAAGATGTTTGTTAGCAAATTTCTCATTGACGTGGTGACTGTTGGGGGAGAACAGAAAGCTGAAGCAATTCGAGACGTCATTAAGCGTTTGAGTGCAAACTTAGAGGACGTAATGTATGTGGGAGATAGCATTACTGATGTGGAAGCCTTCAAACTGGTTAGAGAAAGCGGTGGACTAACAATTTCCTTCAACGGCAATAGTTATGCGGTGAAGAATGCCGAAGTGGCAGTTCTATCAGAAAGTAACCTTGTAAGTGCGGTGATGGCTGATTTGTTCTCTAAGTTAGGTAAAGAAAATACCTTGGAAGTTCTTAGTTCATGGGATCATGAAACCCTCAAGAAAAACGAGATAAACGAAACTTTACTTAAGATATTTTTATCCCTATACCCTGATGCCTTGCCCAAGGTTCAAATAGTCACAGCCCAAAATATGGAATCACTTGTTGCTGAAAGTAGTGAATTTAGACGAAAAGTTCGTGGAACCGCCATTGGGAGGCTTGGATAAATGACTAAAGCGCTGGTAGAGGACACATTTGCTGAAGCGTTTACTGGACTGTTTTGTCGGGTAATCGTAACTGCAGACGACCACGAGACTCTTCGAAAGGCGGCTGAGGATTCAACTGCAACCCCCTCTGTCGTTATCGGCAGAACTGAAGGTGGAATAGAAAAATACCTGCCCCCTAAAGAAACGCCTGACAACCGAATCGGCGCAATTTTACAATTCTGGGGACAAATAAACCCTAAAAAAACTTTCGATCAGTCACTAAAAAAGTTCGAAACCGAATTCTCCTACCGAATACGTCAAGACATCCTTGTTAAGCCTTTCACAGCAGTATTCGATGCCTTGCCTAAGGCTGAAGGCAAATTGGATATGATGGAAACGGTAGGACACTGCGGCGACGGCTACGAATCAGTTGAAAAAAGATATGGCAGAGAAATCATCATTGTTCCTTTGATGGTTCCAGACTTTATAATTGAACGTTATCTTGGCTATGCAAGAGGCGTTATGGGCGGCAATTTTTGGGTTTTGTGCAAAACAAAACAAGCCCTAAAGCAAGCGGGAGAAAAAGCTCTAAGCGCAATCCATAACGTGGAAGGGGTTGTTACGCCCTTTGATGTTTGCTCAGCGGGCTCCAAGCCAGAAACCCATTTTCCAAAAATTGGCCCAACAACCAATCATCTATACTGTCCCTCACTCAAGAATCGATTAGGCAAAGAATCTCTTGTTCCAGAAGGCGTTGAGTACATAGCTGAAATAGTTTATGACGGCATTTCATTAGACGCTGTTAAAGAAGCCACAAAAGTTGGCATCGAAGCCGTTTTGGATATTGAAGGTGTCGTGAAGGTTTCCGCTGGTAACTACGGCGGGAAATTAGGCGAATATAAAATCTCGTTAATGGAGTTATTTTAATGACTAAATTTGATGTTGTTGGTTTTGGCGCCCTTAATGTTGATATGCTCTTTAAAGTGAATCATCTTGCAGGACCTGAAGAAGAAAGCTTCACTGAAGACTATACTGAAGCCTGCGGTGGATCAGCCGCAAACACCATAGTTGCTATGGCAAGACTTGGCTGCAAAACAGGATTTATAGGCAAAGTAGCCAATGATCGAGAAGGCAAAATGCAAATTGACTGTTTCAACAAGGAAGGCGTTGATATCAACGGCATCATTCAGTCCACCAAGGGCAAAAGCGGCTCAGTTATGGGGTTTGTGGATAAAAAAGGCGCAAGAGCCCTCTACATTAACTCAGGCGTCAACGACACGATAGAACCCCGTGAAATCAATTATAGTTATCTTTCTCAAACAAAACTTGTGCATTTCTCCTCATTTGTCGGAGAAAAATCGCTGCGCTCCCAAAAAAAGCTCTTAGCCGCCTTACCCAACGACGTTAAAATAAGCTTCGACCCAGGCTCAATCTATGCACAGAAAGGCTTCGCCGCCATAGAACCTATAATCCGTAGCACGCATGTTTTGATGCCTAACGTCTTTGAACTTGAACTTCTAACCGGGGAAACAGATTATCGCGAAGGTGCTGATTCAATGATTGGGCTAGGCGTTAAAATTGTGGCAGTAAAACTTGGAGACAAAGGTTGCTTTGTAACTGATGGTCAAGAACATCTTACTGTAGAACCTTTCAAAGTTAAAGCAGTTGATACAACGGGTGCGGGCGATGCTTTCTGCGCAGGTTTCCTTTATGGCTTAATAAACAAAAAAAGCTTGTATGAATGTGGACAGATAGCGAATTTTGTAGCTTCCCGAAGCGTTACAACGATGGGAGCCCGCGCAGGTTTGCCTTACGCTAAAGACTTAGCATTTCTTTATTAGATTATCAATTATGCTTTGGAAGATGAGTTTTCCATCGCCGTATTGTAGCATCTTTTGCTTGCGTGTCCAGTTGGGTTGTTGCCACCAATACATTGCTCTTTCTGGATGAGGCATTAAACCGAAAATGTTTCCTTCCTTGTTACATATGCCTGCGATGTCATAAGTGGAGCCATTGGGATTTATCGGATATTTGCCATTTGCAATGTTGCCCTCTTTGTCACAGTATCGGAAAACAATCATGTCATTATCGATTAGTTTTGCAACTATATCCTTTTCTTTTTCCTTAGGAAACAGCAATCTTCCCTCTCCGTGGGCAATTGGCATTTTAAGAACTTTTCCAGCAGAAATTTTGTCTGTGAAAATGCATTTTCCTTTATTTTCCTGTTTGAGATGAACCCATTGGCATTTGAAGCCTGCAGGTTCATTAGTAGTTAATGTAGCCTCAGGGTAGGTACTTACTCCTTCAAAGCCTGGAAGCAAACCATACTCAACCATTATTTGGAAGCCATTGCATATGCCCAGAATTGGTCTCCTTTCCTCAATGAACGTTTCAATTTCTTTGCCCAACTTGGCGCTCAGTAACCTTGCGAAGATGACTCCAGAACGCACATAGTCTCCAAATGAGAACCCTCCCGGAAAAACAAGAACCTGATAGTCCAACAGATTTTTGCGTTTTATTAACTCATTAACCTGTAATGTCTCTGCCTGAACGCCTAATTCTTGAAACGCCCTTTGTGTTTCTGCATCACAGTTAGTTCCGCCCACACGCATGACGCAGACTTTTATTTCTTGTTGATTCATTTAGGATTCCCCGCTTAACGTTTTCTTCCAGCAATGTCGCAAGTCAGAAATTGAAGCGTCAACCACTATTCTCTGGTCAAATCCGTGGATAAGCAGTTTTTCTTCTTTGGTTACTTTGCCAATTTGAGCACACATTTTACCTTTCATTAATGCGTCAAATTTTTTCCTGTCGGTTTCTGCGACCTCCATTAGGAAGCGGCTATTTGACTCTGAAAACAACGCAAAATCATTGCGTTCCAACGGTTTACCTGGCATTTGGCTCAAATCTATTTCTAAGCCATAGCCCCCTGCAAACGCCATCTCTGCCGCCGCCACTGCCAATCCCCCTTCTGACAGGTCATGACACGACTTGACCAAGCCAGAATCGATGGCTTTGGTTACCGCTTTGAATGTGCGTTTGGCTTTTCCACCTTTAACTTTGGGAACATTTGCACCTAAACAACCTTTTAGTTTATAGTATTCTGAACCTCCAAGTTCATTGAAGGTTTCTCCTATTATGTAGAGTAGGTTGCCTGGAGCTTTCAAATCCATAGATGTGGTTGATTCAATGTTTGGAATAACGCCGATTGCAGTGATTAGAAGTGTTGGTGTGACTGGACCCAGCGGTGACTCATTGTAGAGGCTGTCTTTTCCCGAGATAAACGGCGTTCTAAAAACGGTTGCGAAGTCATAGCATGCTTCACAAGCTCTAACCAACGAACCCAGACGTTCTGGCTTCTCCGGATTTCCCCAAGTAAAATTGTCAAGTAACGCAACTCTTCTACCGCCGACAGCAATATTATTTCTTATTGCCTCGTCAATGGCTGAAGCTGCCATCCAATAAGCATCGATCTTGCCGTAATTCGGATTCATACCGCAAGAAATTGCCAAACCTTTCCACGAATCATTCAACGGTTTTATAACAGCTGCATCGTTTGGCCCTGCATAATCTCCCTGCAAGGGTTTCAGCGTAGTGTTGCCTTTTACTTCATGGTCGTAAGTGCGTATGATGCTTTCTTTGCTGGCAATGTTTGGTGCTGAAAGAAGCTGCATGAGTGTTTCTGTTAGATTTTGTGGCTCATTAAACTGCGGTTCTGTGAAAGTTTGTTTTTCTATGGTTGCAATTTTCATGCTTTTGCATGGAGTAAATAGGAAAGCCATGTCCATGTCTGCAACTTTTTCGCCATTAAAACTCAATTGCAGACGCCGCTCGGTGGTTAGTTTGCCGATGGCTGTAGCAGCCACGTCTTCTTTTTCAAAAACTGCCATAACTCGCTCTAAATTTTCTGGAGGCACGGTTATGAGCATTCGTTCCTGGGATTCTGAAATGTAAATTTCCCATGGCGCCAAACCCTGATATTTCAATGGTATCTTGCCAAGATCAACAGTTACACCACAATCGAAGCGTTCACCTGTTTCACCCACGGCTGAGGATAAGCCGCCACCGCCAAGGTCAGTTGTAGCTGATGCCAATTGTAAATCGCGGATTTCAATTATAGCCCGCTTAACTTTCTCTTCCTCAATCGGGTCGGCGATTTGTACAGCTGGACGAGAAACTTCTTCGGATTTCTCCGTTAATTCAGCTGAGGCAAAAGTTACGCCGTGGATGCCATCGCGTCCAGTTTTTCCACCAGCTAAAACAATTATGTGTTCTGGTTTAGCGTTTTTTGTAAATTTGCTTAACGGTAGAAGCCCAATACATCCGCAGTATACGGTGACGTTGCCTGTGTAGCTTTCGTCAAAGTAAATGGCCCCGTTAACGGTTGGGATGCCCATGTTATTTCCATAAGCGCTAATTCCTGCAGTGACACCCATGTAAACATATTTTGGGTGTTTAACGCCTAAGGGAAGTTTGTTATAATCATAATCAAGTGGTCCAAAACCCAAAACGTCTGTGCAAGCAATTGGGTCAGCCCACACGCCTAGGATATCTCGAATTACGCCCCCTACACCTGTAGCTGCTCCCCCGAAAGGTTCAACTGCTGACGGGTGATTGTGCGTTTCAACTTTAGCCGCTATACCATAACCCTTATCAAATTTTACGATGCCCGCGTTATCTTCAAAGACGCTAAAGCACCAAGGCACTTTGATTTCTTTTGTAGCTTTTGCAATGTATGTTTTGAATAGGCTGTCGATTTCTTTGCCGTCAATTTGGATCTTACCTTTGAAAGTTTTATGATAGCAATGTTCTGACCAGGTTTGGCTGATAGTTTGCAATTCCAGATCAGTTGGATTTCTGTCTTCCTTTTTGAAGTACGCTTGAATATTTTTCATTTCTTCTAAACTTAAGCCTAAAGCTAATTCATCACTGATTTCGAGAAGCTGTTGGTCGCTGGCTTGGGCTAAATCAGCCTCGTAAAGTAGGTAATCTGCCTTACGTTGCATGAAGAAATTAGCGTTCATTTCTGCTCCTCAACATTGATCGTGTAATTGTCTTTGGTTGGGTTGGCTAAGAGGCGTTTGCTCATATCTTCCGCTTTTGCCCCAGCTTCTTTAATTGACGCTGCTTCAAGAATGGCAGTGTAAACTTTGCTTACGTCTACAGTTTCTACTTTGTAGCCGAGTTCTTTTAGTAAATGAGCAGTTGTTTCCCCTTCAGGATTGCTATGACCTGGTTTTAAGCTGACCTCTATTTTCACTCGGTATTTCATAAAGCCTTTAAATTAAGCTTACAGAATTTAAAGACTTTCATCAGAAAAAAAGCAAAACTTTATGATAAAACCATCTTTTTATTTAAGTATTTTATTTGCACGGTCTGTTTGTCTGTCACTTTGCCTATTATCTCAGGTTTTATGCTGTCTTGCTCAAGTGTATTCATGGCCTTATCAATTTCTGTTTTGTCAACAATTATGCCAAAGCCCCAGCCCATGTTAAAAGTCTTGAACATTTCATCATCCGAAATGGTAAAGCCAAGCTCCGCGGCTGTCTTTTGAATTAATGCGAATATGGCTTGAGGTTTGAAGTTATTGAATTCGAAGCCTATTCCAGGCGAGACAGTAGTAAGGTTGTTAAATTTCATGTAGGCGTCGCCTGTTATGTGTACGGCTGCTTTGACTTTTACTTCGCTGGCTAATTTGAGTAATGGCTTTACATAGATTTTTGTTGGTTCCAAAGCTTCCAAAACAATTTTTCTGTCAATGCCCGCTGGTTTGTCGTCGGGTAAAAATTTTCCACCCCACTGCTTAAAGAGAATTTTCCTCGCCATAGTTATGCCATTGCTATGCAATCCACTGCTGGCTAACCCTATAATTGGGTCACCTGGCTTGATGTTTTCTCCAGTTATAATTTCGGGTCTTTCAACCTGCCCTATCGAAGCCACAACAATATCAAAACCGACTTTTTCTGTTAATCCATTTATTATTTCAGCTACATCGCCTGTTTCTCCGTTAGTAACTGGGCACTCAGATTCAGCTGCGCCTTGAACAATTCCTTTCAGCCACTCTTTTACAAGAAAAGGGTTGCTTTCTTGGGCATGAATGTTGTCTGCAATTGCAAGCGGTTTAGCTCCTGAACGAATTACGTCGTTAACGACCATAGCTACTGCATCAATGCCTATTGTGTCATATTTCTGGGCTAATTGTGCTAAGAGTACTTTGGTGCCGACGCCTTCAATTTCAAGGTCCAAAAACAAGTTTTCTGTGATCGGAAAAATGTTGCCGTATGGCAAATGTATAACGCCGCCAAAGCGACTATACTTGTAGGTTTCTTGCAGGTTTTTTAACGCCTTTTTGGATTCGACGCGTTGTTTACGGTTCACACCTGCGTCGGTGTAGGTGAAGCTTTTGGGCACGCTTGTTTTCTCCTGTCTATACTGTCAGTGGTAGGTAGGTGGTTGATAACGATTTTGTTTTGAGAATATGATCTTCATGACGTTGAAAAAAGTGTATTGCAAAAAAGAGTAAAAGTTTAAGTTGCCATTGTGTTTTTATTCTGACTAATCAGGTGCGGTCGTAGTCTAGTTCGGTAGGACATCAGCTTCCCAAGCTGACGACCCGGGTTCAAATCCCGGTGACCGCATTTAAGTTCAGCACAAAGACTGTTCTGTAAACTTCTTGACCACTCATTTGCAAGCCTATTAGTAACGATGAAGCGTAAAATGAATTATTTGAATTAAATCTGTATAAGATTATCAGTTATTCTCTGAAAGCTTTTTGGAATTTATTTAGTGATTATCAATGTTTTCAAGATTTCTACAATTCGGTTTTCCAGAAAAAAAGCTCTGATCTCTTGCTAGCTATTGTCGTGGGTTTCTACGAAAATAAGTAAATAAACTGAATATTTTAGCCACTTTTCTTACAATATAGGCGATTTTTCCTGCTGTTTTGGCAGTATCTAGCAAGATTTAAAAGCGTTTGGCGCCGAGTCGGTTAATACCCAAATTAAGGAGAGAAAAGAAAAACGGCAAACAAAAATAAAAGCAAAATTGCAACAATTTCTTTGATTGTGATATTAACGCTTTCAATAGGTGCTTCATTGATTTCATTGCAAACTGCTAATGCACATACCCCTGCTTGGCAAATCCCAACCTACGCATATATTCAGGCTGTACCTAACCCAGTGGGTGTAGGTCAAGCAGCACTTGTTTATATGTGGATTGACAAGATAGCGGATGGAGCACAACTAGGCAACAACATTCGATTCCAAAACTACAAACTAACAATTACTGACCCTAGCGGAGTGGTAACTACACAGACTTTTCCAGTTGTTCAAGACCCAACTTCAAATCAAGCTTATTCCTTTACTCCTAGTCAAGTCGGCACATACACTCTTTCTTTCAATTTCCCAGGCTATGTCTACACATACACTGGGGCTGTTCCGAGCCTCTTTGGTCCTCCAGCACCCAGTCAATACGTAAATGATACCTATCTACCCAGCAATGCAACAACAACATTAATCGTGCAGCAAACAGCAATACCCACAATTCCAAACAATCCACTTCCAGAGAGTTATTGGACACGCCCAATATACGGAGAAAACCCTAACTGGTACTCGATTTCATCAAACTGGCGAGGCTACAATTCACCTGGAGGCATTTCTGGGTTCCCAGGCGATGCCATTGGTCCTCTAACTGGTCATATTATGTGGACAAAGCCACTTGACAGTGGTGGAGTCGTTGGAGGAAACTTGGGCGTTCCAGGAACAACTTTCTTTGAAGGTTCGGCTTACGCTCAAAGATTCGAAAACCCAATAATACTTGACGGAAAACTCTACTACACATCACCACTATCATTCGCAGGCACTCCGGGAACATTCGTTCCAAACCCATACGGTCCAACTAACTGCGTTGACATACGTACGGGACAAGTGATTTGGTCTCGCACAGACGTGCCCTGGCCAACCTTTGGCTACCTTTATGACGTTGAAGAACCAAACCAACACGGAACTTACCAGCCTCTACTATTTGCAGCTAGCGGAACAACTTGGCGAGCGTTCGATGGAGACACAGGAAACCCACTGTTCAATGTAACTAACATTCCTTCCGGCGCGACAGCTTGGGGTCAAAGCGGTGAATACCTGATATATGTCTTACAAAATTTAGGCACTGCTGCAAAGCCAAATTACTATTTGGCTCAATGGAACTCATCTAATCTATGGTATGGTCAATACAACGGTGCATCAACAACTCCATCAGTGGTTCCACCTATAACCAACGGAAGCAACCCACTCATGTACGACTGGAACATTTCAGTACCATCACTTAACACCTTGCCCTATTCCAATTCCATAGTTGATGCCATATCCGGTAATATGCTGCTTGGCATGAGCGGAGGCTACCCAGGAGCTCCTGGTATATTGACCGTAGGCGGCTCGTCTCCATACACATACTTTGCCATAAATCTCAATGCAACTGTAGGCACAATCGGTTCAGTAATGTGGACAAATACAATTCAACCGCCAGCAGGCAACATCACTGTCTCATTCGCGGGAGCCGATCCAACAGCAAACGCAGGTGTCGGTGTCTTCGCTGAAAAATACAAGGAAACTATGCAAATAATTGGCTACAGCATGGCAACAGGCAAACAACTTTGGATTACACCTATGGACGAAGTAGCATTCCAATACTACAGCACTTTGGGATACTACAGTGGTGGATACGGCGGAGTTGTACTTGCTTACGGTAAAGCCTACAGCGCTGGATTCGGAGGAATAGTCTACGCCTACGATCTTGCAAATGGCAACTTATTATGGACTTACGGCAACGGCGGCTCAGGCAACAGTACAAGCATGGGATACGGAGTACGTGGAAACTATCCAACTACAATTTACGCTGTTGGCAATGGAGTAATATACACAATTACTACTGAACACACAGTCGAACCACCAATTTACAAAGGTGCATTGGCACGAGGTATTAACGCTACTGACGGATCAGAAATATTTACTGTTTCAGATTACTGCAGTGCATTTAACACCGCAACAGCTGCGATCGCAGACGGCTATGCAACATTCTTCAATGGTTATGACAACCAAATTTACAGCATAGGCAGAGGTCCAAGCGCACTAACAGTTGACGCACCAAAGTCATCAATCGAAGTCGGAAAATCTCTAGTAATCAGCGGAACAGTTATGGATGTTTCATCAGGAACAACGCAAAACGAGCAGGCATCTAATTTTCCAAACGGAGTTCCAGTTGCATCTGACGCAAGCATGAAAGAATGGATGGGCTATGTTTACCAGCAAAAACCAATTCCAAGCAACTTTACCGGCGTTCAAGTAACAGTAGACGTCTTGGATTCTAACAACAACTACAGAAATATTGGTACAGCAACAACTGACGCAACCGGAATGTACAGTCTATCTTGGAAACCAGACATTGCAGGGAACTTTACCGTCGTTGCAACATTCCACGGAACAAACGGTTACTGGCCATCATACTCAGAAACCTCTTTCGTAGCAGATCCATCCACAGCGACGACAACAACCCCAACCGCTACCGCTCCATCAAACTTAGCAACAACAACTGACTTAATGACATACATCGTCGTTGCAATAATTGCCATAATCATCGCAATAGCCATAGTCGGGCTATTGATACTCAGAAAAAAGCCATAAACATAAGAGTACAAAACAACTTTTCCCTTTTTTTTAGTTTTTGAAAAAATCAGAGTCAAAAATATCAGTTGAATTAACCATTTTTGAAAGTTTAGATAGGATCACTAGTTTTTAGGGTGAGCTCCACTCCATATAGCAGATACTGAGTATCTTTTTCAATTTTGATTTCAGATTCTCTTAAAGAATTAAACACATCTCGTTGACTCTTGGAAACTCAATTTATTATTTCTGAAATAGTTATAATTCGCCGTAGACTTGAAACCTATTTAAGTTTTGAGTCCAAGTATTCGCGTGGTTTTTTTAAAAAAAGTTATGTTTTTTGAAAAAAAAGTATTTATTCGAACTATTGGGGAATTATTTCGGCGTCTGCACAACCGCTGATTATCTTGGTTATTTTTACTTTCACATGTGAGTTGAGAACCGCGTTGCCGATGAAGACAGGGAAACCTTTGATTTTTGCAATTCCTTCCCCATTTGGACTCATTTCAACAACATCCACTTCATATTCGTCTCCTATCTCAAATGGGTAATCGATTCCTCTGCCTCTATTCTTGGCGTTTCTTGGAGCTCTTTTTTTTGGGCTAAAAGTGCATCTTCCTCGTTTATGATTTAATTGTTATTAATTAGTACTTCAGAGGCATAAGTGTTTTGTCCTAAACTTTTAATAAAAATTCTCGCAAAAGAGAAAAAAGCAAGCTGCAACATAATCTAATTCGGTGTTGAACTATTTTCTCAGCTTTTATTATGCTTCCTGTCCAAACTTACACTCAATATTTGAAGTGCCCCAATTGTGGATCACAAGTCGCTTCATTCTCAAATTACTGTAACTTCTGCGGCGTGCCTCTCCATCAAACAATATTGCTTAAAATTTGTCCCAAATGCCAAAATAGAATCCCAGCTGCCTCAAAATTTTGCCCTGAATGCGGGAAAAAACAACCTGACCTTAACCTAACCAAAAAACCTATTGTGGCGCAGGCGGCAAACCGCTCTTAGTTTTATCTCTTAGTCCTTCAAGCCACATTTGATGCTTTTGTTCCATATTGTTTGGCCTTAAGGTTTTTCCCATCTTGGCAAGCCAACCGTGTTGGGACTCTTCGGTAATGACGTTGCATCCTTGGTTGGTTTTTTGAATTAGCCATGCATGGTAAGCGTACAAGCCTTTTCCGTGGGCATCCCACGCAAGCCTTTCATAAGGTACAAACTCGAGCACCTTTGATTCAATGGTGACGCTGAAGGTTTTCCAGCGAAATAATGTGCCTAACGCAAGGTCTGGAGGGTTACCATTGAGAAACTTTATGTTGGCTGAGTTCGAATACCATGTTGGCCAAAGTGGTGCTCGTATAAGTCATGCCCAAACCGTTTCTGGGGACGAAGCGATTGCAAGCTCGTTTTGAACGTGAACTGGAGAATTTGCTGGTTCATAACGGCTTGGCCAGATAATTTGATTGGGTTTTAACATAAACTAAAAGCCTCATTAAATGAGAAATTGATTCTTGGCTAAAAACATGCCTCTGTTTTTTTCATTGCCGTGCGAATGAGGGTTATGCAATAACAAAAAGTAACTAGCGATCCATTCGTTTTTAGGAGAAGAATAAATTTTGGTTCTCACTTTTTCTTTTCGGTTAGCGGCTCAAGTTTAGTTGGCAAATACTCATCGACTATGTAGGTTAATCCGTATCTGCTGAAAGCTTCCTGTTCCGCCTTTCGCTTAATTTTCAAGAACAATTTTATTTCTTTTTGCCAAATAGGGTCATTTTGGTATCTCGGATCTTTAGCAAGTTCGTACAGGCGTTTGATGTCGACTTCGTCTAAGGGGTCGGTTGGCAGTTTGTACTCAACTATGTCGCTTGCCCACACTCCACTCCAAACTGCATCAGGCGTATTTAGTTCTCGTAAGTGTGCTGCGTTTGCTGAACCTGAAATAATGACTTGTGCAATGTGCATGCCCCATGGATCGCCATCAGTTAAAATGTAAACTGGCAGATTCAACTCGTCATGGAGGCGTCGGATGAAACTGCGTGTTTGCCTTGGTGCTTGTCCACCACAAGAAATTAGCAATGAGTGATGCTTGTTGTGTACGTTTTCTTCTATGAATCTTGTGAAGAGAGCGCCTTTTTCGATGGCGATCACTTTGTCGGCGCGAGTATTTATCAATTCAGATGAAGTTAAGGCTGGACCAATTAGTACGCCATCTGGGTGACTAGTTAAATTCAAAGTTTTTCCTTCATAACCAGGCACTGTGTAGCCAATGTCTAAGTCACCAAAAATGGCGCTGCGTTCTTCTGGGAAAATATGAAAATCTTCCCTAGCAAACCCCGTTAACGTTTCTAAGTCGGTGATTATGTTGTTTGATTCCTGTTGATCTGTGAAAGTCATTTCGTAGGCTTGCGCAGAATAATAAACATCTCTTAATGTGCTGGTTTTGCGTTGAGTCGTCAATTCGTTGCTAAACATTGCGGCCCATGCAAGTTGCGTAAACGGCTTAATGTGACGAATGTTGCGGGCGCTTCGGCTCACGTTTCTTTCGCCCAGAATGTACTGTCTAAGTGTTGGGTCGTAAGCGATGTTGTCTGTTCCTCGGCTTGGCATTTCAATAGTTGGAAAAACGCCTTGATCTAGCTGACTGTAGATTCTGCTGCCGAATTCATGAAGGCCATTGATGACTTCGTTTTGTCTTTCAAGTATCTTAGCTTTCTTCTGCGCCATACTTCTGTACACTCTTCAATAACTTATCAATATCTGGAATACGTTTTTCTCCTGCCAATGTTGCAGAGAACTCTGCGATTTTAGGTAGATATTTGCTGAAAATTCCAAGCCGCTTCTTTTCCATATGCACGTGTTCTTGACGTGATAAGAAATGCTGAAGCTGACGGGCAACTTCGCGCAGAGCATTTGCCTCTTCACGTCGTACTTCAGGGCGGTCAGCGATGAATTCTTTTCCAACTGTTTTGTACGGTACTTTTGTGCTACAAATGTGAACAACTATTGCGATGGGCATGTCGGGCGCCACTTTGTAGCGTCGCCAGTTCATTGCTGAGATAACGCGGTAAGAAACGTCGCTTGCCTCATCGTAGAGCAATGGGATTTTGTTGGCAAAACGGTAAATAACAAATGTTCCACGTTTGGGAACTCCTCCGCCATAGGCAATTGCCATTTCAACGATGAATGGATGACCCGCGTAAGTGGACGGTTTACGTTGATGAACCACAAGGTACTCGGGGTTTAGCTCTTTCATGACACCTGCCCTGAGCAAATCCTCGCCCAAAGGTGAGAGGCAACTGGCATCAGGGGGCAAGAAATCTTTGTATTTCTTTAGGTTCTGCATTAACCGTACAATTTCTTCATGGGAAAGCTTTTTTGGATTTTTGGAACTGGACTGTGATAATTTTCCACACTTAGGGCAAAGGGCTCGGTTGTCAACCCATTTTATTTGATCGTACTCGAGTTTACCATGTTCATTGCAGGAAAAGGTAAGTAAATTAGCTGAAATCAAGAATTTAACAGCTGTCACTCCTCCGACGCGGTGGAAGTGGCCTTTCAAAAAATCTTCCATATTATTGAAAGTTGTAATTTGGATTAGACGCTGTAGTAGTTCCACATCGACGCCATATGGATGTGGTAATATTTCTGTTGGTGGCTCAGGCATCTCTGAAGTGACACGGGTAAACTTGTAGAGCCTGCCTTTGGGGTCAACAAACGTCAAATTAGCATATGGATTAACCATCGCCGTTTGCTTGAAATAATCAAGAATTTTTGGCATGGCCCTAAGATAATCTCCTTCAAGGGTGAACTCAACGATGGTTCCACGCCAATTATCCTTATTAATTAGGACTTTGCGGTCAAGAATTATCGGGCGGTTTCTTTGGATGTCAATCATTAATTTGAAACTATAAATTTTTTCTTGACCAGTAGATGAGGTCACATATACTGCTTGGTGAGTAGTGACTTGCCCATAAAGAACAGCCATTTTTCCACCTAAGCCAAAAGTGCCTCTGGTTTGTTTGAGCTTGTATTTGCTACCATAAAGCACTTGGCCAAAAGCAGAAGGAATAAACCTTGGTTGAATTCCGCTTCCATTGTCCTCTACACGGAGTTTGTAGATTTGGGTTTCTTTTGTAGCTTCTCCTTCATATGATAAGCGAACGTAGATGTCGGGAGGGATTTTTTGGCTCTCAGCCGCATCTAAAGAGTTTTCAACAATTTCTCTTATCGCAACAAATATGGCGCGCGAGGGATTTGTTAAGCCTGCAATGTCTCGGTTCCTGTAGAAAAAATCTGATGCACTAATTTCTTCAAAGGTTGCTTGAGCCACTTGCTGCTTACACCCACTTTCCCCGTTATTTGATCTTGCGATTGCTTAGTATATTTGCCGCTTGTTCTTTAAGTTAACTGCACTCTATGCATAAAACCCTTGGTTTGGAAAACGTGCAATCGCTAGGTAAATGGTAACTTTTGCCGCAAAGGTGTCTATTTATGTATGGAAAAATTGAATTTCGGCTTGTTTATTTTTTGGGTATTTTGGCCGGTTCTGGTTTAGTTGTTTTAGAGTAGTAGTATTCGCCGATTCCTTTTTGGAACATATCCATCTGAGAGGCTTCTTTGTTTACTCTGGGTCGCATAGTGGCTGGGTCTCGTCGGAAAGTGATGTTCATTTCTTTAAGGAAAGTATTCATTCCTTTTCGTAAACTGGTTGGCGGGTTAGCTAAACCGTTTACGCCTGGTTCACCGTTGAAAACCATTAATCGATCTGCAATGAAGTCTTGAGTTACCACGTCATGTTCAACTACGAAAGCCGGTATTCCGTGTGCTTCAACTACTCGCCGAAGTGTTTTGGCCATGTTGAGACGTTCTTCAACGTCTAAGTATGCACTGGGCTCGTCGAGGAGAAACAGATCTGTTTTGCGGCTCAGGCACGCAGCTATGGCGACTTTTTGTAGTTCGCCACCGCTGAGCTCCATGACATTTCGTTCCATAAGCACTTGAAGCCTCAGAGGTTGAGCAATTTCGGTTTTGTACCAACTGGATGTGAAATTGTCTTTTGCAACATTCATCAGAAGTTCCGCAACTGTGCCTGAATAGTCAGGAGCAATGTACTGAGGCTTGTAGCTTACGGTTAATTCGCCAAGTTTTCGTTTATCATCGGTTTCCTCAAGACCAGCAAGAATTTTTACAAAAGTGGTTTTTCCAATTCCGTTAGGTCCCAGAATGCCTATGATTTCACCCTTTAGAATTTCGCCTGGCTCAATCGATAGTTTGAATCCTTTGAAAGTTTTCGTCATACTCTCCCATTTCAGAAGCGGATCACCAAGGTTGGTGCCTGCAGTGGGCGGTTTCTCATGGAAGACGATTGATTCTTTGCGGAACATTATGTTCTCGTCTGGGATGTAACCCTGTAAGTAAATGTTAATTCCAGTTCGAACACCATGCACGTGGGAAACCACACCGTAAACGCCTGGCTCCCCATAGAAGAGACAGATTTGATCAGAAAGGTAATCGATAATAGCTAAGTCATGTTCAGCTACGATTATAGTTTTTTGTTGTTCTTTAAGTCCACGGATCGTTTTTGCAACAACAAGTCTCTGCTTAACATCTAAGTAGCTTGACGGCTCGTCAAAAAGGTAAACATCAGCATCGCGACTAAGGGCTGCAGCAACTGCTACACGTTGAAGCTCTCCTCCGCTTAAAACATCTAAAGGCCTATCCCAAATCTTTTTGAGCTCAAACTCTTCAGCAAGCGAGTCAAGTTGTTTTCGTTCATCCACTTTCTCTAGCAAATCCCCAACTTTACCCGCAATCGCCTTAGGAATTTTATCCACGTACTGAGGTTTACTGCTGACCTTGAGTTTTTTCTCACTCATCTTTTGAAAGTAATCTTGAAGACTTGAACCCCGATAATACTGAATAATCTCTGCCCAATCAGGCGGATCATCGTATTTGCCAAGATTTGGCTTGATTTCGCCTGAAAAAACTTTGAGTGTAGTGGTTTTACCGATTCCGTTTTGTCCAAGCAAACCCAACACAGTTCCTGGCGAAGGCATTGGTAAACGGAAGAGTTTGAAGCTGTTTGCGCTAAAACGGTGGCTGCAATCTTTTTCCAACTCGTCTGGAAGGTTAACTATACTGATGGCTTTGAATGGGCATTTTTTCACGCAGATGCCACAGCCGCTGCAAAGCGTTTCGGCGATGATTGCTTTGTTTCCTTCAACTCGGATTGCTTCAACGCGGCTTCTTACCATAGGGCAGAAGCTCACGCAGAGTGAATTGCATTTTTTGACTTTGCATTTATCTTCATTAAGTACGGCAATTCGAGTCATGGTCAAACGTCCTAAAGATGATAATAAGATAGTTATAAATGTAAACCAGAAATTGAAGACGATTTTTCGTTTACTAACTAGTTTCATGGTTGTGCTGTATCATTTTTTTAATTATGAAATCCTCGTTTAGTAGGCAGTGATACTTTTTTCTATGTTTTGTGTTACTGGTTTTCAACATAGGTGAACATTGTTTCATGTACCGGGGGGTATAGCCTTCTTATATTAAACGTGAAAATCCGATAACTTTGATTTAAATAGGGTATATAAATGCTAACATGGATCCATGAACCGGGGGTAGGCTGAAAAATAGTCTGATAACCCTACTTTTGTAAATAAAATTTCCAAACGGTGTTTTTTCATCGGTTTTTCAAAAAATAAACCTCAAAGCGCTTAGGCGGATTTCGATCTTAAAAGAAAAATTAAAAAAAACTGTTTTCTAGAGCTTAGTTTACCATTCTTCTTCTTCCCACTCTTCATCTTCGCCTTCTTCCCATTCATCTTCTTCTTCGAATATCATTTGTGTTTTTCACCTCACATAAAACGCTTTTATGCTACCTATCTCTGCGGAAGTTTAAAACATTTAGATTCGTCAACTGTCGTTAATACTGACGACTATTTGTGAAAAAAGCATGTGTTATGACTAGATTTTTCTACTAATTTTTTCAAGTACTTCGCTGGTTATAATCGGTGTTTGTGTTCAAGATAGTTTTTTATGTTTAGCCGAACAATAATGCCTTTCATCAAAGAAGGGGTAAAATGAAAAAAATATTCAAATTAATATTGGCGATATTCGCTGTAATAATAATTATTTTAGGTGTTTTTGCGGCAGTAATATTTTTGGATTTAGCAGCTTATACTGCAACTGGGTCAACAACTTTAGCGCCGTCAGGGACATCGGTTGGAAAAGCATTAGTCGTTTACGATCCAGGGTTGTCCGGGGCATCAAAAACTGTAGCTGATAAAGTTGCAAGTGACCTACAAGCACAAAGCTATGTTGTCACTTTGGCAGGCATAAAAAGCTCAGCGGCGACTAACACAGGTGGGTTTAAAATCATTATTGTCGGGGGACCAGTCTATGCAGGTTCACCAGCTGCCTCTGTTAAAGATGACCTAAAAAACCTGAAGCCTGATTCAGGAACAAAAGTCGGGGTGTTCGGAAGCGGTTCAGGCTCGACCTCACAAAGCGACATAGATATGATTAAAAGCGCGGTACCAGCATTGTCGAACAGCGGTTCTCTATCAAATGCCATAGTCGTCAAAATCGGGCAAAGTGAGGACCTAAACGCACGAGCGTCTGATTTTGTTAATCAATTGGTAAAGTAAGAAACTTTTGCCAATCCAAATTCATTTTTCTTTTTTCCAATATTGCCAGACTTGTTTGTAGTGCTGAATTTCATTATTTAGCAGAGTGAAAACCGACCGGTTTGGAAAAGGGTAACAAAATGATTAAATTCTCCATTTCTTCATTTTAAGGTCGGGATGATGTAAGGCGACGGCTTCGAGCCCTAAGCTGTGAGAAATCGTCAAATCGTCGCTGACCCAATTAACAAAATCTTTTTTTTTAATGCAAGGGTAAAAGCAGAAATATCCTATCTGCATTTCCTTTTATGAATGCCGTATGATTAAAGACTTTAACCTTTTAGCTACCACCTCGCGGGGAAATGAGCGTCCAATGTGCAATGAACTACTCTACCTTTTGCAGGAACAGTTAGGCGACACTGAAGCACAAGTTAGCAAAACCAAAGTCAAAGGTTTAATCGTTGGCAAAACCAAAATGGATCCCTGTTTAGTTATAGAAAAATTTCGAGCTATCCTCCAAGAACGCCCCTACGAATTTCGATACGCTCTGAGAATTTTGCCCGTTGAAATGGTTGTTCATACTGATTTGGAAGAAATAAAACGTGCAACGACTGAGCTTGCAGCTAGAATTGGCGAGAATGAAACTTTCAGAGTTACCGTCGAAAAACGTTTTACAGCTCTTCATTCAAAAGACATCATTGAGGCGGCAGCAGGTGATATTAAACGTAAAGCTGACCTTGAAAATCCAGACAAAATCCTGCTAATTGAGGTTCTTGGCGCTTTAACAGGCTTATCGTTGCTTAAGCCCATTGATATTTTGGCGGTTGTTAAAGAAAAAATGCTTTAGCTTTAGAGTTGAGTTGAAAGCAATGCTACACGCTCAATAACAAGGTCAACAATTGCCTCGTCATAGTCGTTATTTTTTATTATTGTTCTGATTTCTTCATCGGTAATTTGGAAGGCTTCTTTGATTTTGCGTTCCTTGATTTTTGTTATTTCAAGAACTCGATCGTCTGGCATTTCGCCGACACATGCGGTAACTGCTTCAACTAAGGTTTTGATTTGAGTTTTGTCCTCGCCGATTACTATAACTGCCATATTTGTGGTTTGGACTTGGATGCCGCTGTGTTGGATGGCTTTTTGTATTTGTCGTTGAGCTGAGGCATAAAGGATTGTTTCCATGGCTGGGCTTTTGGAAATGTTCGTTTTGTTTTGGAAGGCTTGCAAAGCATTTAATGCTGCGAAGTAGAGGTGCTCTTTGGAGGCAACTAAGTCTGCATCGAAAAATTGTATATCCATTGATTGATCAGTTTGTTTCCGATTGGATTTCAGGAAAATTTCCACCTTCGCAAACGCTACGTTTCTATAACCAGTTATTTCCAACCATTTGCCAAATTCTTTGAGGTAATGTAGCATTTTGATCCTACTGCATTTCTTTTAGAAACTTTTCAGCTAAATGCTTTGGCAAACCTGCTTTTACAAGTTTTGCGACTTCTTGCCCTCTTAGACGTATGTCTGTTTGTTTGTCAATTATTTCTCTGATTGTTTCTTTGGTGTCCCAGGGAAAAACTACCCACTCGTTTGTTTGTTTTTCATAGTAGTCGGGTTTGGTGGCAGTTGTAGGTTTTACGTAGATGACGCTGATTCTGATTTCTTTCGCTCCTTGCTGTTGAAGATGTTTTTTTGCAAGCGAAAGGCTGCTTCCGCTATCGGATATGTCATCTACTAAAAGCGTTTTTTTATCAGTCAAATCCATGGTTAAACATTGCTTTAGAATAGGCTCATGTTTTGTCTGGTTTACGCCATCATAATATTCTATTTGAATAAAAGCAAGTTTTTTTGTTTCTAAAAGATCTGACAAAATCCGTGACGGAACAAGTCCACCTCGGCCAACCCCAATTATGATGTCTGGTTTGTAACCGTCTAATCAGAATTTTCTGGGCTTGATGGACCATCATATCATAAATTTGGTTCCACCTTGGAACTTCATATTTAGTTTCGTTGTAAGTAGACACTTTTTCGCCTCTTTAAAGTTCTGATCTGTTCGAACGTAAGCTGATTTTATTTGTAAGTCTTTTCATTTGGCAATTTAAGTTAAACCTTGCGGTCGATGGATAGCATCATTTAATTTCAAACTTTTTAACGCCTTAATGATTCCAATTCTATTTTTAGACCAAATAATGGTTAGCTAGTGGCATTTTATCCGCTCGTTTAGTATTATTTATAAAGAAGTTTCTTCACATTACTTGATTCGGGAGGAAGGCGTCTGCAGATATGTTTCGTGATTCGTAATATTGGTTTAAAAGTGCAGATGAATTTTTATTCTCAAGAAAAAAAGAAGTGTTTGAAATGGTGAAAAATGTGGAAGAAGAAAAGATTAAACGCGTGCTAACGGAACCAAAGCTTTCCGCTATCAAAGCGATGCTCGAGAAAGATCATGCCATTGACTGCTTGCTGTTGCTCCATACTGGCAGAGGTAAATGGAAAGATGCAAAAGACTTTATGCGTAAAAATAAGTTAACGTTAAGCGATGGAACTTTTAGGGCAAGAATGATCGAGATCGAATCGCTGGGGTTAGCTAAGAGCGAAAGGATTGATCCTTTGAAGAAGTATTATGTGAAAACTGAGTTTGGTGAGAAAGTAACATCGCTTCTTCTTAGTATGTTTGATGAGATTAGCACTTAATTTTTTTTATTTTCTTTTATTTTTATTTTTCTGTGTTTGTGTTGTACTTATCTATAATATAGTGTATTAAGTCATAATACTTATTAGGGAAGATTGGTGAAATGTATTTTCAACTAACCTTCAAAGGAAGTTAAAAAAATGAACTACATTAGAAAATTTAGAAAATTTGAGAAGAACGCAAAAGCCCTCAGCCCAGTCGTAGCATCAATTATACTCATCGCAGTCACAGTCGCCGTCAGCGTAGTAGTCGCAGCATGGATGGGCGGAATGACCATCGGACTAATGGGAAACGCAGAGCAAGTGAAAGTAAATAACGCCGAATGTAACCGTTGTCGGCACTGGCGGCACAGCTGTCATAACCGTTCAAAATACCGGGTCTGGAACAGTGACAATAGCATCTGCAACAATAGATGGCAAGACCGTAGGAATAACTGCAGCAGTTATTACCGGAACCGCGACCACAGCTTTTAACGCTCAAAACCAAGTGGTAGTCACTAAAGGTTCATCAGTTGACATTACACTGACTTCAACGACAGGCTTTATCGATGGAGCACATACCAAGTAAAACTGACAATCTGCAAAAGGCACTGCAATAGCCTACACACCAACATATAGCGCATCATAAACTGACAATTAAGTTTCAATAGTCATTAAAATTTGAAAACTTGGGGGTAAGGTGAAGAAATTCACCCATTTTTCCTTTTCTCTCAAATAAAAAAATTTAAGGAGTAAAAAATCATGGTAACACAAATAAAAGAATACAATTCAGCTCAGGCAATAGCCGAAGCGTTGGATACACAGCTATCCGAAACCAAAAGCGTCCTAGGCGAATACCTGCGCCGCTTAGACGAAATCCGTACTTTAGCGGAAAAATCCAAAAAAGTCCGCGAAGTAGTCATGAAGCTAGCAGGGAAAAAACCCAACTCGACGGACAACCCAAGCGAAATAACCGTAGGCACCTTAAACATCATTTTAGACGCCAACGCATTCCACGAATTAACTGCCATAGAAGCCGTGGTGCGCAGCCACCAGGAACGGCTTTTGGTTTTGCAGAAAGTGCGTGAAGCCTTAAAATGGTTAGATCAACTCGGCGACACTGAGGGTCTAAGATACCTTGTATTAGAAGATGAGGGCATCCCGCAGAGAATACTATTCAAAATAACATAGTTGATCTTTGGAAAGGAACCAGATAGTGACTGAAGTACAAACTAATCAATTGCAAACAATCATAAACAAACAACAATACTCAGGGTATAATACAAATTCCAGAAAAAATCCTCCAAACACTTCAAACGAGCAAAGGAAAACTCGTAATCGTTAAGCCAGTAATCACCTAGTTATGGAGCAAGAAACTGTTGAAACAAAATACATCCATCGAAACTGAAGTCTCAAATAACCCTGCCGTAATATCGGTTGGTGAAGAAGATTCTGCATTCGCAAATCTAAGTGTCATTTTAACGGAAGTACGTGAGCTCAAAGGAGTTATCGGCTACATTCTAAGAAGCAATACCTCAGCGATAATTGACTTAGTTGAGTCTGAGCAAATAGTTCCTTATGCAATTCTAACTTCTGAAATTCACGAAAACTCTATAGAGATTACAAAACAGTTCAATTTGGGTGAAACAGAAAGCGTGTTGGTCGAAGGCACAAGTGTTAAGGTGCTTTGTTTATGTGTGGGTGAAAACAAAATAAGCGTTTTTATGGAGAAAGATGCTAACCACGATTGGATAATAAAGAGAATCATGCTTTAAGTAAACTAACTGGCTTTTCTGTACCAAGTTACCTTTTGTTAGTCCTTCACTCATATTAGCGAACATATAAAAATCTAATTGAACATTTACTATTTGTTAAGTTGCGATTTTCAAAGGACTTTTCTTTGATCTGCTCGATGCTACATTTTTCTTAACTGATATATTGAGTTCTTTAAGTTGCAGCTTAAAATTCTCAAGAATAATGGAGAAAACTTTTTTGTCCGTAAAGGCAATGCCCAGTTTATTTCTAATCTTGTTGGGTTCGCTTGATTGTTTAACGACAGTTATAGGAACTATGTTTTTTGGAGCACGTGAGCTTAACCCTTTAATCGCTGGGTTAGTTTATTCAGACATTCCTGCTTTTGTCGCTCTGAAATTAACGATAACTATTGGGGTTGCCTTAATTTTTATTTTAGCCCAAAAAACTTTGATGCAGATAAAAGACAAAGCCAACCGCTCGTTCAAAATCGCTTCCAAAACACTGCGAATTGCTTATTTCGGTATTGGTGTATTTCTTGCAATAGTTGTCATAAATAACATATTGACTATACTTCAATTTTTACCTTGATTTAATTATTAGATCGAAGTTGCGGGAAAGCACTTTAAAGTAGACAAACTATAAATTATCCAGGGAAAGATTTGGGCAGAGAATTCATCCTTTTCTCGCGAATGGGAAAAACCAACTCCAGTTTTAATAATCTGCATGATGCAGGAAGGTTGGATATAGTCTACGAATGCATAGTCACCAGCCTTTTTCTTTCCCATGGGATTCGAAGAGACGTAACATTCCATGCAGTCCTTAATGGTCCACCAAACCCACCACGCCATATTCAGATCGACGGAAGCACAGTCTATGATGTAAGAACAGATGTGGATACTTGGCAGCAAATTCTTAGAAAAGTAATTGCTGGCAAATCCCACCCTGGCATTAGCTTGGATACTTCCAGTTTTGAGGCATTACTCAAAAAAGAAGCCCAAACACACAAAGTCTATGTTTTAGAAGAAGGCGGAAGAGACATAGCTGAAACCGCGCTATTGGAAAACGCTGTTTTTGTCCTTGGTGACCACGTTGGCTTACCTAAAAAAGCAGAAACATTTGCTCTAAGATATGGCGAAAAAATTAGTTTAGGAAAACAACCCTATTTGGCCGCCTCATGCATTACAATAATCAATTATCTGCTTGATCGCCAAGCTAAATCTGGCTCTTGAAATGCTCCCAGCCACGCGCCTTAATAACTCGTTTTTGACCGTCTACGTCCAATAGCATTTGTCTATCCTTTGTAACTTTTCCAATGGGTAACAGGCGTCCACCAACTGCTTCTACTGCGGCTTCAGCTACAACCCATCCATTGGGCTTAACTGTAACTACAAGTTCGTATTCTTCTCCACCATAAAGCGCTAACTCCAAAGCGTCGAGATGATTGAACTCTGCAAATCGGTTAACTTCGTCAGCTATTGGAACACTGTTAACGATAAACCCAACCTCGCTCATTTTTCCAATTTCATATAAACTCCAGGCTAAGCCATCGCTAGAATCGATAGACGATGAGACTGTGCCTGAACGGCTAAGAGCCAACCCTTCCTTCAGTTTAGCTTTAGGCATGCAAACAGCATTCAATAACACTTCACTTAGATTTGGAGAAAGTGAATAATTATCTAAAAGCAATCGCAAACCAGACGCGGATTTCCCAAAAAAACCTGTAACTGCCAAAATATCTCCAGGTTTAGCACCACTACGCAACATTAATGCCTTTTTTTCGGCGGTTCCAAACAATGAGATGGAAATGATGAGGTCCGAAGCTTCCCCCGTATCTCCGCCAATAATGTACAAGCCGTATTCGCGTGCTCCAGCGTTTAATCCTCGAGCAATTTCCTCGATATCTTTGCGCATTATATCTCTGGGCAATCCAAGTGAGACTAGAGCTGCTGTAGGCTGGGCACCTTTAGACGCAAAATCGCTAACATTCATAACGATTGCTTTCCGGGCAGCTTGCCACAAACTCATATTTCTTGGGACGTCAGTTTTGCCAACAAGCATGTCTGTTTTTAGAACTGCGACTTGTTTTTGATCCAAAGTAATGGCAGATACATCGTCCCCAAAGGGGATGGGCATGTTAGGCATGGATTCAAATTGGCGAGATAATATCTCAATTATTTTTCGTTCGCCTAAATCGCTGCTTTTTTCTCCTGAATAACCGTCGCTTCCAATTTTACGATTGTCCAAAACAGCCACTCTCCCTTAAACTGCAAGAAAATATTACTTGTTAACGCTTTTAAAATTGACGCTTAAACAGCTTAGCATTGATTTACCTTTATGAAAGTATGCCCACTGGTACACAAGACGGTTCTACCTAGTCTTCTTGAACAATTCACCATGTTCTTTCTCCCAATGATCTCTTCTTAAGATTTGCACGTAGAATTAGTGTTTTTTCAAAATGAAACAGTCTCTTTTTACACCCAAATTGATTGCTTTTGATGTGGTTTAGAGCTATAAAACATTTAAAAACTTGGGCTTCACTGATTAGGAAGTACAGGTGCCTCGATGGCTCAGCCCAGTAGAGCGGCTGCCTCGTAAGCAGCAGGCCGCGGGAGCAAAGCCCGCTCGGGGCTCCAATTAATTTATCAAGAATGCCTTATCAAAAAAGTGGAGGTTGAGGGCAAAAATGGGGTTCTGGGTTTTTAAAGTTAGATTGGTTTTTAAGTTGTTATCGAAGATTTGGTCACCTCTTTGTTTTAGACCTGGATGCATGGTTAGGCTGAGTTTTCCTTGATGAACTTGCGATATTTGATGTTGTAATATGCAACGGCTGTTGTTAGCGAGCCAGCGCAAAGCACGACTAAAGGTATAGTTGTTTCTTCAATCATTCTTTCACCTACACATGAGGGAAGTAGATGTGCTCTTCTGGAGCTGGTTTTTTCGGACTTATTTTTTCCATTTTTCCTTCCAACCTTTTTAATATTAATTAGTTGTGGCTCGATTTAAGGGTGTTTGAGATTTGTTCATAATTATTGTGAAAAATTGCACATAAACTGAATTTTTTGCTTTGGAATACGACAATTTTTCAGGTATTTCGTGATTGTATTTTCAATTGTGAACTTAGCTTTCTTTGGCTTATTGTAGTTGTGTTGTGCTGCCGAGCAACTTGAACCGGTGAGGGGTAAGGTTTATTATGTATTGCTATACTCGATGTAAGTTGCATCAAGGAGGCGACTGACATGCAACTTTTCGGAAACCACCATGAAGAAAAACTAAAATGCCCATACAAAGGCTGCGAAAAACAATTCGATAAGCCAACCGTAATAACAGACTCAACAGTGATTCCCCGGCAAGAACATTACGCCTGCCCCTACTGCATGTCAAAACTCAACATAGTAACCCAAAACAGCAAGATACTAAGCATTAAGCCAACTGAATATCCAACAGTTCTTGATTCTCCTGCCAAATGCGCTCACTTCAGCGGACTCCTTCATGCACCAGGACAAAGCATTCTGTCACAAGATGAATGCCTGATTTGCCCAAAAGTCATGCAGTGTAATATACGTAAAAAATAGCTAACTCGTTTAAAACCTCACATTCATGTTGTATGATCCTGAATTAGATCGTCTTTCAGTTACTTCAACATGTTCAATCACAATCACAGCTCCTATAATTATTCGATGATCGACATTTCCTTTTACTGATACTCCCATTTGATCTCTAACAGTTGCCCATTTCTTATTAATGCTGGCAACTGGCGCTCCGTCTAATTCCATTTGATATTCGTGTTCAGTAAAATCTCCATAGATTCGCATAAACTCACTGCCGCCTTTCTCTACCCAGAATTCTTCCCCCGCAAGCTTGGCTATCTTGCGTTTTATTGTTCCCAACTCTTCCCCAGCAGCGCCGTAGAAGGTGAATTCTCTGTGTAACGAGAATGTTTTACCCTTCAAATGCACAAGTTCAAAGCCATGAGTATCCAGAACGACAAATTTAGGCGGAACCTGGATGAGGTTAGCGTCTGCTTCTCCTAACTTGTTGCCTTTTAAGTCTATGAAGTCGTAGTGTTCATGTGCAGAGAGGATTTTCTTTTGCATTACAAAATCGTTGGTTTCAAGCAAACTCATAACAATCACTATCTAGCCAACTTGCAGTTTATGCTAAAAAGCATTTACCAACCTCTCGGTGTAAGAATAACAAAGACATAAATGGACAAGAATATCTATAAGCTCTGACTTTCAAGTTGCA
This sequence comes from Candidatus Bathyarchaeota archaeon, assembly GCA_963772505.1. GTDB lineage: Archaea > Thermoproteota > Bathyarchaeia > Bathyarchaeales > Bathycorpusculaceae > Bathycorpusculum. The sequence continues at coordinate 1,061,217 of CAVYXL010000012.1, forward strand.
AAAGAGCAACAACCTCAAAACAGATGCTGAAACCAATTCATTTTAAAGGTAAAAGTTTATATTTCCGTTGACATTTGGCTTATTTCCGAAATAAATAATGTTCTATTAAAGAATGTGATAATATATGGCGTATTTAACAACAACAAATTCAGGACAGCCCGTCTTGATTCTTAAAGAAGGAACAACTCGGAGCAGGGGCAAAGAAGCTCAGAGAAACAACATCATGGCCGCACGCGTAATTGGCGAAGTACTCAAAACAACCTTAGGCCCACGAGGCATGGATAAAATGCTTATCGATAGCCTAGGCGACATAACAATAACAAACGACGGTGCAGCAATCCTAAAAGAAATTGACGTTGAACATCCAGCAGCAAAAATGATGGTTGAAATCGCAAAAACCCAAGATGATATGGTTGGAGATGGAACCACAACAGCAGTAGTGCTCGCAAGTGAATTACTTAAAAAAGCAGAAGAGCTTCTCGACCAAAATATTCACCCAATAATTCTAGTCAGCGGATACCGAAAGGCTTCACAGAAAGCAATAGAAGTCATAAACAAAATAGCCGTTCCCCTTGACGTTACCGACCGCAAAACACTCCTTAAAGTTGCATTAACATCAATGAGCAGCAAAGCAGTCGGCAGTGCAAGAGAGCACTTAGCAGAAATATCCATAGACGCAGTTAAACAAATTGCAGAACAACGCGGCGATAAAACCATAGCTGACATAGACAACATTCAAATGATTAAGAAAACAGGCAAAAGCCTCCTTGAAACACAACTTATCCAAGGCATAATCATTGACAAAGAAGTCGTTAATCCAGGAATGCCCAAGAAAAAACAAAACGCAAAAATTGCGCTCTTAGATTCAGCACTTGAAATAGAAAAAACAGAAATTACCGCTGAAATCCGCATAAAAGATCCATCACAGATGAAAGCGTTCCTAGACCAAGAAACTGACATGCTGCAAAACATGGTTAAAAAAGTCAAAGCCTCAGGCGCAGACGTAGTTTTCTGCCAAAAAGGCATAGACGACATGGTTCAGCACTTCCTAGCAAAAGAAGGCATAATGGCAGCACGACGCGTAAAAGAATCTGACATGGAAAAACTCGCCAGAGCAACAGGCGCAAGAATAAGCAGCGACCTAGATGACTTCAAAGCAGCAGATCTTGGCTTCGCAGGCTCAGTAGAAGAACGCAAAATTGGCGATGACAAAATGATCTTTGTCGAGAAATGCAAAGATCCACACAGCGTAGCCATACTCATCCGCGCAGGACTCGAACGCATGGTTGACGAAGCAGAAAGAGCAATGACCGATTCACTATCAGTAGTATCAGACGTAATTGAAAACAACAAAATCGTTCCAGGCGGCGGCGCAGTCGAAATCGAAATAGCAAAAGAACTACGCAAATACGCAACAAAAGTCGGCGGACGAGAACAATTAGCAGTTGAAGCATTTGCGGACGCAGTTGAAGTAATCCCACGAACCCTCGCAGAAAACGCAGGACTCGAACCCATTGACATCCTTGTTGAACTTCGCTCAAAACATGACTCAGCAGACGGAAAGAATCTAGGAATCAACGTCTTCACAGGCAAGCTGCAAGACAGCATCGCAAATGGAGTGATAGAGCCAATCGTTGTCAAAGAACAAGCTATCAAATCCGCAGCAGAATCAGCAGCCATGATACTACGCATAGATGACGTCATTACATCCAAATCGCCGAAAGGCGGTCCAGGTGGTCCAGGCGGCGGAATGCCTGGCGGCATGGGCGAAGAATAAATAAACTCCCTTTCTTAATTTTTCTTTTTTAATCTTAACTTTTCGAGAAGTGTAAACTCTCTTTATAATCAATTGTTCGTAAAACATGTCATGTTAATTTTAGGAAAAAACCACCTTTGTTTCGCTCAGATAAATAATCTGAATTGCTTATCGACAAAACTTAGCGCTAAAATGCTCCTAGCCATAGTTAGTTCGACTGGAATCTTCCACACAACAAATAATTTAAAATAACCCCTCATGTTTATTGTAGCCATTAACAAGGAGAGACAGGGCGAAAACAATGAGTGAAGAAGGCGACACATTCTGGGTATCGCTTGCCGAGAAATCTTTTGGCGTGCTACTAATCGTAATTGGTGCAGTAATGCTTTACTTCACTGCGACGACACCAGCGCTGGGTGCTTTCAGCGTGTTCTTTGGCGTTGTATGCGCAATTATGGTTATTATCGGACTTTTTCTGCTTTTGGTAAAACCGCCTGAATAAGCCATTTCATTCTTTAATCAATTTGTAACTATCATTTTTTCGGCAACAGAATTGATTAAAACAAACATGTTTCCACCATCATTTATTAACCAAAAAACAATTTAGTTTCATAGAAATAATTTATGCGGAAAGGAATTAAATATGCCCACTCGTCAACCAATTGTTTGTGTGTTAGGACACGTCGATGCAGGCAAAACCTCGCTTCTTGATGAACTCAGAAAAACGAGTGTGCAAGCGCGTGAAGCAGGCGGCATGACCCAGCATATCGGCGCAAGCTTCTTCCCGGTTGAAACACTCAAGCAACTAATTGGACCTTATCTAAGCAATTTTAAAACTGGCATAGAAATACCAGGCTTATTAATCGTTGACACTCCCGGACATGAAGCCTTTACTAATCTTCGCCGCAGAGGTGGAAGTGTTGCTGATATTGCGATTCTTGTCGTTGATGCTTTGAGGGGTTTTGAGGCTCAAACTTATGAGTGTATAGAAATTCTCAAAGCCCGCAAAACACCTTTTATTGTTGCAGTCAACAAAATCGATCGTATCCCGGGCTGGAAACCTCAGCAAGGAACGCCGTTTTTGAAGTCATATGCTTCTCAATCAAGTTTTGTACGCGAAGCATTGGATAACCGTTTGTACGTTGTTATGGGCGAGTTTAGTCGTTTAGCTTTTAAAACTGACCGATTTGACCATATTAAAGATTTTACTGTTAACGTAGCTTTGGTGCCGACCAGCGCCAAAACTGGAGAGGGGCTCTCTGAATTAGTCATGGTTTTAGTTGGTTTAACTCAACAGTTTCTTACAAAACGTCTACAGACAACCGAGGGAGCTGCTAAGGGGTCTGTACTGGAAGTTAAAGAGGAACCTGGGTTAGGCTTAACATTAAACGCCATAATCTATGACGGCACATTGCACAAAGATGATTTGATAGTTGTCGGCGGACGAAATGGGCCAATTTCAGCTCGTGTACGAGCGATTTTGGTGCCAAAACCGCTTGATGAAATGAGGGATCCACGCGACAAGTTTACTTCGGTTGACTGCGTTATTGCCAGTGCAGGTGTCAAGATAGTAGCGCCTGATTTAGAGGGTGCTTTGGCTGGGGCGCCACTGTTTGCAGTTCCACAAGGCGAGGATCCAGCAAAGTACTGTAAGCTTATCACTGAAGAAATCGGAAGAATCAGAATTAAAAAAGAGATTGAAGGCGTTATTGTAAAAGCTGACACGCTTGGATCGTTAGAGGCTATGGCCGAAATTCTGAAAACCAACAATGTACAGGTACGAATTGCAGATGTTGGCGATATTAGTAAGCGTGATGTGATTGAAGCATCAGTTGTGAAAACTCGTGAGCCGTTAGTGGGTGCCATCCTAGCTTTTGGAGTAAAAACATTGCCTGATGCGCAGGAAGAAGCCACAGCCAATAACATTCCAATTTTCAATCAACCCATCATATACAATTTGATCGATGCTTACATTCAATGGGCTAAAAACAAGCGTGAATCAAAAAGTGAGGCAGAATTTGATGTGCTTGTCAAGCCCGGAAAAGTCAAGGTTTTACCCAACTGTATTTTCCACAGAGCTAAACCACTAGTTGTTGGCGTAGAAGTTTTGGGTGGACGATTAAAGCCAAAATATGGACTTTTGAGAGCTGAGGACGGCAGCGACCTGGGCGAAATTGATCAAATTCAAGATAAAGGCAAAGCAGTTCCAGAAGCTAAGGTTGGTATGGAAGTGGCAATTTCGATGGATAAACCGATTGCGGGAAGACATATCTTTGAACGTGACGTTTTGTTTGTAAAGGTGCCCGAGAAGGATGCCCAGGCATTGCAGAAGGCGCATGCTGATGACTTAACGGCTGATGAGCAGGAAGTGCTCAAAGAGTACATTGCGCTTATGCGGAAGAAGGTTCCTTTCTGGGCAGGGGTTATGTAAAGGAACACTTTTTACTTTAGGTCTTGACTAGAAAGAGTTCTGGTTTTGTCACTTTTTATTTAACTATTGATAGGCTAAACTTAGCCGCCGCCTACAGGAGGCAAAATCGCCAAAACGTCCCCGTCTTTGAGCTCTGTATCTAATCCAATTAGCGTTGCAGTGCTGGTTCCGTTAACAAGAAACTGCAAAAAACCCTTGGGCTGCCCAGTTTTGCCATTGTAAACATATTCACTAAAGGAAGCTCCATATTTTGTAGCCAAAATTTTAAGCACAAAGTCAACAGTAATTTTCTTGTTTACATCGAAAGTTAGGGCGTCTTCTCTTTTGCCAACAATTTCTCTTAAACTTGTGAAAAAGCGAACTTTAACCTGCACTATCTCACTTACCGAACTAATTGTGACAGTGGAAATTAACCCTTGTGCACAACAAGAACATTTACCAAAATCAAAAATGCTTAATCGAGAATTCGATTGGTATATTAAGGTGAATTGGAGAAAGCCGAGGGTCTGAGAAAGTTAAAGGAGAAAATGAAAAATGCAAACTTTCACGATTGTTAGTACGTGATTTGCTTTCTCAGAGCTCCTCAGCAAAACATAACGAAGGGTCATACCTTAAAGGCATTTTTCAAAATTGTACCCAAATTTAACCCAAAATTTGAATTAACCAAAAGATTTGATATTGATCTTTCTTGATGAGGATATACTGGCGTTAAGTTTGTTTAATGGATTTTTCAGCAAGTTGCGAATGAGACGATTTTCGGGCTGCCTCGTGCAATTGAGCCAACTGTATGATTGAGAAAATTAATGGATAATGATCAAACAGTTGGATACAACAAATCGTTATCACCCACTGGCACCTTAACGATTATTATGTCTTCAAGTAAAAACAAGAAACACCAATTTAGACCTGCCATGGATAAAGCTAGCAGTCCAATGCATGATGAGCACATAAAGAAAATACGAGAACAGGAAAAAGCCTAAACCTTAACATGTCAAGTTTAAGAAGCAGAGAGGCGGCAGAATGAGGATTCAGAAAGCTAATGTCAATGATGCAGAAGAAATATTATGCCTGCAAAAGCTGGCTTACAAAAGCGAAGCAAAACTGCATGGCGATTTTCAAATTCCTCCACTAGTTGAAACACTTGAGGAATTAAGAGACAAATTTCAAACCCACGTTTTTTTAAAAGCCACCTTTGAAGGAAAAATCATCGGCTCAGTAAGAGTATTTCAAAAAGACAATACCGGTTACATAGGGAGGCTGATGGTTCATCCAGATTTCCAGAACCGCGGCATCGCAACCAAGCTCCTGTTGGAGATCGAGAAATCTTTTTCGTGTGTGCGATTTGAGCTTTTTACTGGCAGTAAGAGCATTAAAGCCATTTTTTTATATGAGAAACTTGGGTATGTGCCTTTTAAGGAAGAGACGCCGTCTGATTATGTGACTTTGGTATTTTTGGAAAAAAAGCGGTAACCGTTTATCTATCTCATTTAAATTAAAATATTCTAAGAGAAAAATTTGAAGGCTCTATAAATGAAGTTAAGTTTATCCAACGGAATTTTTTGCAAGAGAGGCATAAAAGAAAATTTTGCCGCGGTCAAGCAACTTGGATTTGAAAACATTGAGTTCAATATGAAATCTATCAAGAAGGAGCGTGACAAAGACGTTTACCGTGAACAAAAAGCGTTAGCCACCTCAGGGCTTACATGTTTAACTCTGCACTCTGCCACCTTACATGTTAAAGACCCTATTGAGGTTCATCAAGCAGTTTATTACGGCAAAATCTCGCTCGAATGTGCCCGCGCATTAGGTGCTCCACTCATGACTATTCACTCAAATGTCTCAAAGAAACTTTCCAAAAATGATCGACAAAGATGTTTGGATGAAATTTATAACAAAGAAATCAAACCTTTTGCTAAAAACTTAGGCATCAAGCTGGCATTGGAAAATTTGTCTTATACTTCGACTGGTTTTGGCAAAAACGTGGAGCTGCTGGAAGAAGTTTTAGGTGTCATTGGCGATGGCGATATGGGGATAACATTTGATTTTTGCCATGCTTTGGAAACAAAGCAAGTTGATAACCTCTTGGACAAGTATGGCAAGCGCCTTTGTAACATTCACATGGCAAACAAAGCTCACAAGCCTTTCACCGAGCCAAAACCTGAACTAATAGCCTTCCTCACCCGTTTACATGGATTTGGCTACGAAGGTCCTATAACATTGGAGCTTGCACATGACACCTCTATGGCTGAAATCGCAGAATGTAAAGCTCTTTTTGACAAACTTCTATCTCAGTTTTAGCATTTCAGCTCACTTTAAGTTTTGCTGACGGGTTTTTGATGTTCTCCTTTAACAGCTTATACTTTTTTGGTTTTGTAACCTGCAACTAAGCGGTGAAAGCATATAGCATCATTTGATAGTTTTATGTTTGGATAACAGAATTAACTGGTGTGCTATTTACCTTTGAGGTCATCTAATTCCTTTTGTAGCCTCTGCAAATGGACTTGCTGCGAGACTAGGCATCGACATTAACATTGGTTCAAAAGGTAATGGTTGGGTAGAGTTGCTTCCGGCTGACGCGTAGCTTCTGCAAGCATCCATCAAAACTTCGAAGGCTTCTCTGTCTTCTCTGCGCAGCGCTTGTACGAAACCATTCCAGCGCCGTATTTCGTCTTCAATGACCATACGGTATGATTCAACTGTTTTTCCCACGTTAAGCGCCCATAAAGTCAGTTAATGTTCTGTTTTCAGAAGGAAGTTCAGCTGTGCCCAAAACGAAAAATGGATGCTTCTCTAAATTTACTTCTCGTGTGTAGGCGGTTTGATTTAAGGATAGTACAGTGTTTGCTTTTGAGCAAGTTATTTCTTGAAGTGAACGGTTTCTTTTTTTGTCAGAGTAGGGTAGACAAGTTACGATTATAGTTATTTGGTGTTTTTTAGCAAAGCTGGAAAGATAACTGATGATTTGGCTGTAGACTCTTTGCGCTTCCTCATTTGGGATGTCATTGTCTAAGAAGAATCCTGCTATGTCAGAAATCACTACGAGTTTGGAATTGTAAGTTTGTACGGTTTCTTCAAGTTTATCAAGTATAAGCGAGGTTAACTGGTAAGCTGTGAATGCTCTTGAAATAAAGATGCGTTCAAGTGTTTGTCTTGGATTAATTTGATGAAGTTTGGCTAAACGGGTGATTTTGTAGAGTCTAAATGTGTTTCCGCCGTCAATGAAAACAACGTTGCTTCCTAAGCCACCAAGCTGCGGTGGCAATTGAGCTCGAATGCAGAGTAACGAGGTTAATGAGATAACCGATGGTGAACCATAGAGCACGGCGAAGTCGCCTGGTGCGAAACCTGGGAAAAGCTCGTCAACGCCTGGCATGTTCAAAGAAAACAATGGTTGAGCCATTGTAGGTTTAACAAATAAATTTTGAAGCATTCTCTTTATTCTCCCTGTTCAAGAACGATGCAAAAGCGATTTTGGCTCTATTTAAGGCAACGTCAAAACAACATTGACGAACAGGAGAGGGTACATTGAAAGTGAAATAGTAGTTATGCACTAGATTCTTTCTTAATTTCGGCTTGTTGTCTAAGTATTTGGGTTGCTAACGTAATTAGAAAAATTACCATGAAAACTATTGCTCCAATTCCAATCTTATACGCAATGTCAATGTTAACGTAGAACAGCGCAAAAACAGTAACAAGCATCAATGCCAAAACCAACGCTTCCTGAACACCACTAAAAACTTTTGGCCCAAAACTCATTTAAACTCACCTATATTTCCTTACTCCATGCTCAAGCGTCAGATATTAATTTTCTGTTCAGACTTTTCAGTAAATACTTGTGTTGCAAGATGTTATAGACTGTTTCTTCAGTTCTCTAAATAGGCTGAATTCACTAGTGGCAGAAGTTAATTTATCGAAAGCGAAAGAAAAACGGGAAAGGAACAAAATCGACTTAATGATACTTAGTGTCTGCTTGGTTGGCCTTGCTTTATTCTATTTAGCACTGCCACTTTTTGCCGAGAAGAAGCTATTAAAATAGAGGTAATTCTACCTGCTTTTTGTTTTTCCATTTTAACCTGAAATTAGAGACTGCCTCAGTTATTTCTCTGGCGTTAACTACTATTAATGCGATCAGGGTGAATAATGGTATAAACGCGTATGCGTACAGTGCCGTGTTCAGACCGATCCCAAAAACCATACTTACGAATCCCGCACCTGTTGCAGAATTAAACAACCAGAAATTCGTTAAAAGCAACATTCCAACTGCAGCAGTAATTGCCGCCCGAAGTTTACTTTTATTATAAAATAAAAATAATGGCAAAGATAGTAACGCAAATCTTGGGTCGAAAGCTGCAAATGCAAACGCAATCCCTGAGAGATGCGGTTTGCCTCGGGTGCCCAAATAGAATGCGAGGAGAAATAGAAACGTTTCAAAGACCTTTGCCTGTCCTTCAGCCCACTGCCAAAAATATGTGGCAATAGGTCCCCAGTGAGGAAGAGGAAATGGCGCGAAAACAATTATTGCAACCATTAAGATTATCGGAAGACTCTTCTTGTTAAGCAGGTTGTAAAGCAGAAAAGCCATCAAAGGCAAAAGCGCGAATTGAAAAATATCAAATGCAACAAATGCGTTATTATAACCTAGGGACAAAAACGGGGACAGTAGCAACAGAAATGAGGGTAGATATTTGTAATCTTGCGGCTGAGGGCTAATCTGGTATTCGCCATCATTAACAAGTCCTCGAGTGTAGATTTGAGATGGATTATGCAGTAACCTCCAGGCTCCTGTATAGTACGCTGAAAAATCCTTAGCTAATCTGCCTTCTCCATCAGGCTTAAACGTTTCAGGATACGCCAAAACAAGAGTGCAGAAATTGATGGCCAACAAAATCACTATAACCATAAGAAAAATTGTCTTTCTTGAGTGGCAAACATTTAACATTTGATTCAAAGCCGATTCTAGCTTGGTTTATACTTTATTCATTGAGTCTTTATTACTTAATGCTAATTTGGGACAAGTTTCAAAACCAAAGTAAACCAGAGTTTCCAAATTTAGATTTCAAAATAAAGACGTATTGGACTAAGCTTTCGAACGAAATCTTCTGGCGACATCTCGCATAACACTCCTTTTTTAAATACAAATAGTCAATCAATCTTTTTTTGGTCCTAGGAAAATGAACTGAAAAAATTATTTACAGAAAGCGAGTAAAACAGTTTACATAACTTCCAAGATTTCGTCTTTCAAAGTGTTCAAGAAAAAATCGATTCATTTTCCCAAATCAATTTATACGACAATAAGAGTGATAAACAGCTAGTTGAACAAGCGCTGTCTTTCTTTTTGACAGATGTCTTTTTCAACGCATAGGAATATAGGAGAAAATAAGAAATGCAAAATTTGAAAAGTAAAACTTTAACTATTTTAATAGCAGCGATACTGACAATTTCGATAGGCACATCAATCGCATTTATGCCAAATGCTAGCGCACACACTCCTCCTCTACAGATTCAACAATTCGCTTTCATCAATGTTGCACCTAACCCAGCAGGTCTAGGTCAATCAGTTACTGTCGCCTTCTTCCTTAATGCACCCCCCTGGACAGCAGGCGGTCCGTATGGAGACAGATTTCTCTTCATGGTTAATGTTATAAAACCTGATGGAACCAACGATACCTTAGGACCGTTTATTTCTGACGATACAGGCGGAACAAGCACTCACTATACACCAACTACGCTTGGTACATACAAATTCCAAATGTACTTCCCAGGAATGACCTTGACAGGATCAACTAACAACCCATTTATCGGCACTCTCCAAAATCCTAATTATGTCAACGACACTATGTTACCCGCAATTAGTCCCGTTGCAACACTTGTAGTTCAACAAAATCCAGTACCACAAATTCCAGCAGCTCCACTTCCAACAACTTACTGGCAAACACCAATAAACGCAATGAACGTACAGAACTGGTATGCAATTGGCGGTCCTTACCTCGGCCTCTACATTGGATACAGTGCAGGCAAAGGCGCATCCAACTATAACACCACCACAAACTTCAACCCATACAGTACAGCACCATTAACCTCTCACATCATGTGGACAAGACCCGTGGCTTTCGGAGGCGCAATCGGTGGAGACGCTGGCGGAACAACAACCTACGGTAACTATTACTCAACTTCTCAATACGAACGCAAGTATAATCCAATAGTAATCAACGGGTTCATATATTACACTGAATTCCCCGGAAGTTCAACTAGCCCCTTAGCTAATGTCTGTGTTGACTTATACACTGGAAAAACTGTATGGACTGACGATTCAACCAACTATGCCGGCGGTGATCCATCGCATAATATGCTAACAACGTCTGGTGTAGTTATGCCTCTATCATGCGGCCAAGTACTTGATTACGTATCACCTAACCAATACGGTGGACTTGCATATCTATGGGAATCAGGAACCCCTGCTTGGATCACTCCAAGCGTTATGAACGTAACTGGCACAACCCTGAACATGTTTGACGCAATGACTGGCAAATACATCCTTAGCATAGTAAACGGCACAGGCTTTAGCTATGGAAATACGGTAGACTCAAGCGGAAACATAGTATCTTACTACACTAACACTACTGTTGGCACACAAACAATCTACGGTGCAATTCAACCAGTTACTGGACCATTACCCACAAAAGTCACCAACACTGCAGGCAACTCACTACTCGAAGCTTGGAACTCAACACAATGCATCTTGGAGGGCGCTGGCTGGGCAGGAAGTTCAGCTTCAGGTTGGCAATGGAGACCAGGACAAAGTACACTGATTCCATTTTCATACGGAATACAATCAGCATGGCAATTGCCTGGAACTGTTCCAGTTGGAGCATATGCAAACAATGCAACATTACCTGCCACTTGGACAGTCATGGGTGTAAACAGCGGTTCAGCAATCCTTTATTCATTAGCTAACAACGGACTCACAAACTACTTCCAAACAGGATACGTCGTCTTTACCGGCTACGATGTGAACACTGGAAACCAATTATTCGTACAAAATGTTTCATTCACACCTTACACTGCAGTAAACTTAGATAACTATGGCAACGTTGGTCAAGGGCTCTTTACTACCATTATTAAAGAAACCGGACAAGTTACAGCTTTCAGTGTTACTACAGGCAAGCAAGTATGGCAAACAACACTTACAGGCCTTAATGGCGCACCACTCAATGCTTATGATGCTATCGGCGGAATCAAAGGAAACATTTACGGAAATAGCTTCTTAATCTTTGGCTTCGGCGGAGATGCATGGTCTCTAGATATGACTACTGGCAAAGTTAATTGGTACACCAACACAACCCAAATTACCGGTGAAGCAGGCACAAACACCCCATACGGCGTTTGGCCTATCTGGGTACAAACAGGCATCGGCGGAGGCGGCGGAATAGAGTTCCTTGAAGAAGGACACGAATATTCACCACCATTGTTCATTGGAGCACAAATACTGGCATTAAACACAACAACTGGACAGCTAGTCTGGAGTTTACCTTCATTTAGCGTTGACAGCAACCCCGAATTAGCATACGGCATCATGACATCACTAAACGCCTACGACAACCAAGTCTACGCTTATGGCCAAGGACCAAGCCAAACTACAGTTTCGACACCACAGATCGGCGAGACAACTAGCACTCCGGTGACTATAACGGGCTCAGTAATGGACGTTTCAGCAGGCTCAAAACAGGAGGCAGTAGCAGCAAACTATCCAAACGGTTTACCATGTGTATCTGACGCAAGCCAGAGCCAATTTATGGCAACTGTATATATGCAACAACCAGCCGCTCAAAACAACACCGGCGTACCAGTCACAATCGCTGTAACCGATTCAAACGGTAACTGTTACAATATAGGAACCGCCACGACCAACCCGAATACTGGCTTCTACAGCTTAACATGGACACCCACTATTTCAGGGAACTTTACTGTAACCGCAACTTTTGCAGGTACACACTCATACTACGGATCTTCCGCTAATTCAGCCTTCTACGCCAGTGAAGCATCGCCTACATCAGCGCCAACCGCAAATTCTCAATCGAACCTAGCAACAATGTCAGATCTGACGATCGGCATCACTGCTGCAGTTATCGCTATTATAATTGCAATTGCTATTGTCGGCGTCTTAATGCTCAGAAAAAAAGCGTAAGAACCTAAAGCAAAAACAAATTTCCCCATCCCTTTTTTTGGGACTAAAATAAAACTAAAAACTAGGAGCTGAGGAAGATTTTGAATAATACTTACATAGTCGCGGTTGAGACTGGTTTTGCATTTTCATTCTTTTCTTCCTTCAAAAAGTTCCGTCCATCGGCAAACTCAAAATAACGAGACTCAAGCTTACTACTACAAAAACCAAAGATTTTCAAAAAGCCTAAACAATTTTAAACGTCTGAAAAAGTATATTTATAAAAGCAGTAGCATGCGTATAAGCTTTTATACGTATGTCGATGAGATGTTAAAATAATGCACATATCCATGCCGCGAGGATAAAGACTAAATGCCCTATATAAAAAAAATCGAATTAAAGGGATTCAAGTCTTTCGGGCCACAAACCATCAAAATAAACCTTGATAAAGGCTTCACGGCAGTAACAGGCCCCAACGGCAGTGGAAAATCCAACATAATGGATGCCGTGCTTTTCTCACTTGGAGAACTAAGTACAAGAAGGCTCCGCGCTGAAAATGCAGCACAACTAATTTTTCACGGTTCCGAAAAAGCAGGGCAAGATAAAGCCAAAATGGCAAAAGTTGTTATCCAATTTGACAATACCGATGGAACTATGCCCGTTGACACAACAACAGTTACGATTTCACGGGAAGTTTTTCGAAATGGACAAAGCGTTTACCGCTTAAACGGGCGACGAATGTCAAGGGCGTACATCACAGAAACTCTTTCGATGAGCTCAATTAGCAGTATGAGCCAAAACATTATTCCCCAAGGCACTCTAACGCGGTTAACAGACCTTAATTCTATTGAACGCCGAAAAATCATCGAAGACCTTGTGGGCATAGGACAATATGACGCAGAAAAAGCTGACGCCGAAGAAAAACTTCGCACAGCTGACATTTCAATCCGCACAGCCATGGGCAGAATCGATGAAGTCCAAAAACGCCTCGATGATTTAGAACGCGAACGCAATCAACTGTTACGGTACACTTTCATTCAAAGTGAAACCAAAAAATTCCAAGCTATCAAAATCTCAAGCGACATAACCCAATTAAATACTAAAATAAATGAATCAACTGGCCAAACTGAAAAAGTAAAATCCAGAGTTGACAAATTGAAAGAGCAGCGGGACGGACGCCGATCAAAACGGCATGAAATCGAAGCTGACTGGCGAAAACTCAGCGGCGAAAACTTGGAAGCCGGCGGATCAGAAGTTCTTAAAGTTCAAATAACAATAGGAGAGTTAAAATCCAAATTAACGGAGTTATCAACAAAAATTAATTCGGGACAGGGCAGCTTTGAAAGCTTGAAACGGGTTAAAGAAAATAACATCGCTCAAGAAGAAAACCTTAGAAAAGAAATACGGGAAAACCGCTTAAAAATCAGAGTTTTCCGCAGTGAATATGCCAAAATCAAAGAGCAAATTGTCCAAAAAGAGTTAGAGCACGAAGGCTTAGCAAAACAAACAGCTGAGCTTTGGGGCGGACTAGATGATAATAACCAACAAATTCACTTAAAGCAAGCCGAAATTGAAAACCACATAAAACGGCTAGCCTATTTGAGATCAGAATACACAAAAGATAAAGCAGCTCTTCGCGTTTGCTCGGGCAGACTCAAAAATTTAAGTGTTAGAAAAGAAAAATTCCAAATAAGCTTGGCTGAAATTGAGAAGTCACTTTTAGAACTTGAGCAGGTTCAAAGGGATCAGAAAACTCAGTTTAAAAATCTTGAACATATAATTGAACGCAAGATAATCCAAAAAGAGTCAGTTGAAAAGGAAATAACTGACGCAGAAAAAATTGCGAGTTCCGCTAAAGATGCGGTTGTTGAATTTGCTACTCAACGGGACTTGGCTGCGACCATAGCTGCTGAAGAAAAAGCGTTAAGAAGCATTGAGGAAATGGGTATTGCGGGTGCAATTGTTGGAATTCATGGCAGACTGCGCGAATTGATAAAAATTGATAAAAACTATAAAAAAGCCATTGAGGCAGCCGCAACTGGTTGGCTTGATGCATTGGTTGTTGCAAACACTGATACGGCTTTTACATGTACTGAGACTCTTAAGCGTATGAAGTTAGGGCGCGTCAAGTTAATTCCATTACAGGGAGCCATCAATGTTAAAAACAAGGTAACTCCTAGCCGAGACGGCGTTATGGGTTCACTTTCAAGTTTCATGAAGTTTGAAAGTAATTATGCGTTAGCTGTAAACTATGTTTTCGGAGATACGGTGGTTGTTTCAAACGATAAAACAGGTTTCGCACTTTCAAATGAGGGTTACCGAGCGGTTACAGTTACCGGTGATTTGTATGAGCCAGGAGCGTTTGAAGGTGGCTACTACCGAGCACCAATTGATTTCTCAACCATTATTCCAAGTGAAAATGCATTAAAAAGTCTAGATCAAGCAGTAAAAGCTCTCCAGACGCATCTGACACAGAGGGGAACCGACATTAGTGGCATCGACGAAGAAATTGAGCGAAGCAAAATCGAAATCACCCGCTTAACAGATTCAATCGCAACATTAGATCGAGAAATAGTCCGAATTAGAAGAGGCGTTAAAAGAACCCAATTTAATATTCGACACACAGAAAAGCTTGGCGGAAAACTTGAACGTGAAGCAGCAGCTTACAAAGGCCGCATGAGCATGTACATGAATGAACGCAATTCAATAAGAAGAACCGACCAACGATTACACGGGGAAATATCTAACTTAAGATTGAAAACTGATGTAGCCCACATCCAAGAACTCGAAGTACAACGGGAAAAACTTGGTGAAGAATTAAATAATCTCCGTCAGAAATCAGGTTCAACTCAAACAGAAATTTCCACTTATCAATCTCAGTTTGACCGCGTTCTGAGAAACGGCTACAAAAACATCAAATTACAAATAGTTAAGGTAGATCAACAGCAAAGAAAAATCGAGAAAGAAGTTGCTGACGCAATTCAAGAACGTGAAATAATCAAAAAA
This sequence comes from Candidatus Bathyarchaeota archaeon, assembly GCA_963772505.1. Taxonomy (GTDB): domain Archaea; phylum Thermoproteota; class Bathyarchaeia; order Bathyarchaeales; family Bathycorpusculaceae; genus Bathycorpusculum. The sequence goes on from CAVYXL010000012.1 coordinate 1,076,571, forward strand.
GATCTCGATGAACAAGACAAAAGCCGAGTTGAACTCTCAAGAGCAGTATTTTCTGCTCGGGAAGAATCCAAGAAATTCACTTCACAAATAGATGCTATCGATTCTGACTTACGAACGCTTGATTCAGAATATGAGCAAGCAGAGCGGCTGCTAAATCAACTTCAATTAAGCGTGGAGACTAGTCAATTGCGCCTTCAGCAGCTCCAATATCAACTTCGCCAGTTTGGCTATGAACAGTCACTGGAAACGAGTCAGAAACAGGTTGAAGACGCTGAAACAACCATCCGCATGATGCAGTTTGAAATGGAGCGAATCGGCGCTATAAACCAACTAGTCGCTTCACATTACTCGGACCAAATTTCTAGATATAGAGAATTGTCAGTGCGGTTAAATGAGTTGGAAAGAGAAAAACAGGCTATTGTTCACTTTATGGATGAGATTGAATCTAAAAAACGAAAGGTTTTCATGACCGCTTTTGAAAAAATCAACATCGGGCTTAAAAATTACTTTTCCAAGCTTACAGGGGGCGGAGAAGCAACTCTTAAGCTTGAAAACCCAGAAGAACCCTTCACCGGCGGCATAGATATGATTGTTCAGTTTCCAAACAAACCCTCAATCGTTGTAAGCGGGGCAAGCGGAGGCGAACGATCCGTTTCAGCCGTTAGCTTCATTTTCTCCTTAAAAGAATTCACTCCTGCATCATTCTATATTCTTGACGAAGTTGACGCTCACTTAGACGCTTATCACACTACGAAACTTGCTGAAGTGCTCCTTGAGGAAGCAGTTAAAATGCAATTCGTCGTAATCAGCTTACGCCCAGAAATGGTGAATAAAGCACAAAAAGTCTACGGCGTTTACGAACGTAACGGAGTTTCAAATGTTGTGACTGCAAAGTTTCCACCGGAGGCACCAAACTAATGGCTTCAACATCAACTGTGCCTCTTAGAAGACCCTTCTATCTTCGTCCCCCATGGAACATTCTGTTTGAAATCAGTCGGCTTGAGAAACTTACTCCTTGGAACGTTAACATCGCTTACCTTTTACGGTCGTTTCTCTCAGAAATGGAGCGAACCGAAAATGTAGATTTCCGCGCTTCTGGAGTAGCACTGGATTCTTCAGCCTTGATTTACTTGATGAAATCCAAATTGTTACTTACTTTGCAAGAGCCACCTGTAGTGCTACCGAAAGGTCCAACGGATTTTGTTCCGCCACCGCTGTTTCTGCCACTTCGTCACGAGTTGACTTCAACAACAATTCAGCATTTGCTGGAAGTCTTAGACGATGTCCTAAAAGGTGAAAAACTGCTCCATCTAAACCATACAGTTGAGCAACATCCCGTTCTTCCCTCAGTTACAGATTTGCTACCACAATTTGACAGGTTTATCGCAGAACTAGAATTACAAGTCGATCAACTATACGCGATCTTGGTGGAAAAAGTTAAAGGCTCAGGAATTATCGATTTTTCAACCTTAACGAAGGATTCAACTAGAATTGAAGCGTTAAGAATGTTTATTTATCTCTTGTTTTTAGCTCAAGATGGCATGGTAAGTTTGTGGCAGAACGAGGAAACTGAAGAATTATACATAGCAGTGGGGAAACTGAACGTTGGAAAAGCCGAAGCAAACACCAGTTGAGTTAAGCCCTGATGCCGAACAAGCACAGGATGCCGAGCGAAAAGCCCACGCCATGGCACTTCTCGAAGCGGCGCTGTTTGTTGCCGGTCGTCCACTAGATGTTAACGAGTTATGCCAAGTCATCGGTAGCCGCTCAAAAAAGAAAGCTCAAAAATATGCTGACACTCTCATTCAAGAATATAATGCAAGAAATACAGCATTAGAGATTTTAGCGTTAAAAGATGAACGCTTCGTGCTTCAGGTTAAAGCAGAATATACTCATTTAATCCAAAAACTCGTGAATCGCCCATTGCTTTCTTCCGGACCGCTAAAGACCCTTTCCTACATTGCCCTTCGGCAACCAATTTCTCAAAAAAGAGTAATTGACGTTAGAGGTCAACACGCATATGGTCATATCAAGGAGCTCAAGGAAAGACATTTGATCCAGGCTGAAAAAAGCGGACGATCAATGGCTTTGAGAACTACCGGAGACTTCGCTGATTATTTCGGTTTACCCAATGACATTACTGAGATGAAAAGAAACTTGAAAAAGATTTTTGGTGACGCATTAAAAGATGAACCAGAAAAGTGACTAGGAACATTTTCTTAAACTGATACGTTTATAAGTAAATGTGGGATATAACCCGACGTTTTGAAATTAAATCAAAGCAAAAATTGCATGATTGTCTTTCTTTTTTTCGTGGAATCTCGCTGGGATTAACCCCAAATCGGGTCAAAACTTCAGTTTTAGATCACTTAGCAAAATGTTAAACAAAAGCAATTACGAGGAAGTTTTGCATTACATGCATAGGTTCAAAAACCGAAATCCTCTTCTCAATCAAAAAAAGGGGCTGGTTCGACTAAGGTAGGATTCAACTGCTCTTCATAGAGTCAAGTTGACCCTTTTCCATGGACGATTATGTGTTTAATCACATCGATCTTGGCACTTCTTTATTACCATTAAGCAAACTTAGACCGGACGTTCCGAAAAAGCCTCGCAAATTGGGCCCTTTCAAGAAGTTCCGGGCTTCCGCTCCGAAAGGAGGTAAGCTAGGTTGATAAGCGGGAAGTGGCTAAACGCCTGCGGGAAGTTGCCAAGCTGCCGCCTACCCTTTGGGTCATACTCCTCGGCGAGGAGCCCAACGTCGTTGGAGAGCGAGAGAAGCCGTTCGAACAGCTTTCGGGCGTCTTCCTCCCTCCCCTGCAAATGGTAAACGCTCACCAGCCAGAAGGAGCAAGCAAGGAAGACTCCTTCGTCGCCGGAGAGTCCGTCAACCTCGCCTTCGGGTTTGAAGCGCAGTAACAGTCCATCCTGGAGGAGTTCTCGTTCGAGCGCTGCTACGGTCCCAAAACTCGTGGGTCGGTAGCTGGAAGAAAACCTGAAATAGGGATCAACAGAAGGCTGGCGTCAAGTCCCTTTCCCCCGTAATACTGTGTGAAGGTGTTGCGTTCCTGGTCAAATCCATTGTTGCTTACTTCTTCGAATATTTCTGTACGTTCAGCACGAAGATCACCTAAAGGTTCGGTTAGTCCCTTTTCCTCTAAATATCGAATAGCCCGGTCGAGCGCGGTCCAAGCTGAAACCTTGGATGCGGTGAACGAACTTTCTGGTCCACGCATCTCCCAGATACCGCGGTCTGGCCGCCGCCAAGCGTTTGAAACGTAATGAGCAATGTTGAAGAGGGCTCGCTCTGCCTCGGGTCCGAGAGAACCACTGAATTCAGGCTCCTTGCTTGCATCATATATGACGCTTGCGAGTTCACCGAGGACGTCAAGTTGGAATTGCTCATATGCAGCGTTCCCAATTCGTACAGGCTTTGCATTGCCATAACCATCAAGCCATCCGAGTTCAACCTCTGAAAGTCGCCGCTCACCACGGATGCCATACATGATTTGCACTTGAGCTGGGTCGCCGGCTACGGCGCGGAGTGCCCAGCTGAAAAACGGAATTGCTTCCTGTAATAACCCGGCTCGCGAAAATGCATTCACTGTGAGTACAGCGTCGCGAAGCCAGGTGAAGCGGTAATCCCAGTTTCGAATACCTCCCGGGGTTTCGGGAAGCGAGGTTGTCGGGGCAGCTACAATTCCCCCAGTAGGCTCATAGGTGCATGCTTTTAGTGTGATTAGTGATCGGAAAACTTCGTCGCGCCATTTTGTGGGCGCCTGTATTTTTGAGCACCACAATCTCCAGTACTCCTCGGTTTCGCGTTCTGCTCGGGCATAATTTGATGGGTGAGGCGGAGCTTCCCATGAACGTGCGTCTGCAAGACGTAGGACACGAAGTCTCCTTTGGAAAGCTCAAAATCCGTCGTTAAGGGCTGGTGCGCCTTGTGTTGGGCCGCCGTATAGATAAAGCGCGTCAGGTCCAGCCATCGCCTGTGTGGCATCTTCAAGCTCGGTAACCCGTGGGATTGCGCGTCCAAAGGCAAATCGCGGGGTGAGTTCGCTGCGCATGGCGACTTTTCCGTCAAGGCACTCGACACTTCGGCATATCTCCGTGTGGTCGCGTCCTTTCCAGGGTGGCATGAAATCGACCAAGCGGACGGTGCCCGTATCAGTAGTGAAATCTGTCTCTAAAATTAATGTGTCTTTCCTATACCGGCGTAAAGATTTTGCTCTCGATGTCGCTTGGGGCGATTCGCCAGTACCCGTTTTCGGGCGTTCCCACAAGCGCAGCGAAACATGCGTCGGAGTCAAACGCCGGCAGGCAGAGCCAATTGATAGTACCGCCTTTGGTAACGAGCGCTGCTGTGTGCATGTCTCCGATTAGCGCATGGTCCTCGATTCTTGGTTGTGGTTCTGATCTGGCCCAATCAGATACCATAGAGGTTTCGGGAACAGAAGTTTGACCATAATAACCCATTTTTTCTAAAACCACCATAGCGGGTTATGATTTATAAAAATATTAAGATATGTGACTACATTGATGAATAACAGACTCGGTTCTCATCCCCAAAGAATGGTGGTCCCGCGGCGTGCTGCGATTGCGCAATTGTTTTATGGGAACTATTTGTAAGTGAAAAGGATGATCCTCTTCTTTAGTTTGGGTTATACTCTCGTTTCAACTGTCACAACCTTGTTCTTGTCTCCAAATAATTATTTCAGTTCCATTGTACTCTTTCCGATTTGATAACAATCAAAAATAGAGTTCATTTCTTCAGAGCGTGATAGACCGTAATACGCCCGAAGCATCAGTAATATGATTCAGATTCCGATAAACCTGCGATAAAGATATTGTTGTAAACAAACATTTATATGGAAATTAACCGTTTTAGTGACTACTCGAATTAAGAATCCAAAGAAGGAAATGTAGAATA
>CAVYXL010000013.1:0-181309 GCA_963772505.1 Candidatus Bathyarchaeota archaeon
AATAAACGTCATTATTCGTCATTATTCGTCACAAAACGTCAAAAAACGTCATTATAGAAAGGTAAGTTGGTCATGCCCCTAACTCAAGAAATTCCATTTAAAACTGCAATTCAACAGGGAAACAGACTGCAAATTCCAAAAGCTATCCGATGGCAATTTAAGCTGGAACCAGAACAGCTCTTAAAAGTTGGAATCAAGGTTTTAAACCAAGGAACCGGTTGGCAATTCTTTTACGCTAAAATGGAGAAAGATGGACGACTAAATGTTCCAAAATTGGCAATTGCTCTCCTTAAAGGTGAAAAAGATGATCTTGTGGGTCACATCTTAGAAGTAACACTTGAACCATCATAAATCATTTTAAAATTATCTGATAACTCATCCGCAGCTACAGTAGCAGGATTCAACTGTCAGCGAAGCGTTTAGTTACCAAGAAGTTTAGCTCATATAAAAGAGCTCAAAAACTCGAAGTTTATTTACATCGCCAAATGAACATAATTAGATATTCAAATTTTAAGCCAAGGACATTATTCTGTTGTAATGTGGATTTTGATTCTAAACTTTGAAAGTTCTATTATTTTTCTCTCTTTTCTTCAAAAAAACTGATGCAAAAAGTAAACCTCCAATGATAAGAATGGCAATGATACCAATCCCAAGCTCTATAGTGGGTGTGTTTGGAGGATTGGAGGTTTTTGAAGTTGAAGAAGATTGCACATTAGGGGTGGCACTTGGGTAAGTAGTCGGCTGAGAAGATATTGTAGGGGTAAGATTTGTTGTTTCTCCTAAAGCTGCTAGGGGTGATGTTGCCAAGGATGAGTAGATGTTTGAACTGTAATAGTTTGATGCAATTCCCTGCTTAAATGCGGATAAAGAACCCGATGCCGTTTCAACGCCAATAGATGGGCTATCGGTAGTATCTTCCCAAACTATTATTCCTTTAAGATTGGGAAAACTAGTTGGGATTTGATTGAACATACCATTAAACCAACTTGCCAAATTGCTGCCAGTGCAGCCAAATTCAGTAAGCATAAACGGTTTGTTTGGAGCAACTGCCTGTACTGCATTGTACTCACCGCTTAAACCTTGCGAGAAAGAGGTTGAACCATCACTATAATAATCTGTTGCAGTCCAATCCACATACGAGTTTCCAGGGTAGTAATCAGTTAAAGTTGCTTTTGAATCGCCCACACATGCTGGTTCCCAAACCCAGCTCACAGTATTAGCTCCTACAGTCTTGAAAATATTAACAATGTGTTGCCAAGCTTGAACGAATTGACCTTGAGAATTCCCGTTTACACCTTCATAATAAGGCGTCCAGCTCCCCGTGAATTCATGCATAAGGCGTATAAAAAATGGATGCCCCCAAGCTTTAGCGTCCTGGGCCCAATTTGTAATATAGGAATCCATATCGCCTCTAATGATATTCAAAAGATTGGGGTATCCAGTGCTACTTCCTCCATCTCCGGGATCCCAGGTTACCATAGGAATGCTACCATGCGCCGTAGCTTCATCCATCCATGATGCATTGAAATTTGGGTCATTTTCTGAGTCTACAGGACGATTCCAATATTGAAACCAATTCCATATTGCCACACCCTTACCAACAGTTGCTTCAAAGGATTGAAGCTGTGCAAGTGAATCTTTATGACTTGGTCCAACAAAAGCGCCGAAGTAAATCTGAGATACTGCAACATTAGGTGAAACAGATCCAACGCTGGCGGAGAAAAATAATGAGCATGCAAAAATAAAAAATAAGGATAAAGCGAATATTTTTCTATGCATGTTCTCACGAAAAATAGATCAAACCAAACTATTTGAAGGCTTTGAATTGTTTGGTCGAGAAAAACGAGGCAGAGCCAATGCAATACTCAGATTTTATTAGGAACTTTAGGACTTGAAGACTTGATTAAGGAAACAAAAAGACAAATAAGACTTCATCAATTTCAATATTAAAAAAAATGATATTTCTATATAATAATCGTTAAATAGGCAAATTAAAGATTGGATGAGAAAAAGGAAAACGTAAGATGTCAACTGTCGATTCAGCTGAAACTTCAAGCGACGAACGCCATGCACGCACAGCTCAAGATCAGAAAAGAAAAGCTGAAGAGGTTGGCTTCACACAATCTGACTACTTCAAAGCTTCATTGAATGCAAATAATTAACGTAACCATACCCATATGTGCGCAGTTACAGTTAGGTGCTCGCTACCTCGTTTGGAAGAGAATGATAACGACACAACAAAAAAATACACAAATTAATTGATCCAAAAAATTGTAGGAATACCGTCTCTCCCTTGTCATCTGGACAGAAAAAAGATTTTATAAAATATAGTTGATTAAAATGGGGGAAGCACCCCCAAGGAATAGAGTGGGAAAGATCGTATTAATAATCAAAGGCTTGAGCAAGAATTTTTTTTCCGCTAAGTGCATTTTGAAGGCAAGCCTTATTTAGTTTTCTTGACTAACAAGAAAGCCCATAATAATTCATAGTTGAGTCTATCCTGAAATTAAATGATGTAGATGTTGTCTGAATGAAAAAGAAAATAATAGCTGTAACAGCAATTGTTATTCTCACTCTTTCCATAGCGGCTTTTTGGTATCAGACAAACCTTACTTCAAAGCCTGTTCCCCAATTAAGTGATAAACTACAGAATTGTGTTTGGCTGCTTCCAAGTTCAGAAGGGCTACAATTAATGAGCGATTCTTCTCTTTGGAAGTCAACGGCAGTCAGACTTGAAGGCGCCAACATAAACGGTGTCATCGTGTGGGCAGGAAACTGGAATGCTGATCACACAATTAACTATGCTGACTCACCCAACACATGGACGCAATTTATACAAACAGTTAAAGCAGTAAATCCTAATTTTAAGGTTCTCGCATTGGTCGGTACCGGAGGAGGAATCGACATCAGCAACCCAGAATATAGAACCGAAATGATAAGTGCAGCAAAACAGCTTTTGTCTTCCGCACCTTTTGATGGCTGGAACGATGACTTAGAATCCTATTCGGGATCAAATCAAGATTTAATTAATTATTGGCAAGGAGTAGCAGGCATGGTAAAAGACATGGGAGGCATAGCTACCGTTGACACTGGCGTAGACTGGTCCTACCAAATTCAAGACGTTTATCCATCGCTTACAAACTTTGATTATATTATGCCCATGTTTTACGCGACAATCGCCCAACCAAATGCGGCAGACCTTTGGAACAACATCTTATCCAATTCTCCAGTACCAGTTATTATGGGTCTAGCTGTTAATCCCGCAGAAAACGGCAATACTACAATGGCACAACAGTTGAATTGGATAGACTCGCAATCAAAAGAAAACTTGACAGGGTATTCTATTTGGGCATACGATTACTTGAGCAATAATGACTTCAATACTTGGAGTAATTGGGTAACAAATTCTTCCTCTTAAGAACTTGGATGAAAAACCAATATTTCTTGCGAGACAATTATTGAGAGTAACGATCCCAAAATTGCAGTATTTTGCAAAAAAACAGATCTAAGAGCTCCAAAAAAGCAGTATTAAGAATCAATTGAAAAAGATTGGTAGTTAAGGTTGCAGTTGTTAAGTTATGGTTACTTGTGGGTCTGCGAACCATGCTTGGCCTTGGTCGTTAGCTCCGTAAATTATGCTCCAAACTTGCATTGTAGGGATTATTCCACTAGGTGTATGTGCGCTGCCATCAGAGTCACTGTAAACAGTTGAAGGTACAATGGTGTCAATAGTTCGTTCCACCCAAGTGCCTGTGCCCCAAGGAACATATTGAGCTGCCAACTGCGCATTAGTGTAAGATGTCGTGTAAGCCCCAGAATATTGCACACCACATATACGACCGTCATTGCCATAATAGTCAAATCCTATGCGAGCTCCCGATTGCGCATTTTTGTCCCCGTAGCTGCTTCCAGTCGTTTTTATCCAAACTGTGAAAACAATATGTTGACCCGGTTTAGCTGAAAGCCAAAGACCATCACATTCCCTTGCGGTGTTAGTTCCTATAGGTGATGGATCTAGTCTGATGCTTTCTTGTCCGTTGTATTCTGTTGTTGTGTCTAGATGTACGTTACCTGTAAAGGAGCTGGGGGCTATTTCGTATGTACCCCATCCTGAAGGAATGGGGTCTAAGTTCTGTGATTGGACAGGTGTTGGAGTGGGAGTTGGTCTTGGAGTGGGAGTCGGTGTTGGCGTGGAAGTTGGTGCCGGAGTTGGCATTGGAGTTGGAGTGGGAGTCGCTGTGGGAGTCGGTGTTGGCGTGGGAGTTGGTGCCGGAGTTGGCATTGGAGTAGGAGTCGGTGTTGAAGTAGGAGTTGGAGCAGGAGTTGGTGTTGAAGCAGGAGTTGGTGTTGGAGTAGGAGTTGGAACCTGAGTTGGCGTTGGTGTAGGAGTCGCTGTTGGAGTCGGAGTTTCTGTTGTAGCGGGAATCACTGTTGGGTTCGGAGATGATGTTGCTACAGAAGGGAGGGTTGGACTTGGGTTGGGCGAAGGAGCTAAGGTGGCGGTTGGTACGGGTGTAGGCAATTGGGTGGGAGTAGTGGCAGGGGATGTTGATTTTGAAGGAGTAGGTGTTGGACTAGAGAGCGCAGCTGGAGCTGGTGATGAAGTAATTCTTAGTGTTGATGCTGGCATCTGAGCTAGAAGAGCTGGAGAGTTCATAGTTGGTGTTGAGGTGGGAGTGCCTGCTGCGTAGATGCTCATTGCTCCCGCGCTGTCAGTTCCCCATATGCCTCCAAAAAGGTTTGCAAAACCGTTTGTAAATGATCTGGCAATATTGTTGTTTTTTTGACCAGTTTCTTGAGCTTCAATCATGTTGATTGTAACATTACCCATTATTGCGAGTCCGTAGGTTGAGCCTGAATTTATATGGTATGGTGTTGGTAATTTGAAATCAACCCATGAGAAAGTTGTACCTATACTAAGTGCAGTTGATTGTTCTTGTAAAGTGCTTATGTTTCCGTTAACTGAGTATAGGGCTGCTATGGCTTTTCCTGATGATGTTCCGTCGATGTAGGCTAAGATGTCTGTTATTGATCCTGTGGTTGTGCATTTGAAGTATGAAATGGATTGGGCATTAGCATCATTGTGTGCTAAATTTGTACCTACCGTTGTATTTCCTAAAAGCGGTACTTGAGAAGCACCAACTCCGTTAGGAGCAAAACATGATAAGATACCAACAATAAACAATGTAATTATGCAAAGAGCTACTGTACCGATCGGTTTTTTCGAGTTTAATTCTCTTATGAAACTATTTATTTTCAAGTTATCCCTCTCTCTGGGAATTTTGAAGCTTATTTAGGGCTTAACCGTTTAATAGTTTCTTGAAAAGTCAAATAACGTTGATTGTCAAGTTGAACAAAATGACTGCGAAGTCTACTTAACTAACTTTGTCAATCTCAGTTAACCGGTACTCTAACGATTAAGCCAACAATTACTTGAAGCCTAAAAACACATAATTGATATGAGTTTATCTCTAACAAAACTCGCAAATATCAATAGAGAGCAAACCTGATTTTTTATTACGAAAATCGACATATTTTTTCCTCGAAGTATTGATTTTATAATTCGTTTCGAAATTATTACTCAAGGACAAATGAAACAATGAAAGTTGAAATTTTAGCCCTAACCGAGGGATAATTCTGCCAAGTCTTTACTTAACCTTTGACACGGAGGATTTCATAAGTGGAAACTCCGTTCCAGCTCTCAACAGAATTTTGGAGCTTCTGAAAGAGAATGAGTTAGCTGGGCTCTTTTTTATAACTGGGAACATGGCAGAAAAACTTTCAGATTATCCTGAGACAGTTACCTTGCTAGGTGAGCACCAAATTGGCTATCACTCTTCAAGCCACTCAACACACCCTACTATTTTTGAGTTCACAGATATGGAGAGTTTTGACGAAGCTTATCAAACCTCACTCGTTCGCGAGACTTCACACATAAACCCTTTGACAGGTGAAATTCAAGGATCCGGCGGTATTCATGCACTTAGAGCCCTTTTTCCAAAAAAACACATAAGTGCTTTTCGAGCACCCGGCTACAGTTGGTCTCCACCTCACTTGGAAGCTCTTAAAACTTTAGGTATAACTTATGATTTTTCATCAGAATTATCGACCGAACCAATAACCTTCAATGAGATTACGTTTTATCCTTTTCCAATATTACGCTCGAACTGGCAGGGTGGACTCAGAGAGCATCTTTACTTTCAAAGGCTTATATTAAAACATCCAATTTCCATACTGACGATTCACCCTAGTACGATGGTAAACAAGCTAGATTGGGATTTAATCTATTACACGAAATATAATCATTTCATAAATCCAAAAAAAATTGTAGCTCCGCCTTCAAAAAATCCAGAGGAAATATCAAATTCATTTCATAGATTTGAGTTGCTACTAAAACATCTAAAAGAGTTACAAAAAATACATCTATTAGAAGTGACGCCTAAACTTGAAGCAGCAGGAAAAACTTTGGCGCCTGAATCAATTGATATAACAAAATGTTACAACGCGAGTATTGTCTGGGCAATGGGATTTGGTTACAAGCCAAAATTTCTTTATGACCACTTTCGACAGTTTTTCTGCAATTCTCCAAAAGAAATGATTTTGAATCTTGACTGAAAAGTAAAAAGAGCTAAAAGATTTACTGCCTGGATGAGAATTCATGACAATAGTTGAGTTGGAACATATCGATAACCTACAAGATTTTGGGAAGGGCTGGGATCAGTTACTTTCTAAGAGTTTAGATAATCACCCTTTTTTGACCAGTGAATGGCTTACTGCCTGGTGGAGACATTTTGGTCAAAATAAAGAGCTGAAAATTTTCACAGCAGGCAGTGAAGAGTCTGTTTCGCTAGTTATTCCGGTAATGTACTCAGCTTATCGAGTTTTTGGCTCATATTATCGGAAAGTAGGTTTTGTCGGTAGCCCCGAATCAGATTACCACAGTTTTGTGGTAACTAATCTGAGCAATGCGGTTAAAAACGTACACGAATTGATTAAAAATATAATGGAAGACTCTGATTCAGATTGCGTTATATTCGATGAAGTACCGAACGATTCCGCCACGGCCAGACTCCTTGAACAGATCAACGGAACATCCTTTGGAGCTACCAATTCACTAACTGGTTCATGCGCATATATTTCGCTTCCCGACACTAAGGAATCTTTCCTTCAAAATTTAGGTTCAAACATGCGAAGAAACTTAAAGGTCTGGGAAAGGCAAGCTTTGAAGGAGTACCGAGTCGATTTTGTAAGATACGATAAAGTGGGATCTGTCAAAGAGGCGATGGAAACATTTTTTGAATTGCATCAGAAGCGCGAAACTGCAATAGGTAACCATGGTGTTTTTTGTAACGACACAAATAGGCACTTTCATTTGAAAGCAGCGGATGCTTTTGCAGAGAAAGGATGGCTATCGCTGTATTTTCTAACATTCAACGACAAGCCCATATCAGGTATTTACTCTTTTGAATACAATCATAAGCTATACGCTTACCTATGTGGATTCGACCCTGAATATGCAAGATATCGACCGGGACACTTGGCGTTCAAAAAATTAATCGAGTTAGGAATCCAAAAGAATCTAATAGAACTTGATTTTCTAAGAGGCGGCGAAGAATATAAAACACGTTGGGGAGCAGCAACTAGGAACAATTTTGAATTCAGGTTTTCGCCAAAAAGATTTAAAAGCCGTTTTTATAATTGGGCGGCGAATAATAGGACAATTTCCTATGCATATAAAATACCTTCATTTTTCCTAAAATAGCTTTGGTAATGATGAGGAGAAAGTCTTGTCCAGCGCAACCCGAAAGGGCAACTAAGCTAAAGCCTGCTCTAAAAATAACCTCTGAGCTGAAAGAAGGAGACGCGTCATTGTGGATAATTGAAACAGCAGAAAACGGCGAATTTAACTTGATAGTCATTGATCACAAGGGAGATAGCAAAATCAAAGAGCTATTTCTTGGCAGTACAAGCGAACAAGTTGCACATCAAGCAAAATGTGCTGTACTAATCACAAATAAAAGTACCTTGTTAACTACTGTTTTAATAACGGAAAGGGAATACTTGACTCTCGCCAAATAGGGAAGAAACCTGTACCTCTTCGTCAGTTAAGATTTAATCGAACCTCTAAATAGCGCCCATATCTATCGACTGTTTCAGTTTTCTATGGTGACAAGTTTAAATACATTCTTCAGCTGGTCTTTCGCCGTTCTTTTGATGGCGGAAAGTGGTATATGAATAGAAAATCAGGGTCAATACTGATAATCTTTATTCTTTTGGTTGGCACGTCTGTTTTGATATTTGATGGAGCATCAAAGACGATTAAAGCTGACGTCATAAGCACAGATCCAATTTTAACACAGTGGACTCAGATATATGGGACACCTCCAAATGAAACAGCTGAGTCTGTGTTACAGACAAAAGATGGAGGATATGCAATTGCGTGTTCGAACGGCTCAACCCAAACCGTCGGCCCCATGGAATACGAGGCTTTGTTAATTAAGACTGATTCTTCGGGCAACCAGCTCTGGAGCAATACTTATAATGAAGCCACAAATTACGGAGTATCTGACGCTATAATACAGACGAATGATGAAGAATATGCATTGGCATGTTCAACATATAGCGGGATAGGCATTCCAACTGCTTTTCTAGTCAAAATCAACTCAACAGGCAACCAACTATGGTACAATGAAAGCTTAATATGCACGCTCGGTTTCGTGGTGCAAACCAGTGACGAAGGGTTCGTTTTGGGCGGTAGTTTTGGGATGAATGGTTTTACGTCTTCTGCATACATTTGGCTAAATAAAACTGATTCGTCGGGCAACCTAGTCTGGGATAAGACATACGGAAATGATTCCTATGCATCGTCTATAGTGCAAACAAGTGACGGAGGATACCTTATAGCAAGTGGACAGTATGCGGGTAACGGTGACGCTTCACTAATTAAAACCGACTCAGCAGGCAACCAACTCTGGAACAAAACTTATGGAAATTTCTCGTCGTTAGGTGGGATTGTTAAAACTTCGGATGGGGGATATGCGCTTGAAGGTTATGCATATGCTGCTGGCAACAATGATTTTTATTTGGTCAAAGTTGATTCCTTAGGGAACGTGCAGTGGAACCAAACGTTCGTATCGTCCATCAGCTCGATTGTTCAGACAAACGATGGTGGGTACCTTTTGGCAATGGGAAACATGTTGGTTAAGACTGATTCTTCTGGAACCTTGCAGTGGAATGAAACGTTCGTAGGGGTAAATATTGCCTGTATCATTAATACAAGTGATGGGGGTTACGCATTGGCAGGTGGGTATTCTGACGGCATTAACTCTTATTCGTGGTTGGGTAAGATTTCTTTGTCTTCTACTTCCATACTTACTCCTATTTCAAGCCCAACGCCAACCGCTTCCCCCGCGGCAACACCAACGACTATTCCATCTTCGACTGCTTCACATACGCCAACTCCTATACCAACTATGCCAAGTCTGACATCAGCGCCTGCGCCTACACCAACACCAATCGCACCCGAGTTTCCAGCAGAAATTATTGCTTTAGTAACAATATTAGCAGTCTCCACAGCGATAATATCCTTATGTAGAAAAACAAAACTGAAATAACTGTATTAACAACATTACCTTATTCAAAAATCCTTGGAACCAACCCTTTGTTATCAAAAAGTCTGACAAAAATCTGGAGAACAGTGGTCGCCGCAATAATTGGTGCAGGTGACGGGATTCGAACTCCTAAAGCCCTGGAGATATCATCTGCACACCCTTCGCCTCTCTTTTCTTTCGAAATTTTAATTTTGAAAAAGTTTGCTGGAAACAAGGGTAGTTGAACCCAAGTACTCAGCTTGTAAAGCTGATGGCCTTTCAAACTAGACTACATCGCGCTTTGCAGTTTGTTAAATTTGCCTAGAAATATTGTTTTTGTGGTATTTGTAATGTTACCTTAAAAGTCTCTCAGCATCAACCATATAGCCGCAATTGATGAGTTCACATATGAGGGCAAGCTTACAACTGCCGCGATCGTCTAGAGCTATGAATTTAATGCCTTCAAACTCCATTGGAAAGGCGAAGTTTGGGCTTTCCATACATACGCGCAGTTACATTTAGGTGATCGCTATCTCGTTTGGAGGAGAATGATAACGGCACAATAAAACAAATATGATTTTAGTCTGGTCGTTACCTATATTGTTAAAAAATTAATTAGTTGAAAAACAGCTGTCAACAGAAAGTTCACCTGTCTCTTGAGTTGAGACAATGGAAACACCAAAACATATTTCTCAGAAAGTTTTAAATTACCATTTTATAACAGAAACGTCTTTCATAAAATGATGCCAAAGTCATTGGCAGAAAATACTATTAAGAAAAAATTAGTTTTGTTAGGATAATTTTAGAGTGTTGTTCAAAATTGCTATCACGATGAGATGGAACGATAAAGACGAGCGGCTGTGTTTAATTTAACGAAGTAAGAATTTGCTTCGCAATTATTGTCGTAATTGTAAAAAATGTTAGTCAGCAGCAGAGCAATCCTTATTTAGTTTTCTTGACTTACAAGAAAGCCCATAACATTTCATATTCGAGTCACGAAATTAAATGATTTAGATGTTGTCTGAAATGAACAAGATTATAATAGCTGTAGCTGCAATTGCGATTCTCATTCTTTCCATAGCAGCTTTTTGTTATCAGACAAGCATTACGTTAAAACCTGGTCCCCAATTAAGTGATAAACTTCAGAATTGTGTTTGGCTACTTCCAAGTTCAGAAGGTATGCAATTGATGAGCGATTCTTCTCTTTGGAAAACAACAGCAGTCAGACTTGAAGGCGCCAACATAAACGGTATTATCGTGTGGGCTGGCAATTGGAATACTGATCACACAATTAACTATGCTGACTCACCCAGTACATGGACGCAATTTATACAAGCAGTTAAAGCCGTAAATTCTAACTTTAAGGTTCTTGCACTAGTTGGTACAGGAGGAGGAATCGACATAAGTGATCCAGAAACGGCTTATTTTACAGTCTTAAAATCACAATAATCACAAAAATCACATTTAAAAATCGTTGTTAGGGGTCATATTTTGCACTTGAAAAGAAGCCTGTGCGCCTGCGGCAAAAATGGGTATCACTTGTTTTTTGAGAAAGGGTTTTCGCGTCTGCAGTCTGAGCAAACAACTTTGTTATTTTCAAAGTCTATATCTTCCGTCTTGCATCCGCAATAAGGGCAAGCTGTTAGTTCGGGCTGTTTCATAAAAATAGATAAGCTGAAAACAGCTTAAAGATTTTGTGTGTTTAACTTTGTAGAATAACTGAGTAGCTTATACTGTACAATTCCCAAGTAGCAGCAAGGTGTGTACTTTAAATTTTAATTAAAAAAAATTAACATGGGGGCGCCAAGCATTACAGCAATCTTTTGACAAAATAGCTATAAGGAACAAACATTTTTGCCCCACAAATCTCGCAGTCTTAAGGATATTTATTTTGAATAATCATTAAATGATAAGAGCATAAAGTGCAGAAATAGATTTGGCATTTTAGACAGTGATTAAAGTCGTCACCAATCATATTACCGCAAGCATCACAAGGGCGTGTTAAGTCAACCATAGCTATTTGAGCCTTAAACGTAACATAAAATACTCGTTAAATCGACGTTTGAGAGCAGTAGAGACTAACTGAAACAATAAAATAGCGGAGTTAGCGGCAGAGCAAAAACGAAAAAAACGATCTTTCTAAATTCGCTGAATTATTGTTGAGAAATTGCTTTTATCCCTTAAATAACAATTTGACTGATAATGAGAGCAACACAGCTGACGTTTTGTTTAAGCCAATTCCATGACATGAATCTTACCTTAATCCTTATCACGTTTTTGTAACTAATCTTTCAGAATTTGCAGATTATTTTTGATGGTTTCTTTATCCATTTTTAATAAACAATTATCAGTTTGCGCTTTTTTCTAAAACCCTATTAAAAGCATCGATGACTTGCTGGCTAAAACTTATTTTAAAATTAACAACTTGAATAGCGTTTCCATATACAATACCATTGATTGTTTGAAGGTTTACGTTTAAAAAAGGATATTTCTCTGCAAATTTTTTTGTATAGAATGGCGTCGATGCCATCAACTGATTCACAAATCAGCGATAAGGATAACGCTTGAGCTTGCTTTTGCTATTTTTCCTTCAATCCCATTTCTTCAGCCTCTTTTCTAAATTATGTTATCTCGCCGAGTTATTTCTCAGGTCTGTTCTCTTGTAGAATAATATTGATGCTGCCGACAAGATAAGTATGATTGTTACAAGGACAATTGACGGAAACTCTGGAACGGTAGGAGATGACGAAGGCGAGGAAGTTTGCGTTGGAGCCTCAGTCGACGAAGAAATAGGTGTTGGCGAAAGTGAAGGAGTTGGCGTAGACGAAGGAAGAGGAATGGGCGTAGGTGTAGGCGTAGAGCAGATGTGGGACCAGACGTAGCTGTTGGCCCTGGACTACCTGTAGGTGTCGGAGTTGGAGTTACAATTTGAGTAAATACAGCTTGTGCGGTAGTTGACGCCGTCAAAGTTAGCGTTTGAGTTTGAATTTGTGATGTGCTGCCGTCAAAGAATTGCCAATAACTAAATTCATAACCGTTGCCGGCAGTTGCAGAAATTACTACTTGCGTACCTACGTTATAATAGTGAGTTCCTGCTGATGGATTAACTGTTCCTTGTCCCACTACTCCCATTGTTAATGAAACTTGAGGAGTTGTCGTTGGAGTAGGCGTTGGCGTAGGCGTTGGCGTAGGCGTTGGAGTAGGAGTAGATGTTGGAGTTGGAGAACCGAAAGCGTAAACCTTGCCGTTTTCTGAGCCTATATAGACCACGCCGTTTGCGACTGCAGGAGAAGAATCCACTACGTTACCTGTTGTGTAGCTCCAAACTAGGGAGCCTATCCAGTATTCAATGCATAAACCTTATCGTCTTCTGAGCCTATATAGACCACGCCATTAGCAACAGCGGGAGAAGAAACAATAACATTACCTGTTGTATAGCTCCACAGTATAAGCGCCTGTCGCAGCATTCAAAGCAAAAACCTTACCGTTATATCCGCCTACATAGACCACACCGTTTGCTATAGCAGGGGAAGATGACACCTTATCGCCCGTCGTGTAACTCCATATAAAGGATCCCGTTGCAGCATTCAAAGCATAAACCTTACCATCTAATGAGCCTACATAGACCACTCCATTTGCAACAGCAGGAGAAGAATGCACAAGGTTGCCTGTTGTGTAGCTCCATACTAGAGCGCCTGTTGCAGCATTCAATGCATAAACCTTGTCGTCTTCTGAACCTATATAGACCACCCCGTTTGCAACAGCGGGAGAAGAATGCACATTGCCGCCCGTTGTGTAACTCCATACCAAAGAGCCTGTTGCAGCATTCAAAGCATAAACATTGCCGTCTTCTCCACCTACATACACTACGCCATTTGCAACAGCAGGAGAAGGAGACACCTCATCGCCGGTCGTGTAGCTCCATATAAAGGCTGCCCGTTGCAGCATTCAGAGCGTAGACCTTGCCGTTATCTCCGCCTATATAGACCACGCCGTTTGCAACAGCAGGAGAAGAAGTCCGGATGATCACCCACATTTGTATAGCTCCATAACAGAGCGCCTGTTGCAGCATTCAAAGCGATAACTAAGCCGTTCCCTGAGCCATCCGGACTTGCGCGAGCTTCATAGACCACGCCGTTTGCAACTGCAGGAGAAGAATCCACGTCGTCACCTATTGTGTAGCTCCACAGGATTTGGTTTGTTGTTGGAGCGGAGATGTGGAAATGCCGGTGTGACTTAAATTATTGTGGAACATTGACCATGTGTTGGCGTCTCCGTTTGAATCACTACTTTGAGCATGAGCCATTTCTAATGTTCCAAGGAACACGGAAACCATCAGGATAACAAAGAGAATCAGTACAATAATAGTGGATAATGTTTTCTTTTTCACAGTATACTCCCTCTTCTCTTTAAGAATAGATTCAAAGTACCAATGTAAGCATATATGCTTTTCCAAAAAGGTTCGGTAATATTCTTAATCTTTCCAATAAAAAGTTATGCATCTTCTTATTTTAGCCCTTAAAGTCTAACGTTCAAAACACTGAAAAAGAAAAGTTGTTTTAAGACCACTTGCCTGCAGCGAAGATCATTTTATGTATTCCAAGAGCGCCTCATAAAGAAGGCGCCAACCCCGACACAGACGATCGCATAAATCACAAGAACCAACAGCGAAAAGGGAAGCCCAGTAGGGTTAGGGTAGAACAAGGCTTGCCGCAAAGCATCGACGAGTACCTCGTTGGGATGAATGCACTTAAAGTCTGAAGCCAATGGGGAACCAATTCGATTACAGTGAAGCCTCCGCCCAAGAGGAACAAGTAAATGGCGGTCATTGAAGATAGAAAAGCAACATATCGTGAGCCTTTTACGCAAGTCCCGATTATCGCACCAATGCCGGACGCGCACAATGCTGTTCCCAAAAATATCCCAAACAAAGCCGGCAACTGACCAAATGGCAACTAATAAAACCAAGCAGAACAGCCACTAATACTGCTGGGAGAACTATAACAACACACGCGAGAACTCCGCCTAAGAATGCGGCCAGAAACTAACACCCAAGAACGTTGTGGCGATAGGACCAACATGTGAGCAGTCTTGCTTTCCCTATCCAGCGCGCATAAGAGGGCGGTTCCAACAAGACCCACGTTTAGGATCAACAGAACAAAAGTTGGAACCAACTGATAGGTCTCCCAGTCAACGGTAGTCTCCCTAAGATTTTGCACGTCAAGATCTACATGGTACACATTAAGCATGGGACGCATTTACGATTCATCCGACACAAGCGCCGGGTCATCAAATCCTACAACCGACCGGTCTACACTTCTTCGGATATCATCAGAAAAATCAAAGTCGACATTATTAATAGTGAGAAGAACCTTTCCGGTTCCATTCGCCACCTCCTCGTCAAACGTGGATGGGATAGTAATGACAGCAGCAACCTGCTCGTCCTCAAGCATCCTATTTGCATTGGTGGCATTCGTCACCGTGAGAGAATATGCATCTGTGTCAGATTCGATAATTTGAGCCATTTGCGTCGACGCAGTGACCAGTCCCTTGGACAACCAAGGCAACAGGTTGCTGAGTAACTGCCAGACTCAATGTTACAAGAACCAGCGTCATGGCAATCGGCGGGATAAGCGCGCAAATTGCGGTAAGGGGCATTTTCCTCCACCTTTTAAGGTCATGCAATGCAATTGTCAGCAAAGAATTCTTTTTTCATAAAAATCCCCTTCTGGAGAAAAACCACGCCAAAGCCAACGCGCCTATCCCCCACCCAACCAACGCGAGAGAAGTAACCAAGCGGTTCAGGCGTAACTTTCAAATTGAAAACAGAATGTTCCATCAAGCCAACTGCATAGTATTCCGGGGTAAAGTGCGACGCCCCCCAGATGAGATTCCCGTCGAACCGTTGCGGTTCATACGAACCGCTGAAAAGAAACAACGGAAGGGCGAGCCCGAGAACGAACAGAGCCACCGGAAGCGTCTTTTTCATGACTGCACCAAGTGCGGCGCCGAGGCAACTGAAAATGACAATGCAAAACAAGAGGGTTAACACCATTTCAAGAGGTTGAACAGGTGAAATACCGTAGCTAACAAGGGCCACGATAACGGTAATCGCCAAAGCCCCCGCCGAAACCAAAGCAGTCGCCACAACCCGTCCAATCAGCGGAATGAGTGGATGAACGGGCGAAATCGCAAGAAGCTTGGCCGTCTTCGACTCAAACTCCTCTGCAACCGATAGAGCACTTAAAGTCCCCGCAATTATGAGGGCATCCAAGACTAAAGCGCTCGCAATCATGTAGTTGATAAAACTCGTGTCATGGGCATACGTGTCATTCTCGACCACACTCACATTAACGCCTTCAAACTTTAATGCATCACCGAAACTCCTAATGGCCGAAGGCACTGCACGCTGGATGTCATCAGTTAAGTCAGTGTTAATGTTGTCGATAAAAACAGTAATAGGAATAGTTCGTCCTCCATTGATGCCTTCTGAAAATCCTTGTGGAATGACGATCATTGCCACGAGATCCCCCTTCGCAACCATTTCCCTTGCAGCCGTCTCATTATTCATGAATATCAAGACGAATGAGTGATGGTCATTTTCAAGACTGTTGATGAACACCTGTGCAAGCGGACCATTGTCGTAATTCACCAACGCTGTTGGAGCATAAGCGCCGGTCATGCCAAAAAGCGTCACAAGAATGAGAAACGTGACTGCTTGAACTACAACAATTGCAATAAGCAGGCGGGACCTTCTCAACCTGCTAAACTCGGCATTCATTCCACCGAGCAATGCACGAAGGTTTTTTCTCATGGGGGAGCAGTTTCCAAGCGATTTAAATACTTCTGAAAGATCAGGTGCGCGAAAACAGAAGCCTTCAATGCTGCCATACTTTGCAAACTCGCGTAAGACTTCATCAGGGCTCGCCCCCTTGGCCAAGAACAATGAAATGCCGCTTAAAGTCACTTCTGCACGGGTTATTTGTTGCACATTTTGAACGCCTAGAGGCGATTCTTTTGGCAGTTTGCTCACCACATTCGATATCAATACAACTACCCGTACGCCTTACTAGCTCACGAGGCTCCGCAACCGCCAATAACCTGCCCTCCCCTAAAACCGCAACGCGATCACACAAAGCCAAAGCTTCGTCAAGATAGTTAGTCGCAACAATAACCGTCTTACTTCTCGATCTAAGAAGGCGAAGGTAAGCCCAAAGCGCATGACGCGTATCCACATCAACTCCAAGCGTAGGTTCGTCAATAATGAACAACTCCGGATCGTGAAGGAAGGCGCGTGCAATCGCAGTGCGCCTTTTGAGGCCTCCTGAAAGAGTACTCACAACTTGGTCGCGCCGGTCTGAGAGGCCAAGAATTTCAAGGACTTCAAGAATCCTCTCCTGGTAATTTTCTACGTTGTAAAGGCTAGCTGAGAATTTCAGGTTCTCAAAAACGCTTAATTCTTCGTAAAGTGCGTTTTCCTGAAGGACAAAGCCCATCCTCTTTCGAAACTCTGCTGTGTGCACTGGAATCTTTTCCCCAAGAACAATGATCTCTCCTGACGTAGGGCTCCGCAATCCAGATATTAGGGAGAGAAGCGTTGTCTTTCCGGCGCCGTTTTTTCCGAGGAGACCCATGATTTCCCCGCGTCTGACGTTTAGTGTAATTCCTTTCAGGATGACTTTGCCTGAAATTTTGCAGTTGACTTCTTGGAATTGGATGACATTGTCCTGCCCATTTTCTTTCAGGTCATCCGTCGATTTGACTATTGTCAGGTCAATACTCATATTCTTTCATTTCTCCTGTGAGTTCATTAATTGCCTTAAATTGCCTTTCTGAAAAATAGGGTCAACGTTATGAATATAAAAGAATTTCGGCTTATAAGAAAAATAATTTCCTTTACTTTTCCCCACGCATCTTTAAATATCATCTGCCATCATATTAGTTCTCAAGTTTTTTGAAAGCTAACTTAACTTCGCCTGTTTTTTTCTCTTCAACTCATAATTTCAATTGGGTAATCATTTTATCAAATTCTCTTCAGTAGCTCAAGAAAAAAAGATGGACCCAAAGCCTTCTTCCATTTAGCGGAAAGATTGGCAAGAAATCAATTATTGAGAAAAGTAGCTAATGATAAAATCGTCTAAGCTGTTGGTGCTGAGCACATAAACAGGGTTAAGTTTTTTCTTATTTTTAACGTGTTAGGTGAGTAATAGAAAAAGGAATCTCAATGTGTGAGGTGAAATCGCAAGGTAACGACTATGTGAGGATTTTGCCTTTTGGATGTTTACTGCGAAAGGGAAAAGGCAATTAATAAAACTTGTTTAAAATATGTCTTGAGGCAATCTATATCTGAGTGTAGAATCAAATGCGAAAGTGAATACAATAGGGCTAAGCTAGAGACTTAAGGGAAATAAAGTTTACAGAAGATTTGCTGACATAATTTCCACATTAAAAATAGTGATATAAACTGAACTTTCGTTGGCTTTTTTCTTAGCAAAATAATATTAAGGATAGTAAAAGACGCGGTAACAGTTTCCTCGAAATTGAACAGCAGGTTATTCTCAATATACACTCATATTTTAAGAACCATCAGAAAATGTCGCGTTGTTTTTGGTATTCTTTGCTAGGATGATTTCATTATTTATCAATTTTGAATAAGTTATATGATTTTTCTAAATAACTAAAAATCTAAAAAACTATACGTTGGCGAAGTAAATTGTTCAAAAAAGTATCTTGTATTTTGGTCAAGTGTTAAAAGCATTTTATTGAGGTTTTTATAGAGAATTTCAAGCAGTTTATGGAATTGTCACTGAAAAAATTCTCGTGTACACCATGAATTTTCAAATAATGCTAACCTTTTTTCAGACTCATCAAGCTTAATCTGACGCTTTTGCCTTCAATACTGGTTCGCCAAGCAAGCGTTAAGGCATCTATTCTTATAAATGTTAAATTACGGCAAATACGCCTGTTTACATACTGTTTTACGGTAAAAGCACGGAAAAACACGCCTATACCGTGTTATGACACAAAAACGGCTGCATACAAAAAGCATAAAATAGGTTTTTGTTTACCGTGTTGTTTACCATACAAAAAGGGCAATCTCATTAAATTACGGTTTTTACGCCTTATTTTACAATTACTTTTACGGTTTACCATTAAAACAGCATAAAATCAATCTTCCAGAATATAGAACTGAAATGATTAGTGCAGCAAAACAGCTTTTGTCTTCCGCGCCTTTTGATGGTTGGAACGATGATTTAGAATCCTATTCGGGATCAAATCAAGATTTAATTAATTATTGGCAAGGGGTAGCAGGCATGGTAAAAGACATGGGAGGTATAGCTACCGTTGATACAGGCGTAGATTGGTCCTACCAAATTGAAGACGTGTATCCATCGCTTACAAACTTTGATTATGTAATGCCCATGTTTTATGCAACAATCGCTCAGCCAAACGCGGCAGAACTTTGGAACAACATCTTGTCTAATTCGCCAGTACCTGTTATTATGGGTCTAGCTGTTAATCCCGCAGAAAACGGCAATACTACAATGGCACAGCAGTTGAACTGGATAAACACGCAATCAAAAGAAAACGTGGCAGGATATTCTATTTGGGCATACGATTACTGGAGCAATAATGACTTCAATACTTGGACTAATTGGGCAACAAATTCTTCCTCTTAAGAACTGGGTGAAAGACCAATATTTCTTCGCACAACGGACTATTGATTATAGAAAACCAAAATTGTTTTATTTTGAAACAAAAAACGTGTTTAGCGCTCGAAAAAAAGCGCCACACTTAAACAAGACTTTGTACTTTGATTTCAAGATTGCGTTCTATACTCAAAAAAAAGGCCAACGCTACATTCTAACTTGATAATCTATACAAAATAATCTAAGTAAAAGCTGTTTTAAAGTTCTTTTTTACAAATCGACAGTTATTTTTAATGTCGCAACCCTTTAGTTAGGAATGAACATATAACATAAACATGCGAAAAAGGCTTAGCTTTCACATTAACATTGCAGGATCTATTCTTAATTCCCCTTTAAACCTAATTTCCATTTGATTACATGGAGAGAGAAACAAAAACTAAAAAAAATAAAATGGGAAATGAAGAAAGTATTTATTTTGTTTTTCTTCGATTCACGATAGTTCCGAGAGCAACTGATGCCAATACTAAAGCCAAGATGATTACTGCTGCACTTGAAAACTCAGGGACCGACGGAGTTGTAGTTGGGTGGGATGTAGGCGAAACGGTTGGAGTTGCAGTGTGCGTTGGTGTTGGAGTAGGAGCTGGGGTGGAAGTTGGTGTAGCTGTGGGGTTGGAACTTACCCAATTCCAAGTGAGAGTTGAAGGGGCTGCGATTGCAAAAGTGGGAACAACCGTTGATGTTCCTGAGGATGGAACGCTTCCAGCGCCAGACCAACCCGAACAGGTGTATCCATTGGATGGAGATGAAATGTAAGCATTAATGCTTGCACCGCTAGGATACCAACCACTTGTAGGTTGAGGTGAGCTGTAAGCTGAATTTACCGTCAAGTAGTATTGCGTTGAATAGGTTGCTGTGACCGTTGTGGGCTGCGTAACAGTTACTGAAGTAGCAGTAGTGTTACCGGTGACTCCAGTGATTAGGTATTGGATTGTAGTACTGCTAACGACCGCTTGAGGATTGTAACTAAATGTGTAGGCAGCGTTGGCATTTGCCCACGTTGAGTAGCCGTTCAAGTCATAGGTATTTCCGTTAACTGTAACCAAGGTACCCGTATAATCTGAACCAACGCCAGATTGCATAACAGTCAAGTTGTATTGAGTCTGCCACACAGTTGAAGCTGTTTTAGGACCGTTCATAGTAATAGCATTTGAAGTTAAAGCAATACCTGAAGCATCAGTACCCCAGTTGGTAAAGGCGTACTGCACCCCAGTTGTTCCTGGAGAAAATGCGGAATTAAGAGTCGCAGCCGCAGTAGTTCCAGCATTGTACCAACCTGCGCCAGTTACAGTACCATGTGCGGTAGATGTAGTCAAGTAATACTGAGTCGTCCATGTTGCGACAGCAATCTCAGGGCCATTCATAACTATGGCGTTTGAGGTTAAACCAGTGCCTGAAGCAGCACCACTCCAACTTGCAAATACATATTGAGTCCCAATTGGTACGCTGCTATTTTGAGCATTTCCAACGATTTGTGGAGCAATTGCAGCCGATGTGGAAGTGCCAACATCATACCATGTTTGATTACCCGTTGCCGTTCCTTGGGGTGAAATTATCGTCAACCGATATTGATGTTCCCATGTCGCTGTTTCTGTAATGGCACTGTTCATTGTAATTGTCGCAGGATTGTTTGGACCTGTAGTAGCTGCCAATACCTGAACCAATCCATCCGTTGAAAACATATCGTTCCCCTGATACATTTGTGGGTGGTGTAGCCGTTATTGTGACTGATTGACCTTCAGCATAAGATGATCCAGTTGAAGGGGTTACAGTTCCAGCGTTAGAAGATATCGTTAAAGTGTTTTGGTTTGTACCAATGTAACCGCTATCGACTATTACGTCCGAAATGTAGTAGTGAATTGTGCCACTGCCTAACTAGTAATTAACTGGCTTCCGCCTATGGTTGCGTCATAAGGTGTCCTATCGCCATTCACCGCAGCATTGGCGTTAACAACGAGTTGTCCATTCACATAAAGTTGGTCTTGGCCGTTTGGTACACCGACATCACCTGTTGTTTGTGATAATTCCAAACAAGTCCAGCCAACGGTCACCGGTACTGCATCGACCGTATTATTCGAAGTGCTTATTTGACGATTAAAGCCGGAAGGATTGAAGGAACCTGTCGCTTCTCGATAGAAAATACCCCAATATAGTGTTCCACCGACATTAGTTACAATTATTTCTCCATCCCCAAAGTTTGGACCGGAATTAGTAGAAAAGCCACCGACTTGATAATAGTCGCCGTTTGCTATGGGAGCTGAGATAGAACTAACATAGACGTATTCTCTGAAATCTATTGGGTTTGTTACTGAAGGCAACTGTTTGTAGTCAATATTTGAGTTTTGCCCATTTGAAACTGTACATTGCACACTATAAGGTTCGCCGTTATTAGTAATTTGGCTGCTTATTGTAAGTGAGTTTGTTTGATATGGTGTCCATGCATTCAAGTTGCCGCTTTGAAAATTATCGCTTAATATCACGTCGGACTTTGCCAATGAAATAAAAGTGCATGATATTAATCCTATGCTTAAGAAAAGTGCTATAATTAGAATTATGATTTTTTTCTTCATGTTGACACTATCCAGTTAATTATTCATTGGTGTATCAAGGAGGATGTTTTTAAAGTTTTTTGATTACTCGTATGCTTTTTCACCGCTGCCTACAGATGTTGCTTAGCATATTTTATAATCAAACTGATACTAGTTAGATATCTGATAGAAGAACAATCAATTCGGCAAGCCAACACATAATTAAAATGAAAAATAATCACTACCGTAAGCTAGGTTTACGCCTAATTACTTTTAATGCTTTTTCCATCATGCTCAAAGGTATAGAAAGAATTTTGGACATAATTTTTGACCCAGAAAACATTGATCTAAGATTATCTATGTCAGTCTGATTGATAGCACCGACTAGTGGCGCTAAAACTACGTAAGCAACCAGAAAAATAATAGCTCCGGCAAAAAGTAGAATTGCATTGGGAGCAGCAACATAGACAAGAAAACCATAAACTGCGAGGGTAGCAAGAGCAGCTGCGATAAGGATCCTTGCGGAAGACCGAAGATCCGCTTTTGCACCATACCGCTTCCACGTTAAGTATATGCCGATAAAAGTGCTAGGCAAAGCTGAAGCTGGAATGCCAATAACTATTCCAACAATTCCAAGGGCAGGAACCAATACAAAAGCTAACGGAATCGATAATGCAAGGCTCAATAAATTCAAATACATTATTAGTTTTGTATCACCCGTCGATTGTAAGAGAATTGGAAAACTGCGCCACCCAAACAAAGCAAGAAGATTATATAAAACGCTTAAACTGAGGAGAAAAGGAGCAAGAGAATATTTATCGCCGTACAATGTACCGATGAGAGGCTGCGAAAGCACTATCATAGCCAATGTCGCAGGAACTACAAATAGAACTGTATATTTTACAGAGGAGGCATAAACTGTTTTCAATAGCGCCTTCTCCTTGTGAGGGTCTAACTTTGAGAATGCGGGAAAGAGAACGCTCATAATTGGATAAGATAATAAAGACAACAAAATTGCAAAATTACTTGCAATTCTGTTATTCCCTATAATTGCAATAGTTATGTAGGAAGCCATAATTATAGAATAGAATTGGCTTAGCAAACCACCCAAAATGTTTCCAATTGCTAAAGGAATACCGAAATTTAGCAATGGTTTCATTGCACTAGAGATATCTAAACGACTAAGATGATATTTTGGCAGTTTTCTAAAAATTGAGAAATAAAGCAAGACTATAGATAGTAAAGCACCTGCCACCATAGAGAAAGTATACCCAAGTATAGCCCCCAAAGCACCGTACCCCAAAAAGACCAATAAAGGAGCTAAGGTGCCCTGAACGACCGCTTGAACAATCGTAATATAAGAAAGAAGTTTCATCTTCTCATAACCTGTAAAAATACCGTTAGGCGCGTTTGCTATTGCAGCCATAAGAATGGTTATCGATGAAACGACTATCAAGAAGCCTGATTCAGGCTTATGAAATACGACACTCGCTATGAAGTTAGCAAATACTACAGATATCACGGTTAGCACGATGCCGGTAGCAATTTCAAAGATTAAGCCAGCAACTATTATTTTGCGTTGACCTGCTTCATCATTCGATGCTCTAAACTTTGCGCAATATCTTGTAAGGGCTGTACTTACACCCCAATCCTGAAATAGAAGAAATGTTGCCGCAGGTATTAGCGCAACTGTATACAGCCCTAAGCTTGTGTCTTGGAGGAAAATCCCCAAAATTATTGTTCCAACAGCTAGTATGATTGTGGATATTGTTCGGCCTATAAATAATTGAAAACTGCCAACAGCTGATGTTTTAGCCATTTCTTGCGCTTTGTCCATAGCTTTCACTTTATCCTTTGATTTGCAAGGGTTTCTTTTGCTCTTAGTTGGCTTTCCATTGTTATAGCATCCGCAAACAATCCGGCGTTAAAGTGGTTTGTATGCACCCGTAAGCAAATCCAAACTATAAAAAAGTTACCAAGAAGTGCAATGCAATCTTGAAGCCCAAAATAAATCTAATCAAAAAAACTCTTCAAAGTGTCTTGATAAAATCTTGAAAATACTGCAGGCAATGCACAAGGAAATCTGCGTTCAACCATTTTTCGGGCACAACATGGAAAAAGGAGAAAGGATATGCTATGGAGCGGGCTAGCGCTTTTCGCCCAAAGCGCTTGTAAGCCGTCAACGGGTTCGATAACCATGCGCTAACGTCTATAGCAATACTCAAAATTCCGACAAGTCTATAAAATTCTATTCTTTTGTTAAAAGACTCTCGATAATTATTTGCATATTCAGATATGAATTCATCAGCAGTGCTCTTCCCCGATTTTGACGTCCTAGGGCAATACATCAAGTTAATCATGTTGTAAGCGTAACCAACATCAAAGGCAGGATCACCAATGTCAACTGATTCCCAATCTATAACTTTCAAAGTACCGTTATTGGTGATTATCGTGTGACCTGGATGATATTCTCCATGAAGTAAAGAGTATTGAGAACAACGATTTTTTGCCGCGTTAGCCTCCAAATATTTTATCGCATAATTAAATTTTTCTTCCAACTTCTTGTAATGCTTTGACTTGTTTAGAGATTCTTTCAACCGAATTGGCTGTTCTTTTGCAAACGCTAAATCATTTTCAGGCTTTACAAGAGACCTGATGTGCAACTTCTCCACTTCTAAATTATGCAATCGCGCAAGAGTATTAGCAAAGACATCAACATTGGGAAGTTTTTCATCAAGGCACTTCTCTTTTTGCATTATTACAAAAGGATAACCTAAAAAAATTGGGTCCTGTTCACAAATGTATGCTTTGGGGACAGGGAAGTCAACCGCATCAAGAGAGCGTAGAGTGTCAAATTCTCTAATAGATCTGCGAATATCTTCGCCTGGACGAATCGCATGTAAACATAGTGAATCGTTCGGGTAGCCTTTAAGAACAAGCTCAAAACTTTTTTGACCTTCAGGCTCACTAATAGACAAGTCGAATGCGTAAAGCTCATTTGTTACCCCTCCAGATAATTTTTTGATTTCGAGAACTTGAATATCAGCTGCAGCTTTAGGGATAAAACCAGCCAGGTTAAGTCGAAGATATTTTTCAAGGGCAACTGAATTTAGCATTTAAGTGAAAACACCTAGATCTTGATATGCATATTGTTATGTTAGTATTCTTCAAAGATTAAATTCGTTAGTGAGTAACATGGAAAGTTTATATCAATTTGATAGAGATTTCCGGCAGGAGTAAAGAAAAGGTTTAATCTTTTTGGCAGTAGGCTTCTTTGCAAATTCTTTAATGAAAGTTGTTGTTTGTTCTTGAAGCATGTCAGCTTTTTCTAGTTGATTTGAGTATGACACAATCAGTCTTGTGAAGGTCTCTTGAGCGGTTTCCTTGCCAAGAACTTCTGCATCCCATTCAGCTACTATGTTATTTACTGGTTCAATTGTAGAGTCAGCTTTACTTGGGACCCAAATAGAGTGTTTAGACGGTAAATTGTCCATTATATCAAATAGATATCTATTCCATCCGGGTGAGCAATGGTGAGCGACAATGAGATCTTTGTATTCTTTAGCTTTCTCTCTAAAAGAGTAGCGCTCAGCAATCATTTTCGTAAGTTGTAGCTCGTAGTCCTCAACAGATGCAGGAAATGGATTGGAGTCTCCGAAAGCTACATCATCAGTACATTCGGTGAGACTAGGTGCCTCTTTAAACTGTAAACCGATTGTAGGTATCCCTCTCATTCCTGCTTCTAAGAAAGCTGTTCCTGTTCCTATCGGAAAGCTGTCTAGGAAAATATCAGCTGCAGCATAAAAAGCATGCAAATCGGACCAAATAATCCCACCCATGGGTCTTATTCTTCCGTTCGAAGTAGAAGCCACCCCAGCCCATCTGCCTTGATTTTCTGGTCCTACAGCAACAAGCAAGACATCTGAATGTTTCTTAACAACTCGTGAAGTTATTGTAATGAAATCGTGCGTCCCAATTGGCAAATACTTGCACTCTCTCGCCACCGTTAAAAGAAGGGTAGTGCTTGGCTTTAAGCCTATTTTCTGTCGTGCAGCTTCATAGCTAAAGGCCTGTGGAGGTGGGTTTAATGGTATTGGCAATATTTTCGAGTTTTTGACACCGCGTCTCGTCAAGGTCTGAGCTTGCCCAGAAGGATGAAGATCGAGCACGATATCTGATACGCTGGTCCCTAACCAGAAAACATCGTCGGCATGATTAAGGAAAATAACAGGAGGTCCACCTTCGACGCCAAAAGCCACATTCGGTAGGGCATCGGAAGGATTTACATGGATAACAATCAAGTCTGCCCAGCTTTGAAAGCGGCGCAATAGAAGACTCCGCTCAACAAGATCTGAAGAATACCTTGCTAGCTGCATGCTCCAACCTCCAGATTTTTTAGGAAAGGAGGTTAGCTCCAGAGGCAAGGGTTCTAATTGGGTTGTTGCTACTATACTATGCACTACATTTTCAAAGGTGTTATTAATCCACCCGGTAACTACTAGGGTATGTCCGCCTAAACCCTTGCAACCAGTTATAACATGAAGAACATGTTTTTTTTTCGAATCTGATTTGGCTGGTATAATCATTTGAGTATTTAACTTAATTGATTTTTCGTTAACTTGATTTGCGATCTGAGTTAGAAGCGATTCCAAATTCAGATCATAATAAAGACCTGGATGACGTTCCCAAGCAAAATGGGCAGCAACCTGGGACCAAGCGATTGCGGAGTGCAAATTCCCTCGTCTAAAAGCCAGTTCAGCCCGGGCAACTATCTTTCTGAATTGTTGATGATGTTCTTTAAGTTGCATTCCAGAGGCCTCCAATTCAACCACTCACCTGTCGTTTGTTATTTAAACAACCCTTAAAATGTTTCTTTAAATTTTGTTATTAAATTTGCCACTTTTTCTACGTCTTCGTCCTGCATCCAAGGATTCATAGGTAAAGACAATATTTCTCGACAAATTGTTTCAGTGTTAGGCAATTTATCATTAGTTCCGTAGGCTTTTTGCAGATGTACTGGAATTGGATAATGCACAAGCGTTTGTACACCATGCTCAAGCAAGTATTTTTGAAGTTTTTCTCTATTCTTGTGTCTAATAACATAGAGATGGTAAACATGTTTCGCATATTTTTTTTCGATTGGCAAGATTACATCGGTTCCTTGAAGAAGTCTACTATAAATTTGTGATAGTTTTCTTCGTCGTTCATTCCATTTTTCAAGATAATCAAGTTTTCTTGACAAAACTGCGGCATGTATTTCGTCTAGTCTGCTATTTACACCGACAAAATCATAATAATATTTTTGTGACTGCCCGTAATTTCTCATCATTTTAAGTTTTTCAGTTAGTTCTTTATCATCCGTTACAATCATGCCTGCATCTCCATAAGCGCCGAGATTTTTCGTTGGATAAAAACTAAAGCAGCCCAAGGTTCCGATACCACCCACCTTCTTTCCTTTGTATTCGGATCCATGAGCTTGACAAGCATCTTCAATAACAAACAAATTATGTTTTTGAGCGACTTCCATGATTTCATCCATGTTGGCAGGGTAACCGTAGAGATGAACAGGCAACAATGCTTTGGTTTTCGGGGTAATATGGGCTAATAGACTGGAAGAATCTATAGTGTAGGTTTCTGGATCAATGTCAACAAAAACTGGTTTTGCGCCATTTCTAGAGATCGCATCAATCGTAGAAATCATGGTGTGCGAGACTGTCAGCACTTCATCGCCCTTACCTATGCCTAATGCTTTAACAGCCAAAAAAAGAGCATCAGAGCCAGAATTCACACCTGTTCCATACTTTGTACCTACATACCTAGAGAATTTATCCTCGAAATTTTCAACTTCTTTCCCCAGAATAAACCAGCCGCTTTGCAAAACATTTTCAATAACTTTAGTCAGTTCTTCACCCAATTCGGCATATTCCTTTTTGAAATCATTAAATTGTATCATTTCAGGTCTATCTTCATTTCTTTTGTAAATCGAATATTAATATCTTGTATAATAACGCTTCAGTTAAGCAATGGCTCACTAAATTAAACCAGAAATATTTACTAAATCGATCGACATTTTATGATCGGTTAAGGCCATGACAACCAAAAATTAAAAATCCAAAAAGTGATATCAAGAAAATTTGCGACTTCAAAGCAGGTGACAATCGATTTTCAATTTTAAAGTTGACCGCTTTTTGCCATTTTTTTGAATGCTTCGTAATCAAGTATATAATCATCCGAACTAAAAGCAGTTGATGCTAGAGCAAGCACAATCGTGTTCGGAGAAAAATTTTTTAGTTCTCTCCAGATACCAGGGGGAATATAAAGTCCAACGTTTGATTGATCCAAAAAGATTGTTTTTTTGTCAGTCCCATCATCCAGAGTAACCTCAAAACTTCCAGATAATGGAATCACAACTTCTTTAGTTTCTTTTAACGCATGAACGCCACGCTTTTCGCCTTTAGGTAAATCATAAAGATAAAAAACTCTCTTTATCAAAAAAGGAGAGTTCTTGTTTTCTTCTATAACAGAAAGACTTCCCCGGATATTACTCAATTTAGGGAAAACTATCGATATACAGTCACTAATTTTTGTCATAGCAAATTCATCCGCTCGCCTAAGTAGTAAACGCAATTGTCTATACTTAAGTTATTATTTCTTTTTGTTTGGCTAATTGATTGATTGCATTTAAGTTTTCGCAAAATTTTCGATAGTTTGAGGAGATAATATCTTGTTTGTTGAGTGAATCCTTGAGCAAACAATTTGTTCTGGTAGAGAAAATCAGTATTTCGAATTGAAAAATATTACATTTTTGGAATAAAGGTTTAACAAAATTTTTATTTCTCTTGTGATTTCCGAACTTTATTTTCGTACTTAATAATTTCATTACGATAGAAACGATAGACTTGTTCGAGAACGGGTGATACAAAGTGGAAAATGTAGTTTTATTCTTATCGTTTTTTCAAGCAACATTTCAGACGAAATTTTGGCTTTGCTCCAATGTTCAATTCTATTGAGCCAAATAGTTTTGAAGTTTTTTAAAATCCAAATTATCGCGTTAAAATTTGCTGCTAAAGCTGAAAAACGCCTTTCTTTCAGTAAATATATCGAATCTATGCATTTGAAAAAAAAACTATCGATAAAACTTTTGACAAAGCGCTTAAATTAAAATATAAATCGAATAGTAAAAGCAATTTTGCCCTAAAATTTGAAAATATTACCGAGTAATTATCTCTAAACTTTGCTGTGGCAGCTCCGCCAATATGACATACTTTTGAATTAGGAATAGCTACAACCCGTTTTCCTGACAGCCATACCTTGAAAGAAAGAAAAGTATCGTCATAGTTAAACGGTATTTCTGGATTAAATAGTCCTATTTCATCAAGAAGATCTTTTCTAGCAATCATTGAACAGCCGGAGGCAAACGAGACTTCAAACACAGAAGCAAACTCATAAGTTGCCTTTCTTGCTCTGCCAATTGGATGCAGGAACAGCAGATAATCACTCCAAAGCCAGCCAGCATCACCAACAACAGCTCCATCTATTGATAAAATAAGGCTCTGCGCCAATCCAATTGATGAATCCTTCTCCATTTCATCGACTAAAACACTCAACCAATCAGGATCGACAGTTGTATCGCTATTCAGAAAAACGATATACTTTCCTTTTGCTTGATCCAAACCAAAATTGTTGCCGCCACTAAAACCCAAGTTTCTTTTATTTTTAAAAATCCTTAATCGGATATCTTTTTTAAATGTATTTTCGACCATATTTATGCTTAAATCGGTTGATCCATTGTCGACTAGAATTACCTCAAATTGTGGATAATAAGAATTCAAAACTGAAAGTAGGCAATTTTCAAGATATGCCTGTCCATTGAAGTTTAGAATAATCACTGATATGAGCCCATAATTCTTTAGACGAATCAACTCCCTTTTACCCCGTGTCCTTAAGTCTCAGCAGATTCAGTATTTATTTGTTTTTTCCTATTTTGCCAAAAAAAGTTGTAAGTTATTTGAAATGGAAACTGACTATCATATCTTACGCCGTACGCGGTTATCTAAAACTAACGCTACTGTAGCAAAAACGGAAGTAATAACAAATATAGTCAATACTATGTTGGTTAAGTTAAGTCCAAACTGGGTATAATATAGGATTAAGCCAATTATCGAAACTATTGCTATACTTACGCCAAAACTCAAAACTATCTTTATTATGGTTTCGAGACTGCCCAATGCTACTTTTTCAGACTTGTTGATTCGAAAAAAAGCTTTGACAAAAGCATAGCCCGGTAGGAAGAGAACAAAAAATGTTCCCAATACATTTCGCGCGTAGCTCCATGGATAGGCATTTGCGGAAATGGTAAAAATTAACACGCAAGCAATTAACCCTATTGCAATCGTCAACATATACCAAAGAGCATCAGAAACTTCGTAAGGCGAGCTAGTACTTTCTGAGGTATTTGCAAGTTTTATTTTTCCTTCAGAGTCCAGTTTTTTAATGCTTTCAATAGCACTTTTTTCTTTTAAGCCATTGGCTTCTAAGATTTTTACAAGTTGCTCTATTGTTTGAGGATCTTTTTCTTGTATAGCTCGAAGCACCAGTTGATCTGTATCATTAACTTTTAGATTGCTGCTCAAGAGATAATCCTCCAAGGAAGTAATGATTATAATATTTAAGAATAATGTCACGAAAAGGGATCTTTAAAAATTCCATTATGAGACTCGAATTGTTGAAATTAATTGAATTTAGCCTATTAATTTTAAAAGAAGTAAAAAATTTGATGTCTGAAAAACTGGAATAATTTGAACGAATGCATTAAAAAATCTTCAATATTGAACTATTTATGGTCATCAAATATTTTATCGTTTTTCGTCAAACAATGTTCGTTTTTTACTTGCTAACTTGGTTTTAAACTTTTTTGCTCTTTCTATTTTTCGCTAACATCAAAGTTACTAAAACGATTGCTGCTATTACTATGGGTATTGCAATTTCGTAGATTGACTGTGAAGGGATTGTTGAATTTGAAATTTGGTCAGACGACCCTGTAGGAATCGATGTTAAGGATGGAGTAAGTTCCGGTGAAGGTGAAGGCGTAACTGTTGGGATTGGAGTTTGTGTAGGGAGGGTTGGTTGAGGGGTAGCCAGAGGGGTTGGTGTTGTGGTCGGAAGGTTTGACGGTGTCGGTGAAGGTGTAGGCGAAGGTACAACTGCATTTACTAAAACCGAGACGCCTGTAGAATTAACTACTGAACCAGTATTATCTTTTAATTGAAGTATGAAACTCCAGGTACCAGCAGCTGTGTTGGTAAAAGAAATAAAATTGAAACTTGTGGAATTTGATCCCACTTCAATATAGTTTCCAGTAGGTGCACGCTCAAACCATTGATAGGTGTAGGGAGAAATGCCTGTTGTCACTGAGGAGGAGGTCAAAGTGCAACTCTGACCCTGATTAAGGCTACCAACTGATGTAGAAACTATGGGGGCGACAAGTGCTTGATTAACATTAACTGTAACTGCGTCGGAAGACGAAACAGGAGTGGAAGCGCTGTCAGTAACCGTACAAGTAATAGAATGTGTCCCTGCGGTTGCGGTGTAAGAATAGGTTGGATTATTAGCGCCAACTTTGTTTGCATCAAAATACCATTGGTATGAAAGCGAGCTGGTTCCGCCAATAGGGGTAGCCAAAAATGTTTGGTTTTCACCAACTTCTAGAGTTATTGGACTTAGGGGGGTTATGGTAACTGTCGGTGAAGAGCCAACAATAACAGAAGCTGAGAATGTTGGTGAAGATTGTCCTAGATTGTCTGTTGCTGTTACAGACAATGAGTGAGAGCCAGATGAGGCTGGAGAATAACTAAATGTCGAGGTCACTTGACCATTCTGAAGGGCAGAGTCTACATACCATTTATACGTGTAAGGACCAGATCCGCCGGAGGCGGTGGCTAAAAAGATAGCAGATTGTCCTAAATCCATTAATAGAAATGTAGGTGAAAAACTTACGGTTGTCAAAGCATTTACCGTTATCGAAATTGGGTTTGAGGTCACGGATTGTGAGTAACTATCAGTTACTTGAAGTTCGAAATTCCATTGCCCCAAGGGGAAGGAAGTTGAGGTCTGGAAGGAGTACTGAGGGGAGGTTGCACTTGCAATCTGTGTATACGAGCCGCCGGGAGTTCTGTCAAGCCATTGATACACATACGGAGAGGTACCCGTTGACATTGTTGACGAGAGTAATGTGCAAGTCTGACCTTGATCAATTACACCTGAAGAGGCAGAAAGTGTAGGAGCTAAAAGATTTGAGTTCACAGTTATGGATTGAACGTTAGATTGAACAGTTATTGGGGTGCTAGCTGAGTCAGTTGTTTTAACAAACAATAAATAGGAACCTGAAGATGAGGGATTAAAATTATATGTGGCACTGTTACTGCCAACCGGGTTACTGTTCAAGTACCACTGGTAGGTGTATGGACTAGTGCCGCCGTATGCAGATGCTGTGAAGGTCTGTTGTTGCCCAACTTCCATTGTCGAAGTGTTGTGAGGGTACAGAGCGTCAGAAGAAGATGCAGGCAACGCAGTGACCTTTTCCGGGGATGACCAGAGATTCAAAGCTTGATTTACTGTCATTACCTGCACCGATTTATTTCCTATGTAATTTAGAAGTGCAGCAAAGTTACTTTGTTCAATTTGATCCGAGGTGGTTAATGGGGTTGTGATAATATTATGGAAGAAGATAATTGCCCAACTATTTGCTGCCTGCGCTTGATCAACAATGCTTTTGTCTTGGTTTAAGTCGGTATTTGAATTTCCAGTTTCTCCTCCCCAACCCATTGGGATACTCATTTGGATCTGGTTAGCAGGTATTGACATAAGATAACCTGAGCCATAGGCGTATCTTGCAGATCGATAATACTGCAAAACTATACTGTCAACGTGGCTATTTGAGTCACCATATGGATAGGCAAAATCAGTAGCTGTAAAACCATTCGCTTGAAGAAGTTGCTTAGATTGACTACATTCAGAATTAATTTGTGCATCAGTTAAATATGTTAAATCTGGGTGATCAACCGTATGGCTACCAATTTCGTTTCCAGCGTTTTGCAAAGTATGAAGATCTGACATGTTCATGTAATCTCCAGCGCCTATAAAACTTGAAATTATGTAATAAGTGCCAACAAAGCTATGTGCTTGCATTAGTGGGAACGAATTGTTAAACTGGCTGTTAAATCCGTCATCAAAAGCCAAAGTAATTATTCCTGAAGTTGAACCCGCTTTTGCAACTTTAAGAGAAGGAATAATCAAATTAAACAAACAGACCAAAAGAAGAGCAAAGACTATAACATTCAGTGATGCTTTTTTTAGAATCTTCAATCGCCAACTCCCCGAACGCTAAATATATTTAAAATATCTGTTAAAAGACTTTAAAACCTTATTGCTAAAACCGTATTATTTCGCAAATTAAATTATTTGAGAGAACTATTAAAAAACGTCAAGTACTGAAGGCAAATTTTAAGAATCTTAATTTTAACCGAATGAGAATCAAGTACTTACTCACTAAAGCACCAGTCAACTGAGCCTCGCAAGATTAGTTAAGTAGACTTTTCAAAAAGGCATATAACAACTCAGGGTAAATATAAAACAAAATTCGCGAGAGAGAGGAAAATATTGAAAAGCATCCAACTAAAGAAAGTAATAAATGTTAAAAAAATAACAAAAATTGGATCTTTAGGCATAACTGCAATCTTTCTGATAAGCATAATATCAATTTTTGCAGTCCATGCTCAAGCAGTAACTTCTTTTGGAAATACAGTAATCGGCACAAATTTAGCGCACAACGATGCTAATGCCCAATCCGTTTCATATTTCAAATGCACAACCACAGGATCAATAACAGACATCATAGCTTATGTTGACGGAGCTTCATCAGGAAAAGCCATAGCAGCCCTATACGCAGTTAACGGAAACTCAGCAGGAACTTTACTAGAACAATCTAGCGCAGTAAGCGTAGGCACAAGCCTTTCATGGGTTGACTTCCAACTACCAACAGCATACAATGCAAACGCAGGCACAACCTACGGACTCGCAATAATGGGCAACATCCAATTAACCGTCGGTGAAGTAAGCGGAACAGGCCAACGAGACCACAATGCAGTCAGCTCATACGCAAACGGCTTCGCAAACCCATTTGGAGGCATCTGGGGAACCGACAGCTCTGGAGCAATGAGCATCTACGCAACAGGCACCACCTCAACACCAACAGCAACCCAAACACCAACCCCAACGCCAACACCGACGCCTACTCCAACACCTAAGCAGGGATCAGCCACTTCTTTTGGAAATACAGTAATCGGCACAAATTTAGCGCACAACGATGCTAATGCCCAATCCGTTTCATATTTCAAATGCACAACCACAGGATCAATAACAGACATCATAGCTTATGTTGACGGAGCTTCATCAGGAAAAGCCATAGCAGCCCTATACGCAGTTAACGGAAACTCAGCAGGAACTTTACTTAGAACAATCTAGCGCAGTAAGCGTAGGCACAAGCCTTTCATGGGTTGACTTCCAACTACCAACAGCATACAATGCAAACGCAGGCACAACCTACGGACTCGCAATAATGGGCAACATCCAATTAACCGTCGGTGAAGTAAGCGGAACAGGCCAACGAGACCACAATGCAGTCAGCTCATACGCAAACGGCTTCGCAAACCCATTTGGAGGCATCTGGGGAACCGACAGCTCTGGAGCAATGAGCATCTACGCAACAGGCACCACCTCAACACCAACAGCAACCCAAACACCAACCCCAACGCCAACACCGACGCCTACTCCAACACCTAACCAAGCACCCAATCTAGACCCTATTCCTTCAGGATGGGGCACTTACCAAACATGTCCTAGCTCATATACAGGTAATGTTCAAATGGATAATAATGTGTTATATAGTGGGCAAGCAAGCATTCGACTGGATCCATCACCACTAGGAACTAATACGGCAAGAGAATGCGACGGACTTTGGCTAGCAGTTAAGCCTGGTCAACACATAGTTTTTACATGCTGGATAAAGACCACAGCAAGCAGCTACGGAGACAAAAACACACAATCAGGAGCAAGAATAGGTTTTGATTACTATGACGGTGCCGGTCGAGTATGCGGAATACAATACTCCGGAGCTTACACAACATCATATACAAATGCTCAACTTGCCGCAGAATACGTTTCTTGGGGCACAGGCACATGGGTAGAACGAACTATTGACACCATCGTACCTTCAATCGTTTACAGCGACTCCGACGGCAGCGCACACACACCATGCGGAATAATCCCTACAATGCAAGTTTGGAGCATAATATATGGACCTAATGATGCAGGTCAAGCATGGTTCGCAAACGCGCAAGTAACTATAGGTTAAAAAACCCATTTTTCACTTTTTTTAGATCTTTTTATCAAATTTCTTGTTAGCCCACGGTTTGATAAATCTTGTAAATTAACTCAGCCACTTCGGTTATGTCGCATTTCTTTGAAGTAACCAATCCATTTTTTGCAAGTGACATTTGAAGTTTTTTATCGGTAATTAACTTTATCAAGGCGAATGCTAATTGGGAAGCATCACCAGGCGGAACAAGCAAACCATCTTTCTCGTTGGAAATTATTTCATTCATAATGCCAAATCCAGGTGCAACAACTACCAAACCAGCAGCCCAAGCCTCAAGTGTAGCCATATAGCTGCCCCTTGTTGCTATAAAGATGTCACTATCCCACAA
This sequence comes from Candidatus Bathyarchaeota archaeon, assembly GCA_963772505.1. Lineage (GTDB taxonomy): Archaea > Thermoproteota > Bathyarchaeia > Bathyarchaeales > Bathycorpusculaceae > Bathycorpusculum. Next base: position 35,589 of record CAVYXL010000013.1, read on the forward strand.
AAATTTTCGAACATCCGAATGCATGCCAAGTAAACTAACATTTTTCTCCCAAATTTAGTTCTTGAATCAAATTTTTGGCAGCACCATAAAGTGGACCATAACCCACGATTTTAAAAGTCACGTCTGGAATTTCTTTCACAACAATGGCAAAAGCTCGAATTGCAGTTAGCGGATCCTTGGCTTTGCTTAACCGTGAAACCATCAAGATTTTGGATCGGGAACAATACGTGTTTTCATAAGGACGCTTGAATGATTGATAGTCAACAAAATTAGGTATTAGTTTGCTGTTTTTCTCAAGACCTATTTCTTGCAATATTGCATAAGTCTCTTTGGAAAAAGTTGTTATACAATTCGCGTGTTTAAGCACATGTGCAATTGCTGGCTCTTTTAGGTGCATTGCGAACGAATTATTGGGATCTACTGAATCTCCATGAAGGGTAATTACTAAAGGCCGATGAAAGTGTTGACTTAAAAGCAAACCAATTGTTGGGTAAAGCGGTTTCCATATCCCATGCACATGAAAAACGTCTACCTTATCCATATCCTTGATTTGGGCAGCTTCTTTGAAGAGATTAATAATTAAACTGTAATCTAAAGCCTTCGTAGATCGATGTAAAAATCTGCGGCTGACGCCTCCTATTAAACTTGAAAAATTTGGTCCTAATCGATGTACATCCAAGCTATTAATTTTCTGAGAACTAGGAATTTTAAGCGCGCTGGTAAAAGTTACGTAAGCTGCTTTATCAGTTAATAAAAGAAAATGTGTATCTTGATTACGGTTGGATAGAAAATCCGATAGACTCAGAATGTAACGTTCGACTCCCCCAAGTTCTAAGGGATAAAAGTTATGCCAAATATGACAAATTCGCATGATAACAAATACTCCTAACGAACGACATTAAGTTTAAAAAAAATTTTAAATTGAGACTTGAGCAATTTTCTAATCAAGTAATTGGCATATAGATATTTTAATTGAATAAAAAGACAGGTTTCTATTATTATATAAAATAAACCGTTTAGCATAGTGCATTGTTAAGTTACCAAAATATAGATGAGAATTAGAAAAATTACCAGGAAAAAGTAAAAAAATAAATATCATTAACTTTTATTGATAAAGCTATAAATTTTTTGGATTGATAGGCATGTCAATGAAAGAATGCAGGTTAATAAATCTCCCAAAAATAGCGGATGTTAGAGGGAATCTTTCAGTAATTGAAGAAAACAACCAAGTTCCATTTCCGATAAAAAGAGTTTTCTTTCTTTATGATGTACCCAGCGGAGCAACCCGTGGAGGTCACGCACTTAAATTAACGGAACAAGTGATTATTGCCTTAAGTGGCAGCTTTGATGTAGTACTAGACGATGGAGTTGTCAAAAAATCATTCTTTTTGAATCGGCCACATTACGGACTATATGTCCATCCAGGAGTGTGGAGAGAGCTAGAGAATTTCTCGTCCAACTCAATAGCTCTTACTTTGGCATCAGCTATATTTAGCGAACAAGACTATGTCCGTAATTATAAGCTCTTCAAGAAAACAGTCAGGAAAGGTTAAATTTGAAGTAAAAAGTTTTAGGCTTTGAGCATCTTGCTTATCTGCCATCAACTTCTTTAACGCGTTTCTCGTATTCTTCTTCCATTATAAGCCCTTTTCTATCAAGAGGTCAACTAAAACCAAGTTTTTCCATTTCGTATACCCTTGAGACGTATCCTTTTTTCTACCTAATTTGTCGGAAAAAAACCTCAGGTAACTTAACGTGACATTATCGCTGCATCGCTTCCGGAAGCTGATTAAAAGCTCTTCCTGCTTACATCTCTAATTCTCACAAAAAGTAGCTAAAGCTTCACTGAGAATTTCACACTGTTTTTTTGCCAATTCCAAAGCTTGCTTTTGATTTTCCATGCCCATTTTAAACAAGACGTCCATATCAAAATTGAGAATTTGCTTTAACTTGGCGCCCAAATCATAGCTGTCGAGGTAGCTGTATTCGTGAGGAAGTAAATCTCCGCGAATACCTAGGCAATCCGAGAAAACAACTAGCCCAGCTAATGCATATTCATATTTTCTTTCGTTGGTTCCCCCTGCATGAATGCCAATATTGATCCCTATCCATGATTTAGAAAGTAAATTCAGAAAATCTTTTTTGTTGGGAATTGATGAAAAATAATGTAGCTCAATATTTTTGGGTACTTTCAATTGTTTTATGCCAACCAAATATACTTTGATTTTACTGTTAATGAAAGAAAGGGCTTCAAAAACTTCGTTAAGAGATTTTTCTGCTCTTTTTCCCCAGTGTCCCTTCAAAACTAAACAAATACTGGGCGTTTGATCTTTCTGTGTTTCAGAAGGTTCTTCAGTCGGATAGATATTTGGATAATAAACTACTTGTCTAGCACCCATTTTAATAAACTGAAGTCGATCCCGTTCGCTGCAAGAAATAATTAAATCTGCAAGGTTAGCTGCACTTTTTTCTAGTGTGTACATTAGATTTTTTGTTATACGGTTATCAGCGAAGCCATAGCGATTACTTGCTAAGTCTTGAGTTACATAAATGATGGAACCAAGGCGCTTAATTTGTTGCAGGTTGACTGTTCGTATGCTTACAAATTCGTCAATCAGAAAAACCTTTGGCGATTCAATCTCATTTAAAAGTTTAGTTAATCCACTAAACGTGATTTAGTGGCAAAATGATAGTAAAGAGTTTCAGAAAGAATGGATAAGAAACCTTCACTTACAATCACGTGTTGTTTCTTTTTATTAAACAAACGTCTTATAATGCCATCTCGTAAATCATGAGGGCTTTTTAAAAACATTAATAGATAATAGGTACAGATCGCTGAAAATGAAGTACTCAATTCTAATGTATTACTTTTAGAATCCCAATTTTCCGAAAACGTCTTAGTCTTCTTTGTCACGTAAATAATCTCATCATTTACGTTCGATTTTAGCAGTCGGATCGCAAGAACCGTTTTAGGGGAAAGTTTTTCCCCTTCTCTAATAACTACTAACATAAGTACCAATTCTGCAGTAAAATTAACTAATCCTATTATCTATTTTAGAACTCAATAAACTGTTGTGAATCTATGTCAGAAGGCTAAGGAAAACATCTTTTTAACTTGAAATTTCTGACCTTTCAAATAAATTGCTCATACTTTTCCTTATAATCCTGCCAGTTCAAATCCATAAGCCAAGGCCGCAGTTTTCGAATTTTACTAATCGGCCAATCCCACCAGCGAATATGAAGCAAATATTCAATCGCATGTTCATCAAACCTATATTTTATAATTTTTGCTGGATTACCAACAACGATCGCGTAGGGAGGAACATCGTGTGTAACTACCGAAGCAGCACCAACGACAGCGCCATCCCCAATTGTCAACCCCAGAAAGAATGATTGCACCATATCCTATCCAAACATCATTTCCTATCACTACATCACCCTTGGAGGCGGGACCTTTCGCGCCACCCCAAAAAACATCAAAAGGATATGTAGTTATGCTGTTAATATGGTGTTCCGCGCTCAGTAAAATTTTAACGCCGAAGCCAAATGAACAAAATTTGCCAACTTTGAGCACCGGCCCTGAATCTGAATCTAACACATCTGGAAAGCCATAACTGTAATCCCCAATATCATATCTTTCATATGCAGGATTACGATTCATAAATTTATTCGGACCTTTTGATAGGAGCAGTTTAATTAAGCCGGTAAAAGATTGAGTAGCGGCAGATTTCGCATTGTTTCGCTTCGATCTAATAGAAGATAGCAAAAAGTCAATAAAGTCGTTTTTTCCCAAGGCTTTTCAATCCTTAAATATCTTAGTAACAGAACACCATTTTTTCATCGTCAATAAATTATTACAAAACAGGCATTGCTTATTATTCTGAATTGTCTAAATTAAAAAAATTCTTTCAGTGGCTGCAGCTTTCCACAAATTTATTCTTTCAAGAAGTAAGATAACATATGTGTAGGGAAATAACCGAAAATCATTGCGATTCTTAAATTTGTTGGAAAAAAGGCGCGCGAAAATTAGCGGTGGAAAAAGTATTTTGGCTAAGTTAATAGGAGAATAAATTCTCCAAACAAAAAATTCTTTTATCCCAGAGTTCTTATAGATTCGAACTCTATTCACATTGTTAGTTGAATACTGAATATACTTTTTAGGGGTTACAATGGTTTTTGGGTGAACCACTACCATTTTTGGAGCAAAACATATTTCCCCACATTTTAATGCTCTAAAACCAAGATCTCTATCTTCAAGATAAGTCAGGCTCTCATCAAAGCCACCGATCATTTGAATAGTTTCTCGTCGGTAAGCAATGTTACCGGTCATAAAGACTCCGCCAAACTCTGTTTTCTTGAACGCCATCAGAAAAGGTTGGCGCGTAATCTTCGGAAACATAAATTATCCGCCCTTCTACTCCAACCACAGAAGAAGACTCGAAATACTTTAAACCCTCTTTAATCCAGTTTTCGCAAACTACGCAATCGCCATCTGTAAAAAAAAGAAACTCTCCTTTTGCACGTCGCAAACACTCATTTCTGCCTAGGAGCAATTCCACGCCATTTTTCATTTTTAAAAAGTTTAATTCGCTTGTCATTGAATCTTTCAATTATTTCTCTTGTTTTATCTTCACTCATGTCATCAATGATCACAATTTCAAAATCACTGAACGATTGTTTTAAAACTGAGTTTATGCATTTTGCAATGTACGGGGCAACATTTCGGACACACATTGCTACGCTGACTTTCATTCTTTAGGCTTCCAAGGCATCACGTGGGTTATGAATGTAATAGAAAATCATCAGGCATGTTTTTGAAATATATCGAAAATTTGGTCTCCAACTACATTGGCTTTTCTTTTTTCATATTCTTTATATCCATTTGTTCCAAGTTTTTTCATTGTTTCTGCATCATCATATAAACGATTGATATTTCTAATCAAGTCATCAAAACCTTCGGAGACCAACGCATTTTCTTCGTTAATTACGTAGTCATCATTGTGAGTCATTACAATAGGAGTTCTCATACTCCAGCAATCACCAATGAAGCCCCAGCCTCCAAGTTTCACAGGCGAATAAGCGTAATAACTGGAAGCAATTAGTTTTAGTGCTTCATTTCTTGGTAAACGATCAATATGGCAAATGGCTTTGCCGTATTTCTGTTCAAGCTTTTTAATAATTGGAAGAGTAGTGCCTGTCCCTACAACGACGAATTGTTTTGTTTTTGTTTTTTCCAAGATTAAAGGTAAAGTTTTCTCAAATTCTTGTGTGTTTTTAAAAGGATATAGCGATCCTACGTATATGCCTCTTCCTTTTTCTCTTTCCAATGTAAGATCAAGATTAATCGGTATATGTGATGGCCAAGGAACGTGATAAACAGGTTTATTAAATCTTGATAGGCTCGTCAGATTTCTCTGGTCTCGAGGGCTGCAGGTTATCAGGATATCGGATTCGTTACATAACCAATCCCAAAACTTTGAACCAGTCGGTATGCCAAAAAAGCGCATAGCACTCTTGACTTTATAACTATTATAAGATTCCCCAGATGAAATTCTGCCCGCATATTCAACGAGCAAAACAATGGGTTTGTTCAACTTTTTCTTAATCAAAATCGCCAAACGCATATTCAACTCTTGAGCACAGAATATACAGTCAGGCTTGAAATCGTGAGCTATTTGTAAAACTTTCTTGAACGCTTTTCCTGGAAAAAGAAACATATCCTGCCCATCAGTATATAATCTGTGTATTGGAATGCCATCCATATTTTCATAGTCTTGGAGATTACCCTTTCCCTTTAGGGCCATTGAACGCCCTGTTATAATTACTAAATTAATCCCCTTATCTTTGAGCCTAATAAGCATGTAAGCAATATCGTCGACTTGCTTGTCCATTCCTGGACAAATACATAAAATATTCAAATCACAATCAACCCTTCGAGCTCAATTACCCTCGAAATACCTTTCGTCCCCTTTTTCAATGTAAATTAATTTTTGTATGTTAATTAATCTTCTCAGCGATTAGCATTAATTAAAATGGAAGAGACTCCGTCATTGTATAGGACATCTAACTTTTGGCCACGAAGCATGGTTTCTACAGAACTATAGTTCCCCAAGTTCAGACCTATAAACTGAGGTGTATATAGAATAGCATTAGCTTTAGTACCTGGATTTAACCACGGTTCAATAAATTCGCTCGTAGGCAATTTAGCTGTCAAATAAGTATTTGTTCTAAAATCTGCAACAGTCAAACCTGGGCTATTCCAGTTGTAGTGATCAATGAAGAAATTGTCAGCAACATGGGTTTCAATTGTTTGAAATTGTATTTCGCTGTTAAAAGACAAATGAAGCGGAATAAACACAAAAAGAACTATTAAGATTAATAGAATACCCAAAGCATATTTTCTAAATTTAGTGTCTACCAAATATGCTGCACCGAGAGCGACAGGAACGAATAAGGATTGCTATTGCCCGTTCGCCTAGAGTGTTTAACACTAGTCCTAACGCGGTATATACTGCGCCAGTCGTGAATATCGCGATGTCTATAATATGAGCTTTTCTTTTCAGTAGGAAAACCAAAAACCCAATAATACAAAATGCTACACCAGCAATTGTAACTATTCTAGAAAACGTTTGAGCTATTCCATTCAAAGGGATTATTACTTGAGAAGTGGACGTTGTTTCAGAAATTATGTAAGAGTACTCTGCAGGAGCTTTTATGACACTTAGAATCAGGGCGGTAAATGAGAATTTTGCTAATGTAAACTCAACTAAAAAATACGCAACTAAAGAAGAAAGAAAAAGATACCCATACAGGCTACGATTTCTTCGACCGCTTCCAATTAGGCTTCTTATGAAAAGGTACAAAACAAAGAATAAGGGAACAAAAAGATGTGTAAATAGGAGACAGGCATAAACTATAACCATAGTCACTATTACGCCGCTTGTTTTCTTTAGATTATCCAACATGAACAGAAGAAATAGAAACCCAAGTGCAAGTGTGAAAGGTACAGCCTGATAGTCTAAAAAATAGGTGATTGCTAGAAAGAAAGCAGTTACCGTAATAATTCCAGCTGATTTGCTTCTTTTGGAGCCATAAATATACAGACTGGTTGTTACCAAAAGAGTGATCACTGTGAACAATATGAATTCGAAAGCTGCTTGTGACAGCCCACTAACAGAAGTAAAGATATCCGCAAAAATAAAAAGGGCAGGCCATTGATAATAGGAATGATTTGCTTGAGAAGCATCCAAGTTTTGCGTTTTTGTAAAATACTCGGATAATCCTCTAAAGAATTGAGAATCAACTGTTGGACTCATAGAATAGAAATATGTTAAGGAAACGAATGTTAAAACAATCCCCAGTGACAGTAGCCATTTCAAAATGTTGTTTTTCGTGGACAATGCCATTAGAAACATTGATCCAGACAACAAAGGCACGCTAATCCAGTACAAAGTAGAGATATGATTATACACAAAATCGTTTGAAGAACTAGTGACTATGGGATAACTTAGGTACCATGACAATATCATGAGCACTAAGCCAATAAAAAATGGCAGAAGCAGTAAGGTACTTTTCTTCAAGGCAAATCACTTTAGGCATTTATCAAGCAGATTTAAAAGAAAGACATTTTTAAAATTTAAGTTCTGGTTTCTCGAAGTATTTAAATAAAGGATGAAATTTCAGAAATTGGATCGTCTGGCTTATTTCGTAAGATTTCAGTAGCCCTGAACCAGCAATACTGTGAGCCTTTATCCGATATTTTTCTTGCTGGACATCCAGCAATGGTAATATTATGTTCTTTAAATGATTGATTAACATAAGAGTTTGCTCCGATAGCTATTCCATCAGCAATCTCAATATCGCCGTCTATAATCGCATTTGGTCCAATGAAGACATTGTCACCTATCTTTGGAACCGCTGTTCGAGAATAGACGCTTCCAATTGATACACAACGGTCTATTCTGCAGTTTTCTCCAATCTCCGCTTTTGGATGAACCACAATAGGACCTCTGTGAGCAATGGATAAGCCTGGTCCAAACACATTTCTTGGGATTGAAAGCCCCAAAGTTAAGCTTATTTTTTGAAGACTGAACTTTGCCTGAAGACACAACAACTTATCCACCGGACTATTCCCACAATTTTCTAAATATTCGACTTTGCGTAGTAATCTTTCGAATCTCCAAATGTCATCTTGAAACAGCCGAGGTCGATTCAGCCTAACTGCGAGAGCAAGCCGATCCGAAGCCAAGTAGAATTTGTAGTCTTCTTTTGATTTAATCATCGTTCGGTCCTCGTTCAGTAATATACTACTGATTTTTTAAGTTAAATTTTTTCTAGCTGAAATAGCACATGTTACGTTAACATTGAATTATATAGATCCATGAACAAATTACCCGCATTTTTTTTAGCGAAATTCTTTGGCTTAAACCTAACTTTACGTTTCTTATTACACCGTAATAGAAACCTGCCTAGTCTTGCAAAAGTGTATAGAATTATCAGAGGGTAGTATAGAATTTTCCAACTAATTGTCTTTGTACGCACTGCAGTAATGACAAAAAAACCCATTAAAAGCAAAATGAGAAATATCACAAAAATTAAAGGGTAAGTAACTAGTGTGATAAGCAGAATAAGGAAAGCAACATTAGTAAGATAAAAAGATGCAAAAAAAGATTCATGCCTTGCAAATTTCATGCGTTTTCCAAGATAAGAAAAATGGAACCATTCGTGTGCTATTCCAAAAAGTATGTTTTAGTCCTCCTCTATTGTGCCAGACTGACATAGTAGGGTCGAAACGCAGGTGATACCCATTTTCTACCAGTCGCATATGGAATTCCCAGTCTTCTCCAGACCTATACTTTTCATTTATATAACCGACTTTCTCAAAAACCTCTTTTTTGTAAGCAACGTTGCAGCCTGCTATTTTTCCAACAGCCGAACGATCTTCGCTTATGTACTCTCCCCGCCTAGAATCAGTAAATGAACCCACTACAAATTTTAGAGGACTCTCTTCAAACTCTTTAGAAGGAGTTAGATAACTTCCACCTAGGCAGGCTAAATTTGGGAATTTTTGAAAAGTAGAATAAATTTTATTCAGCCAGTCTTCTGGAGCCTTGGCATCATCATCAATAAAAACAACCAATTCTCCCTTTGAATTTTTTACACCTAAATTTCTGGCGGCACCTAACGTTTTTCCGATTTCTTTCAAAGCACGAATGTTACAGGTCTCAAGATATTTTTTGAGTTCTTCCGGAAATGTTGAATAAACTATGACAATTTCGAACTCACGAAAAGTCTGTTCCTGAAGAGATTTAAGACATCTATCTAATTCGCCTCGTCTTTCGTTGCCTTTAGTTGCCACAACAACGCTAATCAAAACTTTTGAAATGCTTTCAGTTCCTTTGGAATTACAAGATAATTCGCTTGATTTTGCAAAAGAGAACGAGATCAGTTGATTTTTTTTGCATGACTCAACCTCATTTTTTGATGAATTTCGACAATCGATTTATCATTTTGCTCGATTGCCGACTTGGTTCAAATATTTTGTACTTAGAACCCCAAGAGTGTTTTAAATTCTACATGATATCATTAGGCTGCTAATTTGTGTTTTGGGAGCTAACAAATTAGTTCATGATACCAAAGTTGTATTCCAGTAAATTCTTGAAAATTAAATAGGAGATTGACCAATTTGCTGAAATTCGTTACGAAAGAAAAACATGGAAAAACACTTTTTCCATCAATCCAAATTATGCCTGTTAAAAATCATTTTTAGTAAATCGTTGTTAGATATTAAAATATTGAATAAAAAGATAAAAAGGTCACTGTAACATAATTGTTTACTAAAGTTTAGCTTTCTGCTTCACTTAAAAGTGCTGAAAAACATATTAGCAAGTGTGCAGAAGACATATATCGTATATCTTAATACACTACACATAGAAAGTTACTAACAAGCGTCGGAGCAAAGTAAAATGAAAAAAAAGAAGTCAGGCTGGTTTCTTTTTGGCTTGTCGACCTGCTTACTCGTCTTAGTAAGCTTATCTTTAGGGCAAGCACTTATTTCATATAGGATGACTTTTACAACTTCGGGAATATTAACTACTACTACTTCTTCAAAAAACTTGGCATCGATAAATGATGGCCAATGGGTTACTGATTATCCCTATGGCACAGTTGTGCCAGCCCTGAATGTTTATACTGACACTTCAACAACATACAAGGGTTCTTCCACTTTCCGTGTTGATCCTACAAGTGATAACTCTGGAGCAGACCATAATGTAATTTTAATCAAGCCGGGAGATCACTTAGTAATAACATGTTGGATAAAAACCGGCGGTACGACCCGGACCTCCTACGCGGGTGCTAGAATCGGATTAGACTACTATACCGCTTCGCCATGGAAACGAATCTCCGCTGCAAACAGTCTCCTACAAGCGTCAACCGGAAATCGAGACAGCAGTGATATTGACACAAACTATGTCCACTGGGGAACAAATTGGACACAGGTAACATGGGACTTCGTCGTACCTGCGACAGTTGTTAGCGATGGTGGAAGCGGGCAAACGAGTAGTCAATACCCTGCGGGACAAGCAGTTGCACCAACAGCAATCATTACGTGGATTCAAGTTTGGTGCAATACCTACCCAACTAATGCATATTCATGTTGGTTTTCAAGTTACGCATTATATGATACTCCTTCTGGCTCCTAAACACGAAATACTGACAAAAGCGCCCACTTTTACCAATGTTTTACCAGTTTATAGAGCACAAACTATGATGCATACTTGGCGTAGAATTCTGTGAAATGTTTGGCGACAGTATTCATATCAAATTCCATAATGAATTTTTGTCTTGCTTCTTGACCCATTTTTTTACGAAATGCGTCGTCTTTTAGAATTTTTTCCAACCCTTCCGCTATTTTCCAAGGATTCGGCAAAACTAGTAATCCATTGATACCATTTTGAACAAAATCTTCAATACAACCGACCCGAGTTGCGACTGACGGAAGACCACAACCTGCAGCCTCCAACAAAGTAAAGGGAAAAAGGTCGGTTTTGCTGGCCAGTAGCAAAACATCGGATGAATTGTATAGATCAGCCATTTTTTCTCTTGATTGTGGTCCAAGAAATTGGACGAACCCTTCAATTTTAAGGTCTTTAGCCATAGCTTTAAGATTATTCAATTGGGGTCCTGAACCCCGTATTATAAGCCCTACCTTGATGCCTTTGTTTTTAAGAATAGCTTCGGCCTGGATTGCTAGATCAACACCCTTACTCGAAGTAAGCCTTGCAACTACAAGGATAATGGCAAAATCTTTAGGAAAACCAAAATCCTCGGGAGATAGCGTGCCAGATCTGGGCTGGAAGGAATTTCCGTCAATTCCCGTGGGTATCCAAGGGCCGATGGACGAGGAGGGTATGCCAATTTCATTAAGAAAAAGTCTTGCTTTTTTGGTTCTGAGAATGAACTTTGTCGTGGCTGATTTAATAGATCGCCCCGCGGTAAGATCAAAAACACGCTGAAAAGGTTTAGCAGGTGGTCGCATATAGTGAAAGGCTTCTTGCCATATGAATAGTGGAATGTGGTTTTTTGAAGCAAAATTTGAAGCTGAAAAAGTTGAAAGCTGATAGAATTCTGCACTTTGAATAATATCAGCTTGATGCAACTCTGATGAAAAAGATAGGCTAGGAGTTAGAGGAATAAGTGAAGGCGGAAAAACCCTTTGCAATCTAGCGGGCACAGAGCGTATAGTTAATCGATTGTTAAGACGAAGTACATCAAAGTCTACGAAAGCATTTGCTACATAAACTGTTACAGTGTTACCAAAATTTGTTAGTTCTCTTGCAAGTTCAATAATATTGATTTCTGGGATCTCGGCTCTGTAGGAATTTTTGGTGTTTTATTTAGAAAGAGAGATAGACCTAGATTAGGAGTACGAATAATTGGGTTAATAATTGCTATATTCATAAAATCTCGCACATTAGCAGTTCTAATAAAGAATAAAGAAAAATGCAGCTTCAAATTGGGTTCATAAATGTCGTTGTCCGCAATGCATTTTCGTAGATTTGGATAAAATTATTTACGATTCTTTCCCAAGTGTAATTTCTTAATACGGTCTCTCTAGCCTTTTTACCCATTTCTTTTCTTAAAACCTCATCCATCCACAATCTTGCTATTGCCAGTGCCATTTCAGTTGGGCATCGAGGAGGAACCAGAACACCGTTTTCGTTTGTGGAAATTAGGTCACGGCTACCTTCGATATTTGTAGCTACAACAGGCAATTCGCATGACATGCCCTCCAAGAGCACCGTAGGAAGGCCCTCGTAGATAGAGGGAACAACCTGTAAAGCAGCATTTTGGTATGCTTGGATTAAAGTCGCTCTGTCCACACGACCTAAAAATTCCACATTTTTTTCAATGTCTAAATTTCTAACTTGTTCTTTTAATTTTGGAAGCAAGGGACCGGTTCCGCATATAATAAGCTTAATGTCTGGATTTGTTTTCTTGAGAATGGCTACACTTCTTATTAAATCAGGCAACCCTTTTCGAGCACGTAATCCACCTGTGTATAAGATGTATTTTTCTTTTTTTGGTTTATGTGCAGGGGTAAAAACCTTTTCATCTACTCCGTTCCAAACTACTGGAATCTTTTTGGGGTCTACTCCGTATAGGCTCAATTCTTTGGCAACTGAAGGCGAGACTGCCGTGATTACATTTGAAATTTTTAACAATTGTGACTCCATAAACGGCGTAAAATATCTAGACTGCATTTTTTCAGCAAATGAATGTGGGTCAACTACCTCATAGTGCATAGCGTCAATTTTCATTGGGGTATGAATTGTTAGTACTATTGGTACTGAGGTTTTGATTGAAGGTGTTAGAGGAGAATGCAAATGTATCAAGCTTACTTCTGGTCGCAGGGATTTGAGCAATGAATTAACGAAAAGTCCATGTAACGGCATGTGAAAGGGATAAACGGGAAAGAAAGTTGCTTTATACAGATCTATGCCATCTATTACCTCTTTTTCTAGTCGACGGGGAGAACCACGAGTTATAATGCTGACTTTATGACCTTTTTTAGTTAAGCCTTTAGATAAATTGTAAACATAATAACCGATTCCACCAGAATTTGGGGGAAACTCTCGAGTCACCATACATATGTGCAAAGAAGGAAGCTCCGAATTGTTTTGCAAATGTTAGTTTTGATCAAACAAGGCTGAAGTAAACTTTTCGGGTTTCTTCAGCTATTCGTCTCCAGCTGTGTTGCTCGGCAAGTATTCTAGCTGAGGTTGATAATCGGTTTCTTAACGATTGATCGATCAGAAGAGTTTTAATACATGCACTTAGTGCGTGAGCATCTCCTGGCGTGAATGATAAGCTATCAAGACCTTCTCGCAGGTTACTTACACTAAGTATTCTGGAATTAATAACTGCGGTCCCGCAAGCCATAGCTTCAAGCATAGTTATTGGGAAACCTTCATAACTTGAGGTTAAAACATAAATGTCTGCTGCACGGTAATATATGTCTCTTTGCTCATCCGAAATTCTCCCAGGCAAATCAACGATACCCGCTAAATCGTACTCTTTCACAAGTTTTGAAAGTTTTGTTCGCTCTGGTCCTTCGCCTATTATAACAATTTTATGTTTAGCAAGCGTCTCCTTCTTCAGCAGTCTTTCTGCTTTTAAAAGAAGTTCTACATGCTTCCTGCTCACGAGTCGCCCCACGCTGAGAATCAAAACGGTATCTGCGCTTAAACCGAGCTTCTGTTTGGCGTTAACAGCATCTACGGGTTTGTTAAGTGCTGGAATGTCAACGCCATTTTCTATTATCTGAACCTTATCCATGGACGTGCCATAAATTGAACTTAGCTCCTCAGCAATCTGCTTGGTGGGTACAATCAACGAAGTGCTTGATGTGATTCCCTTTAATTCTAAGTAAGAACCCCAGTGAAGAATAGAAAAAGGCGCGCTTCAAGCTATAACCGCCTATGGAATGCCCTATCATAGCTTTGATTTCTCCAAAGCTGGTAGTGTGAAAGGTGCTTACTTTCACCTCACGACCGCTTGGTGAAACCAGAGCGCCAACATAGGGTTCTTCCACATGAATAATGTCAAATTTTTCATTTTTGAGCAGACGGTTTGCAGCTCTTGAGAACCGCAAAAGATCTAAAGGAATCCTTGCATTTAACCCTAAAGAAACATTTTCTCTTTCAATTATAGAACTTGAAGGGTTAACAAAAGTCACTTCATCATTGGAAAAACTTTCATCTCCAAAAGATAAAACTTTGCATGAAATTCCGAGTTCAGACATGTTTTTAACCAGATTGTAAGTATGAACAGCTATTCCGCCTATCTCAAATGGGGGATATTCTCTTGTTAAAAAAAGAACTTTCATTAGCAGAAGCGCTCCTTATATTTTTGAAAATAAAAGTTTAGCATATGATTCAGAAACAAACAAGAAAATTTATTTGAATGAATTAAACTGGACTTATCTTTGAAGTAAGTGCTAAAAGACCTCGTGAACATTAAGTTAAGTCTCCAGGTATTTAATAATTTCAAAGGCTTCAGCTGCTTCAACACCAACTTGACTACCCCGGAAAGAGGCAAGATTGACAGTTGATTCATATGCCAAATATCGCTTATCTTGTTGAGAGACGTGACATCGCAAAGCTTGCCCCTTCTTCTCGACGCACCCTGTTATGTTGACGAAGTATATGGGCAGAAAGGCTGCAGGCCGGACTCTGGGTGTTTCGAATGACAGTATCTTCGCAACATTTCTGAATGCTGCCATGGCAAGCCACGCAACTCTTCTGTGGTCTTGGTGTGTGTCATTAACCGAATGAGTAAGCACAACATCAGGTTGGTATTTGTTAGCGTACTGTTCCAAGCAATTTATAGCTTCAAACGAATCAGGAATTTCGGTATCTGGAAAATTTTCGAAGTGAATTTCTTTTACGCCTAGTATGGACATAGCTTCAGTGCTTTCTTTCATTCTTACATTTGTATCAGTTGCTTTGCCGCCTCGTGTCATATACAAAGCAATCACTTGGGATCCTGACTGCACAGCTTTGTAGATTGTTCCCCCGGATCCTAACTCAATGTCGTCAGGATGGGCGCCAACCGCTAATATTACTTTTGAAGTGAACACCATTCTAAGCACCATAGGATGTCGAGATTGAGAGTTGAATTTTGCTGTTCTCGCTGTAACTTCACGCAATTAACCTTCAGTAGTTCAAACGCTTCTTCTTGCGCGAAGCTCATAATCAACCCTTGACTTATTAATGTAGCATGCCCTTGATAAATAGTCAGCTATGCAGGCGTTAATATCCATTTCATAAAAGCGCTAATTAAATGAGCTTGATTCATACTTAAGGGTGATTAATTATCAAATGAGCCTAAATATTTTTGGAGTTAGTTCTTAGGGGATAAACTTGTATGGATTTAAAGTGCCTTTATCTTTTTGAGATAAGACTTTTCTTGAAAACCTTGTACATTGAACAAAGAATGGAAGAAGATCATCCGGTGCAAACCAAGCGGCTTCTTGGACACCTTGAAAAGAATTCATCCATTGTCTTAATGTTAGGCTTCTTTCATAATGATATCGAACGCTCGAAATTAGATCTCTGTCTTCAACAAACCATTTTCTTCCTTCAATGATTTCGCTTGGAGGAACCGGCTGACCTGTGAGATCTAGGTAAGCAGCTCGTGCTACATCAAGCCCATTTGAAGAAACAAAAAGACGAAAAGTGGACCCGACTCGAGGATTTGCATCGAGCACTTTGTATTTTCCATCTCGAGCGTCGTATCTATACCCAATGTCAAGTATACCTTTGTAGCCAATATTTTTCATTAAATGTTTGGTCATTTGGTTAATAACGGGATTGTTTAGGCAAATACCTAAAGAGGTGACTCCTTTATGGACGGGGGATTGCCTAATTTTCTTGCCTGTCATAGCAAATAGGCAGTCCGAGGTTTCATTAAAGTAACCGTTGAACATCCAAATTGAATCGTCTCCGCCGGGGATGTATTCCTGCAGCATAAAATTAGGGTCTTTGAAGTTCTCGTAAAGTTGGTAATATTTTAGGAGCTCTGATTTATTTTTGGCTATAAACATCTGTTTTCCGATACGGGGTGAGCCCGCTCGATATATTTCTTTCATAACTACTGGAAATGTTATGTTCTTGATAAATTCCTGAGCTTCATCCAATGAGTTTGGGAAACAAGCTTCGGGAGTCGGAACGCCATATTTCTGGGCCAAGAAGTAGAGCTTTTTCTTGTCTGCAAGTGTTTGTACAATATCTTTAGAGATTTTTGGAAAAATATACCCTTCACTCAAAGCATCAGCATTGTCCGCAAGCCAACCTGAGCCACTGTCGGTTGTATGGATCAGAATTGAGCGTCTACCAATTTTCTTTGCTGCCGCCAACAAATACTCAACTGACGCATTAGGCGACGAACCATCGACATCCCATATGAATTTTCTTTTGCAATATCTGGAAAAAAAACCTGGTGATGAAGAATGTGGATCTACTCCATGAACCTGAACTCCAAGCCTACCAAGTGTTCTTAGAAGTCCTACTTGCCCATAGTGATATGTGTATAATATCACGGCTGGAACTGTGGTATCTTTTATTAAAAACTGGGTTTTAGGCACTTTTTTTCTACCTATCAATTGGAAATTTTAACAATTTCATCGCCTTTAGTAGCGAGTGTTATTTTGAAGTCATTTACGTGGTTAATAATAAAATCAAGATCGTTTTCTTGTCCTGTTTCGCGTAGATATTTTGCGCTGTTTCCTTCACTGCAAACATTAACTGGTTTATCTTTCCAATCGTTAACTAGCTGGGCGGTTTTTTTATCTTCGCAAGTGTAACCGGCTTTTATAAGGCCAGCTGCAATCCATGAAGAACAGAGTTTATCTTCTTCACGGAACTCGCCTCGAGTGGGAGCGCAAAGCACTAATACATTTGTGTAAAGTCCAGCAAGATGGTTAATAGTTGCACCGTAATTCCGCAGGCATGCAACATAAACTGAATTGCAATCTCGAGTCAATGAGTGAAGCAACGGTATTCCTGAGGACGAGACTATGATTGCAGGTCGTGATTTATCGCCTTGCTGTTCAATATCTACGGGGCTATTTCTTAGGTCAAAACCATAAGGCATATTGCCGCCCATTTCACCCACAAGCAGAGGCTTATCGAGTTGTTTTGCAAGAAGAAGAGCGGCTTCAACTGTTGGCGCGTAAAAACAGCGTCTTCCGGATTTAATAATTGTGGTTGCTACAGTTGTTGAACGGATAACGTCAACGACGACAACTGCACTTTCTTTCCCGTAGTTTTTGGTACTTTCCATGAGACAATCAATTGCAACTTTTCTGCGGCTCAATTCATTTTCCTCTTTTTGCTTTATTTTGGAAGTTGTGGTCGAAGGTTATCTTTGCTGAAAGCATCTGAGTGTAATCCACGTCTATAGATTTCAACTCTCAAGAGCTCTTCAATTCGAACATTACATAGATGCACTTTGGGGCCAAAGTGATCTAATAATGCGAATTGACTTGGTTTATTGGGGGCTTCAAACATGATAGTGCCATGACCAAATGCATTAGCGAAACCATCAGCGAAATCAACGTTGAGGTCACCTGCATCATCAAATAATCCAACGCCCTTTGCGCTTTCCCGTGCTTCTATGACTAACTGGACAGCACCAGCTTGAAGCCAGTTCTTTCCTTGAGCAATCAAACCATTTACCACATCCTGCGTAAAGGCGCCAGTATGTTTCTTGCCAAGTTCAAATTGAACCTCTAAGCCGCGATCGTTTGCCATCTTCACAATTTCTCGAGCATTTAGAGAAATATCTGTAAATCCTTCACCGCATTCAATACGTGTAAAACCAAAATCGGCAACTAAGTCAAGATATTCAGGAAGTTTTCCTTGAACATATGCAACTTCAAATGGACCGCCACCGGTAGTTACTGGCACTCGATATTTTTTTGCAATAGCAATTTTTTGGCGACTAACATCTTCATCCGCTATCATCCAGCAGGCCATTGATAACTTGAGAAGAGACATGAGGTGGTGGCTTTGTTCTATATGACTTGCCAAAGTAACCAGATCATAACCTGGATCAAATGGGCTAGTTGCTGGGTGGATATCTGGGACACCAATGGATTTTAGATAGTCTTTTGTGTGCAGTCGACCATTTTGTACAGAATTTAAAGATGGATTAACCATGGTAATTCACCGCTTGTTTACTTTAGAGGCTTGTAATTATTGTCTGGTTTATACTTTATCGATAGAAATCTAATATTTGCTTTGTCCGACTCCGCTTTTCTGAAAAAATAAAAAACGAGACAAAGAAATATCTGATAGGTAATTTATATAAAAAGAAACAGTCAAAGGATGATTTACAATTGTCTCCTCCAAAGTCACAAAAAATTCATGAGCAACAGCTCGTAGATAATCTTTTTAATTCTCAGGGAACTTATTGGAGAGATACCTACAAAGAGAAGGACATACAAGGAGTCATTTATCAACGAAGACGAGCTGTAGCGATAAAATACGTTGATAGTTTGTCACTTCCAAGGACTTCTAAAGTTCTTGAAATTGGTTGTGGAGCTGGGTTAATGACTTTGGCCCTTGCACAGC
Organism: Candidatus Bathyarchaeota archaeon; assembly: GCA_963772505.1. Lineage (GTDB taxonomy): Archaea > Thermoproteota > Bathyarchaeia > Bathyarchaeales > Bathycorpusculaceae > Bathycorpusculum. The sequence goes on from CAVYXL010000013.1 coordinate 54,227, forward strand.
GCGGTTTTTTCGTGGAAGCTATTGACCATTCTCAAGTTATGATTGATTTAACGTTACAACTTGCGAAGCAAACCAGTAATGAGAAGTTAATCAATGCGCATACAGGGGATATTCACGAACTTTCTTATGAAAACGAATCTTTTGATTTAGTTATCGCATTAGGTGTGGTTCCTTGGCTGCGTGATGTTAACAAGGCGCTGCATGAGATGTTGAGAGTGACTAAGCAGGGCGGATTTGTTGTTGTAACAGCGGATAATGTGACACGTGCATCGACTCTTTTTGACCCTTTAACCTTTCCTGTTGTGGCTGAAGTTCGAAGAAAAGTTAGGCGTAAACTTGAAGGGGCGAAATTATTGACTTCAGTGAATCTTTGGGTCAATGCTCCACCTTACCAGCGGCATTCACCTAGAAAATTTAACAAGATGCTTAATGAGGTTGGTCTAAATATTATCAAGAGTACAAGCGAAGGGTTTGGGCAGTTCACTTTTTTAGGTTACCCCTTGTTTTCTGATCTGACGGGAATCAAAATTAATCAGAAGTTACAAGGGTACGCTGACAAAAAATACCCAATTCTAAGGTCAATAGGTTCACAATACATTGTTCTGGCAACAAAGCCATTTAATGCGAGTACTTGAATAATAATAATAATTCGTTATTCATCAAGTTACTGTGTCACATTTAGCGCTAACAAGACGTACCTATTAGTGTATTGTATACTTCCTGTGGTTGAATTGTATGATGACAGCTCTACAAGAAGGTTGTAATAATATCCTGAATGTGCAGAATCCCAAGCTAAGGGTATATTTATGGAATATTGTATTTCATTAAAGGCTATACCATAGAGTTCACAGACATTATTTGTGAAACTAACGTTGGTAATTTGAAATGTTAATGGGGTTTCCCAGGTAGCTCCATTTGACACTAATGCCTTGTACTCATACAACGCAGGTAGAGAACTCGGGGTTTCAAGAGTTTTATTTGGAAGAGATGAATTTTCGTCGCCAAGTTTAACCGAGCAAGTATAATATTGCGAAGAACCCATTTGATTGACAACACCTAAGTAGAGAGAATACGGTACACCGGCTTGAATGTTGAATGGAACATTATCAAATGTATGATTTTTACCAAGAAGATAGATTACCGAGAACTGCTCGCCAGCGGGGGATTTTACAAAAAGGGCTATTGCTGGTGAGGCAAAAAGTAAAATGCCGATTAACGTAACAGCGATTAGCAAATTTCGATAGTCTTTAAGCTGCATTTTCAGCCACCATAGGTTTTGAAGATAGGAATTTTCTGTTAGACCCATTTTTGAGCCGGCGCCAAAATAAGAACATTACAGCAATGAAGATAATTGTTGATATAACTGAAAAAACTACAGTAAATAATGAACTATTTTGTGATTGAATAATACTTGAGTTTCGGAGTCCTATTGCGTCACTATTAACTTGATTAGATATTGAACGAGCATTGTTGGCAAGTGACGTGACATTTTCTAAATTACCTGAGTTATAAGTGTTCTCAGCTTCGGCCAAAAGCGCTCCTGCTGTATTAAGCTGCGACATTAACTGCGTTACGTCGCCACCTGCTTTTTCAGCAGCCAAAACATTTGTGAAAGCTTGGTTAATAGAAGCGTCGGCAGCCTGTATGCTTTCAGTTTCGTTAATAGCCTTCACGATTGGCAAATGGAAAATGGGCATTATTGCCAAAATCGAAAGAATGACTACTACAAATAGTATAAATCGTTTGTTCAAACAATAACCTTCAAATTAACGAATAAGAAAACGGGCCCATGTTATAGAAATAAAATAAAGATCATAGATCAATTAAGAGCAAAAACAAACCTATGCAATCCCTTCCTGAAGGAAGCAGATAAGAAAAAATAATGAGCCCTAACTCTCTTGACCCCTTAGATACATCACCAATTAGACCACTTTTTTCCTTTGATTTGATTTAAAGTTTTCGTAAATTTCAAATGCGTTATACCATGGGCAGGAGTTGCAGAGGCTTGATAAAGCTAAAGCAAAGAGCTGACATGCTTAATTTTAGCGGAAATTACGCGTTGATTGAGAAAAGTTGACTTGCCTCGTCCAATTTTAGGTAATATAAAGTTTAGAGAATGGTTGAACTTTGGATTAACAGATTACTTTTGATGTTTTGGATCAGTCAATAAGTTGTTTCCAGCATTATTCTTTTCAAGATTTCAGCACCATGCTTAACACCCAATTTTTTTTGCCCCAACCTGGGTCTATACTGTATAGGTGTTTCCATAATGGTGAAACCTTGACGCTCAACATGATGGTTTAGCTCCACTTCTATATCAAAACCATTCGATTTTACTCTCCAATTTTTTAGAATTTCGGCGCGGACTACTCTTAAACCTGTCAGCGGATCAGTTAGTGGAACGCCATTTAGTAAGTTGTGCGTAAGGGCTATGAGTCGGTTACCGATGTAAAAAGCGTCGTGCATTGCTTTTTTGTCAACATGACCATTAAATCTGTTTCCGCAGACCATACCAACGTTAGGGTTATTTTCTAAAATTCGAATCATTTCATGGACGTGTGCCGCGGGGTAAGTGTAGTCGGCATCAGTGATAACTATGTATTTAACCGTGGGGTCTAGATGTTCAATTGCCATGGCTAACGCCTTACCTTTGCCTAGGCTTTCTTGGAGAAGTATATCGGCACCCATGTTCTTGGCTATTTCAACGGTTCTGTCAGTGCTTCGACCGTCCACTACAAGTACAAGAGGATTATTGAGCTCAGCATTTATTTCGGCTATTGTAAGCCCTATTCCCTCTTCTTCATTCAATGCGGCTATTACAACCTGCATCGATGGAAAAAGCTCACTTTTTGTTTGCAACTAATCAACGCCTTTCTTTACAAGCCTTTGTTTTACAAGCAAGAGGTCTAACGGTTATTTAAGATTATATATAAAATATTGGAATATTACGAAGTCGGTTTTTTATTTTTCTATTTTTTTATTTGACATTAGACTCAAAATTATGAATTTACATTAAATTAATAGTCTTAGGGGGTCAAACTCAACCAAGCAAACGCTTTTGTGAAATAGATATAGCTCCAGAATCCTCCTATTCAAAACATGATAAAAAATGAAATAGATATCGAACAAGCCTTTTTTACTACGTAATTTTTGGAAATGCTGGGAGTTTGAAACGTATATTTATCAAGTTTTTCTTCAGCATTACTAACACAATGGACGCAATTACAATGCCGATGATAACAATGGTTGCCCACAGTGGAAAATCAGAAGGTGCAGGTTGTGTCTGGAAAGCAATTGATAACTCGTATGTGGAATAGCCTGTTTTGAACCATACATAGTAATTTTTAGAATCATGAGAGTATCCTTGATTTTGTGCTACTCCATTATTAACATACACAGTTGGAATCGTTCCGTAAGGAACTGCTGAAATTGGAATGGTAACATTATCAAAACCGTTAGTATTACTTTGAGCAACAATTGCCAAAGATATTGTTGTGGTAGTGTTAGATCCATCTGTATTTATGCTGATGCCTGATATTGACGAACTGGTTATGCCGCCTTGAAAGGTTAGACTAGCATTTTTGCCACTATCTGTCAATGCATTTATTGTTATGGTGTTTGGAATGGGCGTAGGCAAAGGAGTGGCTGTTGGTTGAGGGCTTGTGGTGGGGCTTGTAGTGGGAGTTGGCTGGGAAGGATTTGAGGTTGAAGTGGGAGTTGGTGACGGTCCAGGAGATGCGGTGGGTGTGGCTGTTGGCGATAGAGTGAAAGTCGCAGTTATATTACATGCACCATTAATCGTTGCATTCGTAGAGGCAGCTTGTGAATTACTAAAAGTAACTGATCCGCTAGGACTTGCGCTCCATGACAAGAAAGTGTAGCCATTGTTAGGAGTCGCGACAATCGGAACCAGCTGGCTAGCATTATAAGTCTGAGTGTCTGAAGGACTGGTCGTCCCACCAGTGCTTGAAGCAAAAACGATTTTATAGGTTATCTGGGAAAAACTTGCAGCTACAACCATGTTACCGTTTACTGTGACTGTTCGATTAGATCCTGTACCAACCCCATCACCATTCCAACCACTGAATGAGTAACCACTATTTGGGGTCTCAGTCAACATCACAACATCACCATAATGATATGGGGCTGTAGCGTTAGCAGTTACAGTTCCGCCAGAGGCAGGAAGCGCTGAAACGGAAATAGAGTAAGCACTTTTGACAAAAGTAGCATTAATGATCATGTTTTGGTTAATTGAGACAGACGAGGGATTAGTTAGTCCAGTTAAACTACCACTCCAACCACTGAAAGCCCAGCCAGGATTAGCCGTAGCAACCAAAGTAATACTAGTGCCAGAAAGATAGGATGATTGTTTAGGATTAACAGTTACGGAACCACTGCCATTAATATTTGTTGATAAGGTGTAAGAGTTCTGAGTGAAAAGGGGAGTAATAATAGCTGGGCCATTAATGGTAGCTGTCGTAGACAGCGCATTTTGATTGCCAAAAACTATGTTGTTAGATGGAGTTGCGCTCCATGACAAGAAGGTGTAGCCACTGTTAGCAACAGCGGCAATGGGAACTTGCTGACCAGCTGTATAGGTCTGAGTTCCAGAAGGACTAGAGGTTCCACCATCACTTTGCTGAAAAGCAACTTGGTATGTTTGTGTGAAAATTGCGGTGACAGCCATGTTTTTAGTTACTGTTAGTGTCAGAGTCGTTCCAGTTCCACTCCCATCCCCACTCCAACTGCTAAAAGAATAACCGGAATTGGGCGTCTCAGTCAAGATCACGCCATCATTATATTGATAGGGACCTGTAGAGTTAGCAGTGACAGTTCCTCCCAAAGCAGGAAGCGCGGAGTAAGTGACTGAATAGGTATTCTGAGTAAAAGTTGCTGCAATCGAGATTGAACTATTGATTATTACCGTTAGAGGATTTGAACTACTCGTGACACCTCCGGTCCATCCGCTAAAACTCCAACCAGAAACGCTGTTGGTCGCAGACAAGGAGACTGTATCACCGTAGTGGTATGATGGTTGATCAGGATTTTTAGAAACTGAACCGCTACCGACAGTAGTCAAAGACAGAGTATATGTGTTCTGGGTGAAAGTCGCGCTCACCGACATGACGCCAGTCACATTAACAGTCACAACGGTTCCAGTTCCAGTTGCATCACCACTCCAACTGGCAAACGTGTAACCTGGATTAGGGGTCTCAGTTAAGAGGACTATATCCCCATAATTGTAGGGCCCAGTGTTATTCATTTTTACTGAGCCAGCAGCGCTAGATGGATTGATCGAAATAGATAGCGTAAAGGGTCCTGGTGGTGCAGCAGCTACTGGCGCCAAATCAGGCTGCATCAAGCTTGGCAAAACAAGTATTAAGCAAACTATTAGACATAAAGCTACGCCTAAATGCTGTTTATTGAAATTACTCATAAAGTCCCTTTACCTTCTCTTTAACTAGAAATTAACTTGGGAGATTATATCTTTTGTGAAAGTTTTGTTGAAAATTGACCATTTACTTGGTTATCAGACAAAACAGCTCCGAAGGAGGCTTTGAGCAAGGGCTAACTGAAGAAATTTTCAAAGCAGTTTAATTTAATGAACACCAAAAACCTATTATAATAAGTTATAATTCAGGCTGCAATTTCCATTTTACAACTTGAAATACTTCCAATGTTTTGCCGTATTGTCTCAGTTGGTAGCCTCTGTATTTTGCTAAATTTGTCATTACTTCACCTGCAGAATATTCTTTTTTCTGTTTGGATTCATGTCGGCTCAAAGCCAATATTTTATCATCCATTGTATCAGTTATGTCAACAAACATTTGAGGAATAAAGTCATTCGTACTCGTTGTCTCAAACATTAATACATTATTGATATTTCGGGCGGCTGCAATTGAAGCTCTACCAGCATTCCTATGATCCTGATGCCTGTCAGTTATACAAGGAATAAAAACGATGTCCGCCTTCACTTTCGTTAATTGATTCTCTATCCAAGAAACCACTTCAAAGTCGTCCTTTATCATGCCATCTTCAAAGTCAGCAACAATCAACTCTGCATTAATGATCGCTGCTGCGGCTTTAGCTTCGCCCTCTCTAACCTCTTTATCGCCGCCTTTACCGCCTTTAGTTAACAAAATAAGTACAATGTCATTTCCTGCTTTCTTGTATTTGGCTAATGTGCCAAAACAACCGCCTTCTACATCATCAGGATGCGCCCCAATAGCTACTACGACAACCATACTAACACTGCCCAGTTCATAAGTTTCTATAACAATATTTTAAGTTGGAATTATTAATGTTGCCCCCCTGGTTTCAAGATAAGTTAGGGCTAATCCGAAAGTGATCAGAGCAAGGAGGGAATTCTATCTATTAAAAGCCTATTCCAATGGCAGAAAACTTTATTGTTTTATTGAATTCTTCGGCATTGTAAATTCTTCTTCCATCAACAAGGGCAGGATACTTCATTTTTTGGATGAAATCTTCAGGTTTAAGTTTTTTAAATTCAGGCCATTCCGTTACTAATATTGCACAATCGGTATTCTTCAGGCAATCTTTTGCAGATTCAGAGTATTGAATTTTGTCTTTGAAGATTTGCTTTGCGACAGGAATCGCCACTGGGTCGTATGCTTTGATTTTTGCTCCTTTTTCAAGGAGATGATTAATTATAGGTATTACACGGGCTTCACGCATGTCGTCGGTGTCTGGTTTAAATGCTAATCCTAAAATTGCAATTTGTTTTCCTTTGAGAGGCCCGATTAATTCTTCGCATAGTTGGATTGCTCTTAAAGGCTGATTTTTGTTAATGTTTTCAACAGAGTCCAAAATTTCGGGGTTGTAACCTAAACTTTTGGAACATGCAATTAGAGCTTTGACGTCTTTTGGGAAACATGAACCGCCATAACCTATGCCAGCGTCTAGAAAGAGTGAGCCGATACGTTTGTCTAAGCCCATTGCTTTTGCAACGACTTCAACATCTGCGCCAGGTATTTTTTCACATATATTTGCAATCATGTTGATGAAGCTTATTTTAGTGGCTAAAAGTGAATTGCTTGAGTATTTTATTAGTTCAGCAGTTGAAAGGGTTGTCCTGATGGTTTGTGGGCTCTTCTGATCATAAAAATCAGAATACAAGTTTTCAACGATGTCGCCTGATTTCTGGTCAAGTGAACCTATGACTAAACGGTCTGCATGAATGGTATCTTCAAAAGCGGAGCCTTGCCTAAGAAACTCTGGATTCATGCATAACCCGAAATCTAGGGTTGCTTTCTTTTGTGACTCTTTCTCGAGGATGAGCTTGACAACGTTTTGGGTTGTGCCTGGAACTACTGTACTTTTTACAATTATAACGTGGTAAGTGTTTTTTTGTTTTAGAGCTTGACCGATGTCTTTTGCTGATGACTCGATGTATCGAAGATCTATGCTGCCATCAGGTTTACTTGGGGTTCCAACAGCGATGTAGGTAATGTCACTTTCTAAAACAGCGGCTTTTGTTTGGTTTACTAAACATTTCAGTGTTCCATTCTTGATGCTTTGGTTTAGCATCTCGGGCAAGCCTGGTTCATGAAAAGGAGGAATGCCCTTTTTAATCATTGTAACTTTATCAGCATCAATATCTGAGCAAACCACGTTGAAGCCTTTGCTTGCGAACCCAACAGCGGTGCATAAACCAACATATCCTGCTCCAATTACTGAAATTTTGGTTTTTGGCATATCAATCAACGGCATTTTTAGATTTTACTTTACAATTCGCATTAAATATATACTTAATTGAAGTTAGGGATTAGTTTGAAAAGAGATTTTTGTCTTTTTTATTCCTGAAAAGTTTGGGAAATTCAAGCAATTTTTGTTCTTCATGTTTTGAATTGGTTTATTGCTATGTGTTTTGATTTGTTTGCCGACTGCGTCACTCGCTTCATAAAAACGCATTTGGTTTGCCAAAAGTACCGAGCTCGAAACCAGCAATTTACTTATCGTGATTAATGTGTACGCTATTTTTCTATGGAACCCGATGATCCTGAACCCATTCGTAAACTTCGAGTGTCAATTTGGCAATTTTCTCCCACGAATAATCACGAAGAGTCTTTTTCTTGCCAGTTTTACCCATTTCAAGCGCAATTTTTTCATTCTCCAAAAGGAAAAGTATTTTCTGAGATAGCTCCGTTCCATCGAGATTATCAAAAAGTAAACCGTCCTTTCCCTCAGCAATTACACATTCACTAACAGGCGTTTTTGCTCCAATGACTGGTTTTCCAGCGGCCCAGGCTTCAAGGAAGACGCCTCCAAAAGACTCAATTTGAGATGGGTTAACAAGCAAAGTAGCTTCAAAGAGTGCTTCTTTCTTGAATGCCTCTGAGGCGTCGGATAACACCACAATTCGCCTTTCTGTTTGGGCGATTTGTTTTATTTTCTTTGTATATGATGTGGATTTACCTATTAAAACAAGGGTTGAATTGGGTTTTTGTTTCCAAACTTTTTTCATGCTTTTAATTAGAAGATCTGCTCCTTTGTATTTCTCCATCCGTGCAATATGCAAAACTATGCTATGATCGTTAGGGATTCCGTGTTCGGATCGAAAGAAATTAGATGGTGGAGGCTCAAACGCTTCAGGCCTTACGCCTATGCCAGTGACAAAGATCTTGTTGGGTTCAATTCCTTTCTTTGCATAATATTCTTTTTCATGATTGGTCAAGACAATTATAGCGTCCGAAGCTCTTGCTATTTTGAGCGCTAAAGGCAATATCTTTACAGTATTCGGGTCCATAACGTGAGTTCGGGGAGTAAAGACAAAAGGCACATGACTTTTCTTGCAGATTCTTTGTAAAAAGAACAATTCGCCATGCCCAATCTGGGTACCGTTCACGACATTGAAATCGCCTGAACCCACCGAATCAACGTATTGAGTGGGGATTAGGCTTGAGTAATGAAGGGCATCGATAAGAAGAATGGAATCTGATCTTATCAAACCAATTCTACGTACTGAGTCAATCAACAAGTGAAGAAACTCAATGAAAGTTCTAAAAGATGAAAGGTTTTTTGCATGCAAACGGAGGGTCTTCACACCTTCGTCGTCAGGTGGAATCTTTTCGACATATTTGTTCCGTTTAAAATTGCCAAGTGCCGCAACATCAGAGGTAAGAATCGTTAAGTCGTGCCCCATTCCCGCCAGCTCTATGGATAACTCACGTGTATCGCGTTCGCATCCACCGATGACGGGATAGTATAAGCGAGCAAAATGCAATATTCCCAATGATGATTCATGGGTTTTAAGGGAAGACTTCAATTGTCAACCTCCGAACTCAATTGAGTTTCCAACGTTTTCATTATGAAGGTTTGTCACATGTTTCAAAAGTATCCTCTTCAAGATAGCGATACCGTGTCTTACCTTTAGTTTCTTCTCGCCTAGGCGTGCTCTGTAACAAATTGGAATTTCCTTTATCAGAAATCCGCGTCGCTCCACCCAATAATTAAGCTCAACTTCAATGTCAAAGCTCTTAGATTTCGGATGCCATCCCTTCAAGATTTCTGCTCTTATCACTCGCAATCCAGTCAAAGGATCTTGAAGAGGGACCTCCTTAAACATATTATATGCCAAAGCAATCAGAGAGTTGCCGATGTAAAAAATGCTTTTTAAAGCATCTTTGTCATTATTGCCCGTAAGTCTGTTGCCGCAGACCATTCCAACAACCGAATTTTCTGCTAGCTCTTTTATCATGGTAGGAACGTATTTGGCTGGATAAGTATAATCTGCATCAGTAAGAATGATATAATCTACGGTTAAATCGGCATGTTCGATCGCCTTCGTCAAGGCGTCGCCTTTACCAATATTATCTTGGTAAACGACTTCTGCACCTAAGCTCTTGGCTATCTCCGCGGTACGATCACTGCTTTTACCATCCACGACTAGAATTGGAAGGTTATCTAAAGTTTCTTTCATCTCGGATATTGTAAGCCCGATGCCTGGCGCTTCATTGAGTGCAGCAATTACTAACTGCGCTGAGTAACGATTTCTTGTTTTTTGAACTATTATCGCCAACCTTCAAGAGTTTCTTATCGGGCAGACCTACATTCTAAAAGAAAACATTTTGAAATAGGCGGACACAAGCTGCATTTTGCGAGTTTCGCGGAATTCATAAGAAAACTTTTTCCCCATATTGTATGTTTCATTTTCTTTCTCTCTCTTGAATTTTAAAAAATACTAAAACCTAATCTTTTTTATAGCTTCTTGAGATGCTCATTAACGCTAACTTGTCAACTTTAGCGTAAGTTTAGGAAGTCACCTTGACAAGCTTGTTAACTTTAATTCGCTTACACGGGTTATATAACGAGAAGATCCGTCGGACGAGGATGCAAAAAAATCTGAGAAGTAATATAGAATTACTCGTGGATTCGAGCTTAAAAGGTTTCAAGTTATCAGACGAAAAAAATAAATCATTATTTTCAAAACAAAAAACAAAAGATAAGGAAAAAATTTATCAGCCAAGCTAAAAAAGCGATGCCAACTGATTACTATAGGGTTTGATTTTCAAGTTCTTTTACCCGCTTATTTATGATCAAGAGAAGTTTTCTTCTCAAGGGTTCACCTGCAAGTTCTTTTTCAACTTGTCCGATTTCATTCGCCAATTTTTTGTCACCAAGGGTATCCATGATCCATTTTTGAAAGTCATCTCTTTTGAAATGAAAATCAATTGATTCAATTGGTACGACCTCGACGTCTTTGGCAAATGTCACTAAACTAACAGCGGTTTCTCCCGTGTATCGACCTTCACTTGTAAAAAAATGAAAACCAATATTATATTGAACTGTGGCTAAAAACGCGCGCTCCCCACTGGTTTGATGTTTTGATAAGAAGTGGCTAATGTAGTCTTCCCTGGAACTAAAAATTCTATCACACATTGGGCATTGAAGTTTACCTTTATCAACAATTTTGGGTTCGATTATGTTAACCTCTTGCAGACCGCCTGGCCGTGCGGTTCGAATATCATTGTCTTCATTAAAATTTGAGCCTGGATTAATTTTTGACACAAAATTCACCTTTCTATGAAAGAACGAATGGACATAATATACCTTTCAATCCAGGTTGAACTATGAAAAATTTTGTCAACTTCAATTCAAGAAAAGCTATTTTGAAAATCGACAGTTTTCTTTATTGCCGGATACGATGATTAAAACCCAGTTAGATCAACACCAATGAGTGGACCGGGCGGGATTTGAACCCGCGGCTTCCGCGTTGCGAACGCGGCGATCATACCGAGCTGATCTACCGGCCCACCGAGAAGATGCAGTGAAAAAATACCCAAACGTTCACATTTAGAGCTTTCGGTGAATAAGGTGAACCTCAAAAGACTGGATAAGGTTAACCTATTCTTCGCCATAGCCGTGTTCTATTCTACCGTGAGTTCTTTGATAATTAGATGCATGTGCTTCTTTACTGCCGCCAAAACAGCTCATATGCTTTTCTAGGTCCGCTTGAGTTAGAAAAATGCAGGCGCAATGTGGGCATTTGTAGCATTTGTTGTTGTTTTTTTCCTCCGCCATATTTCTCAGCGCCATTTAATGGATGTTGATGAATATTTTTTTTCCGTCCAATTCGGATTCATGCCATTCTGCATCGCGTTCTTCGCTGCGGCTGCTGTGCACATATACTTTTCTGGTTCTCACCAATCCAGCCATCTCTTCTAAATATGGCTCCAAAAGCACCATACTTTCTGCTTCTAACTCGGCAATGTGGACCGATTCTAAAACATCCGTTGGAGTGAAGCCCATTTCTTTTCGAAGAGCTTGAACACGTCGTGCTAAATCCCGCATGATTCCTTCGCCCAGCAGCGTGTCGTCGCGTTGTCCACTAACAAATACTGTGATGTCGCCTTCTTGGCTTGAAACCCAGTTTTCCCCGCCTACATAGTCAGGAACCGTTTCAGCATATTCTAAAGCTTTCACGTTTACTTGTTCCAAAAACAAAGCCTCAAGACCTTTCAGCGCATCCAAAGTTTGCTGTGGTGCAACAACGATTGCTTTACTCAGAGGCCAACGACGTTTAAGCTTGCCCAATTGTCTTGCCGCGTAAGATATTGAAACCGTCTTTAGCAGAAGTTCAAATTGTTCTTCGAGTGGTTTGTTGCGGATTTTCTGGTTTGTTGTTGGCCACGAAGCAAGATTAACAGATTCAGGCAGTTGAGGTTCTAATTTTCGATAGATTTTCTGGTAAAGTGCCTCGCTTAAGTATGGAGTAACTGGATTAAAGAGCAAAGTCACCGTCTTTAACGTGTGATGCAGTAGAGCATAAATTGTTTGGCGTCTTTCAAAAGTTTCAGGCTCATCAGTCCAAAGCTCTTTTCGAATCATTGGCACATAGAGTCTGCTAAGAGTTTCAATAATGAAATCATCCAAAATGGCTACGGCGGCGTTAAATTCACATCGCTCAAGCTTACCTGTGTACTCTTCTATTTTCGCTTGCAGCTTAGAGAGGAGCCATAAGTCCGCAGGTTGAAGCTTCTTTGTCGCTATTGCCCAATCTAAAGTATATTTCTTAGCATCAAACTCATCGAAAGAAGCATTTTGCATAAAGAACCGGCTTAAATGGTAAAGCGTTGAGAGAACTTGGTAGGGTCGACGGTTGAGTTCTTGCATATCAAAATTCATAAAATCAATTGACGAGCATTTGCGCATCATATAGAAACGGCAAAGGTCAGCCGAATTCTTTTCCAGAAGTTTATTGGTTTCAACTACGTTTCCGAGGCTTTTGCTCATTTTTCTACCTTTTGAATCCTGAGTTAAACCTTGAAACAGAAATGCTTTGTAAGGTGACTCCGCTTTCCCCGTTAAAATAACATGTTCAAGCAACAAAGAGTTTGCCCATCCACGGGTCTGATCAATACCTTCGGTTAAGAAGTCGGTTGGCACAAACTTTTCCACTTCTTCGTCTGAGAAACGCGAATAGGGAGAGGCACCGCTGTTATGCCAGGTGTCTAAAACAAAGTCTTCTCGTTTCATGGAGCCTCCGCATTTGTCGCATTTGAAGGTGATTCTGTCAACCCATGGCTTATGTAATTCAAAGTTTTCTGGAATAGCTTCCTGAGCATTCTCAAGTAACTCTTTTTTGCTTCCAACTATTCGTTTGTTGCCACATTTTTCGCATGCCCAAATCGGCAGCGGTGAACCCCAGATGCGTTCTCGGCTTATGCACCATGGTTTTCCCTCTTTTAGGAAGCCTAGGAACCGGTTTTTGGGTTCGTCAAAGAAGTAATCAACTTTTTCTGCTGCCTCAAGCACTTTGGCGTTTAGTTTGTCGGTTCGTAAAAAGTATTCTTTTCTTGCTAGCCAAACAAGTTTGTGGTGTGAGCGCCAGCAGGTTGGGTATTCATGTTTTTGCATGGTAACTTTGACAAACGAGTTGCGATTGCGTAATTCTTCGACTACGAGCATGTCTGCTTCTCTGGCGAAAACGCCGACGAATTGTCCAGCGTCTTTGGTGAATTTTACTTCGTCATCGAATGGTGCAAAAATCGGAACACCTCTGCGTTGGGCTGCCCAAAAATCGTCTTCGCCATTTCCAGGAGACAAGTGTACAACGCCTGTTGCTGTGTTGACGTCGACGAAGTCCTCGCCGATGACTTTGTGGACAAGGGGATGCTTGGTTTCATTTTCCGCTTGTTTAGGTATCATATCTTTTAAGGGGTAATCGTAGCCTGTTCCTTCCAAGCTTTTTCCCAACATTGAATCTGTAACTTGATACTTTATTATTTCCAGTTCCGCCATGACAGGTTCAACACGTTGCTTCATCATTATCCAGATTTCATCACCAACCTGCACTTTCACATATTCTTCATCTGGCTTAACCGCTAGCATAGTGTCTGTAATTATGGTAAATGGCATGGTTGTCCAAACAAGGAAAAACTCGTTTTTGCTGCCTGACACTTTAAACTTGAAGTAAAATGAGGGGTCTTCGACCTGTTTGTAGCTGCCTTCGTAACCAACTTCGGCACTGCTCAAGGAGGTTTGGCATCCAGGGCAATAAGCAACTACATAATGTCCTTCTTCAAGCAGGTTTTGGTCCCATGCTCGTTTGAGAATTTGCCATTCCCTTTCAATGTAGCTGTCTTTGAAGGTCCAGTATGCTTTTTCTTGATTAATGAAAACACCTAAATTCCCATCGGCTTCTAGCCACATCACATGGTATCGGAGAATGGCTTTTTTGCATTCTTCAATAAAACGTTCCATGCCATATTTTTCAATGGATTCACGCTTGTTTTTAACTCCCAAAAGCTTTTCCACTTCTAACTCGACGGGTAAGCCTTGGCAATCCCATCCAGCCCAAAACGGCATGTAATAGCCCTCCATGGTTTTCCATCGGTAACGGATGTCTTTCATTATTCGACCACGGGCATGACCAATATGGGGAATGCCGTTAAGAGTTGGGGGACCTTCAACGTAACCCAAATAGCCTTTAGCATTTTTCTCTAAAAGCTCAAGTTTCTCGCGAACCTGATTTTTAACCCAGAATTCACGCATTTCTTTTTCTAACGCGAGTGGACCATAATTTATTGGTAAACCTGATAGATCAGTTTCTTCAGACTCAGTCACGCTGTTCATCCCGTACCGCAAAATAGGATAAAAGACTATATAAAAGTAACAAATAGGTTTTTGCAACTTGGAAAATTGTTTTCCGACAGAATACAAGTAACTAACAACTTAAGTATATGCAAAGTTGACATTAGCATATCAACCAAGCAATATGAAAAAAGAAGTGTAGTAAATGGGTAAGTTTCGTTTAGCAATCTTCAACACTCAACCGCCCCATTTGTACGTTGGAGGGGTAGAGCGGCGCATAATTGAAACTACTAAACGAATACAAAGCCAAGCGGATATTGCAGTCTACAGCGGCGCTAAAGCAGGCTTCAAAAAACCCACCACGATTGATGGTGTTGGTTTTATGCCACTATACTCAACAGACAAAATTTTTCCTTTAGACAACTGGTTCTTTAACAGAAGCATCGCTAAAAAAGCCAACACTTTTGAAGCTGATATTTTCGAAGCCCATGCAGTAAGTGGTTACGGACTCATAAAAGAGCTAAAGAAACAAAGCATAAAAAAACCGTTCATTCACACGATTCATGGGGTTCTTGCCGATGAGTATGAACAGGCAAAGAAAAACGGATTTCAATCTTTACGAGACAGATTTGCCAATTATTTCATGGGTAGACTTGCCAAGCAGGAATCAGAAACAGCCAAAAATGCAACTTTGATTGTTACGATTAGCAATTATTCACTTGAAAAAATCAAGCAATTCTACGAAGTTAATGAAACCAAAGTGCGGATTGTCCCAAACGGCGTTGACGTTGAAAAATTCAAGCCCTTTACGGACATAGAGGCGACTAAACATCAATTTGGAATAGGGAATGATCCATGTGTGCTTTTTGTGGGCAGTTTGATTCCTCGGAAGGGAATACCTTTTCTGGTTGAAGCAGCGAAAAAAATCGTCAGAGAAAAAAGTGACACAAAGTTTCTGATCGTTGGCGAAGGACCATTAAGAAAACAGTTGGATAATTCGCTTGAGGCTACTAAATTGTCGGGCAATTTCAAGTTTTTAGGCAACTTAAAAGACGACAAACTACCAGCAATATACAATTGCGCCGACGTTTTTGCGTTGCCGTCCATTCAGGAGGGACAAGGCATTGTGTTACTTGAAGCGCAAGCCTGTGCTAAACCGATTGTAGCTTTTAATATTGGTGGAGTGAACGAAGCGGTCTGCAATGGGGAAACAGGTTTACTTGTTAAGTTGGGGAACACTGACGAGTTTGCCGATGCAATACTGAAGCTTATTTCGGAAAAGAATTTACAGGATAAAATGGGGATCGCCGGGCGAAAGTTTGTTTTGGAGAACTTTACATGGGATATCTGTGCCCAAAAAATGCTTAATGTTTACAACGAGGTTTTAGGCAGAGGAAACATTCACTGATTTGGCTAATTTTTTGAAATCGTCCTCGCTCATCCATTCGGTCCAGAGGTAACATCTGATTCTTTCATCGGTTAAGCCGAGGCGTTTTGCTTCTTGAACACAATAACGGTAAGCTTCAATTTCAGTGGGTCGATCCACATAGTCATAGCGGGGATCAAAGAGCTCTTTTCCCTCCATAAACTGCTTAACATGACAAAGCTCATGGATTAAATCTAAGTAAATGTCAGTTTTGTCACCATTATTTAGATAGTTTTTACTTATCACAAGGTGCCCATCAGATCCGTCAACGTACATATACCCAAAAATCCAACTCAACTCCACAGTAAGATGATGAAGCACTTCACTGGTTTTATCGCCGAAAATACCTCTTACCGCCTCAACCTTTTCGAAATCTTTGAAGAAATCTGAAAAAATTACTTTCCGATTTCCAATGCCCAATATGTTAATTGGTAATTTTCTTAGCAAACGAAGTATCCTAAAGCCTACATACTCGATTGAGGTCAAAGTGTAAAGTGGCTCCTACTTGAAAGTTGAAAGGTGCTCCATTTTCATTCCTCGATGTGCTAAATCTGGAAGATCATCCACTGAGCCTATACTGGCGTCAATGTTTCGGTGGATAGGGTGACTCCATTCGCCCTCAGGCGCAAGGTTAAACTGCAAAGGCACATCCAATCTTATCGGGTATTTCTCGCTTAAATTTTTAATTAATTTTCCTTCCCTGCAAGCTATTCTGGCCGACCTGCAGCTTTGGAGCAACTGTGGAGCTGCAAAGGAGCCGACGGCATGCCAAACCGCTGCGTCCTCAGGTGAAGCGATTGAGTAAAGGAAAAATTGGGGGGAAGAAGGTGTTTCTGTGAAACTGTAATCTGAGAGTTTGTCGCCTGTAACTGTAAAGCTATCATCGCATTCTGCTACTGCTACGTCTTCGGGGTCCATTGCGTTTGGGTAAAGCTTAGTGGTTTTATATTTGATTGTTTCATCAAGCAGTTTGTTTTCGTTAAAGTGGACTTTGCCTCTGGCAGCACGTTTTGAACCGTAGCCCTTTTTGGAATGCGGGATAGTAAGCAGGGTTGTGCGTTTTGTCATGCTTCTTCCCATGCAAGTGTATGCTTCTTCTATGGCTTGGTAGTCATGGTGGCTCTCGGCAATGATGTGATGTATTACTCCATCTTTGTTTTCCATCTTGCAGGGTTGAAAGTGGCATACGCAGAGCATACAACGAGAGGTCCATGCCAAAGAATTTTGAAAGATCTTCAAGTTGCTGATATTTGATGGAGTCACAAAAATCCAAATACGAACCATTGGAATTTCTCAGACCTTCGCTTAGTAGTTCTGCTTCACCTTTAGATATTAAGGAGCCATCATATTTTTTCACGTAAGCATCATCAACCTTAAGCTGGTCAGTTTTAACGTTTGCAGCTGGAAAAGCACTTTGACCGCTGGCAACGATGGATTGTTTTAACGGATTTATTGAGTAGCGGTCTGCCTCTACATCATCAGTGTTCAGGAGAAAGGGCACGATGTAGCCTTGCGAAGGTTTATGCAGCAACTCTGCAATCGCAGAAACGTCGCCGCTATCTGGTTCATGCAAACCACGCTCTAAAAAGTAGTTAGCGCAGGTTTCAAGCAGCCGGGTCCCAACGATACCTTGAACGTCTTCAACAGTCAACTGCGGATTTGTATATTCAACCGAGCCCCGAAGATAGAATCGTTCATCGGAGAAGGGAAAGGAAACTTTTTTGCCATTTACAATGCGAAACAACGTAACTTTACGGTTACTATTAATACCCTTAGAAGCCATGGCGCCTTCAACCAGAACCTTTACAGTTGGAAAAGACGTTTTCAAAAAATCTTCAAGCAAAAATCTACAGTAATCTTCACTCATAACTTAACCTCGTTCTAAAGATTCAGCCAAATATATACAATTTTTTGCAGTAGACTTCACCTAAAAACATTCTCGCCACAGAAAAATCTTCCCTAAAACCCACATGTAAAAGCATATCAAAAAGAGCAATTTCTTTTTTTGGCAACACCAGGTAAACGCTTTTGCCCGTTAATTTTGCAAGAACCGCCTTAATCAAGCAGTCTGCAGCAGCGTCTATGTTGCCTGGTTCACAGATCAAGGGTCCAATCCAAGCCATTGACCAGTAAACCGTAGCTGCCACGTACCCAACAACCGCATTATTCTCAGAAATATAGTAGCTTAAGTTGCCTTTTTCTGGAATAATGGATTCCAGCAGTTTTTTTCTGTCGCCACCAAAGTATCGAAAATCGAATTCTTCAATCATCTTAATTTCTTGTTTTTCTACTTTGGGCAGGAATTTTGCCGGGAAGGAATCAAGGGATTCTGCGTGAAGAAGAGAAAAATCCATGTCTTTTTTGAAGCCCAAGTTGCCATAGAAGTTGACCAAGTTGGGGTAAGCATATAGGCCAATTGTTTTGGCACCTTTATTTTGCAAATAGGTAACTGCGTGTTTTACTAAGAGGCTTCCTACACCTTTAGTTCGGTATTTTTCATCAACTATCAGGTTGCCAAACCATCCTATGTTACCAAAACTGATGCAGGTGGCTATTCCTATTTTTTCGGAGCCGTCTAAGCCAACAAAACATCCTTCTGGTTCAAGTGAAGTCATAAACTCGAAATCTTCAGGCGCCATATTCCAGTTCATAGTGTTGGCTAATTCGGTGGCAAACTGAAAATCAGCAGGGATCATTTGCTTCACTTGAAACATAAAAAATACACTAGAACCACTGGGAATTAAGCATTTAAGTGTTAAAGACTCAGTTGGCAACTTACCTTTCAGGGTGTTAATCGAAAGACAAAACTTATTTGACAATCTGAGTAACATTTTCGGAGAACATGTATGGTTGAATCAGAATAATTTTGTTCCAGTTTTAGAAGAAAAAGAGTTACAAGAAGGCACAATGAAACTTGTACGAATTGAAGGTTTACCGGTTTTACTGATAAAGCAGTCAGGTCAAATTTACGCCATCGACAACCGTTGTCCGCATATGGGCTGTGCTTTTTCAGGGGGGACTCTCGACGGCGATGTAATTATTTGTCCTTGCCATGATTGGCGCTTTAAGCTCAAAACAGGCGAGTACGAAGATGATCCTGCAATGAAACTTATAAGTTATGAGTAGAGAATTGAATCGGGAAAAATCTGGGTTAAAATAGAAGAAGAACTTTAGGGTATTCGAACCCTGCTTTTTGCTAACAAATTTTAAGGCAAAAGTAACCCTATTTTTGCAGGTTACAAAATCGTCAATCTGTGGGGCACGCAATAACTTCACTTTTGAATTTGTAACCCTTACAGAATTCCCAAAAAGCCTCGGACGTTTTTACAAGTGGTCTTTTAGGTCTTGCAATGTAGAGTTTTCTTGGGTTTTTGGCTTCCTTAATTTTAACAATCTTTACTAAGCCTGCTGCATAGGCTTTTTTTGCAGCGATTGATGAGATTATGCTTAATGCCTCTTCCCTCTGAAACCGCCGTGACTATTGATTCTGTGCTTCCAAGTTCCAATGAAACTTTCAACTGTTCCAAACCGAGGTTGTTATCTTCTAGCAAGCACTCGATTTCTTTTCTTGTTCCAGAAGTTTCTTCCCGATCAATAAAAGGATATTTTGTGAGTTCATTTAATGTAACTGATTCCTGCTTGACTAAAACGTGATTGCATGGCACAATAAGAACCAAGTCTTCTTGTCCAATCTGGATAAAGTCGAATTTCTCCTCGTACCCTTGAATAGTCCCTACTGCAGCAAAATCAACATTGTTGGCTTGTAAACTTTTTAAGCTCTTGAGGCTATCTTCTGCTTTTATTTTAAATTTTATATGCGGATAACGATTTTGGAAACCAGCGGTTAAACTGGGAATTATATGTTCTTCAGGTATGGTGCTTGCAGCAATAATTATAGTTCCAGACAAGTTTTGTTTAACGGAGGAAATTTTTGCTTTTGCATTTTGGACTTCTTGGAGCATTTTTTCTGCTGTTTCTTTTATCATTGCGCCAGCGTCAGTAACTTCTACGCCGTTGGATGTGCGTTTGAATAGTTCCGCGTCGAAGTAGGCTTCTAATGCGGCTATATGGTTGCTTACTGTGCCTTGGCTTGATCCAAGTTCTTTAGCTGCCACTGAAAAACTGTGTGTTCTGGCTACGGCTAGGAATGTTTTGAAGTAATCGAGCCTTATAGTTTCCATTCGGTTCGGTTTGCCTCTGGTAAGGTTGTTAGAGAGTTGTGTGCTATTTGTTTTGTGTTGAAAGAAGAAGAAGAGTAAAGGAAGGCACTTCTTCTTCTTCTTCTTCTGCTTTCGTTGTGGCTTCGTGCCTGCATCAAAAATGATTGTGATTCTGACTGAGGAATGCTTATATCAGTTTTTTTAATAAACATTATTAAAGAAATTTGAGGCTGACAGCTTGGTAACCTTCACAATCATAATTTACGAAGCGCCATATGCAAAAGAACGCGCTCTTTCCGCCCTACGATTCGCATGGACCTGCGACGTTGAAGGACACAAAGTAAGAATTTGGCTATTTGAAAACGGCGTCTACCTCGCCAAGAAAGGTCAGAAACCCGCTCAAGGATTAACCAACTACGGACAAATGCTAGAAGACCTCATTAAAGGTGGCACTGAAGTGAAAGTATGTGTTGTTTGTACAGATGCTCGCGGTTTAACCCAGGCAGATTTGCTTGATGGAGTGAAAATTGCTACTGTTCATGAACTTGTTGAGTGGACAGTTAACAGTGACAAAGTGATAGTGTTCTAGGCGACGACTTTGTCAATTGAAAATTTAAATGTTAAGGGAAAAATGTGCCCTATGCCCGTTGCATATACTAAACGCAAGCTAGAAAGCATGGTTTCTGGGCAACTGCTGGAAGTCGTTGGCGAGGGTGAGTTGGAGTTTGATAATGTTCAGCGCTGGGCTAAGAATAATGGGCATCAAGTTGTTGAAGCATCTAAATCAGAAATTGAATTTCGGATCATAATAAAAAAACATTGAGTGGAATGAAAAGTTGTGTGGAAAAAGTTACAGGTTAACTAAATCTGTTCCTGTTCATGGTTGCAGTTGCAAACTTCCACAGTACCAACTTGGTGAATTGTTAGAGAAGGCGGGTTTGTCAGGCGGCTTTGGCGCGGACGTGTTGGCTGGTCCGTGGGAAAACTCCAGTGTAGTAAAAATCGCAGACCACATTGCAGTTTTGAACACGCTTGATTTTTTTACGCCTATGGTTGATGAACCTGAAATTCAAGGCAGAATCGCTGGAAGCAACGTTACAAGTGATATTTACTCTTTAGCTGTTACCAAAATCGCGAGCGTTCTCACAATTATGGCTTTTCCTGAGAATATGCCAAATGAAATAGGTGTGGGGATGCTAAAGGGGTTTGGCGATTTTTGTCGTGAAATGGATGCGCCTGTTGTTGGTGGTCACACTATTAGGAATCCTTGGCCGATCATCGGCGGTGCGGCAACGGGCATTGGTGATCCGGAAAAAATTGTTTACACCCGTGGTGCGCAGGTCGGTGATAAGTTGTTTTTGACTAAGCCGCTTGGGATTGCACCTGCGATGGCTGCTTACCGTTTACGCAAGGAAGAAGAGGGAAAAGAGCTCCTCAAAGATCTTCCCGCAGACTTAGTTGATGCGGCTGTTGATGACGCTATCAATCTTATGATTACCTCCAATAAACCAGTTGCAGAAGCTATGCAGAAAGTTCATGTGCATGCAGCGACAGACGTCACTGGTTTTGGCTTGAAGGGTCATGCAGCCAACATGGCGGTTCTGGGTAAAGTTGACATTGTAATTGACCAGTTGCCCGTAATTAAAGGTACGCCTGTGCTGACTGAAATTTTTGGTTACCCCCTGATGCAGGGTGAAGCGAAGGAGACTGCGGGTGGAATGCTAATTGCTGTAGCTCAACAGGATGCGGATGATTTGTTGAGTGAGTTGGATAAGCGGAAAGTCAGGCATTTTGAAGTAGGCTTCGTGACAGCAGGTAGCGGAAATGTTAATGTTCTAAAAGACGCGAAAGTCCTGGAGGCATAATCAGTATTTTCTCGGACATGTGAGTAACAATTCCATGTCTTAATTTTAGCGCATAGTATGATTTTAGCGTATAATATATATTTGATAGATAACGTATGTACTGTTAATACTTCCATATTAAATCTGAGGAACGTTTACGGAAAGAAAAATCATGTCCTTAGGCAAATCATCACTAGTTATCTCTCTCCCAAAAGAATGGATACAACTAAACGAACTAAAAAAAGGAGATTCAGTTTCGTTCAACATTCAGACGAGACCGATCCTTAGTCGTTTACCCCGGCGCACTAAAAAAATCTGAACCAAAAGAAATAACGCTTAGCATTGGACAAAACGAAGAAGAATTGCTCATATCACAGAAAATCCTCGGTGCCTTCCTAAATGGTTATTCAGGTATCATGTTAACATCTGAAAAAATTTTTTCTGTACCTCAAACAAAAGCAATCCGCCGCATGGCGGGCAGACTCTACATGAGAGTCATGGAAGCTGACGCAAAATGCGTTTACATTCAAAGCCTTATGGATGAGTCGAAGGCTTCTTTGGAGCAGGCGATTCAACGTATGCACCTTATTTCACGTTCAATGATTGAAGGAGCAATCACCTCACTAAAAAGTAATGACATTGAATTGGCGAAATCGGTGATGTCTCTAGATGATGATCGTGGACCATTTGGCTTCTTTATCCTCAGAATTCTCCGTAATGCTGCTCAAGACCCAATCTTAGCCAACGAATTACACGTTGATCCGTTGGATTGCATGGATCATCAAATTCTTGTTTACCGAATGGAGTACGCAGGAGATTACGCTGCCGACATTGCACGTCATATCATTATGCTTAATGGTGCAAAGCAAAAAATTCCCGATGAAGTTTTGTCGATTATGATTTCCACTGGAGAGGAGGTTTTGGATCTTTACATTAAAGGAATTGTTGCCTTTTTCGCAAAAGATGTTGCTGCTGCAGTTGAAATTATGAAGTATAGGCAAACAATGGACAAAGCTGAAATGGAAATAGCGACAAAATCATTCACAGGTCCACCAAAAAATTCTGATCTTGTCTGCGGCATCTGCTCAATCCGTGATGATATAAAAAGAATTTGCCACTGCGCATTCAGCATGGCGGAAATAACAGTTAACCGTGCCTTTAAAGCGTCAAACCCCGAATCAAACGATTTAAACAAATCTAAACGTGCAAAAATAAAAAAGATTAAGTTGACGTAGCGGACAGCGTCAACGGAGCTTTTCTTTTTTCGGCTATTCAGAAGGCTGTGTATGCTTTTTGCCGCAATTTTGCCCGACCCCATCGCGCTGATAACTGTTGCTTCGCCTGTGGCTATATCGCCACCAGCGTAAACTGCCTCCAGACTGGTCTGTCCCGTTTTTCGGTCGATCTCGATGATGCCGCCGATTAAAGTTTCGAGTCCTGGGTAGTCGACTGGATTATTGGGTTAGGTGTACGGCCTATAGCAACGATTACTGTGTCTACATCCATAATGGTTTCGGAACCTTTGATTGGTATGGGTTTTGCTTCTGCCGGATGCGTCGGGCTCACTAAGTTTCATCGTTACGTATTCCATGCCTTTAACTTGACAATTTTTCGTCGCCTATGAACCGTGTTGGACAAGCTAAGTATTTGAATGTGGATTGCTTCTTCTTCGGCGTTGCTGATTTCGTCTTCTCCGCGCGGGCATTTCATCTCTTGAACGGCGATAAACTAAGGTTACGCTCTCGGCACCCAGCCGCATTGCGCATCGTGCTGAATCCAACGCAACGTTTCCTCCGCCAATGACAGCGACTTTCTTGCCAATACGGATAGGGGTTTTGTAGCTTGGGGAATTGGTAAGATTTCATGAGGTTTACACGTATTAGGAATTCGTTGCGCTGATAGATTCCGCAAAGGTTTTCTCCTGGAATTCCCATGAATTTGGGCAGTCCTGCGCCTGTGCCAATGAAGATAGCTTCGAACCCTTTATCTAGCAGCTCCTGAACCGTGAATAATCTGCCGATTAAAGCGTCAGTCTGAAGTTCAACGCCCAAACTTTCGATGCAGTTGACTTCGGCTTGAACGATGTGTTTTGGCAATCGGAACTCGGGGATTCCATAAACTAAGACGCCTCCTGCAACGTGCAGTGCCTCGTAAACGACAACTTTGATATCCGAGTTTAGCTAAATCGGCCGCCACCGTTAATCCTGCTGGGCCTGCGCCGACGACTGCCATCCGTTTCCCGTTTAGGGGAACTTTTTGAGTGCGTAGCTGTTATGCCTTTTTCAAGCTCCAGATCCGCTACGAAACGTTCCAGCCGTCCGATGGAAACGGAGCTGCCTTTTCTGCCCATGAGGCAGTTTTTTTGACATTGTTCTTCTTGTGGACAGACTCGTGCCGCAGATGGCGGGTAAACTGTTCTTTTCTCTTATTTTTGCGATGGCTTCGGGGTATTCCTTGTTTTTTATGAATTTGATGAATGACTGGGTATGTCTACGCCGACGGGGCATCCTAAAACGCATTTGGGGGTTGGGCAGTTTAGGCATCTGGAGGCTTCAGCCAAGGCTTGTTCTTCGGTGTAGCCCATGAGGACTTCTCTGAAGTTTTTTGTTCGTTCGTTGGGTTCTTGTTTTAGCCGCTTGGACGGCTTGCCAACGGTTTTTGGGGGTCGTTTACGGTTTGACATGTACATGTTCCTCCTGTTCAAAATGCTACATTGAGTAAGCTTTTTCTTCAGTCTGGTAACTTTTAAGGCGCTGAACGAGTTCTTTGAAGTTGACTTGGTGAGCGTCGAATTCTGGGCCGTCTACGCACGCGAACTGGAATTTTTCTCCGACGGATACTCGGCAGGCGCCGCACATGCCCATGCCGTCGACCATGATGGGGTTTAAACTGACGACTGTTTTTATGCCGAATGGACGAGTCACTTCAGCGACGGCGTTCATCATCATCGGCGGTCCAACCGCAAAGACCAAATCGAACTTGTAGCCTTCACCGATCAACGTTTTCAAAACATCGATGACAAAGCCCTTCTGTCCTTTTGAGCCGTCATCTGTTGAAAAGTAGATTTCGTCTGAAACTGAAATCATCTCGGGCTTTAAAATGAAAAGGTCTTTGTTTCTTGCGCCCATGATGGTCATGACGTAGTTTTTGGCGTCTTTGAGGGCTTTAGCCACTGGGTAAGCTACTGCGGTTCCGACTCCACCGCAGACCACTGCGACTTTTCCGTATTTTTCGATTTCGCTTGGCGTTTCCCAAAGGTCCGGCGAGGTTTTGTATTTTTTCGCCGACTTGGAGCGTGCCAAGTTCAATCGTTGAGTAGCCGACTTCTTGGAATATGAGGGTAATTGTGCCGTCGTGTTTATCCCAGCACGCCAGTGTGAGGGGGATTCTTTCGCTGTTTGCGTATGATTTTAGGATTACGAATTGTCCTGGTTGGGCTTTTTGGGCTATGGTTGGGGCGTAGATTTTTAGGAGTTTTACTTGTGGGTTTAGTTGTAGTTTTTCGAGGATTTTGTTGGTGTCTGCTTCATTTTTTATTGTGGTTTGAGGCATTTTAACGTTCTCCCTATCTCAATATACAATAAATATCTGTATATGTGGTATATACAATATATACTATAAAAGCGTTATGACCCAAAAAACATAACGACAATATACAAAAGAACACAAAAATAAATAGAATAAAACAAAATTTTTCAGGGAAAAGCATTAAACTTAATTCTTCTTACGTTAACAACATTGCAGTGACAAAAATGAGTGCGCTATGCTTTGAAACCAAACTCTGGATGATAAACAAAAAAGGAGAAGCAGTTTTCGGAAACGGCTTAGCCGAACTTCTCGAAGAAATAGACAAACACCATTCAATCAAAGGAGCCGCCGAACAGTTAAGCATGTCCTACAGGTACGCTTTGCATAGGATCACTTTGGCCGAAGGGCGGCAGACGAACTGTTGGTTACGCGTGTTCATGGAGGCGCAAAAGGCGGAGGATCCTCTGAGGTTACTGATTTTGGAAAAAAATTAGTTATCCGCTATCGGGATGTTCAAAAGGAATTAAAAATAGTTTTGGAAAAAATGCCTTGAGTCAATTTCGAAGTTATCTGCTTTTAGGTTCAAGGTATCTACTACTATTAAGCTTGGAGAAGCCAAAAGTAGAATTCCTGAAACATTTTTGAGCGGAATACATATTTTCCGGTTTGCTTGTTCAATAAACTCGATCTTTACATCTATACCATATGTTTGCTTCATGTTTTCTTCAGTTATCACATCGTTGGCAGGTCCAATATCAATAAACGATTGATCCTTCATGAACACCCACCTTAGTAGAAATCAAGAAAGCATGGTCAGGAAAATGAGAAGTCATAACAACAGAAAAGCCACTTTTAGCCAAGCTTTCAACCAAATTAAGAATCTTAAACTGATTTCCAAAATCCAGATGGGAGGTTGGCTCGTCAAGAAGGATAATATCAGGTTCTTGCGCCAACACCTTTGCAAACATAACAAGCTGTCTCTCTCCTCCGCTGATTTCGTTGTAGGGTCTCTTAGACATGTGCGAAATACCGACGGCTTCTATAGCTTTTTCTGTTATTGGAAAGTCTCTTTTTTTGGAGAAGAAAACGCTCCGATATACGGTGTTCGACCCATCAAAACAAAATCAAAAATTGAGTAAGGAAAAACTGGCGTATGAAACTGAGGAATGTAACCAATTCTTTTCGCTAGGTCCCTTCGATTCATTGAGGAAATTGCTTTGCCATCAAGCATTATTGTGCCTTTTTCTAAATCGAACAGATTGCCCAGGCAACTCAGTAGGGTCGATTTGCCAGCGCCATTTGGACCTAAAATACAAAAAATGTCTCCTTTTTCCAAAGTGAAAGATATGTCGCTGAAAACAGGGGTACCTTTTTTGTAGGAAAAATTGGCCTTACTAACTTCAAGATTCATGACCAACCAACTCTTTGACGTACAAGCAGATACGCGAATAGTGGGAGACCGACTATTGCAGTTAAGATACCTATCGGAATTTCATAAGGTGTGAGTGCGCGTGCAATATCATCCATGATTATTAGAAAAGATAATACCTATCAATATTGAGACAGGTAAGACCTTACTGTTGTTTGATCCGACCAACATTCGAGCGACATGAGGCACAAACAACCCAATCCACCCAACTAGACCAGCTACACTTACCGCGGATGCTGTAATGAGGGTTGCAAAAAATATGATTACGCCCTGATAAAGTTTGACGTTTACACCTAAAGCTTTAGCCTCTGTATCTTCAAGTGAGAGAACGTTAACCCTCCATCTAAGCAGTAAAAGAACGATGATTCCGATTAGAATTGGCGGACCAAATTGAATAACATTCGCGTAAGTGCCTGCATTGGAGAAGCTTCCCAAGAGCCAAAATACTATAGCAGTGAATGCTCCGTTGCTTGGAAGGTTTTGATTTGCGAGAAACTTTATCAGTGAAACTAACGCAGAAAAAAAAGAGCCGACGATTATGCCTGATAATACAAGAATTAGTGTAGATGATTTTCGGGTTAAACTATGAATGGCGTAGGCCATTCCAACAGCCGTCATTCCTAAGACAGGGCAAGAATCTGAATCGATATTACATTGAGTTGAGAAATATAGACCTATTGCAGCGCCAAAACCAGCCCCAGCCGATACACCAAGTATGTCGGAGGATACAAGCGGATTTTTTAGAGTAGCTTGGAAAGTTGCTCCAGAAATTGCTAATGCACCACCTACTAAAGCCACCATGATCAAACGAGGCAGTCTAATTTGGAGAACGACTATTGACATTGTAGGGGACCAATTGTTGATAAATAATTAATTTTGAAAGCAAAATTTTTACTAGGAGTCGATGGGAACGTATGTATCTTCCTATGCCGAGGGATATTATAAAAATAAGTGCGGTGCAAATGAGCAGAAGCTGCTTACTAGCTTCCAACTCGAGAGCACTCGATGCTTCTTTTCATTTGCCTCGGACGTGGGTCATCAGCCTCTTTTCGACAGCTGAATCGGGGGTTTTATGTGGGAGGTGGGGTTGTGTTGTTCAATATTGCGTTTACCTGGTCGTTGGCAAGGGTGTATCCGTAGAATGTCTGGTAGAAGTATTTTGTTTGGGCTACCATGTCTATGTTGGCAAATTGGCTAGGATATAATGTCTTAGCGACCCACTGAATGTTTAGTGCTTCTTCGATGCTGTAGCGGCTCCAATCAAACACGCCCATCGGATTTACAATGACTTTTCCGTTGGTTACAGCGCTTACTTGACTCCATTGAGGACTGTTAAGGATTGTGCTTTGCGTAGTAGTTGCAGTTGCTGACCCGATCAAGATAACTTGTGGATTCCATTCGATCTCTTGTTCGAGGGTTACTGTTACCCCGTTTCCGCTAACTGGTTCGGCTGCGTTGATTCCGCCGCAGATGTTTATCCATGTATCTATGAGAGTGTTGTTTCCATCGACAATAAGGGGATTGTTGTTTCCGACAATGTGAAGGACGGTGGGTTTTTGGTTATTAGGTATTTGTGACGTTACAGCGGTGATGTTGTTGTAAACCCCATTGAAGTACGATATGTACGTGTTTGCTTTTGTTAATGCGGCTGGACCTAGATCCATCCGGTTTGTTGGACAGTACTTAGCATGTCGGGGAAGGTCGCGAAGTACATTCTAACCACACATAAGCCGGCGCTTACCATGGTTTGATAAGCTGGAGTTGAGCTAGCACTCCAGGACATGAAGACTATGTCTGGGTTATCTGCTAATAATTGTTCGATGTTCGGGTTGCCTGATGTGTCGAATGGGTCTGACATTGTTGCTATAGCTGGAAGTAAGTAATTGAACATGGTTATAGTAGTGTCGGCCGGGGTTGTTGCTACGATTTTGCTTCCGGCTCCGCACATGACAAGAATGGTGTTGTGGGCTGCCCATGAGTCTGCAATTCGGTTTATTTGAGATGCTTGAGGTATTTGGACCATGGTTCCGCTGTAATCTATGATGGCTCTGCCGTAGGTAGCGTTTATCGTTGTTGGAACCGTCACGGTAACGCCATTTGTGCTTGGACTACTGGAGAGCGTAAACAAACAGTTTGGAACAACTGTGGTTACATTAGCTATGAAAACGAAGGAAACGAATGTGCCTGAAGCGACATTTACTGTGAAAGGCATGGTTGCGAAACTTGCATTTCCTTGACTGGTCATAACTACAGTGCTGTTTGCGGAGTTATCCAGTCCTGAAGCAGTGAAAGTGAGCGCAACAGTAGGTGAATTGGTTGCAGTTGATGTAGAAACTGGCGTTGCAGTTGCAGTTGGAGGTGAAGTTGCAGGAGGCGTAGAAGTTGAGGAGACAGTTGGAGCAGGTGTGGTAGTTGCTAATGGGGTTGAGGTTGGGTTAGGTTTTGAAGATAGGTTAATGTTGTTAGATAAATCTATGTAAGCGGCTATGGAAACTATTAGAATTATGATTATTCCGATTGTTAAGTAAAGATATTTATTTTTCATTAATATTAATCTCCGATATGTTTGGTCAATCATGTCGGAACTTTAAAAACATTGTGGCAAGCAAACTAACAAAAGAAAAATCTTCAGAAACATTTGAATTTAACAGAAAAAATCCATCACTAAGATTTCAGCGGTGGCTTAATTCATGGACATTGACCAAATTGATTGGAGCGAAATTTGGCGTAATGGCAAAATCTTTTTCGCTGGAAACGCTGACAAAGCCACAAGCTGGGATCGTGCAGCATCCAGATGGAACAATGAGAACGCAGATGACTATCGCAAAAAAGTCATTCAAAGAATCAAAATTAAACCAAATTGGACAGTTTTAGATGTTGGTTGTGGCCCGGGGCTATTGGCAATACCGATGGCAAAAAAAAGTAAACATCTAACTGCTCTGGACGTTTCAAGCGAGATGCTAAAGTATCTTAAAGGAAAACGCTGAAAGAGAAAAAGTATCTAACATCAAAACCGTAAACATAGCATTTGAAACTGCCAAAATCGGCAAAGATGTTGAGAAACATGATATAGTCGTTGCCTCCCGTTCAATGGGATGGGAACATAACTTAGAGCAGTTCCTAAGAGGCATGAATAACGCAGCAAAAAAACGCGCATATGTGGTTTGGGGAGCAAGTGACAGACAGTTTGACATAGGCTATATACAAAGCAATAAGAAGACCATACGGGGAAACTCGAACGTACATTATAATCTATAATTTGCTATACCAAATGGGGATCCGAGCAAACATCGAAATATTCCAAACCAAACCGAACGCAATCACTTACAAAAGTGTTGACGAAGCAATATTTGAACTAAGCAAAAGATTCGAAAGAAGAAACACAAATGAAGCACTAACCCCAGAAGAAAAAAATAAGCTAAAGGAATACTTGAAAGAGACGCTCATTCAATCTAAAGACGGAACCTTCAAGTTTGATAATAAAAAAACGGCACTACACGCGCTTATTTGGTGGGATAAGAAAATCCAGTAACAGAGAACTTGGAAATTATTTGAAGAGATAAAACTTTTAGGAATGGAAGTAATTTTCCCAATTATTTTTGTGCTAAATTTTGAGTTCTTTTTCACAAGAAAGTTTATATCACCATATTCGATATGACAAATCGATAACATCGAGGCGAAAAACATGAACAAGAAATATATTGCAATAGTCCTTGCACTCATAATAATCGTTGCTTCTGCAGTAGGTTACTTAGCTTACAGCGGAGCATTTTCCGCAAATTCTAATGTTTCTCCGTCACCTACACCTACTGCAACCGCATCGCCTTCACCAACAATTAAACCAACAACCTTACCATCACCCACACCAACAGTTACAGCTTCACCCACTGCGTCACCAGTAATTACCGCTTCTCCATCTCCGTCCCCAACTCCAACCCCAACACCGTCTCCAACTCCTGCACCGACTTACGCGCCCACTAGCTAACAGTATTCGCAGCATCAAGCCTAGCTAACGTCATCGCAAACATAAGCTCAGCATTTAAAAACCAATACAACTGCCAAATCACAGTTAACTCTGGCTCATCAAGCACATTGGAACAGCAAATTGTTGCAGGTTCACCATGCGATGTCTTCATGTCAGCTGACACCAAATGGACAACGGCACTTAACAGCTCAAACCTACTACTCAACAATAATGCCACAAAATTCACCACAAACAAACTCTGCGTAATCATAGCACCCGGCAACCCAAAAGGAATCACATCAATGGCAGATTTAGCTAAACCTGGAATGAGATTAGTAGTAGCCGCACCAACAGTGCCCGTAGGCTCATACACAAACACAACAATTTGGAAAATCGATTCAACATGGGGCAACTCAAGTAGTCCACTATACGTTAGCAGTGGCGCCTACGTAAACTACAATGCTAGCTTCTACGGTAACGTTAAATCCTATGAAACAACCGATGAAAACGTTGTTGGAGACGTTGGCCTCAATACAGGCGCATATGACGCTGGAATCGTATTTGTCTCCGATTGGGCATACGCCAACATGACAGGCTCCGGAGTCCAATTCATGGCAATAGACCCATCAGTAAACACCGTTGGCAACTATGGCATAGCAGTTATCGGCGGAACAACCAATGCAAGCATGGCGCAGATATTCATGAATTACTGGAGCACAACCGACGGGCAAAATCTACTAAAGCAATTTGGGTTTGGACAATAAAACGCAATATATTAACCACTTCCCCACCCCTTTTTTAATAATCAATCGGTGCAAAAAAATATTGAAGCACACATTCGCTAAATCGTTATCAGACAAAATCATAATTGCAATTCTAATACTCATAGTAATAACATACTTCCTTTTTGTTATCTTGCCAATAGTTGCGGTTTTTTTAAGAATTGAACCCAACCAAGTTAACGCGCAACTGCATAATGCTGCAATTATAGAAGCCATAAAACTGAGCTTATTTACTGCTGGAATCGCAACGTTGATTGCTTTGGTCTTGGCGGTGCCGACGGCTTATTTCATGGCAACAAGAAATTTTCATGGAAAAGCAATCATTGACACCTTAATCGATTTGCCCATAGTGCTGCCTCCTGCTGTAGCGGGTGTAGCGTTGCTGTATGCTTTTGCACCAAGAGGCCTCTTAGGACCAATATTCAATCACTTCGGAGTCATTTTACCAGGAAGCACAATAGCAGTTATTATCGCAGAAACTTTTGTCGCATCTCCATTTCTTTTCGGTCTGCAAAAACAGGGTTTGAAAGCATGGATCGCGATGTTATTAACAGTGCCAAAATGTTAACTGACTCCCGCCTTAGGGTTTTCTTCACGGTCACTTTGCCCCTTTCAGTACGAGCTATAATTTCAGGTGCCATGATGACTTGGGCAAGAGCTCTGGGCGAATTTGGTGCAACATTAATGTTTGCGGGAAACTTGCCAGGCGTAACTCAAACTATGCCACTGGCAATCTATGTGTTTCTCTACTCGACCCGTTGGCAGGAGTCATGTTATCCATCATCTTAATAGCAATCGCCTTTGCAGTCCTTATCACCGTCAAACTTATTGAGCAGAAAAGGTTTGGAGCCAAAAAATGATTAAGATTGATTCAGTCACAAAGTCATTTGGGGAAAAAAAGGTTATACAAAACCTAAATCTTGAAGTAAAGAACCAAGAAATCTTATCATTGCTTGGACCAAACGGATGTGGTAAGACAACTCTGCTAAACATGCTTTCAGGCTTAACTAAACAAGATGAGGGCAATATTTACATCAACAATGTTTTGGTCAGCGGAAAAGAAGGCACAAAAAAAATCCACTGCAAACCTTCACAACGAAAAGTTGGCTACGTCTTCCAAACCGTTTCCCTTTTCCCTCACATGCGAATTCAAGACAACATCGCATACGGTCTAAAAGCCCTGCATTTATCTAAACAAGAAGTTAAAAAAAGAACCAAAGGTCTATTGATTTTGTAGGACTCCGCGAATACGCAAAATTTTATCCAAGCCAACTCAGCGGCGGACAAAAGCAACGAACCGCATTGGCAAGATCGTTAGCTACTGAACCGCAAGTTCTGCTTCTAGATGAACCCGTTTCCGCCGTCGACCCGCAATTAAGGGAATCTTTCAGATTAGAACTCAAAAATTATTTACAGGAACTCAAAATCACAGTTCTGTATGTTACTCATAATTTATCTGAAGCTTTCATAATGTCAGACAGAATCGCTGTTATGGGCAATGGACAAATTGAACAAGATAGGCAACAGAACAGAGATTTTTGAAAAACCAAACTCAAGTTATGTCGCAAGCTTTCTGGGAATTAACACGTTTCGATGGAAAGGCGGTTAAGAGTTGTGGAGATTTTTTGGAGATTGAAGTTGAGGGCGCAGTGATTTTAGCTCTTTGGCAGCCTGATTTAGTGGGGAAAAATGTGGTTGTGACTATCAAACCAGAAGATATCACTCGATTTCAAAATCAGTGAGCATCTTGAATCAGTTGAGCGCACCACCACCAATTTTATTGAGGGAACCATAACGGGGATGGTTCAAATGAGATCAACTGCTCAAGTGACGGTAAACGCAGGATTTTTGTTAAAAACAAGAATTTCTTTGACATCGATAAAAGATTTAGGGACAATAGGCGACAAAGTGTATGTTTGCTTTAACGCTAACTCATTAAATGTCTTTGCAGAAGAGCACTGAATATTTTTTGGTAATATGAAATTTTTCAGATGAGACTATTAGACCTAAACGTTGCCTTCGCAATGACAGTGGTTCGTGCTCTTCAGGGTCTGCAAGTTCGGCGATATAAACCGAAGAAAGTAAATTTATGCTTATTTTTCTTTCTGGGCATTAGTGTTATCCCAAATTAATGAGGGCGAACATGATTATATAATACATTATTAATTTCGCCAAGAAAAGGCAGTTCAGCAACGTTGGAGATCAGGGGTTTTTCCAGGAGGGCGGTAACTTATTTTAACAAGAAACGATATGACTGTTAAATAATATCGACAGAGAATTCTGAATGGAGCGAAAAAAGTAACCCCTACTAGCATGTATTCATTTAATGAGCAAAACAAAAATTCAAGCACAATTTATAAAGTCTAAGCAGGTTGAATTTCCAAACAGGGAGCGTCAACTAATATGGTTTTAGTTATTGCCGCTGTAGGCGTAAGCGGTTCAGGAAAAACAGTCACTTTAGAATATTTAGTTTCTATGCTTTCAGCTCAAGGCTACAAAATCGGCTCAATTAAACATGTTCATCACAAAGGCTTCACCATGGATAAAGAGGGCACAAACACCTGGCGATATGCGAAAGCAGGAGCAAAAGTAATCGTAGCCGTTTCACCTGAAGAAGTGGCTATAATCAAGAGAACTGAAATGCCGCTTGAAAGTTTAGACCAAATGACCGCACTGCTCAAGGATGAAGATTTGGATATTGTTTTCTTTGAAGGCTTCCACAGTTTAATTGCTAAAAGAGTAGATGTTCCCAAAATTATCACGGCAGTAGATGAAAAGGGGCTTGAGCAGACGTTGGAGGGTACTGTTCAGCCGATTTTGGCGATTGCCGGTATAGTTGCGCAGAACACTCAAGCAATACCTATCACAATATTCCGATAATTAAGGTTCCAGAAGACGGGCAAAAACTTATCGAATTAGTCAAAGCACATTTAATGCAATCCAAAACTAAAAAATCAAGCAACTGAGGAAGCATCGATGGGTAAACGGGCTGCACTTATTTTGGCAGGAGGAAGAGCCCGCAGATTCCAATCTATAGATAAAGTCTGGCAGGATAAAGCTCTCGCTGAGCTTTCAGGCAAACCACTTTTGATCCACGCTATCGAAAACGTCCAAGGCGTGGTTGACGAAATAGTAATATCTGTTAATGATGAACAGCGGAAAACAAAATACGCTCAAACCCTCAAAGAACATGACCTAACATACATCCAAATTGTTGTTGACGAAGAAATCAGCGGAATCAGCGGTCCTAACGTAGCAATCATGTCCGGATTAAAAGCAGTTGAAGCAGATGTCTGTCTCACTTTGCCCTGTGACATGCCATTTCTAAAACCCGAAGTCGCTGAATACATGTTCAGAGAAGCGGGAAATGCTGAAGTGACGGTTCCAATGTGGCCAAATGGCAGATTAGAAACCCTTATAATGGTACTTCAACGCCCCAACGTTTTAGAAATCACAGAAACACTTTGTAAACTGAAGCGACCACGCTCAGACGACATCCCAAGAGGCGCCTCAAAAAACCTTTTCCTTTCCCCAGTAAACCATATCAAAACGTATGACCCCGAACTCAAAAGTTTTGTGAACATCAATTTTAGAGAAGACCTTAACCAACTGCAAACACGACGAGCAGCAGGCGCAGTCACCGAAAACCTCAAGGTAAACTTGGGAGTTTTCTCAGTTTCTGATTTACAGCGTCTCCGAGGCGGTGCAAAAATGATGCAAGAAGAAAGGTATTCAGAAGCACAGAGCACCTTCGCTGCCAGTGCCTGCAATTTTGAGTTTTCAAGCGCTTTTTTTTGGGCAGCATTAAGTGGAGAAAATCAAGGTGAAGCACTTTTGAAGTTGTCACAGAACGAAGTCAACTCAAAGAAGGCTTTTGAGCGTGATTTTGAGGGAAAAGAAGCTTTCCTTAGAGCAGCAAACAACTATCGAGTGGAAGCTGAAATTTATGAAGAAAACAGTTGCTGGTTGCTAGCAGAGCGAGCTCGCGCGGATAAAGCTTGGTGTGAATCATGGGTTATGGGGAAACATAGCCACGCTCACAGATACCCATCAAAAGTGAAGCAAGCTTAGGAAATTTGCGATAGCTCCAATTTGCCAAACAAATGAACCTCTACATTTGTGCCTTTTGACAAGTTCGTGTGTGGAGGAATAATTGTGTACCCATTAGATTTGACGATGGTTGTTAGGGCGCTTGAACCGCCTTCAACCTGCTCAGCCAAAAGTTTTCTCTCAACCTTTTTTAGGTGAAGGAACAGAAAGCTGAATTGTGGTCCAGAATCAAATTCTTCTGAAAGTTCAGCGGCTAAACAGGGTAATAAGCCGTCGCCGTTTAAGCCGCAATAGAAGCGGATCAATGGGGCAGCAAAAAGGTAAAACCCTCCAATGCACGAGCCAATATGACCGGGCAACATAACAACAGGTTTACCGTTCACGAAGCCAAAGCCCGAAACCGCCCCAGGCCTCAATGAGACGCCCTGCACAACCACACCTGGTTTGCCAAGCATGTTTATGGCATCAGGAACGAAGTCTTTCATACCTACAGACGTGCCGCCGATGGTAACAACGATGTCCGCTTCGACTAAGGCGTCCCCGATTTTGGCTTGCACTTGATCCATCGCGTCAGGCATAATCCCGATAATCTTTGCTTTGGCACCCAATTCGGAAGCCAAACCCGCATACTACCAACGCATAGTTGTTTGCGATTTTTGAAGGATCTTTTCTGCATTGGTTGATAAGCTCGTCCCCGCCTGACAAAATGGCAATGACTGGTTGTTTGAAAACTTCCGCCTCATTTAATCCGATGGATGCAAGTAAACCGATGTCTTGGGGTCGCAAAACCTGCCCTCGCTTAAGAAGGAGACCGCCTTGTTTCACGTCATCTCCAAGCGGGATGATGCCTTCGCCCGACTTGATTTCACGGACGATTTCGATTTTATCGCCATTTAAGCGAGTTTCTTCCACTTTAACTGTTGAGGCTGCACCTTTCGGGATGGGGGCTCCGCATGCTACGTAGATGGCTTCGTCCCTTGCCACCTTTGCAGTGTTTGGGTAGTCGGATGGGAACAATTTGCCAATTACTCTGAAGACGGCGGGCTTTGAGGGTGATGCACCGATCGTGTCTTTTGGGTTGATAGCGTAGCCGTCTATGAAGGTTTTATCGTAAGAAGGTATGTTGACATTAGACGTGGCATCCTTTGCCAATGTTCTACCTAAAGCATTAGCTAACCCAACTTTTTCAGTCTCTAACGTTTTTGATTTTACAGCATCCAAAAGCTTAGCAACGGCATCGTGGGGATCCGAGCGTTTTGGCAGTCTCCTAATATCAGGTCGATTCATTTAAGGCACCTACAGCAAAATTCTTTCTGCACCCGTGTAAACGTTCATTCGTTTTCCTCGGACAAACCCCACAAGTGCAATGTTTGCTTTTTCAGCTGAAGAAATGCCCGAGTTCAAAACCGCCGCCACCGAAGCCACGATTGGCAAACCCACTTTCGCCGCCTTGTAAATCATATCGCCAGGCACACGCCCTGTTATAATCAGGAAACATTGGCTGAAATCTTCTCTGCTCAGCGACGCCTGTCCAATAACTTTGTCAACTGTGTTATGCCTGCCCACATCCTCAGAAAAAGCCACGATTGTTCCATCAGCTTTCACAATGGCGGAGTCATGTAGCCCCCCTGTTTCTTTGAAGCCTTTGGCAAGGTTGTTGATTTGGTTGATAGCATCTAGGATAGTTTGAGCTTTAATTTTCAATGTGGATTTTACTATGGGTATTTTTTCGTCGTGTTGATAAGGTGAAGTGCTGGCTTTGATGAGAGGGATTATGCGGGTGCTTCGGCGGGAGTCTTTAATACGCTCATCCATATCTACGTTCGCTTTTAATGTAATTTGGCATTTGTTTTCTTTTTCATTGGAAATTATGGATTTGATTTCGTTAACCGATTTCAAAATGTCTTCAGCCAACAAATAGCCAACAGCCAACTCCTGGAACTGTGAAGGCGAACACCAAATCACAAATGTATAAAGATCATTAAGCGAAATTTGCAAAGGAACCTCTTCAGCAACACAATCTCGTGTCTTCTCTGCCTTACTCGCGGATAAGTCAAGCCTAACCATATCAACCTGACGCATAACCCAGTCCTCTTTCACGGTTGTTTTTGAACTCAGCGCTGTTGATAAGCTATTCGGCTACAACTAAACGGGTAATAACTTAAATTGTTCGCATAATATACAGACAAAATTGTCTTGAAGTGAGACTTACTATTTGTCGCAGCCTATTCTGCAATTCCATCTATCAAGTTCCTATTATTTTTGGAAAAAGTAGATCTGGTTATATGTCACCTATGTTTATTCTTAGCTGGGCCGTCATGCGTCTAATTTGCAGGTAGAACAACAACGGTTGGTGGTAGCACCAGATGTTGTTCTTCTCTGATAGAAGGAGAAGGAGGGATGGTGGTAGCACCACGTCCTCCTTCTTCTAATCTTTCTGGAAAACGAAAAATAGATTGGGGTTTATGTCAAGAATTTTTATTCTCCGAAGAAAACGTAAACTCCGCGGTAACCCCCCGAAAAACAGTCTATGGAAAATTAAACGCGGTGACTTAGACATTTAAAGTGCCTAAGCTAAAGAGGAAATTATAGGTATTTTTCGTATGTTTTAAGCTGCGGATTATTCATTTTGTTAACGAAGATTTTGCCTGTGCCGTGCTCAGAGAGGTCGCCTAGAAACACGTAGAATGGTCCTGCAACGTTTGTTGTGTCATCTACTTTTACTTTCGGTTTTACGCCGTCAATGGTAAAGGTAGGCATAACTTCGGGGATTGTGCCTACAATAACGATTTTGCCGCCTGTCATGCACGCACCTGCGCGGGTGTCAACGTCTTTGTCGACTAAGATTGCGCCGTCGCTCATGTGATAACCAAGGAATCTGCCGGCACCGCCTGCAATTTTGAGTACGCCTCCATGCAAGTAGCATCCGCAGTCGCTGCCGACTTTACCGTCAACAACTATTAAGCCGCCTTTCATACCTGTGGCTGTGCCGCGGTACGGGGATGCTAAATAGTCTCCTGCATCGCCATGGACTTCAATTAAGCCGCCTTTCATATCGTTACCTGACCATCCACCGATGTTGCCGTTTATCGTGATTTTGCCTCCAGCCATTTTTTCGCCTGTGTGCATGCCGCAGTCTCCATTGACGACTATTTCGCCTGTTTTCATGGCTTGTCCGATTCGTTTGACTTTGCTTACGTCCCCGTTTATCGTGATATATGGTGATTCAAGGTTGTCTTCTTTGATTTCGAAGAGGTCGCCGAGTTTTAGGTTGCGATTTCCTTCGGTGACGGGCAGGTTTGCTATTTCAGTTGTGTCTTTGCCTTTGAATACGTCAGGGCTAATGCACGCTGCTTGAACAGGAACATCGAATTTCTTTTTGGGAAATAGGATTATCATTTTAGACACTTGCCTTTACTGTTAGTTTTTCAGGAACCCTCAGGTAATGATCAAACACTGGATAATTGTCATATTCGATTGTCCAGTATTGTTTGAATTTGCGTCTCATTTCATCATCAATTACGCAGGGATCTTTGGTTTGGACATCAAGCCACATGGTTCTGCCAGGTGTGGTATTGTTTACTACTTCGCCATCTTTCACAACAACTTTGCCGTCTTTGATTGTGTAGGCTGCATGTTTGAAGGCTTTACGTGCCTCTTTGAATTTTTGAGCTATGTCAGTTGTTTCTGGGTTAATGTTGTATATTGCAATGTCTGCGTCTGCGCCTACGCCAAGCTGCCCCTTGTTTGGAAGCCCTAAAGCTTTTGCTTGCCCAGCACGAGTCATTATCGCTATTTCGTAGAGGGTCATTTCACGATCAATTGTTGGGAGCAAACTCTTTTTCTGCGCTTTCTTGTTACAATGTTTGAGTGTTGCTTCTCGTGCTTTTTTGCTGTATAGCCAAGCAAGAACACGTGGGTAAGCAAAGAAGGGTCCGCCGTTGGGGTGATCTGTTGTCATGAACATTTTCCAAGGATCCTTAATTAGCAAAGCCAATTCCAATCCAATTGACCATTGTAATGCGTTTACCGGGCTGTTTTTCTTGTAGTGGAAAGGTATGATTCCGCCGCTGGTTTCGGTTTCAATATCACTGTTAACCCATTTATTGTGACCACCTAACTCGTAGAGTGAAAACTCGAAGGGTCCATCGGCAGTCATGGTTGTAGTGTCAGTAAATATGACTTGCCCCATGTCAAAGGTCATGTGGTTATGAGCGTTAATGTAGTTGGATATTTCTTCTGACGCCGATTGGAAGTGTGCCCAGCCATCACCTGCAAAGCTTGCAAACTGCAAGTGAGTAATGTGGCCAACAGGTTTGCCGTTATATGGTACGCTTTCTAGCGCCTTCATGGTTTCCATTGTTGTAACGTAGTTGCCTGGTAATCCAAGATTGTTAGTGTGAAGATGTATAGAGTGAGGCAAGTTAAGTAACGCGTTGACTCTCGCTAAACCCGTAATGATTTCGCGTGGGGTAATGCAGAAGTTAGCTACCGGGTCATCTATGCTATGGACATTGTGACCGAAACCCCAAGATTCTAAGCCACCTGGGTTAACGATTTTTATTGCGAACCCTTTGGTTATATCTAGCATCCAAGCTACGTGTTTGGCGCATTCTTCAATGTTGCCTTTAGCTAGGTTTTCTAGCACAAACCACCAGTCGCCGAGTAGCGGATATGTGGCTTTGTCAAGCAAAGGGATGTCATTTAATTCTTCATGGGTATGTTTAGCTTCCAAAGGAGCCATGGATGGATTCATGACAGTTGTGTAACCCATACGCGAATATCGGTAACCAGTAGTGAAAGTGGATGGAATAGAGTAGCCAGTGCCGCTACGTGTCATAGCAGTTTTGCGTTCCACATCTTTAACGTGATCATCTGGGCGAATTATTCTGCCAGTGTTAACTTCTCCACCTGCAATGTGCGTGTGAATGTCGACACCGCCTGGCATGACAGTTAAGCCTGAAGCGTCAATCACTTGGGCCTTGCTGCTGACTTTTTTGACTATTTTGCCATCTTTGATGGCTATATCCATTTTTTCCCCGTTAACCTTGTTAATGGGGTCAAAAACGAAGCCATTTTTAATTAGTAACTCAGTCATTTAAGCAACCTCTGCTTTTTTTGTTTTCTTTCTTTGTTTAATTTCAATTCTCGGCGCCAATTTATTGCGCGCTTTAAGTTCAGCGTTAGTTTCGGTTTCAGGATTTTTGGCTTTGATTGCTCGAACTTCCTTTAGTATTTTCGTTAAGAGTTCTTCGTCGTTTAGAATGCCTTTTGGTGGTTCAACAACTTTGCGTAGTTGTATTGGGACATGGTCCATACGATAAGCAGTGCCTTCGT
Source organism: Candidatus Bathyarchaeota archaeon (assembly GCA_963772505.1). Taxonomy (GTDB): domain Archaea; phylum Thermoproteota; class Bathyarchaeia; order Bathyarchaeales; family Bathycorpusculaceae; genus Bathycorpusculum. The sequence continues at coordinate 95,300 of CAVYXL010000013.1, forward strand.
ATTCTATGCCACACCATTGCGTTGGAAATACCACATCGCCAAGCCTTGAGATCGCATTCATGTCAGGGTTAATGGTGATCAAGGGGTGCTTCATCATATTTTGCATGGCTGCTTTTGGAAAGTTCGCACCTGGATCTGATGAAATGCAAAGTGTTGCATCATTATCGCCGCGTCTAAGCAGGTCGATGGCTGTGAATTCACCAGGATTAAAGAGCGGGTAGCCTTGTGAGAAATCAATTGCATATGGATAGCCCGTTTGCCAAGCGAAAACCACGTTTGCGCCTGTGACATTGAAGTGTCCACGCATTGGAGATATAACGAATTTAGTTTTTCTGTTAAGATCTCTTGTCAATGCGATTGCTATTTCGATGTTTCTAAATCTGCCTGCGCTTTGAGTTAAGCCAAGACCGAAGAAGATAACGCCGAAATCGCAGTTTACCATTGCATCCGTAACTTCTTTAAGGTATTCAACTGGAACACCGCCAATTTTGTCTACATCAAGTTCTTGGTCAGCAACTAAACATCTCATGGCATCTAGTATTTCATAATCTTTGTTCGGTTCTACCTGAAGGTAATAATCGGCTGCCTCGGCTGTAATGGTTTTTCTAACATCAACAACAATTAATTTACGCCCATTTTTGTTGATTGCTTGTGGTGGTGCACCTACAGCGCAAGTTTGTGGATGAACTGGAGGATTATAGCTGCCTAATATTCGCTTTGAAGCTGCAGCCATTTTTTTCTGGCTTGAAGCGCCTTTCAGTTTTTCCATGTAACTTTTCCATTCGCTACCTTCAAAGCGACCTTCTGTGAAACTTGTGTATCTTTCAAGGTGCCTTGGGTGTGACGCCCATGGATCGCATGCCCAGTAAATCACCAGGTCTGCGCGGTGCCTAATTTGTCCGAGAGTACAAGATGGAATTCCAATTTCTTGAGTAGCCATAACTGACGGTCCGTGGCAAACGCTACAGCAATTATCTAATGCTGAGCCTAATTCCTCTGCTAATTCAACACCTACTCTTTGCGCTTCGCTGGTTGAGCTACTCCAGCCGAACAGAAGAGGATACTTTGCGTCAGTAAGAATTTGGGCTGCTTTGTGAACGGCTTCATCCATTGATACCGGAACTAACTTGCCGTCTTTTCTTATCATCGGTTTTAGAATTCGTTCTTCGCTCTTGTACCCATGAACCATTTTGGCTTCACATTGGGCACATCCATTCTTCATTTTTACTATTTCGTTATTTTCCACTGTAACTTCTAAGTCATCACATAGACAACCGCATATTGGACAAACAACGGAGTTAATTATCTGTCATAACATTTACCGTCCATATTCTTTCATTAAAAGCTCATCAAGGCTTAAGACAACTTCATTTGGAGCAGGTTGAACCTCAACTAAAAAACCCTTAAACATAGGCATACCCATGCCAAAAGTTTCGTCGCCGCAAATTGCATTTGCCCATAAACCGGCGGGTATGAAAACCATTCCGGGTGTGATTCCGCTCGGAAATTTCACTGCTTTAACAATTACGGAACCATACTTGGAGCTCACTTGAACGTTTGATCCACTCTTTATACCCAGTTTCAACATGTCAGATTTGTCTATAAAACAAACGGCGGAGCTGTCAAAGTATTCTTTGGAACCTTTGCCCATCTCTTTTCCTACGCCTTGATCAATTGTTCTTCCAGTAATTAGAGTAGCTTGCAATTTTTGCTCTACCATGGTCTAAGACCTTATCCCAATAGAGTTTATAGAGTTATATTTAAAATTAAGTTTAAGAAAACGCAAAATTCACCCATAACATGAAGCAATACAACTGACAATAACTATCAGAATTACTGTCAATTGACACTTCCAAAAAAGAAAAGGTTACAAAAAAGAATAAGGCTATTTCAGTTTGGCATGTTCAGCTTTAAAAACGGCGTTATATGTACGCTTATGACCATCATTAATAAAAAAAGTAACTTTTCCCGTGAAAGTAACTCCTCGCAGACGTCTTAAATCCTTAGTCATATCTGGCTCTGTATCGTCAAACCAGCACATCACGTAATGATCAGATACTCCTTCTGGAGTGGATAGGTAGTCAGCATCGCCCATGAGCGTGAAAAAATCTTCAATGTTCCCCGAACACCCTGAGCCTCCACTGTCACAGGTTAAAATTAACTTCTTTGCCTTAACAACTACGAAGGGGTCAATTTCTGGAGTAACATCTCTTTCTTTAAAAATGCATAAAACAGGTTTATTATAAACAAATTGAGACAAGCAAACACCTCAAATAAGCTAGCCCAACCCAATTATTTAACCATATTGCACAATTGTCAGTAATTTCAAATTTTGGGCTTAAAATATAATCGAAAATTTAAAAAGCATACGTTTCTTCACCTTAGTTATGAAGTTGTCTTTTAAAATCGGCTCAGCTTGGGGAATACCCATTGAACTTCACCTCACTTTTATTCTTCTTATCTTAGCGGTCTTAGGTTTAGCCATTTATTTCTCAGATATTTACTCATTTATTCTTGTTGTTTTCTTGTTTGTCTTTGTTTTTTTCCATGAACTTGCTCATTCAATTGTTGCAAGGCGACATAAAATTAAAGTTCGTAAAATTGTTCTCTACCCAATTGGTGGAGTTTCAGAAATTGAGGAAATACCTGAAAACCCTGCTATTGAATGGCGAATGGCTATCGCTGGACCATTAACAAGCATAGTCCTTGGAGCATTGCTTGTGGGAATTTACTATTTATTTCCCGTTAAAATACCGAACTTTCACCCTTCATCGGTAATTGTTTCATCGGGAAACATACTTCTGGATTTAGGATACCTGAACCTGCTTCTAGGAGCATTCAACTTGATTCCGGCTTTCCCAATGGATGGCGGCAGAGTGTTTAGGGCGTTATTGGCTGAGCGCATGAACTTTTCGAAAGCAACTAAATATGCAGCTTACATCGGCAGAATATTCGGAATTATAATGGCTGGAATTGGATTTCTATTTTTTAATCCAGTGTTAATTTTGATCGGCGTTTTCATTTACGTGGGCGCAAGTGAAGAAGCAGAACAAACAATTGTGTCCACAACTTTGGCTAGCGTTTGCGTGAAAGACGTTATGCAATCTGAAATAGGTTCAGTTCACCCTGATCAAACTATCGATGAAGCTTTGGAAGTGATGTTTCAATCAAAATATCATGACGCACTTGTAGAGAAGGACGGGGTTTTTCAGGGCTTAGTCATTTGGAATGAAATAATAAAGATTCCAAGGGACCAACGTAACAACATAAGAGTTCAGCAAATGCCCCTCAAAAACATATCAACGCATCTAGATGAGCCTGTTTTTGAAGCGTACAAGCTTATGGCAAAAGAAAAAATTGATCTGTTGCCCGTTGTAGATATGGAAATGCCAACAAAAGTTATTGGCGTCCTAACTAGTGAAGCAGTAGCTAGTGCTTATGAGAAAGCTAAAAGACCTTGAACATCTTTTTCCGACAAATATTAGGGAAGTATATTGAATAATCCATAGAAAGAGGTATAATAAATTCCTACTAACATAGCTACGATCCCAAATATCACTAGGGCTATGCCACGGTTCCGATTTTGGCCTGCTTCTAGCCTCCAGGTGTAAGCTCCAAGAATTATTGCAACTGAACAGAAAATTTCTGGAAACACAATAAGCCCAATTATGGCGGAAACAGCGCCTAAGTTAAAAAATAATGATGGACTTCTTTTTTGACGCATATAGGGCGAGGTGTTTTGTGATGATTCAACAACGGAATAAAGATTAGACAATAACAGTATCTCCAAATGTTCTGAGGAAGCGCTCATTTAATTACTTTCCTATGCCTGATTGAAATGAAGCAAAATGCCTACCGAGAAATTAAATTTATCTGATGGAATCTGATTACTTTTGAGTAATTGAAAATAATTAACGTGGGGTACAGATCGGTCAATTGCTACCTGATATTTACTGAAAAGGCAAAGCTGCTCATAGATGTCGGTTGGCCCGGTGGGATGCAAGAACTCAAGTGGAGCCTGGCAACGCATAGACTTTCTGTAAAGGATGTAACTCATGTACTGGTGACACATTATCATATGGATCATGGCGCCATCGCTCAGGAGATGAAAGACAAGGGTGCCAAGCTTATTGTAATGGAAAGCCAGGTAGAACACCTTAACGCCCAGAAAAAATTCATTAAGCCGCCGCAGGTGTTCCATGAAATCAAAACTAACGACAACATTGTTTTGTCATTCAGAGAAAGTCGAATTTTCCTCAAGTCCCTCAACATAGACGGCGAAATCACCTCAACTGCCGGGCACAGTCAAGATCACATTACATTAGTAATTGACGAGGGTATAGCATTCACAGGAGACCTCCCGCCTGAAAATGGCTCACCCGAGGGGTCAGAATCCTCAAAGAATTGGCGGCAATTGCGTGCAATGAAAGTCACCAGAATATACCCAGCTCATGGTCCATACGATTTACCACTTTGAACCAAAGAAAGGTGATTTCTGGTGGTGCTGGAGATCTTTGAACCCTTTTGAGTTAAAAACCTTTCCAAATAAAATGGTTTTAACACTTCAGAAGTTCACAGAGAATAAGAAATAATAGTTTTTGTCCCAATTTTTTTGCTATCTTTCATTTTTGTGTATGATCTGTTTTCATGTGCGCTTCAAGCTCTTTTTTGCTGTTGAAGACTTTACCACATTTTTTGCATTTGTAGTCATGCTCGTGCATCTCACCCTGAGCTGTAGGTTCGCCTGGAATGGGAATGTTTGGCGGAGGCCTTTCAGGATGGTCCGGTAGGTTAGCCATTGGGGGTATACTTGCTATTTTTGAAATTTTAATAGTCAATCTTTTCACCTTAATGTTTTATTTTTTTTTAGGTGCATTTGGTTGCCGAACCAATATGCTTGCTTTTTCATGAATAATTAATTTGTTATTGTTCGAATTTTTGTTTCGGCAAAAGCGTTTCATCACACTTGTGTTCTGTTAAATGTAGTCTGAGTGTTCTATTCATTGAATCTTTTCTTGATTTAACCAAAAACTGCGCTCCACACGCACAAGTGGCTACAGTGAGGTTCTTACCAACATTCAGACTATATTTCGCTTTGTTGCCAGTTTTGCTTTTGACGTTTAATTTGAACCTTTGATTGCTTTTATTTTGCAAAAATATACACTAATTACCTCATTTTGTTCATTTAAGCTAATAAGCGCTTGTAGTAGGCATAAAACTGTAACAGGTTTTAACCTGAATATTCTCCCGTGATTCAATGCTACTCTTTTTGCTCGAAAACATCTAAAAGCTAACTAATAATTGAATTATATGAAGCAGTTAAATCCGAAAAAAGTTTAGAAATCGCCAAAAAAATTGTTTTAGACAAATTACAAGGCTAATAAGAAGTACTAAAGAAATATGGCTTAAGGTTCTTAGATTACTCGAACTTCGAAAAGATAACCGACATCCAAGAAGATAACACAATGAAGTTAAGACAAAAGTTGACTCAAGTTGAAGCGAGGTGTGTTCAAATCTATTTCCGAGAAATATTTAGTTTATTTCCAGAAACGGTTCGTCTTAAAAAAAGAAAAACTTTCAAAGCTTACGGTGGGGTAAACAATCTTTTCAATTTAGGATATTCAATGTTGAAATGGAAGTATACATACTCTATTAAAAGCGGAGTTCAAACCGTTCTTGGGCTTTGCACATAACGTACAGTTTGGAAAGCCCTCTTTGGTGTGCGACTTTCAAGAATTGTAATTAAAACTTAGTCCCACACTTAAAACTTTTTGAAGGTCAAGATGTTCATTTAACAAGGATAAGTCATAATGAATAAAGCTCAAATTAAATATGAAATATGAACATGCGGTCATCTTAAAAGTGAACATTCATTTTTTTTAGACAAATTATGTACTAAACCTAAATGTGAATGTTACAAGTTCGTTTTAAAGGAAGAAAAACAAAAACCTAATCCTTTAGATGTTCCGTGCTAAAAAATGAAGACAGACAAACTAATAATTGCTTTGAAAATATAGCTCTGAAAGGTTCAATGAATAGTAAAAATTAACCTATTGACCTATCTAACTTTCAATTTGAACATACTCACTGACAAAGGAATATGTTGGAACTTTCTTCTGTCGAAGATTATAAAAAGAACATAAAATGCAAAGAAGCTAGAAACAAGTTTTTCGGTCGGGTGTTTCTATATGAAGCTGCTTTACCAGGTCCTTGTATCTATTTCTAACTGTAACTTCGGTTACTCCAGACGCTTCCGCAATGTCTTTTTGTGTGATTTTCTCTGTTTTCTGCAAGCATGCAATGTAAAGTGCGGCTGCAGCTAATCCCATTGGGTCTTTTCCTGCTGAAAATCGTTTTTGTCTAGCCTCTCTGAGTATTGCTATAGCTACGCCTTGAGTATTGCCAGATATTCCAGTTTTCTCTGCAATTTTTGAAACATATGTTAACGGATCAGAAACGGGCATATGAAAATCGAGTTCTTGAACCAACAATCTATAACACCTTGCAACATCCTTCTTATCAACAAGACTTGCGTTAGCGATTTCGCTAAGGGATCTGGGTGACCCACTTTTGCGGCAAGCAGCATAAAGTGCGGCTGCGGCGATGGAGTTGATTGATCTTCCTCGAACTAAACCTTTATCGAGTGCTTTTCTGTAAGCGACAGCGGCTTTTTCTTTTATTGGCGGGGAGATAGAAACCATACTGGATAGACGTTCAAGTTCTGCCATTGCTTGTGCAAGGTTTCGATCGATGGATGAGTGTACTCGACTGCGTATTTGCCATTTTCTAAGACGCCACATCTGCAATCGGGTGGACATCGGCAATTTCCGTCCAAAAGCATCTCTGTCAACTTGACTAATTGTTGTTGATAATCCTTTGTCAGAAATTGAATATGATGTTGGCATGCCGACGCGGCTTCTTGAGGCTTTTTCTTCTGAAGTAAAAGCACGCCACTCAGGTCCTTTATCCATCATTTGTTCATAAACAACTAAGCCACAGTCACCACAAATGGTTTCGCCAGTGTCATTGTCGTGAATTAGATTTTTACTAGCACATTCAGTGCACTTATCAACTAAGTGCGAATTAATTATTGGAACTTCTTTAGTTATGATTTGGGTTATACTCATTTTTATTACTCCATTCAATTAATTTATTTCGAGAACATTCTCGAATTTTCTCCTAAGCGGGTTAACAATAATGTTTCAGCTTTATTTTGAACTGTTTTGCAACCGAATATTTCCAGATAGATGGCTCATACCCTTGATTCGTGGATTTTCCAGGCTAACTGGCTTGCCCTTGCCTTCTACATAGGCGTCTTATAATATAGTTATCAGGATTTTCAGGAGGCAACTTTATTGTTTGATATTGATCCAGGTTCTTACTGCTTCTTGAACTGCTTTGGATAAGTCGCCTTTTTTGCCGCCGAATTGCTCCACAGCTTTCAATCTTAATTGTTTTTCTAATTCGTCTGAGATGTCAACGTTAATTCGGCCCATTTTTAGTCACTTGTTTTTTTTAAATATGCGGGTAACTAATAATTGCAAAGCGTTTTACTCTTTTTGTTCGCTTATCAATATAAACATATGTGTGTATACGTGCTTATAAGTATATGTGCTTAAGTGTGCAAATGTTATGGAGAACTGAACACGTTTACTTGCAAGACTTTTTAAAGGGTGTAAGCCTCTTTCTGTTGGAACAAACTGAATAGAAACAGTTATCTTTTTTTCGCCACGTTACTTTATGATCACTGATTCATTTATGAAAAATGCAACCCCATTTGAACCCAAGTAAACAATGCATTACATATTAGCTTCAAGAAAAGCTATTCAATCGGAATAAACAAATGAGATCAAGACTGAGATTTTTAAGAATAACTAATTAGCGAAACTGTTAAGCAGATAATTGCGATAGTGCAAAAAGAATGTAATAGATGTCATGAAAATCAACTATTGCCTTAAACACTTCTAGGACAAGAAAACCGGTGCACACCTATGAAATGACAAACGTTCGAGGAATTAGAAAAATGATGAAGGAAAACGAAGGAATAGCCAGCCCAAACGTATTTTTCGAGAAAATTCCCAACTAATAGCTTAATTTGTCGTACATTCGGGCAAGATTACAGTTTTAAGCGTTTACTTGAAAAAGTAACTCTAACTACTCTAGTTCTTCACTTGAAACAAGAAACACTGGGTATTCTTGTGAACCGCCTGATTTGTTACTGGTGCTTTTATGACCGTCCTTACATTTCATTCCATATCTTGTTTTAGTGACATTTTCCCAAACTTTTTCAGTTGATCCGCCACATACTGGACACTTAAAATCTTTCATATATTTTCACCAAAACCAAAAAACTCAAAAGTAAATAAGTCTTCGCTATGTTTTCGTCAGCTCTGTATGCGTATTGTTGACTTGTTTCTTTAAATCTTCCTATCGGTTAAAACACTTTTCAGGCGGAGACATGGGACTTTATTAGAACTAAAGCGTTAGTTGAATTGATAAAAAAATAAGGAACTATCTGTGCCTTGATATCTTTTGCTTTTTTGCCAAACACATTTTTCAATATCTACTAACTTGCTTAATGGATATATTGCTTCATTCAATTGGAACAACCTTATTAGTCTTGTACCTTCACGGAGGAATTGAGGGGAAGTTGTTGGAAAGGAAAGAGGCAATAGCGCTCTTAGTTGAATTAGGCTCTTACCAACTTGTTAGTCCCGATTTTGTTATTCTTGAACAAAGAAAGCTCGATCGATACCAGTTAAAAATTAAAGGCAATTACAACTTTAAAGAAATTGGACTCTTTGTTAAGAATAGGTTCAGCTTGAAAGAGGTCAATAATTACTTAGTTATTTACAAGCCTTAATACAACTTTTTTTGTTGCTGCCAGCAACCACCCACAATAATTTTATTTTCTTGAAACAACCAACATTCTTAGCGGACTTTTTAATCCTCACCTCACAAGGGGTAGCCTTCCCATCTAAGTATGGTTTGTGTCAGGATTAAAAGAAAGCCCGCTTTCTTTTTTATAAGCTTTTCACCGCACTTAAAACTCTTAATTAGCACCACTTAGCAATGAAGGGAAGAAAATGGCGAAGTAATAATATACAAGTTCAAAGAGTTTAGTTTACAACCTTGAAATTATGCTAGAGCAGATTAACTGGCACCCAGTGTTGTTTCAATTTGTGACAACATCATTTTATATTATTTTGAACTAATGGATTAACAAGACAGGAAATTTAAGAGCCACATTGTTTGACGGGTTTGGCTGCTAATGCCTTAAAGTGTCGCCCCCTCTCTACACTTTTGACCCTTTATGGAAATTAGCACGGGGCTTAATCCGTCTAACTTTAATTTTTGTCAATACTTCTGATTGTTTGCTTTGGAAAAGCGGAAATGCAAAAGCATTTTTGAATGCTGTTTGGCTTGAAAATACAGAAACACCTCTTGTTGTATCTTCATTAATTGTCAAATCGTGCTATTTGACGAATGCTCTAATCAAATCAACCCTCTGAGAACGTACAGCACTAATAATCCTTGGGTGCGTCCAAGCAAAACGCGACTTGAAACAGAAGGCTGATTCCAGCTAAAACACAAAGCATCTTAATTTGTTGTAGTTTGAGAGTGCCAACATTCTTTCTTATAGCGGTTGTTACTTGTGTAGGTGGTAATATACCTCAAACGTGACACTGCATGGTTGTCTGTCCAAAATGTGGCAAAAAGCTAACTAAACCAACAAAAAAGTTAGAAAACCATGTCTTTTGCCTTGAATCCTACAAGTGTGATAGGTGCGAAACTACTTTTAATGAAAAAAGAATGTACTAACCTTCATAAATGAGTAAACTTGCCCCTTCATCTTTAACCAGCAAATCACGCCGCTTAGCAATATCCTTTGTGCACTCCCTTTGATTATCTTCAATTTTGATGCGAATTTCAACTTCGTTTGAATACAGTTGTTTCTCGATAGAAACTGATTCGAGCGATACATCGATATTTGTGCCTAAAAGCTCTCCAATTATGCGATTACTCCATTTCGCTGCATTATTCTCCCAATAAGAGTGTCCCGCATATTCGTATAAGGTTTGTATTGGTGGTTCTGAACCAGAAGCTGGTGGGGCTGGAGAGATTTGAACTCTCGTCTATAACGCCCGAGGCTACAAGCCTAGACCAAGCTAGCCGACAGCCCCCCAAATTTGCGTTTTCCAATGTTTTTCGGGGTTCATAAAATAATGTTGCCTTAAGCTTTAAACTTTAGTGGTTAAAAAATATGGCTTTTAAAAAATAAAGCCTTCTTTTGGATTTTAGCTGATTTGAGCTGTTTCTTCTGGTGTTGGTATCACAGTAGCTGCGGCCGTCAGAGGTTTTGCAACTTGTTCATGATATATTCTGGCAGCTATGCACAGGGTAGCGGCTGCTATTGCAAGGTAGAATGGCAATTGAAAGCCTGCTGAGACAAAAGCGCTTATACTCAAGCCGTTGGGCATGAACTGTGATGGTAACGCAAGGTTTGATTTACCCACGATTGGAACATTAAGACCGATTACGCCGGCTATAGCTACCATTGCTATTAATCCGACAAAGAAGGATATCACGATGTACAGCGGCTTTTTGTAGGAGAAGCAAAGAAGATCTTTTGAGTAAGACTTGTTTGGGAAAATGGAGTAAAGAAGCATTACCACACCTGCTGCTACGAGGATAAGTACACTTACGAGGTTCCAAGCCCAAAGTAAGGGTACTGTGAAATTAAGATTTAGAAGAGCGAAATTAGTGTTCACAGGTGAAGCACTAACTTTCAATAAGTTGTCGCCAATCGTTAACTGCCACCATGGAATGAATAATGAAATTACAAGAACTACAAGTACAATTATTCCAGCGGCAAGCCCGAACCAGTTAATGCGATTTTTCATGATAACCCGCCCAATGCTGATTGAATGGAAGCTGGATCAATGCTGTCAAAATGGACTTTAACTCCACCCACAGTGACATCGAGATTTTTCAGCACAATATTGTTAACGTCTATTTTGCCATTGTTTTGTTGGCTAATTTGATTATACAAATCTTGAGGGATAACTCCCGTGATATTAATTACCGCACTTTCACCCGGTTGAATATTGATTGGTTGAGGTATCGAAATATCACCCACTAAAGAGCTGTCCTGTTTTGACTGAATCTGTACGGAAGCTTGGTCAACTGAAATCGAGTTAGACAACGGGTTAGTTGCATTTATTGCCACGTTATAGACGCCCGTATCTGGATTATACTGTGGAGCGCCAATCACTTGGGGCATTTGAAGGTTGGTTCCTGTTAAATTAATCGGATTATTTGAGGAGGACGAAGGATCTTGACCTGAAAGGTTTTGGCCCAAACTTTGACTTAAATTAGAAAATTGAGGAGGCATAACCAAGCCCACTAAATTATCGCGATAAGCGATAACGACATATGCAAATGGAACAACCATTATTGCAATTGTAAGAAGGGTTAACGCGATTTTGACTTTATTCATATTAACCGTTTCCTAAATAGTACGATTTAGCATTTAAAATTTACTTAGCCCTAATCAAGACTCTTCACATGCCTTTTCTTTATAAGGTGTTGAGATTACCTCTTTCACTTTATTAGTAATCACAGGTCCCAAACCATGCACAGCTTTTGACCAGTCATCCACATTGATTAATGCATTCATAGGCGTTTGATAAGCATCTAGTATGGCGGTTGCTTTTTCCCTGCCTATATTTGGCAAACTGGCCACAAAATAAACTTGGGAATCCGAGAGTGTTTCGCATTTTTTGAATGCATGAACTACCGGGTTTCTTTTCTCAACAATTTGTTCTTGCCTGGCGGCTGTATAAAGAAAATCTATGGTTTCTTTGTAAGAGGATGTGTTGACAAGAGAGATGCCGTTTTTGGCTAAATTGAACATGGCACCCCAAACTGCGCTAGGGTTGATGTTGCTGTATTTGTAAATTATTGGCATGTAACCCTCAAGAACGACAAGTGATTTGGGATAAATGTCTTTAAGGGTGAAAATCTGCTCGAAAAGGTAACGTCTAGTCAATGTATAAACAAAATCGCTAACTGTCTTTCGTTCCACAGCGCATTCATCAGAAAGAATGTAGTCGCCTTTCTCAAGTAATTGAGTCTTAACGTTAACGCCACGTTCAACCAAGCCTTTAACGATTTTTTCGGCGCTGCTTGCTTCACGGCTATCAACTATTATTGTGGGTTCGTCACCGCTCTTCTTTTTGTCATTCATGAAGGGAATTAACGTTTCAGTTCCGGACACTAAAGTCAACTCTAAAATACTTTACCATAACTGCAGGTTTATTTTACTTGCGCTCAACAAAACCCGAATTAAAGAAAAAATAAAATGTTATTTTTGTATAGTTATGGTTTTAGATGTGAAGGGCTTAATTATCAAAACCGTATTGTTGGGCATGCTCTCTTTAATTTTTTGCTCGAATTGCTGTTTTTGTTTTTCTGAGCCATGCATAGCGATTGCAATTTGTGGTTTGAGGTCTGATGCCATCATGAATGCTTTTTCAGGTGAAGCAGTGGGAGACATTCTTCCAGTTGGAAGGAAGGCTATGTCCGAGGGATAATCTTTTAGGCTTACATATCCTGAATCGCCTCCATGAAACATAGTGAACCCGTCAATTCTTATTTGGTATAGCATTATTGGACCCCGATGTATTCCTTCAATTGCAACAACAGTGAGATCATTGAATTTGTAGGTTTTTCCAGATTCTGCACTTGTAAGTTTATCAGTGGGTATTTTTCCATTTAGTTTTTTAGCAACTTTAGCCTCAGCCATTACTGGAGTGGCGGTTGCTTTGAAAATTTCCTGTGTAGCGCGACCATTGAAATGGTCTAGATGATCATGAGTGTAAAGCACTATATTGACTGTTTTTAGGGCAATTATTTCGTCTTTTTTGAGAAAACCAGCTGGATCAATCAAAACCGCCTGATTGCTTGTTCTTATGATAATGCCTGATACCCCTAAGTAAAATACTGCAACTTGATTTTTTTCCAGAGGTAAAGTATAGAATTCATTGATTTCGGTTGCTTTACTTTTTCTAAACATCTTGAGACCAAAGTCCAAGTGGATTAATCAGGTATAAAAATGGTATGCTAAGTCTTTAGGCGCTACAGTTGCACTATACTCTTTTCGGCTTTTGAATTGTACAAAAAATTATTTATTTTCACGAGGATAAAATAATTTTTCATTATTCAAAATTACATGATAATAAAGAAAATGATAGATCTTTTAAAGGTGGTTGATTTACTCATATCTGATAAGGAATAATGGTTTGTTTGCTTCTTTACGCCTAGTCTCAAGGGAGATATCTTTCAATGACACATCCTCAGGTTTTTTCTGAAAACACACCAGTTTAACTTCGCCAAAGTCTTTATGAACTAAATTGGATTTCTGGTTTTGAGAGCCCATTTACCTCGCCCTATGTAGGCACTCGTTGTCATCGCATATAGGTGGTTGTGATTGTATCGACACAGTAACAAGTTTCGAAAATTTTAAAAAAATATCAAAGCTGAATAGGAACAATCGAAGTAGTTCTCAATACAATAAATATTTTTCAAGTATTAATTAAAATTAATTATACAAAAATAAAATGGAAGGGGTTTATGGTCCCTTTTTAGTTACTTCTTTGATAACGCCTGCTGCTACGGTTGTGCCCATGTCTCTTACGGCGAATCGTCCTAGCTCTGCAAAGTCTGTATATGCTTCGACGGATATAGGGTGCAATGGTTCCATTCTTACCCAGGCTGCATCTCCTGTTTTTAGGAAGCTTGGGTGTTCTTCGGTTACTTGACCTGTGCGTGGATCAATCTTCTTGATAAGTTCTGTGAATCTGCATGCGATTTGTCCCGTGTGATAGTGAAGTACTGGTGTGTAACCTGCTGCTATTGCGGTTGGGTGGTAAATCACAATGATTTGTCCGATGAATTCTTTTGCTACTGTTGGTGGATTATCAGTTGTTCCAGCAACGTCTCCTCTGTGTATGTCTGCTTTTCCAACGCCTCTTACGTTCATGCCGATGTTGTCGCCTGGTTCAGCAAATGGGATTACAGTGTGGTGCATTTCGAGTGATTTAAGTTCGCCTGTTTTGTTGCTTGGCATGAAAATTAGGGTTTGTCCTGGTTTTAGAACGCCTGTCTCAACTCTGCCAACTGGAACTGTGCCAATGCCTGTGATGCTGTAAACGTCTTGGATTGGTACACGTAGGGGTTTGTTAGTTGGTTTAGCTGGTACTTCAAGCAGGTCGAGTCCTTCCATTAAGGTTGGGCCAGTGTACCATGGTAGCTTGGGAGTTTTAGTAAGCAGGTTTTCGCCTGTCCATCCTGAGACTGGTATAAAGTTGATTTTGTCAATTTTGAAGCCTACCATTCGAAGCATTCTTGAAACTTCGGCTTTTATTTCTTCATACCTTTCTTTGCTGTAGTTAACGGATATATCATCCATTTTGTTAATCGCAACAATCAGTTGACGAACGCCTAAAGTGAATGCGAGAAATGCGTGCTCTCTTGTTTGGCCGCCTGCACCGATACCTGCTTCAAACTCACCTTTTTTGGCTGAGGCGAAGAGAATTGCGGCGTCAGCTTGGCTTGCGCCTGTAATCATGTTTTTGACGAAGTCGCGGTGTCCTGGTGCATCGATGACGGTATAGTTGTATTTTTTGGTTTGGAATTGTAGGAATCGAAGATCAATTGTAACTCCTCGTTCTCGTTCTTCCTTAAGGTTGTCGAGAACCCAAGCGAATTTGAATGTGCCTTTGCCCATTTTTTCGGCTTCTTCTTCAAAGGCTTTGATTGTCCGCTCGTCGATTGCGCCTGCTAAGTAAAGTAAGTGCCCTGTTGTTGTTGATTTTCCCGCGTCAACGTGCCCCATGATAATTATGTTTAAGTGGGGTTTGTCTGATTTACTCATTTTTTCATCCTCTATTAATTTTACCTAATTTTATGAATTCGTTAACACATCAGTTCTTCCAATTATTTTAAGTTTCCGTGTCCGTTACGCTTTGAGGTATGACTGAAAATTTCAAGATTAATTGAAATTTTAGCAAAATAGCTTATAACTTCAAACACAGTGGCTACTCTGAGTGTTAGCAATAATGGTTGAAGGCATATCGGTAGTGACAACCACTTGGAATGAAGCGGAAAACATTAAGGAACTAATTCTTAGAATCCGATCAACACTCAAAGATAGTCCACATGAAGTAATTGTCATTGACGATAACTCAACAGATGGAACGTTAGACATTGCAAAACAATACGCCGATGTTGCTGTCGGCAAAGTCAGAGATGGACAAACCAAGGGTTTACTTTACGGGATGAAATACGCAAAATTCCCAGTTATAGTAACGATCGATTCAGACTTGGAAAATAGCCCCGAACTCATACCTACACTGGTTAAAAAACTAGATGAATTCGATTTGGTAAATGCATCACGGACAGTTGTCCCCAGGTTTTCAGAGCGATGGGCTGCCAAAACGCTGGGTAAAATGGTTGAAGTATCGGATTTTTACTCGAATTTTAGAGCTTTCAAAAAAGAAGTAACTACAAAATTTATTTTGAAAAGTGAAGAAACATTCGGCGGGGAGTTATTGGTTATTGCTAAAAAGAGCGGTTTTAAAATTGGAGAAGTTAAGTATGAAGCGCCGCCCAGACGCAGCAATCCAAGAATTGGTGGAACCATTAATGCCAATTTGAGAATTTCGGTTGCCACATGGAAGTGTTTTATTCGTTTCATGCTTTGATTTTGATATTATAGTTAAAGATTATTAGTTTGGACTGTTTAGTCTTTAAAGGTAGATTTTTTGGTTAATTTTGAGTTACCGCTGAATGGTTCTTGGAAGTTCAAAGGTTTTCCCGACGCTAATGGCGAAGACCTGAAAGTTTTCCAACTTGACTACAATGACGAAGAATGGATGATAGGAACTGTCCCAGGAACCGTTCACACCGATCTAATGGAAAACAATGTTATTCCCGACCCCTTTGCCAATTTGAACGAGGAAATAGTCAGTTGGGTTCCTGACCAAGAGTGGTGGTACCGCAAACAGATAGAGCTCTCCCCCGAAGTGTTAGATAGTCAGGCGGTGGAGCTTGTTTTTGATGGATTAGACACTTTTGCCACTGTCTGGATGAACGGCGTAAAAGTTGGCAATGGAAATAATATGTTTAAATCTTGGCGCTTCAGCATTAAAAACGCCATAAGAACAGGCAGAAACGTCATTGCGGTTTGCTTTAAGCCCATTTACAAAGTTGTATCTGAATTAGAAAGTAAAAACAGTGACAAATATGGCTCTTTACATGCAGAGAATTTTTCAGGCAGACCATATGTACGCAAAGCTCAATATTCTTTTGGTTGGGATTGGGGACCAACACTGCCAGCAGTAGGAATCTGGCAAACCGCTAGAATAATTGCTTTTGATAAAGCTAAATTGGATTACCTATCTATTTTGCCCTTAGAAGTTTCAGCCGAAAAAGCAAAAATCAAAGCACTTGTTGATGTTCACGCGCCAAGTCAATGCAGCGTAAAGGGGAAGTTTGTTGTTGAAGGGTTTGGGCAGAGAATCGAAAAAGAAGTGAGTAAATCGATTGCTTCGGGGCAAAGTTGTTTGGAAGCTGAGTTTGAAATCGCAAATCCGCATCTGTGGTGGCCACGAGGTTATGGAGACCCAAATCTCTACAATGCTTCAATTGAGCTTTCCAGTGACGATGTTTTGTGTGAAAAGGCAATAGTAAAATCTGGAATCAGAAGTGTAAAACTTTTGCAGGAGCCTGATGATGAAGGCAAAAGCTTCATTTTTGTAATTAATGGTTTGCCTATTTTTTGCAAAGGTGCCTGCTGGATTCCCGCCGACTCATTCTTACCCCGAGTTACTGCGGACAGATATCAAAAACTTCTTGATTTAGCCGCTGAAGCAAATTTTAATATGCTCAGGGTTTGGGGCGGTGGAGTCTATGAAGACGATTTTTTTTACGATTTATGCGATAAACTTGGGATAATGGTTTGGCAGGATTTCATGTATGCTTGCTGTGCTTATCCAGAGGAAGATTGGTTTCTTGAAGAAGCTGAGAGAGAAGCAGATGATGTTGTGCGACGTCTTCGGGGTCACATTTGCATAGTTGTTTGGTGTGGCAACAACGAGATTCAATGGCAATACAAAACCGTTTGGAATGATTTGCCGAAACTTTTTGGGTTGCCGATTTGGGAAAAAATTCTTCCAAATGTAATTGACAGGCTTGATGGAACCCGCCCTTATCGATCAAGCACCCCCTACAGTGATGGAGAAATCAATAGTGAGCATGAAGGCAATAGGCATAACTGGGTTGTTTGGAGTAAACAGGTGGATTACCCAGCATATCTTTATGATAATGGACGGTTTTTATCTGAGTTTGGTTGGCAAGCTCTGCCAATGTTTGAACTATTAAAGCAATATTTGGGTAGCGCAGATCTAAATCTTGATTCTCCAGCGTTGGAAGCGCATGAGAAGCAGTTGAATGGCTTGAAAATCCTGAGCACACTTCTTGCTCTGCATTATCCTTTACCTCAAGACCTTCAGCGGTTTACACTTTATGCTCAGTTAAATCAGGCTGACGCATTAAAAACGGCGGTGACGCATTGGAGAAGCCGCATGTTCAAAACCAGCGGATGCCTCATTTGGCAACTCAACGACTGCTGGCCGGTGATAAGCTGGAGCCTCATTGACTACGGATTAAACCCTAAACCTGCTTACTATGCTGTTAAACGAGCTTTTCAACCAATAATCGCTCCGTTAATTGTTAAAGATGGCAAAGTTTACTGTTACATCGTTAATGAAACAAGCAAGAGGACAGACTTGGCTTTGCGGTTTGAAGTCTTAACGTTCACTGGTAAGCACTTGGATGAAGAAATTAAAAAAGTAAAAATACCAGCATACTCGTCACTTTTGATTTTTGATAAGCCTCTTGAAAAGCTTTCAATTACCGATGACTCCACCTTAACGGTTAGTCTTGAGCAAAATGGCACGGTTATTTTTGAAGATTCCAAAACCATTAAGGAACCGAAAAACCTGAGCTTACCTAAAGCACCAATTAAAATAACCGTCAAAAAAGTTGAAGCCAAAACTTTTGAAATAGTGTTGCAGTCTCCAGTCTACGCCAAAGATGTAAACATAATACTTAGCGACAGAATGGTAAGATTAAGCGATAACTTTTTTGATCTCATGCCAAACAAGACAAAATCAGTTAAATGTCAGCTTGAAGAAGAAATGAGCGCCGCCGACTTTTCAAAAAAAATCAAATGCCTATCTTACCCTTTCAATTAACGCCCAAAAGAATTGAAGTTAAGCTAAATAATATCCAGTACAGGCGGTATAACGGGGTAGGTATAGTTGACCCCATTATCAATTCTAAGCTGGCTATTGCAACAATGAAAAAACAGCAACGTCAACAAGCAATAGTGCAACAAACAGCTAAAAATCTAGAGTTTGACTTTTCCATTGCTTCAAGCGATGTTGGTTGCACGGGGATAGTTACTATCGTGAAATTATTCTTCTCTCAAAATCGGTGGCGCCTTCATCAATAACCCAGTTGTAATGTTACTTTTAAGTAACGATTTAAGACCTATCCACTCAACCAAAGGATAGCCAACAAGCACTTGGCACCAATAAGTCAATAATCGAGTTAGCGTAGTTGCAGCGGCGGCAATAACAAGTGGGACACCATAGAGCCCGAAAAGACTTGTCATGGCAACTTCTACTGCTCCAATAGGGAAGCCTGCCGTTACAGTTTCAACAGTTGTGATAACCGAATAAATAGTGGCTAGATCAATGAAGGAAATGCGCGTAAAATTGAGCGAGTAGAAGACCATTAAGAAAACAATAATATTAAATAGCCAAGCGATAATTGAGAAAATAATTGGTTTTATTAAGCAACGTGGGTTTGCTTTAAATGTTCTAAATGCTTCAGAGAAAGAAGATATGGAATGAGAAATTTTTTCTTCGGCATGACTTAATGTTACTGGATTTTTGGTTATGCGACGAGCTATCCATAGGGAAAAATTGACTATTTTCTTTCCTGCACTTTCCTTGAAAGCTATTATAAAAACAACTGCCAATGCTGCAGCAGTTCCAACTGCCACTAAAATAACAGGTGTGATCATGTAAAATGGTAATTGATTATAAAACATAAGCAATAGAAAACTGATCAACAATCCGCCAGAATAAACAAATGTCGTAATTAATCGAGACCCAATCACGGTCCCAGCTGCTATACCAACGTCATGTCTTGTTTCTTTTTGGATCAAAACTATTCGGGTTAATTCTCCACCGACCGTAACGCTTGGAACAACTAATTCGACAAAATTTCCTACCCAATTGAAAAGAATAATTTTTCTAAGCTTAACTTTTACTGATAAAGAACCAAGCAGACTATGCCATATCATAGAGTCAAAAATAACTGCTAGAAAAAGCGAAACTATAGCTAGTGAGAAAAACAATGAATACTGGTAAACGTTGAGTTTGCTAAGGAGACCGAAAAGACCGCCGAACCCTACGAAAAAATACAAGTACAGCATGAACGCTATTAAACCTAAAACCATGAGGGCGATTGATTTGCGTTCAACTAAAGGCGTGTCCTTAATCACCTATTCCATTTAAAGCATTAATCGACGAGAAAAGAGAACAAAACTACTCAGCATAATCTGTTATTTTCAAGAAGATAATGAAACATATTATTATTATAATACAAACTGCGTTTTAAACGTCCATATTAATTCCCAGCATGGAAAAAATGGATTTCTCCAATCTACAGCTTAAGATATTAAATCTAATGCTTTTTACTAACTCTTTCTTCATCGATTGATAAGCAAGCAACTAAAAACATCCGATAGCGAGTTACCTATATACCGATTTTTGCTCAAACGATAGGTTCAACAGTGTAAATCAAGATTTTTATAAAACTGTCGCTCAACCTAATGAAAAAGACTCAAAGAGAAAGATAAAGAGGAATAAGAAGATCCAGAGTTATATAGCAAAAGTGTTAGAACTAGATTTTGCCAATAAACCTATTTTCGCTCAATCAATTCAACAAGGGTTCCGTCCGGGTCTTCAACAAAAGCAATTGATGTATTAGAATTTAGCTTATATGGTTCATCTGTGATTGTAACATTTTCTTTTCGCATAACATTGATTGTTTTATTGATGTCGGTAACTTCGAACCCTAAATGGTCAAACAAGCGTTCCTCATATTCAGGCTGACTGAATTTTTTTTGTGCCTTATAGAAGGTTAATTCAAGAATGCATCCTTCGCCTTTCGGGTCTTGAAGGAAAACGATTTGGGCATTTGTCTTCTTAATTTCCATTTTGCTTAGAATTTTTAGATCAAAAAATTTAGAGTAAAAATCAATTGATCGCTCTAAGTTGCTTGTACGAATACTTGTGTGAACAAACATGAGTTAGCCACCTAATCTGCTCAGTACGAATGTAATCTTTGTTATAATGCTTTAGCTAAGCCGCTTTTTGGTAATTCATCTAAAGTCTTATTGACAAGTTTATCTGCCATTTCAATAAAAGGGTTAGTTCTTGGAACGTTAATAAAACAAACTTTCTTAAAAGAGCCCTTCAACTCTATCGTCTGACGCCATAGTTTCCGCAATTCAGGGTTTTTTACTTGATATTCACCTTTAATTTGTTTTCCAACTAGTTCGCTGTCAAGGTGACAGGTTATTTCTTTAATTTTTATTGCTTTGGCAAACTCCAATGCCGCTATCAATGCCTCGTATTCTGCTTGGTTATTGGTTCGTTCGCCTACAAAGCGTGAATCCTTCTTAATGACCTGCCCCGTTTCTGTAAGCGCAATGTACGCTATCGCCGCTGGTCCAGGGTTGCCTCTTGCTCCACCGTCAGAATAAAGTATTAACCGTTCAAGCATTGTGTTCCGCTTCTTGCTTTCTAATTGTGATTTATTATTTAAAGCGTTAAGAAATTATCGATCAAGTTTTAACTCCTAATCAAACAAAATGTGACCTCTTTTCAACGCAGATATTAACGCCTAACGCTAAAAGTTTAGGTCCTTACTGTACAATAAGGACTCAAAGGTATGCCAGTGTTCTTAATTTGCCTTAAGTTAACTAACAAGTGGCAGTACTTATTGACGATTAACTATCAAACTCAGCACTAACTTTCTCGCCAATCGCAAAAAAGATTGTTTGTGTTATTGCTCAAGTACAATCACATTCGTTTAAGTGCTAACGTAGCTTTAATTCAATTAAACATGGAGTAAGTAACTTGACAAGCAGTTTACTGGGAACGGCAAAATTAAACTCGCAAGAACTTCAATTTGCTCGTTTAAAACATGACAGGGATTGGAATACTTCCAATAGCTCCCGAAGAGGTAAATTTGATATCATAGCAGAAATTCTATTATTCTGCGAACAAGAAAAAACAAAAACAAGCATTATGTACAATGCAAACCTAAATTATTCTCAATTGAAAAGTCAAATTACCTCTTTAATTTCTCAGGGTTTGCTTTCAAAAAAAATCAACAAGTATACGACAACACCAAAAGGCTACCAGTTTCTTGAGTTGTTCGCTCAACTTAATGATTTGCTTGACGAATTCAAAAATAACAAATAATTGATACTGACTAAAGCGATTTATGGTTCATCAAGTACAGCTCCCAATGACCTCAAACTCGTTGTCATAATTCACCTGATTTGTAGATATGTTTTGTTTAATATAGCAATGACAACTTGTTATCGCAATCAAAACTGAAAAGAAAAATTAATTGAAAAAAAGTATCTTTTCTCACTTTAACGATTCTTTCAAAGCTGAAAAGTAGGACAGAACCTGCCCAATTTGCTCTTGAGACATCAAAAGGATGGTTTTAACTGCTTCTTTTTGTTTTGGTGACGAAGAAACCGAAATTGTGGCTAAAGCATAATCTAAACTTGTAAATAGCGGGTCCCAGGGAATGTTAACGCGTTTTCCTCTCAGGTTGTATAGGGCTAGGACAAATGCGCTCGCTCGGCTTAAGCTATCTTTGAAAGAGTGGATTGCGCTACCGATAGCTGTTGCCTCATAGTCCGTTCCAGAAAGAAAACTTTTGATGACTTTATAATTTTGCTCTAAATTCTGAATCTCACCAAAAAGGTCTTGCTTAATTCTTGTTTCAGTATCGCCCGACATATTCATCGCTTTCTTGTATGTGGAAATCAAGTAGATAAGACTTTTTTTAATTCTCTGTATTTTCTTTGCAAACCCAACATGTTCGTTTACCCAATAATTTAACCTCTGAGCAAAAAGCCTCCTCCTGCAACGCTTATTATTTTCAAATACAAAATTGAGTTCACGTCTAAGCAAAACTCTTAATAGCTAATGACTCAATCTCAAGTTTCATGAGCCAAACCAATCAAATCGAGCAGAAATGGCAAACCAAATGGGAAAATGCTCACGTTTTTGAGGCTGACCCTGATCCCAAAAGAAAGAAGATAATGGTGACTTTTCCATTTCCATACATGAATGGACCCTTGCATGTTGGACACACATTTACAGCTTCTCGTGTTGATGCTTACGCTCGGTTTAAACGGATGCAGGGTTACAATGTGTTGTGGCCTTGGGCTTGGCATTGGACAGGTCAACCATTGCTGGGAGCTAGCCAACGAGTAGCGCGAGGCGACGAAGCCTACATCAAAGTTCTTCGTGAAGTGGATGGGGTTCCAGAAGCTGAACTCAAAAAATTTGTTGATCCCCTGTACATGGCTCAATACTACACTGATGAAGGACGATTAGCCGTTAAAGGCGTTGGTTTTTCAGTCGATTGGCGACGAGAATTCACCACCATAATGCCAACTTTCCAGAAATTTATCGAGTGGCAGTACAAAAATCTAAAAGAAAAAGGCTACGTCACAAGAGGAACCCACCCAGTTGTTTGGTGCCCAAAAGACCAAAGCCCCACAGGAGACCATGACCGCCAAATAGGCGAAGGAGTCACCCCCGAACAATACACACTAATAAAATATAGAATAGATGAAAACACGATTTTACCAGCCGCAACTTTCCGCCCAGAAACCATCTTCGGCATAACAAACATGTGGATAAACCCTGACGCCACATACGTCGAAGCAGACGTAAATGGTGAAAACTGGATAGTTAGCCAAGAAGCCGCAGAGAAACTCAAAGAACAAGAAAAAAAGGTGCAGACAAAACGCAGTTTCAAAGGAAAAGAGTTAATTGGAAAAATCTTTAAAAACCCAGTTACAAAATGCAAGTTTCCCATTTTGCCAGGCTGGTTTGTCGATCCTAAAACTGCAACAGGAGTCGTTTACAGCGTACCTGCCCATGCTCCCTACGATTGGTTGGCTCTCAAAGATCTAAAGGAGAAACCCGAAGTTCTCAAAGACTTCGGAGTAGACCCAACAATCCTTGAGCAAATTGAACCAATCTCAATTATCAAAGTTGAGGGTTTCGGCGAGTTCCCCGCAGTCGAAATTGTTAAACAAATGGGCATCAAAGACCAACATGATCCAAAAGCGGACGAAGCCACAAAAGCACTCTACAAAAAAGAGTTCCATGGAGGAGTTTTGAAAGAGAACTGTGGCCCTTACGCGGGAAAAACCGTTCGAGAAGTAAAAGACACCATAATTGCAGACTTCCGCAAACAAGGGGTAGCTGACTACATGTACGATTTACCTGAACAAGTAGTTTGCCGCTGCATGACACAATGCATGGTAAAAATTCTCTCTGACCAATGGTTCCTAAACTACTCTGACGCCCATTGGAAAGCAAAAGCCAAAGAAGCAGTAGCTCAGATGACGATTTATCCTGACTCAGCCAAACAATCATTTTACGCCGTCATCGATTGGCTAAGAGAATGGGCATGCGCAAGAACCACAGGTTTTGGAACACCATTACCTGGAGAAAAAGGCTGGATAATCGAAACTTTGAGCGACTCCACCGTTTACATGGCGTTTTATACAATAAATAAACACATAAAACAAAATAATATCAAACCTGAAGCGTTAACAACTGAAGTTTTCGATTTTGTTTTCTATGGAAAAGGAAACGGCGAACAATTGGAAAAGACTGCTGGAATAAAAGCTGAATTGCTAAAATCTATGCGAAGTGAATTCTTATATTGGTATCCCTTTGACCTTAGAAACTCCGCGAAAGAACTAGTGCCAAACCACCTTACCTTCTGCATCTTTCATCATGCCGCTCTATTTCCTCCCGAACATTGGCCCAAAGCCATGGGAGTAAACGGCATGTTAATGGTTGAAGGCCAAGGGATGCACAAAAGCAAAGGCAACTTCATAACTATGAAGAGTGCTACTGAAAAGTACGGAGCCGACGCTACCCGCTGCGCCTTGCTGTTGGGGGCTGAGGGCATGGATGACCCTGACTGGCGAGCCGAAAACGTAAGCGATTTGCAAGGAAAATTTGCAGGGCTGCTGGGGTTTGCCACTGAAATAATCACTTCTGCCAAAAAACAAGAGAACACTATTCTCGAATGTTGGTTACTAAGTAAACTGCAACATCGAATAAAAGAAGTCACAACCAGTTTAGATGAACTTAAAACCCGAACTGCCTTGCAGACAGCACTATTTGAAACTTGGAATGACCTGCGTTGGTACATTCAACGAAAAGGAAACAGTGAATCAAAAGCGCTTCGTGAAGCCGTTATGATTTGGCTTAAGATGCTTGCACCTTTTGCGCCTTTCTTAACTGAGGAGCTTTGGAGCTTAACAGAGGAGGCAGGCTTCATAAGTGTGGCGTCTTGGCCAGTTTACGATGAAGCAAAAGTGGATACAGCCGCAGAAGAACAGGAAAACTTGGTAACTGATGTATTATCTGACACGTCCAATATTCTAAAAGCGATGAAAATCACGCCTAAACGTCTATGCTACTATACATCTGCAACCTGGAAATGGAAGGTTTACTTAAAGATTTTAGAGAAAACAGTGAGTGGCGAAGCAAAAATTAACGAGTTAATGAAAGAATTCGCGGCTGACAAAGATTTGAAATCCCACATGAAGGACATTGCAAGCATAGTTCCAAAAATAATGAAAGCTTTAACTAAACTGCCAAGCGAGAGAAAAAATAACATCCTGAAAATCAAAACGATAAATGAAAAAGAACTCTTAGAAGAAGCAGTTAGCTTTTTGAAGGAACGATTCAATGCTGAAGTATCAGTTTACAGCGAAGATGACGTCAAACGTTATGACCCTAAATGTCGTGCAATGATGGCTATGCCTTATCAACCCGCAATCTTCATAGAATAAGCCTACTTTTTGTCAATTAATTTTCTTTATTATTTAAAATTTTTTTTCCATTATCTTGGAAGAAATGTTCTGTGATTCAATTTCACTGAGGACGCACATCACAATAGAAGAAGTAGGACGGTACAAATTCTCAGCTTAAAATTCAATTGGCATGAAAATCAATTTAACGCACGCCAACAGTAATACAAAAGGACAACGGACAATCGTTTTTCAGAAAAAGGAAATGTCTTAATGGTCAAACTTAATCACTCGGTAACTTTCGAGATAAGTCCGATTCCTCCCTACAACTTTGACCTTACAATCAGGAAGCCAGCTGGCTGGTCACTGTTTACACCTCTGGAAGTTTATGAGAAGAAAACTCTATGGACCGCTGTGCATCTGAATAACACCCTGGTCGGATTAAGGCTAAATTCAAAAGGAACGACAAAAAGTCCTCGCATCATGGCAAGAATATTCATTGAAACAGAGCCGCCCAAAGAAATGCTTGATACGATAAAAAAGAAAATTATCCACTGTATAGGCGCGGATGATGATCTTCGTGAATTCTACGAGCTCGCGACGAAGGATTCGATTCTAAAGTATGTGGTTGCTGATTTGTTCGGTATGCATAGCACATCCTCAGGTGACACTGTATTTCCAGATGCAATTCTAGCCATACTTCTTCAGATGGCTCCACTCAAGAGAAGCAATGAAATGATGGATTGCGTAATTAGAAAATACGGTGAGATAGCGGAATTTGATGGCAAATCAATCTATGTTTGGCCAACTCCACCAGGGCTTTCTAGTTCAAATCCTGAAACATTAGCCAAAAACTGCAAGATTGGCTACAGAGCTAAACGCATAATCAAGCTTGCGGAAAAGTTGAGAGAAGAAAAGTTCCCGACTTTGCAGGAGCTGGAGATGCTAAGTGCTGATGAAGCAAAAAAGAGACTTCTGGAATTGACAGGCATAGGCGATTATTCTGCAGATATAATAAATCCTCATGGAGGTTTTCCTATTGACGTCTGGTCCGCTGAAGTTTTCAGCAAACTATTCTTTGGTAAGGAGCCAATAAACAACAGAAAAGCCATTGAAGAAGTAAAGGATGAAGGCATCCTAAAGTGGGGCAAATGGTCATGGATGGCTTTCTTTTACATCGTGCAAGACCTAGAAAACCTATCTAAAAAGTTGAGCTTAAAGCTAAGATTAGCTTGACTAATTTGAAAAAAAGTAGCAAAGAAATTCTAGTAATATTTAGCTGCTTGCTTCTGGGGGCTCTTCTCTATTTTTCAGTTTCTCTTCAAGAAGCATAAGCAGTTCCTGAGGCTTTACAGGCTTAACCAAATAAGCATCTGCACCTTCGTCAAGCGCTTTAACACCGGTTTCCAAAGATGGGAAACCAGTGATCATTATTTTTACGGTGTGCTGCAATTGTTTTTTGAGTTTAGCAAGCAAGTCAGTACCATCCATATCTGGAAGCCTAATGTCAACCAATGCTAAATCATAGTGACGACTTTCAGCTTTTTCCATGGCTTCTTTTCCAGTTTCGGCTACCTCAATTTCATAACCGCTTTTTTGGAGAATACGCGTAAAAGTTCGAAGTATTGATTTATCATCATCAACTACAAGAATAGTTTTTTTAGGCGCGTCCACTTTAACCAAACCTTCCTAATTTAAACATCAATTCTTTCTTCAACCATACTAGTTGAACTATAAGCTATCAAAGTCTCTGCAACCATGAAACCAAACGCATGCTTGATTTAAGGCAACAAAGACTTATACCATTTTTGGATTAAGCTAAAGATGTTTTTCGCGACTAATAAATACTATCCCCCTTTGTGCATTCTGTGCAGAGATCTAAAAGGCTTACAATAAGGTTATTACGAAGAAAAAACTTCTTGAAGTATAGGTTTTGGAGTATTATTATTGTCAGTCCAACCTGTCTTTTTTAAGATCACTTCAGAAATACCGTCTAGTTACATGCAAAAACTATTCGACTTCATATACAGCAAGTATTTATTAGTTCAAAAAAATCGATTTACCGACATTATCAGAGAAACATCAAATGAGGGTTACACTCTTTCTTACAATATTATTGATGTTCAAGGAAAACAGCTTCTCAGAGTAGAAGCTAAAAGTGGCAATCCGATTGAACTAAAAATAACGCCCATTGACCCAGCAATTTCTCAAGAATTGATTGAAGAAGCCAAACAGGACATAGTTATTTCCACCCAAATTTTTAAAGAAAGTTCCAAAAAAGCAACCGTCTATTTTGCTTGGAGAGAAGGCGAAGAAATCGTTCCTGAAGCATATTGGAAGCCTGAAAAATCCTTTAACCGCCTCTTTCTTGAAACCCAAGTATTGTTTTTTCTTGTTTTCATCGTATTCGGCCTTGCAATTTTCATTGCTATGACGGCTGTGTTTCCAAGTTGGTTTTGGGTCGCGCCTTTAATTCTTATAGGCATACAGTTTATTTTTGTTTTCTTCTCTAACAAATTCATTGCAAGATCAGCTGACTGGTATATTACAAAAGACAATCCCATCATACATTTGCTTGAATACTATTTACCTGTAAGTGAAGAAAACGATTTCAAAAAAAAATATTCACGAGAGCAACTCTTAGCGATAAAGAAAGAAATTTACAATGAAATATTAGCCAAACGGGGCCAAGTTGATTCTGTAGCAGCGCAACAAATATTCGTAAAACATGGAGTTCCATGCCAGCTGGAAAATTTGAAGACTAAAAAAATCAATGTTTACGCTTTGGTAAAAAATATCGCCGATAGATTCCGTTTCCCTGTGCCTAAAATTGTTGTTTCAAACACCATGGTTTCCAACGCTGCAGCTTCAGGCCCCAGTCCAAGCCGAGGGTTGGTTTTGATAACAACTGGACTTCTTGTACAACTTGACGAAAATGAAATTCTCAGCGTTTTGGGACACGAGTTTGGTCACCTTAGAGGCAGAGATCCGCTGATTCTCTATGGATTAATTTCTGCAGAATTTCTTTTTCGGTTTTATGTTCTATTTCGATTTTTACCTCTTGTTTTCTCAACTTTGCTGTTCTTTGTTTACTTCTGGGCGGTTATGGTCGGAATATTCTTTATTGCAAAATTCTTCGAGGCCAGAGCTGACCTGGTTTCAGCAATTATTGTTGGGACACCTCTGGTCTTGGCAGGATCTCTTGAAAAAATCGGTTTCCAACGATTATTATACGAGCGAACGCCTTCGTTTAGAGTACAAGAATGGCTCGGACTTGACCCTCATCCACCAATTTATTTCAGAGTGCATCGTTTAACAAAGTTATCACCTGAAAACATAAAACATCCGTTACTGCAATCCATTAAAGATGTAATTCAAGGATTTGTTGCAACGCTTAAAGGATAGATTATTTTTTTGTAGTCAGAAATGCTTATCCGTCTGCTTTAAGTTCTAATTAATTTGGTTTTTGGAGCGCTGAATAATTGAGTTACACGGTACAGCTAATTTCCACTCAAGAAAAAGACAAACTCTTCGAAACATATGAATCTCGATTGCACTATACTAGTAAAGCTGAAGTTTATGGTTGCTGCATTAAACTTTTAACCGAATCTGATGCGATTAGAAATAAATGGGAAGACAATTTTTTTACAGCAGACGAAAACAATCGGTCTCATGGGCGGCTTGTTGCCGTTAATGAGCCAGGTCAACCGTTAAGCGTTAAATATGATCCTTATACGAAAACTGCATTCCTAGTTAATGTTGACTATTACGGATGGATAAAGAGCATAGCGCTTGCAATAGCAAGTGACGTTTTAGAAGATGAGCATAGAATTTATTCTGTTCACGGCGCATGCATTGATATTGGTTGTCTAGGCGTTTCGATAATTGCTCCTTCTGGCACAGGTAAAACAACTCATTCGTGGGGACTACTTCTTCTTAAAAATGCCCGATTAATTTCTGATGATTGGTATTTTGTCAGGCTTTCAAGTCACATGCCTTTAGCGTTTGGTTCTGAAAAAAACTGTTACATTGACGCAGACTTAGGCAAGATTTGGAACAAATATGAGAGTTTAGTTGATAAAGCTCGGTTCGACCAGCGAGGAAGAGCAGTTGTGAATGTAAGGTGGATTGTAGGAGGCGGCGGAGTAATTCCAATGACCACCCTGCACAAAATAATCCTTCTAAAACGGGATCCTCAAGACAAAAACATCGTAACACATTTAAATTCCACTGAAGCCTTGAAATTCATGTTAGAACACAACTTTTGCAATCCGCATCAATTAGTAAAGGACGAAAGAAAAATTGAGCTCAGAAAAAACTTTTTCCAAAAACTCTTTGAACAAACAGATGTTTATCTTGTGAACACAACGGGATCGCCTCAAGAAACTCAAGATGAGATTAGAAGTTTTCTTTCTTTAAAAAAATAGGTTATTCTTATGAAAAGAATAATAAGGTTTAGCAGTCGAGTTAGCTCAGGTTTGAAGGAGGAAAAACCGGTTTGAAGTTAATTTACGTAGCGATAGACGGTATGGGAGACTTACCTATCAAATCTTTAGGTAACAAAACACCCCTTGAAGCAGCACAAACTCCGAATATGGATGCGCTTGCCAAAAATGGCAAAATTGGTTTGATGTATTCGGTGAAGAAGGGTGTCGCTCCTGAGAGCGATGTTGCTGTTATTTCTCTTTTAGGTTATGATCCTTTCAAATATAGTACAGGTAGAGGGGTTATTGAAGCGGCTGGAGCAGGGTTAAAAATGGTGGATGGTGATTTAGCGTTAAGATGCAACTTTGCAACTTTAGGGCAAGGAAAAAACATTATTGATCGTCGAGTGGCAAGAAGCCTAAGCACTGAAGAAGCCACTGAGCTAACTCATGCTGCTAACAAGCAAGTTAAGTTGGAATCATATCCTGCGACATTTGAATTCCGAAACACGCTAGGCCATAGGGCAGTTCTTCTAATAAAAAGCAAAGCTAAACCTCTTTCAAGCAACATTACAAACAGCGACCCAGCCTACACCGTAATTAATGGAATTGGAGTTGCGAAAGCTAAAGTAGATATGGTACTACAAACTTGTGAACCTACCGATAATACTGAAGCAGCAAAGGTTTCCGCTGGGTTAGTAAACGAGTTTATAGATAAAACACATGAACTATGGGAAAACCACCCAGTTAACTTGAATCGTGCAGCTGAAGGTAAGCTTAAAGCAAACGTTGTTTTGACAAGAGATGCAGGTCATCTTCTCCCAAAATTCTTCAACATAAACGAACATTACCATGTAGACTTTGCTTGTTTAGCCGATATGCATGCAGAACGAGGAATAGCGCAGCTTGCAGGAATGGACTCAATGCTATTGCCGCCACCTTCAGGCAACCTGCAAAAAGACTGCGAAATAAGAGTCAAAGCGTTACTTGACATTCTGCCCAAACACGATTGCTTCTATATTCACCTCAAAGGTCCCGATGAACCAGGGCACGACGGCAACTGTACCCTAAAAACTCAGATCATCTCGGCAATCGACAAATACTTTTTTGGACCATTGTTAAAACAAATTTCTCTAAAAGATAACCTAATCTGCATCACAACAGATCACGCCACTCCATGCGAGCTAAAGGTTCATAGCGACACGCCAGTTCCAGTGTTAATTTCAGGTGACAAAATCGAAACTGGCAAAGCAGTAAAGTTTTCGGAAAAGGAATGCGCAAAAGGAAGCTTAGGTACATTAGATCGAGGATGCGAGTTAATGCCCAAACTTATGGAACTAATGAAAAATAAGTGACGAGTTATGGCTTACTTAAAAGAGCAAACGGAAAACCTTGAAGTTTCATACCCAATTAATGCTATTTGGGAAGCTATACCCAAAGTAATCGCGAAGCTAGATTGGAAAATCCAGAAAAAAGATGATGCAACATATCGCCTAACAGTTAAAACTAAAGGCGGCTTCATTTCTTACGCGTCAACACTTAAAGTTGAATTGACAGCAATAGATGCGGAAACGACCAAGTTGTACATGGTTGCTGAGACGCCTGTTACGACAATTACTTCTGTGGCTGACTATGGTAGATCAAGAGAACGCATTGACCAGTTCGTAGTAGAACTTGGCAAGCTAATGACCGTTTGACGCATTTTTTATTCAAGTATTTGTTTTCGAATATAAGTTCTAAAATAGATTACTTCTCTAAATCTTAGCCTTAATTGCTACCTCATGATACATCAGCATAGCCATTACGAAGTAGAGAATAAACGCTGCCATGAAACCACCAGCATTCCATAATAAACCCCATTAATGGTAAAGTTTGAGGCAACAACGAAAAAGCAATACAATCAACATTGACAACAACGCAGAAGGAGCTCAGTACTTCATTGTGGTACCAAGCAAATTCCGCATTTCATTATATCACGGAAACTTATATGACTGCTTTTGTCGCATTATCTATAGACGGCAAATCTCTATGGCAAGCAAGCCTCCTCCACTTATCTACAAAGGCAGAAGCATAGGCATAGTTATCTTAACAGTTGCACAACTGATTATTGGAGCCGTACATGTTTTTTTTGGATTCTTACTGCTTGTCCTTGAAAACTCCATGTTGCAACCAACAACAGGTTACGATGTTTACACCATATTATTTGGCTTACTAACCTTAGTCTTTGGAGCATTTATTTGGCAGGGCAAAAAATCAGGATGGATTGGCACTATAGCTGTTTCCATATTTGTCAGCATTGCTGATGCATTAACGCTTCTTAATTTGCCAAGCATCCAGGGAATCCCAAAATTTGCTGCTCCAACAGAAATAATTTACAGCATTATAGTCATCGTATACCTGCTTCAAACGCATGTAAGAAAAAAGTATGGCATCCGCTAGCTCGCTGCAGCTCTTTTCATCCAATCGTGGACAAATATTTCTGCCTCACCAGATTCTATGCCCTCAACAATTCTTTGAGCCACATACTCGGCTGTATCAGGCTTAAAGGGTGGTCCGCCGCCTTCAGATCCTTCTTCATCTTCTCTGTTTTCCCAGTTTCTTTCGGACGATTTAATTGTATTTTTTTCAAAATCTGTTATTGTGATGTATGGATAAACCACTGTCACAGCTATTTTGTCTTCTTTTAGTTCCTCTCTAGCCGTTAAGCTGATGTGTGACAGCGCCCGTTTGAGCGAGGCGTAGATGCTCATGCCTGGCAAATACATCAATGCGAGTCCTGAACTAATGTTGATGATTGCTCCAGCCTCCTGTTTACGCATAATGGGGGTAACCTGTTGCATTGCAACGACAGGTCCCAAAAAATCAAGCTCAAAGATGCAACGGAACGTGTCAACATTGATTTTCTCGATAGGAGCATCATAACCTTGCCCTGCATTATTCACTAAAATATCCACTCTTCCGAAATGGTCGTTAGTCTGCTTTACCATGCGTCTAACTTCATCAACTTTGGATAAGTCAGCGGAAATTGCTATTGAATCCGGAAGTTCCTTTGCAAGTTCGTCAAGCTTGTTTTTTGAGCGCGCAACCAATGAAAGCTTAACGCCTTTACTTGAAAGCAATTTTGCCGTAGCTAAACCGATGCCGCCAGATGCCCCAGTTACAATAGCAACTTTTCCTTTGACGTCCATCTGATTCCTTCAGTCAATGCGTTTGAGAATTTTAGCGGGACGTTTTTCAGGTGCTTTCGGAAAGCCACCTTTAGGATAACCAAAGATGATTGCCGCGTAGATTTGATTGCCCTCAGGCACACCTAGCTCTGTTTTGCCCTTCGCAGAGTTCGCGAAAAGAGCTGCACCACCTATCCAACAGCTTCCAATACCAAGCGTGTAAGCCGCAAGCATCATGTTTTGAGCTGCCATAGAACAATCATTTACGACAAACTGTGATTGAGTCCCCGAAATGAAAACCAGCAAAGGTGCACCATAAAACATGTTGTACTGTGGGTTAATCAATGAGCTTTTAAACCGTTCTAAACCTTCATCTGCAACATCAGGCAAAGTTTGAAGCAACTCCTTCTTTGCTGTATCTGAAAAACGCTTCATTTCTTCCTTATTAGTTATAATTGTAAATTTCCAAGGTTGAATATTAATTGCTGAAGGCGCATAAGTTGCCGCTTCGAGCAAAGTTTGAATTGCCGATTCAGGAACTGCTTTGTCTTCGTAAGCGCGAATTGCGCGTCTAGATTTTAATGCTTCAATAACTGGGTTTGTTACCATAAAATTTTCGCCATTTAGTAGGAGATTAATGATTTATAAAAACAATTCTGGGCGTCTTATTTTGGATTTCTTCTCTGAATTCTGGACTTGAACGGTTTTAGATTGGCGACAAAATTTTTATTAAAAGAAGAAGAAAGTCGAAGGAAGCACTTCAGCTTCTTCTTCCCAAAAAAGCAATTAGAAAAAACAGCATATTGTAATGGAAAAGATGGTGCTCTTTCGAAATCATGTTGGGCAATTCTTTGTTCAAGCGTTTTTTTCTTCGAGAGTCAACAGATAAGTTGTTAAGCTTTCGATGAATTGGATTTCTCTACCTACCAACGCCTGCAAGTCAGACCAAAATCTTGTGTTTGCCGTTATTTTTGCCCGTTCCAAATTTTGTTTTAAGCGGGCGGTCCCTTCTTTGCCTCGCCTGTCGAAATCCAAAAGAAGAATAACCTCCGATACGCCTAGTGCCTCTATTTCCGCGATTGCTTGCAAAAAGGATTTGCCACCTGTTTTCACGGTTAAAATGCTGCCGCTAGCGCCCAGCTCTTGAAGGGTTTGACAATCTTTTTTGCCCTCGACAATTATTGGCGTTCCTTTAGCTGATTCCTCGAATAGTTTAGATAGAATTTGTTGAATTTTTTCTTGTTTCTCTTCAAACTTCGTTGACAAGAAACTTTACCTTGTTATCTTAGCTTGCCGCACAGTCTCCAAACAATCCTTGGCTTCTTTATTATTTGCGAAGTAACGTCTAACCGGTTCGAGAATGTCTGCAAGTTCGGTTGCCACACCATTCTTGAGGTCCATTGGATGCAGTTTACCTTCTGAGTAAGCGGATTCAAGCTCTTGGAAACTTTGGAAATCTATGTTCCCACCGAATTTGGCTGGACGTTCTATTTTGAAGACAGGTTTTTCTCTGAAAACTATGTATTTGCAAATGTCCATTATAGGATTAAATTTTATGGTTTTTTCTGGGCAGAAAGCTTTGGCCATTTTCTGTTTTATTTCTTCAGGAGTATCATAGATAAAAATACATGTTTGAGGCTTACTCTTAGACATCTTCGCGGAGGCTACGGCTTCTTTTTCCTGTCCTTCAGGAATCGGCCAAATTGTTGGCTTCTCCAAACCCTGTAGTAGATGGTGGTGCACGCATGTGGGTTTCCAGCAACCAATTTTTTCACCTATCTCTCGCGCAACCATGTTTGCTTTTCGCTGGTCCATACCTAATTGGCAAATTTTGACTTTCATATGGAAAATATCTGCAACTTGCATCGGCGTATAAAGATAATCTGAAACATAATGTGCTTCAGTTTCCTGTCTTCCAGCAATCTCTAAGGTACGAGTTGTTCGAGCGATAGTGAGGTTTTTTGCAATTATTACTGTTTTAGCCCAATAATCAATATCTTTGTACAATTCATCAGAATAGATGAATTCAACTTTGTCTCCTGGGACTCCCAATGCGAGCCATGAATGCCTAAAAAGGTCCGCGGCTTTGCGAATGAGTTCTCGATCGCCTCCAAGCTTGTTGTTTAACCATGCGTGCCACGTTGCCAAAAACGCCTTGAAATGAACACCGGCCTCAGCAAAGTCTTTCATTTTGTAAGCGCAAATAACACCCGTGCCCAAATGTGCTAATCCAGACGGTTCCCAGCCGTTATATGCAATTGGGTGTTCTTCGTTTTCAAATAAATGGCGCAAGTCTTCTGGCGTGACTACTTCTTCTGTTGGTGGTCTGCAGATTAACTCAATTTTCTTTTCGATATCCAAGTGCACTCATCTTCTCAGTGTTATCAGCTTTAATGTTGAGAGTGGAACTTAAAAATTTAGTTTTACCTTTTCTGATTTTGCGAGGTTTTTGGTTTATTTTCTTTTCGTGAAACGAATCATGTATTTTCTGTCATCTATCTTTTTTATGCGGCTGTCAATTAACCCTTGTTTTTTTGCTTCATTTACGACTTCATTGAAAGATATTATCTGAGGATTTACGGCTTTTTTGTTTGCTATTACAACCCAAATTTCATGAAATTTATCTTTGTTTTCTTCAAAAAACTGCCTCAAGTCAGCTAAACTTTTGGGTTCAAAAGTCAATGATTCAACCAAGAGTTAACACTTCCCATTTTTTTGCGGGCTGTTTGTCGCCCAAGTAACCTAACACTTAACCGCACAGCTGAGCGTTGCTTTTAGCTTGGCCAAGTTCTCTCGGCTTGGGACTTTTTTCGCCCGTGCCTCACCTGTTCCATAATTGGGTAGAACCCAAATCGTCATTGGCGCAAGATTTGTGTTTCTTACGTTCCCTCTGTTGAGTCCGTCGTTATGGGTGCTCGATTTTGGCGAGGCAATAAAAATAGGTGCGAGGGTGTTGATTAAATGTTGCTGTAAAAAGTGGACCAAAAAAGATACCCTAACATTTAAGCACGTTGAAATAATGACTGGAAATAACCAAAAGACTATTTTTGTTTCTTACATCATTTGGGTTGCTCGAAAACGCTGTTTTTTCGTATATTTCGCTTAGAACCGTGTAAGCCAATAAAAATCAGGATACTTCCAATAATTACAGACGAGAGTTCCAGTGTGGGAAAATAAGGGCTTTCTACAATACTCAATGAGCTTATTAAAAAGAAAAATAATGCCAAAAAGTTTAGATTAACACCGATAAGCGTGAGGTACAAACGAGTTTCCATTGTTAGTTTGCTCATAACTCACGACTTCTGCACTTAGCGAATTTTTGTT
This sequence comes from Candidatus Bathyarchaeota archaeon, assembly GCA_963772505.1. Classification (GTDB taxonomy): domain Archaea; phylum Thermoproteota; class Bathyarchaeia; order Bathyarchaeales; family Bathycorpusculaceae; genus Bathycorpusculum. Next base: position 131,446 of record CAVYXL010000013.1, read on the forward strand.
CTTGCATTGTGCGCACATCGTCACCCAGATAAGCTAAGAAACATTCTCTTTTGACGATTGTAAGAATATATAAGTTGTGTGAGACAATTGAAAACGCCTACCAAGACAATACTCCAGAGAGCAGTTCTCAAACATAGTCTTATTCAAATTTGTTGATGCTAAAATTGCTAGTCATTTGAGCGTTATGTTTTCTTGTTTAACTGAATTTTTTTTTTTGCTTTCCGTGACAGTTGGTATATTAAACTGCTTATGGCAATAGCGAATGCTGGAGTAGCTGGCAATATATACCAATAAAGTTTTGTCTGGGCAAATGTAAACACTAACATAACGATTGCCATCCATAGAAGAATTAATGTATCTTCTTTCAGTCGCTTAATAACAGCGTTGAACGCGCAAAACCCTGTTGCAAAAGGTAACAATATTACCCAAAGCAAGTTTTCTTTAGTGGCTAAATAGTTGAAATAATAATTGAAGCCTGCAGTGTGACCTTCAATAGGACTAACTGTTCGGGTGACATCAGTATACACGAAATACCATTGCCAAAACTTTAATCCAAAACTCATATTCATGTAGATCAGCCATGGAGAAAAGACCAGAAGGCCGACTGCCCAAAAAAGTGTAAAACGTTTAGTGAATAAAAATCTAAGAGTTACTTTTGTTACGATCAAATAGGAAATGAGAATTAGTGGAATCAGCAAAGCCTCAACTTGCTTTGTCATTAAAGCCAAACCAAAAAACAGCCCGCTCAAAGCAGCATATTGACTAGTGTGTTTTGATTTTTCGCTTAAAACAAAAAAGTAGACACTGCCCAAAATGAAAAAGACTAATGGAATATCAGTCATTGCAAGTCTGGAAAACACGTAAAATGTAGTAAACGTCCCTAAAACTAGAGCCGATAATAACCCGACATACCTGTTATAAAGTTTCTTTCCCAAATAAAAGACAAGAACTAATGACAAGGAACCAAATACAGCACCAAAAAACCTTGAAGCAAAATTGTTAACGCCAAAAATTTGGTAGGCAAGAGAAATCAGCCACATATTAAGGGGCGGTTTAGCTATCCAGAGATTGGTAATGCCAAAGGCCCAAGGTGTCAAGTATTCGCCAGTTTTAACCATGTGAAATGCCCATTGGGAATACCATTGTTCATCAGATGGCCAGAGAGGTCCGTTTCCTAGATTAATGAAGAAAATTGTTGAAAAAATCAGAATTGTTCCAACACAAATTGCGTCGCCATAAGCTGAAAACCAAGATACATTTTGACCAGAAATACTTGCGTCTACAACATTTTGTTTAGCCTTTCTACTTGAACGAACAAAAAGCGCTATTGACAAAATAATTACTGCCACAATGGAACACGTAATTATATCAAATTCAATCACAGTCAACGGTAAAGGAGTGGGGGTTTGCAAAGCTACGGTCCCAATACTAGAATTCGTCAAGACAAAAGCATAAATGTGACCGTCATCCGAACCAATGTAAAGATTTCCGTTAGCAATGGCTGGAGAAGAGTCAACAATATTTCTTGTTGCATAGCTCCATTCTATTATCCCGGTGGAAGCATTGAAACAGTAAATGCTGTAGTCTTCTGAGCCCACGTAAACGTTTCCGTTTGCAACGGCAGGCGAAGACCAGACCCAATATCCAGTTGGGGTCTGCCATATTTTTTGGCCATTTGAAGCATTTAAGCAATAAACGTTATTGTCGTCGGAGCCAAAATAAACCCTACCATAAGCAACTGCTGGTGATGAGTCCTGGACACCTTGGGTTTGATATTTCCAAATCAGGTCACCGTTGAAAGCATTCAAACTATAAAGGTAACCGTCGGTTGAGCCAACGTAGACTGCCCCGTTTACGACAGCAGGAGACGACTCAACCGAGTTAGTAGTAAGGTAACTCCAGATTTTGGTGCCATCTGTCGCATTTAAAGCATAAACACTGTCATCCACTGAGCCTACATACACTACACCAGCCACAACAGCAGGCGACGAGATAACCCCGCCACCGGTTGTGTAACTCCAGAGTTCGCCGCCTGAGGTAGCATTCAAAGCATAAACGCTGCCATCGCCTGAGCCCACATAAACTAACCCATTGACAACAACAGGAGACGAATCAACCGAATTACCAGTAACATAACTCCAGAGTTTTACACCATTGGTGGCATTTAAAGCATAAAAACTATCGTCCCGTGACCCCACATAAACAACGCCATTTAAGACGGCAGGCGATGAAATTACTTCACCACCAGTTGAATAGGACCATAATAATTGACCAGTGGAAGCGTTAATACAGTAAACTTGGCCTCCATCGGAACCTGAGAAAACATATCCGTCAGCGACTGAAGGAGAAGATTCAACATTATACATTGTTGTGAAATTCCATAAAATTTTGGCGGAATTCATCGAACTGTTTCCAATTATTGAGCCACTATGACCTGGGTCATTACGAAACATCGTCCAATCAGTGCTGAAACTAACGCTGCTTGAAGCTGCAGAAATAGAGCAAAATATAAGCAGAATGAGAGAAACAAGAATGATAAACATCGACTTTTGTTTTCTCATTGCCATCCATACAAGAAACGACTTATAAGAATAAATATTCATTGATTTTTTGAGTTTTTATTTCACCTTTTTTCCAAGAGGATGCTAAGAAAATCAAAGGAGCTCTTTTGTTAAGCTTTCATCCACTCACTCGAAATACCAAAATAATTTTTCTCTCTAATTCAGTTTTTAGCTCTCAGGTATTGATTTTGGTAAAGTCTTATTAGCTAACAGAATTTTTAGTTAAGTAATGAAGTTTAAGAAAGTCACAGTTCTACTGATTTTGTTGCTGACGTTACCACTTTTCCTAAACTGCATGTTAACTATCAAAGCAACAGAAACCACTCAAACTTCGCCCAGCTTGTACTTTGGAGTTGACGTCGCTTTTGGAAGCATAGACACAACTGAACAATTAATCGATAATGTTAGTTCTTACACGAATTTCTTTGTAATTGGATGCACTGGAAACTATAACTTGACGAGACTAACAATAATCAGCCAGTATGTATTTGACAAAGGATTGAACTTCATAGTTTACTCCGATGAGCCCGACTATCCATCGAGTCAATGGCTTGCGAATGCCAAGAACGACTGGGGCAACAATTTTCTTGGAGTTTATTATTGTGATGAAGAAGGTGGAAAGCAACGCGATCAACACAGTTACCCAATTTTACAACAACTTTATATCAAGAACTTTTCTAATTTTACCTATAGCGACGCGGCGCAAAGCTACGTTGATTCGCTAAGTTGGTGGCTACGTACTGGGCCACATGCAATCGCCCAACATTTCACTTACCCCACAGAATATCAATTGTTTACCTCAGACTACGCATTTTACTGGTATGATTATGCAGCCGGATATGACACAGTTTTTGATGAGTTTGGCGTCCATGACGGCTGGGCAAATGATAGCCAACAACTCAACATGGCTCTTTGCAGAGGAGCAGCTACTGTTCAAAACAAAGATTGGGGAGTCATGATAACTTGGGCCTACAACCAACCACCCTATATGGAGTCAGGTCCAGAACTCTACAACGACATGGTTTTGGCATACAAAAACGACGCAAAATACATCATCATCTTTGACACCAACGAGAACTACACTCAAAACGTTCTACAACAGGGGCAACTTGACGCGATGAAACAATTCTGGCAATATGCTCAAGCCAACCCCAGAACTCTTACTCCAATAAGTGATAGAACAGCGTACGTTCTTCCTGCAGATTACGCTTACGCTTTTGGTGGGCCAAGCGATAAAATCTGGGGACTATGGAACTCAGATAAGCTCAGCGTTGGTATCTGTATGAGCGTAACAACCCTTTTGCACATGGACTATGATAAATTAGACATAGTTTACCCTTCACCAACGCTTGACTCAGCAGGATACAAGGACGTAGTATACTGGAACAACACAAGCCTAATGGCTACAGCAACAAATAGTCCTCAACCAAGGTAATTCCTTGCCGTCTAATGCAACTTCAATTTACCTTTACGCGGCTGCGGTATGCATTATAGTTGCGGTTGCGATAACTGCTTTAAAGTTTAGAAAAAGACGCCAACCACCGACGATCAAAAATGTTTAGACGTTAAGTGGTTACTTTTTCTCGGAAATGTTTTGAAGGCTCTTTTCCTAAGAAGGAATACCCCAACTGCCACGGCAACGATCACCATTGCCGCTACCAAAGTAACTATTATTTGTATAAGAATTAGGGGTACGATAGAAGTTGAAGCTGAATTTTGTGTTATGAAATAAGACATGGATGATTCTGGCTCAACAATTATGGAAAATGAACCCGAAACTGCCGTTTGTGCTCCAGTAAAGGGGTCAGTAAAATTGTATTTGTCAGCAGGATTTAATCCAAGGCTTGACAAAGTAACTTTGAAAGATTGTGATTTAGTTGTGTTCCAGTTGAAAAGAGCCAAAAAATGCGTTTTGTTTTGATACCATATTTCAGGTGTACCCGTTTGAGAGGGCGATAAATCAAGTATTTGCGGTTTGATGCCTGTAGATGCAGGATTTTCTAAGGCGTTTATCCATTGTAATCGCGTTGTATTGTATGTTGGTAGATTAACGCTTAGGATTTGTACAGAACCTACGGAGTATTCAAGGTTTAGCCAAGTTTGAAATGTTGAATCATCCATTACCGAAGCGGTCGGAATCATCTGATCTGCGACATAGTCATTGTCTAAGAGAACAGTGTCATTTCCAAGAATTGGAAGTAATTCTAAAGCTGCATTTGCACTGTTTTGTATTTCAGACCAGGAATTATTAACATCTCCTCCAGTTCTTATGCTCTGGGCAGTAGTTGTAGCGACAAAATGCAAGCCACACAATAATGTGTTCGCGTAAGGAGCTGCAGCCTTTATCGCATTTAACCCCAGTTGCATCGCTTGTGTCGCTGTCATGGGCGTATTCAAAACATTATAGGTGCTTTCGACAGCTTCGTAAACATCCCCGCCCATGGTATCGATTTTAAGATAGTTTACGCCCCAAGAAGTAAAGTTTTCAACAATTTGGCTAATATAATTTATAACTTCTGGGTTTGTTGGATCTAAAATGTAACAAACAACTCCATTAAAGGAGACAGTTTCAGGAGCCGAACTGGCCGAATGCAGTATCCATGACGGATTTTCTTTAGTTATTGGCAAATTTTCAGCCACATAATAAGGACAGAACCACAAACCGAATTTTTGACCGTTTGCATGCACAATGTTCGCCAAATACTGTATACCGTTGATTGCTGGATGTGATGGGTCAGATGGAAAATTAGAGTTAGGAACCCAATCGCCGTATTGTTGTTGCCAACCATCGTCTAACTGTATCAATTTTATGTTAGAATAGTTAGCGTCTGCATAGTTTGAATTTGCTATAATTTCTTGTTGGGTGACGCTTTGTCCAAATGCTGCCCAGGACCCCCATCCAAAAGATGATGCTGTTAAAGTTTCTAAAGATGTAGAATAATTATTTGTTTTAGATAGAGTTGTGTCGTATCCTTTTAGGGCAATCTGAGCGTTATTTCCTGTCAGTTCACAGTATAGAGGATCGCTTTGTATCCAACTGCCCGGTGTTCCTTGTTGATATGCATCAGTATAGGGTCTACCTTTTGATGTCATAGTCAACACTTGAGTTTGAACCATCTCGCCTATGCCAAATTCTTGCAAACCATAGCAGCCGCCAACTCCTTTCCAGCAGTAACATAAGTGTGGTGAGACTTGAGTTTGTAATAGGCCTGCTACAAATCCTTCATTATTAACTGTTGATGATGTATATTCGTAAGGAATGTATTCTCCGTAATTGAACTGAGGATAACCATCAACAACCCCACTTGTTGAACCACCTAATTTCGTAAAGAAAGAAGGGTTTGAAGCGTTTAAGCTTGGATAGCTATACATGGATGAAACAGATGAACCAATTAAAAAGCCCCCATTTTGCACTGTTGACTGAGCAAGAAAATAATCCCATTGGCTTACAACCACTGCGGAAGAACAATATTTTGCTTCTTGGATTACAAAGAAAGGTTCGTCATTAAAAACAGAAATCAGGCAGCTCATTGTGGAACAATTTTCGTTAGTCACAGTGAAGTTGAATAAAATGCCTGTTCCGAGATTATTGGCTATCGAAGTAACTGTTTCTGTGAGTAATCCACCGCCGCTGATCCAACCCATTGTTCCATTCGCATTTGTCAGAACATTGAACATCAAGCTGTTTTGAAGAACAATATGGGAACCAGCAAGGTCAGTTAAGTTCAGATACCATTTTTCCGATATTTGCGCAATATTAAAACGGTAATAGGAATTAGAAAAAGAGTATGAGGAAGTACCACTGTAAGAAATATCCGAGCTGGCTTTAACAATTATGTTAATGCTGGCAAAAACTGAGCTTGCAAACAATATAATTATGAAAAGAGCTACAGCTTTAGCATAACAGCTACTCACATTGATCGCCAACTAAAGAGTAGAAATATAACAATTAATAGATAAGATTATATGAAAAAAGTACATAAAAAATTATTTGAAAGCCCATATACCTGAATAACACAAACCTGTTTTAGAGATACTAAAATAACCAATCAACCGCCAAAAAAAGCCTCAGATGCAAGCGCTTAAAAACCTAAGCTCTGGGGTAAGATTTAAGTGGGACGTTTATGCTTTATGTGCAAGGTAACTTAAATGCCAACTCACGGAAGTTTATCCAAAGCAGGAAAAGTCAGGTCACAAACACCAAAAATCCAGGGAACACCAAAAACAGCGCCAAGCCCAAAAACTCGAAACAGGCGCAACTTCGAGAAAAGGGTAACTCTGCAAAGGAAACCAGGCCAAAACTGGATGTAAGTGCAAAGGCAAACCTGTTTTTCACGCTCTAAACACTTTTCAACGCCAGTTTAGTTTATTTATAACATAGCTAAACCTTATTTTGGTATCTTTAGCCTTGTCAGATGAAAAAGCGATAAGAGAAATAATAACTACTCTTATGGAAATGCCAAATCCCACACGTGAAGATGCTAATAGGCTTAAAATTAAAACTACAGGCAAATACAAACTCGAGGATATACCGTCAAACGCTGATTTAATTTGCCTTTTAACCCAAAAAGAAACAAAACGGCTATTACCCATTTTGAAAAGAAAGACTACTCGGGGCATTTCTGGCGTAACAGTTATCGCCACCATGACTAAACCTTACCCGTGCCCACAGCCCGAACCTTGCGCTTACTGCCCAGGAGGACCAACCCAAGGTAGCCCCCAAAGCTACACGGGGCATGAACCCGCAGCCATGAGGGGAAGCCAAAACAATTTTGACCCATACCAGCAGGTCATAAGCCGCATTGAACAACTCACAGCAATCGGGCATAAAGTAGACAAAATAGAACTAATCATCATGGGAGGAACATTCCCAGCGACACCCGTAGAATATCAAACTTGGTTTGTTCAGCGTTGCCTTGATGCGATAACCGGCAAAACTTCGGCAAGTCTGGAAGAAGCAAAATCAAATGCGGAAGTGAGCAAAACCCGCAACGTTGGAATAACTGTGGAGACCCGTCCGGATTGGGCAAAACAACCGCATATTGACGCTATGCTTGACATGGGAGTTACTCGTATTGAACTCGGCGTTCAAAACCCAGATGACGAAATTTACCGTTTAGTTGGCAGAACTCACACGGTAGCTGATGTGACAGAAGCGACGCGTATTGCAAAGGATTCTGGGTTGAAAATTGTTTATCATTTAATGCCTGGAATGCCAGGGTCCACCCCTAAAAAAGACATTGAAGCGTTTAAACGGGTTTTTTTTGATTCAGCCTTCAAACCTGATATGATAAAAATTTACCCCTGCTTATGCATCGCAGGAACAAAGGCCAATGAATGGTATCAAAAAGGCACCTACACTCCTTATACTACCGAGCAAGCTTCTGAAGTTGTTGCTGAGATGAAAAAATTTTTGCCTCCATGGGTAAGAATAATGCGTGTACAACGCGATATCCCATCACACCTCATTTTGGCGGGTGTTAAAAAAAGCAACCTGCGCCAACTCGCCAACGACCACCTCCAGGCCCAAGGAGGAAAATGCCAATGCATCCGATGCAGAGAAGTCGGGCATAGAATGCAAATTGACCATGTAAAACCTGATTTGGAAAAAGTAAAAATCCAATCGGTCTGCTACGATGCTTCAGAAGGCAAAGAAATCTTTATTTCAGCCGAAGACTTCGAGAACAAAGTTTTGCTTGGCTATTTACGTTTACGTGTTCCTTCAGAAAAGGCGCACAGACCAGAAATCACGACTGTGCCCTCTGCAATTGTTCGGGAACTTCATGTGTATGGTCCGCTTGTTCCTGTTGGAAAGCATTCGGCAAGCGCTTGGCAGCATAAAGGGTTTGGCGCAGACTTGCTAAGAGAAGCCGAACGTATGACACGTGACGATTTTGGTTTGAAAAAGCTTTTAGTTATCAGTGCGTTAGGAACAAGAAGATATTACATGCGTTTAGGGTACGAACGCGATGGAGTTTACGTTTCAAAAAAACTGGAGAATTAAGCATGAGTCAACTTGAAAATTCAGGGTATAGAGGCGAAGCAGTTGAGGCCTTAAAAAAAGCCGACTGTGACATCGGCGACATCATACGTGTTATCAGCAAAGACAAAAATTACGAAGGCATCCTTATTCCGCGCCCTGAACTAGGCGACAGCAACGTCGTCATCGTCAAAATGAAAAGCGGCTACAACATCGGCATCCGTGTAACCTCAGAGGTCAAAATTGAAAGAGTCGGAAAAGGAGCAAAACCTACTTTTGCTTCATCGCCCCTACCAAAACAGAACCCATCTTTGCCTCATGTTGTCATAATGAGCACTGGTGGAACCATAGCTAGCCGAGTTGATTACCGCACAGGAGCCGTCCGCTCAGCCATCTCTGCAAGCGACCTCTATGGCGTTGTCCCTGAACTTTCAGACATCGCTAAAGTTGACACTGAAATTGTCTTTAGTTTATACAGTGAAAACATTACTCAGAAACATTGGAAAGAACTAGCTGAAACCGTTGCCAAAAGAATTGAGTCAGGCGTGGATGGCATAGTTATTGCGCATGGTACAGATACGATGGGTTACACTTCAGCCGCTTTGAGCTTTGCATTGCAAAACCTTCCTGTCCCGGTAATTGTTGTTGGCGCGCAGCGTTCCAGTGACCGCCCAAGCAGCGATGCAGCAACAAACCTTATCGGCGCAGTAAAAGCCGCTGGAGAAGCCCCATTTGCCGAGGTGGGATTGGCAATGCATGAATCTGTTTCCGATATTGCAACTGTCATTCATAGGGGAAACAAAGTTCGTAAATGCCACACAAGCCGTCGAGACACATTCAAGTCAATAAACGGTTTTCCCATTGCTAAAATAAAAGATCAACACATAATTTTGTTAACCAGCCAATACCAAAGTCGAGATCGCACAAAAAAACTCGTCCTTAAACCGAATTTCAGCGAAAAAGTTGTGTTAGTAAAGTTTTATCCTGGGCTTGACCCAGCGATCATTGATTGGTATGTTGAAAAAGGCGTTAGAGGCATTTTGCTGGAGGGTTCAGGTTTGGGTCATGTTAGCAAATATTGTTTTGACAGCATCAAAAACGCCGTGGCAAAAGGTGTTGTAGTTGCGTTGGCTTCTCAGTGTATTTGGGGTAGAGTAAACATGAACGTGTACGATACGGGTAGAGACTTGTTATCGTTTGGCGTTGTCCCGATGGATGATGTGTTCCCTGAAACCGCGCTAGTGAAGTTGATGTGGGTTCTTGGACAAACTGACAACACTCAAGAAGCCATAAAGCTCTTGAAAACAGAAATTGCAGGCGAATCCTCGCCAAGAACATTTCCCCAAGAAAACATCGTTGAAGGAGGAGAAAAGAGTGGCAATTGATTATGCAAAAATAGGTTTAAAAGTCGGCTTAGAGATCCACCAGCAACTAAACGTTAACTCCAAATTGTTCTGCAGTTGCCCGCCTGAACTTTTTAAGGAAGAACCAGAAATCACTTTCCTTCGTCGATTGCGACCAACACAAAGCGAACTTGGGCAAGTTGATCCAGCAGCCTATTTTGAGTTCCAAAAAGGAGTAAAAATTCTTTATGAAGCCAGCAAAGCAAGCTCGTGCCTTGTAGAGATGGATGAGGAACCCCCACACCCAATAAACAAAGATGCTGTTGAGGTTGTTTTAACGGCTTCTTTGATGATGAATATGCAACCCGTCGATGAAGTTCATGTAATGCGAAAAACCGTCATCGATGGCTCAAACACGACAGGTTTCCAGCGTACATGCATAATTGCTTTGGACGGCTGGATTAAAGTTGGAGAAAAAATCATTCCGATGCAGGCAGCAAGTTTAGAAGAAGACGCAGCACGCAAAACAGGAACTCAGAATGAGGGCAAAACAATTCGCTACCGCATTGACCGCTTGGGAATACCACTGATTGAGGTCGCAACTGCTCCAGTGATTTATTCACCCATGGAAGCTCAGGAAGTCGCTTTTGCCATCGGTAGGATTCTGCGTGACACAGGTAAAGTCATGCGCGGATTGGGCACGATAAGACAGGACTTAAACGTCTCTTTGCCTAATGGCGCGTTAATTGAGATTAAAGGTGTTCAAGAACTTGAGTTAATATCCACAGTTGTAGAGTATGAGGTTCAAAGGCAACTTGGGTTAATCAGCGTTAAAGAGGAACTTGCAAAAATAGGCGTGAAAACTGAGGATATTAAGCAAGAATTCTTCGATGTTACAGCTATTTTCAAGCTAACAAAAAGTAAGGTTATTAGAAAAGCGGTAGATAAGAACCAGAAAGTTATGGCTGTTAAACTTCCAAAATTCGCTGGCTTACTGAAACGTGAGTTAATGCCTGATTTCCGAGTTGGAACTGAACTCTCAGACAGAGCAAAGTTCTGGGGTAGAGTGGGAGGAATATTCCACACAGACGAAATGCCAAACTACGGGATAACTCTTGAAGAAGTCGAGGCTTTGCGCAAAATAGTTAATGCAACAGAATCTGATGCTGTAGTTTTTGTTGCTGACACTTCAGAAAACGTTTTAGATGCCTTAAAAGCAGTGGTTGAACGGGCACAAGAAGCGATCACAGGGATCCCTGCTGAAACGCGTACTGCAAAAGATGATGGCACAACAAGGTATATGCGTCCAAGACCTGGAGCCGCCAGAATGTATCCTGAAACCGACATACCACCAGCAGAAATAACTGAAGAAAGAGTGAAAATGATCAGGGATAATTTGCCTGAACCTGCCGAAAAGAAAGTTTCACGAATAATCAAGCAGTATGGATTAAACGAAAAGTTAGCTAAACAAATTCCTGATTCAGAATATAATCAGCTTTTCGAACAAATTGTGAAGGAAACAGGTGTGCAACCATCAACTGTGGCAGCGTTTCTAACTGAAACTTTAAAAGCGTTAAAACGCGAAGGCGTCCAAGTTGAAAACGTAGGGAACGAACAAATCAGAAGCATTTTTAGCGCTATAGGGAGTGGAGACCTTGCTAAAGAAGCGATTTCAGAGGTTTTCAGTTGGCTTTCCAAAAATGAGGACAAAACGGTGCAGGATGCCGTAGCGGCTTTAGGCTTGAAAATGTTCACAGAAACCGAGTTGACGCCGATAGTTGACCGCATAGTCGCATCCAACAAGCAATCAATTGATAAGTTGGGCAAGAATGCTTACGGCATGCTTATGGGCGCTGTAATGAAAGAAGTGCGTGGAAAAGCTAATCCTGAATTGGTAGCTAAACTCTTGAAGGAACGGCTCAAATAAGTACTCCAGCGCTGAGCCGCAAATCCTAAAAAGGCTTAAAGTAGCTTATAGCATAAAGAGGCTTACTTGTTGAAGCGCATTGAAGCACGCATAAAAACTCCTTTTGGAGAAGTGGTTATTGAAGGTGAAAATCCTCAGGAAATTCTAGACATGCTTGGAACTATCCCCGAGGGTTTTGTTGAGAAACTAAATGATTTTGTATCCAACAAACTTACACAGTCAGGCGCCCAGCTAAAAGGCATCATTGAACCCACAACTGAGGGTCCAGTAATAGTTACACGTGAAAAACTCACCCATTATGAGGCCGTAGGATTAATTATGTATGCTTCAGAAGAGAAAAAGAGCACCGCCGCCCAAGTTACTAAACTCTTAGACTCTAGTGGCATAAATGCTATGGTTCCGGCAAGATTAAATGAAATGACAAAAAGGGGTCAAATATTCAAGCCAGACCCTAACAAGCCCGAGTTTAAACTGACAATTCAAGGAGAAAAATGGGTCGAAGAGGAAGTTCTCTCTAAGCTTAGAGGCAAAATGAGTTAAAAGTTTTCTTTCCCTGAATTAGCGAGAATCAGCTGCACTCAAAAACTTCTAGTGGAAAGCTTCGGGTAACAAAAAACTGGTGTTGCTCGAATGTTGTTGTTTGAAGAATCAAGCTACAAAAGAAGCCTGTTTTTTCTTTAGGCGAGCACAAAGAAAAATGTATATAACTTACTTGTTGCACAGTTTTTATAGGGATAATTATGAATTTTGCAATGTTATTGCCAGTATTATTCTATATTCTAGGTTTTGGGATTAGCTTAACATTTTTGATCATATTGGTCATAATTGGCTTGATAGTTATTGTGCTACTCCGATTGTTTCTGGTTCTAATTCCCGCCGTCATCGTTGCTGCAATCGTGTATTTCTTAACTGGTGGCGATTTGTTCTGGACAGGCATAGCATTCCTTGTTGTTGCACTTCTATCGCTAATAGCTAGAATCTAATCCCAGAATAAGGGCTTAATCGTAAAAGCTCTTTTTTCTTTATTTTGGTTTTGATAGTAGAAAGGCTATACCCTGTTAGCAGTTTTCGGTTTTTTCTGCGTTATTTGATTGCTGTGCTTATAGTTTGGTTGTGCCGTTTTTGGCGAAAAATTTTCCATTGTGTTTAGGGTTGCTTTTTTGATTTAGGGTTTGTAGTGTTTGCAGGCTGCGGTTTAAAAAGTATTATAAAGGATTAAAAGGGCTTAAAAAGCACTAAAAAGTATTATAAAGGAGTAAGAAGTTTCTTGGTTGCCGCCAACAAACAGAGTTCCATTCAAAAGATCACTTGAAGGATGCAACAAAGGGCAGAGCCCAAGGTAATTCGGTGGCTGTTAAAGTTAGAACCTAACCAAATTTTGTGCGTGAAATCTGAGGATTCTGCGACCGCTAAAAGTTTTCTTCGCAAAAGTTGAAAATTCTGCCAAATCAATGAGTCTAAAAGAAAGCCGTTCTGCAACTAATTAGGTGAGTCTACCTTGATTTGTCTTCGACTGCCGGTCTTTCATAATGCTTTTATATTTGGTGAGAGGTTCATGGATAATACAGCAATATACTAGACGCGGTAATAAAAAATGATGATGGAACCAAGTAAAAAACCGTTAAACGTTCTCATAAAACAGTTACACGGAAATATTGAAGTTGTTCTCAAAAACGGTTATGAATATAAAGGAAAAATGATCAAATGCGATGGTCACATGAATATTCTTCTTGAAGGCGCTAACGAATTAAAAGACGACCAACTAATGACAAACTATGGCAACGTATTGCTCCGCGGAAACAACATTCTATACATAGTTCTAGACGCAAACAAACATTAAAAAGTTAAACTTCTAATCTTTCCAGTTACATAATTGCAGGCTTCCTCAGTTACTACTTTTAAGTTAAACCTGCGACCAAAAAAAGAAAGTATGTTATTTAAATCCCGCATAAGCAGTTCCTGTGCATTCGGATGATCAGCCATAACATATTGTGGCCAGTCTATGATGAGGATATGACCATCTGGTCTTAAGATAATGTTGTATTCACTTAGATCTGAGTGTATAACGTGCGCTTTCAAGTAAGCCTTCCTTACATTTCGCAGAATTTCTTTTAGGATTTTTTCAGGTTTACCAATTTCACTGTATTTTGACAGCTCTGCGCCCTCAATCATGCCCATGGCAATTACATGCCTGTTATGGCTGATCGGTTCAGGAACTGATACGCCATTTTTGTAGACAAGTTGCATTGCTTGAAACTCTCTTTCTGCAGCTATGTGTGATTGAAAAAGCCATGTGGTGTGTTCTCTTGCGTAGCCTCTTTTTCTTCTTGTTTGTCTAAAACTTATTCTGCCCAAGCGATGAAATTTTACGGCGATACGTTGACCAGCGGGGCTTAATGCATCGTAAACGTCTGCTTCTTTGCCTACACCTAAAATTTGTCCAAAAGAATCAATTATGTTAGCTTTAACAAGACTATTTATGGCTAAGCTATCGTAGCCTGCATAATTTAATGTGTATCCGACATAAGCTCCTTTTGTTCTATAGATTAAGCCTAGTTTGTGCAGTTTGTCTAATGTGAATTGGACACGCTCAAGTGGAAGTTTGGCGTATTTTTGGATTTGTTCTGTTGGGACATATTCGCGTTTGCTCATTGCAGACTCAATTATGTTTAGTATTCTGAAATCTTCGCTTTCTATTTCGCGAAATACTTTAACTGCTACTTCTGCACTTGACACAGTAGTATTATGGATGCGTTTTCACTATAAACCCTTTTCACTATAACACTCCGTTTCCCTAACTTTAAAGAGTTTTTTGGGTTGGACTTATATTGCAGTAAATCGTTTTAAGGAGCTATAAGTCAAAACCCAGATCAGATAATTGTTAAAGTTTGGTTTTGAAATATGGCAGTAGACCAAGAAAACATTTCAAAGATACTTTCGATACTTTCGCATCCTTTGCGAAGGGAAATACTAATCAGCCTCAGCGAAAAAGGTGAGGCATCCTTCACTGACCTGCTAAACCTGTTAAAGGTTGATACTGGCAAGTTAAGTTTTCACCTTCGTTCATTAGACGTATTCATAGAGCAAACACCGACGGGTAAATACAAGCTTAGCAGGGCAGGTGAGAGCGCCATAAGAATTATTCATGACGTAGAAGGCTGGGCAGAGGTCGCCGATGTGCAAAGAAAAGAAAGCCGTCTTCCACTTGCGTCATTCAAAAAAAGGGCTGCGGCTTTTCTGATTGATTTTGCAATAATTTTAGCTATCACCATGACATTAGTTTTTGTGCCTCAGGTTCTTTCTTTGTCAATGGCGACGTTTCTCAATGGAGGAATAAGCGTTGTTCTTTTCACAACTATAGGATTACTTTGGCTTTACTGGACCCTGCTGGAAGGATTTAATGGTCAAAGTTTAGGCAAACGTGTTATGGGACTCAAGGTGGTTAGAACTGACGGAAAGAAAATGAGTTATGACCATGCTGCAATTAGGAACTTTGGGAAAATTTTGCCAATACTTCCTTTTGATTTGATCATTGGAATCTGGCGAATACCTGACAAAACCTTCATGCGGTACTTTGATAAATTCGCCGGCACAACCGTCATTGATTTGCGTTTGCACTAAATTTTTTCTCTTTTAATTTTTATCTAAAATCTTATTTGTCCCATGCGCAATAGCTTTGTATACTGTTGATTAAAATGGGCGAAACGGATCTCAGGGTATCAAAAATCAAAGACGGCACAGTTATTGATCATATTCGAGGGGGATATGCGTTGGATGTCATTAAGATTTTAGGGATAACCGGTAAGGAAAAACGTGTAATGACCATCGCTATTAACGTTCCCAGTAAACGTTTCAAAGTTAAAGACATCGTAAAGATTGAAGGTCGAGCACTTAATGCGCAGGAAGTTAACCGAATTGCTTTGGTAGCACCTCATGCCTCAATTAACATTATCCACAATTACAAAGTTGAGAAGAAACTGGAAGTTGTGTTACCTAAAGCAATTGAGGGCATCATTAAATGCGTAAACCCCTGCTGCATCAGCAACAGCGGCGAACCCGTCTTATCCAAATTTTACGTTAAAAATGAAGAACCTCTATTATTGAAATGCCATTACTGTAGCGTTATTTTGGAGCAGGCTGATGTTCTTCAACAACTCTAAGCAATCTTTCCATTGCGAGTTCAAATAATTTTTCAAAATCTTTTTCACAAATATTGTTTCCTTGACCTATCGCCGGACACTCAGAGGTAAAATCGAAAACATGCATCTGTTTTTCTTCATCAAATTTTAGTTCAAAAGGGTAAAACATGCAAATCAACGGTCTGTCAATATAAATGCAACATTGGTTTTCCTTTAAGAAAACACATTTGCCATCTGTCTTTTTCATTTCAAACTTGTAAGGAGTTCTATCTTGAATTTCTGTTGAGAAATCAGTAATTCGATGAGAAGTCTTTGCTGCGATTCGTTTGGCTTCTGATTCTAAGAGGAGGATGTGCCTTGTTTTTTGTTTTGTGTCGCCACAGCATATACCGCATCGATTACAGCTGAAAGTTAAGTTATTCGGATAGGTGAAATCCACTTTTAGTCAACAAGGTAATTCTTTGAAATATGTATCCTAAAAAACTTCGCGGTTACTTGTGGTTTTCGTCGGTTGTTTTTGTGCGATGGCCCTCACCATATTGAAATGGGCGGTTGAGGTTTTTTTCAAGTTTCTTCTTAAAAACTTCATCCATATTCATATCAGGGCAGGCTAAACGACTAGCATCAAGAATATAAAAGATGACGTCGATAAGCTCTTCGGCTATTTTCTCTTGAGACAAGCCTTTTTTCCATGCGTCACTAGCTTCGCCAAGTTCTATGAAGGCAAAAAGCAGTTTTTTTGGGATATCGTCGGGTTTATTGTAGAATCCTTTAGCTATTACCAATGCTTCAATTTCTTTCTTCATTTCTTCTAATTGCATCTTTTTGCCTCAAAGCTTACAAACTATTCTCAGTATGTATTTAGCTCTTGTTTTTTCTTTGGTTAAAAAAATCTTGTCTGTCTAAGCTTACCTGCGTGTGATTGATTTGGTACAACCACAAATTTTTATCTGTCTTTAAACGGGTAGATATTATCTGCCAACATAACGCGTCGTTTGGTAGGCAAACCTGCTGCCATGATATGGCTCTGTCCCTAATTTGCACTATGGGGCTTAGGCTCCCAAATGTGCATCTCTGGGCATCCTTTTAGGCAAAAAAGGGTGTCTGCCAAACGGCACCTCTTAACATGAATCTTGAAGAAATTGTTGTTATTTTTTTGGATTAAGAAGAACCGTTGATAAAGCATCCTCTTGAAGGTAAGTATTGGCGGCTTCCATGATATTCTCTCTTGAAACAGCTTTCAGTTGTTCAATGTAATTTACTAATGATTTTTCATTTTTAAATTGCATTTCCATGTAAGCCAGAATATCAGAGGATTGCTGGGGATTATCCATGCCTCTGAGAATATCTGCTGTAATTAGGTTTTTGCTTCTTTCAAGCTCATCAACTAGTATTTTTTCTGAACGCAACTTGGATAATTGTTTAAGAATTAGATCCTGAGTTTTAACCAGATTTTTGGTTTTCACTGCGCAGCTAATGTTGAAATAGCCCCAGTCTACGCCCATATTATGGTCGGAATTAACGTCATAAGTTAAGGCGTGGTTTTCACGCAATTCAATAAATAATCGTGAACTAGCGCCTCCGGTTAGCAATGCACTAATCAAATCTAAAGTGCAGCCGTCTCTATGTCTTGAAGCAAACTGTTCTTGCTCCGATGCTAAGATATGTTTGAGCGATTCCAGCTTTTTTCTCGACAACGAGTGGTTTAGGCTTAGCGGATTCAACGGGATACTTTTTTCTTGAAACCGTTTTTTCAGTGGTTTTGCTTTCGAATTCTTTTAGAACTGTTTTACATGTTTTTTCGGAGAAATTACCTGTTAAGATTAGAATCATGTTTTGAGGAATATAATTCATATCATGGGCATTTTGTAATTGTTCTAATGTTAACCGTTTTATTGTTTTTGGAAACCCTCCAACTGGGCGTTTCACTGGATGGATTTTAAATAAGCTTTTGAGCAGTAAATCTTCAATTTTTTCTGTTGGGTCATCTGAGGCTTCTGAGAGTTCGTTGAGAATTATTTTGCGTTCTTGATTGAATTTTTCTTCTTCAAAACTGTCGTCAAAAAGCAGTTCTGAAATGATTGTGGAAGCGTTACCGATTGTTTCGGGCAGAATATTCATCGTTGCCATCATGTACTCGTGTTCAGTGTAAAAATCTAAATTGCCGCCTGAGTTCTCAATGCTTCGGGACAAGTGGATACGTTTTGTTGATCCTCCAGCTATCATGTGCTCAAGGAAATGGGCTGATCCAGCGATTTCTTCAGGTTCTTGATTAGAGCCGTACTCAATGGCGATTGATAGTTGGGTAGTATTTGCAGATTCGCGGGGAAATTGTAGCACTGTTAAACCGTTTGAAAGTATGTTCCTGCTCCAAAACATGGCAGTAGTCATACCCAAATCAACCTTGCCCTTCTAAAAAACATTAATGAGTATTACGCTGTAATCCAAATGCAGCTTAACATATTTTTTTCATTTAGATTAGGGTGATTGTTGGGATTTAGTTATTTTTTGCTGCAGTTTTTTGTTTATGTTTTGGGTTGCTTTTTGGGTTTTGGGTTTTGATTCTTTTGCAGGTTGCGTACATAGAAGTACACCAAAGTATAAGCAAGTACAAGGAAGTACAAGCACGTACACCTGCGGAAATCAAAAAGCCAGAGTTTTTTTTATGCTTTAAGTTGGATTTTTGATTTAGAGTGTGGCATGTTAGCTTGCGTGCTTTATTAGCCGCTTCGTGTCTCTACGCGTCATTAGCCGTTCACTGCGGGTCATAAAAAGGGCAAAAGTCAAATTATTCAATTAAACTTATCAAACTAAGGAAACTAAGTGTCTTGCTGAATCATGCTTTAGATGTTATTGCTATTTTTAGCGCTCGCTCTCTAAATGAAAATGATGCAGAAATCTGTGAAAGATTGGAGCAGCAAAAATCGCTATTGAAACCAACACAACCAATCCGCAGTAGAGTGCGTATAATCCAGCAAATATTTTTCCCGAATCCGTATTTAAAGTGTTGACCGGCCCCATTCCACCCAACAGCATAGCCGCATTCACAAAAGCGTCAACCCACGAGTAGCCTGCAAACACATAGTAGCCAACCATACCAATTACCAATGAAACAATTATGATGCTAAAAGAAATCAACGCATACTTGGCTAAGCGCCTAAGAAACAAACGCCTTGGCAAAAGCTTTTCATGGCGGTGTTCAAACATTCTAACGCACCCCTGCTTGATAGCTACTTTATCATTTGTTATCTGTAAAAACGGTTTCGGTTAAGCAAACTTTTAATTTAAACTAATCTTCAAGGTGACCTAAAGTTGATTTGGTATGGCTAGAGTAAAATGCAAGAAATGTTGTGCCGTCTTTGAACAAGGCTTAGGCGGAGCAGCTTTGGCGCCACACATAGGTCCCCTACATTATGTGAAATGTCCCGCCTGCAACAAAAGAAGCTGGCTAAATGTATATTCATCAGTTAAAGATCCAGTAACTTGGCCTCTTGAAGAAAACCAGCAAACACAAACTGAAAAGCCCCAGTTAACTGAAGAAGAACTCGAAAAGAAACGAATAGAAGATTCAAAATACGAAAGATCCTAAATCTGTCTGACCGTTGGGCGAGATGTATGATTGACACGGAAAACTTGACCCGAAAATTCGGCAACCTAACAGCCGTAGACAACGTCACATTACACGTTAAAGAGGGAGAAGTTTTTGGTTTTCTTGGACCCAACGGCGCAGGCAAAACTACAACCGTACGCATGCTCTGCTGCCTAATTGGAAAAACTAGCGGGCAAGCTACGAATTGGAGATTTTTCAGTTGAAAAAGAGGAAGACTGCCTCAAAATCAGGAAAATTGTCGGTTTCTTGCCTGAAAACGTCGGATTATATGATAGCTTAAGCGCCTACAGAAACTTGGATTTTTATGGGAAACTTTACGAAGTGCCAGATCAAAAGCGAAGCGAGAACATTGAAAAGCTTTTGAGGCTTTTGGGAATTTGGGAGCGTCGAGAAGATGCGGTCGGCACGTTTAGCAAAGGAACTAAACAAAAGATCGCGATTGCAAGAGCTTTGATTCATGAGCCGCAAGTTTTGTTTTTAGATGAACCCACGGCGAATCTTGACCCTGAAGCATCTAAAACTGTCAGAGACTTCATCTTGGATCTTAAAAAAGAAAGAACAACAATTTTTCTTAACACACACAATTTGGACGAGGCAGAACGGCTTTGCGACCGAATCGCCATATTAAAAACTAAACTGATTGCCGTTGATTCACCTAAAAATTTGGAGCGCAGCCTCTATAATCGGAAAACGATTGTTCATTTGGAAAGCGTTAGTGATGCAGTTTTGGCAGCTGTTAAGCAGTTAGGCTCAGTTAAGAATGTTAAAACGAGTGATAACAAGTTAATTTTGGACATCGACAACCCAGAAAAAGACAATCCAGAGCTAATTCGTGCAATCGTACAGGCAGGCGGCAACATCCAGTACGTTACCGAACTACGTTCAACGCTTGAAGATGTATATTTGAAGTTGATAAGGGAGGCTTCACCAAAATGAGATTATGGAAATCATGGATTGTAACGCAGAAAGACTTAGCCGTTTTTAGGAAAAACAAGTATGTGCTTTACTCGTTAATTGCCATGCCAATAATACTTGGCGTCGTCTTGCCAATAATCTTCATCTTTGCATTGAACACAGAAATCAGTTCGGCAACACTCACACACGATCAGGTTTTTGCCGCTGTAAACCAAATTGTGGGTATAGCTACAATGTATTTCGTACTTATCCCGTCAATTCTTCCGTCAATAATCGCTTCATACAGCTTCGTGGGAGAAAAAATCGAAAAAAGTCTCGAACCCTTACTTGCGACCCCAACTACAGACGGAGAACTCTTACTTGGAAAAAGCTTAGCCGCCTTCATCCCATGCATGGTCGTGACATTAATTGGCGCTGCTATATCCGCAATAATAATAGATGTCTGGGCAATCACAACCCCTCAAATAAGGACCTTCTTAATTCCTAACCCATATTGGCTCTTAGTAATCGGAGTAATTGCACCTTTAGCTTGCATAATGAGTGTTGAAGCCAACATAATCGTATCTTCAAAAGTAAATGACATACGAGCTGCCCAGCAATTAGGAGGCTTAGTTGTATTGCCACTGATATTCGTTGTAATCTTTGCATCCACAAGTGCTCAACTTTCAATCTGGCTGGCTATAGGTATAACAGCTGCTTTGGCAATCGCTGACATCGCAATGTTCTTTTTAAGCAAAGCAACATTTCAAAGAGAAGAAATACTAACCAAATGGAAGTAGATTATTCTAGCTTATTGGGCTTCAAGAACGTAGATAAAAAGCGAGGAATACGTCTTAACGCTAACAATATTTTGGGTAAAACGGGAGCTGGATAGTAACAAGCGCAACACTTGAAAAGAAAATGATTTTCTGTCTCTGTGTGGAGACGGTAGAGCTTCTTGCGGAAAAGAAATCGGAAATCAATTTTCAGTTTCTACAAAATTTGGTTTATTTTTCAAAAACGTCTTCGTAATGAGGCGGAATTTCAGGTTAAGTCTAATCTTTCACTGTGCTGGAATAAGCGTTTTAGGCGCTGCGTTGTTTTTGCAGAGTTCAGTTCTCGGCGGCATACTTGAACAGGGATATTTTGTAGGTGTAGAAAAAAACCCTATAATTTTGTATTTTGAAGTATTTCTAACCGCTATGGCAATTACATATATGGTTTATCTACTTTGGCGTTTTATTATTTCCAAGATTTAAAACGTTATCATATAACTTGACGGAATGAAATGAAGATAAAAAGGAAATAAGTTAAGCAGTCAAGAAGCGGCAAATATTCTCTAAAATTTAAAATATTTCTTTTGTAAAAAAAAGATTAGGAATTTAGAATTTTTGTTATTCTATTTTCCAGCTTTTTGCCACTTTAACTACTACAAATACTATCAGAGCAACTATGATGAAGGTTATCAAAGCCACTAAGAAGTCGCCGATTCCAAAACTTTGATTTAATACTTCAACTGTATAGCTTGCCAAGTTAGTCAAGCCAGGAATTGCTAAGCCTAAGAGTGGAATAATGAAGTCTTTGACCAGCGCTTGAACCAATATGCCCAAATACAATGCTAAGATGAATGCAACAGCCAAGCCCAGAATTTTGTACTTTGAGATAAAATCTTTGAATTCGTTTACAAAGCCTTTTGGCGGAGCAGGCGGTGGTGCTTTTTCAAGAGCAACTCTGATCTTTCGCAGTTCTTCTAATATTTGATCGTCGTTATCCATTTTTATTACCCACCGTTAACTTGTTAGTATTTGTTTTTAATATTTTGCCTCGTCTGCTGATAAAAACTTATAAACAAGAACACCAAGCGACATGTAAAATAATTCAATGTGAGAAAGCAGCCTGCGCTTGATATTATAGTTGGCAACGAAATAAAAATCTGCCATTTTCACCACCAGCAAAAGCGATGTTCCCAGCTCAAACCACTAATGATTACAACTGCGAGACAAAATAGAATGTTGGCAAATTGGTAACTTTGATGACCATTCTTAAGTTAAACAGTGATCAAATGAGTTGATTTTGATAAACTCAATAAATAAGGTCTAAATAAATTTTATTTTAAGCTTCTTTTATGCAAGATGGCTTTTGTGTTAGAATTAATTTGATTAACAAAAAATGAAAAAAGAAGAAATTCGATGTTATGGGTTGTTCAAGGTTTAGCATTCTTGTCGGCTTGTTTATTTTTTCGTCTTCTGCTCCAGGATAACAATAATGTTAGCATTAAAAGCAACGTAAAAAAAATCAATGCTGACTCAGCAATAGTGTATATTGTCGTTAAAGGAACTAATGAAGAATCTGTCCTGCAAAAAAATATAATTTCCATTGATATGCAAGATTATAATCTTAATTCTGCAGTATGATTTCATATTAAGTCTTGTGTATTAAATATTTATATATCAGACACACTCTGATGATTTAACATTAATTGCCAACGACTTATTGCAAGAAAATTGAAGGAACAAACATGCCAAAACTAACCGTCTTCGAAAAAAAAGAAACGGGAAACCAAAGTTCAATTTCAATCCAAAAAAAGGATTTAGTAGAAATAAACTTATTTGAACAAGAAAAACTCGACTCATGTAAAGAAGAGCAAACTCCTGCAGAAAATTTCTCCCAAAAAAAGTTTAACGAATGCTTAATTCAAGCGGTTGATGGGGCATTAACATCGCTGGGAGAACCAGTCAAAAACACAATATATTTTCAATTAGAGAGCAACTTTAACATTAAAAAAAATGAAATCCCTGATCAAATCGAAAAATTCACCGACATTATACACAAGATCTTCGGGTTAGGGGCAAGTCGCCTTGAAATAAAGTTTATGAAAAACCTTCATTCAAAAATAAAGGTCAGCATTGAAATAAACGGATGCGAATGGCCTTTAACAAAGTGGATAGTAGAGGATATGTCATTTACAGATTATATCAAGAGAACACGCGAAAACTATTGCAATTACGACAAAAACTCTGAGTCACTTCAAAATCCATAGCATCCAAGTAATTAAGAGATTAGAATAAATAATAGGTGAATAAGTGTGAAAAAGCAAGCAAGAATCATAATAGTGGATGACGATGAAAATATAAGAACAACAATGAAAGCCATCCTTGAAGACGAAGGATACATAGTAGATTTAGCAACCACTGGAAATGAAGCTATCGAAATGACCCAAGAAAGAGCTTATAACGTTGCCTTATTGGACATTCGATTACCCGATATGGAAGGCGTTGAATTACTGAAGCAAATTAAGAACATTGTTCCGAGAACCAGAAAAATAATGGTAACAGGATACCCGTCAATGCAAAATGCTATTTCAGCATTAAACAAGAATTCGGATGCCTATTTAGTTAAACCTGTTGAAGTAGAAAAATTACTTAATATCGTAGAAGTACAGCTGAAACTGCAAGAAGAGGAAGAGAATTATAGTGAGCAAAAAGTAGCTGAATTTATTGAAACAAGAGTAAATGAGGTTACGGCCCAAAACTCAGGTTGTTGACTGACCTGAAATTAAGGTTACATTATATTTTTTGAAAATATAAAACAATTGATTCCAATTTTTTTTGAGACGAAATTTCTTTCCTATTTAAATTTCTATTATCTCTTTTTTTCAAAAAGCATTATTTTGGCATATCTAGAAATCCTTCAAAGATATTTTCTTCTTTTACGTTTAATTGCAGAGACAACCATTTCTTGAAAATTGCTGAGAAATTTGGAATTGTTCCCTCGTATGTGATTATTTGATTTTCTTTAAGAGCGTCAACCTGGAATATCTTCTCTGTCTCTTTATAATTAAAAGTTAGTGTCTGCGAGTTAATTGCTAATTGTTTAAAGTCTTCCCAACGAATGCAACGCAAAATCTTAGGCCTTTCTGCAATAACTGATGATATATTAGGGGCTGCCTGAACCTGAATTGGTTGTTCCTTTACTGAAGATCGCAAGGCATTGTTAGGAGCGTTTGATATGTATTGAAGGAGGTTAGCTAATTCTTTTTGGAGGCCGTTTACTTTCTCTTCAAGTTCTTCAACTTTATCTTTTATTCCGTCTTTGGTGTTACCTACTTGCTCAGCAACCGTTGTCAACTCATCAATGTATTTGTCCAAGTTTTTTTCATGTTCTTTTAGGACGTTAATAATGAAATCTAAAGTCTCTAAGGACCTATCTTTGGAACCAGGATTCTCTGACATGCTTTCATTTTCCAAGTTGACAATTGAGCGTGATTTGCTTTTTAAGCGGTATTTCGGTTATGGAATATTTTTTTTAGGGCATAGTTTTAGCTTTGACTGGTCAAATCAGGTTAATACATTAAAAATTCTGGTTTTCATTGTGAATACTAATGTGAATAGCTAAACTACCACTCGGTTGGTTGTTGTAGTGTTCAAGCTACTACAAGATCTTATATCTTCAATCGTCACTCTTAATACATCAATCACTTTTAGAAACTATTTTAAGGAGAAAAAAATTTATGAATAAAAAGATCTTCCACGGCGCCATTCTTGAAAGCGTCATGTTAAATCTAATAAGCGAAAACTGCGAACGCGGCCTTCACGGCTACGCTATCGCCGACGCATTGAATAAGAAATTCGGAGTTCGCTTAGGTCCCTCAACAATTTACCCTGAACTTAAACACTTGGAAAAACAGGGACTGCTTTCATCAAGCTGGGATTTTAGCGCAGGGAAAGCACGCAGGCAATACCGAATTACAAGAAAAGGACAGAGTTTGATGACGGAGTACAATGCAGAGTTGAAAACCATAATTCCAAGATCTAGGCCGATGGAAGTTACTATTAATACCTAAGTAATACAAAAAAATCAAGCACGTCTCTCGTTTATGGCAAAATTTTTTTGTTAAAAGAAAGAACGGTTCTAACTTATTTTTTTTCTTAAATTGGATAATTTATCAATGAATGTAGATTTAGACTTGTCATCAGTTTTCTTATTGGCAACTTCATATTCAATTTATTTCATTTCAATTTTTGACTCGATCGGTTGTTTTATGTTATCAACACTTTCTTTTTCTTCAGCGAATACTTCGATCAACAGTATTTTGTGACCTTGATCAATTTTTTTAGCAGTTTCATTTAGTTTAGGCATCGCAACAAAAACAGGAATATCGACTTTTACTTCTGATGTTTTGTAAATGTATAATATGAGTGGCGAAGCTTGAACTTCTGATTCACTAATTGCGTGATCAAGGGCTATGATTAAGCAATCTTTTATATCATCAAAATTGATTATTTACTACTTCTTTTCAAAAGCGCAAAAATATTCAAATAAACATTTTTCACGAAAACACCCGGTTGAATGCCATGTCGCTAAGAATTGCCCTCGTTATCCTGGATTTTTGTTTACTTTTATTCATGCAAAAGTTTTAAGTGCAAAAAAAGATATTATGTTTCCAAGGAAGAAGGGGAATATTCGAGTGAGTAGTCTTAAGAATACAGTTGATAAACTAAAGAATTTGGAAGCTGAAAAACTAAGCCTTTTAGCGGAGGTTGAAGATCTCAAAAAGATTGCTGAAGCTAAATCTGCTGCGTTAGTAAATGATATTGCTGCTTTGAGAGAAGAAATCAATTCTTTAAAATCTTTGATGGGCGCGGAAAAACCGCAAGACCCTATAGGTGACGACTCTCTTAAAGAAAAAAACTTGGTTCATTTGAGAGAGTTAGCAAAGAAAACTCTCGATGACTCAAGGCAGCTCGGAAACCAGGCTTTTTCGACTTCTCCGCTTAGTGAAAATTACGGTCACTGGCTTACTAACCTTCGACAGATTGTTTCAAGTTTTGAATCTGATCCTATTATGAAGGTGGACGAGCAATTTGTTATAGATCGTTCACAAATTCTTCTAGAAGTTGGGGATATACTATCCAAGAAAAAAGTTGAAGAATCAAATGCTAATACACTTGCCAAAGTCTTAGCTGAGAATAATCACCTTCTTGTAGAAACAGATAAGGAATATGCTGAAAAAGCGAGAGAATTGAACACGAAAAAAGACGCCGAACTTAAACAACTTTCAAGTCGTGTGCGTGAACTCGAACATCAAGTACTAAGCCAAGTCGAAGAAGACAGTAAACGAAAAATCCTCAAAAAGAAGACTGAAGATAAAGTTCCGCAAATGAGGTTGGATTTGAAATCTGCTAAGAATAGCCTTGAGACCGCACAGGAGAATTTTGTTGCAGAGCAAAAGAAACTAGATGATGAATATGAGGATAAGAAGCAATCTATAATTGGGCAAATGGAGAGCTTACGCGGAGAACTTGTGAAGTTGGAAACTGATACTTCGATAGAGGCTAGGCAAGCAGCGTGTAAAGCGTTGGCTGAGGCTGTAAACGCTCAAGTGCAGAGAACCTCATTAATTATTTGAATATATAAAATGAATAATCCGAAAGCAAGAGTGTCTTAGCGGAAGCAAGTGTGTGGCATTAAATTAGTTGGCTGGAGATGAGCTGAGGGATTAAATGAAAAGTGACCATGCAGAATATAATGTCAAAGAAAGCGCTGATAGAATCAACCAAATAATAACAGCAGGTAACAGTAGTTATGAGGTACGAGATAGTATACCTGCAAGCAATGAATTAAACTATACTAATGGTTTTTATGTTAAGTGTTCAGTGCTCTGTGTTGAAATTCGAAATTCATTTGAACTTACCAATTTTGATAAAGACGTAGCTCTTGCCAAACTTTACAGAGCTATTGTTTCTGAAGTTATAGCGGTTATAAATGGCAATCCAAAATGTGCTGAAATAAGGGTTGTGGATAATCACGTTTCAGCTGTTTTCGACACTCCATTTCAAGAAGACGTAGACGAAGTTTTTACCACCGGCGCAAAGATTTCATCTTTAGTTGACATAATAAATTACAAATCTAAGAAAAATAACCTGAAAGAAATATCCGTTGGAATTGGAATATCATATGGAAAAGCCTTGGTAATTAAGGTGGGTTACAAAGGAAACAATGCCAACGAAGTTATTTGGATAGGCGATGCCATCGAAGAAGCATTAAAGCTTGCAAGATATGGAAACAAAGAAGCCACAGATAAAGAGAGTATGATTTCTGAAATTGCATATTACAATTTAAATGAAAAGAATAGAAATACGTTGAGTTTTAACTCTGTTAGAAACTGTTATCATGGAGATATAGTGAATTCATACATGAATATCTGGTACAAACAACATTGCCCTTGATCTTTCTCTCGACATGCATTTAGTCGAGATCGTGAACAAGAATATTGTTATAGTTGAGCCATCTTACCCTGACTTGGTCCTATCTTGGATAGATCTTTTTGATTTGTTAATTACTACATTAGCAGGTTCGTTTAGGCTTTTTTGTTTCTTGATTCTTTGGTTGCGATACCTCAACGCTGAAACAGCGGCAATAAATATGGCAAGCATGACCAACGAAAATTCAAGATATACGTAAAGGCTTGTGCTATTTTCTTCTTGGTAATTGGCTTGAATTAATGTGGGTTTGTTTATTACTACTGGAGATTCTGTGTTGACGTTTGTTAAAGAGTATATTTTGTTAGATGTTGAGGTAGCTACTGAGGCATTATAGGAGAATGCGATTTTGGTTCCATTAGCGACCCATGCAATGTTTGCTAGTTCTGAGTAACTTTCTGGAATGTTTGAGATTGTTAATATCGTTCCTTGTGCGTCCGATTGCAAGCCCGTTTGGCTGAAGGTTACTTTGTATTGGGCTTGATAGTTGCCAGTTATTGTTGTGGGCTCTGTAATTGCTGTTGGTCGGTTATCGTTTATGAAGATGGATTGTGTGTCATTGGCAGAGTTTATTGCTGTGGCAACGAATTTGCCTTGTGGAGTCGCTCCAGAAGTTAACCCATTCATTAGATGGTAAAGCTATCGACAAGGCGTTTCCGGTTACAGAATAAGTTACAAGGTATTGTGTGTTCCACGAGGCGGTAACTGTTTTTGGCGCCGTCATTGATACACTATATATTAGTGCCGTTCCTGATCCGTCGACGGTCCAGTTTGCAAATTTGTACTCGTATTCCGGTTGTCGCCTGCGATTGTTCCGCTAGCCAGAGAAACGATTGCTGTGCTTCCTGTATTGTACCATCCGCCGCCGTTTGGTGAGCCGTATGGTGAATTAACAGTTAGGCAGTATTGTTCTTGCCAGTTGAAAGTGATTGTGTGCCCGGCTTGTATGTTTGTGAATGTGTAGTTTGTTCCTGAAGTTGAGGAATCGATTGTCTAAGCTGTAGCCTGTGGAGATCCAACGGTGGCCTGTGTTGCCATCGGGATTCGTTACTGATATAGCGAGGCTGCTTCCAGCATTAAGCCATTGAGATGCTTGTGTCGGTGATCCATGAGCGCTTGTTACCATGACATAATATTGGCTCTGGTAGGCTCCTATGATTTTTGTCGGTTGTGAAATATTTGCAGTGCGGTTGTCGCTAAGGAAGTTGCATCGTGCATCCTAGCAGAATTGATAACCTGGGTTGGGAAGGTGCCAGTCGCTTGTCCTCCTGAGGTAACCCATTCTTCGGCCGGTACTGAAATTGACAGAGCATTTCCAGTTGCAGAATAGGTAACCAGGTACTCGTGTTGAATAAACTACATTTTGGGTTAGTTGATTGGGAATTGATAGAGTGCCTGAAGTTTGAGCTGACAAAGATATATTGTTTGACCATTTTGAATATTATTCGATGTACTCCACGAATAGCTTTGCACTGATAAGCCGCTTATGGCTATCGAATTATTCGTAGACGAGTAGTTTTGTCCATTGAAGGTTATGTTCCAGCTTGTTCCAGTTTGCAGGCCGTTTTCTGTGAAGGTCGCTGTGTATCCATTTACCGCTAAGTTTGCGATATCTGTTAATCCGTTGTATGTTGCTGTGACGGGGTAGGAGCCGACAGAGTTAGAAGTTATTGAATTAGCAGTTACTGACCCGCCGGAAGAACTGAAGGAGGTGGATGATGTTACGTCGCCTAAGCTGTTGCCAAATTTGTCATAAGCAGTAGCTGTGAATTTTTGTGAGGTCCCAGTAGTAACGGCTGCATGTTTTTGGACTGATTACGATGTGACCTAAAAGGGCTGAGTTGGCATTTACTGTTAAACTGGCTGTATCTGAAATCATGCCAAGGGTTGCGATTACGATCCAAGTTCCCGCTTTTGCTGAGGTGTAAGCGGCACCGATCCAATAACCGCCAGCGCCAATACTAACGTTCCAACCGTTTGAAATCGAAACATCAGCAGTTGCATCCCATGAGTTACCAAACAAATCAGTGGCTATAGCAGTGTATGATTGGGTAGAACCGGCTGAAACTGTTGATTTGGCGGGGCTAATCGATAAACTAGCTAACTTTGAAGAATCAGTGGAATGAGTAACAGTTAAACTTGCAAAAGCCAATTGTCCGTCATAGGTGGCTTGCACTGTATAGGTGCCTGCAGAATGTGAAGTGTAAATATTCTGAGCCCAAGATCCGCCATCATTTCCCGCTGGAATGCTCCAGTCAGCTAACGTACTGATATCCCAACTGTTGCCATAAATGTCAAATGCTGTAACGGTACCTATGGCGGTATTAGGAGACTCAACCATGGTTGGATTAAGAGACGCGGTGATATGGTCCAATTTGTCATTGTTTGAATGAATAACTGTTAAAGACGCTGTATCAGATTTGCCTTTATAAGTTGCAGTAACTGTCCATGTGCCAACCTTAGTGACCTGCACAGAGTTGCCAGTCCAAACATAAGTTCCGGACCCACTGTTAATACTCCAAACTATGCCAGGGAAATCAGAAACGTCAATGCTATTGTAACCTCTATTATTACAAAAGCCTCGAATGTTTGTGATTGACCAGCAACAATCGTTGCCTACTTTGGACTCACCTCTATATTGCCAACAAGATGGTTTGATAAAATATGATGATTGCCAAAATCGAGCCAAGTAAGAAAATTATACCAGTTTTTTGAACTAACAGCTGTATTTGCATCGTTTGCACTTTGAGATTCAGAGGCTAAATTCCCGCTTACCTGTATACTCATGAAAGCAAATAATTGAATGCAAATTATTGAGATAATTATTAGTGCTAAAAATTTAGATTTTTTCACGTTTTCCACCATGGGCTGAATTGACTATTAGAGGCAAAGAAAATAGGACATGGCTGATTAGCAATAATGTCTTTATTGTTTTCACTTGAAACCTTCCCCCTCTCTCCATTGCCTGACTTGCTTGTGTAGCTACCCTCAGCTATTTATAAATCTATTCATAAATAGCGCTAAATTGTTTGATTGTCATTAATCTTAAATAAAATTAATTTCATTTGAAAATATTTATATTTTAAAAAACATAAACTCAAAAATAGCACCAAAAAATTTTATAACATCCATACAGAACAAAACGAAGAGAAATTACTAAGCGGTCGAGTTGATTTATTACCCTACTCAATCCTAAAAGCCAGCATCAAGCGCTCAAATAGTACAGATTCAAAGGAATCAAATTTCAATATGAACAGACACCATTGACTCAAACCAAAATTAACAAGCTACTCGTTAAATTCACATGGACAATTTCCTTTATTAAACTTTAGCGCATAGCAATTATTCTTAAATTTGCAGTTAAGCGTAGAACTTTGAGGACCAATATGGTTCGTCGGAGTAAATATCAACCTGGTTTTCCAATTTGACTCTTTTACGGTATTCCTCAAGAATTTCATCTAATTTACTAACAAACGAATTACTTCGGTCTTCCCTCTGACATCTACCTTCGCCTTCTCCTGCTCCAAACTAAATACAATCAATTTTGTTTATAAAATTTTCTTTTTAAGATGTTAAAGACACAAATGGATACAGCTTTTGAACATAATTCACCATTTTCTTAGCTAAATCAAGTAATAAGAGATTATGTTGTCGTCACGAATGGAATATAACACTACAGCTCTATTCGAACAATAGCAACAATTCTAAGATTAATCATAACACAAATAGATAAATCACCAGCACTCTCTCGCTCAGACATTTAGCTGAGAAAATCCCATTTTATAGTAAGGGCACGACGAAAAATTTCAATACACTACTGAATTTTCATTATCAAATTTTTGTTAATATGAATTTTGAATTCATAAGATATTATACATTCAAAATCATATTTAACGCTGAGCAGCTGGAAGGAAAAGAAATGAAACAACAAACAAACAAGAACAGGAAGCAACTAAAAAGTAAAATCTCTGAGGCTTTAAGCGATGACATAAGCACGTTGTCGGCTGAGATGCAGGATATTCTCCTAGATGATCTCGTTACTGCTTTTGAAAGCAGATTTCAAGTTTTAAATGACGCACAGTTGAATCTGTATTGTTTTGCAAACATTGGAATAAAAGTTTCAAATGCGCCGATCAAAGCTTGAAATGTACGTAGACATTCTTCAAGTACTTAGTCTCAAAGGACCATTAAAACTAACACATATTATGTATAAGTCAAATGTTAATTGCAAAGTCCTAAAAGATCAATTAGACTTCTTATTGCAGAACGGTTTAGTTGAAGAAAGATCTCAAAGAAAAGATAGAGTGGTCTACGCCATTACGCAAAAAGGCACAAAAACACTAAAAGCATTTAGAGAAATAAAACAAATATTTCCAATCGAGAAAGAAATCAGGCAATCGCCTTTCATGTACTAAAAGTCTCTTTCACTTTTTTGTAATTAGATTGGTTTTTCGATCCTATACTGCACAATGCTCGTTGGTCTTTGAATTTTGAGCAATATTGATGTGTAAATGTTCATTGTGTTTTTGACTGTTGTCTGTTTTAATCATTTGGCAAATTGATTTTAGTGATCCGGTGGTGTAATTAAGTATCGATTTTCCTTCATTTGTTAATTCGTATACTTTTTTTGGCCGTTCACCGTTCGTTTCCCAGCTGAATTCTATGTATTTCTTTTTTTCCATGCTGGCTAGCACTGGGTAAATTGTGCTTGCGCCAAATTTTACACCATAGTATCTGCGTATTTTAACCATCAGTTCGTAACCATGCATTGGATGGGTATCAATTAACTGTAGAATAATGATGTCTAGTAGGCCTTTTGTTAGTTTTGTTTGAACGTTTTTATGTGCTAAGCTCATTTTTTTTCTTCCTGCATTTTTGTTGCACAAGTGAACAATAAGTCCGTTATCAGACCTATTGTTGCATGAATCTCAATAAACGATACAGCCTCATATAAAAACTGCGACATATCACAAGCATATCAAACTCACTATATAACCATCAAACACCATAAAAAATAAGCAATCGACCATCAAAACCTACATGAAAACTCCACAAAACAACAAATTAATAACCTGTACAACACACATACTTAAAAAATAAAAACAAAAAAACGAAGCTTAGAACTTCTCTAAATGTTGCCTTAGCGATGCTACATAGGGCTCAAAACTTAAATCGGAAGTCTGCGCCGAATATTTAAATGAAGGAACACTCTGTCGCAAGGTTTTCATTACCTCAAGTTCAAGGAGTGATGCGCTTGTTCCAAAAATTTGCTCTAGCCCATAAACAAAATCGTTTACCCTGTTGGGCATGTCTTGTTTGCTCAACTTGATTTCATTAGCGAGGAAAGAAAAGAACACTTGTTTAGCAGTCATGCCAAGCAACCTCGAGAACGTTTGGTCTATTGCTTGCACAAATAGTTCATCAAATTCTGAGGTTTTGTAATCTATTTCTATTTTTTGTAAGTTTTCAGTTTGTGTTTGATTCACTTTACCGCCCCTTTGTCTGCTCATTGTTTTCTTGTTTAACTTAGCTACAATTAATCATAAATGTATTAAGACTTAATATATCAATTATGTCGACTCATGACATATTACGAAAGTCGATATATACAAAAAAGACACAAAGCGCCAACGCCACAAGCTGGCCAAATTGCAGTAATAATTGAATGTGAATCGAATCTTAATGGTTAAAACTTGAATAGACTATCTCAACTTAATTTTCCAATTCTTTTTTCTTAGACAAAAACTCTTTAGCTGAGGCCTTGCCCTCAATTACCCGGTAAGCGAGCTCTGCTAACGCAAAATATTCGTGTTCTTTAGCCATTACTCAACCTTCTTAAACTCAAACAACAAATCACTCTTAAAAATTTAGCGTTATATAATAAGATACACAACGTTATCAGCAATAAAAGTTAGTATTAATTCTTAATAACTCAAGAAATGAATAGGACACAAAAATAACATCTGTTATCTGCAGAAGCCATACTTTAAAATGTTAGCCACCTATTTTTGAAAATATAAATTGGCAGTCAAAGGGTTATTGTTAACAACCCCGCCTTTTTCTTTTTTAAGCCAAGCTCTCAACTCTACACACATAGAATAAGAAAATAAAACAACATAGAACAGGCTTGGAATTACAAGAAGAACTGGAAGACCAGCCTCTTGACCTCGGCCAAGAGAAAGTAAAGGTCCCAGAACAGCACCTAATGGAATTATCAGTGCCCAATTAAGATTATGAGGTTTAAACAGGGTTTGCAAATCCCCAAGTTTATACATGAGGGGCACCGTGATTACAAAAAGAGTAAGTTCAGTAACAACTATTGGTAAGCTATGCACGGTTAAGTCGGTTGCTCCAAACCAGCCGTTTGACAGAGGCCAGAACAACTGGATTCCTCCCGTGAAAAAATCACCTATTAGAATGTGAGATAGCAGAGCTGCGTAATATGGGATGGCTTGTCTGCGGTAAATGGCAAAGAAGGGAATCATAAGGACTGTTATTGTGATTATCGAATGAGTTGGTCCTCGATGCATTAAGAAACTAAGTATAAGATCAACGTCTGGAAGTACAGAAGCGGCGAGCAGAAGCGGCAGGTTCACTTTGACCTTTGCAAGCTTGGCAGAGCCTTTCCCAGTCAAGTATCCTAGGGCAAAGTGTCCTATAGCGAACGTTCAAAATAACCTCTTAATTATCGAAAAATAAATAAACAGTCTATTAAAGTAATTCCCAAAATTCCTTTGAGCTAATTCAAGATAAAATAGGGCCCGGCTGCTGTGCAAATATGTTTTCTTTTGGTTTCTTGCTGATTAATACATTTTATCGTTGCGAAAGGAGTTATTAGAATTTTTAAGGTTAATGACAATGCATTAAGGTGTCCTTATTTGCTCCTCTTGATTTGAAATAACTATTAACTCCAATTCCTCTTTTTCGGGTGTTTTGTTGATTGAATTATTAGGTTGTTTTGTTTTTGGTTGCTTTGATTCCCCAATATATGCAAGGCACCACCCTGCGATGAATACAACGATAAGTATGGGCGACAATAGGGCTATTGTGAGTTTGCTTTGTTTTTTTCTTTTGGCTGGGGATTTTGCCATTTTGACAACTCCACCTATATTGTTACTTAATTCTTAATATATAAGCTTTCTATATGTTAACTACTGACCAAAGCCGCCAAGAATTGCTTTCATGCTTCAATAAAGACAAAAGTGATCCCTGTTTTCTGATAAAAATCAAATGCACACACACAAATTCAACAAACGTCAACATTAAGGAATTACGTGCAGTGATAACGAAGAGAACGTTGGAGCACAATTATGCTGGCAATCCCTTATTAATTATTTCTAAACAGAATTTGTAATTCATAATTGATTTATTCCTTTAGTAACACTATGGAATCAATTTGAGGATAAGGACAATGTTTCAAATAGTAAATATTCTAGTAATCGATGATCACAAGGAAACAAGAACTACACTTTCTTCAATTCTAACCAGCGAAGGGTACTTGGTTGAACTCGTCGAAAATGGCAAAGGAGCAATAAAAATTTCAAAAAAGACCAAATTTGACATTGCTCTTATCGACATCCAACTACCCGATATAAAGGGAACAGAACTGTTAATTAAGCTAAAAGAAATTCAACCCAAAATGGGAACCATAATTGTAACTGGACATCCTTCGATTGAAAATGCCATCAAATCAGTTAATAATAAAGCCGATGGATACGTTCTGAAACCAATCGATATGCCATTGTTACTTGAGACCATCAAGAAACTTCTTACAGACAAAACAAACTCATATTTGCGAATGTTTGCAGAAGTTGAAAAGTCAAAATCGTCTTCTCCAGTTTTCAAATATCAGACTCCAGATCGGTGGTAACAAGAATCAGAAAAATCCTTAATTCACTATTTTCTTCAGTTATTTATCAAATTAGGCGTCTAATGAATAAGGTAGGTCACCTAGAATAAGGAACTCCGTTATTCCCCAGGCATAACGAACGATATCACAATATTATTGTGAAAAACAGATAGAAAGTATTTATATGGTATTAAAGAAATTTAAAATAACGCTTAAAACTTTAGATTAGTTTTTAGTGCACACACACAGCTAATCATGGATATAAAATAACCGATGATTTGATTTTGAAGTAGTAATTTCTGACTAAAATATACCCCATTTACTGTACTCTTTTCTCTTACGTGGTATTAAACTGCGGATTCTACTTCTCTTTTAGGTTGACCCCTGCTTAATTCCTAAAGCCACAGAGCGAAGAGTCTCTGTGTGTGCATAAAAATCAAATCAGCAAATACTGCATATATCCAAATCTGAAATATTGCCAAAATAAGCCTAAACCAGTTATATTGCGTTTAATAGAAAACTAATGAAGACTTATTGACCCAATTCAATAAAAGAAAGGAGAAAACGGCATGAGTATAGAATTACTAATCGCAGATAAAATCGAAAAACTTGACCCAACCCTAAATGTCAAAGGGGCTGACCGCAAAATGGTTCAGCTAGCATGCAAAGATTTCTCCAACTACATCAAATTTGATCAGAAATCAGCCTACAAATATAGCTTAACAGAGATCGAAAAATATTCAAAGAACCATTTGCAAGAGCTCAAATCATTTCTAACGATCTGGACAGGAAAATGGATGGAAAAGTGGCAAGAACGAGTCAAATTGCTTGTTGGAAATCAAAGCAAAGAAGAGTTTAGCGAACATTGCTCAACTCTTGCTAAATCACAGCCTCTTTGGGAAAAATTGAATTGCAAAGACGAACTAATGGATATTGTCTTGTCTGAATTAATTAATAACGGGGAAATC
Source organism: Candidatus Bathyarchaeota archaeon (assembly GCA_963772505.1). GTDB lineage: Archaea > Thermoproteota > Bathyarchaeia > Bathyarchaeales > Bathycorpusculaceae > Bathycorpusculum. The sequence continues at coordinate 167,979 of CAVYXL010000013.1, forward strand.
TGCGCAACAACAATTATCGCAGAATATATAATAAAAACCAATTTAACTGATGACTACTTGGAACTCAATTCGGAAAAAACAATAAATTTTCTCAGCAAGGTCATTCATCGGGCGAATGAGATTTCGAAAAGGAATGGACCACTGATGTTCGTTGAAATAAACAAAACATATTACAACTCGGCACGAACTAATCTCGAGCAATGAATACCTGATTCAATTTTTTTATTCAAGCCTTCACCTGGAGTAGCATCAAGTCTTTATCTACAGATCCTTTTTGAAGAGAACCACTGTTGATAATACTTGTCATCTATTACAATTCTTAAGCATTCATCTGGATTGCTTTTTGCATATTCATTAAAAATGGGTAAAAACATCTGCGAAAATGGGCGAAGCGTAAAAAAGTACAAACATTTTCTTTAGGATACAAAATAGTCTCAATGTTTTCTTCGTTTACATTCTATTTTTCACGATTCGTTTACTCATTCATTTTATCTTCCCTGTCTTCTTCTGGATAATGACTGCTGTCGCAAAATGGTTTATTCGTGGATTTTCCGCAACGGCAAATAGTTACGCGATTCCTTACCTCGTAGAGTTTTCCATCTGCGGAGTAGATTGGAATTTCACTTCGAACCCAAAATGGTCCGTTCGCACCTATTGCTGGATCCTCAACTGCACCAATAGACTTCTCAAAATTGGGCTCAATTGCCATGCCAGTTTTCTTGTCAACAACCACAAGCCTGCCTGAGGGGCAATCGCAAGAATTTTCAATCACATTTTCCTTAGCTTTGGGGTCATCTGACCTATGAATTACATCCCAGATATCGCCTCCTCTATGGCAGAAACGCGCAGACGCACAAAGTATCTCGGCATCCTTGAGCACCAATTCCGGGCTATCAATCACCTTTGCCATCTTCTCATAAGGCTCATTATCACTCATTTCTGTTCCATCAAAATTCACTTTCACATGAGTACCATCGCAAAATGGTTTATTGTTGGATTCCCCACATCGGCAAAGGGCATAGTTTTCAGATGTGTTCAGTTTTTCTCCGATAACCCATTGGGCTGGAGTTCCCTGATTATCACACTTTATAGTCATCTTCTTCAAAGGGATGCCGCCAGAAACTAAGTATGGTCCATTTTTGGTTACTTTTATGCTTCCTTCTTTTTTTGGATCAGATTTTTCGGGCACGGATAGGCCTCACTTTACTAAATTATAAAGAAAGTAATAAAGTTAGTTTGCGACCCGGCATTGGGACAAAACTATTTTGGGTTAATTCTTATAGCGTAGATGTTATGGAAGAGCGCGTTTGAAAAGAGTGCGGTTTGTTGTCTGTCTTCTCTTCGTTGCCTGACTATGCTGCCGAATCTTCCTTTGTCAGCTGAAAAACCACTTTCAGAGATGTTTCGATGAAAATATTCTGATAGAAAATCAACCGGGGAAGCCATCATCCGAGACAAAATATCAGCCCAAGCCCCGATCCGAGTGATATTCTTTTTAGGAATCAGAAACAAAGAAACCGATCTATCAAACATTCGAATCACTTTTCTGGTGCTAAAGTACTTGTCTAAGCGAATAGATTTGATGGTCGCTCCGATACTTCTTAGCATGCCGACTGCTCTGGTGAAAGCGTCCCACTCAGATAGTCGCGAGACTCCACAACCAACATACATCCCAGTTGCAAGATCGATTAAAGAGAAGAAATGGACAAATTTTTTTCCATACTTATTAGGGTTTGTTCGGTAGTGGTTTTCTACGCTAACAGAGTAGCCCGTGCCGTCCCCCGCATAATCGCCGCTTGCGCCTTCCTCTTTTAGGAGCAGAACAAAGAGGTTATGAAGCGCCAGTTTCACTTCTGGGTCGCCGTAGAGGCGCTCTATGTACTTGTAGCTGACGTCAACGCCAAAGAGGGGCTGAAAATACTGCAGTGACTCCTCTGCTAGGCGGTTGGATTTGTTGAGAAACCTCACAAGGATGAAGAGGTTGACTTTCTTTTCGAGGTCAAGTTTGGGTGGGCGGCCCATTTTCTGCTCTTCTCTGTTAATGATTTCGACGGCTTGATGTACGTATTCTGGGAGTCGATGTAGTCTCTCTTTGATTTGGGCTCGTTTATGTTCCCACTCTGTGTATGGGTAGATGACATTGTCTGTCTTTGAAGAGGGTTTCTTTGGTTTCGTCGAGGACCGCTAGCAGTTCTTTGGTACTTTTAACCGTCAGCTTCATGGTTGAAACATAAACAAAGGCTAGTTATAAGTTTATCACAGTCAGCTCTCATGCGACTCTAGATTTCAAAAACTATATCTTCTCAACTAAATGAATACCTCAAACGGTAAACAAGGAAAATAGCTCAAATTACTTTTGTCCCAAAGCCTTGCGACCCTAAAAAGCTATTAAGAGTTTAGAAATCCTCGACTAAAGGAATTGCGGCAAACTTCTAATTTTCTATAAATGGTCAAGATCCTAAATACACTCGCCAAAAGTTCACTAAATGCTTTTAATACTCGCCCGGGTAAATCGTTTGCTAACTCAACAGGTGAGGCTTTAATGAGAGCACGTGAAGGCGACTTAGTTAAAACAAAAAGCAACGTGGTTTTTGATGTTAAAGGCTTAGTTCATCCAGAAAGCAAGATTGTTGCTTTTCCTCGTTTTATACCCTCTCCAACTGGCACTAGACAAGGTAAAGAAGGCACCTATGGCAAAGTATACAGCCTCGGTGACAGATTCAAGTATCTACAGGAAAACCATCCTGACTTGATAGTTTTTGATGATGTTTTTGGAGAAAAGATGTGTGAAGTTCCAATTAACCAAATAGCTGAGCATTTTAAACCTGAAGAAAAGCTCTGGGCGTTACGCTCAGCAAAAGATCTAAATGTATTAGAAAGTAAGGCTTTGCAACTAGCTGAAACACTGAAGGCAGAAGCAAACATTCCTTGGAGCGCCATAGGAGTGTCAGGCTCAATAATGGCTGGGTTAACGACTGAAAAATCAGATATTGACCCCTTGGTCTATGGAGTTGAAAACTGCCAAAAAGCCTATGCTGCATTACTAAAACTTCTCAAAAACGTCGATTCAGGCTTCAAACCCTATACTCGTATCGAGCTGCAGGAGCTATTCGATTTCCGTTCTAAAGACACCCAGATGAGTTTCGAAGACTTCGTTTTGGTTGAAAGCCGAAAAGCATTTCAAGGCAAGTTTATGGGAACCGATTATTTCATCCGTTTTGTGAAGGACTGGAGTGAAATAAATGAGCGGTATGGAGATGTATGCTTCAAAAACAGCGGGTACGCAAAAATCAAAGCTGAAATAGCTAATAGCGTCGATTCTCTTTTTACGCCGTGCACCTACAAGCTTAGCAATGTTCAGGTTGTTGAGGGACCAAAGTTAGCGCCAATACAGGAAATTGTTTCATTCCGCGGTAGATTCTGTGAACAAGCAAAAGACGGCGAAACTATTGAAGCGCAGGGGAAGGTTGAATTGGTAACTAACAAGAAAAACGGTATCGAATATTACCGTATGATACTTGGCAACAAACCCACGGACTACATGGTTCTTTCACATAGTCAATGAATCACTTTTAGCACTTGTTCGTAATAGCGTGGGCAATAGGTTAAGGTAACTTGATAGAAGATTTCATTTGCCGAGGTCACTTCCTCCAAATTGCCCTCAACAATCACTTCTTCACCCGTTCTGTGCTTGTTGACGGAATTCTTCCATAAAGGAGAACACTCTTCGCACTTCAAGGGTTTCTTTTGGACCGCTGATTACTTCCAGTGGCTCGATTTCGTAGATTGAAGGAATAAAAGGTGCTTCGTCGTCGCCTATTATCCGTGCTTTAAGTTTAACCCATCCTCGACTTGTTATGCAAGTCCGCGGATTGTATTCCGATTGGATTTCGCTCCAAGCCTTTACGGGTTCAAACTCGGCTTTTATGGTTCTGCCGCTTGCTTTGTCATCGTATAATCCGTAGATTTGCTTTCTTCGTTGATGCCAGATAAAGTCCGGAATAGTAAAGTTTTGGAAACGCCAATCTTTACCCGCCATAGCGTTTTCCGATTCAAACTCATTATGTAAACCTGACGATTTGTCAGAATAAAGTGCTTCGAGTGTTTTTCTCATTCTGAGCATTTTCTTCTTTGCCATAAACAATAAAGTCAATGTCTGAAAACTTTGGATGATGAAAACCGTGGAGCATTGAGCCGAAGACACCAAAATTTTCTTTTTTTACGCCTGAATTGTTAATCGAAATCATCAAAACTCGCTCCATAGCTGCTAGCAACTCATCTGTTGGTCCAGCCTCAAGTAAAACTGCTAACCGCTCCTCAGGTTTTCTTGCTTCCATAATCAAGTCGTCAGTTACACCGACAAGGTTTAATCCAAGCATTTCATGAAAAATCAAATATTGCGGATACTTTTTAGCTACTAACTTCATGCCTTCGTCATTATAGAATTTGTAGTAGAGGTCTTCTCTTGCCCGTTCTTGGTGCTCTTGGGTCTTTTGATTGAAAGATTCTTGAGGAGGCATATTCTGCATCGCAAATATATGCGCCAGGGGGATGGCTATTGCCGAAGACACGAAAGATTAAGCCTTCACTTGTTTCTATTGCGTCTCGGTCGCGCAGTTTCAAATTATTGGCCAAATGTATTCTTCCTCTGAAGTTGCGGTTCCAACAACTACTTGATAGAAGACTTCTTTTGAACTTGTGGACTCTACTCGTTCAAGTTTGCCGGAGACTTTGATTTCTTTGCCACAACGGGCAACGTTTCTATAAAGACCAATGTTTGATACAACTTGAATTGGGATTTTATCTATATCAAGTTCTGATTGGTCATCTTGAGGTTTATAACTTGTGATCTTGTATATCGAGGGTCGATACATTGTTTCTGAGTCATCAATAACAGTTGCTTGGAAACGAACAGAATCAAGAGGAACATATCGATACGCGCCAAATTCTTCTGTAACTTGCTCGGGTTTTTTAGTTGCGTTATACATGAAAATTTTGCCTTGATATCTTCCTTGAAATTTTCTTGCTGCCTCAATCCGGTTACCCACAATATAGCTTAACTGACCAACATTCACAAGTCGTGCGATGGCATCTTCCACCAATCGGAAGTTTTCTGTACCATAAACAACAAAGTCAATATCAGATTCAGGTGCATGCATTTCCAAAGCAATCGAACCGTGCATCCCCAAGTCACTCAAGGGGACGTTTGACTCTTTGGATATTAAATGAACCAAATCTATTGCCATCTGCTGAAGTTTATCTCGTTTGGGCAAGTTTTCAAGCCAAACCAAGCGATCTTTGGGAACAAAAACTTGCCGAATGCGATCCAACGGTGCAGTTATAAGCTCTTTATTTCTGAAAGAGTCATAATAAAGGTAATCTGGAAAATTCTTTCGAAAGGCTTCTATGAAAGTCTGATAATTTTTTGCAGTGTATAATTTTTCTGCTCTAAAAAGTTGGTTTTCCCCAAATTTCCATGTTCGCTCCAACATTTCAACGTTAAAGAGTTCCTTATATTTTGCAGGAATATATTTTAAGAACGCAAGGACGCGGTCATCAGGATGCTCATAACCAAATGTATTGAGTATGAAGCCATCTTCAGTTACAAAAGTATCTCCGTCCATAGGGAACCAAATATCTTCAGTCGTAATTATGCACCGCGAATAAAGGTAAAGAAACGACTAAAAAAGTTATTGCACACTTCGCGATTCAAAGAAGCCTACTCAAATATTCCTTTGTAAAAAAAGATATATGACAAGCCACAGCATCTCTTGTTAAAAGGCATTGGTGATACAGAACGGCTACAACTGGCGAAGAAAACAACAACGAAATGGTGGTCACACCTTGGGAAGTAAAAGGCAAAGTAGACTACGAACGCTTAATACGCGAATTCGGCACCCAACCAATAACGTCCAAACTGCTTGAAAGAGTACAGAAACATACTGACAAACTCCATTTGCAACTTGAACGCCAAATTTTCTTTAGCCACCGAGATTTAGACACCGTTTTGGACCTTTACGATAAAGGCATAAAATTTGTTCTTTACACCGGCAGAGGACCATCAGGACCTGTCCACATCGGACACCTCGTGCCTTGGATTTTTACGCTTCATATTCAACAAAAATTCAAAACTCGACTATACTTCCAATTAACCGATGACGAAAAATACCTCATAAGCGACGAAGCTACATTCAAAAAAACAAGCAAATACTCCTACGAAAACACTCTCGACCTAATTGCGTCTGGGTTTCAAACCGGAAAATACCTTTATAATTTATGATACGCAAGACATCGACCTCCTTTACGACATTACATTGGAAGTGGCTAAACGAATAACCTATAGTACGGCACGGAGCAGCTTTGGTTTTCAAGATAGCACCAACATCGGCTGGATATTCTGGCCTGCCATACAAGCCGCACCATGTTTTATTCATAAAAAACTTACAGGCGAAAACGTTCCAGCTCTTATCCCAGCAGCTATTGATCAAGACCCCTACTGGAGAGTAACCCGCGACATAGCACAAAAGCTTGGCTACTACAAACCAGCCCAAATTCACTGCCGATTCCTACCAGGATTAGGCGCGGGAGGAAAAATGAGCGCTAGCATGCCAGAAACAAGTATATTCACAACAGACCCACCAGATGTAGTCAAAAAGAAGATTTGGAATGCCTTCACAGGCGGCAAAGGTACAGCTGCGGAACAACGCAAAACAGGCGCGGACCCAACAATCTGCAGCATCTTCCAATACTATTTCTATCTGTTCGAAGAAGACACCGCCAAATTAGCTGAGCGTGAACGTAAATGCCGAGGCGGCGAAATGTTATGTGGCGAATGCAAAAAAGACATTGCGGAAAAACTCAACAAGTTCCTGCAAGAACACCAAGAACGCAGAGAAAAAGCCAAAGACGTAATCGAACAATACCATATAAAAAGATAAAGTGAAAGAAAAAAGAAATAAGCTAACACTCAAACAATTATCTCTGTTTATACCGGTGATTTATGTGTCTGTTAAAACTCAAGTAAACATTGCTTCAGCTTATAGGCTTCTTCATCCCATGCACACCGTTCTTGTTTCCTGCGTTGGAAAAGCTGGTAAACCCAACATCACAACCCTTGCATGGGCAATGCCAACATCGATTAATCCGCCGCTGTTAGCCATCAGCCTTGCACCTACTCGCCACTCCCACTTACTAATTGAAGAATCAGGCGAGTTCATAGTCAATATTCCGACACTTGAGATATTGCAAGCGGTTTATTCATGCGGTTCATTAACTGGCAGAAGCTTTGATAAATTCAAAAAAGCAAACTTAACACCGATGCAGGCTAAAAAAGTAAAAGCCCCAGCGATTCGCGAATGCATTGCCCACCTTGAATGCAGTGTGGATAGCAAATTTACCACAGGCGATCATACAATCTATGTAGGTAAAATTTTGGAAGCTTACGCTGATATGGGTGTTTTTGCGGAAAGTTATGATTTGAAAAAAGCAAGAGTGCTCTATCATGCAGGTGGCAACAACTTTGCTTTACTTGACCCTAAACTCTACAAGTCCTAAGAACACGTGGGTTACGGATTTAAGCACCTTCGCATAATCCAAATTATTAAAAAAGGTAACTGCAATGCAATACGATAAAGAAGAGCTTCAAAAATTTCATTTATCTGGCAAAATCCTCCGTGAAACAAGAGAAGAAATGAGATCTTACGTTAAGGAAAACATGCTAATAATCGACGTCTGCGAGAAAGTCGAAAGTACGATTCGCGTTAAAGGAGGCAAACCAGCGTTTCCCTGCAACGTTAGCATCAATGAAGTGGCCGCACATTACACGGCACCTCCTGGCGATACTTCAACTATACCGGAGGGCTCTACAGTTAAGGTGGACTTAGGTGTGCATATCGATGGTTACGTAACTGATTCAGCATTCACAGTTAGTTTTAATCCCGAAGGCAAAAGCATGATAACCACTGCAGAACTTGCTTTGAAAACTGCCACAGATAATATTCACGGGGACATGGCACTTGGCAAAATCGGAAGTTTAATTGAAACAACTATAAAAAACCGCGGCTTCAAACCCATCTCAAACTTGTGTGGACACTCTGTGGGAAGATACCTAATTCACGCGGGATTATCTATTCCTAATGTGTCACAGCCAGCTTCATTTACTAAAGTGAAAACCGGGGAAATCTATGCGATTGAACCATTCGTAACTTTGCTAGAAGCTGTTGGAAGAGTTGATGACAGCCCACGTATAACCATTTACCGCCTACTAAAAACAAAATCCGTTAAGAACGAATATTCCAAAAAACTACTTAAATACATTGAGGTTAATTTTAGAACCTTACCTTTCGCTGAAAGATGGTTAACAGGCGTGGTGCCAGAGGAACACCATAAAATAGCATTTAAAGAATTGATTGCTTCAAAAGCTGTTATGGGTTACCCAGTTTTTGTGGAAGTAAGCAAAAAACCCGTAGCTCAAGCCGAGCACACGGTGCTGTTAAAAGATGATGGATGTGAAGTCTTAACTTAAACATCGTACGTTTTTTCTTTTTCTTTGACTTCCTTGTATATTGCCGTTACCATTTGTTTTGAGTTTGGGCATTTTTGGCATGGAGTGTCAAGATCTTTAAATACATAGTCGCCACGTTGGAATTCACGCATTGTTTTGGAACCGCATTTACATTCGACTGTGGTCATTACTTTTGGGATTTCAACTTTCATTTGTGCCACTTGCCTTCTTGATTGATAAAGGGTAAACACAGACATCGACAAAGCAACTAACCCAATAAGCGTTAAAAATCCAGCAGCCAAGGGTTGGCTTGGCGTACTCAAATACGCGTTTGCTGCTAATATTAACGATATTATTGATAGTGCAATGACGATTATAACTATCATTGTTAGATAGTTTGAGATTTTTTTAGCTGCTGTTGACGTTTGATTTTGTGTCATTGTTTTTATCCTCCTATTGTCCGACTCCGATTGAGTTGCCTACTCCAACAATAATGACTTTGTCGCCTTCTTTGGTTCGCTCTAAGATGACGTTTTTGACACGTTCAATTACAGGGTCAACTGCATCGTTAATTTCTTTTCGCATAGGTGAAACTGCATCTCCAATGTCTTCTTTGATAATTACCGCGTTGATTGGAATCTTGTATTTTGTCAGTTTAGCTTCAATCTTGAACGCGTCTACGCCAGGCCCACCGATTGCTGAGCCAACACCTTCTGCAACTTCGCCGACCTTTTCGCCTTCAAGTTTCAAACCTGCATCAATCATTATGACCATGCCGATTTTGCCTTCGTTTTCTTCGATGACAGTTTCAACTGCATCGCCTGGTTTTCCAACATTGCCACCGGGCCCTTCAGCTTTGATTATAAGAGCTGTTCGCCCTTCATATGGCACGGTCGCCATGACGCAGTCCTTTGGAAGTTTGCGGATTTCATAACCGTGCATTAGTTTTGCTGCAACTAGTGGTCCCGCTCCGTCTCCGATTGGTTGACCATATGCGAATGCTTTTAGGGCACTTGCATATGCTTCGGCTTCTTTCATAACCATAGGCAATATCATTTGTATCTGCATTATTACGTAGAGACTTAGGGTTTTTTTGCCTTGAATATAGTAGTGTCGTATGACTTTGTAGATGAAGTTAAGTGCCATTGCAGCTTCCAATGTGTTTTCTAAATTGTTCACTTGAACGTCGTCGCATGCTGGTGCCATCAGTTTTACTTCATCTTTTAGCCGATCGTCTCTAACGTCAAGTATGTGATCAAGTTTGTAAACGACGCCCGCTGGATCCATGTTTTGTGGAGCAATCGTAAAGTATTCTAAGTAGCGGTCAACACGAGCTGAAGGGTCAGCTGTTGGTTTGCCAATTTCTTTTATGGCCTCAATTGCGTTTTTGCGCCCTTCCTCTTTTATGAACTTTAATTTATGAAGAGAGTTTTCTACTTCTCTGATCATAACGTACATTTGGATTCTTTGACCATAGAAAATTAAAACTATGAAGAATACGTAGGAAAGCAAGCTGATAATCTGAGTTATCGAATCGCTACCAGGAATAAGACTCAATTTTTACACCTTCTCAAAAAGCTATTAAAAGTAAGTTATAAAGCTATGCCAAATCTACCAAGATTTTAATTAAAAGAAAAGTGGTTGCCAGCTTTCCCAGGTTCACGTGGCCTAAGACCACACTACAGCTGGAAACGGAACACGGTTTAACTTCTGAGTTCGGTATGGGATCAGGTGGAACCCGTGCCCTTTGACCGGCAAACCTTGCATTACTCTGTATCTTTCCTAAATTAACCTTTCGTTTTTGTGTACAAGAATTGTTCAATAAAGGCGAAAACTGCCTCAGATACTAAAACTTAGACTTGAACAAACTACTTTTTGTTTGCTTTAGCATCAAAGAACATCTGCGCACAGCAATAAGAAGAAAAAGAAACCTGAAAATCATTGTTTTGCACATATTTGATAGCATCTTCGCTTGGAAACGCAACTGCATCAACCCCCGCTTTTAATGCTAAAACATCTGTTTCTCCGCGGGCAACACCTTTGGGACGCATGCAACCCAAAACTAAGGGGGTTTCGGGAAACATTAACCGTGCTGCCAATGTGACTTTGGCTATATCGACTGGTCTTGGAGAAGGTGTCTTCGCCATAGTTGTTCCATGTATGGGCATAAAAGCTATTATTACTAAAGCTGAAGGCTTAACTTGTTGTATCATTTTGAGCGCTTCTAATTCACCGTCTAATTTGCCTTCGTTTAACCCGACAATAACATGAGGAACAAAAGGTATTTGCGCCTCATTTAGTGCTTTGAGCGAGTCGGCGTAATCTTTTAAGGTAATATTGAGGTTGTAAATTTTCTTTATCGTTTCATTTGAGCCAATCACATCTATTAATGCTGCATCAACCCCAGCGTGCTTAAGCAAAACAGCAGTTTCCAGAGAAATAATTCCAGTATGAACAAAAACGGTCAAGCCAAGCTTCTGCTTAATCCTCGCAATCGCCTCCACGAACCCATCAAGAGGCACAGAACCATCATGCAAACAACCCCCACTAATCAGACAACCTTGAGCGCCCTTCTGTTTTAGCTTAGCGCATAGTTCAAACAGTTCCTGTGGTGAAAGCGCTGGATGCATAGTTTCAAGCACTTTACCGCCGCAATGTTTGCATTTTAACGCGCAGGATGTTCCGGTAACAGAAATTGTGGGAAAACTGATTGGCGAAGAACGAAAATATTTGGTTTTGTAGTAGCTGAAACTTGGTGCATAAAAACGAATTTCCTTCTGTTTGGGTGCAGATAATTCTTTTTCAAGTAAGGCATAGAGTTCTTTTTCGTTTAAGTTCCAAATTTTTTCAGGAGAAAGATGAGGCATTTTCTTCAGTTTATTACGTTCTTCCCTCGCTCTTAATAGGGTAACGCATTTTTGATGTTTACTGAGGATAAGATTAGGGCTAACTTAAGTTGTGGTTGCTTGCTTACTCCCACATAGAGATATACAACAAGAAACGCTTGAATGCTTGAATAGCGATTTCTAAGCAAGAATATTGGGTTCTAAATGAATAGAAGGGAACTTTATGCGGTTTTCAAAGCTTCGTTTAAGGATTGGCTAGCGGATAACGCAGCATTGAGAGCCGCGGCATTAACGTTTTTTATCATTATTCCTTTGCCTTCACTTTTGCTCATTATTATATCTTTTTTTGCTTTGTTCTCTGGTCAAACACAAGCAACTCAACAGTTGATTCAGCAAATAAATTCGCTGGCAGGTCCAGCAATTGCGGAATTATTCAGAGAGTTACTTTCTGGCGCAGCATCACCTTTCTCTTCGATATGGGCGGCTATTACGGTTATTGCATTTTCCTTAGCTGGAGCAATTGGCACGTTCTCTGTTTTGCGTGATACGATGGATGTAATTTGGGAGGTCAAGAGGGCGAAAAGTCGAAGTTTTGGCGCAAGAGTCAAACAGAGAATCGGACCGTTTATTTTGGTTTCTGCGCTTGGTTTAATTGTAATCGCCTGGACAGGAATAGCAACCACTTTGACTGGTGCTATACCGTTTTTTTCAGTAAATGGAACGGTAACGTTTGTCGTAGTTAAGATAGCTCAAATAATTTTTTCTTTTGCTTTATCAACCCTGCTTTTTGCTTTAATTTTCAAGGTGATCCCAGAAGTTAGAGTTCATTGGGCAGACGTATTTTTACCGGCAGTAGTTACGGGTATTGCTTTTACAGTTACTAATTATATTCTGGGCATATACATTCAAATTTTTACTGTAACAACAATTGTTGGGGCAGCTGGCGCGCTCATCATTATTTTGCTTTGGATATATATTTTGAACTTGATTGTTCTTTTCGGCGCTGAACTTTCAAGGGTTTACGCTGGAACTTTTGGTCCGCATCCGAAACAACATTTGCCTGCGTCGTTAGAAAGAATAGTTTCACCGCTAGAAAGAGCAGGAGAAAGACTTGAAGAAGCTACAAAATGGGTTGAAGCTGAAACACTGCAAGAAAAAACTGAGAAAAACGAAGTTAAACAGCCACCTAACAAAAATGACAAAAAGGAATCAGAAAAAGCAGAAAATCATTGATCTCAGGAAAGATCACAAGGGTAGATGGGAATCTATTTTTAATTAAGAGTTAAGACCAAAAAATCACAAATTATTTTGAACCACGATCAGATTCGCCCCAATCCAAGTCCTCTAACTCCACAACATTAAGCTGCTTATCCTTACCAACCTCCAATTCAGTTCCACAATCAGGACACTGAATAATTTCGCCAACCGCTGAATACTTCAAAAAATCTGGTTTATCAGAAAAATCAAACCCACACTCAGGACACTTTACACTCATCAACTAAACCCTCACTATCTAATCAAACATATGATTGTTGACAATTCAAACTTTATGCCTAAAACATGAAATTATTTGCTTTAAACCTTGGGAGAGCTATTCTTTCGTTTGTTTTGTCTTTCCTTTTTGCTTAATTGTGTTCAAGTCGAGTCCAAAAAAGCTCAAAACCCTCTAAAAAGTGTTGGTAGAGCCAGCTAAAGGCAAGTTGAACAAATAGCCTAATTGAAAATTAATATCAACGAAGAGTTGTAGATGGTGGGCCGAGGCGGATTTGAACTGCCGACCTTTCGATTATCAGTCGAACGCTCCAGCCGTGCTGAGCTACCGGCCCACCTTAGGGAGCACTGAAGTTAAATATTATGTTGGTTTATAAGAATTGCCGTAAATCTTTTAATGCGACCCCATTATTGTGATGTCAGGTCAGATGGGCTCGTAGCCTAGCACGGATTAAGGTGTCGGCCTTCGGAGCCGGAGATCGTGGGTTCAA
>CAVYXL010000014.1:0-29995 GCA_963772505.1 Candidatus Bathyarchaeota archaeon
TTAAGACGCGTAGTGACGCAGCCTGCAAACAAACCTAGCCCCAAACCAAGAAAGCAACCCAAAATAGTCTGAATAAAAAAATAGTTGCTAAGCGGAGATTTTTACGTTTTCTTGCAGATTCTTGCGTTTTCTTGCAGATTCTTGCGAATTCTTCCGCTATCTGCAAAGAAATAAAGGTCTGTTCCAAAAAAGCAGCCCAAAACACAAACAAAAAATTGCAAATAAAATTCTAGACTAAGCCCATAGTCAAACGCAGTTTAGCATTTAGGAAAAGCTAAAACTGATAAGCATCAACCGCTAAAATAAGAGGCAGGCGTGAACTTCGTTGTCCCAAGACACAGAAAAAATGAAATCCCTAATAGCATTCAAAAAGCGAATGGAAGAGCAACTCGAAAAACTAAATGCTGAAGCCAAAGAAGTGCAAGCTGCCTTAGACACAGTCAATGGCATTTTGCTTGACAAAGGCTTCAAGAGAGGAGACCTTAAAGAAGTCGCTGAGATGCCTGAGCCTAAAGAGGTTGTTTTGCCAAGACAAGACCGTGAGCCACCAACGGTTGTTGTGCAACGCGGGGTGCCTCAACAAACAGAGAAAGAAACAGTCATACCTCTCAAAACCATGACCGATGAACCGTTAGCGCTACTTTATTTTGATAAACAAATCATTCATGTATTGCCAGATGAAAGCAAAAACTTCAGTGTAAACACACCGCCTTTCACAAATTTTCTTGTCGAAAAAGTCTTCTCCAAAATGCAGGAAAAAGATGCAGAGCTCGTTAAAACAAAGCAGTTAACAAATGATAAAATGTTCACCTTCAATGTTGTTCGGGAAGGCGATTTAATAAGAGAAATCGTGATAAAAAATGTGGACGAGGAACGATTAAAAGAGCTTAAGTCGAGCATTCGCTGGACTTTTGAGAAAATGTATGAAAAAATGAAAAGCTCTTGATCTACTTCGAATGTTTCTCCAACGCATCAACAATCTTGTTTTTTGGGCACAAACCCACGAGCCTATCAGCTTCAGAACCATCTTTGAAAACTATCATTGTTGGAATGCTAAAAACTTGAAATTTTTCAGCCGTAGATGGGTTTTCATCAACATCGAGTTTGCCAATTAAGATTTTGCCGCTGTTTTCTTTTGCTAACTCTACAATTGTTGGTGCTAATGCTCTGCAGGGTCCACACCAGTTAGCCCAAAAATCAATTAAAACCAACTTGTTTTTCTTGATTGTTTCTTCGAAATTTGCATCGGTTACATGAAAAGGTTCAGTACTCATTTTTTTACCCTCTGATAACAATATTTATTTAAAGATTTGTTTGATATAAACCGTTCGCGAAAACTTGAGACTCGAGGTCAATTAGGCAAGTAAGCGCTAGAAACTTACAAAGTTAAATTTAATTATCGACACTACACCCCACAAATTAATCAGCAAACTTAGAATTATCAGGGCTTTTTCTTCCCAACCAAGATTCTCACGCATGCCCTTAGCAGTCAACAAAATTAAAAATGGAGAAAAGTCAAGACTGAAGCGGTAACCAAACTGAGTAAACCCTACAGTGCCATGCGTAATTATCGGAGGAAGGATACACAATATGGCTATAGCGGAGTATTTGCTCAGCTTGTTCCACGGACCTTTGAAAATAAACAGGAACGCTGGCGTCGTGAAGAACAAACCTAAACCCATCCATGAAGGTTTGAAATATGGGAATGAGTTAAGCAGGATGGGTCCTTGGAAAAATATCGCGTAAATGTGTCTTGGAATATAGGCAATATTGAAGATTCCTTGCTGGAAAAACGGATCTTGTTGTATGCCAGGGATGAGACCGTAGCCTAAATCCAGAATTGTTCCCCATCGAGCAACATTGTAGAGTAAATACAAAGTAACAGGTATGGCTAAACCGGCAAAGAAAAGGGCTGCTTGCTTAAATCGAGGCTTCCAAGCGGCATTTTCATCGTATATAAGAAACAGGAAAAATGGAAAAGCTAAAGCCGTAGGTAATCGTGCTAACGCAGCAAAACCCAACAGCAAACCAACTAAAATATAGCTTTTCTTATACAAACCTACCAAAATGGCAGATGTAAGGAAAAGAACTGACACAACTTCTGCTATATACCACGAAGTGCCAACTGCTGAGATAAACCAGAAGCATGTTCCGAAACCAAAAAGAGCCGTTAGCCAAAGTGCTTTGTTGTTGTTCACACCAGTTTTTCTAAGCATAAGCCAAGTTAGAGAAACACATATGCAGGCAAGAATTATTGAAAATAGAGCTTCATCAAGGGAAGTGCCGAAAACTGCAACAAACGGCACTAGAAGCACAGCAGGCATCGGAGGGTAAACAACATAATAGTTTCCGTTTAGAGGAACGATTTCTTGAAGATTAATCCCCCCGCCGGAAACACCTAATTTACCATGAAGAAAAGCGTTTGCTAACCAAACATAATGGTCTTGCCCTGGTGGCGGACCCTTTGATAGAGCGTAAATAACAAGGGAAATTAATGCTATCAGAATGAACTGTTGAATCGTCCTCAAAGAAGCTATTTTCGCGTAAAGCCGCCTAAGCCCCAAACTAATAGTGCTCATTCATTACCAATTGAGTTTTGAATTTAACAGAAACGGAATTTAAAGATTCGTTTAATTTCCACAAAAAACAACTGACAAATATGTTTAATCTACTTGCAGGGCTTCATTTTTTCCAACAAAGCCTTGAATGCAGAGTAGGAATCTTTTGGGTCAGATATCTCTGCGGCAGCTTTTTCAAACGGGCACATGCCACTCTTGTTTAAATCCAAAACATTATCAACCAAATTCTCCCATTGACAAACGACGTTGTTTTCTTCAAAAAGTACTTTAGCTTTCTTGCTTAGAACTTCTGCATAAACCTCTCTTATTCCAGCATAAATGCACAATAACGCTAATGCTTTGCCCGCCACCCGATCGGCTATTGAAGCATCTTTGAGTAAGATGCCAAGAGTGTCTATTGCATGAATGAAACCTGAGATTCGATGAGAATCAGTTTCAAAAAGCACTTGGCCGTTTTTAGCTATGGCAAGCGTTAGCTGTTTACTATAGAGCTCTTTTTTGGATAGTTCAAGGTCCTGCATGATTCGTCACTATTCTGAAACGGCGGCAAGCTAAAAAACTATTCAGTTTTAATTATGAAAAGTTGGTCCTCAGGCAGCTGAGAGAGTTCCCAAGCATATGCTTCATCCAACTTATCTTGTATTTTCTTTTCGTCCAATATCTTGGTGAAAGGCGTGGAAAGAGTAATTTTAGCTGTTTTTCCAACTTCCTCAATCATAAAAGTTGCTTGAATAGTTTTTGAGTTTTTGAATTGAAGTCTTTGATTGCCTATTGTGCATGTTGTAGAAACCTGAATGCCATCTAGCAAACAAGAAAATGGTGGATATAAAGGAACAGAAACTTCTGCTCTAAGATGTGCTAATTCAATATCAGAGATTTTTAGGGTTTTTTTAGCTGCTGCCCCAATTCTTAAGCCGATAACTAAGTATGGTCCTACATGTCCGTGCAGTTGGCGGGCAAATTCAATTAATGCTTGTTGTTCAGTCGGCATTTTAGTTCAATTCTTAGTTAGATTTGGTGTTTATTGAGGTTTGCTGTAAGTTTTTGAATGGTTCAAGTTTATCATATTTTTTGTATTGCCAATAGCCAAAGGATGCTAGCCAAGAAACAATGAAAATACCGATTATTCCAAAGCCTATCATTTCAAAATTCAAAGTTCGAAGCGAATTCCAGAATAAGCCGTTGAGGTTAAATTCACTTGAAAGCACCTGTAAGAGCTCTACGGTGCCGATTGCCCAAGCAACCAACACGGAAATAACAGTTACGGTCAAGTTGTAGTATATTTTGCGTATCGGATTTAAGAAAGCCCAACCGTAAGCTACTCTCATAGCAACGCCATCTGCAGTGTCAACCGTGACCATGCCGCATGTGAACAATAATGGAAGAATAAGAATATAGTACATTGGAATGTTGGTAGATACGCCGATTCCCACGCTTATAGCGATTAAGGCAACTTCGCTTGCCGTGTCGAAGCCTAAGCCAAAAAGCACACCAACTGGGTAAATATGCCACGGTTTATTAATTGCTTTGAAGAGTGGGCGGAAAAAGCGGTTCATAAACCCGCGATTTTGAAGCAAATTTTCTAGTTCTTCCTGATTTAGTTTGCCTTGCTTAAGAGTTTGGAAAATCTTGTACAAGCCGATTACGATTACAGCGTTGATAAAGCCTATTATCCAGAGGAAGCTTCCCGATACTAAGGTACCGATTACTGCACCGGTACTTTGGAGGACAGGAATGTTAGTTGCGACAGCTCTAGTTGCCAGAATCAAGCCAACTATAAGGGCAACAACTACTGTAGAGTGTCCCAGACTAAACCACATGCCTACTGTGTAGGGGCGTTTTCCCTCCTGCATGAGTTTTCTTGTGGTGTTATCGATGGCTGCTATGTGGTCAGCATCCACGCCATGTCTTAAACCAAAGACGTATGCAACAATGCCTAAACCGCCGAGGACCACGGCGATTTTCCCGATGACGAATGCCGCAGAGAAGCCAACCGCTGTTACGGTTATAAGTGTGGTGAAGATGATTGCGATTTGTATTTTTTCGTTGCGTGCAAGGCTGAAGGTTGCGGTTTTTTCCGTCATTCGTAACACTTTTTTTGGATTTAGTGTTACGAAGGATATAAAAGCTTTTAGGCAGAACGACCACCTTTTATTTGACCAAAAATGTCAAAAATCGTCCGCATAGGCGTAACATTTCCACCTGAACTCCTCAAAGACTTCGATGAAATTATAAGCAGAATGGGTTACGAAAGTCGCAGCAAAGCCATTCAAGACGCTGTGCGACTCTATGTTTCAGATCGAAAATGGATCAAAGAAGAAGACACTGTCCAAACAGGTGTCATACTCATGGTTTACGACCACGACGCAAAAGGACTTGAAAGCGAACTAACGGAAACCCAACATGAACACTCATCAATCATTACCTCAACACTACACATTCACATAAGCGAACAAAACTGCTTAGAAGCTATCGCGGTCAAAGGTAAAGCATCAGAAATACATCACTTAAGCGACGAATTAACAACCAGAAGGGGCGTAAAAATCCTCAAAACAACAATAGTAACCGTTTAAACCTCAAACATCCTTTCCAAAGAAGCCCTAGCCTTCTTAGCCACTGCAACCGGAACCTTAACTATGTTCTTTTCTTCTTTCAAAGCACTATACAGTCGGTCAAGAGTTGTAAGTTTCATATTCGGGCATATTGCGCCTTCATAGGCCAAATAAAACGTTTTATCAGGATTCTCTTTGCGCAGTCGATGCAGAATTCCTTCTTCGGTGCCCACTATGAATGTTCTATCTTTGGATTCTTTGGCAAAACGGCACATTTTTGATGTGCTGCCAATGTAATCAGCTACCTTTCGCATTTCTGTGCTGCATTCAGGATGAACCATAACTGTTGCGTTGGGATGGTCCATCTTTAGCGCGGTTATGTCCTCTGGCTGGAAAAGCAAGTGCGTGGGGCAAAACCCATTTTCGGGTATGGGAACTAAGGTTTTGCCTGTTTTTTCGCTGACGTATTCAGCTAGGTTCTTGTCTGGACCAAAAAGTATTGTTTCTGCATCAAGGGAATTGATAACTTCTACCGCGTTGGCGCTGGTGCAGCAAACGTCGCAGTGGGCTTTGCATGAAGCTAAAGTATTAACGTACAAAACTACAGGAGCTTTTGGGTACTTAGATTTAGCCCGTTCAATCTCATCAACCGTTAGCATCTGAGCCATTGGGCATCTTGCACCTAAACAGGGCAAAAGAACCTTTTTGTCTGGATTCAAAATCGCCGCTGACTCAGCCATAAAATCAACTGCTGAGAAAACTATAATTTCAGCATCTTTTTCCTGTGCAGCTTTACGGCTTAATTCGATACTGTCGCCCACATAATCAGCTATATCTTGGATTTCTGACCGCTGGTAATTATGAGCTAATATGACAGCTTTCTTTTCCTTTTTTAGTTTCAGGATTTTTTCTGTTAAATCCATATTTTCGCCAAGTACGTCTTAACTTGAAAATTAAAGAGGACAAATCAAGAGATATATGCCTTTACCTTCGCTCTTAAAGTTTAATCCTCAAAATACTGAAAACTGGCTATTTTACTAAAATATATCAGTTCAATCTTAGCCCGTAAAGTCTAGAACGAGGATTCTTCGAGGATTTTGACCGAAAGTTGCCTCAGGCGAGATTGCGGAAAACTTGCCTGACGCATAGATTTGCTTGTAAATTTGTTGGAGATTTAGTGTTGTGTTAAAATATGGAACTGTACCCCCGTACTCGTAAGTGAACACAAATTTTACGTGATTCAGTTTGCATAAATCGATAAATTCAGTTATGTTGAAGTTGGGTGTATAAGCATCAACTGGCATTTGTGGGTATTGGCAAGTTCCAATCTGGTTTTCGCCGTCGGTCATTAGGTAGAATTTTACCATGTCTTGGCTTAAATAATTGAACGGGCAAAGAACCATTATAGACTGGTTTGCATCGTCATGCAGGACTGCATAATTTGTTGCATCTTGAATATGGATTTGTATATCATTTTGTTTAACGATTGTGTAGTTATCGTTTATGCTGAAAGCTATTGCTACCGCCAAGAAAACTATGATTAGAGATGCCGCCACTTTGGCAGCTCGCTTCTTGTTTAAGCTTAATCGCTGGTCTTTCCAAGTGCTCGTGGCTTTTTCGTGAACAAACAAAATTAGCGCTGCCGCGGAAATAGCCAATGTTGGAAACAGCGTCAATACATAGCGCCATTCACGGTTTGAAATTAAAGTGAAAAATACCAAAACGCTGACAAACCAGATAAGTAGAAATTTGTCTTCCCTTTTATGTCGCCAAAAAAAGAAAACCAAACCAGCCAAACCAACAATATAGAGCAGAAGCGAAATTGGATGAACGTTTACGTAGGGCCATGTTATTTCAATTAAATAAAAAACAGGAACTGGAAAGCGGACACTATAGAGCGATTTACCAGGGTTGCCCATTTGCATAGCATATGACCATTGGCTTAAGAGTTGAGACGCATAAACCTTGTACGCAATTACCAGCCAAGGAATAACAACAATTAACGCTGCAAATATCAAAACCCAAAATCTTGAAAACAAACGCTTAATTTGACCCCACCCCAAAAACAATATACTAACAAGCATAACCACCACAGCAGCAAGCACCTGATACTTTGTTAGAAAACCCAAACCCAACGCTAAACCGCTAAAAACCAGCATTCTATTTTGACGACTGTTTAACCATTGATAAAAGAAAAACAATGACAATGTGAAAAAGAAAACAAGCATAACTTCAAGCATTGCCATACGTGAAAGCCAAAAGTAACCTGGCATAACCGCTAAAAACAAAGCTGCAAGCAAAGCAACTTTTCCATTATATAAGCTATAGGCAAACTCGAAAATTACCCAGAGCGAAAGCACTGAAAAAACCACCGAAACCAACCGCGCAGAAAATAAGCTTACCCCAAAAGCATTAAAAAAACTCAAAGTGACAACGTCATAAAGAGGAGGATAAAAAGAGTTGTTAACGAAATTCGAGTATAATCCATTTTTTAGAAACATCGCTCCATTTAGATGAACAATTTCATCCCAATTCAGTGGCATATTAGAAAGGTTAAGCACCAGCAAAACTGCGTACGAAAAAGCAAGAACCAGAAAAGCTAAGCGCCACTTAGTTAGGGCTGCTTTCAGCTGAGGAAAAGTGGATCTTAAATTTGATTTACCAATCATCGTTCTCAGCGCTACAAAGCCTGTTTTCTCAATCTATTGAAAACCTGCCGATATAAAATCTTCCTAATTTCAACATTTAACGATTAAAATAGAGAGTGAGAAACTCTAAAATGTGTCAATGACTTCTTTGGTCACGGTGCTTCATATGCCTTACAATGAATTAAGAAGAGATTATTTGCTAAACCGTTGGGTTGTAATCGCGACAGAGAGAAGCCGCAGACCCACCGATTTCGCAAAACAAAAAACTGAAGTTGCCCAAACAACAGTTTGCCCGATGTGTGTTGGCAATGAGCAATTGACGCCGCCAGCGGTAATGCTTTATCTTAAAGAGAAGGATGGAATTAATATTGCCCAAGACCCGCTAACAGGTGAGCGCCCAAAAAACTGGCTTATCCGCGCCATCCCAAATCTTTACCCAGCATTTAGCTCGCCGAAACAAGCAGGGGATATGGCACAAATTTTTAAAAGCGAATTTTTGGGTGACGCAATCGGAGGTCATGAAGTTATCGTTGAGTCACCAAATCATGACGAGGACCCAGCCGATGCTGAACTGCCCCAACTCGAATTAGTAATCCACGCCTACATCGACCGACTCAAAGAGTTAAGCACAAAACAGTATGTCAAATATGTTTCAATCTTCAGAAATTTTGGCAAAGAAGCAGGCGCGTCGCTTTCCCATGCACATAGTCAAGTAATTGCAACCCCGATGGTTCCATCGCTCATTCAAGAAGAAATGAATGCGAGTAAAGCATACTATAAAGAGCATAGAAAATGTTTTTTCTGCGAGATCATTGAAAAGGAAACGAAGGGTCCAAGGTTTATTTACGAGAACTCCGAATTCGTTATTTTTGCTCCCTACGCAAGTATCAACCCAATGGAATTTTGGATTTTACCCAAAAAACACGCTGCTAATATTTTAGACTTAACAGGCGCCGAAGTTAAACAGCTCGCTAAAGCGCTTAAACTAAGCCTAAAAGCTCTAAAAGACGTAGTTAATGATCCGCCCTACAATTACGGGTTCCACTTAGCCATAAATGAAGAAGCAAAAGACTACTATCATTGGCACTTAGAAGTTTGCCCTAAACTGTCAATTTGGGCAGGCTTCGAAATAAGCACGGGAACGTACATCAACACAGTTATCCCTGAAACTGCTGCTGAAAGCCTCAGAAAAGCAATACTGCCTTAATTTTTTTTGGGTTTAAAGTGTTCTCAAGAGTTAAAGGTCGTTTTTAATTTTTGGATTGAAATTAGTTTTCAATTTTAATTTTGACCAAATTATAAGTATAAGTCAGAATGAGATCTCTCGAAAAATATCTAATCTACTTGCGAGCTTAAAAGTAAATTGCCACTTTTAGATCGTTTGCGTCTACATAGAAACTATAATAATTCTGTATTTATACTTAAAACTTAGAAGAAGAACTGCCTCTCAAGCCTTTAGTAACCAGCCACTCCCGCTACAATTTCCTCAAAAGGTGAAGCAGTTGACAAATATTATGGGGGATGTTTCATTGTGTCATCAGCTTAGCTACGTTTTTGTCCCTTGGAACACAAAAATAATTGGCCACTGGAACACATTTTGTCCTGAACAGCAGTAAATGGGGTTTTGTTAGTTTATATTCAGTGAGCGTTTCAGCGTATCCCATGCCTTTAGCAAAAACCAGTTCTGCCGAGTCATAGATCTTTAGAAATTCGGGTGAAACCTCTTTTTTTTGTAACCCAACAGCGTCTGTTCCTGTTGTAATTACATCATCAGCCAATTTATCAATATTTGATTGCGGAACATCATCCATGGTGGCGTCATTAATTACTGGTCCGCCTTTTACTGCGTAAATAACTTTTAACCCCATGTTTTTCAGCTGCTCAACTAGCAAACTGTCAAAAACTATTTCTCCGGCATTATCTGCTAAAAAAAGTACACTGTTGGCCTTTTTTGCTAGGGCGTAAGCCTTGTCAATGTCATCAATAACCAAGTCTTTTGATGCCTCTCTAAAACAGGCAGCTAAATCATTCAGAGTAAATTTGTGACCTGGAATATCAAACTCCATAATATTGCCTACGATGGAGCAGAGGCATGCTTTTTTGAAACGTTCCTGCTGATTATTGCCTGCTTCCACAAGTTTTTTAGCGTGTGGCAGCATTTTGAGCGCTTTCTCGTTTGCCAATCTTTTGGTTCGCAGGTACGGGTCGTTGTTGCTTGTTAATTGTTTGATTATTCGATCTCTTTTCGTGCCTATATCTGCGGCAACCGAGTTGGCTTTGAATTCTCGATTTAACAATTTAACTATTTCAGCAAGACATCTAAAACGTAGGGCAGGGTTTGTTGTGGCTTGATATGTTGCCACTTGTCCTCGAGAAAGTAAACAGGACTCACATTCAGCTTCAACTTTCAATGCATTCACACAATCTAATGGTTTGTTGCGTCGGCAAAAGCACGTAGAATACTATATTGGTCTTTCGCCTTTACTATACCGCTTGCAACAAGCACACCTTGTGTTCCAAGCTTAAGCGCTACCGAAACATCTTCACTTTGGCTGACACCGGCACCGCACAAAATTGTGATTTCAGAATTCACTCTTCTAACAAGATTAACTGTGTTAGTGACAACTTGAGGTTGCGCTTTTGAAACTGCAATTCCCGTTCCAATCAATTCTGGCGGCTCAAAAGATACAATATCTGGGTTCATGGCAGCTACACCAGCGCTTGTATTGGGATTGTTAGCGCATACACAAGAAATCAAGTCTTTTTCCCGACTTAATGATATAATAGCTTCAATCTCTGAAAGTTTAAGCTGGCGCTCGGCATGATTAATCAACGTTCCAACAGCGCCTGCCTCCTTAACGGCTTCAGTAAGGATATGCCCAGTGCTGTTCCCTGGCTTAATTGGGTCAATATGCTGAGCAAAAACTGGAATCTCAACCGCCTCAGAAATCCGTGCTAAGTCAACAAACTGCGGTGCTACCACGATTGTAACACCTGTTTCTTTAGAGGCCTTTTCAGCGTTTTTTGCCAGTTCAACGGCTCGTTTTCCTGTAGATTCAAGGTACGTTTTAAAGTTTACAATGATTATGGGTGTCTGAAGCTTCAAAGTTAATTTCCTCGGTAGAAGGATAACGCTTTTTACTAATATCATTTACCTCTAGAAGAATCAAGTTAAAGTTATTTGCTAAAATAAAAATTAGATGCGAGCCGTTGCTTTGACTTGCATGGCAGCTTTCTTAGCAATATCTTCCGTCAACATGCCCACGAGATGTCCATTTTTGACCATAGCAGCCCTTCTCATGCCTTTCTTACACATAAGGTTCATGGCAGTAATCATCGATTCATCTCCTTGCAAAATTATAAGCGGTGTGTAGTTGAGGTCTTTTGCAAGAGTTTTCTTAGGGTCTTTGTGTTCTTCAACAATGTCTCGTAAAATGTCTTTATCATTTATTACGCCCATCGGCTTGTGATTCTCCGTTATCAGAACGGAAGCAACGCCGTTTTGCAACATTTTTTCGACAAGTTTAGTTACGGTTTCAGTTGTTGAGACCTCTATGGATGGAAGTTTTGTGCCTGCTTGGTCGCTGATTTCTGAAATGTCAATGCCCCGTTTCCAAATATCATCTAGCATTTCGCTTACTCGTTCAATTTGACTAGGATCAGTTGAGTACATTGTGTCAGCTAAGGAGAGAGCGGATTCAGTTTCAAAATCGCTTAGAGGCGGCATCTTGAACATAAATAGGTACTTGTTGTCGACCAGCATCATTGTGAGGTAACTGATTGGGACATGTTTAATTTCATAGTCTGCTGAAAGTTTTTGAGCTGGCTCAAGGTTATCAAGGTCAATGGATGCCATTATTCGTACATCTAAGTCTTTCTTCAAATAGTTTACTAGTGGATCATTTTCGGCGAGGCGATTGATGCTTTGGGAGGTTGTAATTAAAACAATTTCTTTTTGTGCTGAATCGAGAACTTTTGTGACTTTGTCCCATGCATCGGTGGCATCTTTGATGACCAATGTTTCGCCAAGTGGTATGCCAGTTCTTAATTCATCGATTCGTCGTGAAGCTTCTATTCCAGTTTGCCACATTTGGACGAAGAAGGCTTTCAAAACAGAGATGAACATTTTATCGTTAATCCATAATCCTTCATCTTCCAAATTCAATACTGATGCTTCATTACCAAAAGGAGCATAAAGCATAGCTTCTTCTTCATCTTTAATTAGAAACCGTGGGAAAAACTTTGAAGTCATCCCAACATGACGAAGCTTCATGCATAGTTTTTCTTCAGCAATATTATTATCCAGTCTTTCTGCTACCTTGAGGTTTTCATGGGAAATATCAGTTATGATCTGAAACTGCACTTTTCGGTCTTGAGAAGAAGCGGCTGAAGTGTCAAAAATGCCTGCGATATCTTCTTGAATTAAACCTAAAGAGGTAGTTAAAATTGTAACTTCAGCTTTAGATTCTTCGATCATGGATAGCATTTTGGAATGAATCTTTTTTTTGCCAGTGATGATGGAGAATTTAGCTACTGGATATTCTGATTCGGGCGCACTGATCGATTGCCAAGCTGTTAAGAGATTTGATTTTTGATCGTTTAGGTTGGTAACTTCATTTCTTTTTGCGTTGATAAATTGGTCAACTAAAGCTTCGAATGGAACAATTGTAAATCGGGTGGGTCTTTCGAGGGTTGCTTCAATAAACCCTTTTTCCTGAAGTTTCTTAAACGTGCGGTATGCTTGCACACGTTCCATTTTGAGTCTTTTAGCCACAAAACTTGTTGATTGGACACCGCTTTTAGCAAGAAACATGTAAACTTGAATTTCACGTTTTGAAAGCCCTAGAATCTGCAGAAATTTAGTTACATCCTTTTCACTCAATCAAGCAACCGCCATTTAAAACCCATGTTATTGAGAGTAAAAGATGTAATCCGACATTTATATAACTACTGTTTTTTTGTAGCCTTATTGACAAACGATTTGACTACAACTGTAACATTTTTGCGTTTACATGACTGCTAAGCAATCTTTTGCTGCAAAACGCCCCGCTCACTTTTTGCCCTTTTTGCGGGTTTCCATGACTTGCGAACAAAATCAGGATATTCCTCATTTTTTTCGAGCAATTGCTTAAGAAAAGTCATTGTTTTGCCATCTGTTAAGTATCCGCTGCCAAAATCTCCATGCTCAAGACGTAAATTTGCAACTTCACGATCGCGCTCAACTTTAGCTATGATTGAAGCAGCGGAAACAATGGGGTAGATCCTGTCTGCTTTGTGCCTGGAAATGATTCGAGTTTTACACTTTAAACATTCTCTAATATGGTTTCCAAAACGGTGCTCAACCGTGTCAGCGGCATCAACATAGGCTTCATTGGGGTTCAAACTCTCAATAATCTGAGCCATCGTCCGCGCTTCAAGTCTGTTAAGCTTATGCAATCGTCTGAGGCTTTCAACAGCCACATCAATTTGGTAAGGCATAACTTTTATCGTTTCATATTTTTCAACTAACTGCAAGATTACTGGGTATAGAAGTTCTCGCTTTTCAGCGGTTAATAGCTTCGAGTCTTTAACACCAAGTTCAGTTAGGATTGGCAGGTCTTCAGATTTCATCATAACGCCGGCAACTACCAATGGACCAATAACGCATCCACGCCCAGCTTCGTCAACACCTGCAACTAACATTCGGCTATTTCATCCTAAACTATCAATGCCCTACGTAAACTAAGCTATAATGTTTTTCCAAAAACTTGCTTTAGATAAAACAAATGGTCTTAAGGCAAAATCTCAAAGTATTACGTTGGCGGCAAGGACTTAGATTTTGCTATTGATTTCTGAAGGCTAAATTGGAAAGTAAAAGAAAACTGGAGGATTCATAATTAATATTTTCATAAAAGAAAAAGCAGACGAATTAGGAATGCTGGGCAACGATCATGGCATGTGCTTTTTCGAAAGGCTCTAGATTAACAACTTCGGTAACTTCGAATCCTCTTTTGCGCAAAACGTTGGCTTCTTGTCGGTAAACATCGTCGGGATTCATGGTTACGTCAATGCTTTGTGATTTTACTGCAAGCATAACCCATCCTCCTGGTTTTAGGAAAACGTCGGCATTGTCTGCTAGAAGTTTTGCTTGTTCAGGCTGAGCCACATCACAATAAATGGTGTCCACTTTTCCTGAGATGAACATAGCGTATCTTTCGGGCATTCGAGCATCATCTAAAAGCGGTGAAATGTTAGGTCGATGGGCTGCAACATTATTAACTAAATCTCGAATTGAACGCTGAGCAAATTCAACGCAGTAAACATATCCGCTTTCACCGACAATGTCTGAAACATGGCTAGGTGTTGTTCCGGAAGCAGCGCCTAAATAAAGAACTTTTGAGCCGGGTTCAATGGGCACATTTTGCAGACCTTTATTGATGGCAGCAGCTAATTTGCTTCTGAAGGCATCCCACACTCGGTATTCGGTGCCTTTACATCTAATGAGACGTTCACCATAAACAGTTAAGCCAGGCGTTAAGTTACGGGTTCCTAACCGTTGTGCGCCGTCTTCAAGGGTGACTTGGTAGATTTCTTTGAATTTTTGGTGTGGTCTAACCTTGACGGTCACGCCTGTCGTTTCTCCATTTTCCGCCACCGGCTCCGCCTCCTGGGCGTCTTCCGCCTCCTCCACCGCCGCGGTTACGGTCTCTGAATGATTGTCCGCCTTGAGGTCTTTGTCCTCTTTGTTCGCCGCGTTCAAAGGATGGTTTTGGTTTAGCTTCTTTTGGTGGCGGCGGTTCCTTGTATTTCTGGTGAATTTCTTCTATGCGTTTGTTAATGTCAGCTTTTAATCTGTCTCCGATGTAATGGCCTCCGAAAGCGTCAGCTCGGGCGGCGATAGCTAGTTTTCCTGCGATTACTCTTGCAATCTTTCCTCTTTGCCATCTTTTGGCGTCATGTAACAGAGTGTGTTGGAATATTAAGCCGTGTTTTGGTGGTCTGGCACCTGTTTTTAGTGAACGGAAAAGTGCTTTTTCGGCGCCTATAACTTGTATGGTGCTTGCGGGTCTCATTGCTAAAGTTTGTAAGCTTCCTGCCATGGCGATTAGTCGTGCTCCGAGAAGTGCACCTGCCACTGCGCGTACGTTAGGCGCCATTTCTTCCATTGTTCTGTCCACATAATTATCCATGTTTTTACGTAGTTCGTAGAAGGAAAGCACGTTTTTTGCTAGTTCTTGTATCTGCTGTAAATCTCGTTCAGCGATGTCTGCGCCCATGGATGATTCAGCGGTTTTAGCTACTATTTGAGCGCGTTCTTTTGGAACGTTTTCCTTCTCTAAGTTTTCAATTGTGTAGTTTTCTCTGTCGCCTAAATTCATGACAAGCCTGGAGTATGTTTCATGTTTCTCCACCAAACGGTCAAGCTCAGGAAAATAAACACCATACCATTCTCTGAGTCTACCCATGAATAAGTTAACTGTTCGATCCAAATCATCCAATGTTTGTATGCCTTGAGCAACAACTAAATCTCTTTTTTCTGAGGCACCTTTAACTCTAAACTTTGCAAGCTCCATACTTACGTTGCGATTCCAAAGGCTGAGTTCTTTTTGATCGTTAACAAAGCCTGATTCAACAGCAACCTCATTCATGAGCGATCTGAGGACTTCAGCCTGAGCTGGATTGGCTGCTTCGGTATCTGCATCCATTTTTCTGTGGATTTCTTCTGCTAAATTGACATTCTCAAAAACGAAAGTTGTGTAACCTGAAGTTTTTAAAAGCGAAATTAAGGAGAAAACTTCATCGGACATTTTTCCAGCTTCAGCTTTAAGCAAGCTTTTTGCTGCTGCCTGAGGTTTCTTTGGAAATAGAACCTTTTCAACTAAACTGTTCTTGTCGTCAAACGCAACTACGCCAAACGGGAAGTGAATTATGAATGCTTTCATTTCTGTGAGCCTCAATAAACTAAGTATTGTCACTACTCTAACCTAATAAACAGTTATGTTAAGTTAAATTGAAAAAACCGTATCGTTTGTTGTTATTGCTATTTTTATTTTGTTTATCAATTAAAAACGTTAGATGTTTAGTATTTTGGATTGAAAACTTAACGCGTATTCTGAAAAACAATTTAACACTTTGAACCTGAGATAGGTTGCTTATTTTTCTTTTTCTGGTTGGGGCAAATTTTTATCTTTGTGTTTTGGGTTGCTTTTTCGATTTAGGGTTTGCAGTGTCTGCAGGATGCGGCTTAAAAAGTACTATAAAGTATTAAAAAGGCTAAAAAAGTACCAAAAAGTATAGAAACGTACGAAAACGTACAAAAAAGGTTTATAGAATAAAAAATCGGATACTCAACTGTTGAAAAGAAAAATATTCTTTTAAATGAAACGATAGATCATATAGTTAAAAAATAGATTAAGCTTAGATGCGAACAAAAAATTCGGAAGAGAGAGAGGGGGAATCATTTACCCGCATCTAAGCTAACCTTTCTATGCGCTTTTAGGCTCGTCCTATGCGCGTTATTACTATTCAATGCCTCTTGAACGATAAATAATGATGTGACTGTACATCAGCAACAACACACATGAAGCAAGTCTTATTCGCATGTTGAACCATCAAATCTTTAAGCCTTTAAGATTACGTGGAAATGGTCATCTTAGTTTTGTCTGAGACAATGTCTTAGTTAAGTTTAAAGTCTGGCGTGAAGTTATAGGTAGTTTACCAATCTGGGAGCGTAGGGGTAAAGGGGTTATGGTAAATCAGCCACCGCAACGTGCACGCGGCGTAAAAGTGCTCAAAGCCGTCTCGTCACCCCTTAGACTACAAATTCTCAATCTGCTTTTTGACAAAAGCGCCCTCTCGTACACTGAGTTAATGAATCAACTTAAAATGAATCCGAGCAGAGACGCAGGCAGATTCGCATACCACTTAAAATTCATGTTGAAAGCAGATTTAGTTGAAGCGGATGTTGAAGCAAAAAAATATTATCTAACTGACCTTGGCAAAATGGTTCTTGACGTTGCTGACCGCGTAGAAAAGAAAGCGTTTAAGCCAAGAGGTATGCTTGTCCGTACCTCCCATTTAACAATGGAAGAATTTGACGCAAACAAGATAGCAAATTCCCTTATAAAAGAAGCCAAAGTACCAGCTGAACTTGCTCAGAAAGCAGCTAAAGAAGCTGAAAAACGGTTAATTAAATCCAAAACAAAGTATCTGACTGCCGCTTTAATCAGAGAAGTTGTGAACGGCATTTTGATTGAAAAAGGATACGAAGAGTACCGTCATAAACTTACAAGAGTAGGCATGCCTGTTCATGAGGTAACCGCTTTCATCGAGGCAAAAGATCAAGCTACAGATTCAACAATGTTACTTGCAAAGGCAGGCGAAGCTGTACTCGGAGAGTACACATTGCTTAACATTTTTCCACGAGACATCGCTGACGCTCACCTGTCAGGCGCTATTCACATTGACGGCTTAGGCACATGGATTCTCAAACCAAACGAAGTCAGTCACGACCTTCGCTTCTTCTTCCAAAACGGCGTCAAACTTGACAATCCGCTTCAAACTTCGATGGAGCCACCCAGCGATTTTGAGTCTGCCTTATCAATCGTTTTCAATGTGCTCTTACATGGGAGCAATGAAACAAATCGGGCTCAAATATGCAATTACTTTAATGTTTTTCTGGCACCCTTTGCAAAATGCTCTGAACCCGAGAGAATAATGGAAAATCTACGATTATTCATTTTAAACTTAAACCAGCATACCGAATCAACTCTGGTGCTTGAGCTATCAATTCCAAAATCAACGGCAGAAAAAGAAGCAATTGGCCCACATGGGAAAATAACTGGAAAATACAGTGACTTCACTCAAGAAAGTCAACAGTTAGCATCAATTATCCTTGATTTATTTTTGGAAGAGAACACCAAAAAGCCATTGCTTAACCCCAAACTCATTATAAAAATTAACGATGACAGTTTAATAGATGAAAGGGCAAAAGCCATTCTGATTAAAGCTCACCGTTTAGCTGCTGAAAGAGGAACCCCTTATTTTGCTAACATGACAAAGAAAGAATCTGAAAATACCGTTTTTTCGCCTTCAGGAGCCAAACTTGCAGCCGACTTGACAGGAGATTGGGAAACTGATACTCTTCGAACAGGCTGTTTAGGCTGCGTAACAATCAATTTGCCTAGAATCACACAGGAAAGTGAGAAGGACAAAAACAAGTTTTTTGAACTTATAAGAGAACGTTTTGAAGTTGCAGCCCGCGCTATAGGCATAAAAAATAATGCTTTAAAGCAATTTGGAAAAAACTCTTTGCCTTTCTTACTAAAAAGCTCCAGCGGGGACACATATTTCAGGCTTGAAAACTCCTCCCGAATAATTAATTTGGCAGGTTTCAAAGAAGCAATTGAAGCCTTCACCGAAAAAAGCATAAACTCGGAAGAAAGCAGCAGGTTTGCTGAGGAAATAATTGCAAACCTTTTAGCTTTTAAGCAAAAAATCGGGCGGAAACATGGGAAACGTCTCTATCCAGTAATTCTTAGCAATCCTGAGGCATCAGAGAGACTCGCTCAACTCGACGTCGAAAAGTATGGGGTAGCAAAAGTTAAGTTTTCTGGAACAAGAGAAAAACCGTATTATTCAACGGCGCGAAGAATTCAAGTTAAAGCTGCTGAAACCCTAAGTATACCATCAGAATCGTTAGAGAAGTTACAGAAAATGAAGGGGTTAAGTGCTGGCGGAACATTGGATATTATAGAGTTAGATAGCGTTGAAGTTAAGCCTGAAGCGCTAATGGATTTGACAAGACGTTTAATTGAAAACCAATCTTTGGAGTTCTTCACTTACAACCGCGTAATCAGTTACTGTGATAACTGCAAGAAAAGTTGGTTTGGAACCGTCCATAAATGTCCAGCGTGTGGCTCCATGAGTGCACTATCAGCGTTTGATCGTTTCACATCGACATAAACTATTTGACTGCTCCAAGCACAAGTGCGAGAAGAGCCATCCTAACTACAACACCGTTGCCCACTTGCTGGAAATAACGTGCCTGGGAAGCATTATCAACTTCAGCAGCAATTTCGTCAACGCGGGGGAGCGGATGAAGTATTATCATATCTTTTTTTGCGTTATGTAGAGTTTTCAAATCTATTTTATATGCCCCTTTCAATTTCGCGTATTCAGCTGCATCGGGAAAACGTTCCCTCTGAATACGAGTAACATAGAGCACGTCAATTTGAGGCATTATAGTTTCCAAAGTTGCATCTTCAGTCACTGGAATCTTAGTTTTAATTGTTTGAAGAACATCTTTACGCATTCGCAAACTTTCAGGAGAAATAAGATACAACTCTATGTTGAAGAGTGCAAGGGCATAAGCAAGCGAGTGAACAGTACGCCCATACCGTAAATCACCTATCAAAGCAATTTTTAACCCATCTATTTTGCCCTTCTCTTTACGCATGGTATACAAATCAATGAACGCTTGTGTGGGATGCTCCTCAGCGCCCGTGCCAGCGTTAATAATTGGAACCTTAGAAAAATCAGCCGCCAATTTTGCTGATCCTTCCAAACTGTGCCTAAGTGCAATTGCATCAGCGTAGTTTTCAACAGTTCGTACGGTGTCTGCGAGATTTTCACCTTTCTTGATTGAAGCAATTTCTGCATCTAAACCAATATTTGATCCACCAAGTTTGAGCATTGCTGCTTCGAAACTTAAACGGGTGCGTGTGCTGGGTTCAAAAAATAAGGTTGCAAGGATTTTTCCTTTAAGCATTTCAGAACCTTTAGTGGCAAGTGGCTCCATTGAATGGCTGACGTCTAAAATGTGGTTAATTTCTTCACGCGAGAAATCTTCGATCGATATGATGTCTCTTCCTTGGAACTCCATTTTGAAGGCACCTGAAAACAAGAAAGCCGTTAACTGCTAAATAACACTTTGTATTAGAACCTTGAGCTTTTTTTCGATCTTCGGGTTAGTGCTTATATGCTTTTGTTGTTGTTTGGCGGCTGCAACACAGTTTTAATAGCGACCGTTAAGCATTATTATTTTAAATCAGAAATTTTTAAAAGGTGTTTTTTAAGATGGAAGCAATTATGGAAAAAATTTCTAGACGCGAAAAATCTAAAGAAACTTTTAATTCTCAAGGATATATGCCCCGAATATTTGAAGTTAGAGCTCCATGCCAATGGCTCGAAAACTGTTACGACGGCAAATGTCCAGCTTTTACTAAAGTTAACGGCAACTTTTACTGCGCACGCCCAAAACAAATTCATAGCTAAACAACACTTTCACTACAAAGTGGTTAACGGCTACTTTATTTTTAAAAACTAAGCGCAATTTTTTTTATAATTAGCTTTTCAATGCCGATATGGCTTCTTTAAGGACAGCAACCGATTTTCCAAAACGTTCCTTTGTTTGATCTGTAAGCTCTAATTCTATTATTTTTTCAACCCCTTCTTTTCCAATAACTACGGGTACACCTATTGAAACGTCTGAATACCCATATTCTCCGTTAAGGCAAGTTGATACGCTCATAACTCGGTTTCTTCCTGTAAGAATTGCGTCTGCTGTTATGGCTATGACTGTTCCTGGAGCGTAGATTGTTGAGCCTTTAAGTTTGATGACGTCTGCACCAGATGAAACTGTTAAGTGCATTATTTTTTCAATTTGCTCAGCAGTCAGCAAGTTTGTTATTGGAATACCTGACACCGAAGCATATTCGGGCAATGGGACCATGGAGTCGCCGTGTTCGCCAATTACTAGTGCACGGGTATCTTCTCTTGAAACGTTTAGTTCATTGGCAATGTAGGTTCTAAAACGCATTGAATCCAAAATATTGCCCATGCCAAACAAACAGCAACGGCGAAAGCCGGATTCTTGAGCGGCGACATAAGTCATTACGTCAACGGGGTTTGTAACAATCATTAGTTTGCTTTCAGGAGCATATTTCACGATTTCTTTTACTATGGAGCGCATGATTTGGGCATTAATTTTCATTAGGTCAAAGCGGGTCATGTCAGGTTTTCTACCAAGCCCAGCGGTTACAATTACGAGCTCTGAGCCTTCCATTTGGCTATAGTCGCTGGTTCCGCGGATGGTGCCGTCAAACTCGATAGCGGGCGCCGCCTGCATCATATCAAGGGCTTCTCCTTTCGCCTGGTTTTCGTTCGCGTCGATGAGAACTACGTCGCTTATTTTATAACGAAGAATATCAAAAGCGGCTGCACTTCCAACTTTGCCTGCGCCAATTACAGTTATCATAATTTAAACTAAGTTAGAAGATAAATATAATGTGCTCGTTGGCACAAAATTTGATCGGTTTTAATGTCTTGATTTTGTGCTGTTAGTTTGTTTGTTTAGGTTTGCAGTTTGTTGTTATCTCAGTTTTAGTTTTCCATTTGTTTATTGAATTTCCGAGTTATCTCACGATTACTACTGGGCAAGGCGCTAAATGAACAACCTTCTCGCTTATACTTCCCAAGAAACGTTCCCTCACTTTGCCTGAACCCTTATGTCCAACAACAATAACATCAAAACCACTATCTTTTGCAAGGTTTACAATTTCTGAAGCGGGCTCCCCATCCCGCAAAGTTGAAGAAATCACCAAATTAGGCTTAACTTCTTTGGCATGAGAAACAGCTTTAATCAAAATTTCCTCATGAATCTTACGTAAATCTTTGCCAAGGAGAGCCATATTGTCAATTGAATAAGTTGCAGATTCTTGAGGCACAACACCCATCGCGAGTACTTCTGAAACATTCAAAACCGTAACGGTTGAGCTGTATTTTTCTGCCATATCTAAAGCGAAGTCTAAAGCTCTAAAAGAGTTTTCAGAGCCATCCACGGCCACCAAAATACTCCTAATCAACATACACCTAAATCTCCTTAACAAAATAACTTGTAAACAGCCATTAAGCTTTTTCTCAAAAAATATTTGTAAACAATATGTTCCAAGTTAGCTGCATTTAGTAAAACCCTGCAGATTTGCTGCATTTTCTTTAAACAATATAAGGGGAAAGTGTTACTTAGTAATCTGAAAGAAGGAAATGGGGGTTCATCAATAAATAAGCATATTCAAGTTCTATCGGTCATGCTTATTATTGTAGCGATGTTTCTATCAGCGTTTAATTTTTCCTCGGTCAAAGCAGCTAACGATCAGTCCTCATGGAATCCGTTAACGCCAATGCCAACCGCTCGAGGAGAATTCGGAGTAGCAGTTGTAAATGGAAAGATTTACGCTATCGGAGGCTCAAGTGGCAATTTACCTTTAGACGCTAACGAACAATATGACCCTGTTTCAGACACTTGGACGGTCGAGACTCCAATGCCTACTGCTCGGAGTAACTTTGCAATTGCAGTTTACGATAATAAAATATACGTTATAGGTGGAACCATAGGCAATGGGTTTGTAGGAAACAATGAGGTGTATAATCCTTCAACAAATACATGGGAAACAAAAGCAGCTATGCCTACACCCCGAACTGATTTAAGCGCAAACGTTGTGAATGATAAAATCTATTTAATTGGTGGAAAAGAGTCTTCAAATACGGATCCTTATTTCACTAGCTCAAAGCTAAACGAAGTTTATGATCCTGCTAATGACAGTTGGACTACTAAAGCAACTATGCCAACGGCTGCTTATGGATATGGCTCTGCGGTAATTAACGGAAAAATCTATGTTGTTGGGGGATCCACCAACGATGCAGGTCAACAAAGTTCAACTTTTACTGATTTTAATCAAGTTTATGATCCGCAAACAGATAGTTGGACTGTAGCTTCGAATGTGCCTGCTTCAACTACTTATGGTGCGGCGGCGGCAACTCAGGATTATTTGGCGCCTGCGCAGTTGTATCTTGCTGGAGGATATGTGTTGACTGACTTGTCCAGTGAAACTCAGGTGTATAACCCTGTTAACAACTCGTGGACCACCGGTGCCTCGTTGTCTTCTCCGAGAGCATATTTGAGCCTGGCAGTTGTAAATGATGTTTTATATGCAATCGGCGGATTTGATGGCCAGAATTGGTTGAACACAATCGAAAAATACAACCCGATAGGTTACGGAACCGTTCCGCCTAAGCTTCAAATTACTTCGCCTGAAAACAAAACTTATTCTCAAGTCAATTTAGCTTTCACAATCAATAGAGGCGCTGCGTGGATTGGATACAGTTTAGATAATCAAGCAAATGTAACAGTAAAAGATACTAACTCTAACTTGCTGGGTTTAGCTCAAGGTGCACACCGCATCATACTCTATGCCAATGATAGCCAAGGTAACACAGGTTATTCCAACATTGTTTATTTCGCGATTGACTCAATTCCACCAAATATCGTAATAATTTCACCCCAGAACAAATCGTATGGGTCAACTGATATGGAATTGACTTTCACAATTAACAAAGAAGCCAGCCATTTAGCCTATAATTTAGATGGAACAGGAAACATAACTATAATTGGAAATGTAACGTTACCTTCTGTGTTAACCGGTTCCCATCATTTGACTGTTTATGCAACTGACTTATTTGGTAATTCAAATTCTCAAACAATAGATTTTAGCATTGATCCTTTTCCTTTTATTGCAGTTACAGCTGCTGTAACTATAGTTGTAATTGCTTTGGCTGGGGGTTACTTATTTTTTAAACATAGAAAAACTGGCAAGATTGAAGAACTTCAAACAAAAACAGAAGATGTTGATAAAAACAAATAAGAAATCAAGATTTTTTTCTTTCTATGTGGTGAGTTTGGGGTAATTTGCAGTTTAGCGAATTTTTTTTTCTTTGTGTTTTGGGTTGCTTTTTTGATTTAAAAGCTTGAATAATTTGCAGGTTGCGTCGCAATTTGTCGATTTTTGTCGCGTTCAGTCGTGTTTTGTCGCTATCTGTCGCATTTTGTCGAGCAACAAACAAGGTAAGCGGTGAATCTGAAGTAGAAGCATATGATATTAAATTTCGATGTTACCATGAAAAAATGTTTCCTAATTTTTCAGCTTATTTTGGGTTGTTTTTACAATTTAGGCTTTGAATCGTTTGCAGGACCCGTCCCTAGATGTGTCCAGATGTGTCCAATTGTATCGCATTGTGTCGGATTGTGTTTAATTGAGCTTAAAAATCTGAAAACCCAGACGTAAGACGCCATTGAATCAAATCTTTTTTGTAATAAAGAGATGGGGCATTCTCTCTCTAATTTTTTTTGTTTTGAATTGTTTTCTAATTTAAAGCTTAATTTTTTTGCGGGCTGCATGTGGATTTTTCCCAATTTGTGGTTTTTGTCCCAAAATATCTCGAATTCACTTTGGAAATGATTTTTAAGAATGGATGTTATCAATCTAAAAAATAATGTTTTGTAGAGAGAAAATTTAAGTAAATAAGGATCAACACCTAAGAGAAGGTCTTGGGAAATGGGCTATGAAATTGACTACGCCGCCGGCGAGCAGGCTGGTTGTTCTTCGGAATTAATAGTTGCAGACAGAATCTTTTACGTCAAACACTTCACAGCTGGCCCGCCAAGGTTCTTCTCAGGAGACCAAAAAGGCATAATCCAAAAAGAAATATCCAAAGCAGAATTTGACCTATGGGTCAACATCTTAGCGGATACTGAATCAGAAGCTCAAGAAGTTCAAAAAAAGCTTAGTTTAGGAAAAAAATATTAATTCTAAACGTCTTTCCATCTTGTCTTTTTTATAGCAATATACAAAATGACAGCACAAACACCAATCAAGACTGCCCAATCAAAAATCAGCAAATTAGTTGATATGTTGAGGTATCCAGTTGCTGACTGCATAATTTGTGCTGCATAAGTTGTAGGTGAAAGATAAGCAAGATAGTTGAATGGGTAAGGAATATAGGTTATTGGATAATAAACCGGCGGCAGAGTAGCAAACAAGAGAGAAAGAAGCCTGGAAAAAGCGTAACTTTGCACAACATCGTTTGAGAAAGTGGATAACATGAAACCTAAAGCCACTGAAATAGCAAACATCAGAAGCAACACAGTTGATAATATTGCCGTTTGAAGAAGAGAAGGATGTAGATAAACTCCTGCAAGGACAATAAGTATAACTAAACCGGGCAGGGAGTAGACAATTTCAGCTAATGCCATTCCGCCCATATACAATCGGGAACTGGTTGGTGAACTAACAACCATATCTTGAAGTTTGAAATCATTTTTTAAATGGGAAAGGTCTGATTGGAGAGCAATACCGCTTGAGAAGAAAATCATTATTAAGCCACCTTGGATGGCCGTTCCAAAAAGGGTGCCATTAGTTACGAAGGTAACGACCGCCAGCAGCGACAACGGAGAGATAACAGTGCTGATTAATACAACTGGGTAATTTTTCATTTCATAGATAGCATTTACGAGCACTCCTGCTAGAATCTGACTGAGTCTGCTGCGTTTAATTATTCATCCCTCGCTTTTTGGCCCACAAGGCTGAAGAAAATATCATCCAAAGTTACGGGTGTGATTGAGAACTTTAGGCCTTGTTCGGCGAGTTGTTTAGCCAATCGGAAAGCTTCGTCTTCATTAGTCATTATCTGGGTTACGCCTGTATTGCTTGTTGTTACTTCTGCATCTTTTAAATGGGGAACAGTCGAGTTTACGGGCAGTTTAACGCTGTACTGATACTTTGAGCTTCTTCTTAGCTCGTTAAGGGTTCCAAATGAAACAAGTTTTCCTTCATTAAGAATTCCGATTCGATCCGCTAGTTGCTCTGCCTCTTCAAGATAATGAGTTGTAAGAAAAATAAATCGGTCTTTGCCAAGTTCTCTAAGGATATCCCAAAGTTCCCGTCGTGAGATTGGGTCAAGTCCCGTTGTTGGTTCATCAAGAAAGATAATTTCGGCTTCCGAAGCCGTGACTGTGGCTATAAGCACTTTTCGTTTTGTGCCCCCTGAGAGGCGACTGGTCAAAACATTTGCGTATTGTGCTAATCCAAGTTTTGCGAGCGATTGGTCAGCAAGTTTTTTTGCATTATTGTAAGTGTATCCTCTCCAAAGAAGATATGAGAAGACAGTTTGTTTAGGTGTCATCCAACGTATCGCTCGGGCTTCTTGAGGGACAATAGCGATCTTTTCTCGTAACTTATCTTCGCGGGTGAAAACGTCAAAACCGTTAATGCTTGCGGTTCCAGTGGTAGGTTCAAGCTCTGTAGCAAGGATTCGGATAAGTGTGGTTTTTCCGGCGCCGTTTCTGCCAATTAAACCAAAGATCCCCTTGGTTTCCAATGAGAAACTTACGTTATCCAATGCTTTTCTGTGGTCTTCGTAAACCTTTGTTAATCCGTTAACCTCAAGCTTGCCCATATAGCATTACTACCAGAAATCATGACAATAATCAGGTATATTTATTTGGCTTGTTATTTAGGCTTAGCAACGCTAAGTTAGGTTTATATTAAAATTCTCAAATAGTCAAAGATGAGGAAGAAATAATATGCCTGTTCATTTACTCCAATGGGATACTAAACTGAACCTCGTTGAGGAAGCAAATCGTCTTTACGATTCAGCTGGAACTTTTGATTGTATACAAAAAGATGATTTAGTCGCGATTAAGTTGCATGTTGGCGAATTAGGTAACCCCTATTATGTGCAACCAGTTTTCGTTCATGACATCATCCGTAGGGTAAAGGAAGCAGGAGGAAAACCCTTCCTAACAGATTCCAACACGTATTATCATGCTCAACGAAACAATGCCTATGACCACATGAACAACGCGTTAATGAATGGGTACAATATGGCACCCTTTATCGTGGCAGATGGATTAAAAAGTGAAAATTACAGAATAGTTCCAACTAAAGGTATATTGAAAGAAATTGAGGTGTCAGGCGCTATTGCTGAAGCTGACGCTATGATTGTAGTGACCCACTGCAAAGGTCATGAACTCAGCGGTTTCGGAGGCGCCATAAAAAACCTCGGGATGGGATGCACTCCAAAAGCTGGCAAATTTAGGCAGCATAGAACGGTAGGTATAGAAATAGACACAAGTAAATGTGTGGGCTGTGGAAAATGCAAAGAAGCATGCGCGTTGAATTTGCCTGAGATTATCGAAGGAAAAGCACATAATACCTCTGGTCTTTGTATGCGTTGTCCAATGTGCAAGCAGGCTTGCCCTATGGAAGCAATAAGCTTTGTAAATCAAGACAATATTTGCAGGGCACTTGCTTCAGCCGCTTACGGGGTCCTATCCACTCTAAAAACAAATAAAGTGTCATACGTCAGTTTCGCTAAAGATATAACTTCTCACTGCGATTGCTTGCCAAGCCCAGGAGATGTGATGATGAAGGACGTCGGCATTTTTGCTGCTGACTCGCCAGTCTCGATCGATGCAGCATTTCTCTCAACGATTGATTATAAAGTGTTCAATGAAGCATCCAATGTTGATTGCATGTTACAAGTTCAAGAAGCAAAGACGCTTGGCATAAAAGGTGAAGTAAAACCAAAAATAATCAAAATAAGTTAAGAGGGCATCCATCCATGTTTTATTGCTGATGCCCTAATTCTTTTTCGTCTAATAAACAACAATAGAATTAACACTAATACGCCCACTATACTGGCTGCAATTAAATAACGTGAAAATCCAGCAACCTCAGCCCAGTTTTTCCCCAAATACCAACCAACATAAATCAGGACTGCACTCCAAACAAAACAACCCGCTGTAGTATAAGCAATAAATTTAGATAATTTCATCCTAACTGCCCCTGCAGGAAACGAAACTATAGTTCTAAAGCCAGGTATCAAACGACTAAAAAACACCATAGAGGCACCATTCTTGTTAAACCACCCTGCAGCAATTTCAAGCTGCTTTGTGGAAAAAATTATTCTGCCTAAAATTTTGTGTTTAGCAAGAGATTCAACACCTTTTAATCCAATATAGTAATCAATAAGTGATCCCAATACTCCTGCAACAGTTGCAATAGTCAAAGTGATCCATACATTAAAGAGCACCCTGAGAAACTAAGTAGCCAGCAAAAGGAAGAATTACTTCGCTTGGGATAGGCAGAGAGCTTGATTCAAGCAACATGAGTACAAATATGCCAATGTACCCCCATGACTGCACAGTATATGTTACATTATGAGTTAATGAAATAATGCCGCTAATCAAGGGTCCACTTGTTATCGGAGCACCTTCAATAAATACATCCTCTAAAATATCAAAGAGAAAATAAACAATAATTGCGATAGCGATGGCTGCAACAATCAACTGGGGCGCTTTTTTGCGATTTTCTCTAGACTTAGATTGGAGACCAAGAGGCATCGCTTTTTAACTTAAGGAGTGACCCAGAATATTTTACTTTATGCAATATGTAGCTTTGCCTTAAAACATCGTTTTTCTTGAGATTAAGAAAAATTGTGCTGTTTTACAGCAGCCTTAAAAAAGAAGGATTGGGGATCAATTGAATTCTTTTCTTTCAAACAGTATTAAGCCTAAGATTGCGGTGACGGCGAAGTAAATCAGCATGATTGCGAGTCCTTCAGGGATTGATGCATTAAATGTTGTGAGGGTAACGCGTCCTCCAGGACCGAAAGCTGTAGTTGACATATGTGGTGGATAAGGAGTCGTTAATACATTGCCTATTATTGTAGATCCATAGGTTAAGATGAACCAAGGTTCAATTTGTACAAGCGATGAAACCAATGTTTGAATTAATGAGAAAACGAATAGGAACAAAATAGCGGTTAAGAGGATTGACATGGAACTGCTTTTGAATACTGAGCTAAAGAAGAATGTGAAGCCAAGAACTGCAATCATATAAATTAAAGCAAAAATTACTGACTCCGCGAATTGGTAATGGTACACCTGAGAAGTAATACAATCCGTTTCCAACGGTAACAACTGTAAAGATTCCAAACATAACAATGGATGCGGTAAAAGCTGCTAACCATTTTCCAATGTAAATAGATGATCGCCTAATTGGGTTCGGAACTCCAAAGTATCCTGTTTTATTTTGGAATTCACCTGAAATTGCGTCGCCTCCAAAGAAAATTGCTGAAAGTATAACCACAAAAGATACTGAATTTCCCCACCAGCTGCTATAGAATGACAAATCGTCGGTGAGAAAACTTGCTGGACGGTAGTACCCTACAAGATACTGTCAGAAGTACGCTAATCAATGTGGTTATTATCAACATTATAAAGAATCTGCGAGACCTTAGGTAATCAAGAAGAGTGTACTTCATTACTGTACCTACTTGCGTCATGCTACCAGGAACTACATTTTGATTTTCAAAATTTGTTTGTGCCATTTTTATCACAACGTCGCTGTAATGAGTTTTAAATATACTTCTTCAAGTTCAGATGCAGCAGCTTTGTAGCTTACCACGCCAATATTTAATTTGACGATATCGTTTAACAAGCGTTCTTGCACATCTAAACCTCCCTTGAAGATTATTTTTAGGTTTTTGTCGTCTGTCTTTTCTGCTTTAACAACAGATGGAAAAGCTGCGATGGTTTGAGTTACTATTATGTTGTCGACTGGACGCGTCAAACCAACTTCTACCATGTTGTTTCCGCCCGAGAATTTAGCAGTCACATTTGAAAGGGTATCATAAACGATTAATTTGCCATGATCTATCATAGCTACTTCGTCGCAGACGTCAGAGACTTCGCTTAAAATATGTGAACTCATAAAGATGAGCCTGTTTTTGCCTTTGAGTGATTTGATTATGTCTCTGACTTCACTCATTCCTCGAGGATCAAGTCCAGTTGTAGGTTCATCTAAGAGAATAATTGATGGGTTCCCGAGCAAAGCTGATGCAATGCATATTCTTTGTTTCATCCCTTTAGAAAACTTGCCGACTCTTTTATCAATCCACTCTTCCATATGAACTTCCGCAACAACATTTTCAACTTGTTTCTTTCGTATCCTCGGCAGATATTCCGCGAATTTCAGCAATCATACTTAATGCTTCTCTGGGAGTAAGGGAGGAATAGATTTCTGGAGTTTCAATAAGTGTTCCAACTGATGCAAGGCTTTTTTCTTTTCGGTATGCACATTGACTCCGTTAATCAAGGCTTGCCCTTTTGTTGGTCTGATAAGGTCTGTGAACATTTTTAATGTAGTTGTTTTTCCTGAGCCGTTTGGGCCTAGGAAACCGACGCATTTTGCTCCTTCAATCTTTAAATTCAAGTTTGAGAGAGCACAGAATGCGCCATACTGTTTTGTTAAATTAATTGCTTCTATTGATGGCATTGTAGATCGCTCTAAAACCGTAACATAGTTGCTTAAAAGGAATACGCACCTAAAGTGAGTTT
>CAVYXL010000015.1:0-240868 GCA_963772505.1 Candidatus Bathyarchaeota archaeon
TGTTATTGAAACGACTTGACTTTTCAGGATTTTTGACATATTACGTTTTCCTGAATATGACTTATATTTGAAGTTGAATTTTTAATCTCAAAAGGAAGATAGGCAAGATGGTAGAAAAAACCACCAACGAAATAAAAGAACTCTTGAACGAAGCTAACCTGGATTTTGAAGCAGTAGAAAATCAAGCATTAAACAAATATCTGCCCAAACTATTCACTGTCTGCCCATTCACAAATGAATATTGCACTCGAAAACAATGTACAGACTGCGAAATTTCTAATCAAAAAAAGGATAAACAGTAAGAATTTTTTTTAGATCAAAATGTTCACATGTTGGTTTAGACGTCATTAGTCTGCCGACGGCTTTATTTCATCGCATTTTTAGAAAACGCTCTTCGTTTGAAATAGAGCATTTTGGGTTATTTTCTAGACATATTGCTGTTTTAGAAATATCCCTTATATGCTTTTTTCCGAGCTTTGCTTGAATTAAGAAAAAAGCCGGGGGTAAAAGGATGGTTTCAATGTGTGAAGAGAGCGCTTGGATGTTAGATTACAAGATTTATTTCTTAAGATACATTGAATCATATTTCTTTTATCATTCAATACATTTAACTCCGCAATCCTTAAAAGAAGTTCCATTGAAGATATGGAGTTATCTTGGAAGCGAGGGGCGATACAAAGGATTTGAAGCTTAGTTAGGGGTCTCTATTTTCATATCCACTAACTAGCTACCTCGACATTAAGAAAAAATCTAATCTCCACAATCGTTTCCAAGTTCTTTCTTTTTTTCAGAAGGATCAGACCAGAATAGGTAAACTTTAGTTTGAAGTAAGATTCCAAGAATCTTTAGCAACTTGCCGATTTTTTGTAAATCAGCATTTTGTACGGAGCTATTAAAGTCACTCGTTTTCCCAAAGGGTTGATGCCGACCAGCTGCGAACTCTCTTTTGAATCGAGGATGCTTG
The DNA here is from genome assembly GCA_963772505.1 of Candidatus Bathyarchaeota archaeon. GTDB lineage: Archaea > Thermoproteota > Bathyarchaeia > Bathyarchaeales > Bathycorpusculaceae > Bathycorpusculum. The sequence continues at coordinate 965 of CAVYXL010000015.1, forward strand.
TTTCTAATGAAAGCCTCTTTGACCTCGTTAATTTGATTTAAGCTTAGACTTTCAAGTTTTGTTTGGACATAGCGTTCGCTGGACAAAAGTTGCAAATCAAAGGATAGCTCTGAAAGTTTGCCTGACATAATTTTGAGGTTTTCTGATGGTTGCTGTTCTATAATTTTCTTCATGCCTGCCTTTTCTGCAAATGGTGAATATTTTGCCATGACTGCGATAATTTCTACGAAAGGAGTTCCAGCAAAAGGAAGAGTTTCACGGATAAGTTTGGCCCCTAAACCTATTGTTCGATATTTTGGGTGAATCACCACGCGATTTATGGCACTGAGTTTTTTGTTTTTTTCTTGCATTGTCATTTGCGGAAGAACTAATCGCCTTCCATAGCAAGCTGGCGGCGGGTAACTATACACTATAACCCCACAAAGTTCGTCCTTCCGCACTAACCGAAAAATTTTTCTTGGAACAGCCACCCCATGACCACGATAATGGAAAACACTGAGTTTTTGCCAATCACCACGATTACCCTCTTCAATTTTCATTTCTCTGATCAAGCTACATTCCGCAGCACCCGCGTTAGGGAAATAGCTGATTTGAATTTCTTCTCCAAACCGCTTATGCACCAGCACCGAAGGCGCTAAATCCTCAAACAAGTCGCCGTGCGTGGTTGCAGTAACTACGGCTCTGCCTTGTTGGCGTGCTATCTTTTGCAGGTTAAAAGCAATTATTTTTGCAGTGGAACGATCTAAACAAGCACAAAATTCATCCATCAACCAAAATTGTTTTTTACCTTCAATTAATTTGGCGATTCTGTAACGGTATTTTTGGCCGTCGCTCAATTGGCTGTAGGTGCGTAGGAAAAGGAATGCATCATTCAAACCAACTTTGCTAAGTAGTTCTAAGCCTTCTTCTACTGAAGTGCCGATTGTTTCGATAAGTGGTGTTTGAGTATCCACGGAAACTTCTGACAAATCGGCAGCTTCATCGCCTAGGTCTGCCCTTATTGCTCTTAGTAAGACGCTTTTGCCTGATCCAGAGTCACCTGTAATATAAACGATATCTTTAGGTCCAATTTTTAACTCCGCATCAAGAATCTTGAATTTCTGGGTTTCATCAATACCTAACCCAAAAGCTTCAGCCACAACCAGACTTCTAGGCGTAATCTTTGCGCGAGTCTCATAACTTATATTGAATCTGAATTTACCTTCAGATCTATCGTAGGTTCTACGGAGTTGTCGAATTTGGAATGATTCTCTTCTTCTCATTTACATTCATCCTTTACAGTCATATTTGATTACTTACTATCTCAGAAATCATCAGAAATCACATGAAAATCTCAAAATTTACGAAATAATACCAAACGCTTTCGTGAAATCATGCTTTTTTCCCCATTAAGAATGCAGTGGTAAGACTTCCAAAAAGCGCAGAAATTACGTCAACCATTTCGTTATTAACCGATTTCGTCACAACAATGTAAATTGCTTCTAAAACAATCACGCCAATCAAAGCAATAACTAGAAGAACCATAGCCCAAACAAACCGTTCACTAGGGGGTTCCCTTCTTCTGAGCCGCCGTCTATATTCCGGCTGCCTTGAAGAATATTTTGCGGAAGCTACCGTCTCATCGCAATCAACTGAGAAATAGTTAATGATAAAGGTCTTAAGGCGATCAATAAATACGACCATGAGTGCTCAAACTCCGCTGAAATAATCTGCGCGCACGATTATTTCGACCAAGGGTTTTATTCTGCTTCGAATCGCAACGAACAAAACTAGTTACTAAATTGTTCGCGGCAATGGCAGGAATGTAGTTGTTAACGATAATCTGAACATTCTCAACCCATCCGAGAGGAATGGCAGTGTAATCCAAATCGCATAAGCCATCTCCATATTCAAAACTGTTTTGAGCTAACACAATATGTTTTTTCTTGCCAAAAAAACCAATATAAATTCCCCAGCTCTGCGCTGGAACATCAATAGCGCCGCCATTAGTACTGGTTTTGCCAATGCTTGCATCAGTCCAGGTACAACAGACTAAATCACCTGGCTTGCACAAATCCAACTGACTTTTCAAAGATTTCTTGTTAAACATTTTTTCATATCAAACCTATTTTTTTTATATTTTTTGAATTTCAAATAATTAAATTAGACCAAATTGGAAAAAGACAACAAGAAGTTACACTTAATGCTGCTTTTTCGCTAAGTATTCAAAAAATGCCAAGGCGTTCTTCGCGGGTTGCTTTCAAATCTGCTAAATAAGCCTCTGCAAGTTTGGAAGATAAGGCGGCTACGCGTTTAGAGAATGCTATTTCTGTTTTTTCCAATGCTTGTTCACCTCCTATTACAGAGTTTTCAAAAAATTTTTCTGTGTAATTGTCAATATTCATTTTAACTGCAAAAACAAATTCGAAAAGAAAAAGGAAATTTGATGAAAACGGCGATGAAAGAAATATCTAAGAAGTCAAAGTGGGCATTGAAACTGTTTGCGGCATCGAAGTTGCAGTTGGAGAGGCTTTAACAGCTAATTGGCTTATAATTCCTAAAACGTCTACTGCTAACTGATTTTTATCAATAGGTTGCTGCACAACCGGTGCAGTCTTCAGGTCTTGCACTGCTTGAGTTAACGCCTTCAAAACATCATTAATGTCGGCTGCTGCTGTGGTTGGATCTGCCGAGTAATGAGCAACGCCATAACCTACGGAACCTAAGAGGGCTAAACCAATAGCCAAGTAATATCCCCCAGGAAAATCGGAAGGAACAGAAATTCCTGCGAAAGCAATCATTATGATGCTTACAAATTTTAGATGATTCTGCATTTGAACATTCATTCTCTATACTCACCCCCTTTCAAAGTTAACATGAAAACTTGAAAAAAATGATAAAAACAAATTAACGACACAAAAACTGTGCTAAACTAAGCACGCCTGGCGTTTTGAGTTTACTCGAAGTTTGCGAGCAACCAACCGATAATAAAAATTACAATTACCACTGGAAGCAGCAAAAGCTTGAGCAAGTTACGCCTTCTTTTCATCTTTAACCATCCCTGATTATTTTCACTATAGCTTGGAAGCCTTGTACCTGTTTACTGCGCCAAGCTTTCTTCGAATTACATAGAGATAATCAGCTAAGAGCGGCTTTTCATGACCTAAATTCATCGTTATCTCAAGTTCTTGCGTGTCAGCTCTTAAGTGATATTCAACGTTTAGAATGCGGAAATTTTCGCTGACGTTTTCGTTAGGTAAACTAACGTAGATCATATCAGCAGGCAAAAATGGAGTTGTTCCGTAATCAATTACGGTGCTTTTTAAAGTGACATATTCAAAGGGATCTTTCATGAATGCAAGAGTTGCTTTAGCGTTAAGTGCACATTCTGCGTCGCTGTAAAGTTCCTCGTTAGTGTCAACATATTCTCTCTGGCCATAACTTGCAATGCTGGTGTTATCTTGCTCGACGTCGCTATAGCGTAAGCCGCCAAAATAGAACCTGTCAATCCAGAAATAACCTAAACCTAAAGCTGTTGTCGGGGTCATGTAGAAGACTACTTTCTTAATTTGTGTCCAATCAAAAGCTTCATTAGCGTTCCAATCGGCGGCATTATCTGTACCTACATTGAAAGTTTGCGTTGTAAACTTGCCTTGAGCACCATTGCCTGGAGAGGTTACTGAGATCATGCGTGTTGCAGTGCGGCCAGAAGTATCATAAAGTGTAATCTGCGTGTTAGCTGACCAATAATTTTCTTTTTCAAGAGCAAAATTAAGCGTCGAGTACAAGTTACCGTTAACTGGAGTAGTTAAGGTAAAGTCTAACTCGGCAAAATCATTATTTTGACCAAACCCTTTGATGCAATACGGACTCCCCATGGCAGTTTCAATACTGACGGATCCTACAGGGGCAGTCCATACTCCAGATGTTGGTGTTAAGCTTTGAACCCAATCAGTCTTGTTTAAAGGTATGGATTTATCTGCAACACCATAAATCGTAATTTTATTGCGAACTGCAGTGATTTCTTTCCAATATTCATAAGATTCGATAACAGTATTTGGATAAGCGCCGATGCTCGAATAACCACTTGTTTTGCTGCCTCGTGGGAAAAACTCGAAATTTCCGTCCGGAGCAACTCTAAAATCGTAGGCAATGACGCCGTTATTGTCACTTGCTGCAGCAACTTGTTGTAGTAAGTCCCAAGCAGGAGAATCTGTAACTTTTAAACTATTAAAAGTTGTAGACGTATTCGCAATAAGCTCAAGACCGCCTCGAACATGACTTAAACTCGTATAAGTATTGATGATGTCTTTGACGATTGCTTCGCCTTTATACCCCGAATAATCTTTGGTGATTGTTCGGCGGAAAAGCATTTCCCCCCAGCAGCGCCCAGAAATAAGAACATAGTAATTTTCTGGGTCTGATTCATGTTTTATGCTCTCAACCCTTAGAGAAATCAAAGGAAGACTTGCAGGATTATTGGGTGCACGACATAAACCAATTCCACCAGTTACTCCCAGAAGGATAGGATGTGTTCCGCCTGGACTATATTTTCCTCCATAATTCTGCAGCTTCAAATCAAAACTGCTAACTTCTGTTGTAGCTCCCAGATGAACAGTTAATTCGTTAACGTCTCCCTGGGGAACTGCATAGCCGCCTGCTAAACCAAGCGAAACAGAAACTTGTGCAAGCCCAACACTTCCAGTGCTCATTATGTCGCCTCAAGTCCTTGTCGAGATAATGATTGGGATCCTGCCCTAGTGATGCTTGTCATATGTGTCGCTGTTGTTGAAGCTGAAGTATTGTAGGCGTTTACGCTTGCAGTGGCGCTGTTCATTTGGCTTGTAAAATAGGCGATCGCTGCGGCAGCCGCAATTATTATGCCGATGCCTACACCTGTTAAGGCAAGAAAAGTTGCTTGACTAATGTTTAAGGCATTTTGTGCTGTTGTAGCAATGCCTGTTAAGGTCGTTTTTATGGTAAGAGCTATGCTTGAAGAGGTTGTAGCTCCCGCTTGGGCGGTTTCAGTTTCAGTGTCGATAGCAACTGTAGCTGCATGTCCAGTGGTCATTTCAGTTAAGAAATTCATCATCTTACCAGCGCTTGAGACGATTTGAACCATCAAAAGGACAGTGCGGATGTACTTGCTTGCTTGACTATCGATAAGTCCAAAATCAGAAGCTAAAGTTGTTAATTGACTGCCCATAACGGCTGTTTCGCGGATCCCACTGGTTACCGTTCTTAAACCAACAGTTGTTTCTTGAGCAGAGGAAGACATTTTTGTTAGGCTTATGCTTGATGCATCAACATTCTGTTGCAAAGCCGCGACGCCATCTGATGCTTGCTGTGTAGCTGCAGACATATCGACAAAACTTGAATTTACAGAGTTAACGCTTTGCTCCATCATGGAAGCGCTAAACGTTAATGCAGTTGACATATTTGAGAAACTTGCACTAGCCGAATTAACATTCTCACTCATAGTATTAGTGCTGTCTGATACTGACTGAGCTAATGTAGAAAAAGTTGAAAAACTGGATCCTGCATTCTGGATGCTTTGACCTAAAGCAGCGGCATCGTTACTAACTTCTTGAAAGACTGGTGAAGCATCATTCACAGCCGAAATCGTTACGCTTAATTCACCTAAACTCATCTTTGTTTCGCATCCGCTGCGGCTTGCTGAACCGCCAATTGCATTAATGACAATAAATTAGGAGCGCTCTCCTGCAATGCCCTCGTTAAAAATAATTTGGGCTCAATGAATCGGGTCCCAAGTTCTTGAAAAATAGCATAAGGAACATTACAAAAAACCTTAACTGCCATCATTGCAACGGCTTGAGCATAAATATTTTGCATCAAACGCCCCGTGCGAACCGGTGCATATTGACGTGCACGAAAAGCAACCTCTTGACCATTCTGTTCAAGCGCTAATTCAAGATAGTAATTTAACCATTGATCAAAATTATGCATCATCTCGTCAAAGTCTTGCCCTTCAGTGATCTCTAGAGTTGCGCTTATGCTCAACGGTGCACACCAGTTGATTTCTTAACCTTTTCAAGTTCTTCTTGCTGTTGCTTATCGATTTCACCGAGAATAACCAAAAACTCTTGAATACGTTTACCAGGCTGCTGTTTTAATTGACTAATGGTCCAGCCGAATTCTTTACAGAGTCTAAACTCGGTCAGGGCTTCATGCGGTGTCCCGCGTCTCATAGCCCTTAAGAGTTTTTTGTCTCGTCAACTGCAACAATACTGAGTTTATTTGCGGCTTTTGCAAATAATTCTCCAAGATTTACCGGAAGACCTGTTTCATTTTCAGCCAAAAGACGCTCTAATGTTATCGGCTTGTTTTCGGGTTGTTTAACTATTGATGCAAAGATGGTTTCCGCCTGGATAGCAACATAATCAGTTGAAAGGACCGTGCCAGTTGTGGGGTTATACTTGGTGTATTTCTGTAGGATTCGGTTTCTTTTTGCCCAGGTGATTTCTTGAAGATTGTAGGTGCCAGCAAATTCTTTGCCGTAGTTTTCTCGAATTTCTATTGTTTCTGTTTTCAATTTATTTCTCCCCATTAATCAGATACAGTGACGCCTGTTGCTGTGAAGGTTGCTTTGCAGGAGACAAGATCGTCTACTTTTGTTGGAGTTGTTGGTTTATTCCATTTGCAACCAGTAAATAGAACGTAAACGCCTGTTGTTGTTTCTGACAGAACGAATTTTAAGCTAAATTCGTTAGCGCTAAAAACGTCTAAGAATTCGGCTAGGGTTTCAAATTCAAAGGTTAATTCACCGCTTAAAACTCTATTTTTAGCCTGCAGACATTTCAAGAGCAGAATTGTTGAACCTGCAGCTGGTATTGTTGTGACTGCTTTTAGATTGTTATCTACGTCAAATTTCCAATCAGTTACCCTACCAATATCAGTCAAGTTTCCGCCTGTAGCGTCTCCTCTTTGAATTGACGCGTTGAAAAATGAAGTAGCATCGTCATAATCAGTGTAGGTTGTGCCGCATTTTTGAGAGCCAATGCCGATTGTTTGAGCCATTATTTCAACTGTTGCTTTAATGTAATCTTCATTTTTGCATTCAACAGATAATTTATTGATTCTACAGCCGCTATAGGCAAGATCAAGTATGTCTGATGCAGCGGAAAAGTTGCCTTTGTACCAGATCATTTCAGTGCTAAAACTTTGAAGAGAAAATGCGTAATCTATGAGAACGAATGGATTTGACGGAGGCATAATATGCGTTAACTTGAGATCTAGTTTCCATAAGCCGTTCTTTAGTGACTGGGGGTCTCTCGATCCTATGCCCATAACTGGTTTTAGACTTGAGTCAAAGGAAGGTTCAAAGTCTTCAGCTGAAACTCCAAGCATCGCAGGTGTTGCTGGGAATTGTCCAAACGTAGATTCTGAAATAACATATACTCGACTTTCATTACCTGTGTACGTGTCTACCATTTTTTGTTCTTCTCCTAGATTTTAGTTAATTAAGAATTGTGATTGTTGATAACGCCCAAGCTTTGAGCGTAAAAATTGTTTTAAAAATAAAGGGTTTAATGTCTACCTTGTCTTTGTCCCCAAAATTAGTTATCTCAATGTAAGTGATTCTGTTGACAGTTACTTGGCAGCTAACGTAATCGCAGCTTAAGCTTGCAGGATAAGTTCCGTTGCTTGGATCAGTTGCCTCTGCAAGAAGCCAAACATAACCGTCTGCGTCTACGTAATTTTGAAGATTTGCTGTTAAGCTAATGGTTAATGCTGCAGTTGTGCCAATTATTGAATGCTCCCAAACATTTGTCGTTGAATTCCAGACTTTAATTGTGCATCCTGTTAAAGGAGAACTATATTCTGCACCCGCGCCAGATCCGCTGCCAACAAAAGTCAGAAGCGCACTCTTAATTGTTGAAACTTTATTTGTTATTTTGAAGCCAAAGAGCATAAGCGCATTTTGCAAGTTAACAGAGATCGTTTTGGTGTAAACTACTGCATTAAAGGACCATATTTTTTGGTAATCAGCACTTAAAAGTTCAGTCCAGGCGCTATTATTAGGCGCTAATTCTGTTGTGGCCACAGCGGAAAAAGCCTTATTCGTAGATGAAGGGTTTTCGATATCTGCGAAATCATAAATTGATACGTTCGCAGTCTTCATGTTGGCTTCAATTATGCGTTTGACTTCATCCACAACTTTTTGACGCATTTGCCGCCCAGTATCAGAATCACCAGTTCGATCAAGAGCCCAAACAGTAACGGCTAAAGTGGGGCGACTAAGTTTGATAGAACCGCTTAGATTAACTCGCTTTTGAGGATTACTTGGCAACCCAACAGTTATTTGAGCGTCATAATTCTTGAAAAGCTCTTTATTCATCCATTCCCGAGAAACATAAATAGCGGCTATTGAGCTGTCTTCTTTTACAACGTGAATGTTTTTGCTGATTAAGAGAATTACGGTAGTTACGGGGTCTTCAAAACTTGCGGTCATTGGTCAATCAGCTTCCTGCAAGTGCTCTTATAATATTGAGGAATCCCGTTTAGATCATAGTGATGCAAGGTTTTTACTTCATAAATTATGCCAGCACGTGTAATGTGATCATGCTGGTTAAGTTGCTGTGCACTGTAAATTGTAATGTAATCATCAATTGCATAGCCAGCCTCCAAAATGATTTCGCCAACGGTGCCCACTGCCACAACACCAGTAAAGTCTATTCCTGTTGGATCCCAGGAGTCTTCATCATTTACTTGTGAGACAGCGTTTAAGCTAAGAGGTTCACCGCTTAAATTTAGAATACTCGCAAAATCTTTGTTAAAAGTCACGGTGACAGCTCCGGACCGACGTTATGTGGAATATGTCTTGAAGATCTGACTGCATACCCAACTGTTGAAACATTTGCAAGGTTATCGGCGGCTTCTTTCTCAAATTTGGTTATACCGCTGATGAATGCTGCTTTTGCAATAGAGCCTTTAGTTACAAATATGTCGCCCAGGCGATAGTCAAAAGCTCCAAGAAGCATGCCTCCGGATGTAGTAACTAATGTTCCGACGCATGCAATGGCTAAGGCGGCTAGTTGTGCACTACTATAACGTAGATCAGTTGAAGTTAAACCTGGAACTATTGAATTAAGGTAAATATTGGCGTGATTAACCTGCGCTTGAATAGAAGCTGATGCAATAGGCAACCCAAAAACAATGTAATTATTGTCGCCGTCAGGTCCTGAAGCATTCAAATGATTAATAACTTCGTTTAGAGACGTGAAGGCTGGAACAGACATATTTTTTGAGCTCCTATGCTGAGGTAATTTCTGCTTTACAAAATAGGGGCAAATCAATTGTTGAGGAACTATCGGAAAGTTCTATGGTAAATTCTGTTTGTCTGGGAGGTGGGATTTTTTCTGTCATGGCACATACACATCCAATTTTAATTTACATTGATTAATTCCAGTAGTTGAAGAAGCAGTTCCATCTGAAGGCGGCATCTTAATTGCAAAACCTATTCTACGTCTACAGCCACCGATGCCATTGTAGGTGATCGAATAATTTGCGTCATTGTTATGGTTTCGTCTGACTTGTGTTGAGCCTTTTAATCCAGATATGAATGTTGATGCTGTGAACACTGAGTTGTATTGATTTTCTCCATATATTGTTTGGAAGGTTTGACCATTTAAAACATAATTATACATGGAACGTGTAGCCAAATTTGCACTTGCTACTCCAACGTCAAGATATGATAACTGAGCATAACCTGAACCATTCCAAGAATACAATACCCAATACAGCCAAGAATCCACATATGAACTTGAAGATAAGAAGTTCTGGAATGTATACAGCATATCAGGTACTGCAACTTCAACAAATGCCCATCTGCCTTTCTGAAGAACTAAGCGGTCAAGATACCATGTTTTATTTGAAGGGGAAGATGTTTCATTACGAAAAACAATTTTACGAATAGTTGACCATGAAGGAGAACCACCGCTAATTCCGATTGCTTTTAGCGATATAACTAAGCGTTTCCAACCTGCCCAATTATCTATGAATGTTGTTCTGTAATAATCAGGACTTATACTGCTTGTTGTAGCTGTAGACGTTGAAGCAAAGCATAGAGCAAAAGTGTCTCCACTGTTTTGACCGTAGAAGTAAAATGAAACGAAATCGTATGCAGAAAAATCTTGGTTTGAACCGTACACATAGATTATCCCGCCATATTGCGCAGTTGAATTTGTAGCCAATGACAATGCGTTTATGCCTTTTGCAACGGTTGTTATGCTATTTGCTAAAGTTATTGAAGCATCTACGCCTGAAAGATTAGCAGGCGTCCAGAAACTTGCTTGTCCATCATCTGCAATCTGCAACACATCCGAAGATACAGGCGATTCCTCAAGCTCATTGCTCAAGTATAAGCCATCTATGCTTAGTTTTTTGACTGGAATAAAAGGACAGACGTCAACAATTAAACGGTCAAACATTAAACCTGCTGGATTGCCACCTGAACCTGAATCATAAATTTGAATTTGAATAATCTGCGATAAATCCGGACTTCCAACTGTTCCATCAGCTATCAAAAGAAAACGATTAATTTTCTTCCAACCTGTAAAATTATCAGTAATATAGAAACTATACCGATTACTTACTCCTGAAATAGTATCAATTTCTAAAGTAAGTTGTCTGCCAGTATTTTGTCCATACATCCAGAAACTTATTATGTCTTTACCTGACCAATTCTGTTTGTTGCCTGTTCCCCAACTCTTGTATATCCAAAGACCGTTAGTTCCAGCATTATTAGTGACTTGAAGACAATCTGTACCTACTTTTTGTTGCGTATTGTTGTTTGCTAAACCATAACCGTTGCCATTTGTCCAGAAAGCTGTTTGATTATCATCAGCGATTACTATTGGGTTTACTTCTATCGTGCTTGTTGGGTTACGTACAAACCACTGCAGATCTTTCACAGTAGTTAATGTTTCAGTGAAGTCTAAGCTGTCTACACTTGGATAAAGAGCGGATCCCCAAAGTTTCTGCATATTTGCACATCGCTTGAGATGCCCCATGATGGCTGAGTTGTTGATGCCCATTGACGAACAAGGACTGAACCAGCTTGAGAGGTGACATCTGTATAGTAGTTTGCCATGTTCGCTATGTTAGCAGGAGTTGGAATTGCTGACCCTTGAATAATTTCACCAAGAATACCGTTAAAGGTGACGTGTTGTTGCCCAACATAGCTGTTACCTATGTTCTGAACTACACTTGAGTCATCTAAAATAGACCCCGTTGAAGGTCCTGATAAACTATAAGAAACTTCTACACCATCAAGATAGAGATGTGGTTTTCTATCTCCTGTTTCATCATAGGTAACTAGTACATGGTGAAAAGCTGAATTGATAAAGGAAGTTGAAGACGTCGACGTTGCTGGATTGCCACTATAATTTTTCTGCGCTAAAATAGTAAATGTTGATGTTCCATTTAGTTTAAAAGTCCATCCGAGTGAACCGCCGCCATCCATTTTTCTCAAGATGGTATCAACACCATTGCCACCAGCGCCTAATGGTTTAACCACAGCCGAAGCCCAAAACTTTGTAACGTTATTAAATAATGATGAAGCTGGTAGGGCAATAACATCGCCACCTATTACTCCATTGTATTGTCTTGCATTCTTCCCAGCAAACTTTCCAGCGACAACAGTTGTTCCAGTTGCAGTTCCATTATTGCCGTTGCCTGATGAATCAAGCGCTGGAACACCATTGTCGATGCATAAATGATTTAACAGGTACGTTTGATTCAGCGGTAACCCTAAGATATATAGTGAAACAATATTTGTCCAAACAGGTGAACCGCTTACTACAGTAAAACTACTAAAAGGCATGGTGATTGTTTTTTCGCCTAAAAAGTTGTCAAGAAATTGGTACCTGAATAAGTTAGCGCCGCTTATGCTGTAAACATAAATGGATATAGTAGCAGCGGTATTTGCTCCAGTCCAGTTAAACTTTAAACGACTTTTGCCGCTCCAATCTGGAGCACCTACTAATGCACCGCTTCCGCCCATGGTTCCTGTAGAATTGCTGCTTGGCGTGACAATTTGCAGGTGTGTACCATTTTTAGTTAAGGTTACTTGTGTTAAGTCACTCCATTTAGCAGTTGTGCTGTTATCCCACAATATAGTTGGGTTTACATCTGCCTCCGCATCCTCAAGATTCCAAGCACCCACAACGTTTGAAATAACATCAATGAATGTTCCAGCTTGGTTACTTGTTGTCGTTGCCAATGGATTACCATAATACAAGTAGATATTTTGGTTCTGTGATAGGTCAGCATCAACCTTAACTGTGAATACAGCATTGTCACTGTTGACTTTAGACTTCATCCAATAGGATAATTCATTGATGCCTTTGAAGCGTACATCTCCAAAGTCTGTTCTGCATTGGCTGTTAAGGTAGGCGTGGCCAGCTGAATCAGTTCCGGCGCCATAGTGAACTGTTAAGTCACTCATTTGATAATTTGTTGTTAATCCTACACCAGCAGATATGGGGATTGTTTTTCTTAAGGGGAAGTATTGTCCGCCGCTTAGTAATGGGAAGTTTGTTCCTGAAGTTGACAGAGCTTGTACTTCTGCAGGTGATAAAGCGTGGTCAAACATTTTGAAGGCATAGATAGAACCATTTAAAGTCCTTGAGCCATCTGAAGTATTTCCTATCCTTAAATTTGAGGTTCCAACAGCATAAACTTTCACACTTTCCATCACATTGTCTAAGACACCATTGATGTAAATTGACTGTCTTCCAAGATTGCTCCCGGCGTAATTTTCAAAAACAAACGCTAAATCATAGGTTTGATTTATTGCCAATACAGATGAAGAAGCTATTGTTGAGTATGTTCCGTCTGATGCTTGAATACTAAAAGATAATAAACCTGTTGATGCCGCAATTGATGCTATAAATCCTCCAACGCCAGCAGAAACACCATCAAATAGTCGAGGGTTTACTTGTCCATATCCAGCATTGAATTTTATTTTAGTAAAAACTGTAAAGCTATTTGTTTTGTAGCTTGCTGAAGAAGTTATGTTTGCTACGCCACTACTAACGCCATCAAATCGCATTTCTCCGTTCAGCATTGTTACATAACTTAAAGTTGGATGGTTGCCATTTCCAGACTTGTCAGTTACGGCATTGCTTGTAATGTTTAGATCAATTGTAACGCCTTGAAGCGGTGTAGCAGCAGTCTTGCTATAAGTAGAATCATGAAGAGCCATGCCTTTGCCACTATTAATAATGCATCGAAGAAGCCTAGAATCAACTTTCCCAAGTGGTAATTTATTTATGCCGCTGGAATACTCCGTAGGATCCTTCATTAAAGCAGTATATGGGCGCAGAACATTTGTGACAGGCATGGGTAAACTTCCTCTTAACTCTTAAATGCAGGCTACATCAGCAATAACTGAACCGTGAGTTCCGCCGACTGCATCAACTGCTTGAACATCAATTGCAACTAACCCCATTGTTACGATCTGGTAGTCGTCAACGTTTTTGGCGACGGGCAAAGCTGTTGCTAAAATTATTGGGCGAGAAAAACCTGAGCCTTCCAGGTAACCGACTATTTGGTACATTATTGCGTTAACGTTGGCTTCTTTTACATGAATTGCAATAGATGCATAAGGTCTACCGATTAAAACTGGACCGCCGATGCATGAAAGATAAGCAGCTGTAGTTGTATAGACTGTACCTGCTTTATCAGTGCCTGAAGCAATAACTGAAGGCTTCCAATTTAACCCGGTGTCAGATATTGCCATGGAATTATCAGAGGCTAATGCAGGGGGAAGCTGCAGATTCGTGTTTGATAATCCAACAGTAATATCCACTTTTACAGTTGCAGCAGAACCTCCAACTGTATTCTTTACCTGCACATCAACATACATGTGAGGACCATTAATCGTAACACTCATAGATCCTGAAGCTGTCACGGGCGTTTCAGTTAAGCCATTAATTGTGATAGTGTCTAAATCAGCAGCAGCCGAACCTGGACCGGCGAGAACTTTAACTTTTAAGCCGTTGCTTCCGCCTATTTCTCTGACCTTAATTCTTAGGATCCCAAATTGAGAAATAGCAATTGGTCCTGCAATAGCAGTTGCATATGCATCAGGCACCGTGAAAGAAGGTATTGCCGCAATTTTACTTGGTCCTTGCATAGTTGCATTTGCATCTACTTTTAAGCCACTTAGTGCTAGAGTTAACTGTAATCTGGCCAGTAGTGCCATCTGGATTTAATACGATAATTTTTTGTGAGTTAACGGACATATTTTTTTCTCCTACTTTCTGCTCGCTTCTCCAAGACCGTAACGCTACAGCGAGCCAGCGTTTTGAACTTGGTATAAAAAATATTATGAAAATTAGCTTGCTAAACAACCAGTGATCTTGGCGATACATTCACCATTAGTCACAATGGGTGAATATCGAGTAGTCAATAATGGCTTGACGATTTCTTTGCTCTTGATTAGGTCTACATCTGTTGTTAGAGGTCTTCTCACTAAGAAGTAGCCAAGAGGTGCATATGCTGCGGACAGGTTTTTGCCAGTGCTTAAACAGTAGACAGTGCCAGCGGGTATAACATTTGACCAGCATAATTCCCATTCCCCAAGCAATTGTATTGGTTGTTGTGTGATTGGGCTAGTTATTTCACGTAAAAGGCTATAGTTTGGCAGATTTTTTATGTCTCGTTTCTGGATTGGATTGCATAGGATTGTATCCATTTGAAAGTCAGCTTTGTTGAGTAGAGCTTCTGCATTGTTGAAGTCCTCCATACCAGGCGTTGAAGCCTTCGTAAATTCGGTGCCAGTGACAGTTATGGTTTTTCCAGAACACGCATTAGAATTCGCTTGTGGGCACGCTGCGTCTATCACGCCTATACAGTCAGCTTCTATTTGGTATGCCATACGTCTTGCAAGTCGTTTAAGTTGCTGGTTAACCACTGGTAAATCAACGTCTTCAACGATTTCCTTGGGGATTTCTACTGCTTCGCCGCGTTTGTATGGACTTACAACAGCATAACTTAATGGTGTATAATCTACAGGTACTGCTGAACCGGGAGCTACTTCGCTTATGCCAACGCTTCGAGATCCTGCTTCTTTTACGTAGGTTTTTGATCTACCATGTTTGAGAACATCATCGATTAGTAATCGCTTTACAATTAGGTTTGGCATTGTAAGTTCTAGCAATTGTTGGTGTAGTTCGGGGTATTGTATGGCGCCTGTATCAGCCCAAGTTAGGGCATCTTCATTAAATGACATAGTGTTTTTTCATCCTCCGTTTATCCGAAAATTATTTGAACTAATGCGTTGTTTGCTCCGCCAACAACAACTATGCCGCGACGGTTTGCTTGTGCGTTAATTATGGCTGCTAAACCTGTGACTGTTGTTGTGAATGGTGAAGCTGCTCCTGTTATCGCTATGGTGCCTCCGACTGCTGAATCAGTTGTTGGTGTAAGCTTTGTGATTCCTGCGTTGCCAGAAGTAACAACATCTCCTGCGACTAAGGTAACGCCTGAAGTGTTTTTGGCTCGCACTCGATGGCCAAAAGTGTAAACATTAAGGGCTTTGTTTCCGCCATTTGCTACGCTTTGGACAAATCCTACAAATGCTGGGTTCGCTGCTGTGCAAAGAGAAACTTTGTTATCGCTTGACATGTAGACGGGATCGCCTGCTGCAGGCGCTGTATATGCTGTGTCGGGAAGGAATGTTTGTTCCAGATCTGGAATTACTTTTACGCTTGAGCTATCAAAGTATGACATTTTTAGAGCTCCTCTTCATGGGTAACGTCGGCAGTTAAACCATTCATTCTTTTGGCGGCTGCTGCTAATTCTAAGCCTGCTTTTTGCAAGTTGGCTTTTTTGGCGAACATATTGTTGAGTCTTTGGGCGTCGTCGGGTGCGGCAATGATTCCTTTTCCGGTTGGTTTAGCCGCAAATTTTAGCGCCATCGAGGAGACAACTGCTTTGATTTCTGTTGATAATTTCGCATCAAGTTTTTCTGTGCTTTCAGCAATTGCAGCCTTGCAAGCATTCATGACTGCAGTTGTATTCTTTTGTAGCTCGTCTTCAAATTGCTTGTACGTCAATTCTGTGCCTGCTTTTGGTGCTGCAGATTTTTTGGCTTTTTCTTCGTCAGTTTCTTCGACTGGTTGTTCATCTTTGGGATTTTCTTTTTCAGTCAAATTGTTTTTTTCTCCTGTTTTCTTAAATTGGTTAAGTCTGCGCAAGTCAGACTGTACCTGAGATTTTAGCTGTGAAATACCGCAAGGACACTTAGATCTGTCCAGGCAACTGCATTTTGAAGCGATCAGTGCTTGATGCTGTGCCTCATTCATGGCTGCTGCGAAGCCTTTGGGCTTAAAAACATTATTTTTGTACGCGCCAACTGCAACAATGCTTAATTCTACACAGAAGGGTTTGTGAACGATTTCATTGGCGCCTGAACAAAGGTGGACCATTCCCAAGTTCTCGTTACGGGTTTTTATGCCGCATTTGCTGCAGACAATTTCATCTGAAACAACTTTGGGGCTAACCATATTGAGATACTGCTTTTCAATTTGAGTAAGTAAAACTGGATCGCCAGAGACTTCAGCAGAAAACCAAACGGAATCGCCTATTCTTTTTGTAGCTTTGACTTTTCCTTTGACATCTTCAACATTTGTTCCATGATTAATTCTTAATTGAGCATTCTTTAGAGTTTGAGCAAAAAAATCAATATCTTCTGAAGGAACCTGCCAATTATTTTCGTTCACAGATGTATCGATTGCTTGCCCTTCAATTGTTATTGTTTGCCTGATATCATCTAGGCTTGCAGTAACATCAACATCATAGTTTAGTTCCATCAAGAAACACCTCGTGATTCAGTTACCAGAAAACATCATGATCTCTGAAAACCAAGCAGTGACAATTTGGATGCAAATTCACCGAGAAAGTGTCATCATCAAGCCATTCTCCCCACTGGAAACGTGTCTAAAGATCGTCAGGATCCTCAAGTTCAAAGAGTCATTTTGGTGATCTTCGCAATGAAGGCAAAGATTAGGGCTCGGTGCTAAACCCTCAGTTTCATAACGCCAAACAGTATAGCGAATACCTGAGCTTAACACACTGCGCTTACAAACAATCTGATTTAAAGCCGCAGCATTCAGAACGCAATTGTTTGAACTGCGGCGATAAAGACCTCGTTCAGGAAGAGGGAGTAATAATTTCTGCGACAAGATAATTCTTCCCATCCTTTGTGAAGGTCGCTTGGCTTCCAAACTTTTGACTTGGATTCTGCGAAGGCGCTTAACATCTGATTAGGCAAGGGCGTTGGAACATTTGAGTCTGCAGGCATCTCTTTTGGTAAGCCAACAGCTACTCGCCACTCTCCAACTCTTGCTGCGTTTGATTGCACCAAGTTGCGAAGAGTGCTGATTTCTCCTGCAAGCTTGGCTCCCAGATCGGCTTCCACTTAATAGAAGGAACCTCTGTGCCATCGCCAAATTTAGCTTCAACGAGCCGGGAAAAATGCATAGTTTCTGACGTCATCGCCGATAATTTCTTGAAGCATTCTAAGGCGGGTAACGAATTCTTGCATAACAATGTCTGCAGTTGCACGGTTTGTTCCGCATGGTTCGCCTAAGAAGATTTCGGGCACACCCAAAATTGCTTTTCTTTGGCGCTCAAGGTACTTCATCCACGGCTCAAAGTTAATTGTTCTTGTTAATGATTCAATTTGAGAAACTTTCACGTCTCCGCGAACAAAGACATCGCTATTAGGTCTGCGATCTTGAAATTGATCCATCAACGCGCCATATCTGGTCATCAGTGAAGGGGCGCTCAGGTGTTCCAGCTGTTACAACAACATAGGTTTTAGATAAACACCAATGATAGTTGCCATGTCTTTCTCGTAGGAATCAATGTAGGCTTGATTCAAGAATAATGGTCTAATTTCACTAGTGCCGTAAATTGCTTCGTACCAGTTGCTCTTGGGTTCATTTTTGAAATGCATGATTTCTTGAGATTAAACGGCACAGGTGGGAAAGTCAAAAGTTGAAGATAGCCAAAGACGTTGCCGTATTCGTCTCTTCGTACTCGCATATAAACAGGATCCAAGCCTTTTAGCCACCACAACTCTGGGGGTAATGTTTCGTCACTGCAGAGCTCCTGGTAAGCGTTACCGTAAACCATCATATCCCAGGCGACAACACGAAGAGTTTGAAGAAAATTATGTTTTTGGCACCACTCCATTAGCCAACTCTAACTCTTCTTTCGCCGCCTTGTAACTCAAAACCGTTGCTAATGGCCATGTTAGCTTTAACCCTAATAGATGCAGCGATATAAGGAATCCTTGTGGCTAAGTCCTTGTATTTTGCCAAGATCTTCAATTGGTGTAACTCCCCAAACTAAATCCCAAATTGCAGTGTATGGTTGAGAAACAAAGCCCACACCGCTCGCCGTTTGCTTGTATTTATTGTTAACAAATTGTAGAGTTCGTTGTCCCCGCGCCAGCCGAAAGGAATTTGCTCATTCATCTGCTGCAGACTGACGTTTTGAGATACATTTCGATCAGTGCCAGAAACGCTTATCGTTAAGTTACTGCGGGCAGGCATAGCATGATCTACTTAAAATTAAGGCGAAGATTTAGGACAAATTGCTGAGGTTTCTTAGTGGTGATTAACAGAGTATCTAAGACATAATACTCGAGAATGTCTTTACCGATTAAGTAAATATGGAGATCAGCTGGCTTCGCGGTTATTTCAACGCCTAAAGCTTGCACTATTTTTTTAGCTGGATCAGTTGGTCTATCATCTGCACTGAAGAATTCAATTTCGTTTTCTGGAACATCCATAATAAAACACCTTAAAATCTTAAATTAAGGATTACTGTGTTCACTCAAAGAGAGGAATATTTGGCAATTGAAATGCACACAGTAAATTTAATGCGAAATGAACCCAACGCCCCTTCCAGGTAATGGAGCTTGAACAGCACCGTAAACACCAAGCGCAACGCTCCAGAATACATCGTCATGCCCACCTTCAGGATGACTAAAGCGTAAGTGCCCCGTCTTCATAAGCTCAAACTTCTCAACATTCAATTCAGCAGTTAAATCAATATCATCGAGTTTTCTTGTTGGAACGTAGGGAATTTTTATTTCACCATTTCGCATTTTTTCTCTAAGAATAGTTGCCATCTCTTCTTTTGATTTGACTGTGAAGTTAACTCCAGTTACACCCTGAATACCGCTTCGAAACATATCTTCAACAATATAATTGCCAACTCCTGTAATGTCGGCATATACTGCTCGGATTGTTCTCCAGCGGTCTTGTAGGCTTTTGATGTAGCCAATGACGCTAGCATACTCTGTGTGCAATGGAAAGCGGTGAACATGAACTACCTTTAGAACGGAATCTTGTTTCTGAATTATTACCACAACGCTAAAGTCATGTTCTTTTCCAAAATCAACTCCAATATAAAATTCTCCGTATAGGTGCAGCTTGAAAATCAAAGAAAGGAGTTGGCTGTCAATGCAGCTGACGATAAGACTTTGTGTTAGCCAAGCGTCAATGTCTTCTACGAATTCAGACATGAATTCCCTCTGAAAACGTTCAAATGGCAATTGGTTTCGCATTTCATCGATAAAACTTTGTTTAACCAACCCACTTCGAACAACATCTTCACAAGTTATAACATGCTTGCTGAATTCAGTTGCTTGGCACATTCGGTAGAAAACACTGTCTTTGCTCCAAGGTGTGCTACTGGCGATTAAGGTGCCGTCAGTTGTGGATAAGCATAGGATAAAGTACATTGTAGAAAACAAGTCTGTCATCTTTGAAAAATGCTGATTCATCAGTAATGACTTGGGATGCGGTGTATCCGCGAAGCAGTTGCGGGCTATTAGGCAAAGCAACAATGCGGCTGCCATTTTGAAAACGGATTGTTGTTCGCTGTTGTCGGTCAACTAGTTCAATTCTTTTATCTTTGGGCAAACTTGAGAGAAAATCTTGGATGCGGTCACTCATTATCATGCTTTGACGCAAGGGTTGGCGCAACAACAAGTGTTACCGTTTTAGGATAGACAGATGCAAACCAGATTGCCCTCAATGCTATGCATGTAGTTTTTCCTGCTTGTCTGCTCCAACGAACCACAATACGCTTGCTCTTGTCACGCAAAAGACCAGCCTGGTATTCTTTTGCGTTAAAGCCAAAGAAATCTCGAGCAAAAACAACTGCATCATTAGGGACTAATAGTTGCTGTTCGGAGCTGTTGTCTGGTGGCGGTAGAACTGGTTGATTTTGGATAATTCCAGCTTCTGCTGAGTTGAGTTTGGTATTTTTTGACCTCATCTATTAAACTCTCCAACTTTGCGAAGTCTTCGTTAAATTGCTGTTCATCAAGCCCTTTTGCTAAGTTACCCATAACTAGCCCAACATGCGCAGCAACATGGGCCCATAATTGCCGTTCTTTTGGACTGACGATTTTGTTTTATCTTCTGCCTTTTCGTTGGGCATAGCGATCGAAGAAGCCATTTCAAACAAATTATCAAGTTTATTTATCCATTTTGTCCCTTAGTCGCTGAGTATCATTTTCGACGGTTTTTTTCATCTCAAAAGTACGTCTCTCGACCAAAATGGTAAAACCTGAATTACGCCTCATGCATACTGCCTCATTTCTTTCAATCTAATGTTGCTCAAGACCCTAAATTTTCTAAAAGATGTCGTTCATTTGGAAGCTTCCTTTTCCATATGGATCCATTAGAATTTCGCCTTTCTCTATATCTGGTACAAGATGAACTTCCAATTCACCTTTTATCTTGCCCATGACTTCGACTCTGGTGGATTTTGAAACATATTCGCCAATTTTTCTATCTTTGAGACGAATATTCTAACATTATCATTTTACGAATTTTGATTTGTCTGACTTTTTCTGTTTCTTTCTACATCTTTCTTAACATTTTTCTTATGCATACTGTCACCTTGGGCGCCACTCAAAGGCGGCGAATGAAACCAAACAACACTTCATAGAAGCGTTTGCATTGGCTTCATTGAGTTGTTAATAACAACCTAAGCAACCATTGCCGCAAAAGTTTAAAGGAATTCTGGCAGCCACCAAACAACAGCGCCGTTTCATCATTTCCAGAAACGATAGTATCGTTTTGTTAGAACTTAAAAAGACATATTCTGTTATAGTCATTTTCTGAAAGTTTAATTTTTCAAAACTTAGAGATTAAGGTTTTTCCCTTTTCCAGTAATTGAAACTATTCTTTTAATCAACAATCATAATTTTGAAGAATACAAAAAAAGAATAAGAGACATGATGGATTATAGAGCGAAAGGGGAAATCAATAATCGATAATTT
Organism: Candidatus Bathyarchaeota archaeon; assembly: GCA_963772505.1. Classification (GTDB taxonomy): domain Archaea; phylum Thermoproteota; class Bathyarchaeia; order Bathyarchaeales; family Bathycorpusculaceae; genus Bathycorpusculum. The sequence continues at coordinate 22,281 of CAVYXL010000015.1, forward strand.
GAACCTTTGCTCTTTTGATTATTGATCGTGTTTCCTGAATAAAGCTCTCTATTGTTGAAGGCGGAATCCATTTGCTGAAAGAGTCGGGACTATTTCGCTGAATTGACTCAAATGCTCTTGTCAGAGGGTCAATAAAAGAATTAAATTGTCTATTTGAAAACAACCCGTTGAATACTCCAAAGTTGGGCTTGATAGGAATTTGAAATATACTCTTATCAACGGGAAGTATTATGTTGTCACCAGAAATTCCAATTGTGCCTTGAAGATACGGTTTTTCCGCTATAAGTTTAGTAAGTCTATTTGCTTTAGTTCGATAGTATGTTCCAGTCAATGATTGAAGTAAGTTCTTGAGATTAAGGGTTTCTGAGCTAAAAGTATCGGCTGGAATTGGTAACATGGTAATGGATTCGTCAGGTGCTGGTTCAGAAATGTTATCGATAAATTTATCTGCATAGTTCAGAAACAGACCTTCTATATCTTCAAGGTCGAAATCAAGAATGTCTTCATGTAAGTGCAAGGGGTAACTTTTGAGGTGGCAATGTGCTGAGGGGTAAAGAGGTGGTTTAGGTCGATGAAAGGAATAGTGCAAACCTACATCTGGAATACTAAATTTTGCATAAAGGTCTCCTGAAGATTTACTTTTCGTAAATTTCATTAACTTTATGCTGCTTTGTCCTAATTGAATTTGAATACTTTCTTCTGAATCAGTTTGCATGACTATCTCTTACTGACTAAAAGACAGATAATAAACTTGCTACAAACAAGACTAAGTTAAATATCCAACCCCCTTCAATGGTCATGACGAAAAAGTTGAAGAGAAGTCAAGAACCGCATTGTGTAAGCCATGGGTTTTTGTTACGACTGTTTAAGGTTACGGCTTTTTGTTGGTTGTTAAGCAAAAGAAGCGAGCCAGTCAAAATGTTTATCGTTTCAGCTGGTCAACTCATCCAAAATCGTAAACCTTTGCCCTTCGGGTATGTGGTCAAAACTGGCGCTTTTTTGTGCACTACTACATGGAGGGGCGCATATCAGCCCCGCATTGTAACTATTTTTCTAAACTACATTAAATTATAAATTGTTCTTGTAATATAAGGTAAATTGTTTTCATTTGCCGGACTAGCAAACAATGCAGGAAGATTTAAGAGATGACGGGGGACGCAACTTCAGTTTTCCAAAAGTGTATTACCGAAGGGTGTAAAGGAAGAAAAAACTTGTCTGAGTGGGTTACAATTAAGGTAGAGGAAGGAAGTTTTCCGATAACCGCGCTTCAAATACCAGAGAAGTGTAAGGTGGCTTTGTTCTCAGAAAAGAAGTCGAAAATTGTTCACATTGGACAAAAGAAGAAACCCCTATTCATCCTAGGCGAGAAATCTTTTTTGAGACTTGAAAACCTCGAAATTGATTATAAGGGTAAAGAAATTTCTTTATTTCAAGGGCATACAAAAAACCCCGAAAATGTCTTCAAAGAAAATGTAAAAATAAATAGGATTAAATCGGTTTACGTTGAAAGTAAAAAAAGTGATACTCAAACAATCGAAGTAGTATCTGAAGACCAGCTTCTTTCTTTCGTCATCAGCTACATTGAATCATACCGTAAGGAAGCTAACAGCTTAATTGGAGAACCACCGTTAGGGGCTGGATATCCGCCCTCGCTAATAAATAGAGTCTATCTTGATTCTATGACTCATAAGAGCATACCTTTTGAAAGACTCAGTTGTGATTTCAGATGTCGTGGATGCGCCTGCTTCAAAAAATTTTGAAGCCGATAGAAGTATGGAAATTCTTCCCGCTCAGTTATCAAAGCAGTTGTCCGATGGAACCAAAATTGAGATTGTAAAGACTGACCAATCCCTACAAAATTTCGTCTTAAGAGCCACACTTGGCATGTTCAAAATGAGCTCAGGAGAAAATGTAGCAGAATTCGGAAGACATAACGGATTAAGGAGATTCACAATCCAAAATGATGCAATTAAGAAAGAGCGTCATGTCTCTCAAATCGATTCATACTATTATCTGGATAAGTCAGGATGGGAACCCAAGAACGCTTGGCTTTACGCATTTTATGACATTCGCTATGACATCGCAAGCGCAATAGCTGAACAAGAAAAAGTTGGTAAAACGTACACTGTTGACGGTGGAGGACAAATAACGGCCACCCCAACAGACACAATATGGCGAGAGTATGATATCAAAGCGAAGATAGGTTCCAAATTGGCTCAGTTTTCTTCCGATATTCAAGAATTTGAAAGATTACTTATCGAATGTGGAGATTCCCAAGAGAGAAAATTCCTTGAATATCTTGATAGTCATTCACATCTGCTTGACATTTATGCCGTATTCATACATCCCCAACCGTTCATAGAAATTCCCGAGAAAGAGCTTTGCACAATAAGTGGAATGAGACGCATTCCCGATTATATAGCTAAATACCGTGACGACACATATCTTTTAATTGAATTGGAACGTCCATCAAAACCTATTTTTGTAGGAAAAGACAATCAGCCGACAAATCAATTAACTCAATCAGTAAATCAAACTTCCACTTGGGATGAAATCATACGTTGTTTTGGTGCGTATCTTACCAAATATTCTGGAATTCAAAATCATCGAAATTTAGTAATTATTGGTAGAGAGAACGCACAAAAATTCAGCACATTTGAAGAATTTCGTTCCGAGCTTAATAGGCTCAATCAGATGTTTAGGAACGTTGCGACAATAATTACCTTTGATGAATTGGTTGAACGTGCAAAAGTAGCTATAGCAAGAATTCGTGCAATACAAAGTTCCCTAGGTTAAAATGTCACAAATGTTAACCACCGATTGGAACCTGTTAAAACTATTTAGTTTTTTTCTTACTAGTCAAATTATCAAGAAATTCAGGATTGAGGATTCAAGAAACATAGAATATATTCCTATAAAAAATCAAAAACAAATTATTTATTAAAGGAAGTCTTATTTTAAGGCTGGTATATTTGATTCGTTAAAAAGTCGATTAATAGTAGAGTCTTCGGGTGATATCTCCACTAGACCATGTCCAAATCCCTCCCACCCGCAATTAGTTCTCAATTAGAGATTAAATCAAGCGATTTACTTCCGATGATGCAAAAAGAACCGCACGTTACCATCTTATGGATTCAGCTTCGTTTTCTTAAAGCATTTTTTTAAGATTATCGTTGGCGATTGGAAGAAATAAGTGTTCAACAAAGTAAAGAAATATTTCACTGAGTTAATCGCTAAAAGTTCTACGAGATTTCTTTAATAAGTTTTAGTGCAGTATCTTCTTTTAATGAGTTTATTAGGTCATCCATGCTTATACTGCTGAGTGAAATTGCCAAGCGTGCCTTCGTTGTTATATCGTAGAGGTTTGTGCTTCCTCCCTGCTTTTTGGTTCTGGTGCCGACGATTCTTAGGTAGCCTTGTGTTTCAAGGGCTTTTACTCTTGCATTGATGATTGCGTATTTGGTTCGTTTGAAACCCTTCAAGTCTTGCTTTATCTTTTGAAGTATATCCCATATTGCGAGAGGGGAGTTTTTAGATAAAACGCGAAATACTGCACGATTCAATTTTTGTTGCCTACCTGTGAATACGGTGAGCTTTGTGGGAATGTTATTCTTTTTGAACATTTTTTTGTTGACCGTGCGTGGAGGGTTTAGGGGGCTGGTGATCTTAGAATTCAGAGCTGATTCTGACTTGCAATTGCAGGAAACGGCGCTCTCATCAAGTATACTTTTAGGAGACGTTGTCTCTGTTGCAAGTCCAGCCATTCCCTCCCACCTTGACTAACACTGAATCTTTAGAGCAATGTGCTCTGCAGCTAACATGACCTCTCCGATTCTCAGAGCATAGATTGCAGCTTCTCCGTATGGATCGATTTTTTGAATGTCGAGAACAAGTTTCACTACTCTCAAAACTTGACCAGATGTTAAAAGAGCCATCTGAGCAGTTCCTAACAGTTTGTATGTATTCTTCTTGTTCTGATCAAGCTGTTTTTTTAACGAATCTGTATTCATGTTTTTTTCTGCCATTTTTTTCCCTACTATTTATTTGAAGAAATCTTCATCGCGCAAGTGTTCGCTTACTTGAATGAAGAATTTTTTTTCGCAAAAATCAAGAATCTTTATTAGGTCTGGGTCATCGCCGGTTTTGAATTCTTTTTTTATGCCGATTTTTCCAGTTTGAACTCTTATTTCGAAAGATCCATCGTTGTTGATTAGTTGGTAGAAACCAAGTTTCTGCCCAGTATATTTCTCGAGGACTTCCCATTCTTCAATTAAATTTACCATTTTTTTGTCACTTGCCATAACTTGCAGGCTGAGCATAAGAACCATCTATCGTCACAAAGGGATCATCCCTTTGCAGGCTTCACAAAGTTACATATCCGTTTAACGTAATGCTCTAAGCACTTCGATTAGTTTCCTGAGTTCATCCTTTGAAGCGATCTGCAGTGAAACGTTGAAGTCTTTTTTGCTCAGCTCTAAGGCTGCCTCTGCATTATCTCGCAATTTATAGAGCGGCTGTTGAAAATGAGCCTTTGCAAGTTTAGTTCCCACCACGTCTAACCAACGCTGTTCAAAGAGCGCTTTCATCCTTCTATCAACATTTTGCCGATTAACATGCCTAAAACCCTTGATAGATCTAATTTCCTTATAGGTCTCATAACTAGTAAGCACGCCTTTGCAGAGAAGAACAAGGAATATAATGCTGTTGAGCTTGGCCTGTTTGCCACTAAACACCTTAAGCTTTATACCGCCACTTTTGCTCTTCGCCACTTAGGCTGTGCCCCTCACGTCTAAGAGGAGCACCAAAGAAGAGCAGACTTATCACACTAACCCAAACAAAAACCTCTGCCATGCCCGAGGCAAAATCTTTCTTTCCAAAAAAACATCTGGGGCAAAAATCGGTACAAGCACCTATGTGGTAACAATTGATAGGTTCCAAGCAAAAGTAGCGGGTTACCGATAGCTTAGAACAAGAAGATAGCGAAGTTTTCAGCGGGTGATTTTTTTGGAAAAGAAAATTTTTACCCGTAGCTTTTTAGCTAGAAATAGGTTAGATTTAGACTGTTGGGGCCGCTTGTGAAACGCAATCTAAATCCCGATCCGGCACGTAAATGTATATTGAGAGCAACTTGAAAGATCTCATGTTGCTTTTCAAGAAGCTGCAGCAGTCCTTCTTTGGCGTGCTATGTTTGGTCGGAGTTATTTGTTGCCATTTTTTGTTGCCTCGGTTTTTCTTCGGGTGAGCGTTAAGAGCATCGTCTCGCCTAAAATGTAGATTTTTTCCTCCAAAGGCTTATCCAAAAAATCCAGTATCCGTTCATTGTACTTTGCGCTCACGGGTACCAAATGCTTAGGATAAGCGTAAGGAGTTTGTCTTTTGTATTTCGGCCTAATTATATGAGTGTAGATTTTCATTATAGCTGGTTTTTCTAAGTCATCTAGCATATCTAGAAAATTGCTGTCTGTAAATTTAGCCATGGGCAGTCTCTCCGCTTCTTCGTTGCAATGGATCATCTAATTCGGTTCCAAGCTGGAGAATGTTCTTTTGTTGACCCACAAGTATGCTCATGGCCATGGGTTCAAAAAGTATTGGGTTGCATGCGCATCCTCCTGCAGAAGCCAGGTTTCTACACATATCCATTATCTGATCAAAGGCCTGTTTTTCTTGCTCAGTTGTCAAAGCATTTCTAAAGCCTTTCCAACGGCCAATCTCGCTTTCTATAGCTATTCGATATGATGGAACAGTTTTACCCATAACTCGCTAAGCCTCCAAATAACCTATCTGAAATCTGTTTCATAGGACATCACATGGGCATAAGCATCAGTAAATTCGCTTTTAAAGCAAATGGTCAAACTACATTATGATGCAGCAGAGGGTTGAGTGAAAGTGAAAAAGAAAAATAAAATAATCTTAAAATCAGCGGGATTTCTTATGCAGGTTCAAGGGTGACCTCTAAGGCATAGCCTTCTAGGCTTGGTTCATCGCCTCTAAGTAAGGCTATCTCTAATTTTGGAATAACTATTCGCCCATCTTTTCGCATTTTACCAAGAAAATTTTCTCTCACACCCATAGCACCGACCACACTTATTGTGATTTTTAACATCTCGGAGGTCTCTATCTTGTATTTCCATCTTATGATTTTTGGAATTGGGATTCGATTCTGCTTTTTTATCATTGTTTTGAAAGTGACTCTTTGAGTTAACGGCATCTTAACATCTTCAACCTTTTTGCGATAAATATCGACAGAAATCGACAAATAGCGACAATACACGACAAATTGCGACGCAACCTAATAAAGATTTAAGCTTTGCTTCAAAAAAGCAACCCAAAACACAAAGAAAAAAATGCACAAAATATTTTGGTAACTTACTCTCCTACCAGAAGAAGAAAAAAATAATCAATTTAGAAAAGATAATTAAAAGCTGTTATTTGGTTGTTTCTTTTGTCCATTTGCCTGATTCCCATTTTGTGTAGGATGTTGGTGTTACTTTGATTATTGGTATGTCGCCTTCTTTCCAGCCGCCTGCTTCTGTTTGGTATTCGGGGTATTTTTCTTTTAGGAGGTCGTGTGCGTAGCGGTATTCTTTGCCGTTCCAGATTATGCTTGCTTCTCCTTGGACGCGTATGCCTTTGATGGTGGACCAGTTGTTTTTGTCGTAGTCGTCAAAGCTTAGGGATACTTCTGGGTTTGCTTCTATTTGTTCTAGTTTGGGTGTGTCGGGGTCGGATGCGATGTAGATGTTTAAGCCGTCAAATACGGGCCAGACGGGCCGTACGATGGGTTCACATTCTTCTGTTGCTGTTGCCATTCTGCACACGGGCAATTGCTGCATGAACGCGATATCTTTTTTTGATAGTTTTTGTACCATTCCCAGAACCTGCCAAAATCTCTATCTCTATTGTTGCAAACGGGAGTATTTCTCTATTTCTGATTTTCTAAAGAATCGGCGCATAAAATAGGGCTAAAAAAATGTAATTGCGGCTTTTTTCTTGTTTGAGGGCTGCAGAATTCATTTTATTTTTTTCATTTCAGGCTAAGAGGTTAAGCCAAAAAGGATCCGCATAATTTTTGATATATTCCAATTTCAGAAATATCGCTTTTAAGCTTAGCTAACCAATCATTTGTTTGAGGAGAAAGGAGAGCTTCTCATAGAAGGGAGAGGGGAAAATTCCCCCTTTAATAATCAGCAATTATTTGTTGCTTTATGATAGCGTGTGAATCCTATTTTACACAAATCCTTGCGCTATTATAAGCTAATAAGAACTTTGAGAAAACTTTTGCTTGATAGTCTATAGAATTTTCGTGCAAAAACAATCTATAACCGTCTTTGCATATTATTATTGGCAGATGTTTTTTGATGGAACCAATAGATGAGTCTAATCTATCAAAAGATCAAATGCAAAAAAAGCAATTAGCTGAAGTGTATGATCGATTAATCCCTCAAGCTCAAAGCTTGGCAAATAAGAACTGGTACCGTTACTTTTTAAAACAATGGATAACCTTTGCGGGCATTATTTTTTTGTCGAGCTTTGCTTTGATTGCTTTTTTTGTTTCCATGGGGTTTCCCTTGTTTAGAACAGTAGACTTGGCCACGCTTAATTCTTCAGGTTTAAGCAGTATTGTAGGTCCATCAATTACAGTGATAGGATTTATCATGGCTTTTTCTCCAGTAATTAGTCTATTTTATTTTAATGAATTAAGAGAATATAGAAACAACATCTATGAAATTATTGATGGCATACTCTCCCCCTTAAATGAATGTAATGCAGATGAGAAGAAGGAATTATCAAAAAAACTATTTGAGCACTTCTTCACTCTTTTTACCAATAAAATGTACAGTATTGTTAAGTATCTTGCTAGTTTCATTTTGGTAAGTCTTTCATTTTTTCCTGCACTTATAGTGTTTTTCGTTGTTTTTAGCAATGGCGCTTTTTTAATATTGGATATGTGCCTTATCCTTTCGTTGAGTGTTGGCGTTATTCCAATATTGTTGGATGCTGTAGGAAGATCCTCTTTGAAGATAAAAAATCCCTATACTGTAGTTTAGAGCTTCCAACTCCTATGAGCAACAGCTAAGTAGCTTGGATGTTCAGAAAACTTTAATTAAATTATCCGATACTGAAATGCTGAGACTGCCACTTAGGTGTTCAAATAGAACACTTCAATAACATTAGATCAGGCTTAGAAAAAAGTTGTTGTGCGGGATTGCCCTAGCCTGGTAGGGGGCAGGCCTGCTAAGTCTGTGGTCGAAAGGCCGCGTGGGTTCAAATCCCACATCCCGCGCCACGCTCTTTTTGACGAATCGAGCTTGATTGCTGACTATTTTAGCGATTAAGATTCAATAAACTAAACCCAGAATACCCTATATGTTGTCTACAGCATCTAGCAAATCATTGGTAACCTGTTTTAGTTCGGTTAGCCTTTTCTTGGCTGTTTTCCACACAATTTCTATGTCAACGCCAAAATAGTCGTGACTTAGTTTGTCTCTCATTCCAGCCATTTCCTTCCATGGAACTCGATCATATTTCTTTTTTACAGTTTCAGGTATTTGTTTTGTAGCTTCACCGATTATTTCAAAATTCCTGATCACTGCATCAACAATCATTGTATTTTTTGAAAAGTCTTCAAAGTCAAGTCCGTCGACATATTTTTCTATTCGATCAATAGCTTCAAGGATATCGTTCAGATAAAGTCTGTACGTTCTCCTCACGCGTAAATCGTCTCTCTCAATATCTCGTCTTTAATTAAAGGTTTGAGAGCTTTTTTCGTCACAAGATCAACCTTGATCCCAAGCTTCTGGCTTAAGAATTCTTCAAGCTTCACGAAATCAAAAAGATCAATTGTGTTTGGTTCACAGAATTCAACGACGATATCAATATCGCTTTCCGAGGTTTGTTCTCCACGCGCAAAAGAACCGAAAACGCCTATGTTTTCCACTTGAAATTGCTCTTTCAAAAAGGGTTTAAGGTTCTCCAAAATAGTCTTTATCTTCGCCATTTGTTTCATTCTCAAACCTCTAAGTGCCTTTGGCTTGGTAAATATTAGAATTCAAGTATCTATTCTTTTCCTCATTTAAAGAATTGAAGAACAACGCCCATTGCCACCGTAAATGATTTTCGCTTGAAATTTTAACGTGAAGATCGATTTATGATTCAGCTCACGCAACAATTAAGATGGCGACGCCGTAACCTCCAAACATTTCAGACAGCGCGCTGGATTGAGCTGAAATTGAAATGTTTATAACTAGAAATGCGGTCGCGTATCTGGAGAATAATCAACATAAGGCAGTTGAATCCCTCACCTTTCTAATCAGAGTAAAACTTCTCCTTGTATACAGTGATCTCCTCCATCATTTGAAATAGGGATGAGGTAACAATTTTTATATCATTGAGTTTGTTTCTTTTCCGGGTAGACGTTGTGATTTTTATGGCTGCAAAACCAGATTTTATTGACTTTTTAAATCAAGCGGTAGAACGCGAGTTCCAAGTTCCAGTACAGTATTTCCTGCAGCACGATAAAGTCGAGGTGAAAGAATGATGCGAGGGGCAACAAAGACTTTTAGAGTAGCAGGGATCCTTTTCGTCCTCTTCTTCTCGTTCTGTGCTTTCGCATCATTGTCTCAGCCAGTCCGAGCAATAAATATGGTGACTGCGTCGGTAACTGTTGGCAGCGGTCCTGAGGGTGTAGCTATAACTCCTAATGGCCAATACGCTTATGTTACAAATGAAGGCGGCACCACAGTTTCAGTGATAAGTACGGCTTCAAATGCGGTGACGGCGACGGTTAATGTTGGCAGCAAACCTACAGGTGTGGCGATAACGCCCAATGGCGAATATGCCTATGTTACAAATGCAGGCGGCACCACGGTCTCAGTCATAAGTACCTCTTCAACTGCTTCTCCATCTCCAACGGTTCCAGAATTTCCTGCCCAATTGCCAGCAATCATGCTTGCCGTCTTTATGGTCATAATCATTTCCGTTATTGCCATTGCAAAGAAGAAAACAATTCGGAAAATCTAACTCGACCAGCGCTCTTGAAAAAACAGTTTGCGCCTCACCCACCGTTTTGACTAGCGCGCTGCAAGAGTTATATCTATATTTTTTTTTAATCTTAAAAAAAGAAAAAGTATCTTTGATAGTTAGGATTAGGGCTTTGTTGTAAAGTTTCATCCGAATTTCGCTATCACTTCTCTTCCGAAGTCGGTTATTTCGACGACGTTAAAATCGTAGGGGCCATGTTTTTTTTCCGGCTCAGGTATGTCGATGAGCTTGGATTTTGTCAGGTGCCGCACTGCGTCGTTTAGGGCTTCAGGCATCAAACCGGTTTTTTTGTGTAAGAGGTCCACGGTCACCAAGAGGCCTTTCTCAAATTGGGAAAGGGTTACGAGAACTCTTTTGGCTGTCGGGTCAATCATGTCGAAATCGTCTTGTTCAAAATCTTCAACCATTTCAAAACACCACTCGTAACTAGGGCAGTCTTGCATAAAAACAATTTGAAAAAGCCCAATGGAAAATAGATGACAAAAAATGGAAAAAGTTCTGCGCCGTGTGCTCTGTTTGAAAGGTTATGCAGTCACAGGAAAAATGTTTATGATGAATTCTCAAAGCTAATAGGTTAAGCCTTCTTTGGGTCGATCTGCCTGTTTTACCATTACAAACATTATAGATATTTCATTTTTATTAAAAATGTAATTGCAAAACATAGCAAATTACTGTTAAGTAAACCTGTGATTCTTGGTCCTCTTTTAGGTGCATATCTTTTGCCATCTTTCCGAGTGTTCCAGTTTGGAACAGTTTGTTCCATGAATAGAACTAAAAGTCCCAGCTTTTTAATTTTGAATGCAAGGATAGACGATGAGACGAGTAATTCGGATATCAACGGTACTCATAGCGGTTGTTCTTTTAGCAAGTGTTCTTGCAGGAATAGTAACCTATTGCAACAACATATTGGAAAGCAAAAACTCCAAAATTGCTTCCCTGAATACTCAAACAACAAATCTAACCACGCAAGCAACAAACTTGACATCGGCAAATCTTGTGACGTCATTAGGGATTGCTGAGGTGAGCAATACTTCGAGCATATCAAGGTCTTATAATCGGCTTTTCATTGAGGGTCCAGTTACCAATACTGGTCAAGGTGAAGCGTTGAATGCGGGATTATATGTGTTGGCTTATGCAGCGGATGGAAGATTAGAAATTAACATAACCGTTCCTTTGACAACCTATGGTTTAGGAGAGTTTGGAGCCAATGCGGCAATATATTCTTACATTTTCAGCTTCGACCCATACTGCACGTCTTCTCCAAAATTTGGAAATCTACCCAGTGGACAATCAGCTGAGGTCGATTTGGATATTTACCATGAAGGAACAGTTACCAATTGGACAGTAACACCTGTATGGACAAACGCACCATAAACAATTCAAAGCAGGTTAACCTTTCCCGCGACTTGGTGTATACCCCTGCCCTTTCGGAGTTTTACCTTTTTGCAAACAAAAAATATTGTAAGCGAGAGCATCAATGTTTCGTACGCTTGAAAATTATCGGCGAACGTGTTTGCTTAAATCCGCCAGACTGTACTGAATAGTTTTTAAATTTTAATTGTCGGTTCCCTGAATACATTTTGCCCAATCTTGATTACTTCACCAAAGATGATTATGTGGATACGCGATGAAATGAATCTAAAGAAAAGAATCGTGAATCGTTGCATTTTTCATGGATGTGAAATAATGTTGCTCTTTCTCGCGTCATCTAAAGCCGTTTTAGTCCTTACAATCATTTTTCCCAAATGCCTCGCAGAATCTATGCCTTCCTGATCTTTAGCAACCTCTCCCTTCTCTCGTCCAATAGAGAACGCCCGTCCGCCGCTTGGGATAGTCATTCCAACAGCAGTTAAGAATATGATCATTTGGCTACAGGTGCTCGAAACTCCTGATCTGCGAGCAACAGCTATTACTCCGCCCACTTTCTCTGCAAAGTCTTTTCTTCCTCTTGCCAAAGCGAGGAAACCTATCCTGTCAATAAAAATCTTCATTTGAGCGGTGACCCCTTGAAAATAGGATGGACTTCCCAATATTATTCCGTCAGCTTGCGCTATCGCTTGGTAAAGTTTTTCACCGTCATCGTCTAAAACGCATTTCTTAGCGCTAAAGCATCCCATACAACCGTTGCAGGGCTGAATATTATAGTCAGAAATTCGAATCAGTTTAATGTCTGCGCCCTCGGTTTTCGCAGCCTCTAAAGCTTCCTGCAAAATCATGTCGGTGTTACCGCCGACTCTGGGGCTTCCACTTAGACCAATTATAAGCACGTTTTATAGCCTCAAAAGTTCACTCTCAAACCAATTGATTAACAATTTGGTCTGATCTCCCATCTGTCAAGCTGTATAATAATTTCAATAGAAATTCTTACTGGTGAATTGAAGCACGAAACCCTTTCAGCTACCGAGGCTAGGAGAGATTCATCCCCGCGGCATCTTTTTTTTAGCCAATCAACTTTCTTTTGTGCCAAGCGGTTACACTTAAGGCCCAGCGAGACACTGCCCTCTGCGCGAAATAGAAATTATTATAAAAAGCCTGCGAATTTCATCTATTCTGATGAGCGTTGGGTTATGGTTAAGCTAAATCTCTTGCCGGAACAACGATTGAAACTTAAACAGTTAGCCGATGATAAAGAGGACAACATTTTTCGGTTCTTAGGGTTTTCTTTAGAATTGGATACAAGTGATTTCCATGATATTCTCAAAGAAAAAGCGTCTACCATAATAGAGCTTAAAGACCCCACTATGTATAGTCAAATAACTGAGTTACTTTCGTCTTATTCTCGATCCGAGAAGCGTGTGCCAAGTGGTAAATTGGTGAAGTTCAAAGACTTTCCCGGTGGGTATGCGTATGAAACAGCTTTTTTGCGAGCAGCGGTTGAGCCTATTGCCAAAAGTTTTAGCAAAAACCCTGAAGGGTTACTGGAAGCTGCCGCTTTGTTGGGTGGTAAACGTTTGAGTTATGGGCAATCATCGGTGGAGATTTCTGCTTTGGCTGGAATTCCGCTTACGTACATTCTTTGGACTGATGATGAGTTACCTGCGACGGCAAATATCCTTTTTGATGAAACTGCAAGCAGTTATCTAAATGTGGAAGACTTGTCAAAACTTGCAGAACTAACAACTTGGCGGTTATCCATAGCGCAGTCAATCGTTAAAAAAAGCATCATAAGAAAATAGCGGTGTTATGAAAAAAATAGAAATTTAGAAAACAAACTTTGCGTATTAAAAGCAAAAATCAATTAAGCAAACATATCTCATAATTAAATTGAGTGAGGCAAAGAAATTGGTTGCTGTCGGCGAAGAGGCTCCAGATTTTACTTTGGAAACAGATGAGGAAAACCAAGTTTCCCTGAAAGATTATAGAGGTAGAAAAGTTGTGCTTTACTTTTATCCTAAAGATGGAACATCTGGATGCACGACTGAGGCACTTGAATTTAAAGAATTAGCTGAACAGTTTGCCAAAGAAGGTGCAGTGATATTGGGCATAAGCAAAGACAGCGTTGCGTCCCACAGGAAATTCAAAGAAAAGCATCAACTGCCTTTCACATTGCTTAGCGATCCCGAAGCTAAAGTACTAAACGAGTACGGAGTTTGGAAAGAGAAAGTCCTTTACGGCAGAAGATATATGGGAACAGAAAGAACAACATTTCTAATTGATGAAAAAGGTATCATAAGAAAAATATACACAAAAGTAAAGCCCGAAGGACACGCCCAAACATGTCTACTAGATTTGTCAGAAGAAACAAAGCTTTTCTTGCCCGATTAAGCGCTTCTAACTCGGTTGGGTTAGTGCGAGCGGTTCCAAACCATGGTTAAGATTTGTGAAAATGGATCTCGTGTGAAATTTTAACTGAATTTAAACATAGCCCCAAAGCAGTTTCAAAATTCAGTTCATGTCTTCTTATTTTATGCCCCAGATGAGATAAGCCTGGATAGTGAGCATAGAATCCAAGGTCTTAACCATGTGCACTTTCTCTACCCCCCAACTCCTAATAGTGTTGAGTAGTTCGTCTGGTCCGCTGTGGTAGTAACGTTTTATAAAAGCGTCCTGAAAGGCGAATGCTCCACCTTTCTTTACGACTCGCAATGCTTCCTTCAACACATCGCTCTTGTCTTTTGCACTCATGACATTATGGAACGTATCGTTGCTTACTGCGGCATCGAAGAATCCGTCTTCAAAGGATAGCTTTGCTGCGTCACCCTTTTGAAACAAAACTTGGTTATTAACACCCTCAACTCTTGCGTTCTGCTCACATTGTTCCTTGGAGTATTCCCACATTTTTCCCCAGTAATCGACTCCGACTACTTGAGCACTCGGATATTTCTTTGCAACCCTTATTGCGACTGCGCCGCTTCCGCACCCGATGTCAATGACTCGACCGTTGCCATCCCAGTCAAGATGATCAACCAGTTTGTCCCAGAGCTTCACTTGCATGTTTGCACCCCTAGTTGACATCTGATATCGTCCAAAAGCTAAGAACGCAAACTCGGCAAAAGCGATGACGGCGCCAATTAGAAGGTAATAAAAAAGAAAAGACAACGCGAAAAAAACAACAGCTATGACCCCAAACGCAAGCAGAATCTTCCATGAAGACCAGTAGCCATAGTTGGGACCCTTTTGGCGGAATTTGCTTGTAAAGCCAAATGAACTGGAATTAGGCATAATATTATCAAACACAAAAGTCTTATTCAACCAACTATTAGTTTTTGTGGAGATAAAATGTCCAAGGTACTTATAGTTTATTACAGCCGTTCAGGCAACACGGAAAAGATGGCAAAAGCAGTAGCGGAAGGCGCCAAGAGCAACCCAAATGTTTCTGTTGAGTTAAGTTACCACGTCGATGCTGAAGAGTTAGCAAACTACGATGCCATACTCTTTGGTACACCCACATATCACACCCAGATGCCAATCGAAATCGAAAAACTACTTGGTGATGCGTCAACTATGAAAATCAACTTAAAAAACAAAATTGGCAGCGCTTTTGGTTCATATGGCTGGAGCGGTGAAGCACCTCAAGCAGTTATTGACGTTCTTAAGAAGTTTGAGATGCGAGTATTAGAACCTCCGATACGTGTCAAGTACAGCCCAGATCAAAAAGCACTCGATGAATGTAGAGAGCTTGGTAAAAGCGTGGCTGAAGCGTTAAGCAAGTAGTTCATTAAAAACCAGTCGGAGCAAACTGCGTAAGATCTGAACAGAAAAACAAACAAGGAGCGAATAGGAAGACACGATAATTGTGAGCTTCCTTTTCTTTGCCACAGTTGCCAATTAAAATCGATCGCTGAGACGATAAAATAAAAAAGAAAATGTAGAAGCTAACTAGTTTACGAGTTTTTGTCTGGCTTCTTCAATTAGTTTTATAGTTTGTAAGCGCCAGGGTTCAAAGTTTTGCGGAGAAGTTGGGTAAGTGTTGTAGTGTGCGCTTAATCCTCGCATCATTGTGACTGTTGAGCGGAGTTTGCTAAGGAACCCTACGCGTCGTATGCCTCTGAAGACTCGTTTGGCGGTTTCGGTGATGTTTAGGTGGAAGTCATCGCCCATGCCTGCTTTGAGGACATCATCTTCAGTCATAAGTTTCTCATACATTCCAAAGTTTAGGTCTTCATCACTGCAGGATAGGAGGAACATTTTGAAAATGTCTAAGGTTCCTTGTTTCTTGCCATAAGTGTCAATGTATTTTTTGTTGTAACCCCAAAGTGCTTCTTTTGTCGGTTCACCTTTGCCCAAAGCTTCAACGATTTGCTGGCCTGCAAGATAGCCGCTTAGCATTGAAGGTCCGATGCCGCCCCCGTGAATTGGATTAACAAGCGAAGCTGCATCACCAGTTAATACGACACCGTTGGAAACCATGTTGTCTAAGGGTCTGCGTACCGGATCGAACCATGAGCCACCAGTCAAAATCAAGGAATCATCAAACATTGGTCTTTTGAATGCTGTTTCATAGAGTTGCTGCTTTGGGTTAGGATAATTTTCGCGCATGCATGTGCCTATGCCTACGTTGACGCGGGCGCCGCCTTTGGGGAAAATCCAGATGTAGCCGCCTGGTGAGGCTTTTTGGTTAAGATATATTTCGCAGAAACGGGTGTTTTCGGTTTCTTGTTTGAGCTGGCGGATTTCACGGTAGCATGCTTCGACGTCTTGGTTTGCGATGTCGCGATCTATGCCCATATCCGCAGGCAGTTGTTTGCGCACCATACCAAAATAGCCAGTAGCGTCAACAACCACTTTGCTTCGCATCTCTACAACTTTGCCTGTTTTCATGTTTTTCGCAGTTATACCTACTACTGCACCTTTCTCAATTATTGGTGAACGTAAGTTCATGTTGTCTTGTAGAATTGCGCCTTTGTCTGTTGCTTTTTTGAGTACCCATTGCCCAAACAAACGCCTGTTTAGGAGGTAGCCCACGAAGTCTTTGTCTGCGATGGTGAAAACGGTGTTTTCGTCGGGTGAATAGATTTTGATGCCGTCAATTTTTGCTTCCAACTCTCCGCCTGTTGGCTTCTCTAAACCCAGAGTCTTTAGGTGGTGTTCGCCTAATGCGTCGCCGCAGATTTTTTCTCCAATCTGATCTTTCGGTTTCTTCTCTATTAGGCATACTTTTAAGCCTGACTCAGACATGGTTTTTGCCGCTAAGCAACCGGCTGTTCCTGCGCCCACAACTATGGCGTCGTATTTTTCCATGGTTTTATCTTCCCGTGATGTAATTTGTATACCTTGTTGTATTAGTAAACCCTTATAAATTATGAAGTGAGCCAAAATACACCGAGTGTAAACCGATGAGTGCCCCCTTAACGTTGAGCGCTGAATTCCGAAAAATAGTTGAAGCTCGCATGAACCAGGTCTTGAAAGGCGTAGAAGTAACCTTCAACCAAATTATAGAAACCCAAAAAATAACGCCGACTGAACTCAAAGAAGAACTTGATAGTTTACAGGAAACATTCAATCTTCTCTTTCAAAAATGGAGCCTAGAAATCCTATACACTCTACTGCTAAAAGACGCCATAGGCTTTGGCGAAATAAAAAAAATCTTAACCGTCAACTCCCGCACCCTCTCAGATAAACTAAAAATGCTCCAAACACATGGATACATAACACGAAAAGTTACGAGCGGTCCACCTTTAAGAGTGGAGTATGCTTTAACTTTTAAGGGAAAAAATACTGTGCTCTTGGCCTTGCCGCTGCTGTACTATTCGAGCTCAGCTGAAGTTGAGACCTAATCACTTTTCACTTTTTTTAAAGGACTGCCCAAGACTTGTGGTTTCCTTGACAGTTTCAAAAACCATGCATGTCAAGGATTTCTCTAACCCTTTAATTAACCGTAACTTATCCACAACGAACTTGCCTACTGCGTCGACGTTTTCCGCTCGCAGTTTCACAAGTAGGTCCCAGTCGCCGGTGATTATGTAGACTTCTTGGACTTCAGGGAACCGTGCAATTTCTTCTGCGACTACTCGTTGGGAAACGGGGGAGTCGTCGGTTTTGGATCGGTATGAAACTGAGGCTAGGATAAATGCTGCAGTGCCTAAATTGAGTTTTTCTGGGGCAAGGATGGCTCTGTATTGTTTTATTATTCCTAGTTCTTCCATGCGTTTTGTTTTGGCGAAAACTGTGGTTATTGGGGAGTCTATTTTTTTTGCGATTTGGTTGGCTGTGAGTTTGCTGTTTTCTTGTACGAGTTTTAGTATGGCTATGTCTTTTTCGTCGAGTTTAATGCTCATATGTAATTATTACAAGTTTTAGGTATAAAAGCTTGTGTTTTTCGTAATTTATTCAGGTTTTATTATAAAAAACTTATTATCTACTTTGCATATGTGATTTCAATTTACCAAAGCAAAGTGACCTAAATTGAAGCAAGAATTAATCGAAACCCCAAAACCCTTAGACCAACTCACTCCAGCCGAGTTGGAACGAAAAGCCTGTATAGGCAAAATTATGACTTACACACTAAAAAGTCTCACAACAACTTATGTTAACCAAGGTTTTCAATGGCTTCTTCCAGTAGCTTTAAGCCAAAGCACCGACCCACTCTGGCCCGACCCCGGCGCATCAATCGAGAAAAGAATCGAAGTTGACATATATGGCAAACCAGTCCGAACAACAGCAAGCATGATCATACACAAACTCGTCGCCTCATCCACTGCTTACCCGAAACTATTCATTCTTTCACCCAACATACGCATTGAGAAAGCAGAACGAGCCAAAACGGGCAAACACATCTACGAGTTTACGCAGCTTGATTTTGAAGCAATAGACGCCACCTCAAAAGACGTCATGACTTTAGTAGAAAATGCAATAATTACACTCGTTAAAGATTTGAAACGTGAAATGAAAAACGAGTTAACTACCTTGTGCCGCTGTGACACACTTAAAGTTCCGAAGGCACCCTTCAAAGTTGTAGATCGGGTTGATCTTGAAGCCAAATATGGCGCAGACGGTTGGGAGGCAGGATTAGCTAAAGACATAACTGAACCGGTTTGGGTCATTAACATTCCACGAGAATTCTATGATTATGAAGACTTCAAAACAGGAAAATGGGACAACTATGATTTGTTCTTGCCGCAGTTTGGTGAAGTATTGTCAGGTGCTAAACGTGAATGGGAATACAGCAAAATCTCAAAGAAAATTGAACGCGACCAAGTCAAAAAAGAAAACTATGCATTAATTTTGAAAATGGCTAAGGAAGGTCGATTGAAAGCGTCTGCAGGCGGAGGAATTGGCATGGAACGTTTAGTCGGTTGGATTGCAGGAGTTAAACATATTGGTGAATGTCAACCGTTCCCAAGAGTTCCTGGCACTGTAAACGAACTGTAAGAATGTGTAAAGAAACCTAGTGGAGATTAATACAATCTCCGTCTTTTCTTTGTCATCCACAAAGCTTTTAATTGACTTATACACCACTACGAGAGGAAAGCAATTAAAATGCCTAAAAACTTGGATTAAACCTGAAAACCAAGGGTTCAATCGCAGAGATAGGCAATATTTAAGGTGAAAAAAATGACTGTAACAATAATGAATCCGTATCTTGAGGCGCTTCAACAGAAACTTAGCGCAGCAGACTTTAAAAAACTAAGCGCAATCAACAACCCCAACGTCCACGAGTTCATAGCTAAAGAAAATGATCTCTGCCACCCAAAAGACATCTTCATATGCAGTGACACAGTCGAAGACATTACGCATATTCGAAAGCAAGCAATTGCCTCAGGAGAAGAACAAGCAATCTTAACCTTGCAGGGGCAAACTGTGCATTTTGATGGTGAACATGATCAAGGACGAGACCGCCAAGCTACAAAGTACCTTGTGCCAAAAGGAGTGACTTTAAGCAAAGCCCTCAACCAAATGGATCGACAAGAAGGCTTATCGGAAGTCACAAGCATCCTGCGCAGTTCAATGCAGGGAAAAACAATGATTGTGCGTTTTGTTTCGTTGGGTCCGCAAGATTCTGTTTTTACTATTTTGGGTGTACAATGCACAGACTCATGGTATGTTGCACACTCTGAAAACTTGCTTTATCGTCCAGGTTATGAACAGTTTGTGAAGGCGGGAATAAAAAGTGACTTCTTACGTGTACTGCATTCTTCTGGAAAAGTAAATAGCGACGCGGTCAGTGTTGATTGGGATAAAAAATGCATATACATTGACCAAATGGATAACACCATTTACAGTGTTAACACTCAGTATGCTGGTAACTCTGTTGGATTCAAAAAGCTTGCGTTCCGTTTAGCTATTCGTAAAGCAAGCAGTGAAGGCTGGTTAGCTGAACACATGCTTCTGATGGGCGTCTTTGGTCCAGGCGGACGCAAAACCTATTTTGCAGGAGCATTTCCAAGCGCATGCGGAAAAACCTCAACCGCTATGCTTCCGGGAGAAACAATTCTTGGAGACGACATCGCATACATAAGAGACATTGAATCAGCTGCCCGCGCAGTTAACGTAGAATCAGGCATATTTGGCATTATACAAGATGTCAACGCAAAAGATGACGCATTAATTTACAAGCTGCTAACAACTCCAGGAGAAGTCATATTCTCAAATATACTGGTCAAAGATGGTAAACCATACTGGCTGGGCATGGGGCAAGAAGTGCCCAAAGAAGGCTGCAACTATACTGGCGCGTGGTATGAAGGCAAAAAAGACGAAAACGGCAACGATGTACCACCAGCCAACAAAAACGCACGCTACACATTAGCGCTTAAAGCATTAGAAAACTGTGATCCAGAACTTCACAACCCACAAGGTGTTGAAGTAGGCGGCATAATGTATGGTGGACGAGACACAAAGGCTTACGTCCCAGTTCAGCAAAGCTTCAGCTGGGAACACGGCATCATAGCCTACGGAGCATCTCTTGAAACCGAAACCACTTTTGCCACAGTCGGAAAAGAAGGCGTTCCCGAAATTAACATGATGAGCATCCAAGATTTCATTTCAATTCCTCTTGGCAAAAACGTTCACAACAACTTGGGCTTCGGTCGCAAACTCAAAAAGCAGCCAATCGTTTTTGGCGTAAACTATTTCCTCAAGAACTTGGAAGACGGCAAATACGTGAATGGCGTGCAAGATAAGCATATTTGGATAAAATGGATGGAGCTAAGAGTACACAACGAAGTTGACGCTTTAGCAACTCCCACAGGCTATATTCCAAAATTTGCAGATCTGAAAAAACTGTTCAAACAAGTATTAAACAAAGACTACAACAAAGAAGACTACATTAAACAATTCACTATACGAGTGCCCGAAAACCTCTCAAAGATTGAACGAGTGCAAAGATTCTACCAAGAAAACGTCACTGACACACCGCTAGAACTGTTTGGTATCTTGTATTTGCAACGTCAACGTTTGGTGGATGCTAAAGAAAAGTACGGCGATTACATTTCACCGGAAAAATTTGAAGCAGAAGCTTAGCATTTCATTCAAAAACAGTAATTCTCCCCCTTCTTTCCGTCACCTTTTTAAATGAAACTAACATACTGAGTTCCAATTCAGTACGGTTAATTAATAAAATTAATTAACAAAACTTATAAATTAGAAAAAACAACAAACCAAAAAAGAAGTGAAAAAAATGATGATGAAAAAACTAGAAAAAAGAGACCCTGCATACACAATAAACCTTGCCTCAGTTGAAGGTGACGGTTCCTTCCAATGCCCCAAATGCAAAATGACAATCTCGCCCGAAGATGAGAGCGAAGACAACTACAAAATCTTAGATACAAAAGTCGACGACAACGGTGACCTATCTGAACTTGTTATTTCATGTAATAAATGCAGAAGCAGCATCATACTCAGTGGTTTCCAAGGTCTCTAAAACTAAGTTAACAAGCTTTAACAAACTAGTTTGGATTACGCCAAGTTTGGTTTTTAGCCAAATAGTTTATTTTATCTTTCAAACATTATTTTGTCCAGATCTACATGTTAATTGAAACCTTTGTTGTGGGCAGGTTATCAACAAACTGCTATGTTGTCAGTAACCAAGAAACTAATGCATCAATGATAATTGACCCAGGGGTCGACTCCTCTGTTGAGGCTCAACAAATTTTCAAATACATCGAGAGAGAAAAATTAAATGTCATATTAATTCTAAACACTCATGGACACCCAGACCACATAAGCGGCGACGCCATATTCCAAGAAAAATATAAAGTTCCAATATACATCCACAAATATGAAGTAGCTGCACTTGCAAAATTGGAAAACGACAAATTTCCCACGCCCGTCCTGTTAGACGATGAAAGCGTAATCAAATTTGGCAACGAATCTCTCAAGGTTATGCATACCCCTGGACATACCCCTGGCAGCATATGTCTGGTTGGAGAAAAACTTGTCTTTACAGGTGACACATTGTTTGCTGAAGGCATCGGTAGAACGGATTTTCCAGGAGGCTCAATAAAAGACATGCAGTTATCTTTGCAGAAACTTGTGCGTTTGCCTGATTATTTCCTGATTTATGCTGGACACGGGTCATCGTCTGTAATTGGTGAAGAAAAAAGGTCAAATCCTTTTCTAAGTGGCGATTAAAGTTCTTGATTATTTTTCTCTTCTGATAGGATAGTAAGTTACCAAAATATTTTGTGCATTTTTTGTTCTTTGTGTTCTGGGTTGCTTTTTTGAATTAAAGCTTGAATCCTTTGCAGGACCCGTCCCTAGATGTGTCCAAATGTGTCTGAATGTGTCCAGTTGTGTCGGATTGTGTCGCATTGTGTTTAAATGTGCCGGATTGTACCAAAATGTGCGAAGATGAGGCTCAATGCCGTTAACTCAAAGAATTACATATAAAACAGTACTAAGAAAGAAAAATCTCCTTCAAGTACCCAAACTGGAGAGATGGCAATACAAAATAGAACCTTCCCAGATCTTAAAAGTCACAGTGAGCCTAGTTGGTTCGATGGGAGTCAGAGAAAGTTTCTTGGCAAACATGCGAAAGGATGGTCGCATATGCATTCCCCAACTTCAGCTGGCATTATTAAAGAAAAGTGAAGAGAAGCTTGAAGAATACGCTTTAGAGGTTACGCTTGAACCTGCATAAGAAACCAGGCTGATTTAAGATTATTTTTACTTTTCTTTTTCACTTTCACTCAACCCTCCACTGATCCATAATATAGTTTAACCATTTGCCTTAAAAGCGAATTTACTGATGCTTATGCCCCACGTGATATCCCATGAAACAGAATTCAGATAGGCTCTTTGGAGGTTTAGCAAGTTATGGGTAAGACTGTTCCATCATATCGAATAGCTATAGAAAGCGAGATTGGCCGTTGGAAGGGCTTTAGAAATGCTTTGGCAACTGAGCAGGAAAAACAAGCATTTGACCAAATAATGGATATGTGTAGAAATCTGGCTTCTGCCGGAGGCTGCGCATGCAACCCAATACTCTTTGAACCCATGGCTATGAGCATTCTGTGGCTCAGCAAAAGAAAATTCTGCAGCTTGGAATCGAATTAGATGATCTATTGCAGCGGAAAAGTGAGGAGACTACCCTTGGTTAAGTTTACAGAAAGTAATTTTCTCGATATGCTAGATGACTTAGAAAACATCTATAATGAAAATCTACACTCATATAATTAGGCCGAAATACAAAAGACAAACTCCTTACGCTAATCCTAAACATTTGGTACCCGTGAGTGCAAGGTACAATGAACGGATACTGGATTTTTTGGATAGGCCTTTGGAGGAAAAAATCTACATTTTGGGCAAAACAATGTTCTTAATGCTCACCCAACAAGAAGGCGAGGCAACAAAAAATGGCAACGAATAACGCAGCCTAAGAAAAGAAAACCGAGAAAGTTTGAGCCTTCGAAGAAAGTAATACTTGTTTTTAAATTAAAGAATTGGGGAATCTTTGGAAAGTTTTTCTTGGCCCGTGCTTAATTCTTGTAGTGCTTTGAGTCGTTTGATTATATTTGGGTGAGTTGAGAAGACTTCAGTGAAGTTTTCGGCTTTTGAGGGTGTCTTTGCAAGTGTCTCTCTTAGTAAGTCCTGTTTGCTTCTTATCTGTGCATCGTGTAGGTCTGCTGAGTCGGCGCTTGCCCTGTTGGTGTCTGTGATAAATAATGCTCTAAAGGAGCTTTGGTTTTTCTGATCAGCTTTCTTTTGTGTGCCGCCACGTTTGCTTTCTTGAACAATCGTTACTAATCCTGTTGAG
Source organism: Candidatus Bathyarchaeota archaeon (assembly GCA_963772505.1). Lineage (GTDB taxonomy): Archaea > Thermoproteota > Bathyarchaeia > Bathyarchaeales > Bathycorpusculaceae > Bathycorpusculum. The sequence goes on from CAVYXL010000015.1 coordinate 45,955, forward strand.
AGTTTATCGGCGCCGTTTTCAACGACTGAAACACTGTGTCTATCAGCGTAGTATTCTCGTAACCGGCTTAGGTAAAGTGTGAATAAAGTTAGTATCCAAGAAAAAGCCATAAAGGCAATACCTATAAGCGCATTGCTGCCTCCGCCATTTTTCTTGTTGCCTCCGCCGAAAACGCCTGACAGCATCATGGAATAACCAATGTAGTAGAAAAGTGCAGGTAGAAATGATGCCACCATCATAACTTGGACATCATGGTGTTTTACGTGACCAAGCTCATGGCCCAATACAGCTTCAACTTCGCCGCTGCCAAGAGAATCTAAAAGTCCCTGAGTCACAGCTACTCGGGTTCCTGATAAAGGTGAACCGTAGGCGAATGCGTTTGGTAGAGGAATGTTTGCCAACATTAGCTTGGGTACGGCTATTCCGCTTTTTCTGCTCAAGTCGTTGACTATTTGGTGGAGTTCTGGTTTTTCGTCTTGTCTTAGTTCTTTAACTTTATAGATCCAGCCAATAAGGTAAGGTGCAAGCAGCCATTGTCCAATGTTGAGAATTACTACTAGAATGCCTATAGTAACAAGGCTGAGGCCTATCCCGGCAACAGTTAAGATAACTGTGAAGACAAGAGTGGACAGACCAAAGATTATGGCTAAAGTTGCAGCCATAGAAATGCGAAGTTTCCAAGCGTTCATGCATCGGTCACTTAGCTGCATTGTCTTTCCATGGGCGCTTATAACTTTTATGCGCTAATTTCCAGCAATAAACCGTTAAGATTAGGCAAATAGCAGATCACAAGTATGCCTATGCTGTTCCGCTGGTGGAACATTTTGTTCCTTGGGGAGAGTAATATGCCACTCGCATGCTAGATATTGGGTATGATGTAGGGTGATATTGGATTTGAAAAAATTGAACAAAAAAGTGGTTTTTGTGGTTTTAAGTCTCACCGTGTTGCTTATTAGCTCTTTGGAGAGCGTTCATTTTGTTAAGGCAGGTTCACCTGGTTCTATTGGGTTCTCTGGTGGAGTCACACTAAATAGTCCAGTAAACACAACCTACGATTGTATCCCAATTTTGAGCCTTGATTTCGCCGACGGAGGATTACATTGTACATTGAATTACAGCGTAGATGGAATCAACCAAGGTGTAATACCGCTTGTCTATGCCGGTTCCACAGAGACAATGTTCATCGCCAACATGACTGGAAGGGCGCAGTTGCCTCAGTTATCCGTAGGTATTCATAATCTAACCATCACCCAAGAAGCAAATCTAAACGGCTATGGTGGCGCTAGCCCTCCAGGTGCACCTTTCAAAGAGACAGCTCCAGGCAGCGGCAACTATGTTGCAGTATGGGTTGATACAGTCGATTTCACGATATCCACCATCGCCGGTGATTTATCATCGCCAAACATAACCAACCTACCAATTGAAAACCAAACCTACAACTCAACCAATATTCCAATGAACTTTACTGTCGATAGAAGCATCTTGAGAGCTGCCTACAGTTTAGACGGACAAGCCAACGTTACTATTGCTGCAAATTCAACGTTAACAGGATTAGCCATCGGAGCACATAATGTGACTCTTTACGTTTGGGATGCTTCGGAAAAAGTTGGCGCCAGCCAAACTGTCAACTTTAACGTGGCTAACAACTCGTCGGCTCAAGTTCGGCAGCCTGATCCTTTTCCGTTGTCAACGGTAATAGCTGTTTTTATATCGTTTATGGTTGGCGCTGCTCTTACCTTTCTGTTCTTTTTCAGAAAGAACACCGATGAGTCATGAGTTAATGCAGATTTGTTTATCACAATAACCCTGTTTGCAATGGGTTAAGATTTGTTGGATGCAATTATCTTCGTCAATTTCCTGAGAGACAACTAATTTGCTATAGGTGAGATTTACTTTTTTGATGAAATAAACCCTTGGAAGGTAAACGTATTGTGAAAGTTGTTCCCTTCCCCTCTTCACTCTCAAACGAAACGGTGCCGCATAAAGCTTCAGTCATTCGCTTAACCACGGACAAACCAAATCCTTGGCCTTTCGATTTAGTAGTGAACATTGGAGTAAATAATTTATCCTTAGCTGCTTCAGGGATTCCCACTCCTGTGTCCTTAACGGTTATTATAACCTCTTTTGCTTTTTTATAGGCATGAATTGTTAGTTTGCCTCCGTTTGGCATAGCTTGAACAGCGTTGTTCACAAGATTGTTCATTATGCGACTTATGAAAGTAGCGTCAGTTTCAAACTTCCCATCGTCGCCTTCGACATTCACATTCACTTTTATGTTCTCTGGCAAACAGCTTTTTTTGAGCAACTCGTCAATTATTAGTTTTAAGTCGGTTTGTTCTGCATTGGGTTTTAGAGGTCTAGCATAGTCTTGTAGGTCCGCAACAATCTTGTTAATGTAATCAATGTTCTTTTCTATTCCATCTAAACTTTCTATAACACTTTTTTTGTCTTCGCTCTCGGGCATTGATACTAGTTCTGTCTTCAACAAATAGACATCTCCAGTTATAGCCTGCAACGGATTGCGAATATCATGCCCAACCATCCCTGCAGTTGCACCAATCGCGGCTAAACGCTCAGTATCCTTAAGCTGCTTAGTTCGCTCCTCCACAAGCCTCTCCAAGTGGTCTGAGTGAATCTTCAATTCTTTTTCATTTTCTTCCAACATTTCAAGCATTTTACCGTTAGCTAAGGCGATCGAGGCAAGTTCGCCAAATGCCATTGCCATTTCGGCATCACGTTTGGTGAAGTCACCTGGTTTATTAGCTAGCCCAATTACTCCGACTGTTCTTTGCTCAATTTTCAATGGAGCAAATAATACGTTTTTGAGTCGCATATGACCTTCAGGAGAAAATTTTTGCCACTCACTTTGTGGAAAATCATTTTCAATCGCTACCTTACCCGAGTTGTATGCTTCAGCTCGAAGTCCGCGAATAGGCATTGGTAGAGAAGGATCAACAATGCAAGGAAGCCCTCCTGAATCCAAAAACAAAACTATATTCTCTTTTCCGTCGTCACTTAATAGAGCAACGTAGCCGGCTGTTGCACCGAGTAGCTCTTTGGCTCCGTCAAATATTGCTCGAGCAGAATCAGGGAATTCTTTGTTTTGCAGAACTGTTCTTGATGCTTTCAATAAGGCCGAAATCTCAGACTCATGGAGCCGTGATTCTTTTAGAGAGTTGGATACTTCCTGTTCCATTTTCTTACGTTCATTTATGTCCTCAAATACAATTACGACATCACCTTTTTTAGGGGAATACATAGAGACAGAGACCCACAACCTTAAGGGTTTGAAGAAAATTTCGAACTTTTCAGTCTTACCCGAAAGTGCAACTTTTCCGAAGACTTCAAACAATTTTGGTTGGGTTTTTTGTATTCCTGGCAGCACTTCTGTAATTGTTTTTCCAACAACATTTTCTTTTTTCAGACCAGTAATCCTAGTAAATGCATCATTAATTTCGAGACAAATAATATCTACAGGAAGGTTCTGCTCATCGAACAATGTTCGGCAATAACCAAGACCATCTATCATGTTTGTAAAAAGGGAACTGTATTTTTCCTCACTCTTTCTTAATTCTTCCTCAGATTTCTTCTGCTCAGTGATGTCTCTTAGTATAACATCCACTTGATTTTTGCCAATTTTCCAAGCGTAAATGTCGTAGTATTTTTTCAGTGCAGCTCCATAACCTTCATAATGAGCAGGTTTCCCAGTTTTGACAACATCATCAAATTTTTTGGGCAATTCATCAAAAACGTCTCCAAACAGTTCCTTTCTACTTTTACCAATTAGTTGCTCTCTGCTTTTACCTAACAACCGTTCAGTAGCAGTGTTAACTTTGCAGAAAATACCGTCAATTGGTTTACCCTGTTTATCGTATGTAAGCTCCATTGAAAAATAAATGATATCAACGGCTTCAAACATATTAGTCATAGAACTAAAGGGCTCGTAAAGTGGCTCTTCTTTTTGATTATTTTTGGCAATCGTTTGCTTACTACCGTTTTCTTCACTTGAAGTCAAAGAAGCACCATCAACTTAGAAGATCTTATCTATCCTTCCTTGTCCAAGAAATAAAAAACTTTCCTCAAGTCAGCATTTTAGGGCAAACAAGTACTTCAATTCATGGAAAAAGGTGCGGTTTTAAGTGCAGTTGGATATCTTTTAGATCAAGAACTATCAAAGAAGCGTCTAAAGTTTATCTTTATGCAGTCGATCATCTGACGCTGGAACGAGTACAAAATGGAAGAAAAAATGGGTCCGACGAAAAGGTTTTCAAACAGGGCTAAGTTATACGCTGACTACCGACCCGGGTACCCGAAAGAGTTGATCTCATTTTTGAGGGATGAAATGAACCTGCGCCCTTTACATACAATCGCAGATGTGGGTTCTGGGACTGGGCTTCTTTCCAAACTGTTTCTTGATAATGGAAATGTTGTTTATGCTGTGGAGCCTAACATGGAAATGAGGCAGGCGGCTGAATCTATTTTCGATCATAACCCAAATTTTCATAGTGTCGATGGAACGGCAGAGCACACCACGCTGACCGAGCACAGAATCGATTTTGTGACTGTCGCTCAAGCCTTTCACTGGTTTGACAAAGGATTGACACGGCAGGAATTCAAAAGGATACTTAAACCCAACGGCAATGTCATTTTAATTTACAATGACCGCAAGAAAATAGATGGCTTTATGCAAGAATACGAAAGGTTGCTGCTCAACTATGCTCCCAACTACAAAGAACAAACTCATCAAGACGTCAGCGAAAAAGAAATCACTGATTTTTATGGAAATGAAAGGGTAGGCAAGAAGTACTTTGATAATTATCAGAGCTTAGACCTTGAAGGCTTTAAAGGTCGGCTGATGTCCTCTTCATTTATCCCTTTAGAGCTTAATTTGCAGCCAAGCTTTAATGAAGAGCTAAAACAAATTTTCGAAAGATACAGATTGGAAGGCAAAGTTAGATTCGAGTATATAACCAGAGTCTGGTACGGAAAAATCACCCATTAGCAAAGGTATTCACCGTTTGGAGCAAGTCCAGTCTTGCTACTTGGGCTTGATTAGTCACGACAACCCGAGGGTTCAAATCCCTCCTGTCCACTTCAACATTGTTTGCTTGATATTCGCAAATTATATGTGGTGCTTTCTCCTAAGGATTTAAGTTGTCAAGAGCGTGAGAATGACGAATTGCGAAACGCTTTGGAAAAACAACCTATAATCGTTGTTGTTGGAGCAGGAGCAATAGGTTTGAGCGTAACAGGCTGGATTTCTCCTCAAAACAAAGACTTGTTCTTGCTCGCTAGGGGCAACAGTGTTCCAGAAATTAGAAGTCAGGGTATACAGCTTCACCAAACAGACCAAGAAACTGTCCATTTAAGTCAGGTGAACGTAATTGAATCCTTGGAGGAAATATCGTCTCCAAACATAATAATAATCACTGTTAAAAATTATGACTTGGACCAAACAGCACAGAAACTCAGGTGCCAGCTTGGTAACCGGCAGCCTATTATTGTGAGCCTCCAAAATGGAGTCGAAAATCAGCGGATATTGCCAAAATATTTTTCTAAAACCACATTTGGAGTGATATGCTATAATGCATGGCGCGAGGGCGCGTCAAAAGTTTCTTACGTAAAACGTGGGCACATAGTTATTGGGGCTTTGAAGAGGGAGATGCTACCTGAACTTCAAATTGTTGCAAACGCTCTAAATCCCAGATTGACTTGCGTCGTGACGGATCGTCTGCAAGATGCAGTTCACTGCAAACTGGCAATCAACCTAATAAACGCGGAAATGGCGCTAGTCGGATTTCGAAAACGCTCCATTGAATCTGAAAAGATTCTTGTTCACATCACAACCAGGTTACTGGAAGAGGGGGTAAACGTTCTCCAAGCAGCAGGGTTTAAGGAGCATTATCTTGGGAGCCTGCCTTCCTGGGCCGAAATAAAAACTGCTGTTAACAACCCAGAATCACCTACAAATCCACTTCATGACTTTATTGTTAACCGAGTTGGACCGACTAGCATGACTCAGGATGTCTTTTGTGGGAAAACTAACACGGAACTGGAGTCGCTGAACGGATATATGCTAGGCTTGGCCCACAGGTCAGGAGTTCCGATGCCTATTAATCAGGCTATTTATGAGATTGCTAAAGAACGCTTCTGTTCTGGATTTAGGCCAATGGAGGAAATTGAACTCTGGGAAATGATAAACGACAGAATTCTCAACCACTCCCTTGAGCTTCACCGTAAGTAACGAATATTCCATAAGAAGTTGAGTTCCAATTGAAAAAGGGAGATGCTGGTGATGTCTCCTTGGATATGTGGGTTCGAAGTTCAAATTAGACTATTTAATGTGCTATTTTTCTTAAAGATGGTTAGGTTTAGAAAGGAGTTCTCATTAGCTTACTTGGAGGATAACAACTGCTTACTGTCACGCTGTTAAAGAAACACGAAGAAGGCAGATGGCAATCGGAAAATTTGGAGGTTTTGCCTGAAGAAATAGGTAAGACCGAAGTTCTGTGGGTAGATGCCCAAGATCCAACCGATACCGAAATGAAAACAATAGAGGACTATTTTGTCATCGATGAACAGAACCTTCAAGAGCTTACCCAAGAAGGAGTGCGTTCAAGAATTGATGAGCATGAAGATCGCATATTCTGTCTTCTTAATTTCCCTAATAGGGAAAGTTTTGTTTCTGAAGGGAAAATGGAAAGCTTGGCGATGCTTGTTTGTTCAAGATGGATAATCACGATGCATAAGGGCTACTCGGATCTAACTTGTGCTGTTTACAAAAAAATAGGAACTCACGGCTATTTCTCGCTTTCACTTGAGCCTTCAACTGATATTTTGCTATATATTTTTCTGGATTTGGTTACGAGTGAATATTACCCTGTTTCAGACGCGGTATTCGAAAAGATCAACGGGATGAATATAGAAGCGTTGGGTTTTTTTAGAAAAAATTCAAAGCTAGCTGGAAGCAGTTTCGGGATGGAAATTGTTAAGGTAAGAGAAAGACTTGTAGCTCTAAGACAGAGTTTGAGTCCTCTCCGCGAGATTATGGGGAGAATAACAAGGGGAGAATTTGCTCAGGTGCAACGAGTTAACCTTCCCCGTTTCGGATACATCTATGACCGAACTATCCAGCTTGTGGAGGTTGTCGATTCTCACCGGGAAGAAATGAGTAACATAAGAGATATCCTAGTCAATGTTCAAACAATAACCACCAATAACATAATCAGAGTCCTAACTATAATTTCAGCTATTTTCCTTCCTTTAACTTTGATTGCTGGAATTTATGGAACAAGTTTCAAGCAAGGAGATATCCCAGAAACAAACAGTCCTTACGGCTTCTATTTTATGATCGTAGTAATGGTGTTGGTGGCTTTGATTTTAACGATAGTTTTCAAAAGAAGAGGCTGGTTAAGGTCAAGTACTTAATTGCGAATTGCTTTTGATATGGTTTGAAAGACAGAATTAAGCAGTTCCTTGACTTTTTTTCCATTAAATTGAGCGAGAGTGAAATGCAACTCCGATTTGAGGAAAACAGCTGCGCTATTTCGTAGGCTTCAACCTAACGCTTGAAATAATTCAAGAAGTAGAGTAAGAAATTAAAAGAATCAGAGTTTTCCCCATTCTTGCCTGGGCATTATTTTGCGATGGAATTTTTTGGCGTTAAACCTTTTTATCTTTGATATTCAACCACACGCTTATGAAATGCTTTGCACTCTTTAACAACTCGTATTAGTTGTTTCGGATAAACAAAAGTCATCCCCGTCAGCATAAACTGTTCTGTATTATCTTGCCGAGACTCCTGATATTCTGAACAACCAGTGCATTGATTGGGGAACTCATTGAAGCACGCCTGTTGTACTTCCAAAACATATCCCCATAATAACTAGGCAGCTTCAACTATTTAAAACAAAGCAAAACTGAAAAAAAGGAAAAAGGCTTTCGCCTGGATTTTGCTTTTCTCGTTTATCTCAATTGGATCAGTACAACTCGCCCTTTACCCGAGCAAAATGATTTACAACCATCCCTGATACTCCAGCATTTGCCATTTCCGAACCATTCAGGCGTTCAATAACAAACTTGGTTAACAATCTATTCAGGCTGGTGGAGGTTTAAGAGTTAGGGTTGAATATTTTAAAGAAAGAAGGGTGTTTGTTGTGTGTAATATTATTGCAGTGTCTTATATTGAACAACGTACAATTGCCAATCGTTCAATAGTTAAATAGATACTGTAGATTGTAGCATAATTATCGGCGTTGTTCTTTTTTGTCGTCTCGGTGGTCCTTTACTACCGCAACTTTTACTATTTTTCTCACCATTTTCCAAACACCTCCCACCTTTCACGAATCAATTGGCTTCATGGTTGTTTATACTGATATGTGTGAACACAATGTATGAACAGACCTCGAATACCTTCAGCAAAAAGCGTTAGCTAGGGCGCTTGAAAACATAATTATCCAAAGAAGTAACAACACAATTCTTAATTAGCGTCGAAAATCTCCTGACAATAATTAATCCTGTGAAGGATTTAGCTAACTGTAATTAATATAGTAGAACTAAACAGAATTATTTCCAATCAAAAGCTAAATCCCCTTTAAAGAAAGCGTTAACCTCTTTATTATTGATAGTTTTCACCTGAAAAAAAAAGAAATACTTAAAAAAAACGATTAAGAACTAACCATGTACTAAATCTTGAGTGCTTGTTTTATTTCGTCTGGAGAGTTGTACGTTTTGTTCATTGAGATGTTTTGTTTTACCCAGACTATATCTTCTTTGGTCGCGTGGCTCATATTGTTACAGGCTGCAACGAAATCTTTGCCTGTGATGGGGTAGTCAACATGGCTAAGGTGTTCTTGCATTTCTGTTGTGTCAGAGGGCTTATTCACTTGCAATGTTTCACCTCCAATTTTAGTCTATGATTAATGTCTAATTTTCTGACAACCAATAAATTTTGGTGACTGCCACAAGTCAACCACAATAGGTTATATTTCGCAAGTTAGGGGCGTCATCGCCAAAAATCCCTGATAATTATACCCATTTACCTTCCCTCGATACACAAAAGGGTTCTGGGGAAGAAAGTTGGAGGTAACAAGTAAGAAAAGTTTACAATAGTTACGCTTCTTCTCTGAGAATTAAAGGAGTATAAATAATGAGGTAATTGTCTCCTTCATTAACTTCCAAAGGATAGTCTCTGATTAGCTGCTTTATCTGGTCTTTACTGTCTTTTCCTGTTCCGGTAATATTAATTGTGTAACCTGATGACAAAGAATTTTTAGCGGACTCCATTATAGCCATACCGTGTAGGTATAGCTCAGGAATCCTTGACTGAATTTTTTTGCAAACACAAATTGCTTCTTCTCTTTCCATCCAACCCCTCAGTTGCTTAACAGAATTTTGTTTTAATAACATTTGTTGAGAACGCTAATTTACCATTTTAGCAACTGATAGTTAACAAGCAAGCGAATCAAACTTGTCAAATATTGCAAACACAGCTTCCTATCAATAACTCGCTATCTGGCAGATAAGCAAAGTTTTCTCTATATTCTTGTATCTATTTTCTATTATTCAAAGAGGCCTTACGTCTCAATATTGTTCTTCTTTTACGCTTTTGACCAGATGGTCAAGTCTTCCATGATGCTCATAAATATGATAACAAAAAAGATGGATTTTGAGGGGAGGTGTACAATTCCTGTCTTGCCAATAAATATGAGGGTTTGTCCGAGTGCTTAGCTTTTGGAGCGGGTAAAACACATCGTGAAGGCTCTTTTCTCCCTGTCTCTCTCCTACAGAGAGGTAGGTCAGAAAGTTTATACACTATGATATACAGTTTGATATACAGTTGGGGAAAAAATAGCGTGGAAAAAATCTTTGATTCTCAAAATTATAATTTGATTAAATTGCATGGATTTAAAAAATCAAGAAAACAGATAAAATATAATCACATTAATTTTTTATAGCTTTCAAAAATACAATAGTTTTAAGAAAAGAGCGAAGTAGGGTTAACTTGAGGAAAGCAAAAAATTCGGGAGAGGGGGAATCAGTTCGCCAGCTTTTAAGTTAACCATACTTGTTTTCATTATTGCATCTTGAATAATAAAGACAAATAAAGATGTGATTGCCCTAAAACAGCAACAAGATTTTTTGTGATGCCAAAAATTTTACCGAATAAAATATACTAATCCTCAATCAGTAAGACAACTTGAAGTTGGTTCCACATTTATCGCATGTAAAGACAGCTATGCAAAAACAAGAGTTTTCCAATTTCTTGTCAGGTTTAGCAAGTTGTTTTCGCACTTTACGCAGTTTATCATTAAGCCACTTTAAAAAACTACAATACCCCACAGCACAATAAAAGGCTGTGTGTTGTATCCCTTAAGCAACCACAAAGTAGGCACTAACAAATAAAACCCTATGTATTTTCTCGTAAAACGATTATCCGAATTGCCTCTCTGAACCTTTCTTAAGAAGCATAAAATAGGTAAAAATTTGAACACCTTGTTCATGCTCATAGGGAATAAAATAATTGAGTCTAAATCAACTTGTAGGATACTAACTCGTGCAACTCTAAACCATGGTTGCACTTAACACATGTATAATGCTTTAATGAAAAAACGGGTTTTCTACTTCTTTTTGCAGCTCAGCAAACTCTGCTCACATCTATGACACTTAACCATCTGTACGCACTTTAAAAACGATTCTTACGAAGTCCGATAAAAGGGTTATGAAGCTTATTCTGAAAATCCCTCGTCGAATCTGTCGTTACTCATCAATGAGAGTGAATAACATTAGTGGAAATGATAAAGTTCCCAATGTCCAGTTGCAAGTTAAGTTCGTTTTCAGTGGAAAGTTCTGTGAATAGCTTGTATTGTCCGGAGTTAAGTCTTTCCTTTCAACATACAAGGCTAGCCTTTCGTCAGCGATTACCCAAGCATTTTAACATCGATGCCGCAACTGGTTAAATTCTTGTTTTGAACTTCATTGCCTCAGACATATTCATTGTTAGCGTCCAACCGATTCCAGATAAATGTTTCGTGAGTAATGAAGGTTGCCAGAGTTATCTTCAAAAATGTGAAAGAAGAATTGGCCATTAAGATCGTTATGTTTGAGATACTGCCATCGGGAAATACCAGATAACCAGTGATTGAGTTGTCGTTGATTGCAAATAAGAATTTGCCTAATCTAGGGGTGCTAAATTGAGAAATAAAGAGGGTTTCAATAAGCAACAACAGAAAGAAAAACATGATATAGTTAAGGAATATTCTAGATATTGGTATTATTTTGATCAGCATGAGTTTAAACGAGGACAAAATATTTTTTCAACTTGAGGAGCCGCCTCCATATCCACCAGCCAAATCCTGAGCCAGATCGAAAGCCAGAACCAGAACCTAAACCTCAACCTGAGCCACAACCATCTCCAAGAACCGCAGCCAGAGAGTAAACAATACGCTTGACTCATTTCTTTTCCATAGCAAACGTTAATTCATAAGAATATGTGATTATTGGCTATCAGTAACTTAACAGTATTAGTAATACAGTCAAAACAGATCTAACATCGGTATTTTCTTGTTTGTTGTGAATTTTTCTATCCATCGGCTTGTAACTCTTTGAAAAACATTCACTCTTAAGCAATAGGTGCTCGTACCTTACCGACAGAATATTCGATGCGACCAATGACAATAGCTTTTGCTTGTAAATTGGGGGGCTAAGGATTTTACTTGCCCCCTTATGACGAGACAATGGAAGCTAGCCCCAAGCAAACGATTTCTTTTCAAGAATGTGTTTAGTTGTCTCTTCTTTTTCCTAATAATTTGATCAGGTCCAAGAAGAGGTTCACGAAATCCAAGTAGAGATTGAGGGCGCCCAGTATTTCCTTCTTAATTAGGTCACCATCATCATACATAGTATTCTTGATGTTTTGTGTGTCATAAGCTGTAAGACCTGAAAAAACGATAACGCCCAAAATACTAAGAATCGTATCAAGAACCGAATTTCCAATAAATAAGTTAACGATTAAAGCAAGAATAATCCCGAATAATGCCATTATCGCGATGTTGCCTAGTGAAGTGAGGTCTGTCTTTGTTATGTAACCGTAAAGGCTCATGAAGCCGAACATTGCTGCTGTAATTAGAATTACGTAGGCTATGGAGGTTATTGAAAAAGCTAAGAAGATTACTGAAAGGGTAAGCCCAGTGAGAAAGCAGTACAATGCAAATGTTATTTCTGCAAGATTATCCGGTATTCTCCTTATGAAAGCAACTATGCTAATGGCAGCTACAAACTGCGCAATTAATAATCCATAAAAGACAATGTCATTGCCCAATATTACATTGTATAGGTCTGGATTCTGCGAGACAAAGTATGCAGTAACGGTGGTAATCATTAAACCCAGAAACATCCAGAGATACACTTTCTGAATATAGGTATTGATTATTTTAGTTTGGCTTGAAACTCGTGTCCACATAAGAATCACTCCAAAGTCGAAACTTTATCAGATTTAACTACAAAGAAAAGGGGGACCCAAGAAACTTGTTTTCTTGGGGCTTTAGTTTTTCCTGACATCGCTAATAGCACCTATTTCACGTCCAATTCATCTTTTGCGGCTTTTACTAGATCTCCAAGCCATGTGCGACCAATCGCTCCGGAGACGATCATCTCAGCTCCGCTTATGAGCAGCGCCAACGCGAGGATGACAGCCAACGTTAGTACAGCGAGACCTGGGAGAACGAACACGACGAACGATAGGATGACGTCGACAATGCCTACAGCTACCATCACACCTTTGATCCACGCTAGCCATCGTCTTGAGCGTATAGGCTACGAATATCCTGCCAACTCCATAGACTAGAAGAGCTATCGACACTAGGATCAGCAGAGTCAGAATGGCGAAACCTGGAAAGATTAAGACCAACAGTGCAAATATCAGAGACAAGATTCCTGTTATCACGCTCACTGCTCTTAACCCCTTAGGGAGGCTGCCATAACCTACGAGGGAGATGGATCTGATTCCAGACAAAGATGAGACCAAACGACAGCAGAACCACAAGAGTCGAAACGCCCCAACCCGGAAAGACAAGCACCAGAACTCCCAGCACCACAGACAACAAACCAGTTACCACTTCAAAGCCGCGAAGCCAACCTGGCTGTTTCAACAGTTTCATAAGCTCCATGCCTCCTGTATTCGTTCCACCACTTGTCAAAGTCTTCTGAGGATTTTTTCGCTCTCTCTTTGATGTCAGCGATGCGTTTTTCGATGGCTGCTTTTGCGTCACCTTTCGCTTTTGCCGCTTTCTTTTCTAATGCCTCCACTTTAGTTTTGGCTTCTTTTTCTTGCTGCTCTGTTTCTGCTTAGCTTGTGCTACTTTGTTTGCAGTTTTTTATTCAAGTTGTCAATTTTGGTCTGAAGCTTGGCTTTTTGGTCTGCCCGCGATTTGGCTTGCTCTGCCTTCAACTGAGCAATGTCCGCTTTGATAGCAGCTACGTCTCTGGCGTCTTGTTCATGTTCAACGTTTGATCTGGTTGTTCGAAATACAGTGCCGCCAAGCGCTCCCATTCTGGTATCGACTGGAGTAACCCACTCCTCGCTAACGTCTGAAACTACTGCCCATTTGCCTGGTGTAAGTTTAGCTGACACCTCGTTGAGAAAATCTGCGTTGACTCCGGCTCGGTCCATGTCCCAGACGGCTCCGGCAAAGGTTCCCGCCAATGCGCCTACAGCCAATCCAACTGGACCTCCCAGAAGTCCGATCAGAGCACCGACTGCTGTTCCACCAACTGTACGAATCGGAAAATCGTCTCCCTCCTGCTTTATGGTAATCGTGCCATCATCATTTTTCTTTATTACCGCTTCTGAGTGAATAGAAATGCTTCCTTCAGAATCAAGCGCCTTTAACTCTCTGGATCCATCATATGCTTTTAATTCGTTTTCAAAAACTACTACCAACATTCTTTCCATTGTTTAGTTCACCTCCTTTTGTGTGGAATTATCTTGAGCATTCGCTCCTTTTCTTTTGATTTCGGTTTCACTGATGTCAATTCTCAAAATACCCTTTCTGCCTGTGACTTCTAAAACCGTGTCCTCGACGAATCCGGCGTGTTCCAGTTTGCCTATTGTTCCTTCGATGACGGCGTTTTCCTGGATATCATTGTTTAAGGTTATGTTCTTGAGGTTGGCTTTTGATTTTAGTTCAACAGAGAAAGAGCGTTCTTTTTCTATTGGTTTGTTTTCATTCGACATATTTATTTCCTTCGGAATACAATTAGCTCGCTAATCCCCATTAGTTTTATTTGACGAGCATGTGTACTAAGATACAACGGTGTGTACGCGTTGACATCGGTAACAACGCATGGAAATCCCACGCTTGCCATTCCTTTTTCTAGAAGAATTAGATAAAGTAAAAAAGAAAACTTTTAAGCTTAACTTTGCCAAGGAAAAGGATGCAGGAGTAACGCGCTAAGTGGGTGTTTATTATGGCAAAACAATCGATTCTTAAAGAAATAAAGGAAAGGTTTGAAAAAAGAAGGAGCCAAATCAGAAACGAGTACGAAAATCTTGAGGAAAAAATGAAAAAAGAGAAAGAAATGAGGATAGCAAATTCTGAGAAAGAGTTCCGCAAAGAGCTTTCCTTGGCTCTCAGAGAATTGTTAGGAAAAGAGGACTGTGAATGGCTCAATAAATGGCTAGTGACAAATAAGGAAAGAGAGGCCGAAGAAGCGGAAAAAAGAAAGAAAAAAAATCGTGCAAACGAATTAAGGCAAATGAGTCCTGAAGAGTATCTTTTTGGTTATCTTAGTGATGCAGAATTCGAAAAAAGGATAAATCAAAGCAGAGAAGCAAACAAACCCGAAGATGTTGAGCGGCTTACAAGCATACTGGTAAAGTTGCGACAAGAGAAAGCATGGGTGAACGGAACTTTGCTGTAACTTGTCTTGTTTTCTTCTTGTATTATGGTAATGATGCAAAGAGCTTAGATCAAATCAGAAAATCATAGAGAAAAAGGTTGATGAAAGAGACAAGGATGAGACGGTGATTAAGGTGGATAAGACATTCTGCTTATGCCTAAATCTGCGACACCTTAATTCTATTGCCTTTTAATATTGCTAAGCCGCCAAACTAACTTTGCCGATTTAATGGGATCATGCGTTGGCTTCCCCAGTCATCCACTCTTCAATGTCTTCCTCGTTCTTTTTAGACCATCTTTCAAAGGCTTCTTCGTCTCTCTTGTATTTCTCTTTTATTTCGTAGATTCGAGTTTCAATTTTTGCTTTTGCTTCGCCCTTCGCTTTTGCGGCTTTCTTTTCTAGGGCCTCTACTTTTGCTTTGGTTTCCTTTTTTTGTTCCATCGATCTTAGCTTTGCAGCCTCTAATTTGGTACGTAATTTTTCGTTCAAGTTGTCAATTTTTAATTGGAGCTTTACTTTTTGGTTTGCGCGCGATTTGGCTTGCTCTGCCTTCAACTGAGTAATGTCTTCTTTGATTGCTGCCACATCTTTTGCAAACTGTTCGTGTTCAACGTTTTCTCTGGCAGCGCGAAAAACAGTGCCGCCTAGTGCTTCCATCCGGGTATCCAATGGGGTAGTAATCCAGTCTTCGCTGACATCTGAAACTATTGCCCATTTGCCAGGTGTAAGTTTAGCAGATACTTCATTGAGGAACTCTGTGTTGACGCCAGCTCGGTTCATATCCCCGATACTTCCACCGACAGTTCCGACTACAGCGCCAAGAGCCAATCCGATTGGTCCACCCAGAAGTCCGATCAGAGCGCCGATCGCGGTTCCACCAACCGTACGAATCGGAAAATCGTCTCCTTTCTGTTTTATCGTGACAGTGCCGTCATCATTTTTCTTTATTACAGCTTGGGCATGAATTGAAATACTGCCTTCGGATTCAAGGTCGGCTAACGCTTTAGATCCATCATATGCTTTTAATTCGTTTTCAAAAACTACAACCAACATATTCTCCATTGTTTAGTTCACCTCTCTTGGCGTTGAATTATCAAGCTCTTTTTCCGTCGGTTTGTTCTCTTTCGCCATTTTTGTTTCCTTCAAAATGCAACATAAGTCGCTAAATACCCATTAGTTTTATTTGACGAGCATGTGTACTAGGATACAAGAATGTGTACGTGTTAACATGGGGTGAGGAGCATAGAAAAAAGCAAAGGAATAGAAAAATTGTTTTTTGATCTTGCAAGTGAAAGCAGAATCGACATAATACACGAGCTAAAAGAACAAAATCTCAAAAACAACGAGTTAGGCGGAAAATTGGATCTAACAGCCACTGAAGCTTTCAGACAGCTGCAACACCTAACTGAGGCGCTTATAGTTCAGAGACTTCCTGATGGAACATACACAATTACAAACTACGGCAAACTGACTCTGCAGCTTCTTCAATCACTCGAATTCACCTTCAAGCATAAAGAGTACTTTTTAAATCATGACGTTTGGCGACTTCCATACCAGTTTGTTAATAGGATAGGCGAGCTTTCGAGGAGCACACTGGACATGGACACAATTGAGAACATAAACAGAGCAGGTCAAATGTTTAGCGAAGCCGAGAAGTATGCGTGGGCGATGGGCGAAAAAAGCCTAGAATCGTTAGGTTCAGCGATGGCGGACCCAATCTCCAAAGGAGTCAAATTCAGGTTCATGGGTTACGAAAGCAGGCTTCCCAGCTTCAATCATGTTCCTGGAGAAGCGCCTCATATTGAACTCAGAACTCTCACCGATGTCCCATAACAATAGTTTACACAGAAAAAGAAGCTGCATATGTTTGCCTTCAACCGAAGGAAGAATGGACTACGCTGCCTTCCATGGCAAAGACCAAAAGTTCGTAAACTGGGCAAGGGAACTTTTCCTTTACTACTGGGACAAAGGAAAACCTTCCAACCAAAAATAAACCTAATTCTCCGACCCAGCACAGTTGCGACATGCTAGTCAAGAAACATTTTGAAGGGTGTCTCGCGTGCCCTGAAGTGCCCTATGTGCAGTGGGGAGTTTTGTACTCAGTTTTAGAATGCTATTATAGATGCTGTATATTCAAATGACCTTTGCCAAGGCTATAATTTTTATTCTTAGCTGTGCTGTTTTCTTATGTTACTAGTTGGTTGGTAATCGCATGGTTGTTCCAGTCGATGTCGAACTTGTTGCTCAGAACGCAGACAGAGCCTCAAAAAGAGGAGACCTTGTTATCGTAATTGATGTAGTAAGAGCAACAACCAGCATCATAACCGCACTATCTAACGGAGCTAAAAGTGTTATTCCTGTCCAAACAGTCAAAGAAGCAATGCAACTTCACAGAAAGCACCCTGATTATTTACTTGCTGGAGAGCGAGAAGGAGTTAAACCAAAAGGTTTTGACCTTGACAATTCCCCTTTATCACTCACCAAAGAGAACGTAGAAGGAAAAAACCTCATCATGAGCACCACCAATGGAACAAAAGCGTTAGTGCAGTCAAAAGGTTCAAAATGGGTTTTAGTAGGTGCTTTTGTGAACGCTGATGCGGTTGCAGAGAAGAGCAATGAGATTGCAAGTAAAAACAATGTAGGAATTTCTTTTGTTTTGGCTGGTCAAAAGAACTATTTTGCTTTAGAGGATTTTATCTGTGCTGGTGGAATCATTGGCAGACTTCCAAAGGGTGCGGTTGAGTTTTCAGATAAAGCGCTTGGTGCTTTACTTGCCTATAATAGCGCTAAAGACAATTTGAAGGAGAATATTCGCAAAAGCAAACACGCACAGGAACTGTTGAAGATTGGGTTTGAAAAGGATATAGAGTTTGCTTGTCAGATAGACCTTTACAGCATAGTGCCATGCTACAAAAACGGAATCACACAGGTTTAGAGTAAAGAAGTGATTTTCGTTAAGTAACTGGCTTATCCGTTTATATCATCTGAAGGTTAATCCCCAGACTATTAAGAACACACGAATTGTGCTAAGTCATTTATGAGGTAAAAAAGGAGTTTATATGGCGGAGCTGCACAGTAACGCATTTTTGCTGGTAAATTGGCGCTGGGATCTCCCCCTCAACATCACTTTTAAAGTCACATACCTCTTTTGTGGTAAGAAAGGTTTTGGAACCTTTCGGGTATGGGAAGGCGCGACCCTCCATGCAGCATAAGTAGCTATTTCTTAGCTGCATAGAAGACTTTATTGGAAATTAGAATTAAAAAGTGTATGAACGCATTAGAAACTTGACGCCAAGCTTTATTATTGCCAAGTTTAAATCCTATTGAAGTATTAAGAGGGTACAAATACTTGATTTCAGCGAATCGCCTTGGATTCTGGGCTGCAATACTGACAGCAGCCTTAACCGCGGCATTTTTTGGAGTCGGCATCTTTGGCTCATCAGCATTCAACGTGTCCATCCCTTACCCCTATGTGCTCTCAACAATCAGACCCATCGACTACGCGGTATGGATTCCAGCAATCCTACTTGCACCAACATTAGTTGTGCTGATCGCTTGCATCCATACACATACACCTACCGACAAGAAGATTTTCAGTCAAATCGCTTTAAGCTTTGCACTAATCTTCGCAGGTATTGTAACTGCAGACTACTTCATTCAATTAACAGTAGTCTTACCCAGTATCTTAAGCAAAGAGACAGAAGGTCTCTCTTTATTTTCAATGTATAATCCTCACGGAATACTGGTCTCTCTTGAAAGCCTTGGGTACCTTTTTATGAATTCTGCTCTTCTAGCCTTAGCTGGTGTTTTTGTTGGAAAAAACAAACTTGAAAGTGCAATCCGATCGATATTTTTAATAGCATTTATCCTTGCCGTCACATCATTTGTAGCTATAAGCTTAGCCGGGTATCCAATTGTTTTCTTCGAAGTTGCCATTCTAACAATAAACATGATAGTCCTTATAGCCTCGGGATCATTGCTGAGCCTCTTTTTCAAAAGAATTGACAGATCGGGAGCCTATAATCAGTGATCAATGAATTGGATTTTCTCAATGACTAGGACTTTCTATACTTCGTTCTTTTGTGTTGAAGCTGAGTATCTTAGTTCGATGTTTTTTGTGACTCGTCCTGCTGCTTAACTTCATTCCTTTCGTTCAAGGAAGAGGAGTCTATTCCAGATTGTTGCAACTGCTTTTCGTTGGAGGAATCTTGTTTTCCTGCTCCGTCCCCAGAAGATGGATCTTGTTTGTTTCCTTCCCAAGACGAAGAACCCTCGGCACCGCCCGATGAAAGTGAGCCTCCGCTTGACGGTTGTTGCCATTGCTGGGATCCACCTTCTGATTGTTGCTGCCATTGTTGCTTAATGTTGGGGATAAAAAGAGAACAAATCGCTCCAGCCGAAACAAACAACCCCGCAGTAAAAGCACCCAAAATGATTGCTCGGTTAAATCACTTATAACTAAAAGCTTTTTTTGGAAGTGCTTGTTATTACTGGCAAACAGTCACAAATCTTTTAGTTGCTCGGAAGGATATTTCTGAACGGTGATTTTTTTGTCTGATGCCAAGAAGCCACTTCGCATTGATATACCTGTGAAACTAAAAGAAGTTAAAATCGCTTTCAATATTGCTGGCTTAGCTTTCGAAGGAGACCTTCCTGCATCCATTTTTCACCTCCAGCTTATAACTAAGGATATAGCTGACTGGAACGCAAAGGCTCAGGTCATTGCGGTGTTTAACACAAATGCCGGCCACCCGCTTTTAAATGATGAATCCTACAACGCCGAACGGAATGTTAAGACTGGTAATCCGTACAAGGAACTTATTACTGAACTCATGAAGAATGGTGTACAAATGGAGATGTGTGGTGCGACAGCTGCCGCTCACAAATGGAGTAATGCAGACTTTATAGCTGGGGTTAAGGTCAATACAGATGCTATGTCGCGGATGGCAGAGCTTGCGCAGGAAGAGTTTGTGGAAATTACTGAATGGGGCTAAAAAAACTCTGTTTTTGGATGGATTTTTATGATAACTGTTCGGCGACCCGATACAATATACCTAGCAAAAGGGGGAAATCGAGAACGGGAACTTCCATGGATGATGGCACTTCAGTTTTGACGAATATTTTGACGAACACTTCGTTCAGTTTGGTACGCTTCGAGTATTGAATGATGACACACTATCGCCTGGTGCAGTGTGGCCGCTTCATCCACATACACGGAATGAGGTTGTTACCTATGTTGTGGAGGGCGAATTCAGGCATACGGATCAGAATGGCAAGGGCGGGATTCTTAAGAAAGACTGGGTCCAACACACAACAATCGCCCCAGGTATGTGGCACAGCGAAATTAATAACTTGCCTGATAAGCCCATGAGATTTGTTCAGATGTGGTTCTTGCCATGGAGCCCAATGCAGAGCCGTCAGTGGAGCAAAAACCTGTAGAAAAAGAGCAGAGCGCAAACAACTGGCTTCCAATCGTGTCTAACGGTGTGCCTTCGGCGTTGAAAATAAAATCGGACGCAGAAGTCAACACGTGTTCTCTGCAGAAAAATAAAACCGTAAAGAATAGAGTAAAGGCAGGCTGGGGCTGTTACCTCTATGTACTCAGAAGGCAACCCAGTGCAACTAAATGGCAAAACGCTTCCAGTGCTTGGCGCAGCAATGGTCAGCGATGAAAGCGAGTTGACGGTCACTGCCAAAGGCGAAGCAGAACTTTTGCTTGTATCAGTTCTCCTTTGAGTGCTTTTGCTTTGTTCTTCCTTGAGTTTCTTATATTCTTGCTCTGTCATCCTGTCGAGGTAGCCAGTAGTATGCCCAAACACGCTTAAGCCATGGGCGATTAAGCCGATTCCCCAGCCGACTAATGGAAAGATGACCCAAGGGAAAGAGGCATTAGGAACAGAGGTGTCTCCACGAGTAAAAAACCAGATAAAAAACAACAGAAGATTTACACAAACATAAACTGTCAGATGAATATAGAACCCGAGTTTCGCTCGAGCCCTATGCATCGCCTTGCTCCTTAATTCCTCCTCAGAAGCCAAAAATCACCTAAAACAAATACTGAGTCAAAGAAAGCATTATTTAAAAATTGTCCAACCTAAAAACCATCAAAGGAGTAAAATACTATAGCGGACGGGACCGTATCATGACACTATTTTAACCCACTTTGAAAAACAGTGACACGAAAACCAATGAATGTAAAAACCGATTTCGTTGAATTTGCTTCTTACGGTTTTTTGATGCAATTTGACAGATTATCAAAGAGAAATACCATATTTCCGACCGATGAAATAAGTAAATCCGAGTTTTAGTCAACAAAAAAAAATAAGCTGGTTGAAGAAGCAAATTAGCTGATAAGGCTGTCGATCAAGGTTTTTCCTCTGGTTTGTTTTCTTTTAGTTTTTCAATCAGTGACTAAAGATTTTAGCTTAAGTGCACCCAGATTTTTACGCATAAGGACCGATAAAAAACCAAGCGAATGCACTTATGAGCAAATTTACAATTTAAATTAATTTGAATCCCGTAAAACTATTTTTGAACAAAGTGCTCTTTCGAGAAATCTCCGGGATTGTCTATTTTACTAAAATAAAACAAGTTCAAAATTGAACGCTTCAGAGCGAGGGAGCGCTTAATGTTCGGCAAAGTCTTTTTATCGAAATTTACGCTTTCACAAAAGCACCTTCAGATAGTTAATGCTTAGTTGTCGGTGATGCTTTGATTTTTTCTCTCTTAATTTACTTAAACTACGAAGTACAAAAAAAGCGACAAGAAGCCCTTTATTAAAAAAATGTATTGATAAAGTTTCACGGGAAGTATGCGTTTCCCTAACAGGAATCGTTTGGTCGGGTCAACGTTGGCAGGACGCGCAGGCTACTTAGCCAAAATGACAAGCCATTTACGCATCTGCACCAAAACGTGCTTTGACCCCTCCAAACACTCACTCCCCCATTTTTTATTTACCTCAGAAAAAAACAATTAGTTCGTAATTGATCGATAAGCGTGTCTGTTGTCTAGCGCCAAGTATAATCGCCTCAGTTAACTCATCAATAACTTAATAAAAAGAAAAATGTGGCTGAATTTTTACCATATCCACCAAGTTATACTCTCATATTGCGGTACATAAGCGAGACCGGCAGTAGAGTTAATTACATAAACAAACCCCGCAGGGTAGACATTTTTCTCATAAAGTGTCGCATTAGCTGGTACTTGGCTCAAAAAATAATTGTAGTTGTTTGTTGTATCAAGAAGAACTTCTGATGAATTATAGCTTCTTTTGAGAAATGTTGTAACCTTTTGCTTGTAAATCTGTTTTGGCCTGTGGTTGTGCAGCTTGATTTTTCCCCATGTTGACAAATCCCCCGTAAAAAAAGCCGCCAAAAACAATTATGATTACTATGAAAACAACTAAAATTTCTGAACCTAATTTTGGGATAGCCATGTTTTTCACTTTAACTAGTCCTTTGTTCGAATTCTTTTAAGTCTTGTTATTCTGAGCCGACGAGTTGAGGCGTGGTAAACCCAAGCTAATCGTCGATCAGTTAATGCGAAATTCACGATTTAATGGAGTAAAAATACTGTTTTTCGGTCTAAAAGTTAAAAAAGTTAGAAAGAAAATAAAGGGTTTGTTTTGCATTTATTGCAAAACTACGTCGTCGACAAAGATTTCTTGGCCGTATTGTGGGTTGCCGTTTTGATAGACTGCGTTGCTTTGAAGTGTTACAGCTAGCTATAGTGGCTGTAGGTGATAACCCGGCGTTGATCCAGGTTTGTTGTAGGTTAGTGTTGAATTGTATCCATTGTCTAGCAGTGAACGTGCTTTCTATAGTTCCCATGGTGATAACCCTTATCATTGTACCTGATGTGCTATTTGCTGGTGCAACGGCTGGGCTATCTCCCCAATAATAGATTAATTGAGAGCCATCGGTTGCAGTTATGATTATCTCGAATGAGTAATAACCTTTGGTTGTGCTAGCATCGTTGCCATAAGCGTTGTTATATATCCATATTGACAGTGCTCCCGATGTGCTAGGGATTGAACTGATCGACATCGTTGGAGTGAAAGTCTGTTTCAAATACGCGACGTTGCCACCGTTATAGATCTGAGAATCTAATTCTGCAGCGTTACTTCCAGAATGGTTAATGCCGTCATCGGACTGAATCTGTGCTGATCCTGTACCACCGGTGGTCCATCCTCCCGTTGGGGATTCGAATCCAGAGTTGGATACAGTGTTTAGGGTAACGGTGAATGTTGTGGTTGCCGAAGTCAAACCCGTTGCGGAAGCAGTTATGGTCGGAGAACCAGCATTAGAATCTTTAAAGTAGAATGTTGCGGAGCTTGATCCAGCGTTGATTGTGACTGAAGTGACTATGGTGGTGCCCGCTGCGTTTGAACTGAAAACGCCAGTTGTTGTACCAGTCTCAGTCAAACTGACTGTGGTCGCCGTTGCAATAGTTGCTTGATTATTGGCTACATCCTGTAGTTGTACCGTAATTATCGCTGAAACGGTGTTGGTATTTAGGACTTGGCTTGTTCCAGTTGAGAATGCCAGTTTGGTAGCAGCGCCGGTAATTGTGAAGGTTGTGGTACCAGATGAATATCCTGTGGAAGATAATGCGAGTGTTGGAGTGCCTGCAGTGGAGTCTTTATAGTAGAGGGTTGCTGAAGACTGACCGCTCGCAATTGAAAGTGTTGTTTCTGGAGTCGTGCTTGTTGAAGTTGCGTAGAAGGCGCCTCCAGTGGAAGTTGTTCCTAAGTTGACTGTAATCGTGCCAGTTGTGTATGCGTTACCGTACGAATTTTGCCGTTGCATAGTTATTTGATTAGACATTGTTGCAAGTTTCAGAGACTGTGTTGCGCCTCCGGTGAAAGCTAATTGGTAATTGTTAATGCTGAACTGTGTAGTTATCGAAGCCAAACCTGTTGATGATGCGGTAAGAACTGGGGATCCTATGGTATTGTCGTAGTAGTAAAATGTGCCAGAACTTAGGCCTGCAGCAATTGTAATTGATGTTTCAGTATCGCTATGATGAGTAGTGTCATAAGTGAACATCCCGCCATTGGAACCAGTGGAGTTCGAGCTCAAGTTAACTGTAGTGGTACCGCTGGATGTTGCAGGATTGCCGTATGCGTCTTGCATCTGAATTGTAATCACTGAAGAAAACGCATTTGCCAATAGAGACTGCCCTGTGCCAGTTGTGTAACCTATTTTGGAAGGAGCGGCTGCAGTTACAGTTAAAGGCGCTGTACCTAGTAATACCTGAAACCGTCCCTGTGACTGTCCATGAACCTGCTGTGTGAGAGGTGTAAACATTACTTGCCCAAGATCCAGCTGCACCTGTATCTATACTCCATGTTGCGGTTTGAACACCCAAATTATTGCCATGAGCATCAAAGCCGGTAGCTGTGAAAGTTGCGGTTGCTCCAGCCGTAACTGAAGTTGGACCTGAAACTGTTAGGGTAGTCAAAACAGGTGTAGGCGTCGGTGCTGGAGTTGGGGTAGGCGTAGGTGTTGGGGTTGGAGTGGGTGTCGGTGTTGCCGTTGGCGTGGGGGTTGGAGTTGGGGTTGCTGTCGGAGTCGGGGTTGGGGTAGATGTAGGGGTAGTAGTTGGCGTTGGAGAAGGGGATGGAGATGGAGCGACGGGGTTAACAGTGAATGTTGTACTTACAGGTGAAAAACCTGAGGCTGATGCTGTCAACATTGGTGAGCTAACGCTCGTATCCAAATAGTAAACACCAACTGAGCTTGAGCCACTGTTAATGGTTATTGAAGTGACTTTGTTAGAGCCAGCTGAATCTGAATAGAAGCTACCAGTAGAATCTGTTGTTGCTAAGCTAATGGTCGCTCCCGTAGTTACAGCATGCCCAGAGGACTCTTGAGTCTGGATCATTAATGAGTTGAATGAGATCTGCCCTACGGTTAGGGTTTGGCCCATTCCTGATGTAAATGCAAGTTTGGGATTACTTGATGAAACGAAATTGGCAGTGATTGCGCCGCTTCCGCTGATTTGAGCAGTTGTTGTTGCTGAGTCATGTGTGTTAATTTGGACACTTCCAGTGAAGGTCCAAGATGAAAATGAATATCCACTGTTAGCGGTGGCTGAAAGTGCAATGACTTGTCCTGCAATATATGGTGAAGGAGAAGATGGTGTTATCGTTCCTCCCGCCGTACGGATTCGCAGAAAAAGTTACTGATAGCGGAGTTTGTGAACCAGTATTTGACGCGCTCCCTGCCGTTTGCATTGTTGTTCCCTCAACAGTGACTATTTTGATTGTCAATTTCTCGTTAGGTTGAGGTACATAATCAATCGTCAGAGAAACGGTTTGGCCAACGCTAATAGGTATTAACGTTCCTGTACCGACGTCATTTCCATTGACCCTAAGGATATTCTTAAGGACTGTGTTTACGTATACGCTGCTATCTTGTTTAAGATGAACTGTTCCTTGTCCATTGTTTTGAACGTAAACAACCAAGTTGCCATTTGTCGTGAAACTTTGAATTACGACCGAGTTTCCTGCCTTTGTAGTGGTACCGCCTATGTAACCCATTATCCAGGCATAAGCAACTAGAGAAGCCACGACGGCTATTGCAATTAATAATAGAACTGATATTACTGGTGAAATTGCTTTGATTGAACTTTTCATTTTTGTAATTTTTTTAACATTTATTTTTCTCATTTTCATTTCTTCCTTTTTATTTTTGAATGAGAGCTAAAGTT
Organism: Candidatus Bathyarchaeota archaeon; assembly: GCA_963772505.1. Lineage (GTDB taxonomy): Archaea > Thermoproteota > Bathyarchaeia > Bathyarchaeales > Bathycorpusculaceae > Bathycorpusculum. The sequence goes on from CAVYXL010000015.1 coordinate 71,566, forward strand.
ATCGCTTCTCTCCTTTCTTTTGTGTATCGTGTACAAGTTATCGCTATTTAAGGCAGGATAGAAGAATATTCTGTAGTACCAGTGTTTATCTACCCAAGTTGAGATAAAGAATGATGGAAAAACTAAGTTCTTGTCTTTTAGTCCAGAATTATTGCTCGGGGTAAACATTCTATTATTTGACTATTAAGAGGTTGTCTGTAAGAAATGCTCCCTTACAAGTGCTTTAATAGTTCTTTAAAGCAAAGGTTACACGGCGCTTACACGATGACTAGATATTCGAGTAGTAGCAACAGTTGTTTCATAATTTTCAGTTTCCAGTTTAGTTTTAATTCCGTTAGCAAATGGAGACTGGCTAATGTTCCGCTCTGACACATCTCACAGTGGAGTAGGCACTGACAACCCTGTGCTTAACCCTACAATAGTTTGGAGTTACACTACAGGCAACCATGTCTTTTCGTCTCCCAGCCGTAGTAAACGGAGTAGGTTACGTTGGCTCTGAGGATCATAACATATATGCCTTAAACGCTGCAAATGGTGCCCAACTTTGGAATTACACAAGTGGCGGAGGGATAGATTCTTCTCCTGCCGTTGCTAACGGGATTGTCTATGTAGGTTCATTTGATCACAATGTTTACGCCCTAAACGCTGCGACCGGCGTTCAAATTTGGAATTACACTACCGGGCAGCAATGTTTTTTCATCACCCGTAGTTGTCGAACGGTGTTGTTTACATAGGTTCATTTGACCATAACGTTTATGCCTTAAACGCTGTAACAGCAGGATCCAAATTTGGAATTACACTACCAGTGGCAATGTTTTCTCATCCCCTGCAGTTGTAAACGGTGTTGTTTACGTCGGCTCATATGACCATAACGTTTATGCCTTAAACGCTGTAACAGGGGTCCAAATTTGGAATTACACCACCGGAAGTAATGTTCGAGTCATCTCCTTCTGATTTCCGGCGGAGTAGTCTACGTTGGGCTCTGATGATGGTGTCGTTTATGCCCTAAATGCGGCAACCGGCCTCCAAGTTTGGAGTTATGCAACTGGAAACTTAGTTGATTCCTCTCCTGCAATTGCAAACGGGATAGTCTATGTAGGATCCTTTGACGGCAACGTATATGCTTTAAACGCTGCAACCGGTGTCCAAATTTGGAGTTTTGGCACAAACGCCGGGATTGATTCTTCTCCTGCTGTCGTCAACGGCATTGTCTACATAGGTTCTTACAACCACAACACTTACGCCATAAATGCTACCAACGGCAGACAAATCTGGTACTTCACGACAGGCAATAATGTCGAGTCTTCCCCTACTGTTTCTGGAGGCTTTGGTCTACATAGGCTCAGATGATGGAAATATCTACGCTTTAGGCGGTTCTTTGCCTTTAACATTGTCTATTTCTCCTACATCTGCCTCGTTAGATATTGGTCAAAATCAACTGTATACAGCCAGTCCTCAGGGTAGTTCTGGTTCTTACTCCAGTTACCAGTGGTATGTGGATGGATCTATCCTATCAGAGTCAAACTGTCGCAACTTTCAGTTATTCTCCAACCGTCTACCAGGTTCTCACTCTATTACCGCGAAAAGTTACCGACAGCCTTGGCACAGTTTCACCCTTATCTAATGTTGCAACAATTACAGTAAGTGCCTCACCGACTGTAAGCATCGCACCTCTTGGTCCGGTTAACTTGGATGTTGGTCAGATCCAGGCGTTTACAGCATCTGCCACCGGTGGGTCAGGGACAATTATTTATCAGTGGTACTTGGATGGCTCCAATCGTCGGAGCTAACAGTGCAAGTTATTCTTATACTGCTTCGAGGCTCCTCGCATTCGATCACTTGTAAAGTGACTGACAGCGCACCTATTCCGGTTTCATCGGCTGCTTCCAACAACGTCTCAGTTACAGTAAATTCTGCTCCTACAGTTTCCATCTCACCTGGATCCACCAATTTGAATACCGGTCAATCTCAAATATTTACTGCCAATCCTGTTGGCGGTTCTGGGGTCTTGCGCTAGTTTCCATTTGGTATGTAGATACCTCTATTCAGTCTGGTCAAACTGCCTCAACATTTAGCTATTCCTTTGCGTCCGCGGGATCTCATTCTGTTACTGCAACAGTTACCGACAGCCTGGGTACAACTTCAGCTCAATCTACATCTGCCACTGTTACTGTGTCCGCTATTAATCCAACGCCCGCTGCATCTTCGACTCCTACGCCGACCCTTACTCCAACAACAAATCCAGCGTCAACACCAACTACCACATCATCTACGACGCCTACAATATCTCCAAAGATGTCCATTGCTCCAACTTTAACGCCAACGGCCATGACAGCTGAATTCGCGTTGGGTGTTGGTAATTGGCCTATTCTGATTCTGGTTATTGTTATAGTGTTGGTAATCGCTATCTTTGCAGCTTTCAGGCGCCGACGCAAACCAAAAACTGTAGCAACTTCAAAAACTTATATGGGCCAATTTTAATTGAAGAAACCCATTGACCATTTCCTTTTTGTGTCTACTTGCAAGCTGCAAAACTTGAAGCTATCCCTTTGTCCATGTTTTGCTTTTGAAAAAAGAGTTATGCGTTCACGACTTAACGAGTAAAATTTTAAAACAAACAAGTAGCTAAAATGTTTGAAGAAAGGATAGCTTCTATTGCATTGTGAAGTACATATTAATAAATCGTATTGGAGGCGTAGATTTTATCGAAAAATAGCTTTTTCTGCTTTGTATGTCAAAACTTTGAAGCAACCGCTATTTATGTTAGTGTAGAACAAAAGTCCACAATAACAAAAATTTTGATAAAAATGAGCGATTCTTCGCCAAATTAAAGTCTGCCTTTAAACTGAAAACATAAATAAATTAAGTTTAGACGGAATTAATTGCCTAACAAAAAAATTATTCTGCGATTTTAAAAATAAAAAAAAGAAGTTTAGGGTATTGAATAGGTGCCGTAGATGCAGTATTGATAAGTGTCAGCAGTGAATGTTGCGCTTGGCCATGAACCGTATGTAACTGTGCCTGTGTGGTCGCCGATGCTCGATGCACCTGTTCCGCTATAGTAAAGATACAGATTCCCGACATACCCGAGTTGGCTGACAAGACTAGAGCATAGGTTGTTCCAGCAGTTAGACTTGGTTTGGTACTGAAGGTAAATGTTGCTGATTGCGCCCCGCCACTAAGTTGACTAACAACGTTTGATGTACCAATGAGAGTCCCTGAAGTGGTATATATCGCCGCTTGAATGTTTCTACTTGTGCTCGTAACGTAAATGTAGGCAGTTATGCTCTGTAAGGTGCCCGTTGCAGGAGCAACATAAGGTGATCCTCTGATTGTGTTGCTTACATCTTGATAGTTGTTACCTGTCCCTATTCCAGTATTCCCGAATGTTCCAGTGCCTGCGTTCACAGTCATGCTTCCGCTTGTTCCAGTCTTTGAATTTCCGGTTGTGCCAATCGTAATTCCTGAACCCGATGTGTAAAGAGTTACTGAACCTGTCCAGACGCCAGCGGCAAATACGGTTGTTGTTGTTGGACTCATTGTTCCTGAAGATACAGTTAATGAATTGGTTGCTGCATAGCTTGTGAATGCATTGCCATATTGGTCAATAGCTCTTATGGTTATGCTGAAAGCTGTTCCAGCTGTCTTTGTCCCACTTATTGCGTCAAATGTAAAATGATCAAGAACCGGAGCAGCATTTACGGTAAGCGAAGCCGCAGAACTTGTTGCACCATTATAGTTTGTGTTGCCGCGGCTTCAGTCCATATCCATTGTTTGAGTAGTGGAGCAAAGGTATTTTAAATTGTTCTATTGTTGTTGCTCGCCTTCTATTGCACTGAGGTTATTCAGAGTTATCATATCACTATGGGTTGCAAATCCTGAGTATTCATTTGCAGTACCAGTTGGAGTAACACTATTTGAAAAATATATTGAAGCAGTAAGGTACTGCCATGTGTTATTACATGTACAGGATTCAAAAGCTTGTGTTCTATACTGTTGGATTTTCTTGTTAATACTGTAACTCTGGCTGTCATAGTTGGTATTTGTTATTCCAGAAGCTGTTGTTGAAGCAGAGTTTTGATTGCTAAATGTTACTGAGGTTGTTGGGTTTGCGCTCCAAGCTTGGAATATGTATCCGCTGCCTGGAGTAGCTGTTATTGCAACTTGTTGACCAGCATTGTACGTCTGAGGACCAGTTGGAGAAGTCGTTCCAGTACCACTTGTAGCAAATGTCATCGAATATGTGTTCTGATTTACTGCTAGAGATTGCGCTGTGCTGCTTGATAATGCGTATGTTGTATCGCCTGCAAAATTAGCTGTGACACTCCAACTGCCTACAGTAGTAGGCTGGTATGAATCAGTATAAGTTCCCGAGGAATCTGTTGTTACAGTATTTGTCTTGACGGTTGCTCCGTTGAGGGCATAATTAATAGTGACTGTTGCTCCTGAAACGCCAGCAGAGCCGGCTATTAAAGTGCCTGAAGTGGTTACACTTTGGCCAAGCGTAATTGTGGTCGGATTTAGAGTGGCCGATAACGTTGTTGTAGTTAAAGTTGTGCCGCTTGAAATGCCTGTCCCCGGGCTTGCATAAATGTGCCGCTTGTGGTTGCGACTTTAATTGCGACTTGCTCGCCATTATATGGATAGTTAACAACAAGAGCTACAGTTTGACCCTGAGCTACCGGTATAAGCCCGTTTGGCGTGTTTCCGTTCCATGTCTTGATTGCGAATAGAGCATTATTTACGTAGACAGAACTAGCAGGATCAAGGTTAACAGATCCCTGACCCACGTTCTGCACATAAACAATCAAATTCCCGGAAGCCTGATCAGTTGCAAAGCTCGGAATTGATATTGCATTTCCTGTTTTTGTAGTGGTGCTTCCGATGTAACCTGTTACCCAGGCATACACAACTAGCTGAAGCAACTACAGCTATTGCTATCATTAGTAAAACTGAAATCACTGGCGATATTGCTTTAATAGATCTTCTAATTTTAGTTATTTTTCGCATGTTTTTCACTTTTTCCTTCCTGTTTTGAGAGTAGTCGCTAAAAAGCTAGCTCTCTATTTAGGGCTCATTAGGTTTAGGGAGCTATTTAAAAACCAATAGAGCATTCCTCTATGCCAAAAGGGGATGTTTCAAAACAAATCTTGTGCCAAAACCTCACCAAACATATGTACACAGCGTTAACTATCATGAGAGTTTAGCTCTTTTCCGATAAATTAAAATTCTCAAAAAGTTAGAATAGGTAAACTATTCTTGGGGCTAAGCTTAATGGATCTTTCAAACGTTCGAATAAAAGAACATTTTGGATTAATAACAAATGATACAAACACTACACGGTTCAACTTTTTGGTTAGCCCCCCAAAAAACCGAAAGGGTATTGAAAAACAAGATATAGTCTGTCTGGACCACCCAATTTATGGTGATGCCTGCCAAATTCTTGGTGAAGTTAAGGAATTGTCTAATTATGAAGAAGTCGCAGGTTCAACGGTTGGTAATCGCATTGGAAAATTGTTAGCCACGACTCAAAGAATAGGCTACATTGATCTTAGAAAGTGAAGACAAACCTTTGAAAAAACTGCTTTTGCGTCCAAAATCCAAGCAGCAGCCAAATTTATATACCGCCTTTGTCTTTATTACTTGAAAACATTTTTGCGCGAGGGCCTCAAGGGAAAATAAGTAAGCAACCGATCTACCTGGGCAAAGCAGAAATTTTTGGTGCCAAAGATGCAGGTGATGAGCAAATTAATTTTTATTTAGACTCCATTGATCTTACTAGGCAAGCCGACGCTTATCTCTGCTGTAGACGGTGTAGGAAAAACCCATTTGGCAAGCATTATCGTTGAAGAAATAGCTAACAAAAATAACATACCGATTGTAATTTTTGATCAAAACAACGAATACGGCACAATTGGAACAGCTATTAAACCAACCGCAGAGTATCCGTTCTCTTTCGTAACTTCAACAATCAACGCGGATAGCATAAACAATGGTGAAGATGCAATAATTAAAAAAATCAAACTTGGCCAAGTCACTATTATTACCGCGGAAAATTTATCACTCAAAGAAAAAACAGATTGCTACACCGATATCATAATCGCCTTGGCAAAAAGTAGGCGAGAAAAGAATATTCCTCCATTCCTCCTGGTAGCTGAAGAATCAGAGAATCTTTCGAATCAATCAATACAAGAAATTTTTTCAGGTAAGAGCGTCATTGCTACTGTGCTCATTACTTCGCACCCAACCATGCTAGGAGGAAAAATCTTGTCCCAAACACAAAACCAAATAATGGGAAAAACCTGCGATCCACAGGATTTAAAATACCTAAAGAAAATGAGTGTTTGCGCAGATGGGCAGCTAAGAAAGTTTAGGGGTTGGAGAATGGATTATTAATGGGGTAAAGTATAATTCGCCCAACAAAAATCAGAGTTAGAGAACGTTATTCTATTGCGAAATAAATTTTTTTACTTTTTGACTAAAAATGCTGATTATTCAAAAAATAATTGATCTATTCAGTTAATCATAAAAGTTGGTTCTTAACGGTTCTTTTCTTTTTTCCATAAAAAAGGATTAGAGAATAGCTTCGAAAATGTTAAAATTGATAGCTGCAGGAAGCTTGGTTTCCTACTGTGGATATTACTTTGAATGTGACCGTTTGGCCAGGTTGAGGTGAATAATTGTTCCAACTTATTGTTGCACTTGATCCTGCGGGCACAACAATATTGTTTAGAGAAACGCTGCCATGGGTGGGGTCAGGACTGCCCAAAGGTAAAGAATGTGCATCAACCCACAACATTGAGAGTGTAGCATCCATTCCACCATTATCAGTCACATTCAGTTGATGAGGATTGCCGGGCACGAGAGATACTGTAATTGCTGAGTTAATCTTATCAATGTAAAGTTGATTTGCATCTTTGGTAACTGAATCATGCCATAGATAGACGTTTGTGAAAAAGAAAACCAGTATAATAATGAACATTATGGTGCCTATTACTTCAGCTGTTCCTCTGCGATTCTTTATTAGGTTTTTCATCAGTCATTTTACTCCTATGTGTTATACTGAAACCTGTGATCGAAAGTTTGAACCTCTAGCGGTTACGATTTTGAAATCATAGGTATTTCCGTTTTGAAAAGTTAGGGGGGATTGACATAAATTGTCACATGTGCTCCAGCGCTAATTGTCTGGTTAAATTCAAGCGTATTGCCGTTTGACATTGGAATAAGTGCTGTGCCGTTAACGTAGATAGTGGCAACTGTCAAATCAATTCCCACATCTGTACCTAGATTTGTTTTTGTCCCTGTATTGTAGACAGAAATTTGCACTGTTTGCGAATTTTTAATCCAGATATCTTCTATTGTTAATGATTCTAAAACAGAACTGCCTACTCCTGCTTTATAATTATCGGAATAAACGACAACATAAGAAAACGCAACACTCATTCCTACCATAACAACCAGTATCATTAAAACTGTTGAAACAACGGGCGAGAGAGCTTTTTTATTTTTGAAAAGGTTTCTCATTTTTTCACATCCAATTGGGCGGAATTGCAAGGAAAAATATCACATAGCCCATAACGCTTAGGATTATTGCGTGTTTTAATCCACCAGCAACTCTGCGTTCTCCAAGTTTTCCAGCCATCAAGCCGCCTGTAACTGCGGAAATCAACATATCTTCATAGAAGAAGCTTTTCAATCCCGTAATGTTGCCGATTGAAACTTGACTCCCAATTTGTGCCGCTCCTTGCAAAGGGGAAAGAAAAGATCGCACAAGAAGGATAGCTGTTACCAGAAACACCGAAAAAGCTGCGTAAATCACAATTATGTATGGTTTCATTTGGGCGCTTGTTTCCTTGTCCATATCTTTCATTTCTTCCATAAACCCAGAAGTGGCAGTGAACACTTTTTTATGGTGCCGCCTGAACGACTCGCCTCAAGTACTAGAGCACAAAACCTATTCACCACCGGAGAATTGATGCGCTCTTTAAATCTGGTTAGCGCCTCCTCGAAGGATGTTCCCCACGCCATTTGAAGTGTCAGTTTCTTGACTTCATCGGATAAAGGATGCCCTATCATCTTGTTGTCAACGACTTTTTCCAACGCCTTAACTAAAGTTAATCCAGTTTCCTGAGACTCTGAAACTCCGCGAACTAGTAGAGGCATTTGATCTTCAATGGCAGAAACCCAACTTTGGTTCTCATAGTCAAGAATCGCCGAGGGAATTATGATTATTAGGACTGATATTAGAAATATTTCGTTTGCATAAACTGTTAAAGCGTTAGTATCAGCTATGGCTATGACGGCAACGATTAGAAGAACCATCACTACGGAAACGACGGCGATTAACTGTCTTGTTTTCTTTGAAATTTGTCGCATTATATTACCTCGGGGGAGTCATCGAATCAACCATCAAAAGAAGAAGGCAAACCCCTGCAGGGGTTATCACAAAGGCTACCAGCAAAAGTAGCACCTGAGGATCAATGTTGCCAAATAACGAAGCACCGCCGCCCAAAAAAGACATAATTGACAACATAACCACCAGCGATAGCGGAAGAGCAATCATAATACTAACATAGACTTCAGCCATACCGCCTAAACTTTCCAAGTAACTTTTCATCGATGCAACTCTAATTTTTTTGTATTTCTCAGACTCTTCTCGCAGATAGGCAGCCAAGTCACCACCCATGTGAGAAGTAGTTACAACACCATCAAGCAGTGCACCAAATTTTGCAGAAGCAGATCTCAAAGCGCCACTCTTCAAGGCCGAATTAAGGTCCAGACCTAACAGTTCAATGTCAGCAATTATTCTCCTAACCTCTTCACCTACACAAAACTCGTCTCCAACATTCACTAATGAACGGAAAATGCGTTCTGGCGGCATTCCTGCACTGGCGAGAACTGCCATAAAGTTTGCAGTGAGCGGAAGGTTCGCGTCTATTTTCCTTGTTCTTGAAGAGATTTCAAGCAAAGGATACATGTAACAAATTCCGATCAACGCAAAAAAGGCTACAAAACCGACCAGAAAAGAAATCAAGATAGAGGATGAAACAAGCATTGAAAACAAAGACGATGTAAGCACAAATGCCATTGAAAATGCGACTAAACCGTGAAGCAATTGAAGAAAACAACATTAACCCCATGTAAGCTTCGAAGGTAATTCTTACACTCGTTTTTGCCAAGTTCTTTCGTAAGCCTTCAAACCTGGAAGAGATTCCCCGAGGTATAATGTCTGATATTCGAAGAGACAAGCCAATTAGTTGTTTATTCGTTTTTCAGGGCCTCCAAAAGAACAGGCTCAGGATTTTCCAAATAACTTCTTATCAAATTTGAGACCCCCTTATAGTCGCGCAAATTAGTCTTAACCATCCACTGAATAACTTTAGCTCTACGCTGTATCTCTTCACTTGCCTGTTCTGGCGTAATGCCTGTTTTATCAGCTATTTTTTCTATAATGTAGCTCCTACCAGTAAAATCAAACGTGTCTTCCGAAGGATTCCATTTGTAAACTTCGTTAGTCAATATCTCTCCTGAACGGGGATCTAAACCTACTATTTCAGAAGTTGAAACCGTTTTCCTCACAGGTTTTCCGTTGATTTCCACTCTTTTTTGAACAAGAATTATGTCAATTCCAGCAATTAGTGTTCTTGGAATATTCATTGGGGCCGACTCTAGCCTGTAAACGCATGATTCAACTGATTCTGCATGGACCGTTGACATTCCAAGGTGACCTGTACTTACAGCCTGAAACAACGTGTAGGCCTCTGTTCCTCTTATTTCCCCAACAATAATGTAGTCGGGTCTTTGCCTCAAAGAAGCTTTGAGCAAATCGAAAAGAGTGACATCCGCGTTTTCTGTGGAAAGTCCAAAGTGAGTTCTTGTGGCAGCAGGAATCCAGTTTTCATGGGGCAAATTAAGTTCTGGGGTATCTTCAATTGAAACGACTTTCAAGTCTGGTTTTATAAACATGCTTAAACAATTAAGTAAGGTTGTTTTGCCAGCTGCTATTCCTCCAGCCACGAGAATCGAGACTCTATGTTCAACAGCGTACCAAAGGAATGCGGCTAATTCAGGTGAAAGAGACTTGTAGCTTACTAAGTCTGTTATAGTAAATGGGTCAGGCTTGAATTTTCGAATGGTAAAAGTTGAGCCTTTACGAGTTATTTCACTCCCATAGGTCAAGTTTATTCTGCTACCGTCTGGCAAGCTTGCATCTAACAGAGGTTGTGCTATTGAAACGTGACTTCCACAGAGGTAGGCAAGTCTGAGGGCATTTGTGTCTAGTTCCTCAGCGGTTTCGAACCGAATGTTTGTTGGAATTGACTCAAATTTTCTATGCCAAATGTAGAGAGGCACGTTTACACCATTACATGAGACATCTTCAATCAGTGGGTCACGCATAATGGGATCTATTTTTCCAAACCCAAGATTATCTCTTACAACGTAATACAATAGTTTGCTGCGGGTATCTGAATCTAAATTGAAGCGGTAATTATCTAAAACTTCAATGCATTTATTTACTAAGTATTGGCCAGCCGCCTGTTTAGAATGCAATTCTGCCGGTCTAATCTGCAGCACTTCATTTAGAATCCCTTTCAAACGTTGAAGATTCTCTGCGTCAGTTTTGCTAAGTGAGGGTTCTTCAACCGAATAAGTAATGTTACCCCTAACAACGTCCCTGACCATATTGACGTACGAGTAAGGTGCGTTAAGGGGATAACGATCAATAACAACAGTATCATTAAGTTGAACCTGCACCGAAGTTCCAGAAATTCCAAGATCAACAGTTTGATCATTCATGTCAGATTGAATTGGGTTCTCTGCAACTTCGTTCTTTGCATCAATTTTTTTAGGTGTAATCACCGATTTGTTTCGATTAATTAATTTTCCGAGTTGCTTGTTGAACACCATATTTGACCCATCTCAAACGAGTTAGTTATAGTTTGTTTAGCTCAAATTAATAAAAAGAAAAAAAGGTTTGTTTGCGATCCCTTTATTATGGGAATGACTGTGTTACTTGACTGAATGTTCCGCCAGTAGTTGTAACTTTTGCTGTAATACTTATGCTGCCGCCAGCTGGAATAGTAACTGTGTAACCTGTAGTAATGGTCAGAGTGCCTTGAGCTGCTATTGGGGTTGTACCTGTAAGGCCATCGGTGACTTGTACGTTATTGACATAAACGGATTGACCGTTAAGATTAACGCCACCATCTCCAATATTTTGGACGTAAATAACTAGAAAACCGTTGCTATTAACTGACATACTTTGTATTTGTATTGCATTACCTGTTTTACTAGTTGTTGATCCAACATATCCCATGACCCAAGCGTAGACGACAAGTGACGCAACTACCGCGACTGCAATCATCAATAGCACTGAAATTACTGGTGAGATCGCTTTTATGTTTCTTCGAAGTTTAGTTATTTTTCTCATTTCTTATTTCTCCTTTATGTTTTTGCTTAGTTGATACCTATCTGAGAGCGCTTGCTTAAGAACGACGATGAAATAATCTTCTATCGAAATTTGATATAATTCAGGTATCGAAATAACAGATTACCCAGCCAAAAAAATAGTAAACCTAAGAATTAGCATGAGAAGACGTAAATTACTCCATCGTTGCAATTGAAAAGTGTTATAACAACCAATTCACAAATAAATGGAAGGAAGTACGCATGAAACTAATAAAAACTGGCATCGCAGGCCTCGATGAATTCTTAACGGGAGGTCTACCACCTAAAATAATTCTTCTAACGGGTTTACCGGGCTCGGGAAACGAAATCTTTGCAAGACAAATCGCCTACTCTAGGGCAAAACAAGCTGGAATAACTTACTTTACCGTAAATACAATTGCCGACAGCGTGAGAGAAGACGTAGTAGCCTACAATTGGGACATTGCGCTACTAGAAGCCTCGGGCAACTGGAAATTCAAAACCTTGACAAAAGCAACCAATCTACAAGAAACCATCGTTGAAGAGATGAAACAGCACAGAACAATAATAATAGACTCACTTTCAGAATTGCTTTTAACACGCAAGGTCGAAGAAGGCATAAACCTTCTTACAGCAATGTCGCGTCAAAACAAAGATACAGACGAATACCATTTGCTTCTCTTAACTGAGGGAATGCAAGACCCAAGAGCTGAAACCGCTATGCAACATTTCGCCGAAGGTGTTATTGTATTTACAACAACATGGACAACGGATACCACACACAGAGATATCTTGATAAAAAAGATGAAGGGTACATTTATTCCAACAAGAAGACTACCATATAATATTGGCAAAAAAGGATTCCTTATAGAAACAGCCACCAGAATAACCTAAATAAACCTGGGCTTGTCTTCGAATCAGTATTAGGAATTCATAATTTACTTATTGGCAAACTGTATACTCGTCCAACGATAAGACATGAAGACAATTCACAACAACAAAATCGAACTTTTCCACGATTGCATGAGTATAGTTTTTGTCTGCGGAACAATCGGTGTAGCTCTAAAATTCGTAACATTCTTCAATCAATGGGTTTATTTCCCCTCATTCCCTAATGCACTTGACTCAACATTTCTCGTCTCCGCAGTGTTGTACTTCGCATGGAAATCACGATTCCGCAAACAATAGATCTCTCAAGACAGCAAGAACAGTAACTTCAATAAAATAAGAGACGGCAACATACCTAAAAATGGAAAATTAAACGCATTATCTGCTTTATCTGTTCTCAGTAAATAATGCGTGTGTTATTCCAAAATTCGATATATGCTACTTTTGAAACATGGCTTATAACTTAAGCCATACTAAACCAGAATAGAAAACTAATCTAGAAGATGAACCTAAAATGACCCTATTAGTAAACGATAACAAATCGAAAAGACGAGACAAGCTAGTTATTATGGCGGAAATCATCGGAATCGCCAAAAATGGCACATCGAAAACTCACATAATGTTCAAAGCAAACCTAAGCTTTAGCCAACTCAACCAATACCTCACAATTCTCGCACATGCCAACCTTCTCCAAAAAACTGCAATTAATGGAAGAGAGATCTACAAGTCAACGGAAAGAGGCCTCGATTTCATGGAAAAACAGTACGAAATAATAAATCTCATAAATGAAAACGATGCGTACAACGTAAAAAGTTCTCCAATTGAAGATTTCTTCCCACGCAGCAAATACATATTCATTAGCTAAACAACTAATCGAATTTGTCTGTTTCCAATCTTTTGGATATTATTCCTTAAGCTCTTGAAAATTTTACCTCCACACTTCAAAAAATCATTTTATATTGGCTATCAAAATTAATCTTTTTGAATCGGTGCTAAAACTTTGTCCTTCATAATCCCCATAAATAACATTAACCGAAAAACCGGCATTTTCGAGTAACCCTTGCAACTGATTCAACTCATACAAACGTGCTGTATGCTCAAAAAACCTAACTTGCCCATCTGTTTTGTCATGGGTGGACCACACATCATGAAGAAAGCTGCCTTCTGCATCGACTGTTCGTTTCTGAAGCAGGAAAAAGCTAGGGTACTCCCGCCATTTGGGTTGGGTGGGCGCCTTATGTTCTTTGATTAAGTGTTCACGATTAAAAAGATCAAGAATCAACATGCCACCTTTCTTGAGCGTTTCTCGAAGTACAATTAGGCTTTGCAGGTCATCTTGTTCACTTGGCAGGTACCCAAAACTTGTATCCATGCTTACCGCCAAAGAAAATGCTTCAGCCTTGAACGGTAAAAATCGCATGTCAGCGCAAACAACCTGAGCCCCTCGCCACCGACCTTTGGCTACCTTAAGAAGCTTTAATGAAACGTCTAAGCCAACAACTCTGTAGCCCTGTTTGCAAAGTGGAATCAGATGCCGCCCAGTTCCGCAAGCAAGATCTAAAATCAAACTATTCGGTTTCAAAGTGCTTTTTAGAAAACTTATTTGCCTTTCCGTTTGGTTTTGGTCTGCTATTTCAGCCCAGTAATTGCCCATTTCATCAAAAACATTCATACCCGCTATTTTTCGCCCCACTGCTTTGAAAATCTCGTCAATTGCTTTATTCTCATCTAAAGATTTAGCTTTTAATGCTTACCTTGTTAGTTTGGAGTAAAAATTTTTTCGAGCCCCTTAAATATGAAGGCATTTATTGTCTAATCCACTGGAGTAAGCAAGCTTTGAGTGAAAAACACGATTGGCAACACCTCTACATGATTCTAAAACTTGCTGAGATGGGTGCTTACAGGCGAACAGCCAAAATTTCAACCGAATACTTAGCGGGTAAAATTGGGATTTCTCAGCAAACTGCATCACGTTACCTAATTGAGCTCGAACATAAAGGCTGGATACAGAGAAATATTACTCCAGAAGGAAGCCTAATTAAAATTGAAGAGCAAGGAACAAAGGAATTAGAAAAGCTCTATTCTAGCTTAAAATTTTTAGTTGAAAAATCGTATCCGCCGTCCGTAACTTTGGAAGGAACTGTTTTCACCGGTTTAGGCGAAGGTGCCTACTATATTGCAAAGGAGCCTTATAGGAAACAGTTTACTGAAAAATTAGGGTTTGAACCTTACCCTGGCACGCTTAACCTTAAACTTTCAAGCGACTACGATATTAAGACAAGGAAGGAAATTGAAGCCTATCCTGCAGTTGAGGTAACAGGTTTTAAAAATGAAGATCGAACCTTTGGCATAGTGAAATGTTACCCTGCAACAATTGATAACAAAGTTAAAGGAGCTTTGATAACCGCTTTACGCAGCCATTATGATGTTTCAGTGCTGGAAATAATTGCGCCTATATGCCTCAGAAAACAGTTAAACCTCAAAGACGGCAACAAAGTCAAAGTAGAAATCTACATTCAACCCTAACTAAAATGGCATAGCATTATGTGAATACTTAACTGAATATTGTTCTTGTGGGTTACGTCTTGTAGCTATCCAATAACCCGCAAGCAAACCAAAACCTAAACCGCCTAAATGAGCCAAAATGTTAACGCCTTCACCTGAGTTTATGATGAATAGAAAGAACGCAAAAACTAATGCTCCAAGAATAGATTGCCGCACAGCACGCCTAGCATAAATTACTACTGCACCAAACAACGAGAAAATTGCGCCTGAAGCTCCAACTGAAAGCAAGCTTGGCCCCAAAACTAAAGAAAGCACGTTACCAACCAATCCGCCAATCAAGTAAATTCCGAGGTATTCTGGTAAAGAGAACATTTCTTCTGCTCTTAAACCGAAAATAAATAGAAACAACATGTTGCCTCCGATGTGAACTATTGACGCATGAACAAACATGGATGTGAAAAGCTGATAATATGCACCGTGAAACACATCAAAGTTAAATTGGTACCATGGAGGAATGGCGTTAAAGTTTGTGCTCACCCAGTCACCGCCAACAAAAGAAGTGTAAGCGTACACTGCTATGTTTAGAGCGATTAGAATGTAGGTGGGTCTATACTTTATCGAATTCATAGCGTGCATAACCATTATTTGGAAAATTTCTCAATTATTTTCTGTTTTATCTTCGACGAACTATCTAAATTATTCTCCCCAAATCTGCCAATTCTGACGAGTTCAACTTTTATTTTATGGGTTTCCAAGTAATTTTGCACTTCTTTTGCCATATCTTCTTGATCATAACCCAAAGCAATCACATCGGGTTTAATTGTCCCTATAACTTCGCCGATGTCAAGGTTCTCATAACCGAGCACGGTTCGGTCAACAACCTTCAAAGATTCTACCAGCGCACAGCGTTGGTCCTCAGACATTATGGGTTTTTTGCCTTTGGTTTTCTCAACAGTGCTATCGCGTGCAATAATAACAACTAACTCTGCGTTTTCTCCGCCTGTCCTCTTGGCTTCCTCCAGAAATCTGACGTGCCCAAGATGAAGCAGATCAAATACGCCTGAAGCTAAGACAACGGTTTTCTTTCTTGATTTGTTGGCCATTCAAATTTCACTGCGCCCAATAATCGTAATGCATCCAAGAGCCCTTCACAGTAAGCTACTGAGGTTAAGCTGGTTTCAAGCTTGCCCTGAGCCTTATAATACTTTGCATCCTCCAAATAATCATTAGCCCAACGCAAAATATTACTCACAGCTTCTTCAGTCAAGCTAATGGGCGTTTTTGTTCGTTCAAGTTCTTTGAGCACTTTTTCTGCTGAACCAATATACTTCGCCGAAAGTATTTCTAAACTCATTTGGCAAGCCGCCTAAACTCTGCAGGAGCACCCGCAAATGCAATTAATGAATCAATTTCCATAAAATGCATCTCACCTGGAAAAATCAAACTATATGGAGGTTCTCCAAAATCAAAAGCTACTAAATTTTTGAGAAAATCAGCCTTCAGAGTTGGGTTATCGCTTCCTGCCCTTGCTATGCCAACTGCAGGCGTATCTGGGGTGATGACTGCTTGCTGCTTCTTCTTTTCAATCTCAAGTAACATATTGATCGCTTGGTTGATGCCTAAGAACTGGTTTTCATTAGCCTTCAAATCTAAAAGGCAAAGTGTATGCAACCCCAACTTTTTGTTTTGAGCAATAACGTTGTAGGGTGTTTCCGAAAAATTTTCTGGAAAAGGTACGGTAACTGTTTTTCCAAACTTATAATTATGCAAACCTGATAAGCTCACGATCGCCGAAATTATTGATGTCCCATGTATAATTCGAGTCTTTATTCCCTGTTTTTCCGCTTCAACGCGCAACGTAACATGGGTTGTGGCAATAAAGGGATCGCCTGGAACAAGAAAAACTGCCTTACCTTTTTTGGCATCTTCAAGAATTACCGATCCATCTTCTTCTTCTAATTCGCGTCTAGAAATTAACTTTATTTTTTTGCCACATAACGTCTCAAACCGTTGTAGACTGAAGTCAGGCATGAGGCTGGTGTAGAGCTCCATGAAAACGCTATCTGCACTTTTGGTTTCTTCTAATCCTTTAACGCTTATGCCTTTTTCATCGTTTAATCCTAAACCTATGAAGATTAATTCATTCAACAGTGAAGCCCTTGTAAGTAATTGGGGAGTTAAAACTTAAACGTTATTTCTCTTCAATGACTTCCTGAGAGTACCTGTATTTGTTGCAGACTAAAGATTTACTATACCTTCAGGTCTCCATTACCCAGAAGATGATCATTTTGGCTACGGGATAACTAAGACGGGGATTTTTGCCCTATTAACAATTCTTTCACTTATTGTCCCTGTGAATGATTCTCGAAAGTTACTTTGGCCTTTAAGACCAATTACAATGATATCAAAGTTTTTTGCAGTATCAATTATTTCATTTACAGGATTTCCTTCCCTTACTATAGATGAAATGGGCAAAATCGGGGCAGTTCTGCAAAAAGTAGAAAGAGACCAAACAAGGCTAAAACAAGAAATCAACCATATAGTTCGAAACAGCGCCTTCGTGGGCCTTAGCTTATGTGCCATAGTAATAGTGGTCTATGGATTCACACGTCTTGATTGGATAGAGGGCTTTTTGGCAGGAATAACCCTAGCAATGGCGATTCTACCTGAGGAATTTCCTGTGGTACTTACCATTTTCCTTGCCTTAGGTGCTTGGCGAATGTCAAAGAAAAAAGTTCTCACCCGACAGGTTCAGGCAATTGAGAACCTAGGTGGTGCAACAGTTCTTTGTGTAGACAAAACAGGTACATTGACAGAGAACAAAATGTCTGTTAATAAGTTGTTTGCGGATGGCAAAATTTGTAAAATAGACTCATTTTTGAAGTTGCCTCCAGATTCTTGTCATGAATTGGTTGAATTTAGTGTTTTAGCCTGCAAAGAAGACCCTTTTGATCCAATGGAGAAAGCAATACGACGTTTCACTGAAGGCGAGTTCGCAAAAACTGAACATATTCACGATGATTGGCAGTTAGTACAAGAATATCCACTGTCTCAGAAGTTGCTTGCTATGTCTAATGTTTGGGTCTCACCCAGCGGAGAAAATTACGTCATAGCCGCCAAAGGTGCGCCCGAAGCCATTATAAACCTGTGCCATTTTGACGAAAATCAAACCAATGAGCTATCTATTCACATTCGAGCAATGGCAAAAGAAGGCCTAAGAGTATCTAGGCGTCGCTAAGGCTTCATTCAAAAAAACTAAGCTACCAAATGAGCAACATGATTTTGTTTTTAGTTTTATTGGGCTTGTCAGGATTTGCTGATCCTGTTAGACCGAATGTTGCTGGCGCAGTTAAAGAGTGCTACAGCGCAGGCATTCGAGTGGTGATGATTACAGGAGATTACCCCTTAACTGCCCAGAATATCGGTCGGCAAATAGGTCTTGAATCTCCAGAAAATTGCATAACTGGGCTTGAACTGGAACAAATGACTGACGAAGAGTTGAAGCAACGAATCAAAGACGTAAATATTTTTGCCAGAGTTGTTCCTGAACAAAAACTCAGAATTGTAAACGCTTTGAAAGGCAATGGCGACGTAGTCGCAATGACTGGCGACGGTGTCAATGACGCACCCGCCCTCAAATCAGCAAATATCGGTATCGCAATGGGTGGACGAGGAACTGATGTTGCAAGAGAATCTGCCTCGATGGTACTTCTTAGATGACGATTTTACTTCGATAGTTAGCGGAGTCAGAATGGGTCGAAGAATTTACGATAACTTGAAAAAAGCTATTGCGTACATCTTTTCGATTCATATTCCAATCATTGGCATGTCCGTTATTCCAGATTCTGCTAGGGTGGCCTTTAATTCTGCTTCCACTGCAAATTGTTTTCTTAGAATTAATCATCGATCCAGCCTGTTCGGTGGTTTTTGAAACAGAACCGGAAGAAGCTAATGTTATGAATCGTCGACCTCGCAGTATGGAAAAACGCCTTTTCGACAGGGAAGCTGCAGTTATTGCTTTTCTTCAGGGCTTTGTTGTTCTCGTTATTGTGATTTTGATATTTGTTAATTCGCTTAATCGAGGGCTTGGTGAGGACACGGCAAGGACAATGGCTTTTGCAACTATAGTTGCTGCAAATTTGGCGTTGATTCTAACGAATCGGTCTTGGGTGCATACAATCGTTGGGACATTTCGCAGGCGTAATGATGCGTTCTGGTGGATACTTTTTGTCGCCTTGTTTGCGTTGATGCTTGTAATTTATATTCCACAGCTCAACAGTCTCTTTGGTTTTAGTGCTCTTGACCCAGTTAACCTCTCAGTTTGCCTTGTCGCTGGGGCAGCCAGCATAATTTGGTTTGAAATATACAAGGCCACAAAAATAATTGTTGGCCGTAGACACTCAAAAACTCATGAATAAAAGGATGTTAGATCATCGATGGAACTGGCTATTTTTCTTTGATTTCGCCCTTCTTAACTAACTGGTCATAGAAATTGGTACAGTCATCTACGGAAAGTCCGTGTCGTTGACAATAAACCAGGAGCACTTCCTCTACAGTTTCACCTGACTTTCGATCTTTAAGCATGTCCTTTAATTCTTGGACTTTATGTTCCTTATCAAAATTTTCGCCCATAAAATCTTCCTTCTCAGTATGCGATTTTCAACTAACCGGTTATTTGAATATTCTCAGACCCTTTTATAAAAGTTAAACTTCCTACTAATTGCAAACTTACCGGGTTGGTGTTTCTTGGTTTTTATGATGTTGCAACAATCTTAAAATTTCACTTCACCATATATGTTTACGGTGATGTATATGTCTAAAAAGACAACTATTATCCTGCGCGATGACGTGTACCAAACGCTTAAAGAAACAGCGGGTGCCCGAAATATATCCAAAGAAATCAACAAAATTCTTCTCGAGCACTTTGAAAAAACCGAAAGCATGTTTGGCACCATGAAAAAAACTGACATTGCCGACCTTAGAGAGCATAAGGATCGCTGCCTATGAAATATGTAATTGACTCCTATGCCTGGGTTCAATACTTTACTGGTTCGGAGCTCGGCGAAAAGGTTAAAACGCTTATTGAAAGTTCTGAAGAAAAATTAACGCCAACCATATGTTTAGCTGAAGTTTATTCCAAAACCCTTAAAGTCGAAAGCCAAGAACTCGCTGAAAAGCAAAAGGCATTTATCAAAGAAAAAAGCGCATTGGTGTTTCTGGATGAATCAATTGCAGTGGAATCCGCAAGGCAAAACGTTCGAATGAAAAAGGAAATTGATGGATGGGGGCTAGCTGACTCAATTGTTTATGCAACTGCCATCATAAAGAAAGCCGAAGTAGTGACTGGTGATGAGCACTTTAAGAAACTTAAGAATGTATTTTTCATAAAATAATTTCTCAATAAATGGACTTTAGATCCTCAGACTTGAGGCTTAATTGGTTCAGATTCGTGACCTTGTTAAATAGAACTATTGTTTTATGATTTTGTCTCTTTGCAAATCTAGACAAAAATAAAACTAGCCATAGTCAAGAAACAGCAAAAGCGGAGAAGGAAATGTGTTTGTTTAAAAGGTTCAGTCTCACCAAAAGTAACCCGACGGGTCATTATTTGGTGTTCCAGCTTTGGAACATTGTGTTCCTTGAGTAGAACTAAAAGTCATGTTGATAATTCTTGATTGCATGGTGTGATGATGAGAAGGGCAATCGTTGGGTTGGCAGCAGTTGTTTTGTTGACTTTAACTTTAAGTGCAATTTTGTTTCCGATTGTTAAATCTGAGAATTCATCGTCCATTTCGGCTTCAACGTCACAAGTTCCTGCTTCCTGGTCTTCCCCAGTTGAATTGCAAACTAACATAACGGGTGAAGCGGGATATTCTGTTTTTCAACTTTCAGACGGAAGTTTAATTCTAAACACTGCCAGCCAAACCTGCACATTTTTAGTGAAACTTGACTCTTCTAACCATTTATTGTGGACAAAACCAATTCAAATAGATCAAAAAAAGACAATTCTTCCCCGTCTTTTGCCCACACGAGAAGGCGGTTACGTTTTGGCTGGAATCGTAGATAATCTCTATGCGTTAGTAAAAACTGATTCGCAGGGAAACATTCAATGGACTAAAATGTTCAGTTCGGGCGCTCCAATAAATTATTTTATGTCGATTATTCAAACCAAAGACGGCGGTTTTGCCCTTGCTGGTTTTGGGGAGAAAGTTGAAGAAGGTTTGGGTTGGATCTGGTTTGTCAAAACTGATTTTTCAGGAAACATGCAGTGGAATGAGACGCTTTCAGGACCGTTAGCCAATTGCCCATCTACCATCTTTCAAACTTCAGATGGCGGTTATGTAATGTCCTGCGTTAGCTACTCTTTTACTCCAAATCAGGCATTTTTCACATTGATCAAAATGAATGAAAACGGAAAAGTACTTGAAAACACAAGTTACGCGGGCGAGGGCTACTACTTTCAACCCGAATGCAACAACGCCATAAAAACAACAGACGGAGGGTACTTGATGGCGGGGTATCTTTGGCAAAAAAGCGCATGGATACTGAAAATCGACTCAGAGGGAAAGATGCAATGGAACCAGACATACGGAACAAATCGCAGCTCAATAACTGACGTTCTTGAAACCTCAAATGGATACATTCTACTTGAGATTTCAAACCTAAAGGAAGCTGGAATAATTATGACGGATAATATAGGCAACCAACTTTGGAATATAAGCCTACCCGGAGTTACTTTGCCTGTGGGATTAGAGGCAAATTTTAACTCCATTATCCGCGCAAAGGACGGTAGCTATATTATGGTAGGTTCAAAAAATCAATCAGCATGGCTTGCAAAACTTGACTATCAACCCCGTGATGTTGATATGTTGCAATCGATGTCAGTTGCGGAGATAGCTTTGGTAGTTGCTGCGGCAATTGTTGCAGCTATTACAACTATTTATTTGAAAAAGAGAAGTGGGAAAGCAATCAGCGTTTAACGACTATTTTCCATTTACCAATTATCCGAAAATCGTGTTCGGTTATTAAATGCGAATCAATTTTTCTGTTGCCTTCATTTTACGTTAATAAAAAATTATATGGGTTTGGATGGAGCATCCAACCAAACATTTATATCATTTACGTTAAAAAGAAACCTACGCATTTCAGCCCTACACCTGAAGGATTGAATCTTAAATGAAGCCTGCAGAAAACCTAGCCAAAGAAAGCATAAAGAACCTCAAGCCATGCGTTCACGGCGGAGAGGTTTTAGATGCTGCAGGCAAAACGGGTCTAAAACGTGAAGAAATTTTAGATTTCAGCTCAAGTGTAAATCCTTTGGGTCCATCTAAAAAAGCACTTGAAGCAGCAAAAAAAGCTTTTACCCAAATTGCGGCTTATCCAGATTCCAATTCCAATGAATTAAGGCAGGCTATAGCCAGCCATTTCAAAGGAATAACTAAAGACAATGTTATTGTTGGAAATGGTTCTACTGAACTCATGTATCTATTCGCTGAAGCTTTCATGAATAAAGGTGACACAGCTGTTATTGCTGCACCAACATTTGGTGAATATGAGAGCGCAGTTATGAGAACGGCTGAACCCGCAAAATTTGTTAAACTAAACCGAAGTTTCAACATTGAAGCACCGGCCTTTATTCGTGAAATGTCAGGTGCAAAAATTGTTTTTCTTTGCAACCCAAATAACCCAACGAGCATGCTTATTCCAGCCGAAACCTTAAGAGAAATAATTGAAAGCGCATTGAAGCAAAACACTCTTGTTTTTTTGGACGAGGATTTTTTGGAGTTTGTAGAAAACGAAGAAGACCTTTCAATGATTAACAAGATCAAGAAATACCCTAACCTCTTTATTTTAAGGTCTTTTACAAAAATTTTTGGTTTAACTGGGCTGCGTATTGGCTACGGGATTGCCTCAGAAGAAATTATCAATGTGCTATTATGCGCCAAAATTCCATGGAATGTTAACTGCATAGCGCAAGCAGCCGCGGTTGCCGCATTGAAAGATGAAGAGCATCTAAGGATAACACTTGATCTGATCAAAAAAGAGAAAACTCAATTACTAACTGAACTAAGCAAAATTAGCTCATTCAAGATTTTTCCTGCAGACGCTAACTTTTTCTTCATAGATATCAGAAAATCGGGTTTAACATCGGCTGAGTTAACAAGTAAATTATTAAGAGAGGGCATTTTGATTCGGGATTGTAGCTCGTTCAGAGGAGTTGACAAATATTTTGTTCGACTAGCCGTTAAAACTCGAGATGAAAATGAACGGTTGATTGAAGTTTTGAAGCGGACAGTTAAAAATTAAGACGGTTTGATTTTGATTTATGTTTTCTTTTGATTTCAGTTGGTTTATCGATTCTGCCCTGATTCTTCTTTTAGCTTTTCTGATTGACATTGTTCTGGGAGAATATCCTGATAGAATTCACCCGACGATTGGTATAGGAAAAATAGTGTCTTATCTTAAACCAAAACTGAAAAGCCCAAATCAACGAGTTGAGAAGGCAAACGGCGTACTATTAGCCCTGATTGTAATGGTGATTGCCGCGCTTCCAGTGTTCTTGTTGCTCTTCTGGCTCAGACAATCATTTGGTTTGTTCGGGCAAATAGCTTACGTAATTGTGGGAGCCGTTTTATTCAAAGCCACTTTCGCAATAACAGGCATGGGACAATACACCAAACCGATCGCTTCTGCACTAAAAAAGAACGACTTAGGAGAAGCCCGCAAATGGCTACCCTTCATAGTCAGACGAGACCCAAATACATTAAATGAGCGACAAATACTTTCTGCCGCCGTTGAATCGATTGCCGAAAGTACCACCGACGGCATAACTGCACCCTTCTTCTTCTTTGCCTTATTTGGCGTTCCTGGAGCATTTGCTTACCGGGTTGTGAACACATTGGATTCTATGGTCGGCTACAAGAATGCAGAAAACAAGAACATTGGATGGTTCAGCGCAAAACTTGACACCATAGCCAACTACATCCCCGCCAGATTAACCGCTTACTTGATGGTTGCAGCATCATTTCTTTTGAAGGAAAATTGGCGTGAATCATGGCGCATTCTCAAAAGGGACAAAAACAAAACAGTCAGTATAAACGCTGGCTGGACAATTTCGGCGATGGCTGGTGCTTTAGATACTCAATTGGAAAAACAAGATTGCTACACGTTAGGTGATGATCATGGAATTTCTCCTGAACACATCGATAGGGCTTTGCGGGTAATGACGTTAACTGCGGCGCTGTTTGGTTTAGTTGTTGTTTTGCCAATTTTGGCTCTACGAATCTATGTTGCTGGACTTTAGCGGCTCATAATTTTTCTCTTTCTTTAACGCTTTCCAAGAAGGAAAGACGTTGGACATAACTGGTTAATGTAGTTAAAACTAGAGAAACGGTAGACTTAACCAACTATCTACCTCGGCATTAGACAAAAACAAATTGCTTACTATAATCTTCTCCGGGATTTAGGGGTAATTTAGCTAGGGTCGACGCACGCTAAAAAGTAATCTAGTGAAAAAGTAAACGTTAAAAATAAAACCGTTAACAATACAAGATATTCAGAGAAAACAGGGTGAATCTTTTGGAAAAATTAGATTTGAAAAAAGAGCACAAAGAACTCTACAATCCCTCTGCAAAAGAGATTACTGTTGTTGAAGTTCCAAGAATGAATTTTCTGATGATAGATGGCTCAGGAGACCCCAATATATCTATAGACTACAAATATGCCGTAGAAGCCTTGTTCGGTTTGTCCTATACCCTCAAATTTATGATAAAAAAGACGAAGACGGTGGACTATACGGTCATGCCGCTTGAAGGACTGTGGTGGGCTGATAACATGTCAAAATTCGCTGAAGACAAAAGCAAGTGGAATTGGACAGCAATGATAATGCAACCCGAGCAAGTCACTAAAGAGTCTGTTGCCAAAGCAATTGAGGAACTTAAGAAAAAGAAAGAAATGCCTGCTCTATCAAAAATTCGGTTTGAAAGTTTTCATGAGGGCCTAGCGGCTCAGATAATGTATTTTGGACCCTTTTCGGATGAAGGCCCAACCATCAAAAATATTCATGAATTCATTGAAAACAAAGAGGGCCAGTTAAATGGAAAGCACCATGAAATATACTTGAGTGATCCTCGTCGCGTGGCACCAGAGAAGCTGAAAACAATTCTTAGACAGCCAATGAGAAAGTAATTAACGCTTATACTCCTGGTGATCGAATCCTATTTAATCATAGATATAATTGACGATGCGGCTGTTTTAGTTTCAAAGTGAAAAGTTAACATTCTAAGTTAACGTCTTTTTTGGATAACAGCACATTTAACACCGCTAGTAGAATAACAGCTGATTCTTTGTTCGTTGCCTTGCAGTTCTGGCATGCCCAAACTGTCTAAAGCGTGTTAAGTGACGTAAAGCTTGACCTCCCGATAACTTGGCGCAAAGATTATTAATTTTAAGAACACTTGCTATAATTGGTGTTTTTATGAGAATTAAGTATACTAGCGTGTACGTTAATGATCAGGACAAAGCATTAATATTTTACACTGAGGTCCTTGGTTTTGTAAAAAAGGCGGATATAACAGCAGGAAAATACAGGTGGTTGACTGTTACTTCCCCTGAAGACCAGGACGGTGTCGAGTTAGTTCTCGAGTCAAACGAAAACTCAGCTGCAAAGGTATACCAAGAAACTCTCTTCAAGCAGGGTATTCGCGCAACAATGTTCATTGTGGATGATATCCAAAAAGACTATGAACGATTGCAAAAGCTTGGCGTGAAGTTTACTATGCAGCCGACAAAGCTACCGGGTACGCCTTCGACCGTAGCAGTACTGGATGACAACTGTGGCAATTTGATACAGATCACACAGATGGTAAAGTCATAGTAACATGAAGATTGGCCGGAGCCAACTAACTTTAAGTTACCTTCTTTTTTAGGCAACAGCACGTTTAGAAATACTAGCAAGGCATGAGCTGCTACTTGATTTCGCTTTTATTCGTGTTGAATGCTGCTTCGGCTCTAAATAGCATAATTAGAATTCAAAATTGGAAATGAAAAGTGACTTTGGTCAATCCTGCTTGGCAAACTCGCCCAATTCTTTAATGCATGCGCACAGCGAAGGGTTGCGTCAAAAAACGTATTAGCTATTTTTAGAACAGTTATTGTTGTGACTTTATATGATTGATTTGAAGTCGGTTTTAGGCAAGGCGGCGTTAGTGGTTATAGATGTCCAGAAGGGAATTGTTGCCTTGGATCGGAAGCTTGAACCTAACAGTCCAGCGGAAGTCGTGGCCAACGTTTCAAAGCTCGTGGGTAAGTTTAGGGAAGTGGGATCGCTTGTTTTCCTAGTCCACGTGGCGTTTGTTGATGGAAAAGATATGTTGCACCAATATTGGATCAGCCGCCACAGTGGGGTTCTGGCGCTAGACCCGCAACTGGATGGATTTCGTGGATGAAATAAAGCCGACTCAGCGAGACATTGTACTAACCGATAGGCAATGGGGCGCCTTTTACGGCACCGAGCTTGACTTGCAACTTCGTCGCAGAAAAATAGATACCATTGTTTTGTGTGGAGTTATAACAAACATGGGTGTGGAAACGACTGCTAGAGACGCTCACCAATACGGCTACAACCAAGTCTTTGTCATAGATGCTATGGCTGCAAGCAGCAAGGATGAACATGAAGCCAGCATAAAATATGTTTTCCCAAAGATTGGGCTTTTAAGAACTACGAATGAAATCATGAGTGCTATGACATAAATCAATCTCTACGTCAATAACTAGAGACTAGCTCACCGCAGCTTAGACAATCGCCGCGCGCATTTAAGAGGGCAAACCTAACGCGTTTTTACTTAGAGGAAGCCATTAAATGATCTATTTTTTTTGAAATGACGCTTAAGCAACCTCTTTGCGAAGAGAAGACCGCAATGATTTTTATCCTTCTTTTTCCGTTAGATACTTCCTTACCTCTGAGCCTCCCTCTGAATCAATTGCAACCCTAAAAAAATCATCGCGCCTATCGAGAATGTTGTCCTCTGTAAATTTAGCCAGGAGTAGTCTCACCACTTTTCTGTTAGGGCAGATTGCTTAACTTGTATTCGAGTTCCCGAATTTTCTTTTGCTGACCCACAAGAATGCACATAGCCATAGGTTCAAAAAGTACTGGATTGCATGCGCAACCTCCCGCAGAAGCCAAATTTCTACACATATCCATTAATTGGTCAAATGCTTGTTTTTCCTGATCGGTCGCTAAAGTATTTCTAAAGCCCTTCCAGCGACTAATCTCATCTTCTATAGCTATTCGATAAGATGGAACAGTCTTACCCATAACTTGCTAAGCCTCCAAAGAACCTATCTGAATTCTGTTTCATAGGACATCACACGGGGCATTGCATTAGTAAAATCGCTTTTAAAATAAATGGACAAACGACTTTATGGAGCAGTAGAGGGTTGAGTGAAAATGAAAAGAAAACGCTCTAATTTTTAGAGCTTACTGCCTTAAAAATAGCTGTTATTTGACTATGTTTTGCGGTTTCTCTTGAGCGAAAGCCTTAATGTTTTCAATAGTGCCATTAACAAGTCTCTCTAATGATTCCTTGCTGTTAAAGGCACAGTGAGGCGTTATTATGACGTTGTTAAGTCTCAAAAGAATATGTTCCCTGAGCATCGTTGCCAATTGTTCTCTAGGGACATTGTCTAAAAGCAACTGAGCCTCCTCTCGAATAAGCGCTTCCTCCTCTAAAACATCCAAGCCTGCACCTCTAAGGTGACCATTAATAAGAGCTTCCGTAAGCGCTTGAGAATCGATTAGACTGCCCCTGGCAGTGTTAATTACAACTGCGCCTTTTTTCATGAGTTTGATTGTATCATTGTTCAAGAAATGGTGAGTTTCATCATTGAGCGGCAAATGAAGAGTAACTATGTCTGATTTTGCCAATAAATCTGACCAATCCACGTATTGGAACCCTAAAGCATCAGCTAAAATGATGTTTGGAAATTTGTCATAAGCAAGAACATTCATTTTAAAGCCTTTAGCTATCTCAATTACTTTAGTGCCAATTCTACCTGTTCCAAGAACGCCAAGAACTTTGCTGTTTAAATCAAAGCCTCCCACACCCTCACAGGTAAAATCGCCCCTACGAGTCCTCTCGTAGGAATCATGAATGTTACGTGATAACGAAAGAATCAGAGCAAAAGTATGTTCAGCAACAGTAATCTCACCATAGTTAGGAACATTGCAAACTAAAATGCCCCTTCGCTTGCAAGCATCAAGGTCAATATGGTCAAAACCCGTTGAACGCGTAGCGATTAAATGTGCTTTTTCAAGTTTACCTATAATTTTGCTATTTACGTCAGAGTAAATAAAAACTGAAATAACCTCAAAATCAACAATTTGGTCAACATTTGCATCACTTAAAGGTTCCTTGAACACACGAATATCATAATTAGCTAACCCATTATGCAAAAGGGGCTCCTCCCAATCTTGAACTTCAAAAAAAGCAATCCTCAAAAAAGACACCTGAATAAAAATAGGTAGCGAGTCAGTTAAATGATTTGCAAAATTAATGTTTTTCAATCAACCGTTAAATTGATCCAAATGGTATTGCACTTTAAAAAATCAAGACACCGATAAACTGTAATTACTCTTTTATGTGATGGAGCCTTAAAAAATCCGCAGGTTCAACGGAAGAGAGAGAAGTAAGGTTAACTTAAGGCAAGCAAAAAAATTCGGAAGAGAGAGAGGGGGAATCAGTTCGCCTGCTTTTAAGTTAACCTTACCTTTTATACCACATTACTGCACCTTGAATGATAAATAATGATGTGACAACATCAGGCTACAACAAGCAGGTTTTATTTGGAAGGAAAATGCTCTAACAGACTGCTTTCTTGATGAGGTCGGTAAATTACGAAAGTTTGTAGGTCAGAGATTTTAATGGTGAGATGATATTTCACCAATATGTCCTGCATGCAGTTTCTTGTTTCTTCATCAAGAGTCGTCTTAATTACAACTTGATAGCCACCGCTCAATGCTGAAGAAGCGTTAGGCGGCAATATTTCCAAATAGTGCCCGTCGAGGGTGGAGCATTTTTCAAATAATTCTTTTAAAACAAGTATTGCTTCTTCGCGTTTCAAAAAAACACCAATAGACATTTTCTTAAAAGCACTTTTGTAAATATAAAATCTTATGAGTGCTTAGTTGCTATTACAACGATCTTTGTTTTAGGGCAAAAAGGTTGGTTAAGCGGATTTAGCCATGCGCTAACATTGGTAGGTGGCAAAAATAGTAGTGGTGCGCCTTTTCATATGTTAGCAGCCAGACCCGCTCAACTTCACTGTGCTACTTCTCGGATATGTTACTGGAAGCGCTTATTTGATATAAGATGATGTGATTGCACGATGAGACTACAACCGCCAGGTTCTAGAACAAATATGTTTTGTGACTTCACTTGTGCAACAACACAGGCTTAACTATCTTGTCAAGGAATAAAAGGAACAAGGAGAATTAACGTATGATATCTGCAGTAGTGTTAGTAAATACGGAATTAGGGTCATATCAAGATAAAGTTATTGAAAGTCTAAAACTTATTGAAGGCGTGGAAGAGGCGCATGGCTTGTACGGTGTCTACGACTTAATGATAAAAATCAAAGCTCAAACGATTGATAAACTCAGGGACATAATTAAATTACAGGTAAAACAGGTAGCCGGCGTAACTAGCTCATTAACACTTATGATAATTGACCATTAAAAACAAACGAATTCCTTTCTTTTTTAAATTCTGTATTGATTATTTTTTGATTTTCTCATTAGATGGGTTTTTGACTTATTATTTTTTGCAAATGAAAGATTTAACAGTCTTACCCATAACTTGCTAGGCCTCCAAACAATCTATCTGAATTGTGTTTCATGGCAAATCACTTGGGGCACAAGCATCGCCAAAATTACATTTAAAACGAATGGTCAAACTACTTTTTGGAGCAGTGGAAGGTTGAGTGAAAATGAACAGTACTAATCTTGAAATTAGCTTGATTTTTTAAGCTGGTTCAAGGGTGATTTCTAAAGCTGCATTTTCAAGATTTGTTTCATTTTGTTTAAGTAACGCTAATTGCACTTTCGGAATGAGCATTCGTCCATCTTTGTACATTTTGGCTAGAAAGCTTTCTCTAACACCCATTGATCCAATAACGGTCACTGTTACTTTTGGGACCTGGGAAGGCTCAAGCTTATACTGCCACCGCATAAGTTTAGGTATCATAACAAGATCATATTTCTTAAAGAAAACGGTATTTGATTTAACGGCATAAGCATCTCAACCTTTATTCACTTTTTCTCACATATTCTTGCGAATTTTTACAAATCCTTGCGAATTCTTACAAATTCTTACACTACCTGCAAAGAATTTAAGCTTTAAATCAAAAAAGAAAACCAAAACACAAAGAAAAAAATGCACACAAAAAATAAAACAAAAAAGGAAATACTTCCAAATTAGTAAGTCCAGAAAATTCTTTTTTTATATTCATTGGTTAAATTTTTCAAGATTGCTTTTCATTTTCGTTTTCATCTTTTGCATGTTCTTTGATTGTCATTATTGCGGAAAAAACTGCGAGTTTTCAACAAATCTTTCTCAAATCGATTTTTCCTGCACAAAAGAAGGAGGAAACTACTGTGGGCTATAATCGTACATACAAACCAGGGCTTACTGAACAAAACATCTTAGAAATGCTATCGAGTTCATTAAAGCAGCAACTTACTATCACTGGCGATATATTTAGCCGAGAGCCGTTTGTTCCTGTTTTTGTATGGTTGACTTGACAAACTGGTTTATTTTACTTCTCAACAAGATTAATATCATTTAGTCTCCATAGACCCGATATTGAAGAATCAGCTTGCTGCTAGTTTAGACTTGACAAGTTGATTAGGGCTGGGTTGGGTAAAGTGAACTTAAAATTGTATGCAATTAAGAAAGGAAAACAAAACCTAGATAGCTGCATACAGCTCGTTGTAGTAGATTTAGATAGGGGCAAACGGTATCCAACAAACTTTGTCTGTGTTCTTCCAAGGTACCTGCGTTTGCTTGAAAAACGCTCCAGCAACTTTGCAAAAATCTTCGGCGGCAAAAGCATTAATGTGGCAAAAGATCTTTTAGTTGAAGCTAAAGATGAAGAAGAAAATCCTGAAGTCCAAAGGGTCATAAAGAAACGCATTAAAGACATCGAATTAACTCAAGAAGTCTAACAATTCGTGGCCGCGAAAATTATTAAGAGAATTACAACTTTTGCCTCGTCTGTTTTAAGTTTAAATTCAAGCCAAATAACTCATATTCAAACGGATTCAGACGAGCATGGCTTTGGCTTTAGGAATACTCTTTGCTATAACTGCAATGTTAAGTTGGGGCACGGCTGATTTCTTCGCAAAAAAAGCTATTGATAAACTTGGATACAAAATTTCTCTGCTTCTAAATCACTTAGTGGCTTTTGTGCCTCTAATTATTTTAGCAATTTTATTTTTCAAGTTGCCACCTTTAACACTTGAGCTTGTTCTAATTACAGTCTCAGCTGGAGTTTTAGGAATAGTCGCCTACATTTTCCTCTATAGAGGATTTCAAAAAGGCAACTTATCGGTAGTTTCTCCGATTTCAGCAAGCTGGTCAGTAATAACAACTCTGTTGGCAGTTTTGATTTTCAAGGAGACACTTATGCCCCTACAAATAATTGGCATAATCACTGTTTTTATCGGGATATTCTTCGCATCCACGAATTTCGCTGAATTTAAAAAAAGTATCCGTCAAGGAAGATCAAGCGGAATTTCTGATGCTATAATATCCATGGTTGCCTGGGGAATAACATACACTTTGCTAAAGCCAATGGCTCTTGCATTTGGACCAATCATTTCACTTTTCTTTCTCAGAATCATCGCACTCACCATTTTGCTTACTTGGACAAAACTAACTCCAACAAAATTTTCCAAACCAGCTCGGCTAATATTTTTGTTTATCGCACTTTCAGGACTGCTTGATCTTTTAGGGTTTGCAGCATTCAACATTAGCGTAACAACAGATTTACTATCCTTAGTGGGTCCTGTCGCAGCAACATATCCAGCTGTAACTATAGTGCTTGCATACTTTTTCTTGAAAGAACGGATAGTTACCAACCAAAAAATAGGGATCATTGCGATTTTAGCTGGGATTGCATTGGTTGCCTTAACCTAGATTTACTTTACTTAAGATGCAAGCCGACCGCTTGTTATTGTTGCTTAACAGTCACGCACGCTTAATTGTTGCCGATTCAATCATTAATCTGGGGAGCTAAATGGCTGTTAGCGATCGGTTGGGAATTACTTCACATATTATACGTTTTTGTGAAACATCAAAAAATAAGGACAGAATTATGAAACAAGTAGGTTTGAATGATGTTTTAGCAGAATCCTATTTGACAATCTTAACCAGGCAAAGCATGCTGACCCAAGAAAACGGAAAATACCTTGTCACAATTAAAGGACAAAGCTTCCTCTCATCAATTGATAAGATGCGAAAATCAAAGTACAACTATTGAGTTCGCCTCTTAACTCGAAATTGCCTTTACTGTTTGGGCTTGGATAAAAGAAGTGAAATTAGGTAATCATTTGTGATTAGACCAAAGCCGCCTTTTTTTGCTGACTCTTCATCAAGCTTTTTGACGCCATCAGGTTTCAGCGTGGGCGATTTAATTGCGAATGGTACCGGTTCTCTTGTGTGAGTACCGATTTTGACTGGTGTTGGATGATCAGGGGATATTGCAATGGCGTATGGTTCAGTTAGGCCGTCAAGGATTCTACCAAGCAACCTCTTATCCAAATTCTCAATTGTCTTCACTTTTAAGGCGTAATCTTTGCAGTGTCCAGCTTCATCTGGTGCTTCCACGTGAACAAAAACAAAATCATTATCTTTGAGAGCTTTTAATGCTGCATCTGCTTTACCCTCATAATTAGTATTATCCATTCCCGTAGCGCCTGAAACATTAATGATTTCCATGCCTGCGTAAGTGCCAATACCCTTCACTAAATCAACCGCGGAAATAACTGCTGATTTCAAACCATACTTTTCCTTCAAGGTTGGCATCGAAGGTTTTTTGCCACCTCCCCAAGGCCAAATCAAATTAGCAGGATTTTTTCCAGCCTTAACACGCGCAATGTTCACCGGATTAGACTTCAAAATGCCACTAGAACGAATAATTAGTTCTCTTAGCAATCGTGTTGTTTTATCAGCTTCTGGCGACTTAGATATTGGTAACACATCTGAAAAAAGTTCACCTATTGCGTCATGTGGCGGAGTACAAACGGTAAGTTCGGGTTTTGGAGTGTTTCGTAAAATCAGAAAATGTCTGTAGTCAAGCCCTGAGTAGAATTCTATTTTGCCTAATTTTCCAAAAGCTTTGTTTATTGCAGCAATTAGTTTGCTTGCTTCTTCAGTTGTTATGTGCCCTGCAGAATAATCCACGATAACTTCATTTTTCTCCGTTATCAAATTGCATCTGTATGCGGCATCGTTTGGTCCCAGCTTTATGCCTCTTGATGGTGCTTCAAGTGGTCCTCTGCCTGTGCAATATATTCTTGGGTCGTAACCCAAAAGTGAACAAATAGCTGTTTCTGAGCCGGGAGTCGACTCGTCGGGAACAGTTTTAATAAGCCCGTTTCTGCCTTGGGCAGCTATAGCATCCATATTTGGTTTATTTGCAGCTTGAAGCGGCGTCTTGTTTCCCAATTCAGGAATAGGATAATCAGCCATTCCATCTCCAACAACAAGTATATACTTCATTTCGGTCAATCCAAATCAGCTTTAAATCAACTATCGGCTCAAACCGACGCTTGACTTTTCAACGATTCACAAAGATATCGCAAAGCTATATTTATTTACTTACCGTGCTGTTAGCGGCTTCAAACGCATAATGTTTATTTCCTTTTAACGTCTCGGTATATTGACAACTAATCAACGAATTAGTTGTTTTAAAACCATTTTACTTTAAGGCTGATTACTGTGGAAGAAAGCGAGTACGCTCTGCATATTAACATTGACGAAATTGAAGCGGAAATAGGCAAGGTTCAAGCATTAGATAAGGAACTCGCTGTTAAAGTTGCAACTTTTGTCCTTCGACTAAAAAAGACAACGGCTCGAGTTGAGCCTATTTTGCGAAGAGAAACTAACACTGAACGGGAACTTTGGGAAGAGTACAAGCAGTTACAAAAAGAAAAGCTCGCTGTTTTAGATTTATCTCACTTGTGGGATTACATCAATCAAGGCGTAAAAGAAGTTAATCCTCAACTGGATTTTCTAGTTAAAGATGCAATTGAGGAATTAAATGATCACATCAGCGTGGTTGCAGAATCACATCGGGCTCACATTGACATTTTAGAAATCTATAACACACGAAAGATCGAGTTTTTAGCCCTAGTAATCACCGTCATCATTTCCTACCTTGCCGTGTGGGAGTTCTTCGTGCGTGATCTACTAATAAGCATAGTTTTTCCATATGGATTAAGCCCCGTCTTAAACTATTTAACCGTAGCAATTACGCTGATGCCTGTTATTGCAACCGTCGCATGGGCATGGCTTAAACGAGCAACTTATTTCTAAAAATCGTAAAAACAAAATTTTCGATACCATATTTCTGCTAATCTGGAGAGTAACCTCGTTGCCTCCGCCTATGTTGGTTTATCGATTAGATGAAATAGAAATGGAAGGTACCAAGTGTAGTACCGTTTGATAGAAGGTAGCAAGCGGTTGTGACTGCTAAACCACACCCACAAATGTATTTATGAGCTCGCCAGCTACAAATGAAGTCAGATAAAATCTTAAAAGGAGACTATTTTAAATGCTTGAAGGATGGGAATGGATTATTATCGGTGTTGTTGCCATCGTAATTATAATGTGGGGTCCAGCAAAGATTCCAGAATTTGCAAAATCATTAGGCAGAGCCAAAGGCGAATTTACTAAAGCTCAGAAAGAATTCACTGACGCAGCCACTAGCAGCCTCAATACACCTACCGCCACCGCTCCTGTTGTTCAATCTAGACCAGCAGTTGCACCAACAATAATAACCAAGGATGAACTTTTGCTTGAAACTGCTCAACGGCTTGGAATACCAACCGATGGTAAAACAAGAGAGGAAATATCCAGCGAAATATCAATAAAAGTTAAACAATTAGGCGCCGCATAAGAATTCATTTAACCCTATTTTATTTCAAAAAGATAAAACTCTAAATTCAAAGCGAATAGCTTGAGCTTTTCTACTCTCGCTATCACGCTTCGCGCTAAACATCGCTAACATTACAAAGTATGGGTTACCGGTAAAAATTAGGTTGCCACTTGCTGATGGTTTGAATAAATATGAGTGTTGAATCTTCATCGTCTTTCAAAAACTGGGCATCAAGTTTCTGGAATCATGTTGACGAGTTAGTCCGCCGTTTCAAAGTAATTCTAATAGCTGTTATCATCACTGTCTCTATTGGATGGCTGCCAACTAGCATAGCAGGGCTAACAAATCCCATCGGTGGATATCAACCTCTTCTCTCGCTTGCAATGCTTAGAATAAAAGCAGATTTTCTGCCAAAACAAGCAACACTGATTGCCGGAGGGCTGGGAGACACCGTTTTTATCATGGCTTATCTGTCAATAATTGTGGGGTTGTTGCTTGCTTCTCCGGTAATATTCTATGAAGTTGTTGCTTTCGTTAAACCAGCATTGTATGATAACGAAAAAAAAGTTTTAGGATATTATCTTGGTTCGTTCATTGGACTTTTGGCTTTGGGAGCAGCCATGGCTTATTTCCTTATAGTTCCAATATCGTTTAGAATCTTAATTTATTTCACTATGCAAGGAGGCTCGGTGCCTTTCATTTTTATTAAGGATTTTTACAATTGGATTTTCACTTTGTTTGTAATTTGCGGCGTTTTCTACACTGTTCCAGTTTTTGTCGTAATGCTTGTGCATGTAGGCGTTTTGCCTATGAAATTTTTGAGAGGAAGAAACAAAATTATTGCTTACGTGATAATTTTGGTTGCTTTTTGGATTTTTGGTCCTGACCCTACTCCACTCACTGGCTTAATTATGCTGGCACCTTTTGTCTTAGTTTTTGAAACAGCTACCTTCTTTGCTGGAAGAATAGATAAACAACGTAAACGAAGAAAGGAAGCAGAAGCAAATGGAACAGCCACTTCAGTTCAAAACTATTTTTCGAAATCTTCTTGCAGATATTGCAACTTGCCAATTGAGCACAGCTCAGTATTTTGTCCGGGATGCAAACGCGCAATAAGATAAAATCTTTACTCGAAAATTCAAACACGCTTCAACCCAAAACACTTCGAAACATAATCTTATACGAAAGAGCTATTGGAAAATCCCAGTAAAGGCTTAAATTCGCAAGGTTACATGGATATTTTACAGGTGAAAAAATTTGGTTTACTGTTCAAAATGTGGAGAGAAACTTGACGATAACGCTTATTTCTGCTTTAAATGTGGAACAAAAACAGAAAAAGCCAAAGCTGCGAAAGTTCAATATCCAGCCGATGAATTACGGGATGCTTTTTCCCAAGTTGGAATAGAACTTGAAAAAGCCTTCAACTTGGCAGCACGTGAAACACAAAATGCAATCCAAAAAGTAAAAGAAAATTGGCAGCAAAAACCACCGCCACTGTCAACAGTAACTTGTACTCAATGTACCACAAAAAATCCTAAGGACGCAGTTTACTGTAACAGCTGCGGCACAAAACTTACACCAAACGAAGAGCCACATGGTAGCACATAAAAATGGAAACAAATAAGACGCTAATAGCATACGAAACAAAAGGTGGAGCAACTGAAGAATCAGCTAGAAAAATAGCTGAAATTCTGCGTTCGAAATACCAGTTAGAAGTTGACTTGGTCGACCTCAAAAAACAAAAATTGCCCGATTTGGTCCAGTACCATAATGTGATAGTTGGAGCTGGAGTCAGAAGCGGCAGAGTATACAGTAAAGCCTTAAAATTTCTGCAAAGCGACTTGAGCGGCAAAAACGTTGCGTTCTATACTTCTTCCTCTTGGGGAGGCACACCAGGAAGTTATGCAAATGCAAGAGCTAAATTCGTGGAAAACACGTTAGCAAAATACCCCAACATTAATCCTGTAAGTGCAGAAGCCTTTGGCGGAAGAATAAGAATGCTGAGAAAAACCATGTTAGATAACACGGATATGTCGAAGGTTGAGGCTTGGGCAGAAGAACTTGGAAAAAAATTCACTCAATAAACAAACAGTAGCAAAGGCAGGCGCTCTGCTTTGCCCAACGTGCATTGTGGAATACGTTGAAGTTGAGTTTGATTTTGAAGTTGACGGTGTCATCTTGCATAATGTGAAGGCACTTAGATGCCCAGAGTGTGAAGAAGAGACATTCACGCCCCAACAAGTCGAAGAAATCAGAAAACGAATCAACACTTAACATTTCTTTCTCCAAAAACACAACAAAAAAGATCACAGGAAATCAACATCAACTATCGTCGGTTCTAATTTCAGGTCTTAAAGTTTATCAAGATTTTTGGAAAAGACCTTTTTCAAACCTTTGAGTTTTTCTCTTTACGGTATACCAACAAAAAAGTACCTTCCGCAATTATAATTAGAGAAATCAGCATCGCCCATGTTGGATACTCTGGAATTTGAGATTGTAAATTCTTGAAAGTTATGAGTTGGTCGCCTGGAATGGGTTTTGTATAATTCGAAGTTATGTTGAAGGCGGCGATTTGCATACCGTTGAATCTGCTTAGTGTAAAGTTTACAGGGGTTCTTGTGTCATCGCGGATAATTGAACAGTCACCTGGTACAACATAAACCATGATGTCAGAGCATTTTGCTTGGAATACAACATTAAATATAGCAACGGAATTGTTGGACGAGTAAGATAAGTATGGACTTATGTTCAGGTCGTAGAGGAACATGTTAGTTCCGTTAACCGGCATTATAGGGTGTTGATAATGTATTGTCATAAGAAAATCAGGTGAAGTAGGTTGAATTGAGCAATAGATCATAGGCCACTCGCCCAAATACGTATAATGCAACATACCAGGATGTGTTTGCGAGTAGTTGCTATAATCAACTTTTTGCCCATCTAATTCTACAGAAATATTTGTTGTTCCTTGAGGGGTAGGGTAGAGCATTGGAAGCTCTTGACCCACCCAGGCTAAAGGAATGTGCATCGGAAAAAACCCATCAACTGTTGCCCAAAAACTTCCGTTAACCATGGAGATTGTATAATTGATATACTCAACTGGCATAGAAAACGATTGAAGAGTAGACTGCGAATCTGAACCAACTGAATAGTAACCACTTTCTGCCGAAGCTTTAGAAGTTACATTTTCTGGATAAACGGCTAGTACTAGGCACATTAGCATAAAGCTGATGAGAATAAAAGCAGTCCGTTTCATCGCATTTGCCTTTTGACATTGAAATTAATTGTAGCCCCTCGTTTTTTATAATAGAGCAAAAGACTGAAACAAACAATAATTGCTGATATTATGGAAATGACAATAATTATTGTTGAGTTTGGCTGGGTTTGCTCGATAGGCAGAGTTGCAGGCGTTTGGGAGGGCGATTGGCTAAATAAAGATGGAGTATTTGGGGCGGGCGTTGAGGATGAAAGAGAAATAGATGAGGTTGTTGGAGTGGGAGTTTGGGATGGTGCTGTTGGAGTTGAAGTAG
Organism: Candidatus Bathyarchaeota archaeon; assembly: GCA_963772505.1. GTDB lineage: Archaea > Thermoproteota > Bathyarchaeia > Bathyarchaeales > Bathycorpusculaceae > Bathycorpusculum. Next base: position 110,073 of record CAVYXL010000015.1, read on the forward strand.
GAATTGGGGAAATGACGAGCGGATTCATAACTGGGTAATAATCAGTGTTGTTAGCGTTTATAAGGTAAGGCGAATCACCGATACCATCATGGTTAACATCAGATCCATTATAATCGCTCCAATAGTTGCCTTGAGTGTTATTATTCCAGAAGTTTTGAGGACAGCCAGGGGCAACATAAACGTTTTTAGAGTTACTGAAAAAATTATTTCCGTAAAAATAGTTATTGTAAACATTGTTCCAAACCATCGAAACTATCCGATATCCCAAGGAGACACCGTATAAATCGCCTTCAAATTTATTATCGTAGACAACATTGTTGAAAGAACCGTCAGATAAGTAAAGACCTCCACCTCCACCCCCGTCTTCACCCTCTTGTTCTGGACCTATTTTTCCACTAACGATGTTTCCAGCGATCACATTGTAACTAGATTTTAGTATAAGTATGCCAGACGAACCATTGGTTAAAGTATTGTCTATAATTGTGTTATTTTGAGAATTAGGCGTTATTTGAATGCTGCATTCATCATTGAAGATGTTATTGGCGATTTGAGTGTTGTTGCATTCTATTTCGATTCCTACTCCTTGACCAGGACCAATAAGACCACTGGTAAAAGTGTTGCCGATAATGTTGTTCCACGAACCTGTACCTTGTACACCATAACCGTTTGACAGGCTGTTTCCAACAATCTGGTTACTACTAGATGAAACCAAGCTGATGCAATTGAAACTCGAAATGGTGTTTCCACTAACAGTGTTACCTGAACTATCTGAAAAAGAAATGGCTGACCCAAACTGAGTAATTTTCAAGTTTTCAATAGTGATATTGTTTTGGTTTTGCACTGTTACAGCTTGGTACCATTGCGGACCATTTCCTTGAAGGACGAAGCCTGCGCCGTTAAGAATACTGTTGCTACATTGAATTTCAAGTGTGTAATTTGAAATATCACTTGTGAAAGTAAATGTGTTCCCGTTTCTGTGAATAGGCAAAGTTTGGGGGTCAATGCTTCCATCGCTTCTAATGTAGGCGCTCGAAATAGGCGGACCAGGAATCGGATCAGCTAACGAAAATCTAACAATTAAGCATGAGGACATTAAGAGGGTGAGAGCAAGCATCAAAGCGAAACTTTTACACATTTTTCATCAAGTTTATTTGGTTTTTTTTATGATAAAAGGTTTGTTGCCAACGGTTCCGAATTACCTCCAGATTTTTTAGTCAGTTTCTTGACAAGACAAGTTGTTATTGATTTGTCGAATCGAGTAGAGCTAAGAGGGGATTGCTTTTGCTTTGTTGTTTTTCCGGCGAAAAGCTAGTGGAGAAAGGATTCATTTCTCTTTTGTGATTTTCGCTTATCAAAAATTGGACGAAAATAATAAACTGTGATTGCTTTGACAAAGTTTTTGCATCAATGACTTTCATAGCAGTTTAAAATTTGTGCATTAAGCGCCCTTTTATGCGTCGCAAGGTTTTTATGCTCCTCTGAAGTCTCTAAGGTGTCTCACCAACATATATTAAAGAGAAAAATAATGGATTGATAGACTAACATGGTAAGAAAAGCACGAATACGCCTCACAAGTACAGATTATGCGAAATTAGAAGAGGTTTGCGGAGAACTAAGAAGCATCGCTCAAAAAACAGGTGTAAAAATTAACGGTCCAGTACCACTACCCACAAAGCGGCTGCGTGTTCCAGTTCTAAAAGCGCCATCTGGCGAAGGAACAGCAACGTGGGACAGATGGGAAATGCGCATACACAAACGCTTAATCGATATCGACTCAGAAGAACGAGTTATGCGTCGAATCATGCGTATACGTGTGCCCGAAGAAGTTCACGTAACGATCGAACTCATCTAAATTATTCTTTTTAATATTATTTTTAGTTTTTATTTTTCATCTTGATTAGTGCATTTGCTCTAATTGCTTTTTTCCCTTTTCAAAAACATAAACAAATTCAGCATATATTCGCAGGTAATACGCCCAGTAGCCTTTCCAATTGCCGTATTTCTCAGCTAAATTACATACATTTTCATCGGTCATCGGTTGATCTTTTCCGTTATAGATTCGTCCAGCGTCCAAAGCCAAGTCAGGTCCAACCATCGATATTTTTTCCATTCTGCCCAACCCACGTATCATCACAAAGTTCGCTGACCAATCACCGATACCTTTAATACCCTTTAGCCACTCAAGAACCTCATCATAAGGCCCTTTTCTGAGCCATTGTTCATCAACTTGACTAAACGCCTTAACCACCTCTGATAGGTACTCTGCCTTCCTCTTGTTTGGAACAACTTCTAATAATTCTTCAATTGAACATGCAACCAATTTTGCTGGTTCAGGAAACGTATGGTAATCCAAGCCGTTGATCTTAATGTGGTCACCAAACTTTTGAGTAATTTGTTCTTTCATTTTTCGAGCGAAGGACATAGGTATTCTTTGAGTTAAAATTGCCCAGCAAGCAATCTCAAAAGGAGTCAAGAATTTAACTTGCTTATGACCATAAAATCGTTTTACAATTGGACTAAAACACTTGTCAGCCTTAGCGATTTTGTAAAACTCGCTTAAATCATCTTGAAGGCTCAGAAAGAAGTTTATCCGATCGATAAGTAAATTTTCAATTTCTTCAGTAAATTCGGTCTCTGAGTAAGCAACGAACTTTAATCTGGGGTTTTCTACAGTTCCATTTGAAGTTAGTTCAAAAACGATTGGTCTGCCTCTAATTTCAATAGCTTTTGTTAACGAAGCACTCTTTACAGCTTGTTCATTTTTCATTGGCGTAAAATCTGATAAGAATTCGAGAGATTGTAAAAAGTCAAAAGGAGCGACAGGCCCAATCAAACCCTCAAGAGAATGGACACTCAAAAACTACACCGATTTAATGGAAGCTAAAAGACCAATTTAAACTGTCTGTACATGCTTTTTTGCATCAGCCTTCTCTTTTGCAAGCCTTTGCTGAAGAATTTTTTTCGCTTTCTCTAATTCCCTTCGGCGGGTTTCTGGCAAGTTCTTGCCGCCTCTATTGATGAAGTATTGAATCATTTTTATTGCAGAGCCTAAACCCTTTGGAGAAACATTTTTTTCAGCCATTGTATCAGCAATTTGTTGAGCTGATCCTGTAAACGTTCCTGGCGGAGGATGAGTAGAGTCGGTCTTGACTTTCTTAACCCAATATTCGCTTTTAGCATTTGCCATTATCTCACCACTTTAAAAATCAAGAAAAAACTATCTATAATATTGGGTCAGCGGAAATAAAAAAGATTTTGCGTCGCTCGAAAGTATTGCTAAACAATTTTTTATGGGATATGCAGGTAAGTAAATATTGCTAAAATAACGCTTGGGACAAATGCCATCGCCCAGAGTTTCTTGTTGAAACTGAAGATTTTGTATCCATCTAAGATTCCGAATGGAATTAGGTTAAAGACTGCCATGAAAGCATTGATGTAAGCGGCGAAAAATAACATGCTCACAAACAGACTTGATGGTAGAGCAAGTGCAAATCCAAGAAGGGTCGTTGAGAAAATTAGGTTAATGGCTGGGCCGGCAATTGAAATCTTGACTATCTCGTCACCCGTAGGTTGACCGGCAAGCATCATTGCACCCGGCGAAATCATTTTGAAAGGCAAAAACACGGATACCAAAGTTAAAACTGATCCCCAAGTTGTTAGGCGAAATTCTGCCCACAACCCACTCTTTTGACCCATAATTTTATGGCCGATTTCATGAGCCAAAAAAGATGCTGTCATGATAACTGCGAAAATGCCCATCACTTCGTAAGTCCATTGTGGGTTGAAGCCACCGAGTAAGTTTCCAAACAAGCCTATGGAGAATCCGATGCCGATAACAAGCGCTGCTGCAATCGATATGTGCTTGACTTCTTTTTGGCTGAAGTAGACATGGCGCTGACGTTTAGGCGCACCCAGATTGTAGCTGTATTGATAAGAATTGTATGTTTGAGCCGTCATTACTTGTTCTTGTCTTTGTGTACGTGCCGAAGATATTTGTGGGCATGTATGGTTTTCAGGTAGGCGATGTGAACTGCAAAATTGTCCGCCGCAAAATGGACATCGGAATGGAAGAAGAGTTTCTTGTTCGCAAACCTGGCATTTCATCTAATTTAAGCGCCTTTCCAACTATCATGCATGTGGTTCCTTATATTTTTCTCCTTTTAAAACCAAAGATTCCCCTGATTTGTTAAAAAGATAAACGCTAAAATAAGCAAACTACTACTGTGAAGCGTAAGGGGAAGAAAAGGGAGAGGTAACTTGAAGCCGTTTAGTTTTATTCACGCTGCTGATTTGCATTTAGGCTACTCGCAGTATGGATTGGAAGCTAGAAGGCAAGATTTTGATAATGCATTTAAAGAATTGGTGGACAAAGCAATCGAGTTAAAACCTGATTTCATGATTATTGCAGGTGACCTCTTTCATCAGCCGAGACCCTCAAACGTCACATTAGAAAACACAATTCGAAGCTTTAAGAGGCTTAAAGATGCAGGTATCCTAGTTTTAACGGTTGATGGATCACATGATTCTGCTCCAAACACTATAACCGGAACAATCCTTTATCCATTAGATAGTGCGGGATTGATTAATCATCTGCCAAGACAGAAAGATGCATGCTGGCGCAAAGAGGATAGCTGCTATGTTTATGGCATACCTAATTTTCACAATAGGCATAGAACCGAAGAGGCACTACCAAAATTCCTAGACGAAAATCCACCAGTACCCGATAATAAGATTTGCAACATTTTCGTTTTTCACGGCGCAGTGGATCTGCCAAATGTCAATCCACCATTCGAACCTGAATTTTCACCTCAACTTATGCCAGACGGCTTTAACTATTATGCAGCAGGGCACATCCACGAGCGATTCTCAGAGAAGTTCAAAACAGGCACCCTATTATACAGCGGCTGCACAGAAACAGCTGATTATAGGGAAGCAAAATATCAAAAAGGGTTCCTCTATGTCAAGGTAAATGAAAAAGGCGAAATAACTCCCGAGTTCAACGAGTTAACTTCAATTCGCAAATTTATCATTTTTGAACAAGACTTCACAGGGATGGCATCAGCGAAAATTACTGAATTAGCTACTTCACTTGTTAAAGAAGCTGACTTTGAAGGAGCCATAATAATTCCAGTGTTAAAAGGCACGCTTCCAGCTGAAGCAAGCCGGGCAGAAATTGACATAGGCAAAATCCGCAGCGCAGGAGAGAAAAGTTTACTTGTTCATCCAATTGTACTGCTTAAAGAAAGCGTTGTTTCAGACGAAATAGTGCGATCAATTTTTGAAAGCGAATTCAAAGATTTAAAAACCAAAGCATTTGAGTATTTTCTGCAGATTTTTGCTGAACGGTACGACAAAGAAGAAGCTGAAAAAATCGCCCATTCTGCACTTAGCTTAATTGAACCTTTAACACGAAAGCAGGATGAAAAAATAAAGCAAGTCATTGAGGAGCTGGCAAAATGAAAATTGAAATTGTTCAGCTCGAAAACATCCGGAGCCACATCAAATCCACGGTTCCCTTCACACTTGGTTTCAACTGTCTTGTTGGAGGTTTAGGCTGCGGAAAATCCAGCGTATTATACGCAGTTGATTTTGCCTTGTTCGGCGACTCGATAGGTAGATCTTTTGAGTATTTACTACGCGAAGGCTCAGATACGGGAAAGGTTACCGTTCAGTTTACTCATAATGGTAGCACCTACAAACTTGTCCGAGGGCTAAAAAGAAAAGGCAAAAGCATCCTGCAAAATATTGAAGATCTCAAACTATACGAAGATGAGAAACTCATTGCAAGCATGAAAACTGATGCTATTGCAGAACAACTTAAAGCTATCACAGGCTTAGACAGGGACCTATTCCGAGAAATAGTTTGGTTTAGACAAGAGCATCTCAAAGAACTGCTTGATGCGGCGCCGCGAGATAGGCAAAGACGTCTAGATGAGTTATTTGGGTTATCAGATTATGAAGTTGCTTGGAGCAATATTGCACAGTATCAGCGGGATTATGAAACAGAAAAACGGGTTTACGAGAAAGATCCCGACGTTTTTGGTTTGGAAAAGCTTAGTAACGAATACAATCGAGCAAGTGAAGAATACGTAGCTTTAGAAATGGACCTAGAAAATTCCACTCAAAAATTGATGATTGCCAAGAAAGCATTGGAAGTCGCCGACTTTAAACTGAAAACTCTGGAAGAGAAAAGACAAGCCGTTGAAGAGTTTAAACGAAAAGAAGCAAGACTGCACTCAGACATCATGAATATGGGTAGAACTTTGGCTTCCTTAACTGAACGAATTGAAGGCAAAAAAACAATACTGACAAATCTGCTTCAACGTCAAGGCTCAATTGACACACAAGTAAAGGCATGCATAAGCAAACTTGACCAAGCGGGCCTACCTGTAGGTCAGTCTGTTGAAACATTGCATTTTTGTTTAGAGACTTTTGATGATAAACTGAGCAGTTTACGGGCAGATCAAGAAGCAACCTCAAGGAATATGCAAGTAGATAAAAAACGAGCAGTTGAATTGTCAAAAGAGAGCAAATGCCCCCTTTGCATACAACCATTAGAGGGAGAATACAAAAGTAATCTGCTTTCAAGAATTCAACAGGACAATATCGATCGTGAAAAAAGCATTAACCAATTAAGAATTGAAATTGATTCTTTGCAGAAAACGAAAACTTTAGCTTCGGAATCCTACACGAACATGCAAACTTGCTTGACAAGAGCTGAAGAGTTAAAAAATCGCTTCGCCGAAGAAGAAAACAACCTCAATTCTCTCTCAAAGGAGTTTATAGAAAAACAGAACTTTGAAGCGGACTTGAATTTACAGCTAAACCAAATCCAATCTGAAATTGCCAGATTTGATTTATCCGATGTAGAAGCTTCCAAAATCCAACGTGAAAAAGCGTTTCAACAATATTACATTTTAGATTCTGAATTGCGCACTAAAGAAAACCGCAAAAAAGATCTCTTCAGACGCATAGACGAAATAAAAGATCGAATTAATTTGGCGCAGGAAAAACTTGAACGGATGGAGAAAATCCGAAGAACTATAGAGGTTTTGGGCGCTATTCGTGATGCTTACCGCAGCATTCAACCAAAACTGCGAAGCGAATTTGTCAAGGTTTTGCATAATTTTGTTCAGCAAGTCCTTGATGGCTTAGTTGGTGGAGAAGCACCTATGTTAAACGTCGTTATCGATGAATCTTACACGCCTTATGTTAAAAGCGAAGCTGGGGTTAACCGTGAAGTTTCGAACCTTTCTGGAGGTGAACGTACGCTTTTGGCTTTTGCTTACCGTTTAGGATTGGGGCAGTTGATTATGCAGTCACGAACTGGCCATGGTTTGAGCATGCTTATGCTTGATGAACCCACAGAAAACTTGGGCAGCGAAGATGGAAGCATTGAGCGTTTAGCTGAAGCTATAAGCAGATTCAAAGCCATTGAGCAAATAATTGCAGTAACTCACAGTGACGCTTTTGCAAGTAAAGCTGACCATGTAATTAATTTGGAAAAAGAGGCGGGAATAAGCAAAACCTCAATCGAAAGGTAATTTTTTTATTTTTTTAGGAAATGCTGTTTTTCTCGAGAGCTAAACTTGACTTTACTAAAACTGTTACAAATAATTAAAAGAAACAATAATTCTTTTTACTAAACTTAATTCGTAGTTTTACTTATAACAAAAGTCCGGGCCCTTTAATTTGGGTAAACGTTTATATCCATTCAAGCAGCCAAGGGCTAACAATATTAGGTGATTTAATGAATTATACAAGTAAGAAACTTAAAATCTCAGGTTTAATTTTGTTGACATCTGCAATCTTAATAGTGGCTTTAAATGCGGGCGTTTTCGCTCAAACACAGGGCTCTGTTGTCGTCTACAGCTCCGTTGGCGGAACAATCACAGCAGACGGTACAACTGTAAATGGAGGAACCACCAACAGTTATAACGTTGGTACAACTGTTAACTTCAACGCAGTCGCTGGCACCGGCTTTGAGTTTATAGGCTGGATAACTGTCGCCGCATCAGGCGCCAATACCACCACAGACAACCCACTTGCACTCAACATTACCTCAGACACATGCGCTATACAGGCAATCTTCGTCTCAACCACAAACACAACAGCAACCGCGACAACAACTGGAGCAACCAGCGTCACCGTCTTTGGATCAGTAGGCGGAACAACTTCTCCAACCGGAGGAGCAACTACTCCAACAACTTATAGCAATTACACAATCGGAACAGCTTCTAGCTTCCAAGCAACCCCAGGCGACGGATTCATGCTCTTATGCTGGGAATCTGCAACAGCATCAGGAGGCAACACTTACACAGCCAATCCACTACAGCTCAATCTCACCGGCGACACTGGACTTCAAGCAATATTTGTTCCAACAAGCAGCACAGTTACCGTACCTACAGTCCCAGAGTACTCATCTGCAGCCATCGTCATAATAGCCGCAATATTGGTTGCCGCTACATTAGGAACATTCGCAATCGTAAAGAAAAATAAAAAATAAAATCTTTTCTTTCTTTTCTTTTTTAATACGTATTTGCTTTCTGAGCATCTTTTACTTCATAAATTATTTCAGCGTTAGTTCTCAAGTTGATCTGATCTATTTCTTGGAGCATTCGATTAACCATTCTGCCAACCACCAAAACGAAAACGTTTAAGCCTCTTGACGCAGCTATTGCGGCTGACCGACTGATTCCAAATTCAATGTCAGCTTTAAGCTCCAACTTGTTTAGGACTGCTCTGCCGACTGCCCCCATAACTCCCACGCGATCAGGTTGAAATTCATTATAGAAAGCTTTGAGTTTTGGTATATCGACCGCTCTTGAACCTCCTTTGCGGATGCTTGGTAATTTAACTATGAGGATTTTTCCCCGTTTCATCTTGACTTTTCCATGGAGTTCCTTTAAGCCTAAGTCTTCTCCCGTTTTAGCGTCGACTAAGGCTATTCCTTTAGCTTCGGCGGCATTGTCGTCTTGTGCTGTAGTATACATGACGCCTTCTTTCATGATCAAGCCTACTTCTTGTCCTGCCTTGACGGGTTGAGTAGCTATGGCTGGCCAAGCATGTTCAACCTTTAAGTCATGCTTTACCTCGGTAATGTAACTTTCTAGACCGTGTAAATCTTCATGCAACTTGATGACTGCTTTGGGTGTTAAACGGTAGTCTGCACGTTCTGAGCCTGCTTCAAGTAACCCCTCTTTTGTGAGTTTTTTGAAATATTTTGAAATGGCTTGGATTGTTATTCCTAGTTTATCGCTGATGTCTTTCTGTTTAATGTGAGGTTGGTTGCGCATGACTTCAAGGAGGATTTGGAATTTGGTGAATTCGCCTTTTTCGCGTAGAAGTGTGGTTTGTGTTGGTTTCTTTGGCAAGTTATTCAACCTGACTTTAACTTTAGTTAAACATAGATTAATAAGCATATTTGTCGGATAAACTATCCAGGCAGAGGGGCAACATTGCACATCGCAGATGGAATACTTACACCGGAATGGTGCATCTTTTGGTATTTACTAGCAGCGGTTTTCGTTGCTATAGGTGCTATTCAGATTTCAAGAAGGCGAAAAATTGATCCTGCATACATGTCCATAGTTGGCTTAATGGGCGCAGCTGTATTCGTAATCTCAGTTTGGCATATACCTGTACCAGTCACCGGCTCATGCTCGCACCCAGTTGGAACACCAATGGCAGCAATGATAATCGGGCCTTTCCCAACAGTTGTAATATCCGCAATCGCACTATTCTTCCAAACATTCGTCGGACACGGCGGAATAACTACAATCGGCGCAAACACATTTTCAATGGGAATTATGGGAACATTCACGGGGTTCTTTACATTCTTGTTGCTGTACAAAGCAGGCGTCAGAATTTGGCTTTCAGCAGGCATTGGCGGATTAGTAGGCGACCTCGTAACATACGTCGTAGCGGCTTTCGAACTTTCAATTTCACTTCACCCCGGAAACGTTGTACAATGGTGGGGGATATTCACCCTTGGTTACTTACCTACACAGATTCCCTTGGCAATCTTAGAATTCGGATTCACAGCTGGAGCAATACAATATATTGCAACTCATAGACCTGCATTATTAAAATGGTGGTTGGTGAAACCTAAAACCGCGATGAAGGAAACGTAATGGACAGATTCAATAAATACGCTCTAGTCACATTAGCCCTAATCGTTGCAATTTTACTGGTTAGTGCATACGTTAGTTATCAGGTTGGAGGAAACGGAGCAACTGACGACAAAGTGAACGCTGCGGCTGGAAGCAACGGCGACACATACTACAATCCCTTCACTATAGAACACTGGGGAGTCCATGGTGAGTACGTAGGCTTCTTCGCAGCTGGGGTCGCTGGAGGTTTTATTGTTGGCTACATCTTTCCAACGGTATTCAAAACTAACATTGCACCAAGGAGGAAAAACTAAACGATACCACTATGGCTAGCAGGAGACCCATTAGTTGGAATACTAACAACAATAGGCTTCTTCACTTTTCTCATCATCGGACGCGCTGTAAAACTTAGACAAATGAGACGAAAAGCTCAGAGCTGAAAAAAATGGAATATGTAAACCTCGAAGAATACACTGAAGGCCATTCGATACTGCACAGAATAGATCCAAGGATTAAGTTGATATGCGCTATTGCCTCGATTTTCTGTATTGTCTTTTTGACTCGCTGGTATCTTCCCCTTTTATTCTTTGGAACCTGTTTTGGTTTAGTCCTTTTGTCAAGGGCTTCACTAAAAGTTTATGTTAAGAGACTTCTGATACCTATTTCGCTTATTGCATTTATTGGCGTAATAATGCCTTTTACGTATGGATCAACAATAATCGCTAGAGTTCCCTTGATAGGGCTTCCCATTTACCAGCAAGGAATTTATTTTGGAGTTCTCGTGTTCACTCGTTGCATTTCCGCCGTTTCAGTTCTAAACGTGCTCATCCTTGTAACTCCCATTACAACAGTTATGGATTCATTGGCATGGTTCCATATGCCATCAGTAATCATAGACACAATGATGCTAATGTTTAGGTACATCGGCATCCTCTCAGAAGAGAGTACGCGCATGTATCGGGCTCAAGCATCACGTTGCGGGCACTCAAAATCGGTAAGTTACTTTAAGAAAATAACGAACTATGGCAACATTGCAGGTGCACTTTTAGTAAGAGCGTTTGACAGATCCATAAAAGTTGGTAACGCAATGGTGTCAAGAGCATACACTGGAAAATACGCCCTATTTAGGTACGAGAAAAAAGGTATGCCTAAAAAAGATGTTCTTATAGGAGTCCTAATAGTGGCTGCAAGCATCAGCGTAGTAATTTACGATGCATTACTTCCGGGCTATCATTTTGGGTCTGTAAGTTATTTGCTATTCATTTGATGGAGAGAAAAAACTTGAAAGCAATCGAAACGATAAATCTATGTTATACTTATCACGATGGAACGAAAGCCCTAAATGGCCTTAATTTTAGCGTTGAAAAAGGCGAAAACATGGCAATTCTTGGCCCAAACGGGGCTGGCAAATCTACTTTGCTTCATCATTTTAATGGGTTGTTAATGCCTTCGTCAGGTAAGGTTACTGTTTTAGGCCAAGAAGTTGTTTCCTCAAACCTCGACTGGGTTAGACAAAAAGTTGGCTTGGTATTTCAAGATCCAGATGATCAACTTTTCGCTCGTACCGTAGGTGAAGACGTAGCTTTTGGACCCGTAAATTTGGGATTTCCGTCTGGCGAGGTTAACGCCCGAGTTAAATGGGCTTTAGATGCTACCGAAATAACAGATTTAGAGCATAAATCGCCACAAAACCTTAGCACAGGCCAAAAAAAACGTGCTGCATTAGCAGGTGTTCTCGCAATGAAGCCTGAAATTATTATTCTTGATGAACCCATGGCCAATCTTGACCCGAGGACAGCTAGCAAAGTTCTTAAACTTTTGCTGCAACTCAACAAAGAATTGGGGTTAACTTTGATAATTGCTACACATGATGTTGATTTGGTTCCGTTGTTTGCAGATGAAATTTGTATTCTCAGCAAGGGGCAGATTGTAACGCAAGGGCCGCCTGAGGAAGTGTTTATGAAAACTGATCTGTTAAGAAGCCTTGACTTGCGTGTACCTAGAATTACGCATTTGTTTGAGATTTTAAATAAGAAAAACCAGATCCTCACAGACAAACATTTTCCGTTAACTATTGGAGAGGCAAGAAAAGAAATTGTCGAACTATTAGATTCAAAGGATAAACAGTAGTTTTAATAACTTTAGAAATGGATTAACCTTCTTCGTCTTTTTTCGGAGAAGAACAACACCCGGTGCTATCACCAACTGTTGTTGTTCTGCTTATAATCAGAAACATGGCATATATGTTTACAATTTGTTAACAAAAAATATTTATAATTTGTTTACTTATTGTTTTTTATGAGCGATGTAATAGCAATCAGAGTTCCAAAGGAATTAAAAAAGGAGCTTCAACAGCTTAATCCAGATTATGCAGAAGACGTCAGGGCTTATCTTGAACAAATGGTGAAAAAGAAAAAACTTAAGCAAGCCCTTGCAGATGCTACGCGTTTTAGGAATGAACTCTACAATAAGATCGGCACCTCCTCATCTTCAGCGGAAATAATCCGGGAAGATCGCGATTATGGTCACTGAAGCAGTTGTAGATTCATCAGTTATAGTTGCATTAGTAATGCCTGAGGACAATTCTAAGTGGGCTTTAGAAAAAATATCTGAACATGAATATGGCCACATTTTAGATTTTAGCTACTATGAAGTAGCTAACGCCATTAAATGTAAAGCACCAAACAAATTGAGTAAGAAAGAGGTTGAGTCGGTTTTCTCGAAAGCGGTAGATATAATGAATCTTTTCGGTGTTCACAGTTTTGGAGAAGTTGTTTTTGATTCGATGAGTTTAGCTTTGGAGTTTAACATCGCCGTCTATGATGCCGCTTTTCTTTGCCTTGCCGATAAGATAGATATGAGATTACTAACCCTTGACCTTAAACTAGCTAAAAAACTTGAAAATTCCAAATTACATGGGTTAATAGAATATCCTATTAAGTAGCAAACAAGGGAAAGGAAAATTAGGTTGAGAGATCGTAACCTCGTGCCGTAACCATTTTGCCATTGACAACTTTAGTGGCGGAGTTTCCTACTATTATGGTTGTCACCATGTCGATATCGGCATTAAGCAACCCTTTAAGCGTTGTGACTATGACTTCTTCTCCTGCTCGCCCAGCCTGCTTCACAATGCCCACAGGCGTTTCGGGACGTATATGCTTAAGCATAATTTCATATGCTTTCATTAATGGTTCAATTCTTCCCTCGCTTTTGGGGTTATAAAGCACAATTGAGAAATCGGCTGCTGATGCGGTCTCGAGTCTTCGCTCAATTTTTTCCCAAGGCGTCAACAAGTCGCTTAAACTGATAACTGCAAAATCACTTACCAAGGGTGCACCAAGCTTTGACGCGGCAGCCGTAGCAGCAGTAACACCTGGCACAATTTCAACAGGCAAATCCGGTTTCTCAAGAGCAACAACTTCCAAAACAATACCTGCCATGCCATAAACCCCTGGATCGCCACTACTTACAATTGCAACTCGGTAGCCTTCAATAGCTTTTGACACTGCGATTTTGGCGCGTTCGACTTCTTTGCCCATGGTTCCAGAAAAAATCTCTGCATCAGGTTTAATGATGGATTGAATTAGCTTTACATAAGTGCCATAACCAACAAGGACGTCAGCGTTTTCTATTTCACTTCTTGCTTTAGGCGTCAAATGCTCTAAGCTGCCGGGTCCAATTCCAACTACGCTTATTCGCCCACGGCTATTGCTACAGTTACCCCATTTAACTTGGTCTTTTTCAGTATTAACTTTGAGTTTTCCCCTGCTGTTAGTAATGCTGCTCGTTCGCATACTCCTCCAACACCAATTTTTTCCTGAACCATTTTTGAATCAGGTGAAAGATCCTTATGATTTAAATTACGAAGTGCATCGACGCTTAAAAACTCAAGCGGCTTCCCCAAGTGTTCCGCGGCTTGGACCATTGCAGTCGAACTACGTTTTATGTCAACAGTTGCAAAGCTGTTAACAGTCTCTAAAGGTACATGTACTCGTTCTAAAGCAACATCGATTGCTTCAATTATGCTGTCTTCTGTGGAATCTTTTCTTGCGCCTAACCCCACAACAACAGATTTAGCTTTTAAGATCGTAAAAGGCTTAACAAATTTGGCAATTGACAATGGTTCTCTTGTAATTATCACGCCTGCATCATAATCATTTATGATATCTAGTGCGTTTTCCCCATTTTCCGTCTTCTTCAATTCGTAGCCACCGATCTGGTTAATTGGGATTTTTACGTCACCATTCAAAACAACAACCAAACGATCGCCGTTAACGATGGCTGCGTTTACTGCGACCAGGCTCTCGGGGTTTTGAATAGATAAGTGGAGATTTCTTGCGAGTTCATCAACACTCTGTTTGCCTGTAACGTCAGAGGCTGTTGTGATAACTGCTGTTCCGCCTATGCCTTTTGCAATTATTTTTGAAAGCTCATTTGCGCCACCATAATGCCCAGATAAAAGACTAATTACAAATTTTCCAGTCGCATCTACACCTATAACTGCAGGATCGGTGAGTTTGCTTTCAAGATGCGGCGCTACTGCACGAATAATTATGCCAGTTGCCATAACCGCCACTAAGCCATCAACCGTGCTATAAGTGTCTTTGATAAAGTCAGCAAGTTTTTTGTCTACTGCAACAACACCGTGCTGGGTATATTTTCTAGGAGAATAAACAGTGGAAGTTACGCCAGCACAATCTAATGCTTCTTTAATTTTAAGGGCAGTTTCAACGCCACGCCTTGTAATTGCAATAACAGCGACACCACGGTCAAACATTCGCTATTCGCCTTTGCGGAAACCCGTGGTAAATTTAGGGTCATAAAGCTTAGATAAATCATATGCTGCCGGATTAAGGACTCTTCCGACAAAAATCAAAGCGGTCTCAGTTATTCCTGCAGCTTTGACCTTTTCAACAATATCAGTTAATGTGCCCTTTACGATTTTTTGCTGTGGCCACGTTGCCTTGTACACAACTGCGGCCGGTGTATCTTTAGGGTAACCGCCTTTTACGAGGTCTTCGACGACTCGGGCGATGTGGGGTGTGCCTAAGAAAATAACCATGGTGGCTTGGTGAGCTGCAAGTTTGCTTATGCTTTCAGCGTCTGGCACGGGTGTCCTGCCTTCAGGACGAGTAATGATTACAGTTTGAGAAATGTTAGGCAAGGTTAATTCGCGGTTTAATGCTCCTGCTCCGCCTTGCAAGCAGCTTACCCCTGGAATTCGGAAGTACTCGATTTTTTCTTTGTCCAGTGCGTCCATTTGCTCTTGAATGGCGCCGTAGAAGCTTGGGTCGCCATCATGTACGCGTGCAACAAGCTTGTCTGCTTTGGAAGCCTCAACCATGACTTTTAATACTTCAGGTAAACTCATTTTGGCGCTGTCATAAAATTGAGCACTCGGCTTAGCATATTTTAGGTATTCAGGGTTAAGAAGTGAGCCAGCGTAGATTACAACATCGGCTTGTTCTAAGTAACGTTTGCCTTTTAATGTGATTAGTTCTGGGTCGCCTGGGCCTGCACCTATGAAGACAAGTTTTTTCATGGTTTCACACCGTTTCCGTTTTGTTTCCAATGAATTGCAACTTGACTTTTCTTAACAATAGCAACGGAGAAATAATCTTCAGTTATATCCCATTTCTCCACATCACTTAATTTGCCCACCAGAACTTTTTCTTCACCCAACGTACAACGCTTAATCAAGGCAACGGTGGAGTTTTCTGTGAAGCCTGCCTTCAAAAGAATCGGAACAAATTCTTTAATGTGATGTGCACATTTCATGAACACCAAGTTATCGGCGTGTTTAGCAGTTTCTTCGATCCGAGCCGGAGTAAGGTCTGATGGAATAATTGAAACAACTTCTTCTTTTTCTGCAAGAGGCAATTTAGAGCTTGCCGCGGCTGCAGTTACAGAAGTTACACCTGGAATAATCTCAAGCTCAATTTCAGGGTAAGTTTCTTTGACGCATTCATAAAGATACAGAAAAGTGCTATAGAGCATTGGATCGCCCAATGTGATGAAGGCAACGTTGCCTTTTTTGGCTTTTGCAGCTACTATAGCGGCGTTTTCCACCCAAAGTTTCCGGTTGTTCAAATCATCTTTAGTCATGGGAAAAATAAGTTCAAGAATCTCAGCGGGTTTTTTACGTTCAGCCAAGATTTGTTTAACCATGCTTAAAGCCATGCTTGGTTTTCGAGCATGAGATTTTGGTACGCATATAACGTCCGCTGCTTTGAGGGCTTTCACTGCTTTTATCGTGATAAGTTCTGGGTCTCCCGGACCGACGCCGATGCCTATGAATGTTCCAGCCAAGTAATTTTTCACCTAAGGTTTTGTCGCTGAGACTATTGTTATTGGGTTTCTTGCCATCATCATTGTTCCGCTGTTTATTTGTTTTCCCTTTGCGACCGAAATAAGTGCTACATCGATGTCTTTGAAGCAAAGTGCTTTAAGTTCAGCTATTGCTATGGTTGCGGTTTCTAAAAGTATCGCGTTTATCACGATTCTTCCATTGGGCTTGAGCTTGAAAAAAGCAGCTTGCAATATAGTTCTCAAGGACACGCCGCCCCCTCCAATGATGAAGGCATCAGCCATTGGAAGGCTTAGTAATGCTTCTGGTGCTTTGCCTCGAGTAACAGACACATAGTTTTTGACCCCGAATTTTTCCAAATTACTATTCGTTAATTTGATTGCTGCATCGTCCTCGTCAATTGCATAAACCTTGCCTTTTGTTCCGACTTGAAGCGCTGCTTCCACAGTTAAGCCTCCTGTCCCACAGCCAACATCCACTACAACAGAGCCTTCGTTTAGGCGGGCTTTGGAAATAGCAATTACTCTGATTTCTTCTTTGGTTGGTCCAGGCACTTCATCATTTTGGTTAAAAAGCTCGTCAGGTATGCCTGCTGTTTTGTACGTCCAGTTTTTAGCCATTAGGGTCAACTTATCCTTTTACGATGCAGTTTGATTTGATAACCATTACGCATAGAGATCCAAAAGTTTGCTTAGAAACACTTTCTAAACTACCTGAAAAAATCTTTTCATTTTCTAAAGTGATGTTTTCGCAGATGTAAACAATTGTTTTTTTATATGTGTCTAATGCGATAAGAAAACTGGCAATATCTTTTGGTGTAAAGTCTCGTGAATTAGGCAAAAGCAGAATTGTGCGGCCACATTTAACCGCAGAAATCAACTTCTCCTTTTCCTCGTCGGAGACTTCGTCGTGAAAAGTAAATAGGCGAGCGTTATCCCAACTAATGTTTAAGACTGCAGCACAAGCTTGAATGGAGCTTATTCCTGGAATAACGAAAATGTCTGGTGAATTAAAAAAGCCGCTTTCCAGTACTGTATGTAATAATCCTGAGAAACCGGGATCACCTGTTGAGAGCAACGCGACATTTTCGCCAGCTTTGAGATATTCAGCGCCTTGTCTTAGCGCATCCTTAAGATTTTTTGCAGTTAAAATAACCTTCTCGCCTTTTATCTCGGAAGCGAAGAGGTTTATGTTTCTTTGAGCCCCAATAACAAGCCTTGCGTTTTGAACAATTTTTCTTGCTACTGGCGTTACGTAATCTGGTGAACCGGGTCCGACGCCAACTATGTTAATTTTAGCCAAGGTTTATTGCACCTGGCATTCTCGTCCATGCCAAGAACTCTGCCATCCATCGCTACAATTACAACACTTATCTTAATTTTATTCTCCACTCGGTCACTTATACGTTGGTTAACACGTTTGGCAATCCGATCGTAAGTTGCCTCCAACAGGTCTGCTTGCCTTAAAATTTCGGTGGCTTCATCCGTGGTGTTTGCTGCCAACAATTCGTTTATGGTTTTGGTGTCTGCTCCAACTGCGCCAGCATAAGAAGCCACAACTTCATTTCGTGCGTCGCCCACTTTGTGATGGGTATTAAAAATGTTAGCTGCTAACTTTACCAGTTTTCCAGAATGCCCCAAAACAATTATTTCTTTAACCCCTTTTTCCACGGCTTTATCAAGCATATAACCGACAAAATCTCCGGTTTGAACAATCGCATCTTCAGGCGCACTAAACTGCTGCTTCGCAATGCGTTCACCTATGTTGCCTGGAACAAAAAATATTCGTTTATATCCTTTGGCTAATGCAACATCAATTTGTGGAACCAATGAACGCCTACAAGCTTCCAAGGACAACGGCTTGACAACGCCTGTTGTTCCCAGAATTGAGACACCACCAACTATTCCCAATTTTGCATTCATGGTTTTTTTAGCAATGTTTGCTCCTTCAGGAGCTGTAATTGTGATTTCAACTCCTTTGCCAGCGGGTAATACTTCCTTAACAGCTTCAGTTATCATGCTTCTTGGAACAGGATTAATTGCTCCTTCACCAATGGGCACTTGCAACCCAGATTTAGTTACTTTGCCGATGCCCTCACCGCTTCTAATGGTGACCTTGCCATCATTCGTGAGTTTCACAGTTGCGGTTATTTCCATTTTGTCGGTGACGTCAATGTCTTCTCCGGCATCTTTAATGGCGACAGCTTCAGCGGTGTCAGCGGTGATTTTTCGGCTGGATTTCACTGGGACCTCAAAACGTAAGCCAATTGGTGTTGGAATAACTACTCGGTCAACAGGCTTTTCAAGCAGTGCAATTACAGCAGCTTTGGATGCTGCGGCAGCTGTTGCACCGGTTGTTATGCCATACTTCAAAAACCTGGCCATACAAGTTGCCTCCATTAACCGTAGGCTTTGCCTTCAGCCATGGAAAGTAATGAGTTAAAAACTGCAACAGCAATTGTGCTGCCACCTTTGCGTCCTCTTGTAATAATGAATGGTACGGAGAGTTTTGCGACTACTTCTTTTGATTCGGCAGCACCCACAAAACCTACAGGCACCGCAACAATCAAGGCTGGCTTAACTTTTCCCTTCTTTATTTGATCTGCCAACTCGAAAGCTGCAGTTGGAGCGTTTCCAATTAGTATAATTGCGCCGTCCAAGCCGTCTTTTACTGCAAGTCTCATTGCAGCTGCGGAGCGAGTTAACGACTCTTCCTTCGCCAAATCCATAGTTCTGGCATCATTCATGTAGGTGGATATTTTGCTACCGAATTTCTTAAGTCTGGCCTCGTTAATCCCTGCCTTCACCATTTTAACATCAGTAACTACTTTGGCTCCAGCTTTAATTGCGGCAACACCGGATTGCACTGCATCTTTGCTAATGACAAGAAGTTTAGCGAATTCTGGGTCAGCTGTTGTGTGAACTACACGTTCTATTATAGGAACTTGGTCTTTAGGCGCTTTAGCCAAATCAGGACCAATTGCTTCTCGAATAAGCATCATGCTTTTGTCAACTATTTTTCCTGCTTCAGCAACGGAGTAAGCGTCAACAACTTCGCTGTCCTTCTTAGCTTCTTGCCCCAGGGCTTTGAAGGCTTTTTCTTCAAGTATATCCGCTATTCGCTCATCGCTGCCCAACGGCTCTCCATAAACTAGCTCGATGCCATGAGCTTTGAGCTGGGGCTCTTTTTCTTTAACTCCGATTAACTCAGGAATCTCTTGAGTAGTGTGAACTCCAGGCGCAAGGAAAGCAGGAACCAAAATAATTTTAGATACCGCTTTTTTTGACATTGCATCTATCGCTTGAGCGATGGTAGGTGTATCTCGTATCATAAAAGCAATTTCTACTGTTTTGAATTTGCTACGGCTGCGCAGAATGTCAGCTAATTTTTCCAGGTTTTCTCTATTGTGAGGCAATTTGCTTCCGTGCCCTATTAGAATTAAGCCGACTTTATCAAAGTTGGAATTTGCCATGCTAATTTTTCCCCGTTTTCTCAAATAACTTTGCTGCAAAATCAATCAGTTGCTGATCACCATTTTTCGCAGCTACCCTAAGGTTTTCAACGATTGGCACAAATGTCTGTTTCAGCAAAATAGATGTTAAATCATCAAGAATTTTACGCTCTTTATCATCTATGTTGCCTATCATGTTTAGAGCAGTTGCAAGTTCTTTTTGCCTAATCTGTTCAGCCTGAGATAAAAGTGATGAAATGATTATGCGAACTGAGAGGCTTTTCATGTCTTGGTTAAGGGTCACAATTTCCTCGTCAAGGATTTTTACTGCTTTTTCAATGCTTTTCTCTCGTTGCAGCTTGTTGTTGTCGGCAATTAATTGCAAATCATCGATGTTGTAGAGTTTAGTTCCTTTGATTTCTTGAACGGATTTTTCCACGTTACGAGGATTAGAAATATCAATAATTACAAGATCATTTTTGTTTGCTCGCTTATCCATTAATTTTGATAAAATTTCTTTGGTTAAGAGGTAATGAGGCGCTGCAGTTGAGCAAATTACTACATCAGCGTCAACAAGCACTTCGTCAAATTGATTAAACTTTACGGCTTTCCCTTTCAGGTCTTCAGCTAGCTTCACGGCCCTCTCATAAGTTCTGTTGGCGATAAATATTGGGCTAAGGCATCGTCTCGATAAGGCTTTAGCTACAAGGGTTCCTATTTCTCCAGCGCCCATAACAAGGATTTTCTTATCTTCCAAGGTGCCCAATAATTTGACTGCTAATTCAACTGCTGCTGAACCAACTGAAACCGCGCCTTTGTTAATGCCTGTTTCATTTCTGACGCGTCTACCAACAGTCATCGCTCGGTTAAAGAGATGTTTTAGGATTGGACCGACCGTTTTGGCTTTGTCTGCTTCTAAATATGCATCCCAGACTTGATTTAGAACTTGGTCTTCGCCAATAACCATGGATTCTAAACCTGAAGTTACCCTTAAAAGATGATCAAAAGCTTCATTGTCCACAGCGGTTTCTATGGCTTTAGACGCTTCCTCACTTTGTTCCATGGCTCTTTTTGAAAAATAATCTTTTACTAAATTAACTGTGTTATAGGCTTCTTCTGTTACAGCATAGATTTCTATGCGGTTACACGTTTGAAGAATTAAGCATTCTTCGACGTTTTCAAGAGAACGAATCTCGGCGAGATCTTTTTCTTTTTCTTTAAACGCCACGGTTTCCATTAATGGCACCCGGGCTGTTTTATGCGTAATCCTAACGTTGATAGTGTGATCTGTCTTGGCCGAGGAATGCATGGATGGATAAACCGACCGTCTTAAATATAAGTTTTACCGTAAATAGGCGAAGGGCATAATTTGTGACAGAATTACATCAAAGAATAGGTTTGGTGTACCTTCCAGGCGCTCTTCCATGCTTTGAGGACTTCGGAAATCTCCCAACCGACCTAGTTTGCTCTGATGCCCTTGTGGATGGCAAGCCAGCATCAGAAGTTTTAGACATGATTATCATTCCAGGCGGAAGCCTGGTTGAATCACAAAGTGTTAACAAAAAATTAAGCCATGAAATATTGAAAATGGCTAAAGACGGCAAATTTGTCTTGGGAATCTGCTCCGGGTTCCAGATTCTTGCCAAAGAAACCGATGTTGGGCGACTTTCAACTGTGCCTATTACTCGAGAAGGCTTAGGCTTATTAGATGCAGAGTTTAAACCATTGATTTGCACTGATCGGGTAAGAGCTACTGTAACGGATAAGAGTTTTATCACTCAGGAAGTCGGTAAAGAAGTTTCAGGATTCCACTGCCATACCTATGGCCAAATTTTGCTTAGAAAAGACGCAAAAACCATTCTTGTTTCTCATGTGCAACGTGTAAATTACCATAAAGACCCGCAAGATTTAGTTTCAGGGGTAGCTAACAAAAAAGGCAATGTGGTAGGCATTTTTGTTCACGGTTTACTTGACAATAACCCTACCATAATCAACAGCATCATAAAATCATTAAACATCAACCCAATCCAGCTGGAAGAAATTCGAATGGCAAATGCCAAACTTTTGAAGCAAATAAAATGCGAAATTGGAATCGCAACCAACATCCAACAACAAAGCATCAAGAAACAAAAAGCGCCAAAGTTGCTATTGGTCACCGCAAATGGAAGTGGTTCAGGAAAAACTTTTCTTGTAGCAGGCATCGCTGGAGCGCTAAAACAAAAAGGCTTCAAAGTTGGCATAATAAAAGTCGGCGGTGACATACGAGATGCTGTTCCAGCACTCTACCTCATAAAGGAGCCGATTAAACCTTACTCATCCATAAAAGTTGGAGAAAGCGGCTGGAAACCGTTAGGTGAAGCAATAAATGAAGCTAGCAAAGACTATGATTTTATTCTTGTTGAAGGCGCCATGAGCGCTTTCACTGGACTATTGAACGATAAAGTT
The DNA here is from genome assembly GCA_963772505.1 of Candidatus Bathyarchaeota archaeon. Lineage (GTDB taxonomy): Archaea > Thermoproteota > Bathyarchaeia > Bathyarchaeales > Bathycorpusculaceae > Bathycorpusculum. The sequence goes on from CAVYXL010000015.1 coordinate 132,388, forward strand.
TTGCGACCGACTTCGACGGCTGAGGTAGCAGCAGCACTAGGGGCATCTACGGTTCTCGTAGTTGGCTGTGACAAGGAAGGCGTAGAGGGAGCAGTTGTGAATACGCTAAATTACGTTAACATTCTGAGGAGCCTTGGGGTAAATACAACAGGCGTTATCCTCAACAAAGCACGAATAAGCTATCTGAGCGACGAAATTAAGCAAACCATTAAACATGCGTTTGATAATGCAGGCGTCAAATTGATAGGCATCGTGCCACGCATGGAAGTTGAGGGCAGAGGAATGATTCCCGAAATTGAAATAAAATATGAAGAGTTTGGAGCCCAAGCGATTCAAGTTGCAGAACAATATCTAGACATTGACGTTTTAACAAAGATTGCTGACGCGCCGAAACTAACAATGGTTGATTATGCCGCTTTTATGGAAAAATTCAAAACCTTAGTCACCAACTATAAACTTAACTGTTCCTAAGGCGGCTAACCAAAGTGCTAATTGACTTAAAGCTCGACGGAAAAACCATCATAATGGTTGGTGGAGGCTCAGAAAGTTATCGAAAAATTCAAAGCTTTTTGGATTCTGGCGCCAAAATCTGGGTTATAAGCAGAGATTTTTCCACAGGTATTGAGAAACTGGGTGAAGAAAAGAAAGTTGCTTTGCTAAAAACCGTGGTTCAAAACGCCAAAGCTTTTGTTGAGAGTTTAAATCCTAAGCCTGATGTCTTTTTGGCTGTTACGAATGATTCAAAGCTCAATCTTGAGTTAGTTAAGAAAGCTAAGTCTGCAGGATGTATGGTTTACTCTGTAGATAATCCTGTGTTAAGCGATTTTATTTTACCAGCCGTAGCACATGTTGGCGATGTCAAAATTGCTGTTTCCACTTCGGGTAGAAGTCCTGCGATGGCTAAAGCCCTCAGAGAAAGAATAGAGCAGTTAATTCAACCTGAAGATTTACTTGAGATAGAATTACAAAGTCATATTCGCAGCATGCTAAAAGAACAAATCAGTGACCCTAAGCTAAGAAGCAAAATGTTAAACGAGATACTTAATAACCATAACATTAAACAAGTTTTAAAAGAAGGAAAGCTTAGTGAGGCTCAAGAATTAGCCCTGAAGCTCATAAAGAAAAAGGAGACATGACAAATTGAGTTTCCCAACCGTTAGAATGAGAAGATTACGCAAAACTGCAGCTATGCGAGAGATATTAAACCAGATAAATTTGCAGCCAAGCAACCTAATTTACCCAATTTTCGTTGACGAAAACATCACAAAACCCCACGCCATCCAATCAATGCCAGGATATAGCAGACTGCCAATCAGTCAAGTTGCAGATGAGGGAAAATTGGCATTGGAACAAGGCGTAAAAAGCGTTCTGCTTTTTGGAATACCCGCTCAAAAAGATGAAGTGGGAACGAGCGCATTTGCTAAAAACGGTGTTGTTCAAAAGGCAATTGATGAATTGAAAAAAACTTATGGAGAAGAACTTGTTGTAATTGCCGATGTCTGCTTATGCGAATACATGACCCATGGACACTGCGGTTTAGTGAAAAACAGCGAAGTTCTAAACGACCAAACCCTTGATGTTCTTGGGAAAATTGCAGTCAGCCAAGCCGAAGCAGGCGCAGACATTGTAGCCCCTTCAGCAATGATGGACGGGCAAGTTGCCGCAATACGAGAAGCTTTAGACGATGCAGGTTTTGAGCAAATTCCAATAATGGCTTACTCAGCCAAGTACTCCTCAGGCTTTTACGGTCCCTTTAGAGAAGCAGTGGAATCTACGCCAAAATTTGGAAACCGTAGAAGCTACCAGATGAGCCAAGGAAGCCAAGAAGAGGCCATACGTGAAATGGAACTCGATCTTAGCGAAGGCGCAGATATGATTATGGTTAAGCCCGCTTTGGCGTACTTAGATATTATTGCTATTGCAAAAGCTAACTTTAACGTGCCCATAGTAGCGTATAATGTCAGCGGGGAATATTCGATGGTTAAAGCTGCCGCGGCGAATGGATGGATTGACGAGAAAACTGTTATCCACGAAATGTTAACAGGTATAAAACGCGCAGGCGCAGATTTAATCATAACCTACTTTGCTAAAAATGCCAAGTCCTGGTTGAATCAGTCATGAGCGGAAACAAGTCGAAGACGCTTTTTGAAAGAGCCAAAAAGATTCTGCCAGGCGGCGTAAACAGCCCAGTTCGAGCCTTCGAGCCTTATCCGTTCTTTGTTGATCATGCCCAAGGCTGCAAATTATACAGTGCTGATAACGCGGAATATGTCGATTATTGTATGGCTTACGGCGCAATGCTTTTGGGCCATGCCGAACCGGAAATTATGGAAGCTGTAAAAAATCAATTGCCTAAAGGCTCACTTTATGGTGCTCCAACTGAAATGGAAGTTGAATTTGCCGAATTAATATCCAAAGCGTCACCTTGCATGGAAATGCTGCGACTTGTTAATTCAGGCACTGAGGCTACTATGCATGCTGTTCGAGTAGCAAGAGGTTACACTGGAAGGAAAAAAATAATTAAGTTCGAAGGTTGCTTCCACGGTTCACATGATAGCGTTTTGGTTAAAGCTGGGTCAGGAGCAGCAACTTTTGGCACTCCAAACTCGCTTGGAATCCCCGAGGAAACAACCCAGAACACACTTGTATTGCCCTACAACAGCATAGAATCCTTAGAGGAAGTTATGAAGCAGCAAGGCAACGAAGTAGCAGCTGTTATTGTTGAACCAGTTTTGGCAAATGTTGGGTTAATTTTGCCGACAGAAGATTATCTCAGTTATCTTAGAAAAGTAACAAGTAACTATGGTTCTGTTCTAATTTTTGATGAGATAATCACGGGGTTCCGTTTGGCTTTAGGCGGTGCGCAGGAATATTATGATGTGAAGCCTGACATGGCGACCCTTGGCAAAGTTTTGGGCGGCGGTTTTCCTTTGGCGGCGTTTGGTGGCAAACGTGAAATTATGGAGAATATTTCGCCAGTCGGTAAAGTCTATCAAGCAGGCACCTTTAGCGGTAATCCAGTTTCGGCGACTGCAGGCTATACAATCCTAAAGATTCTAAACCAAAAGAAGGGTGAGATTTATCCCAAGCTAGAGAAAAACTGTGCTGAATTAACAAACGCGTTAGTTGACATTGTCCAGGGCTACGATTTGCAAGCGCAGGTATACAACACTGCTTCGATGTTCCAGATATTTTTTACAAACGAAGAGGTTCTGGACTACGCCTGCGCCAAGCATTCTAACACCAAAATGTTTGCCACTTACTTCCATGAGTTGCTGAAGCAAGGCGTTTTTATTCCGCCGTCCCAATTCGAAACCTGCTTTTTATCAAACGCTCATTGTGACGAAGATTTAAAGCATACGATAGAGGCTTTTGATAAAGCACTTAGCAGAGCAGCAAAGGAGAAAACAATTAATTGAAACTGACGGTGGGCACCAGAGGAAGCGTCCTCGCACTGGCACAAACAAACCGTGTCTTAAGACAAATCAAGCAGGCGCATCCCGAACTTGATTTTAAATTAAATATAATCAAAACAGTGGGTGACAAAGAAACGGGCAAACCCCTGTTCAGTATCGATTGTAAAGGCATTTTTGAAAAAGAAATTGATCAGCAAGTATTTAGCGGCGAAATTGATTTTGCGGTTCACAGCCTAAAAGATGTGCCTATCGTTGAGCAGACTGGTGGAACAATTTTAGCGGCTATTCCAAAACGGGACTCGCAACATGACGTTTTCATATCCAAAAACAAAGTAACCCTTTGTGATTTGCCTACTGGATCGGTTGTTGGAACAGGCAGCCTAAGAAGAATGGCAGAAATCAAATATTTACGAACTGACCTCGATGTCCAACCCATCCGAGGTAACGTGGATACGCGTTTAAATAAGGTCAGGAAAGGCGAATTTGCAGGCGTTGTCATCGCTGAAGCAGGGCTTGAGCGAATGAATTTAGAAAAAGAAATCACAGAACGCCTTTCACTTGAACAATTTCCCTCAGCAGCTGGGCAAGGCGCCATAGCAGTTGTGGCTAAAGAGGGAAACGATAGCGTAATAGCGCTTCTGCGGTCAATAGACGACAATGCTACCCGAGCAGAGATTAACGCTGAACGGAGCTTGGTGTTTCAGTTAGAAGGTGGCTGTCGAGTGCCAATTGGCGCTGTTGCCGATGCAATTGGTAATAATCTGTCGCTTTGCGGGTGTATTTTCTCGCTCAACGAACGAAAGAAAATCTGTGCATCTGCACAAGGTATATTGGCTGATGCTGAAGATTTGGGCGAAAAAGTGGGTAAAGACCTCATAAGACAAGGGGCAAAAGATTTCGAAAGAGAATGGAGAGAGAAATATGGCACATGGTAAAGTTTACCTTGTCGGTGCTGGTCCAGGCGACCCCAAACTGCTAACCGTCAAAGCCGTTGAACTGTTAAAACGAGCAGATATTGTAATTTATGACCGGTTGGTTGGTGAAGAGATCCTTACTTTAGCCCCCGAAAAAGCTGAGAAGATTTATGTGGGAAAAAGAACGGGTAAACACGAAATTCCACAGGACAAGATTACTGAGTTAATAATTGAGAAAGCCCAAACAGGCGGCATAGTTGTGAGACTTAAAGGTGGGGACCCATTTGTTTTTGGAAGAGGCGGAGAAGAAGCCGAAGCATTAGTGGAAAAAGGCATCGAGTTTGAAGTCGTGCCTGGAATTAGCTCATCTGTTGCAGCCCCAATGTATGCAGGCATCCCTTTAACTCACAGAGATTATGCAGCCTCAGTAGCAATCATAACGGGACATAGGGCAGGAGACGCCGAAAAACCAATTAACTGGGCAAAAATCGCAGCAGCCGTCGACACAATGGTCATTTTGATGGGGGTTGAATCGCTCGACGGCATAGCTAACAAGTTGCTAGAGGGCGGAGTAAGCCCGAGTAAGCCTGTTGCCATTGTAGAATCAGGAACATATCCCCAGCAAAAAACGCTTATCAGCACACTAGGAAACATTGTAGCAGAAGCTGAGAACAAACAAGTTAAGCCGCCAGCAGTAATCGTCATCGGAGAAGTAGCAAACTTAGGCAGGAAACTTGCATGGTTCAAAAAACCCCTAGCCTAAAAGGAAAGACAGTCGCATTAACAAGACCTGCTGGCCAAGCAGAAGAAGCAGGCAAACTCATCGAAGAAAAAGGCGGCATACCTTACTATATCCCTGCTATTGAAATCAAAGGATTAACCAATTTTGAACCTGTTAAAAAATTTATCACAGAGTTGCTGAAAGGTCAAATTAACTATGTCATCTTAATGAGCACTAATGGAGTCAAGTATCTCTTTAGCACTGCTGAAACCCTAAAACAAACCAGCCAACTTAAAGAGGGGTTCTCTAAAACGTTTGTTATTGCTGTTGGACCGCGGACGGCTGAGGCATTGGAAGAAGAATACCATGTTAAAGTCGGGTTAGTCCCAAACAAATATAGTTCTGAAGGTTTAATCGAATGTTTAAAGAGTAAAGAGCTTTCGGGCAAGAAAATTCGTATTCCCCGAACTAGCAATGCATCACCGATCTTAAGTGATAAACTCAAAGAAATGGGTGCGGATGTTGAAGAAATTTATGTTTACGAGTCAGGATTACCTGTCGATAAAGAACTGAAAGATAAATTCTTTAAAGCTTTAATTTCTGGAAAAATTGACGCAATAGTTTTTGGCAGCGGATTGAGTGCAAAAAACATTTTCCAAATGCTAAACGAGAAGGCGCCGATGGATAAACTTCGAAGCATAATAAACGGCAGGGTTACAACTGTTGCCATTGGTCCAACAACAGCTGAAGCCTTAATAGAACTTGGAATAGTGGTTGATGTTATCCCTGAGGACTACTTGTTTGAAAAAGCACTATCAGCACTATCAAGGTATTGGAGCGCCAATTAATTTTCATTAATAATTGTGCCGTTGTTGCGAGCGCTTTAATCTCTCTTCTAGTCTTCTTTCACGTTCTCTATGCTCTAATCCAACTAAAGGAGCCATTGCAAGAACAGTAAGACCACGCCCAACTTTCTTAAATAAGTTCATGAAACTTTTCCTCTATAAAATCTTACGATTCCATGTTTTTAATATGAATTGCTAATTTCGACATATATCAAAACCTGATATATACGCGGTCACACCATAAGCGCGCAAATTGAACAAGGTTTAGGGAGTGCCACTTAAGGCCAATCGGATTTTAGCTCAAAAGTATTGCGATAGCTAATTTACTTGCTGTAAAGTCGCTCAGTCCTTTGTAAATCTTGAATAATCCGAATGTTTCTTGTAAAAAATTTTTCCAGCCGAACTAACTGAGAGAACTATTGCTGCTACGATAAATGTTGGAAACTCAGGTATTGAAGACACATGAGTTGTCGGAGGTTGTGGCAACAAGGCCAAGATAGCAAGGCTCGTGGTTTCCGTATTAGTATCTGTTCCATTATTTGAAAAGCATGTATCATATCCTGAGTAGAAACCTCCGGAAGGCGCTTGCATTTTCAGCAAGTTCACCTCAGCACTCTGAGGAAATGAATAGTTAAGGAATTTACTTGCATAGATGTAAAGTGCCAACTTGTATGTTTGATACTGCCCATTTTGCGAATCATTTCCATAGAAGACAGAGTCATTCGTACCTATGTTATTGTAAGTTATCTGTCCAAATTGATAATTAGCAAGTGTGTTATTGGGGTCATTATTTTTGCTGAAGTAAAATGCTTCTAAAAAGGCAATATCCGCATATTGAGTGGAATTCAATTCAATAGGTCCATTGTTCAATGTAATGTTAATTACAGCGCCTGCATTGTTCCCACTGTAATACTGGAACAGAAGGTTGCTACTTGCATTGTTAAAGATTGAAACGTTGACTTCGATTGAGGAATCCAGAACCAAATACTGATTCAACACACTCGACATGTTAACATACCCTGAAATACTACTTACAATTTTTGTAGCAATGTTTGCATAAGTTATATTTCCCGTGTAATTGCTATAACGTTCTAAGGCCAAAGAAGCAAGAAAATTGTCACTGTACAACCAGTATGTGTTGCCGTGAGGAATTTCAGGAATAAGCCCAACCGTTGAGTTGTAGTTCATCACAAGATAATTGATGGCATCAGAAAGGGCTGATTTAGCTTGAGTATTTTGCACAATCATGGATGACTGCAAAATTGTCATTACTATTAGGAAAATTAAAAGGACCGCGAGCAGCCCAAAGACTCTTCTTTGCATAAGCTACTTTTCTGAAATCCGTTTGAATATAACATTTTCTACAATTCTTCAAAGGGTGTGAGACAAATTAATATCGGGTGTCTAATGACCCAAGCGCTGCAATTCTGACTGACTTATGTAGATATGTCCAATTGCAAGAACAACTGTAAATACGCCCAAAAACCATGAGTTAAGAAAAACTGCAGCTGCCAGAAAATAAGCAATCGGACTAACAACCATGGGTAGAGGCAAACCCATCAAGGGTGTATATAGTAGCGCGTACTGCCTATCTTTTAAGAAGAATCTCAACCATCCAAGGTAGTAAATAAATAAAAACACAGTCATGACTGCCAGACTGATTTTCTGCAGCGCAGTCTGAATACTGGTTTGGTAGATGAAAGGAATCGCAAAAACTCCCACCTGCCCAATTCTCTCAAAGTATTGCATGACTTTCGTAACTGAACTTTTGGGGGCCTCTTGCGGTTTAGGTGATGATTTGGCAGGCAAGAACCCGAAGAAAATGAGGTTTGGAACTAAAATGAGAACCGATACCAACCAGCCAAGATACATGTGTGTTCATTGTCAATTTTTCTTTTTAAGACTTTACAAAGGGGTAAGAAATAGGAAAGTAGCAACTTCTAAACTCGCTTAGAGGGTTGGAAATGCTTCATCTCGTTATTTTTTTGCTGGAGGTTTAATCTTAATAAGCGCAGTTTCATGATACTTTTTGGGATATTACAAATGGAATTTGATAACGCAAGTCCGCATTTGGCTGAAGATTATGATTTGAAAGTTCGAATTACAATACCTTACTACGACGCTTTTCACAGTGAGACAATCAATTTTGTAAAAGCCACCAAAAAAGAGCCAAAGACTTGGCTTGATACTGGATGCGGAACTGGCACTTTTGTTGAAAAGGCACTGGATGCTTTTCCAAATACGCACTTCATATTGGCTGACCCTTCTGAAAAAATGCTCGGGATAGCTAAGAAGAAGCTGGCAAATGTGGCCGATGGCCGAGTTGAGTTTCTAAAGTCTGCATGTACCCAAGATTTAGGAGAATTAGGAGAAGAACTGGATATTGTTACTGCGATTCAATCGCATCATTTTATGGCTGGCGATGAAAGAGCAAAGGCAACTAAGACCTGCTTTGATTTGCTTGAGCGAGGAGGGGTTTATGTAACTTTTGAAAATGTTCGTCCAATGACGCCTCAAGGAATTGCAATAGGAAAAGAATATTGGAAGAGTTTCCAGCTGGCAAAGGGGAGAGATGCTGCAACCGTTGAGAACCATCTTTCCCGATTTGATTCAGAATACTTTCCAATAACTATAATGAGCCATCTCTCTCTTTTGAGAAATACTGGATTTTCGTCCTCAGAAATTCTGTGGTATTCTTACATGCAGGCAGGGCTGTACGCCATAAAGTAGACTATGTTTCTGGTTTTCTGCAAGGGCAGTGCATACAGTCGTTCAATTGTTTATGTTTGTAAACGATATTTTCGTTGTCAACACTTTCAACCGAGATTAGATTTCCGCAGTTTTTACATCCCTAATACTCTGATTCCTTTGAATTTGTTAAGAATTCAAGGTTTTAGTTAACTGTTTTTGGTTTTCTCATATAGAACAATAACCAGTCCTGCTAACAAGACTGCAACAATAACAAGAACAATATAGATTGTCAGTGACAGTTGTAAAACTGATGAGGAGGAAGAAATAGTGGGGCTATTAGTAACTATTATTGATTGCGTGTTGCTCCAACCACTAAATTCGCCGGTGTATGTTGGAGGAATGTATTCTCCTTGAGGTACGCTTCCTTGAATGTAAGTTATGTATCCTATTATTGCTTCAACTTGAAAGTTTACTACCCCGGTAGGCGGTGATGCTCCAGAACGAATTAGGCCAAGATTGGTCGTGGTGAAATCATAATTTGATTCGTTCAAGGGTATCTGGGTTTGTTGCCAATAATTAGACGAATTCTCTTTCCATTGAATAACGTAATACAAATTGATTCTGTTTCCATGTTGGTCGGTATAGGTTGTAAATGGCTGGTTTTTTATTGTGATATTTACCGATGGTAAAATGGCGCTTGTCAGAGGTATTTGAAATGTTCCAATAAACTTGACGGTGAATTCTGGAACAGAAGGCGTTGTTTGAGTTGAAGAGGTACCAGCGATAATGAATGACTGGTTGATGGAACATCCATTAAATTCAGCCCAGTATTGGTCCGTTTCTTGCCAAACATAATAATGGCTGAAAAACTGGAATGTATGCCTGCCAGGATTCGTTATGGCTGGAATTGTTATCTGCCATGTGTACCAGTCACGAGCAATAGTTTCGTCGTTGGCTGTCTTATTTGTTAAACCTTGAAAACTCATGGGAATGAGTGTTCCATTATCGATGCATACTGATACAGTTGTGTTGGTGTTAATTGTTGAGGTTTGATAAGCGAAATGGTCGACGACCGAATATGTTTTTCCATCTTCTGGATAGGTGTTCGCTGTTGCAATTGATCCACCGCTTGCAGAAACTAAGTTGGCCGCAAACAAGGTTACAAAAATGGAGATTAACACAAAAACCGCAACCATTAGCTTTTTCAAGTTTCTGCCAAGCATTTTTAAATCTCTCTTTATTTGTTCCATTTTCCAATTTAAATGTGCTGTGAAATGACATAGACTAAATTTCTAAAAAAAGTGATTTTGAAGGACTGAAGGCGATTGATGAAGAAAACTAGTTTAGTGTTTACTTGTTGTACAGTTTGTTGTGGATTTAAAATATTGATTTTTTAGTTATATTTTACGTATCAATATGTCTTTGTGTTCTACAATTAGAACGCTTGAGTGGTTTTCATATGCTTGTGTTATGTGCGAGGGTTTAATTGGCTGTTTACGCACTATGAAGACGTAAGAAATGTGTCTTAAAAAGACACATTGTACACTTGAACAACACAACAACAGGAGCAAAAAAAAAAATGAACACTAACAATCAAAAAGAAGCCCAAACAAAACTCACTAAGGGTCTCTTAGACATGATTATTCTTCAATACTTAGAACATGAATCAATGCACGGATACCAACTCATAACTAAAATTCGCAAGGGCTTCGGAATCTATTTCGGACCAAGTACAGTCTACCCGCTTTTAGGTCAACTCGAGAAAAAAGGCTACGTAAAAAGTATTTGGAACATGGATTCAGAAAGGCCTCGAAAGGTATATACTCTAACTAGTGAAGGAAAAGAAGTTCTAAACTTTACTGAAAACTCACTCAACCTCATATGCAAAAATATGGTATCTGACACCAAAATCCAGATTCAGGCAGCCCCTCTTACCTCAACGAGACCAACATTTCAAATACACAACAATTTTTGATTTAAAACGAAGTCAAGAATTCTTCGCATTCTTTAAAAAAAATCGTCGCCGAGAACCGCCCATTCAATGCATTTTTTTGACTGCCATTCAGTGGACAACTTTTCTTTTTAGGAGCGCAGCGGTTTTGTTGTCATTTTTATTAGTTATATGATTTTGCGCAAAAATTTATTATCTGATTCTTTAAAATAGCAATAGCTGGAGCACTCTATTGAACGAAGGGAGAAGTCTAAAGAACTTCAAGGCTAAAAATGGAAGAAAGGTAATTTTAAGAACACCCAGATCTAAAGACTTGGATGGTTTATTAGAGCTAATCAACGCTGCAGTTGATGAGAAAGCGGATATTTTGATTAACCAAAAATTTACTCGTAAAGAAGAAGCTGAATGGCTAAACAAAACGTTGCTACGATTGGAAAAAGATGAGGCTTTCTATCTTGTTGCCGATATAGACGAAGAAGTTGTTGCTTTCTCCGATCTTCAGCTTCAAGACGGAGATCAAGAACGGGTCGGATTAATAGGAATAATTGTGAAGAGCACTTACAGGAATTTGGGAATTGGAACTGAGATTATAAAATCTCATTTCGAAAAAGCCGCATCTTTTGGATTAAAGGGTTTAACTGTAAATGTCTTTGACACGAACAAGCGGGCTATTCATGTTTATGAGAAAATGGGATTTGTTCGGACGGACAAAATTTCAAAGAAGTATTTTAAGCAAGGAAGATTTATTGATGAAGTCATAATGACAAAGTTGACTTGATAATCATGTTGTTGAGTTTAAATTAACAATATCGCGTTTGCACATAACTTATATTATACACTTTCAATTCTGTTTTAAGTTCAGGAGAAACGAACGATGAAACGCTTCATAGTCAACTCGAAAGTACCTCAAATCCAGCTTAACAGGCTTACCTGCATTATAGGTACCACAGACGTTTTTGAGAGGAGCGGTATTAAAGACGTCTATTTGAAAACCTGTTATTGTTGTTCTCCTGAGTCAAACGCGGGCGTGGAAAAAGCTATCATCGAGTTTGAAGCTCCATCCAAAGAGGCGCTGGAAGCAGCGCTTCAAAAGATCAACTTTCCTGCTGACTCAATAGTCGAGGTCACAAAAGTCCAGGTCAGCAAGAACTGAGACAACATCTTCTTAACTTTATCCAAATGCTTCTTCATTGGTCCTCCAAGTTTTTGTATTTCATGGCCATCTTGAGATAGAGTGTTTTTTGTATGCTATTGTTCAGCCCTTCTGAGCTTCAAAATTTAAGACGATTCTCTAACTATGAAATTAACGGGTGGATTGTTGGCGCAGTTAGGAAATAGATATATTTTACTAGAGGGAAGATATGTAACGACAGCGTAAACAAGATATCCAAAAAATGGTTTTGTGTCCTTACTGCCACGCAATAAGCCACGCTGAACTTCAAATTTTTGGTTAATGTATGACCTGCCTAAAGCAAATTGGAGATGAATATATGACGAATAATGATAAATGCCGTTGCGGTTGTGCTGAAACTGTTACTGAATTTCTGGATGAAACAATACTGTTATGTTGCCCAAACTGTAATGCGATAAGAAGCAAAAGTTGGTTTTAGCATAAGTAAGATTCAAGAAAATATAGATTCGAACTGAGAAAAAAGGGGAATGCGGTGATATCTCTGTTGGAGGGAGAGTCATTTCGATTCCCTGTTAAAACTCGATAAATGAGATTAAATTATAATCCCTATCGCATAGTTTTTTAAGTCTAAAATTCTTAAGCAGTAGCTATGCAGAACATCGATATTCTATTTGCTCTGCAACCTATAATTGTAATAATCATCGCTTCAGCATTGCTAGTATACTGGTATTTCAAACGTCGCTTTCACCTGAGCGTGCTATTGTATTCTTTTATAGCATACACGGTGGCAATTGCACTTAAATACGCGGTGCAAATTCCAACAATCACAGCAGTGACAAGCTATTTTGGTTCGAACAGTGTAGGGCTGGGCGTCTATTACGGGTTTCAAACAGTAATTTTTGAAGTAGGCATCGCCTATTTGGTCGCGTGGTACGTCGTTTCTCACGGTAAACTTGAGAAAAAAGATGCTGAAGCCTACGGGTCAGGATTAGCTTTCTGGGAAAACGCCGCTTTGCTAGGCATTCTCTCACTCATCAACCTATTTGCCTACTATAGTATTCTCTCAACAAATACACCACTTGCCCAAACACTCTACGACCAATTAAATAAGAACTCACCAGGGCTGTTTGCACCAGCTACCGAAGCATTAAAGTCAGTAGCGATAGGCATTGTCGAAAGAACATCCTCGATTTTAATTCATTTTGCTTGGGGTTACCTGTGTTTTATGGCTGCCTATTTTCATAAGAAACGGTTATTCCTAATTGCGTTACCAATGGGGTTCGTTGACTTCTTGGTTCCCTTTGCTCAAATCTGGGGAATCCTATTCTTTGAAGGAGTAGTTTTTGCTCTGTCTGTACTTTCGTTGATAGTAGCATGGTATGCAACACGAGATTTAGGAAAAAACTCGGCAAAACAAGCACCACCATAAATGAATTAATGCTTCGGTCAATGATGCGTAAAAAAAGGATTCTTTATTCTATAAATGGTGGAGTAAGTTAGAAAAATATAGTTGAAATTCATAAGTGATTAAAATTCAGAAACTTTCAAATGAGCTTGAAGATGATGACTAATAGGTATAACATAATTTGAGGATAACAATGGACAACAAAGCAGCCAGTGTGTATCTTTCGATATTTGGCTTTGTTCTTTTAGTCACGGGTATTCTGGTTGCTTATTTATCCGTGAACATGGTTCAGTCGGATGATTCGGCACTCGCAAGTTCTTCTATAACGCTGTTAATAGGCGCACTGGTGGGAGTAGTTGGTGTAGCGCTTTTGTTAGTTGGCTTTTTTAACACAAAACGTCGAACAGGTTACTCGTACTATTAGAATTACGCTCGTCAATAGTTGGGCGCGATTAAAATTTAACCCATCCCCTTCAAAATGACATTTGCTCTCAAACCTTGTCGTTAGTTGGTTCGGTGGGGCACTAAATTTTAATTCAAAAAAAGGAGTTTGCGGGGTAGATCTCAACTCTCAGAAGGTTCAAATCTCCCTTCCTGCCTCGACTTTTCCATGCTTACGTGCGACAAAGGCTAATTAATGAAGTCATGTTTGGTTATACAATAAAGATACAGTAGGCATTGGTCTTGGAAGTAGAAAACGTGTTCAAAATAGCGATGACCTGTTCCAGTGTTCGCGAGTTCTTGACAAGCAAAGGTTGGGAATTCCAAGGAAAGGATGAGGCAATGGAGATGGACTCGTTTAGAAACAAGAAGACCGGGAAGAAGGTGTGCATAGAAGACATTTCAGAGGATTTTCCAGTGACCTTTCTTATAGGCGAGCTAAGCGTGTTGGAGTTCAATATGATTGCTATTGAATTGACGCCGGAAATACAGTTACTGGAAGTTGACAGTAGTTGGGAAGGTAAATCGACGACCATCGTGGTCGCGATGACAGAAGAGCAAGTTAGGAAAATGTTTGGCAGAAGAACAAAGATGAGAAAGCTTGCGGTTCACCGCACGGGCGTCTGAGTGGTCTCTTTCAGACAATTATTCTGTCAGCCTCATTGAGGAAGTTGATGCTCGGGGATCAAAAAAGAAAAGGGTTAGCGGGTTTATGGTCTAAATCCCATGCAGCCGCCGTATCCTGTATAGCCTTGATAGGAAGTTGTTGTTCCTGTGCTTGGATCTGTTACGTTGTGTTTGCCGGTAGACTTTGAGAGGCAGACGTTCCAGTTCCATAGTTTTGTGTTCCTCTAAACGCGAAGCATCTGCCCATCCAGCCAAAGAAGCCATTATTTGTTGCTCCATTTGCTGTTGATCCGTCTGGGTTAGATGTAGCGATTTGAGCTGAAACCAATCCAACTACCGCAACTGCTAATACTCCAACAATGGCTAATGCGACTATTACTTTTGTGTTCATTTTTTTTCCTCAATACATACTATAGGCTTCGAATGGTAAGATAGTTCGCTGAAACAAAAGTGAAACAATTTTTGAAACAGTTTTTTAACACGAAAAAGATGAGACTTTGGGTTAGCCAAAGATTTTCTGTTGCATGTATGTTCCCATCTGTGAGTAGTACATGACTTGTCCATTGTTTCCGTAGACACTCATCATTCCTAATGGGTTGCCATCCTTTAGGACCTGCATTGTGTAATATCCATAGTAGGTAGTTACTTGACCAACTGTTGTTCCTGTATTGTTAGCGTCTAAGTATTGTTGTGCAATAGTTTTTGCTTGTTCCATGCTGATTGACATGTTGGTTGTGGGTGTTCCTCTTAGCCAATTCATCATTCCATTTCCACCCATCATACTGCCTGATGAGCTTGTGTTGTAAAGATAACCCATCATTCCAGTACTTGTGACTCCATACTTCATGTTCCACATCACTGTTGGTCCTTGCATGGGTGTCACTACCCCTGTTGTCTTATTCACTGAAAGTTCGAATGCACCTGTTCCGTTGTTTTGCTCGATCACTTGTGCATAATACATGTTAGAGTACTCTTGCATCGATGATATTCCAAGATTAGAGTCGCCCATCTTTCCAAGATAGTTTTGAACCGCTGTTGTTGCTTGATCAAGACTTATCGCTGAATTTGTTGTTCCTGTTGTGGGATTTTGATTGCTTGCTGGGTTTCCAGCTTGGTTACCCATTAATACGACTAAACCGGTGGCAACTAAGGAGATTGCGACCACAGCTACCGTTATTATGACTATTGCTTTTTTGTTCAATTTTCACATTTCTTCCTATGTCTTATCTAAGGGGTTTGGAAAGATATGATAGTTCTGTGAAACAGATAGTGAAACAAAAACTCCTATTTAATAAGACGATATAATATGAGATAGACTTTAGATGCTTATAGGAATTTCTTCACGAGAAAACAGAATTATCATAAAAGCAGAAGTTTCTTATTGCCAAAGTAAAATCAGATTTCTCTTTTCTGAATCCAAACCTGAATCATGAAAAACCCTGAATCCACTTGAAAAAGGGTTCTGGAGACAAGCCCACTTTAAATGAGGGTTTAATTCGATTCCCCTCCTAAATCACCGGGGATTGGAGTCCATCCCTATTTGAATATTACATTAGTTGCAAGAATATTCAAACCTGTTTTTTCTTACCTTTATTTCTCATTGCTTTGATTCCAATAGCAATAGTCTTGGCTTTTCCAGATAGTCCTCCTTTGAAGCTGGCATTAGTCATTTCCCTATAGTCGTTTTTAGATATTGGAACGTCACTAATTGTGCACATTGTTTCAGGAGAGATTGTTCCGTTAACCAATTCAGCACCAGCTTGTCTAACTGCCTCAATGTTGTTATTAAGCAAATGGGGCACGTTCGCGGCTCCCGCAGCGGGTATTAGAACTTCGCCAGCCCAGGTTAATCCCATATGCATCATAATCTTCTTAAAATGTTGGCTCATTAAGGTAAAATTCTCCATATCCGGAAAACCACAAGTCGAAATCAAGATCCCCTTCGCCTTAGGTGAATACCGTTGAGGGTGATTAGTTATCCCGTTATCCATTAAAATCTGGGAAGATTCCAAGTTTACAAAGAACCTATCAATCACATTTTTTACAGTAGCTGGAAAACCAAAAACGTACACTGGTGCAGCGATGATAAAGTAATCACACTTCTTGTAAACATCGTATATTGATTGAAAATCGTCTTTCTGGGCGCACTCGCCTTTGCTTTTTCCTTGCCAGCAACGCCAACAGCTTGTGCAGGGTCCAATCTTCATTTTATGCGGATAAAACTTGTGAACTTCCACCTCACCCATTGCTTTGATTAAAGTATCTAACATTTTTTCAGTAAAAGAGGGGTTTCTTAGAGAACCCGATATTGCTAAAACTGTTGGCATCTTTTTTTCAGATATCATAAGCCTCAACCAGTTTGAGTAGTTGTCTAATTGCCTAGCCTCTAATTGTCGATTTAAGACTTTCTTTGATTCGTTAAGCCTGTCTGGTTTATTTTCTAATATTAAGCGGTGGCTTGTTAAATATCTCGACCATTGGCAAGTTAGAAGTTAAATATGCGATTCTTTAGAAGCCTTCTATCGCAATGATTTGCAACCAAATAACTTTTTTCTCTTCTGTAGGTAAGTCTTTCTTCCAATAATCTTGGCTTGATATTGAAGGTTTGCCATAGACGCTTATAACGTGCATGAAGGATTTAATGATACAGACTTGCCTCAAGAAGCTCGTTTTTGTGTTCTTTTAATCTGTGCTTCCTTAATTTTGTTGGGTTAGGAAATTCACTTTTACATACAGGACAATCATATATCATATAGGTCATGTTTTTTGTTTCTCCTTAGTTTTCTGGAAAACGTTTGCATCATTAATTAAAGTGTGTGGTTGGAGTTTGCAACAACAGTTTCTCTTTTCAACCAAGGCGTAAGGGCTCAAATGTTAAAATATTTAGAATATTCGATCTCTGGCAAATAATATTTACATGACAAGAATGAGGCTGTTAACAATTGATTTGGATAATCAAAGACTTGTTACTGTGTGGTAACAATCACATCATTATTTATCTTTCAAGACACATGTAGGGTAGATAAGAAAGGTCAGCTTAGGAGCAGACGAATTTATTCCCCCTCTCTCTTCCGAATTTTTTTGTCTGCTTTTAAGCTAATCTTACTTCGCTTAAACTCGTGACTCTTTCTATTTCACCATGTAATAAAAGCATGATGACAGTTTAGCCCTTCCTTTTAAAGCAGAGATTTAAGATATTTAAGATGAAATTAAAAAGAATAATTTAAGCTGCTACTTTAACAAAAAGGAGAATGAGCATGAAAACTCCTTGGGTTAGATGGCTCAAATCCAATTTCCTGAATTTTCCTGAAGATATGTAGCTTAAGATCAAAGCGAATAACCTCTTAACTTTTTCAATCCAATTATCTCAGAGCCTTTTTCCGCATTTCGCATTTCTACATGTGAAGATCTGGAAAATATTTAAATTAAAAATCTCGCTAAAAATTGATTGTTGAAACTAAATGAACCCTAAATTGAAGAGATGTTGGAACACCGACAATCCACTATACTTAAGGTACCATGATGAAGAATGGGGCGTCCCAGTCCATGAGGATAACAAGCTTTTTGAGTTTTTGGTTTTAGACTGTTTTCAAGCAGGATTTTCTTGGTTAATTATCCTCAAAAAAAGAGACTCCTTTAGAAAAGCATTTAATAATTTCGATCCAAAGAAAGTTGCTAAGTACACCAACAAAGAAATAGAACATTTAGTGGAAGACAGCAATATTGTTAGAAATCGAAGCAAGATTTTGGCTACAATCAACAATGCCCGTTGCTTCTTGGAAATTCAAACAGAGTTTGCTTCATTTGATACCTATATTTGGAAGTTTGTAAAAGGTAGAGCAATCCAAAACTCTTTTAGTCAATTATCTGACTTGCCCGCTGAATCTAACGAGTCGAAAACTATGAGCAAGGACTTAAAAAAGAGAGGTTTTCAATTTGTTGGACCAACCATATGCTACGCGTTTATGCAAGCTGCAGGCTTAGTAAATGACCACTTAGTTACCTGCTTTCGACATGATCAAATAAAAAATCTATCAAAGATACAATCTGCAAAGTAAACAAATTAAAACTTAGCTCAGTATAGATTATATTTCGAAAAAAGGAAAATGCTGGTGAATCTTTTCGATAACCCATTTTTCATGGAAAAACGACAGATTTGAAAGAGGAAAATACAATTGCGTTAGGCCTGAACGGGAATTACCTCACGAACCTCTACAGAACCGCCGTTCTCGAAAATCGGACATGCTTTAAGCTTTGAAACAGCACTGTTATAATCGTCAGCGTCTATCACGATATATCCCCGATTAACAAGCCATTAAACTCAACATCCGAGACATTTTCACCGTTCTTGCCGGAGATTATCTTTCCTTCCGGCCTTAGCCGATTTCCAAGCCGCAAATCTTTTGAGACAAACTTGGCTCAATTGGCAAAGCGGTTTAGATAATTATCAGTTAATTTCTCATTAGGTAATCCACCACGGAACAAAACCACATGAGTGTTCATCTGAAAACAAGTATCCAAAGAATATTTATCAATGTTCAAATAAATAAATATTGATAAAAAGATGCCACAAAATAAAGCAGTTGATGAATCATCTCGCCTGATAGACGCTAGAATCCAGCAGTTAGGAGACTGGCGTGGAGAGATGCTTTCCCGCCTCCGTGCATTGATTAAGCAAGCTGATCCTGATGTAGTTGAGGAAGTAAAATGGATAAAGCCGTCCAATCCGCTTGGCGTCGCGGTTTGGTCTCATGATGGTTTGATCTGCACCGGAGAGATCTACAAGAATGCCGTAAAGATGACATTCCCCAAGGGCGCCTCGTTGGATGACCCCTCAGGTCTCTTCACTTCTTGTCTCGAGGGTAGTGCGAGGCGCGCTATCGACTTCCACGAAGGCGACAAGGTTGACGAAGAGGCTCTGAAAACTCTTATTCGTGCTGCCGTGGCCTTAAATAGGTCTTCTAACTGAGCCCAATTCACCGGTTCTTGTTACTCCTCGTCCGCTACCTTTCAGAAAGCGGCAGTTAAGTATCCGTTGTTCAAACTTAGCCAGATAAAGAGAAAAGTCTTCAGTACGAAAGTGGCGTCAGTAAAAATGAGATATTCTTTTAAGATTGTTGCCTTAGCCCGAGCACTGCTACCTCCACCTGTTGTTGTTCTACTGACTTGTAAGCAGAAGAAGAAGAAGAAGAAGGTGCATTCCACCAAGCTTCTTCTTCTTTCAATGAAAAGCTAACAACAGATCTGAAGAAACCTCTCGTCAATATTCTTGTGGTTTAGGTTCCATTACAGTCTATTACAGTCCATAGTTGCAATCTAATGTAACCATTATTCCAGTTTTCGAATATGCCACTTACTAAACCCAAGCGCATTGACAGGCAAAAATCAGAGATCTATGTTAACCTATATTCTTACGATTGATATGATGAGACGTAAGACTCTTTAACAAGCCTTAAATACCCAAACGACTGAAGGGAAGATTGGTAATTAACAATGAACTCAAAGTTTGCTATTGCATTAATGCTAAGTCTTTTGTTAGTAAGCGTTGCAACGTCAACATATTTTGCAAGTGCTGATGTCTCCGCGAATAATCTTCATGCTACTCCTAAGCCAACACCCAAACCCACACCTACACCAACGCCAACCCCCGAATACAAAACCTTCACAGCAACACTGTCAGGGACAGCCCAAGACATTAACACTCATAAAACTGTTCCAGTCTCACTATCAATGAACGGCAAAGCGGATGGAACTCTAAAATGTGTAGTAGACCTCTATGTTAAAGGTGGCACCTTACAAGTTGCGAATTACGGTGGCATATCCGCATCATCAGGAAGCGGATTCATAATTAGCTCATGCAACTACGTTAGCTTTTATGTTACTTTCACCGGTAAATACGGCGGACAGACAACATGTTGGTTCTTGGATGGCAAAATAATATCTACAAAAGGCAATACTTTGACCATTTCATTAAATGATAATTGCGCGGTTCTTCCTCTTCAAGGATGCCCAACTCTTAAGAATGTAGCTTTAACAGGAACAGTAACCCTGAGCTACTAACCAATCTCACATAATCTTCTCAAAAGTTTTTTAACCATCGACTTGAGACGTACCGATTCTTATTTAGTTTTAATACAGGCATTTTTCATAAATCATATAAATCTCAAATAATCTAAATTTTGGCGATACTGATTCAGGCTAACAGAACGGTTGTCAAGATCTTAATAGAAATTCGTTTCACTTGTTTTCGCTATACTGAAACCAAGGGAACACTATCTGCTAAACGCAAAGCATAATTCAAGAAAAATAAAATAACTAAAGCGACCAGTAGAAATTTAATAATTTGGCACATCTTAGAATTTTCAGAGCCAATCCAGTCTCCGACCCTATTTATTAACCAGTAAAATCCTGCCGCAGCCAAAATCTCCACTGGAACAAGATAGACCAATCTATAATACAAGAAGCCTTCAGGCGAGACTTTTAATAAAATCAAAGAAGGAACAGCTACTAGTAAAATTAGGAGCCTATTGAATCTCTTACTAAAATCCATAAAATAAAACAAACCGATAACAGCAAAAATGAGCAAAATCGGTTCAGCAAATGCGCCACTTACCCAAGATTGAATCATATTCAATAGACCACCAGGGACATATGCTAATGCTGCCCCAGGCAAAATATTTCCAGTTACACCCGAGCTACCTCCTGTTACTCCACCTGCAAAAGGAAATAACCCGTAAATTTCAAAGAAAATAAAGTTTATCGTCAAAACCAAAATGGCTACTAAAATCTCGAATCTTTCCACGGTTTTCTTTTTTAAGACTGCCCACGTAAGTGTTCCGATGGCGTAGAAAAGTAAAACAACCATAAAAATATCCCAAGTGTATGGATGCGTTAGAAGCAAAATAACTCCGAAAAAAGACGCTCCCAAAGCGTAAACAACAGATCTTTTCTCAAAACTTTTTAGCAGAAAAACTAAGACGACAAACCACTCAATAATAGCTATCCAGTTGGCCAGACTGTAGGCAGAAATACTCACAGTCAATTGAAAAGAAACAACCGAGAAAAAAGCAGATATCACAGCTATCCGATCATTCTTTAAACCCGTACGTACAAACCAAAAAACAGATAAACAAAGCCCAGCCGCACAAAACATTGGAACAACTCTTACAACTCCTTCCGGTGACAAGCCGCTCACATGTTGTAGACCGTATAATAGTAGAAGTACAACAGGTCGATCGGTTTGCCATGCAAATGATGGTCCCTTATGCGCCATATCTTGCATCCAATTGTAATAATTGATTGAATCAGAGCCAGCTAAAGTTGAACCCGATAGATGAACCCAGGGATAATACGCCACAAAAATCCCAACGACTACTGAAAATAATAACCCAACAAGCAGCATTCTTAGACTTAAAGTTCCAGAACTAAATGAACTACTCTGATTCAACCGCTCGCCCAAGCGCCGCAACGACGAAATCTTGGAAAAACCAGTCTTAACCAGAGGAACCCACAACCAACCATACAATAAGACGACAAAGAACAAGGCAATCCACGGATAAAACACATTAAACAACTGCATATCAAACAAAGCAAATCTCCAATGGGTAAATGAGCTAAAAGGAAACTGGTAATCTACAATATTCCACGTCCACGTCAACAAAGCGCTCAACTCGAAAAATAACAAAAATCCAATTACAGAACATAACACAATCGCGAATGTCTTAGGTTTTGAAGTGGCTCCAAAGCCGTAATAAAGTGACAATACTGCTGTCGCTATCCCAATTGGAGCACTTAAAAAAATGCCCCACCATGCATTAAATAAATAAATAAACAAAGAAAAAATCAAAAATAAAGAAAATATGACCGGCCAACGAGATAGACTAAAAATCCGAAGCGCTCTTGAAAGAATGACTTCGCATATAATAATAAGAAGTGATGAAGCCCAAATCCAAGAATCCACTGCTGGAGTAAAAATAATTAAGTTTATAATTTTTGGAGAATAATCATAGAAAAATTTTATCCCGAGTAAATTTATGAATTGAAAGGTTCCTAAAATGAGACAAGTTGATGTGACCAAAATCATGAATAAATAATTCAAAGTTAAAGCTGTTCGCGAAATTGGCCCCCTCATTCCTTGATCAACGAGACATTATCGTTCAAAACTCCAATTATAAGCTTTGGCGCAATTAACCCGCACCCAAATATGCTAAAGCTGAAAATTAATCAGAATTTAACTTAAGCAATAGACAGTTAACCAGTAATTATGGTGGTTTGAAGACCAATATCTGGAGCTGAGTCAGAAGCACTAGAAGTTACCTGATCTCCAGAAAGCATCTGATAAGAACTGTTAATTTTCCACTCCGCCTTCGTCGCCAGCTGGAATTCGTTAACAACCGCAGACAAACCAAGCGAGTTGCCCGCACTACTTACTTGGCAAGAAGTAACATTTCCACTCTGAAGGTCTTGAATACTTCCAAACATCCCCGAAGAATTTGTTAGTTCTTGAAACTGGTATGTATTCAAAGCGTCAGTTGAATTCTCTAAAATTACAATCGCAGTCCAGCTTGCGGTTTCACCATCACTCAAACTTGAAACGTTATCTTTCAAAGTGATAGTTACATTCAAGGTATTTCCTGTTGTTTCTAACTTTGCACCAACAATATCAATCATCGCCGGATAACTCGTTCCAGCACTTACCAATACGTCCCCTGAAGGGTCAGTAAGACTTGGCGAAGCCTGAACTGATGGTTGACTAAGGAAAAAAGAGTAAAATCCAACTGAAGCTAAGGAAAGCGCCAAAGCAACCACGATTAATAACATCAATTTAAATCGAGTTGATTTTAGATGCTTGGCGAGATTCTGCATATGATTAGAGATTACTATCTTAGTAAAAAACAGATACCCTATCATTTCATATTTTAATCGATCTTTTTAGCGGAAATCTATCTGCATTAGAAAAGTATATTCGACTAACCAATTCAGTATACTGAATCTAATGTTTCGCTTTGAACTTTCTCTTTCTTTTTTAAACTGTTGCTTTTCTGTTGCCGCGTGTGCTTAGTCGCCAAATGAAGAGTGCTTCACCAATCAAAACTATGCATCCAACAGCGGCAAACGTGAGCTCTAATGGAAAAACGAATCCAGAAATTTGCCGAACTGATAGGACAGCTGAGAAAAGCATGAAGACACCTCCGATTGCGAAAAGAACAAGGTAGCCTTTTCTGGTTTTTTTGTTCTTCTTAAGCCAGCCGCCCAAATAAACCAGCACTATGCCCGTTAGAAGAATCATCGGTGTAATGATTTGTGTGGAGGTAAGGAGGTGTCTGCCTGCCATTGCAAAATCAGGATTCAATAAAGCATAAAGAATCAGTAGAGAAAAAGAAGCTAAAGCCAACCACTTATCAAATATTTGTCCATTCGCCGCAGGTCCATACGTTCTTCGCCAAGGAACGGCTCTTGTCTCCTTCAAATCTGGATCTGAAAGCTTTGTCATTTCGGGTGAGTCTTCGTTGATAAAGCAAACTCGATCCTGCGGCTTTTGGTCAACCAACTCCAGTTTGCATCCATCTTTTTCTGACTTTGCCATTAATGCGTAACGACCGCGTTTCACTAATCTTGAAAAGGGAAATAGCCATTCAACGCCTTTGTCTTTCTCTGTGGTGAACGAATCTAAGAAGCTGTGAAGAAATGCGCCAACTGCTAGCCAAATATTTACAAAAAATAGCCCTGAGAAGAAAAGCAGGTTGTGGAAAAGCGCTCGATGATATTGTTCTTCGCGAAAAGCTTTTGGGCTTACAAAGAGGTATTCGCGGTCTAGGTCTGGTATGAAGCTGCCTATTGCTGCTAAGAGTGTGAAGTATGGGTTGCCTGTGAAGATGGCTGTTATCATGCCTGCGAAAAAGATGTGCGTGCCAAGATTCAAAAATAAGACCTACTAGAAAAACAGTGGAGGCAAAATAAAAAGATTTGGCGTTTAGCCGCCTGATGGAATTTACCTCTCACTTGTACTTTGGGTGCTTTGTGATTTTGTTTTTTGATCTAAGAAAGGTCGAATTTTTTGAGTTGACATTAGATGCTTGAAAAGTAGTATGCATGTTGTTAGCCAGAATGCACCTAAGAAAACTGAGCCGATTAAGTCGCCAAACCAGTGGACGTTTAAGTATACTCTGTCAAAGCCTATTACAGCGGTTATGAAAACGTAGAGTCCAGCTGTTAGGGCTTTAACTTTTTTTGAAGGTTCATAGTTTTTCCATACGAAATATGTCAGGATTCCGAAAAAGACCACGCTGCTTGTTGTGTGTCCGCTTGGGAAAGAGTAACCAGATGCAAAAACAATTCCGTTTGAGGGTCTTGGCGACATGATTATTGTTTTGAATAAAGCCACAAGCACTGCATCACCCGCCATTGCGCCTAGCAAAAGTAAACCGTATCGCCTCAAATGGAAAACAAAAAAGACGATAGCTAAAAGAAACGAGATTATTGCTAGGGCAAGGGTATCAAAGACAATGGAAATGATTAAGGCAGTTTGAGTGAAAAAGCCATGGTTAATAGTTGCCGACCACAAATTAATAGTTAAGTTAACTTCGTTAAAGGCGCCTCTAAAGTATGCAACTAATGCAAATAGAATCAGGAATAGAACCGAAAACGAAAATATTCTTTTTTGTTTCAAAAGTGTCCATTTTAAAGTTATGCAAGTTAGCGTTAAAAGCTTTCTTTGTTTTAATGGTAATTTATCAAATTATTCTCCTGTTTTGTTTTGTTTTTTGAAAATTAAAACCAAAGGTATCGTAGCTAGAGAAATTGCGGCTGAAAAAACAAAAACTAACCCATCAAATCCAGCGGATACGCCAAAAGAAAAAGCGGTTGCAGCAAAAACAGGTGAAATTGTCTGTGCAAGACCTGCAATTGCCCAGGCAACTCCCAAACTGCCTCCTTGAGCATCTTTAGGTGTATTCAAAGAAATCAAAGTGTTAAGTGTAACGATCTGGATTCCAAAGCCAAAGGAAATCAATGCGGCAACGACAAAAAGAACTGGCAGGTTTCCTACTGCAGCTAAAGCTAAGAGTCCAACCGTAAGAACCGTTATGCCTATTAAAGTTAGGTTTAATCGGCTGAATTTTTTGCTAAGAGTTGGCAGCAGAACCGCTTGGGTGAAGACGCTTATGGCTCCGACAAAAAAGAAGACCAATCCTGTTTGCAGTGAGCCAAAACCGAAAACGGTTTGTAGCCAGGGTGAAAGTGCTGCTTGAAGAAAAACAAAGGATACAAAGAACAGAAAATAAATTCCTAAAAGTAAAGCTATTTTCTGTCTTCTTAGAACACCTAACAGGGCTCGGAAGGACAGCACAGTTTTCTTTATGTTAAAACTTGCCGGTTCAGGCAGCCGGAAGTATGCAACTATCAAATTTGTTAATGCTAAGGCTGAGGCAAGAAAAGATGGCACTCCATATCCGAATAAGCTGCTAAGTGTTCCGCCAATGGCTGGTCCTAAAATGAATGCGATGCCTGCTGCTGCTCCAAGCAATCCAAGGTACCGTAGTCTTTGATTTGGGGTTGTAACATCTGCAACGTAGGCTTGTGCCACGGGCACGGTCGCGGCTGTGGTTCCTGAAAGCATTCTGCCCAAGAAAAGTAGCCAAATTGCCTGTGCAGAGCCAAAAAGGAAGTAGGCTAAACTTGCAACCGCCAATGATATGAGCAGAATTTTTCTTCTTCCGTAACGGTCACTTAAGCGTCCAACAATTGGAGTGAAAATAAAAGACATGGCGCTGTATGAGGCCAGAAGAACTCCATAGAGCAGAGCAGATCCGCCCAAGGAAACTACGTAAAAGTACAGGTAGGGTACAACGATAGCGTAGCCTAAATTGTCAAGGAAAACGACAAGGAAAAGAACGCTGAAAGCCGATTTGCTGGCGGAAACGCCACTGGCTGCACCATTTTGATTTACCAAAAAATCCACTGAAATAATTTAGCAATATTAAGCAGATAAGCGTTTTCTAGCTAAATGCTTTGATTTAGGCGGCAGTTTTTTGTGTAAAATTTTTTCTTCGTTTTTTGGGTTGCTTTTTTGATTTAAGCTTTGCTTCATTTGCAGGTTGCGTGCGTAGATGTGCGCAATTGTGCCGGATTTAGCTGAATTGTGCCGTAAGATCAGAAAAATCGGGGTGAAAGCCAAAATCTAAGTGTTATTTGAGCAGTATTATGGAAACAGATTTTCAAGACAAAATTTGTCCTTTGTGTTTTGAGTTGCTTTTTTGATTTAAAGCTTAAATTCTTTGCAGGATGCGTCATTATTCGTCAATATTCGTCAATAAACGTCACTATTCGTCATTATTCGTCACAAAACGTCAAAAAACGTCATTATAGAAAGGTGAGTTGGTCATGCCCACTGAAAAAATTCCATTTAAAACTGCAATTCAACAGGGAAACAGACTGCAAATTCCAAAAGCTATGCGATGGCAATTTAAGATTGAACCAGAGCAGCTCCTAGAAGTTGGAATAAAGATAATAAACCAAGGAGGCGAATGGCAATTTTTCTACGCAAAAATGACCAAAGACGGACGAGTAAATATTACAAACTTAACGATGGCTCTCTTGCAGGGCAAAAATGAGAGTCTATTAGGATGCATTGTAGAAGTAACCCTTGAAACAACATAAAGCTAAATTGTTAACATTTGCTTTGCTTCATTTGCTTTTTAAAAAGAGAAAACATTGGGATGTAAGCTTAAGAAAAGGCAAACCTCCTCTTATTGTTATTAGCTTATTAATTTGGTAGCAATACAAACAAAAAAAACGAAGAAGAAACAATTCCCCCGAGAGTCAATTAAATCGAATATTTTTAGCCACATCTAATTAACAGAAAAACCGTATTTTGAAAAATCTGCACAAAAGATAGGTTGGTTGCTATATGTTAACTATATAGGTCAATTTTAAATACCTAAAAAATTATTACACCCATTTAGTTGTACTTTGAATCCAAAGATTTTGTTGGTTGGCTACAATGGGGCAAATAATACAGGTGCGGAAGCTAAGCTCCTTGTCGTAATTGATGAGGTACGTTCAGTTCTTGGCCCAAACGCCATAATCACCATCCCTTCACTTAACGTAGCCAACCTAAGCAGATACCTAACCCAAAGCCCAACTCTAAAAATAGAACCCGTCAGACCATCCCTATTTTATGTCGATATAAGGCGATTAGTTAAGCAAAATGATTTAATTTTGCTTATTGAAGGAAGCTGCTACATGGATACATGGGGAAACGCACTCCTGTGGTATTACCTTCTCGCAACCAGATATGCTCACTCCATGAAAAAAACCTGCATCGCCTACTCCGTTGACACAGGCAACGCTTCCCGCTTCAACAGATGGCTAATCCGAAGAGAAGCCAGCAAAACAGACCTCATAATGTCAAGAACCCAAAACGCCGCTGAACGCCTAAAACAGTGGGGCGTCAAGGCACCCATTGAAGTAACCGCGGATAACGCGTTTGCTTTCCATCCTAATATAGCAGATAAAGATTTCTTGAAGAAGGTTTGGCCTGAAGCAACCCACGTTGTAGGTGTAGCGGCTGAAGATATTTACAGGTGGCCCGTCGTAGTGCGTCCGTGGGGTAAAAAATCAAATTGCTACAGCTGGCCCTACTATTATACTCATACAAAAGAGAGCTTCAGAAAAAGCCAGTTACTAGCCGAAGTTTTAGCATTTCAAGCAGACGAAATTATTGAAGACTTTGGCAAATCTATTGCCCTTCTAAGCATGGAAGGCCTTGACTGTTCTTTCGCCAATAAAATTCAAAGCCTGATGAAGCATCCAGACAAAACCAAAGTCTTTTCCTCTTCAAATTACAACGCTTCACAAATGACAAGTATACTTCGAAGCTTGGAACTTCTTATAACCTCTAGATACCATGCAGGTGTACTTTCATTGGCCAATCATGTTCCTCAAACAGCCATTGGACACGACCTTCGAATCAAGGACCTATATTGTGATTTAGGGATCAAAGAATTCTTTGTAGATCATGAAGCCCAAGACCGTTACAGACTGTTAAGTGAAAACGTCCAAACACTTCTCTCTGAACATGAAAAAATGCGAAATTGGCTACATCAAGGATACTTGCAATACGAGAAGCGGGAAAAACGCAATCCACTGGTATTGAAGAATTTCCTGCAAACTCATCACCCGGAGTGGTTGACTTGAAAAAAACCGTGCTTCTGACAGGTGCCACGGGTTTCATCGGAACCCAAATTGCACGTTCGCTATTAGAAAATGATGTAGCGATTTATGCTTTAGTCAGAGGCATTGATGCTGAAGATGCCGCTCGTAAATTATCTAGAAATTGGTGGGATTGGCAAGAACTTGTAGGCGCATTGGGTTCAAGGATTAAAGTTGTTTGTGGCGACGTGTGCCTGGCAAATCTTGGTTTAAACGAAACCGAATATACTGAGCTTTCAGAACATGTTACTCACATTATCCATACTGCAGCTGATTGGCGCTTTGTTTCTCTTGAAGAACTTAGGAAAACCAACGTTCAAGGAACCAAAAACGTTTTAGACCTTGCCAAAAAAATAAACAAACACCATCCGCTTGAAAGGTTTTCCCACATATCAACAGCGTACGTGGCGGGTGCAAGAACTGGAAAAGCAGCTGAAAACGAATTAACAGATAAATTTGGTTTTTTCACAGATTATGAGCGCAGCAAATATGAAGGCGAACTTTTGGTTCAAGCTGCAAAAAGAGAGTTTCCAGTTTCAGTTTTTCGCCCATCCATGGTAGTTGGAGACTCAAAAACTGGCGAAATCAAAACATTCAACACCTTCTATTTCCCATTACGGCTGTACTTAACGGGGAAAATGCGGTTCATGCCAGTGAAACGTTCCCTGAAGATCAACATAATTCCAGTTGACTACGTTGCCAACGCCGTAGCTAAACTAACTTTTGAACCCAAGGCAGAAGGCTTAAACTTCCATTTGGTTGCGCCAAACGAGTCTTTACCAAAGTTGGAAGATTTACTTGGTTTTGTTCAAGATTGGGCAAAAACCAATTTAGCCGTAAAGCTTCCAACTCCCTTTTACGCAGGCATGCCAGCCTCCACAATGAAAACGTTGCTCAAAATTCAAAGGTCATTCAAACGAAGTGACCGCAAAGTCTCAGATGCCCTCATTTCCTTGGCACCATACTTTAGCGAAAATCGCAAACTTATACGAACCAACGTAGACGAACTGCTTGGCTCATACGAAATGAATTGGAAAGAAATTGTTCCTCACCTCTTAGAATATGCCACATATCATGGTTTCTTCCATCGGACAGACCGTACAGTCTACGAGCAAGTATTGTTCAGGCTTGAAAGCAAAAGCCACCCGATAACTTACTTTGATATTGTTGACGGTAAGCTATTTCGAAAGTCCTCCGATGAGATGCACAAAGATGTGTTGGCTGCGGCAGCTGCGCTTAGAACCATGGGTGTTAAACCTGGCGATAGAGTTGCTCTAACGGGGTTAAATTGCACCAAATATTTGGCTGCGGACATAGCAATCGGTCTTGTGGGAGCTGTAAGCGTTCCACTTTACTATACCGCCCCGCCATCCGATATAGACCAAATCTTGACTGCAAGCGGAGCTAAACTGTTTTTTGTCGGTATACCAAGCCTTATTCAATGGATCAATGAGCTCCAAACTGATATTCCCATTGTTTCTTTTTGCCGAAGTGAATTGCCCAAAAACAACGTCAAAAAAATAACAGCTTGGAACGATTTCTTAAATAAAACACAAACCAACCCCCTGCCCATCAAAGCTCCAGTCGGTTTTGGTGACGTAGCAACGTTAAGGTATTCTTCTGGCACCACAGGCAAACCCAAGGGCGCAGTCTTCAAACATGAAAACCTTAGGTACATGGCTGAATCGACAGTCTCTATCCTACCTTGGAAAGCTAGAAACCGCCAAAGCACATACCTTTCATTTCTTCCAATGGGACACGTTGTTGAGGGCATTCTAGGCGCTTACGCGCCATATTATATTGCCGCACCCGTTGAAATATACTTCTTAGAGGATTTTAGAAAACTCCAGAAAGCAATTCCTCAAGTTCGACCAACTATCTTTTTTTCTGTTCCACGCATTTATGAGAAAGTCTGGGAAGGATTGGAGAAAAATTGGTTGGGTAGATTTTATTTGAAACAAAAGAAGGGCTTTGTTAAGCGATCATTAGGTAGCATTCTTAAGAGAGCGACTTTGCAGCGTGCGGGCTTAAATAATTGTGTTCAACTTATCGTTGGCTCTGCCAGTTGCGATGAAGCGCTTCTTGAAAACTACCATGATCTTGGTATAGAAATCCATGATGCTTATGGAATGACTGAGGCGCCTTTGATTACCATTAACCGTTTGGGTAGAAATCGAATAGGCACTGTTGGTGAACCTATGCCTTTTACTGAGACGAGAATTTCTGACGAGGGGGAAATTATGGTTAAAGGCCCCCAAGTTGCCGTCGGATACTTTGACAAGACTCTTGAGTCTCCCTTCAAAGACGGCTGGTTAATGACAGGTGACATTGGAAGCTTAACCGACGATGGAAGCTTGATTATCCTTGGGCGAAAAAAAGAACTCATTAAGACCTCGTATGGAAAATGCATTTACTCTGGAAAAATAGAATGCATGATAAGGGAAATAATTGGAGTTTCTGAGGCAATGTTGGTAGGCGAGTCTAAACCCTATTGTGGAGCATTAATTTGGGTACCAAAAGACCAATATAATGAAAAGACCTCAAAAACAATTGATGCCGCGATTGAAGCGATGAATAAGCGTCTTTCTAATCCTGAGAAACTAAAAAGATGGGCTCTGCTTGAAAACTGCCTCAGCATAGAGAACGGGGATTTAACACCCAACCTTAAGCTTAAACACAGCGTGGTTGCGCAAAGGTATGCAAAAGTTATTGATGCCCTTTATGGCGGTGCTGTCCCAGATGGCAAAATGCATTTTGGCGGCGTAGAAAGAATAGAGTGACTGCAATGGGAATTAGATTAACGTTTTTGGGTTGGTGGACACCTAAGTTCATAATAAGTAGAGAACTCGACAATGTTTCCGATGCCACAACAACAGCGCTCGTGTCATTGCTTAAAACCTATTCTCCGAACGGTGATGATGAACTTGGAAAAGACGAAAAAAAGCTTTCAGGGAACATCGAAAACAAAAGAGTTTCGATGGCTAAGCGTCATGCGATATTAGTTGAGGCTTTAGTTGAAGCCATTGGAAAAGAGGAAGCGGTAAAGTTGGGCAGAGAAAAACTCTTTGAAGTTGGCCGAGAGTTGGGCACCGAGATTCGTAGTAAACTTGGTGTCACAAGTAACCCCCAAGACTTGGTGAAAGCTGCCAAAGTGCTGTATCGCGTGTTGGGCATAGACTTTGATGTTAACTGGGTTGATCACAAAAATGGACAGTTACTGGTGCAACATTGTGAGTTGGCTAAGGTGTATTCAGAGTTGACTTGCCTGATTTTAAGTGCAACAGACGAAGGGGTGATTAATGGTTTGGAGCCCTCGGCACGTATGCTTTTTAAAGATAAAATTACAGAAGGTTGCAGTAGATGTATAGCAGATATAAGGTTCAGTTAAGGGAGGCCAAAAAATGAAGGCAATCGTTGTAGGTTCTGGAGCGGGGGGCGCAACAGCTGCTCATCAGCTAGCAAGCAAAGGTTTTGAAGTAACAATCTTAGAGGCTGGAAAACCTTTCAATCCACTTACACATAAAGTTTCATGGCTAAGCCCACTCAGGGGAACATTTTTGTTGAAAGACGAGAACGCCATAAAACACGTTTTTCCCCACTACCAAGTAACACGGTCAAGCAATGATCTGGTAATTTTCCGAGGAGTGACGGCGGGCGGATGCACATCAATTTCATGCGGCAACATGGTTAGGGCAGAAAATGGCTTAAAAGAAATAGGATTAGATTTAACGTCGGAATTTGAAGAAATCGAACGAACAATTACAATCAATCCCATACCTAAAGAAAAGTGGCGACCGCTAACAAGAAAGATGTTTGATGAAGCTCAGAAAATGGGTTATAATCCAATGCCGACCCCTAAAGTGGTTGACTTGGAAAAATGCGTTGGCTGCGGTTACTGCGAATTAGGCTGCGCTACGGGCGCTAAATGGGACAGCAGGCGTCTATATCGAGATTTTCTGGGCAAAGGAATCTCGATTCGAACAGGTGCAAAAGTCAAGAAAGTCATTGTTGAAAGAAATCGAGCAACTGGGGTCTTACTTTCAAATGGACGAACGGAAGAAAGCCTCAACGCCGAAGTTGTTGTTTTGGCAGCAGGAGGAATAGGAACTGCCCAAATCTTGAAAGCATCCAATTTACCCGCACGCGACAACCTCTGGATAGACGTAGTTCTAACAGTCGGCGGAATATCAAAAGACGCAAAAATGCTCAATGAACCACCCATGACTTGGTTCATAAAAGAAGAAAATTACATTCTTTCACCTTACTTTGACATTCTTTCTTACTGGTTCCATAAGCCTTGGAAAGATGTGGCTCAACAAGACAGAGTTGGCCTAATGATTAAACTCGCTGATACTGAAGAAGGAAAAGTTGCAGAAGATGGGACCATAATTAAGACAATCACAACTCTTGATTGGCAACGACTGGAAGAAGCTAAAGTTAAGGCAAAAGCAATCATGGAAGCTTCAGGTGTGAATGGACCATTTATTGACGGAATGATTAATGGAGGGCACCTTGGAGGAACCGCTCCCCTCACCAAGTCAGATGTTGCGTCTATGCATCTCTCTTGGCTGCCTGAAGATTTGTGGGTTGCTGATCTTTCGCTGCTGCCCCGTTCCCAAGGTTTGCCAACAATGTTGACAGCTGCGGCTTTAGCGTTGCGAGTTGCACACAAAATAGAGGAGTCAAAACGCCCAAAATAGCCCGTGACAAAATGGAACTTTCAAATAGAAACACAAAAGATTATTCAAAGTTTGAATTAGTATTTGGAAACCTAGCAATAATACTGTGGATAGTTTTAGGTGCTGCTTCTTTTTGGTTTTTTTACCCTTTGCTCGGTATTGCATTTTTTGTTGTGGCATTTTTCCTTGTTTTTTATGAGCTTGGAAAGCATGGTTGTACAACTTGTTATTACTGTAAAACCTGCACTGTCGGCATGGGCAAGCTGCCTGAGCTTTTCTTTACTAAAGGTGGAACTGCAAATGTTAACACGAGAGCAATGAAGCAGTTTCCATTTACCTATTTCTTGTTAAGCGTGGTTCCAATAGTTGTGATTTTGTTTTCAATAAGCGAAGCAGTCACATTTCTCAAAATAGTGCTGTTAGTTTTGCTTCTTTTTGTTTCAATCTATAGTGGGATTATTAGAAGGAAATCTATACTTCGAAAAGAAAAATAGAAAGAATACTTGCATTAAGACTTAAGCAAATAAAGGAAATTAAA
Organism: Candidatus Bathyarchaeota archaeon; assembly: GCA_963772505.1. GTDB lineage: Archaea > Thermoproteota > Bathyarchaeia > Bathyarchaeales > Bathycorpusculaceae > Bathycorpusculum. Next base: position 165,959 of record CAVYXL010000015.1, read on the forward strand.
AAATTATTTTTCTTTTTAGCGATAGATCATTATTATTGGTGTTGTTTGATGAATTTTGAAAGATTTACGATTTCGAGGTCGCCTTTACATCGGGGGCAGCTATTTTGGATTTCGGGTGATTTTGCTCCGATTTTTATTGGTGCCCCGCAATGGCAACAATAGTATGTTAGCGTTTGTCCTTTGTCTGAGAGTTTTTTTACAAGGGCGGCTGTTTCTTTCTGTGTTTCAGTTAATTCTTTTTCTTTCTTTTTCGTGGTTCCTTTCTTTTCGGTGGAAAAGTTTTTGCAGTTTTCTGCTTCGACAAAATATGTTGCATAGCCTATTTTTGCAGGAGTCATAGTCTTTCCTGTTTTCTGGCACGATTCATCGTCAAAGGAGCCGCAGTCTTCGCAGTTCTTCTTCTGTGCATATTGTTTTTGAAGTTTCCAATAGCAATCTGCACAATACATTTGCTCATTTCCGTTTACGTTCACAGTTAAACCTGCGCCTGAGAAAGATTTCTTGCAACCGCCACATTCAAACCGCATAAGATTCACGTTGGAAATTACTATTTGCTATGCTTTTATTTATTGTTTGATTAGGCAAAAACTGTTTTTTAAGGAATTGACGCGTTATTGGGGTAACCTCTGAGTTCCCAGTATCCTAAATAGTTGGTGTCGTTGGATGCTTCAATTTGTGTTAACCACTTAATCCACTTGTACCCGTACTGGCTTTGAGCTACTAGCATGAAAGGCCATCCGATTTGCGGCGTCAAGGTTACTCCATTCATTTTGTAAGCAATCATTATGTTATTTTGAATTATGTAACTCATAGGTAAAGCTGTTGAGTACCCGTCAGATGCATGGAAAATAACTACAGTGGCGTTTGGGCTTACTCCTGCTTCCGCCAACAAATCTTTTACAAGAATACCTTCCCAAAGAATTTTTGCATTCCAGCCTTCAACACAGTAGATTGTTACAACCTTCTGGTAATTTTGGTGATTGTTTACAATCTCGTCGTAGGTGCTTTGAATGGTTTTGTTTACAAGCCCAGTTATTGTTAATCGGTATGTTGTTTGGTTGATGTATTGGGTTCCATTGATTTTATTTTCGTAAACATCGTTGATTGAGGAGAGGTTTTGGCCTTGATATTGACGGATTTCTGTAGGGTACAATGTTTTCGCGGAAGGATACTGTAGGTATACAGCGAGTGTTGTAAGAAGTAGGATAACGATTACGATTGCAGATATTACGACTATTTTATGTTTTTTTACTTTCTCCATTAGCAACCACTTAAGAATGCATATCTAAGACATGTTGGGAAAACGTTACGTAAAATCTTTAGCCTACACTTTTCATGCCTGATGACGCTTAAATTAGTTTTGTTAAACAACTAAATCTAAAAAAGAAGCATAGGGGATCAAAGAGAATTCTTGTTGTTCTGCAATGCGACTACAACCGCTTATATAGTTTAAACATGTTAAGGCTTAATGTAACCAAGCAACTTTTGTTAAGCGCGCGCCTTGAGTTCGTTTTTTAAAAGGTTGATAAAGCTGGGATAGAATTTTGGAAATTTCACAAGCAATAAATTTACGGAAGCAAATTCAAAAAAATAATTGTATAGATGTCAAACTTTTTTGTACTGTAAAAGAAGGGTGCACTTTGTGGTTTAAAGCTGATTTAGATAAAGGCGAACATTTTGATAATTTAGAACAAATCGCTAATGAAAATAAGTTATCATGGGGTATTGAATCCGGATACTGGATATTATTTTAAGAACTCGAAATAATATTTTTTTTAACTTTTTCGAAAACTTTTATGGCTTAAGAATTGCAAATACGCTTTTCGGTTTGAAAAAACGAAAACGATTGCAGCAAATTGTCGATGTTTCCTAATTTGAAAGTCTGAGTTGGTTAAAAACTAAGTGCTAACTAAAACGCCCACAACTTTCATTTTTTCCAAAACATTTTCGCCATGAGGCGCGATGTCCATTGCCATAGTCAAATCTTGACCAGCCTCGTGCCCCAAGTGGTCACCGTCCAACCACTGACTGGATTCAGTAACCTCATACACTTTTCCCCTATAACCTATGTAGGCAGGTTTGCCACCTTTGCCATTATAACTGTTTAACTCATTTATCGTGAACTTTTTTGTTGTTTCCAAGTTCTTGCTTCCTTGATTTAATTATACTGGTCGCCCTCGACGCTTTAACTTTCTATGAGTATAAATTAGCAAGCACATTGATTAAGCTTAACTTAACTACTCCATTTGCCGACTTTAACCGAAGTTTCTCAGAAGAAAAACTAAATGAGTTGAGGCTGTAAAATGGGTGAGCCCAGTTAAAATATACTGAACTGCAATGGCAGCAATAAGTAAAGCCATGACCCTGGCTATTACAAGAGAGCCTGTTTTGCCCAAAAACTTGTAAATGCTATTTATGAATCTAAGAATAACCCATGTTAAGGAAAGCACGATTAGAACTGCTATAATCGCAATCTCTGTTCCGAAGGCTTGAAGATTAAATATTGTTGTGGTGATGGCCCCAGGACCCACAAGTAGCGGAATTGCAATGGGTACGGCGCCTAAACTTTCTGGAGATGTTTCAGTAGATTCACGAGTTCCTGAAATTAAAATTCTGATTGCAATAATTAACAACAAAATGCCGCCTGCAACCTCAAAACTATATATTGAAAGACCAAAGATTGTTAAAATTTCTTGTCCTGTGAACGCAAAAATAAGCAACAAAATTACGCCAACAAGTATTGCAGTGTTGAATACTTTCTTTTTCTGAGCATCTGGCACATTTTCAGTTAAGCCTATAAAGATTGGAATGTTACCCAGAGGATCAACTATTATGAATAAAGCAATAATTGCCTTAACCAAGTCAGAAATGAAATCCAAGCAACCAATCTCCAGGCTCAACCTTACTCTTGCTGTTGAATCGATAAAAATGTAACGGCTTAAAAAATAAGGAAGAACTCCAATTTGCGTTTAGATATTCGCTTTTTTCTGGTCTTATAGCAAGTTTGTTTGCAAGATTATTCAAATGTTATCAGCGTTTTTATTGTAAGATATTTTTTAGCTTATTCGCATAAAAAAAACCGGAAATATACCCTGACACTTCATTATCTATCGTCTCACTCGCTTACTCACTTGAAGCATCAAAAAATAAAATCAAAATTTTTAGGGATTTTTGTTGTAGTGATGACAACCAATAGCTGTATCAAATTACCTCTGTTACTGTTATCTCACAACCACAAATTCTTAAGAGCCGAACTTTTTTAAGTTATATTAGTGAGCCCTCAGCAGAAGGCTACTCTTTTTTTAAAATATACTTAAAATGGATCTGTAGGCTTGACTAAAGGCGAAAAGAAAGGCGGATTGAGTCCAGGTGCAATTATTATTCCTTTAGCGCTAGCTCAATTTGTTTGCAGTTACGCTGGATCTAATATGAACGTGTCTATAACCGACATAGCGCGTGATCTAGGAACGTCTATTAGTGGCGTGCAGGCGGCGATTTCATTTTTTACAATGACGATGGCTGCTCTAATGATCCCATGCAGTAAATTAACGGATATGTCAGGTCGAAAAAGAATCTTTCTAATTGGGTTGATTATTTATGCTGTTGGTGCGTTAATTGGGGCACTTGCCCCATTTTTGGGTGTTTTGATCCTTGGTTACTCTTTTCTTGAAGGTCTTGGTACAGCGCTTCTAATTCCTCCTGTTTACATATTAGTGACAGTTTCATATTCAGGGCTTGCGCGAGCCAAAAATTTTGGTATTGTTAGCGCCGCTGCAGGATTAGGGGCAGCCGCAGGTCCGCTTATTGGTGGAGTTATAACATCCACTTTTGGGTGGCGTTACTCATTTATTTTTCAGATTTTATTAGTTATAGTTGTCATCATACTTGGTTTGCGAATCGTCGACCCACCGAAGGATAGTACTAAACATCATTTCGATTTTGGAAGCGCTATATTGTCTGCTATAGGCCTAGTTCTTATCGTAGTGGGTCTTCAGACAACTTCAACCTATGGTTGGCTGACTGCAACCCAGAGTCTAACAATAGGCAGTACTGTCATTATTCCTGAAGGATTCATATCTCCCTTCCTAATTTTCCTGATTGTTGGTTTTCTATTCAACGTTGGTTTCTACTATTCTCTTAAACATAGAGAGCGAATTGGAAAAGAACCACTGATACACACCCGAATACTTCACAATCGCACATCCAACTTGGGACTCGTGACACAAAACGTCCAATGGCTTGTGCTTCAAGGAAGTTTCTTTGTTATTTCAGTTTTTCTGCAAACTGAACGAGGATATAGTGCAATAGAAACTGGACTAGTATTGACTGCTTCAACTATTGGAGTATTGTTCACTTCAAGCATTGCAGCTAGATTAGCTCGGAGACGATCACAAAGATTACTTGTTCGAGGCGGTTTCGTTACAACAATCATCGGAATAGCATTGCTGTTTTTATTTGCAGATCAGGCACGCTCTGGCCCAATCGCATACATGTTGCCTGGGCTATTCTTGATCGGCGCAGGTGTCGGCATAATGTTAACATCTTCAGTCAATGTTGTGCAATCAGCATTTGGTGAAAAAGACCAGGGTGAGATTTCAGGTCTCTCTCGAAGCATTTCAAACCTTGGCTCTTCGCTAGGAGTATCAATTGTCGGCTCAGTTCTTGTGAGCAACATTGATCATTTGTATGGCGGAGCCCTGGCAGTTATGGTTGCAATTGCATTTATCGGTTTGATTGCCGCAATTTTGCTTCCTAAATCGCCTCCAAAAGCTGCTGAGACAGTTGAAAGCGGCAAGCACTGAAAATTCGGGTTTTCTGAAAAGAGATTCAATGATGTTTACAGAGCGTTGCTATTGATAAGCCGATTTTGTCTTTTCTTTTGGCAATTAAACATCGTTGACAGGTTATACGTTTTGTTATTCGCAGTTTTTCTTAATTAGCTTCGAAAAATCCTTGATAATTATTAACCTAAATCGAATTGATTTAAGTTAACATGTTTCAGAACTCATAATTATGGATGGCGCAAAAAGGAGACGACCAACAATTGAAGGCCAGAGGCACCGTGTGATAAGTTACTAGTTGTATACAACCACATAGTCTTATCTTATCAATTGCGTTTTAAAGATTGGTGGTTTGTTGCCAAACGATACTAAGCTTGAGCAGTTAATTGGAACCCTAAGTCGTGATGAGCGATGGCAAAAAGGAAAAACACTAATCAAGGAAATTCCCTGGAAGAGTCACGCCCATTGGAAGCGTGCGAAGGGTTCTCAAAATCCCATTTGCCAAATTCAGGAAAATGACAAAGGACGCCTCCCATTCTTATTGCCAATCAAGTATGGGCGAATGGCTGTTTCTTCTTTTGCGTTCTTCAGAGGATCGGCCGTAGTTATGGCAGCCGATCTCTCCAAAACTCCAGTTAGCGGCATTACAACCATGCTCTGTGGAGATGCACATCTCTCCAATTTCGGCATTTATGCATCCCCGGAACGCAAACTGATTTTCCAAATTAACGATTTTGACGAATGTTATCCTGGTCCATGGGAATGGGATCTAAAACGTCTGGCAGTAAGCGCAGTCCTGGCAGGAAAAGCGAACGGTCTTAAAACTGATGTAACTCGTAAGCTAGCAGAGCGTGTGGCCAAAAAATATCGTAAATCGATTACAACCTACGCAGCTATGCCTACTTTGGACGTTTGGTATTCTACCTTTGACGCAGAGAATCTTGTAAAAACGTTTTCCACTTCCAAGAAAATAATGAAAAAAACTGTAGATAAAGCTAGAACTAGTACACGAGAACAAACACTTGAAAAACTAACCGAAACGGTAAATGGTAAACGTCAGTTTATCAATTCTCCCCCATTAACATATCGTGCAACTGAACTGTTGAAGAGTAATTTATTTACCGAAGACCAGAAGTCCAAAGTTTCGCGAAATGATGTGGAAAAAGCTTGGCTTGACTATGTCAGCAATGTAGCAGCAGACCGGCGTAAGCTTTTAGGTCGTTACCATGTTGTTGATGTTGCTTTGAGGGTTATCGGTGTAGGCAGCGTTGGTACTCGCTGTTTCATAGGTTTGTTTGAGGCTAACTCGGCTGACGACGCGATTATTCTGCAGCAAAAAGAAGCAGGGCCTTCAGTACTGGAGCGTTATTTGCCTCCAACTGAATTTGCCAATCACGCAGAGCGGGTAGTGTTAGGGCAACGGCTAATGCAGTCGGCAAGTGATATTTTTCTAGGATGGAGTCATGCTGCGCGAGCATATTACTGGAGACAGTTAAAAGACATGAAAGGCTCGATAGACGTGGCATCGTTGGATGAGGATGGTCTGGGCGATTATCTTGCAGCCTGCAGCACTTGTTTGGCACTTGCTCATGCTCGTTCTGGGGATGGTGTAGAGATTGCTGGGTATCTTGACGGGGGTTCGCCTTTTGATGAGGCAATTGCGGATTTCAGTGTAGCTTATGCTGAACAGGCAGAAGGCGATTACCAGGAACTATTAGAAGCCATAAAAGATGGCCGAATTGTTGCTAAAAAAGACAATAAATAATTAAGTTACCGTAGTCGCCTTAAGATTTTCTTAGTTAAGTAAACTTTTGGATCGTCTTCTTTTTAGCCGCAGTCGGTAAACTCTGTCAACCCACGCCAAACCCAATGGAATTAACCATAACCAATATCTCAGCTCAAATCCATAAAACTGAACTGACCAAAAAATAGGAATTGTAGATATGAAAAAAAATGCAGCATAAACAAACCAAGCATTTCTCTCTACCTTAACTGGGTGGATCAAGTCTTGAGGAACAAGTTTTCGGTCTTCATCGGCTACCTCATCACATAATAGCCCTTGCATCAGCATCATCGCGCCAAGGTCTATTGCGAAGATAGCAGACGCAGTACTAAGAAAATTGAAGCTTTCACCTCCTGTAATAGGTCTTTGAAGCAGGTTAAACAAAAAAGGTTCAATAGAAACACAAAAGAGGAGAATAATATTCGTTAAAGTTGTTCTGTTTCTTTCAAGCGGCAGCACTGACATAATTTGATTATGCCTAAGCCATACTGAGATGAGAATGTAGAAGCTGAATGTAAAAATTGCAATATCGACAAATATGTCATTTGTTGTGTGAGGCGGGTTCCCTACTAGAGTGATGGATCCAATTGTTAACGCTAGTCCAAAAATAAGGTCATTGAGACCTTCAATGCTTAGTTTAGGTATGGATGGTTTACTACCCTCTGTCTCAGTCAACTGGAAACCCCATAATCTTTGATTCTTGTAAAAAATAAAATTTGGTTTTTCTTCTTCGTTTTTCATCATCAATCTTTTTAAGAGTAATTAGCTCAAAAAAAGTGGAACGAAAAAACTGGTGAGTAAAAAAAGTATTTTTTTATGATTTTTTATTTTTCGCGTATCAGAGGCAATTCAGTTTGAAGGCTTAAGCTTGTAATAGTGGTTTTGCGCAGAAATTTATTCCTATAATCTTGGAACTCCACTTGTGGTCGTTGCCTGGTTGCGAAGTTCATCGATATTTGTTATTTCTTGCGCTAACATGACAGTGTCGCTAATTGAACCAATCATCTTGAAGGCTAAAGGAACAACTGATTTTTTCATTGGTCCACTTTTAATATTGTAGGTCTTTGCTACATCATCACTTAATTCAACATCGAGCGTTACTGGCGTCCAGTTGTTGTCGTCCAATTGGATGTCCGCAACTTTTCCTAGCACCGTTCCTTTCTTTGTGATGACGGTTTTTCCTAACAATTTTTGAACACTTACCAAAATTTCACCGGACTATTCAATTAAGACACTTTTAAAAAAGATTTGTGACTACACTTGATTTACAACAATAATGCATTTTAAGACGTTAAGACAGCTGACGGAGGAAATCGCAATGATTCCGCACAAATTGGTGCCCGTTAACGATACCACTATCCATTCTGTCAATTTTTAAAAATAAGAAAGGTTCAAAAATAAAAAAGGTATTGTGGATAAAAAGCCGCTAAAGAACATTGGCGATGGCACGCAATGGACGTTTAAGCCTGTGCACTTAACGCCGCGCCAATTTCTACCACAACTTCTGGTGTCACCATTCCCTGTGCTAGCATAATTCCGCCAGAATTAACTAACGCTTGTTTGATGCCTTTAGCCCACAAATGTTCAACTAGCATCAGCAATGCGGAACTATTGTTAGGCATGTTTTCTGCGATTTCTTTAATGTTTTTCTTAGATAAGCCAAAATCACGTTCGCCAAATTTAGCACCTTCAATAGCGCCAATTTTTGCTCCTTCTATGCCGCCTGCGCCTAAACCTAGCAATGCACCTAAAACGGAATCAAACTGTTCGATTTCTTTTTTGCCTAGATCTGAACCTTTAATTGCTGCGATATTGCCGTTTGCATCTTTAGCTATAAATAGGTAATCAATCATTCGTATTAAGTCTGTATTTCTGGCGTCATTTATTGCTGGAAGAATTTCTCCGCTAAACTTGTTTCCTGGAAATCCTATTGCTAAAAGTTGAATTGGACCATACATAACCGTTCTTTGAGACATAACCATAAACTCACCTCCGAAACATCGGAATTTTTTCAGAACGCTATAAAGAAACATACATCATCTATAGGCGTTTGTGACTGCCCAAGAGAGCCCACAATCAACTTAAGTAAAATTTTTAGAAGAACATTTTATGGAGAAATTTATATCAACATTATGCTGTTGAGCGGCCACTGCTTCTAATGAATAAAAGAAACCTCGAAAAAAATTGAAAAGTACGCACAATTATATTGACAAAATTTTTGCTTATGAACTCAATAGCGGAAAACGATTTCACAGGCTTCCAGCGTAAATTCCCCAAACTTCAACTTAGGCGAACTATATCTTGACTATTTCCTGCATTATTAAGAGGGACATTTCCAATATAGCTCTTAGTAACCCTTGCTTATTGAGCCCCGAAACCTCAATTATTGTTTTTCCCAGCTTGATACAAAGTCAAGAAATTCTTGCACTGGTTTACCGCCATAATTTCTTAGTCTGTCTCTAAGCTCAGTTTGCTCAATCGCGGATTTCTGGAAGTCCCGCAGTTGGCTAGCTCCATCCGTTAAGTAGAGAAATCCGTCGGAGCCTGCTCGGGAACAACGAACACTTACGGTTAATAATTCTGAAACAGTTGGCACATCTTTTGGGTTATCGCCTGGACCGTAAACGTAAAGGCTGATGTAAAAGGGCTTTTTAAGTAGTTTTTTGAAGCCGCGTGCGAGCATTTCCCAATACCATGGGGTTGCATAGTTTTTGCTAAACATTACAACATTGAAGGCATCCGCATACTTCGCTAAGTCATCAAAGTCTACGCCATAGCGCTCTAAAGATGTAACGGGGTCAGGTTGTACGCATAGAACTAAGTCTTTTTTAACTACTTCTCGTATTTCAGCGATGTAGCTTGTGATTTCTTTTCTGCGCCATTCAAGCCAGTTCAAGCCGCTTTTCTTCCACAGCTCAGTGCATCTTGGGCATGTACAGTGTCCATGGTCTGCAAAATATTGGCTGTTTAACCAAATACCTGGCGAGTGCCGATCAACATCAGCTATGTATTGTAATTGTTCAGCTCTGTGTTCAGGTTGCGTGGCGCATACAATATCCCAATAAATGTTATAATTGGCGTTTCCCATTTTTGCAGGTCCCAGTGGTGACTGAGATATCCAGTCAGGATGATTACGTATGGCAACGTTGTCGGCGAAAACAGCAATGTTGCTTTGCATGTCTTGTCTTGGTGTTAGTCTTATTCCAGTTTCGGGTTTAAGTCGTAAGACATTGAAGTCAAATCCCTGAACCTTCTCAGGTTGGAATGTATATGTGCCAAATTTCATCTTGTTCGCCTTTCAGCCAAAGAAGCGGTTATAAAGTTATAAGTTTTTTGTGTTATTACAAAAAAGTGTGAGATTCGAACTGAGACCTGATTTTGAATTTTGATTAATCGTGCTATTGTTTGCCCCGCAGTTTTCTTATAGATTGTTTTTAATTAAATCTGTAAATTTGGCAAAACACCAAAATTTCGCTGTTTTTTCAACGATTGGACTCTTCTATTTTTACAATTATTTTGAACAATTTTTTAACAGAAGGCTTTATTGGATAGAAAAAATGGATGATTGCCACGTCAATTGAGTGTATCTTCAACAAACGCACATCAATAACCTAGTATATGTTTCATATGAGCATATTTTAAATATAAGTCCACAATAGCTGTATAGGTAAAAAATAAAGAACTAAACAAATGTCAAAGGGAGAGATGAAAAATGGCGGCGGGAGATATAGCGTGGGTACTAACAGCAACAGCATTAGTCATGTTAATGACACCAGCACTGGGTTTCTTTTACGGGGGCTTAGTGAGAAGGAAAAATCTCGTATCAACAATCGTCCAATGCTTCATAATATTTGCAGTTGTAAGCATTATCTGGGCTTTATGGGGCTATTGCCTAGTTTTTGGCACTACCATCAACGGATTAATCGGCTATAGCCCAAACTTATTGGGAATGAACGGAGTAGACATTCATGCTGTTAACACAGCACTTGCACCTCAAATCCCAACTTTACTATACTTTGCTTTTCAACTAAAGTTTGCTGCAATCACACCAGCACTAATCATAGGTGCTTGTGCCGAAAGAATCCGTTTCAAATCCCTTCTGATTTTTATGGTGCTCTGGTCAACCCTCATCTACATGCCAATTGCATGCTGGGTTTGGAATCCAAACGGGTGGCTCCACAACCTTGGCGCTATCGACTTTGCAGGAGGCATAGTAGTACACATTTCAGCAGGCATCTCAGCACTGGCAGCAGCACTGGTTGTGGGGAGACGAAAAGGATGCGCAGTTCCATGGCAAAGCCACATGAAAGCTTTAGATAAGAAAGACAATGCAGTAGAATTCAAACCAACCAACATTCCATACGTACTCTTAGGTGCTGCATTACTATGGTTTGGATGGTTCGGATTTAATGCAGGCAGTGCATTAGCTGCAAACGATTTAGCTGTTTCAGCACTTGTGACAACAAACTTGGCGGCAGCGGCAGCGGCAGTAAGCTGGATGCTTTCAGACTGGGTAATCAAGGGAAAACCTTCTGCAACAGGCATAGCTATAGGAGCCGTAGTTGGATTAGTCGCAATTACACCTGCGGCTGGTTATGTCAGCGTTTCGTCGGCATTAATTATTGGTTTAGCCGCAGGAATAATCTCAAACTTGGTGGCCAACTGGAGATCAGGCAGATCGCGAATAGACGATACATTGGATGTATTTGCATGCCACGGTGTCGGAGGTATCTGGGGCTCAATTGCAACAGGAATCTTCGCATCAGCAGCAATCAGTGCGACTGTAGGTGTTCCAGGCGTTAACGGCGCATTGTTTGGAAACCCGCATCAGTTGCTTGTTCAATTAGCAGCTGTTGGCATTGTGGTACCGTTTGCGTTCTTTGGTTCGTACTTGCTGCTTAAATTGGTAAACATATTCTCACCATTAAGAGTTAGTGAGCAAGCAGAAGATGCGGGCTTAGACCTTAGCGAACATGGCGAAGAAGCATACCAACTCGACTAATGCTGAAAGTTAACAAAGCCTAAACAAATCTTTCTTTTTTTATTAATTTTAATTCGAGTTATTTTTGGACATTCGACAGTTTTAAACGCTTTTTTTGAACGCTTTTTCATAAATTCTGATCATTATAAATAAGTATTGAAATATTGCTAAAAATCATTAGGTTTTAATGAGCATTTATCCAAAATTAGTGTCATTATGCAATCGAATGTATAGTTTAAATATTAGTTTTGCCAAAATGCAAGAACAAACAAGCAGTAACAGCGCTAAAGAGGGGAGATATCTTGGCAGCAATTGTTCCAGCTGACATAGCATGGGTACTAATGTCAACGGCTCTAGTAATGCTAATGGTGCCAGCCCTAGCTTTCTTTTACGGAGGTTTAGTTCGAAGAAAAAATCTTGTATCTACGCTTGTTCAATGCATCATCATTTTTGCAGTAGTTAGTCTTGTATGGTTCTTTTGGGGCTACAGTCTCGTCTATGGACAAAGTATAGGTGGATTCATAGGGTTTAGCCCAAGCTTATTTGGGTTAAATGGAATAACTATAAACACCGTTAGCTCCTATGCGCCAACTATTCCCGAAATCTTATTTTTTGCATTCCAACTAAAATTTGCGGCTATTACTCCAGCTCTTATAATTGGAGCTTGTGCCGAAAGAATCCGTTTCAAGTCCCTTCTTATTTTTGTAGTTTTGTGGTCAACCCTGGTTTACTCCCCTATCGCCCATTGGATGTGGAACGCTAACGGTTGGCTTCACGTTTTGGGTGCGGTAGATTTTGCAGGCGGCATAGTTGTACATGTAGCTGCAGGATTATCAGCTTTGGCGGCTGCGCTTGTCTTAGGTAGACGAAAAGGATGCGTTTACTGGAAAGATCAAATGAAAGCATTAGATCAAAAAGGCGCAAACAAAACCGTTCCTATGGGCAGCGAATTTAAGCCAACAAACATTCCTTACGTAATTTTGGGTGCTGGCTTACTTTGGTTCGGCTGGTTTGGCTTCAACGGTGGCAGCGCCTTGGCAGCCAATAACATTGCAGTTTCTGCTGTTGTAGTTACCAATTTGGCGGCGGCGGCAGCAGCTGTAAGCTGGATGCTGATGGATTGGTTCATCAAAGGCAAGCCCTCAGCTGTAGGTATTGCAGTTGGGGCAGTTTGCGGTTTAGCAGCCATTACGGCGGCTTCAGGGTATGTTAGTTTCTTGGCTGCAGTAATTATTGGGTTAGCTGCTGGAATAATTTCCAATTTAGTTGCTAACTGGCGTGCTGGGAGATCACGAATAGATGATACGTTAGATGTTTTTGCTTGCCATGGAATCGGTGGCATAATTGGTGCCATCGGAATAGGTTTGTTTGCAACTGCGTTGGTTAATCCAAATGTTACCGGGCTATTTTATGGTCATGCAGCTCAACTTGGGGTTCAAGCTCTTGCTGTAGTGGTTGTGTCTGCTTTTGCGTTCGCTGGTTCTTACTTGCTTTTGAGATTGGTAGATGTGTTTTCTCCATTGCGAGTGAGTCCACAGGAAGAAGAAGATGGCTTGGATCTTAGCCAGCATGGAGAAGAAGCATACCACCTCGAATAATTGGATTTTAGCCAAACTAAACATTTAGCCATGCTGCCAAGCGGTAATTTGCAAAGGTATATGAGCATAGTTTGGTAATATGGACAGCGCAGGGTGAGCGTGTATCAAACAGCGAACTGTTCTCTGCTTGGTAATTGCATTTGTTCTTGCTGTTTACCTTGTTAACGTAGAATACATTCAACCCGCCGGCTCTTGTTATGGACCATGCATAACCTCGGATATTGATAAAACACAAGTTAACATAAACGAAACTGTTACAGTGACAGGTCAAATTTGTCCTGCAGGCGAAAATTTGACAGTACGGGTGGCTTTCACCAGACCCGATTTTAGCTACATAGATCGGAATGTAACAACTGATCCAAAAACAGGCAATTTTACAGTTACTCAAAAACTTGACATGGTCGGCTACTGGAACATATTTGCTATAAACGGTGTTATGTCCGACAGATTATTCGCTCACGTATCTGACCCATCAAATCCACAAGAAACTCCGCCACCACCCACTAGGTCATTAACTTACAATCCGAACTATACTGTCTTTGGCGTAGCTGCTGCGCTGATAAGTATTGGCGTGGCAGCGATAATTTTTGGATTAAGAAACAGAACAATAAAAATCAGTTCACTCAGGTTATTTGTTCAAATAGGACTATTGATGCTAATTTTCTTTGGTGTCTTTGTTGATCACCAATACCTGTCTATACCTACAGGTGAGCTATCACCTCATTCAGATTCAATCATAACAAATGTTTTTGGCGTATCCATGCCTGATGGAGTTCCTGCACCGTTTTTCGCATGTTACTATCCCTGTGGAGGAACCGTAACTTGCGCCTTGTGGCAAATTCAAGCTTACATTTACCCGTTTTTTAACGTTGGTGGCGGATGGGGGGTCCACTATGATTCCACAGGTATAGAAAGAATAGCCGTAGTTTTTGGAATTATAATTGTTTCGGCAGTACTTCTTGGAAGATTTTTCTGCGGTTGGGTTTGCCCCTTCGGTTTATATCTTGATTTAATGACGCGGCTAAGAAAAATCTTTAAAATTAGAAGAAGGAGTTTTTCAGATAAACTTAACAAACAACTTCATCAATTAAGCTACATAATCTTAGCAGTTATCATTATCATCTCAGTAGTTTTTGGTTCACAAGCAATTGCAGGAACTCAACTTATTCCAGGAACTCAAAAAGGAGGACCCGTATGGGATTACTTCTCATCGCCTTTTTGCCAAGTTTGCCCAATGAAGCCATTTTGCATCTTAGTTTGGACTGGCATGGGCTTAATGAAACCAGCTTGGATTGTTCAAAGCACAACAGGCCAATTTTATCAACTTGGATTCTACATAACGTCTTTAAATCTAATAATTTTAGGTCTCGTTACTGCTGCAGCATTCTTCTTCAGGCGTTCATGGTGCAGAATTTGTCCTCTGGGTGGTTTAATAGCGTTATTTAACAGGTTTCCGCCATTCAAATGGGTTTCAGGGGTTCGCCTAAACAAGAACGAGGAGAAGTGTAGCAAATGTGGCATCTGCAAAAGGGCTTGCCCCTCACAAGATAAAACGGTATATGAAAATAAAAGTGGAGACGTTGCTTCTGCACAATGTATTTGGTGTTTGCGATGCGTTGAGATGTGTCCTAATGAGGATTGCTTGCAATTCAAGTTTGCTGGAAAAACAATTTGTAAATCTAGAAACTGGTTAAAAAAATCAGATCATAGTAAGGTGGAATAAATGATAAAAACAAAAATCATCCAAACATTGGTATTAGCGATTCTTCTTTTAACCATCACATCCTCTCTTATTTTTGAAAAACCTGTAGACGCTCAACCGTCTTTATCAACAATTGTTATTCAGCCTGATGGAAGCATTTCCCCAAACACGGTGCCGATCCAGCGAAATGGAGACACATACACCTTTACAAACAACATTTACTCTGCGGTAAAAATCTTGAAAAGTGACATAGTCCTAAATGGGGCAGGATACACACTCACTGGATCGTTTAATGGCAATTCTACTGATATTTGGGTTGTGGGAACTGGTCCTGATCCTAATTCTTTAGATTATTATACAATAGGCGTTGATTTAGGTAACAACAGCGTTAATGGGATCACGATTGAGAACTTAAATGTCGAAAACTTCAGCATCGGTATGTACATTTGGACCCAAAACAATACGATAATTGGAAATGCCTTTTCAAGAAATATTGTGGGCTTATTGCTTTCGGGCTCAAACGCTACCGTTACCAAAAACTACATGTCAAATAATATTGAAGGGCTCTTTTTTGGATTCAATGCCCCAGGAACTTTTCCACCTGATATGAAAGTTTATCAAAATGCATTTGTTGACAACAATGTTCAGCTCAGCGGATGCCAATGCAAAGCATACAACTTATCGGAAACCCCTCATGATTGGGATAACGGAAAAATAGGAAACTACTGGAGCAATTATAATGGAACTGACACAAACCACGATGGTATAGGCGATTCAATGTATACAATTGATGCTTTAGACTATGACCGGTTCCCTCTAATGCTAAGCCCTATTAAACCTCCTGTTCAAGACGGAAAGTTTCCGTTTGAAGTGGTAGTTTTCGGTTTTTCAGTGCCAGTTGTGCTGGCTGCTTCAGCCTTTGCCTTTATGCATAAACGAAAACAGAAATTGCCAGAGCCTTAAGATTTCGTTTAGGATCGATTTACAAATGATTTTACAAAAAATTATAATAGTTAAATGTGTAAGAAGCTTGAACAGTTAGGACTTGCTTGATTAAGGCAAGAAAAAATTGAAAGAGAGGGAAAATATGAATAAACGAATAACAAGTTTAGTCGTTGGAGTTATTGTTATATGTGCTTTGATGGTTTCCATATTTTTTGCATCTTCGATTACATCTTCACAATTAACTTCAAAGCAACTTGATTTTACTGTAAGCGGAACAAATGGCTGTCTGAGATTTTTGGAAAGCAATGTGTCACTTTGTTATGTACCATTCACTGTAGGTGCAAATCAGAATTGGCAGTTGACCATAAATTGCACGCAGATGCCTGGGGGCAACAGTGGCTGGACAGATGTTTTCATCTATAATGGCTATTGGGACAACGGAACAAACAATAAATGCACAGCAGGCGACGTTTACCCCATCCTATCCAATATACAACCTACTAATTCAGAAATCCAAGGCAACAATGTCTTTACTGAAACCTTCAACGAAACAAGCACACAAAGCTACACAGTCTTCTTTGTTTTCCCAAATGGTGGGCAAGGAACATTCCACGTAACCTACAAACAAGTATAATGCAATTTGCTTTCTCACCACAATTTTTTTATCTCAATTTTATCTTAAGCATTTGAGGTTTACATATTGAAGGTTATTGCTTTTAATGGAAGCGCGCGGAAAGATGGCAACACCGCTATTTTGATTCGCCGTGTTCTTGACATACTTGAAAAAGAAGGAATAGAGACTGAATTAATTCAGCTGGCTGGAGAACAAATTCATGGCTGCATAGCTTGTGGAACATGCCGGAAAATACAGAATAAAGAGTGCAAAATTGTAAATGACAACGTTAACATCTATATCCAAAAAATGTTTGAAGCCGACGGCATAATTCTTGGTTCACCAACATATTTTTCAATGATGACTCCCGAAATGAAAGCACTCATTGACCGTGCAGGATTCGTTGCTAAATCCAATTCTGACATGTTTAAACGAAAAGTCGGTGCGGCAGTTGTTGCCGTGCGAAGAGCAGGTGGAGTACCAACCTTTGACGGAATAAACCACTTCTTTCTTATCAGCCAAATGATTATTCCTGGTTCTTCGTACTGGAATGTCGGTGTTGGCTTGAACAAGGGTGACGTAGAAAAAGATGTAGAAGGCTTGGCAACTATGGATGATTTGGGCAGAAACATGGCTTGGTTGCTTAAAAAACTTAATACCTAACGATTATTTTTTTGATGTTTAAGTATATTCTCATCGAGGGTTGCAAGTAAGATACTTCTATGACACAAGTGTTAGATGAAGAAACTGTAATGAATCTACATACTCTGATAATCGAGCGCCTTTTGCTTTTTAGCCCTAAATTTTTTGCTTAAATTGAGAGGTACAAAAAATCTTATATCTTAGAGGGTGCTCCTCAGTTGTTAGAAGTTGTGATTATTAATGGCAGTTAAAATAACCCCTGACTATGTGGATTTGCTGAACAAAGCAGTTGAACGTGAAATACAAGTTTCACTCCAGTATATGCTTCAGCATGCAAAAATGGAAAAACTTGTACGAAGAACAATCCCCGAAAACATTCTTCTTGACAAAACCACCTATGACGCCGTGGGAAAGTTCCTGCGAGAAATTGCTATCCAAGAAATGAAGCACGCTGCAACTATTATTGAGCGAATTTATTATCTTGGTGGACAAGCATCAACCAAAGCAAGCAAGGTTACCATTGGCAATAGCCTAAGCGAATTTGCTAAGCTAGGTGTACAAGCCGAAGAAGAAGCATTAACGCTTTATCGCCAAATAATAGATACCGCTGGGAAAATGGGCGATTGGGAAACACGTGAGGTTTTTGAGAAAATCTATGGCGAAGAAGAAGTGCACTTTTTCAAATTTCAAGAATACACAAAGTTCCAAGATGAGAAAGACGAGCCAAGCAAAGTGCCGTTGGCCGAATGGCGCAAAATATACACAGATGATTACTTTACACTTTTAAACAAAGCCGTCTCTGGAGAGATTACCGCAATTATCCAATACACTAACCAGCATGAGAAAATGGCCTTCCTTGCCCTTCGAATGAAGAATACTCCTCTAGAAACTGTCACCGAAACCAACAAAGCTGCTGTTGTAAGCAAAATACTCAAAGGCGTCTTTATGGCAGAAATGGATCACCTTGAAAAAATCAGCGAACGCATTTACTTGCTTGAAGGCGAAGCGACATACAAACCTGATCCATTACCAGTCGTCGGCGAAACAGCTCAGGACTTTTTAACATTAGATCACGCATTAGAAAGCACCACAATATCATTATACCGACAAATTATCGCTGAAGCACTCAAACGCGGCGACACAACAACAAGACGCTTATTTGAAGACATAATACTCCAAGAAGAAGACCACTACTGGACATTTGATGACTTCGTAAAATAAAATCATCTTCAATTCTTTTCTTTCATTTAAAAAATTAAGCCGAATCAGGATTCCGAAAACTTAATTCCGAAGACTATGCAACACTGATATGGCAGAGGCGAAGAAATGTCCGAAGAAAATCAGCCTCGTTGCATAAACTGCGGTAATTTTATAGACGATTGTAATTGCGTGTGCCCATATTGTGGAGAAACAGCAAAATGCACTTGCTGTATAGGTACCAATAAAGCAACAGGCGGCGGGTGAACCGTCCTCAAAATAAAAAAATGTAACGTGAATAAAAATGGTAGTTGAAAGTATAAACTGGATGGCTGGAGGTCCACAAGGAAGCGGCGTTGACACAGCAGCAAACATATTTGGTAGAGCTTGCGGCTACGGCGGCTTGTGGGTTTTTGGCAGAAGAGAATACCACTCAAACATCAAAACAATGCACAGCTATTTCCATCAACGTGTTACAAAACAACCAACATTAGCCAACATTAGCGATGTGAATCTTCTTGCTTCATTTGACGCAGAAACAATTGTCCGCCATGTTGGCGAGGTCGTGAATGAAGGTGGCATAATAGTTGATTCACGCGACTTAGAAATCAACGTTTTAACTGGAATTCCCACGTTTTCTGAAGAATATAAAGATCAAATCCGCGAATTCATAAAAGAAAATAATGTTGGCGAAACCATCAACGATTTCTTAAATTACGCCAAAAAGAAAAACATTCAGATCTATTCTGTCCCGTACATGGATTTGCTTAAGCAAATTGGTGAAACATTAAAAATTGAAAAAATAAGCGTTCTCTCAAAAATGATTAATGTACTTACAATCGGCATATCATTTGCCCTTTTAAAATATGATAAAAAACTTGTTGAAGAGGCGATAAAAGCCACCTTCCACGAAAAAATCGCCGCTATGAACGTGACAGCTGTAGACCAAGCGTACGATTTCGCAGAAAAAAACCTAAATGTGAACAGCTTTAAGTATAAACTTGAAAAACAAGAAACCAGTGAACAACGCATTTTCCTAACTGGAAATCAAGCTGTTGCAATGGGCAAAGTTTTAGGAGGCTGCAGAATACAAACATACTATCCTATCACTCCAGCAGCAGATGAAAGCGAATATTTAGAATCGCATGAAATCCTCAAAACTAGAAAAGGTGAAGATGCAATTGTTGTTTTGCAGACTGAAGATGAAATTGCTGCGGTAAATTCCGCTTCAGGCGCTTGCTTAACAGGTGCACGAGCAGCTACAAGTACATCAGGTCCTGGCTTTTCTTTAATGGCTGAAGGCTTAGGCTGGGCTGGAAACAATGAAGTACCTTTAGTTATAACATATTATCAGCGAGGTGGACCTGCAACAGGTCAGCCAACGCGGCATAGTCAACAAGATTTACGTTTTGCGATGCATGCAGCCCATGGAGAATTCGCAAGAATAATCCTTGCATCCGGCGACATTAAGGAATGCTTCTACGACGCTGTAGAAGTGTTTAATTTGGCAGAGAAATATCAAATGCCCGTTATTCATTTGCTTGATAAAGGCATGGCTAACTGCTCACAAACTTACCCAGTTTTTGACTACAATAACGTCAAGATTGACCGAGGAGAAATTGTCACTGAAAAAGAGTTGGAAGGCAAAGAGTACAAACGTTTCAGATTCACAGAAACAGGCGTTTCTCCCAGAGCTTTCTTGGGAACAAAAAATGCCGTTCAATGGTGTAGTGGAGATGAACACAATGAAAGCGGCAACATTAACGAGGAACCCATTATTCGACGAAAAATGATGGAGAAACGAATGAAGAAACTGGATTTAGTTGACAAGGAGGTTCCATTGGATATGAGGGTTAACTTTTTCGGTGACAAAGACTCAGAAAATATCGTGGTCAGTTGGGGCTCACCTAAAGGCGCAATAATTGAATCAATCAATCAATTAAAGGATGAAGGCTTAAGCTTGGGCTTTATCCAAGTGCGAATGATTCATCCGCTTCCCTCTGCCTACCTTAAACAAATGCTTCAAGGCAAAAAACGAATAATAGATATAGAAGAAAACATCACCGCCCAACTTGGCGGCGTAATAACACAATACACAGCCATCAAACCCAATTATTACATCCTAAAGTATACAGGAAGACCCGTGATGACAACCGAAGTGTATGAGGCAATAAAAATGGTATTAATGAATAAAGCGCCAGAACGGCAGGTGTTAATGCTTGGCTCATAAACCTGCAGACTACAAAACCAACGTCTACATGGACTGGTGCGCAGGCTGCGGAGATTTTGGTATCACAAGCGCACTCCAAACAGCGCTTGCAGAACTTAACCTTGAACCTCACAATGTAGTCGTTGTTTCTGGTGTTGGTAATGCAGCAAAAACTCCTCATTTTGTCAAAGCCAACGGAGTTCATACACTTCATGGTCGCTTATTGCCGTTTGCCATGGGGATAAAAGTTGCTAATCCAAATTTAGAAGTAATCGGTGTTGGGGGAGACGGTGACGGATTAGGGATAGGTGCTGGACATTTTGTTAATACTGGACGCAGAAACCTTGACATGACATATCTGATTTATAATAACGGAGTTTACGGATTAACAAAAGGGCAGGCTTCACCCACACTTAGATTAGGAATGCAGACTAAATCTTTGCCAAAACCAAACATTAACCAAGGCATAAACCCAGTTTCTCTAGCAATAACCTGCGGATACACCTTTGTAGCAAGGTCATACGCCTTTGACGTAATACATCTAAAAGACACAATAAAACGTGGAATCCAACACAAAGGGTTGGCGTTTATTGAGTGCTTGCAACCCTGCCCAACCTACAATGACATTAACACTAAAGACTGGTATGCTGGTGAAGACCGAAAAGACCCCCAGACAGGCAAAGCACAATCAAGACTGTACAAACTGGAAAATGAAAGCTTCGACCCAGTCGTGCATCAAGCGAGCGAAGAGTTCAAAAAGAAAGTTGCTGGAATGGAAAAAGCACAAGAATGGGGCGACAAAATCCCAATAGGGGTTTTCTACCAAAATGAGTTAGGGTCAACTTTCCAAGACCGCTTAAAGGAGCGAATACCCTTCTACATGGAAAATCCGCCCGCTAAGCAACAACTTAAAGACGAAAATAGCTTATCAACAATCGATTTAGCAGCTTTTCTAAATGACTTAAAAACGAGTTAACTCACACATTCTAAAGAGGCATTATAGGAAAAAGCCTCTCCTTTCTTCTCATTCATTTAATGTTTGTTTACTGCATATAAATCGGTATTGCTAAATCCGATATATCCAATAAAAAACTTGCAACTATTTGTTTTCGGGTTCTTCGTTACAGTAGCACTCTTGGGTGAATCTGGGCGTGCAGATGCAATGGAAAACTAAGTCGGTTTTTCCTTCGTTGGTTATTTTTTGAGAGATTCCTGCTGGAATGACTATGACATCGCCAACCCCTACTTCGGTTGCTGGGAGGTCGCCAACCTTCACTTTGCCATGACCACTAGCAACAAGGTAAATCTCCGTGGCTCCTTTGAGGTGATGCGCAAGGGTTGTGACGCCAGGTTTAACTCGAGCTCGAGCGATTGAAACTGCTTCGTCGCTGTAATTTTCGACTATAAAACAATGTTCTGGGGTTAAATACTCCTTTAATGAGTTGGCTTTAACGATTTTAGGGTTCATGTTTGCACCTTAATGACGTTTATTATTTATCAAGATAGCGCGTAGCTATGGTTGTATGTATTGTTTTTATTATATCTCTTGCGCAATCCTTAACGTGACTAATAATTGCTTGAAAAATGGCGTGTTTGAGGAAAAAGGGCTATTTCTTAATTTTTTATTTGGCGTTTTTTGTTTATTTTTTATGGAGTTGCATTTATCTTAATAGATGATATTTCATGTTTAATGTTAAAATACCTTATATATGCGCTAACTGTAGTGTGTACAATAAGCTTGCGACACTATGTATATAACAAAGCACGAGTATGTTGAAACTATGCGATGTCCCTACTGTAACTCGGAAAACTCCAAAACATTGGAAACACGCGATTCTCCAGAGAACACTACACGTAGACGCAGAGAATGCATCAATTGCAGTAAACGCTACACAACCTACGAGTATCTGGAAACAGTAGAGCTCATGGTAAGAAAAAAAGACGGCGAACTTCAACGCTTTGACGTTAACAAAATAATTCGCGGCTTACAGAAAGCATGCGAGAAAAGACCGGTAACGATGAACCAAATTAACGAGTTAGCAGAAAAAGTAAGGCAAGATCTTATGCTAAAAGATATTGAGGAAGTTGCGTCCCAAGACATAGGGGATTTGATCATGAAGCACCTGAAAAACTTGGATCGCATTGCATACATTCGATTTGCTTCAGTTTACAAGCAGTTTGAAGAGCCTGAAGATTTCAGGCGGTTACTCCTTGAGGTGAAAAAATGAGGTTTGTATTAAAACGAGATAGTAAATTAGAATCCTTCGATCAAGAACGTATTACAATCGCCATTTGGAAAGCGGCAAAAGCTGTAGGCGGAACAAACAAAGAGCAAGCCAAACGCATAAGCGATGAAGTAGTGGCTGAACTCCAAAAAAGATATGGAGACGATGGAGTCCCTACGGTTGAAGAAGTACAAGATGTCGTTGAAAAGCGTTTAATTGAAAATGGGCATGCTCAAACTGCTAAAGCATACATTCTCTACAGAAAGCAGCATACAGACATGCGTGAATTAGCTGCTCTTTTAAGTTCTTCAGATATGGTTGATCAATACCTTGAAGTTGAGGACTGGCGAGTTAAAGAAAACAGCAACATGAGCTATTCGCTTCAAGGATTAAACAATTACTTATCATCCACTGTAATAGCAAAGTATTGGATATCAAGAATCTACCCCGAAAATATTGCTGCCGCCCACTTTTCCGGTGACCTACACATTCACGACTTAGGCGTTTTAGGCGCTTACTGCGTAGGCTGGGATGTAAGCGAGTTATTGCTTTCAGGCTTTGGCGGGGTCTCTGGCAAAATAGAGAGCAAACCGGCAAAACATTTCCGCACTGCATTAGGACAAGTTGTAAACTTTTTCTACACATTACAAGGTGAAGCGGCAGGAGCACAAGCGTTCAGTAACTTTGACACTTATTTTGCCCCATTCATACGCTATGACCATCTTAACCAACAAGAAGTACAACAGGCGCTTCAAGAATTCTTCTTCAACATGAACGTGCCAACCCGTGTGGGATTCCAGACACCGTTTACTAACTTAACTTTAGATTTAACTGTCCCAGACTTCATGAAGAACGAGGCAGTTCTTTTCAATGGAAGAGTCACCCAAGACACTTACGGCGATATGACTAAGGAAATGGAAATGTTCAATTTGGCATTTGCTGAGGTTATGCGGCAAGGCGACTCAAAAGGCAGAGTTTTCACCTTCCCAATTCCAACCTACAACATCACCAAAGATTTCGATTGGGATTCACCTGTATCACAAGCTATCTTCGAAGTAACTGCCAAATATGGTGTGCCATATTTCTCAAATTTTGTTAACAGCGATATGAAACCTGAAGATGTACGTAGCATGTGCTGTCGCTTACGAATCGATAACCGTGAACTACGCAAGCGAGGCGGAGGATTCTTCGGTGCCAATCCATTAACAGGCAGCATAGGCGTTGTAACCTTAAACCTTCCAAGAGTCGGTTACTTAGCTAAAGATGAGGATGAATTCTTTGAGCGCTTAGTAACATTAATGGAAACTGCAAAAGCAAGTTTGGAACTCAAACGTAAAGTGCTTGAAGCCTTCACAGATAACGGATTATATCCGTATTCACGGCGTTACCTGCGTCATGTTAAAGAGAGCTATGGCAAATTCTGGAAGAACCATTTCTCAACAATTGGCATCGTAGGCGTGAACGAAGCAATAATAAACTTACTTGGAGAAAACATTGCAACCAAAGACGGACAAGCCTTCGCTGTTAAGATGTTGACTTTCATGCGTGACCGCTTAGCAGATTACCAAGAACAGACCGGAAGCATATACAATCTTGAAGCAACTCCTGCCGAAGGAACATCATATAGACTTGCACGCATAGACAAAAAACGCTACAGAGACATCATATTCGCTAACCAAAAACAAATTACCGCCAATCATGCAGAGCCATTCTACACCAACTCTTCCCAGCTACCAGTCGACTTTAACGGCGACCTCTTTGATGCATTAGAGCACCAAGAAACATTACAAACACTCTACACTGGAGGCACAGTATTTCACATCTTCATGGGCGAAAGATTACATTCATGGAAAGCAGCTGCGGAATTAATCAAAAAAGTATCTATGAACTCAAAACTGCCCTACTTCACATTAACACCGACATTTAGTATTTGTCCAACTCATGGCTACACTAGCGGCGAACACAAACAATGCCCTGTCTGCAGCGCAAATTGTGAAGTTTACTCTAGAGTGGTAGGTTACCTAAGACCAGTTGACCAATGGAATGATGGAAAACAAGCAGAATTTGCCATACGCAAAACTTTCGACAGATCAACCGTCGTAACTACGTCAGCCTTAACAACTTAGGAAAAATCTACATGAAATTTAGTGGATTACAAAAGACAAGTTTACTTGACTACCCTGATAAAGTAGCCAGCGTGTTGTTCACTCCAGGCTGCAACCTCCGCTGTCCATTCTGCCATAACTGGCGTATAGCTGTAAATCCACAGCCGCCGTTTCTTCAGGAAGCTGCTGCCTTAGAAATCTTGGAAAGCCGCAAAAAATACATAGATGCAGTAGTCATTACAGGCGGAGAACCATGTATGCATAAGGAATTGCCTAAATTCTTGGCTAAACTTAAGGAACGTGGATTCCTAGTTAAGCTGGATACTAACGGCTTTTTCCCAGAGGTTCTTGAAGAATGCTTAGGTTATGTAGATTACGTGGCGATGGATGTTAAGACATGCGCAGAGAAATACAAGTTGCTAGGCGCACAAGACACCACTGGGCTCATGAAGACTATTGAAATTTTAAAGACAGGCAAAGTGCCATATGAATTCAGGACAACCATAGTTCCCCAAATAGTTACAGAAAAAGATGCCACATGCATTGGCGAAATGGTGAAAGGCTCAAAAACTCATGCACTCCAACAATTCATTCCAGACGATACCTTAGACAAGAAATTCCAAACGCTCAAGCCTTATGCGCCAGAAACAATCAGCGAATTCGCCGACGTAATACGCAAATACACCGAAAATCTTTTGTTGAGACTTTAATTTTTCCCAATTTTATTTAGAAGTTCATCAGTCATTCTTTATGACTTTTGGAAACGTAGCTGAATGCGAGATAATTTATGATGGAAAAGTAACATTTTATGATGCCCTGCCGGTTGCTATCGCAGAAGATAAAAAAACTGTCTTCATAACAGCCTATGAAAAGACGCAAAACAGAAAATCCAGGTAAAAGAATACCAAATAGACCTTTTCTAACTCGTGGTGGGTATAGCGTTGAACCCTTGGGAATTAACTTTCACTGCAGCTTGGCAAGCTACCGAAGAATTCTTTGGGCGTTAATATTCTGGTTTTCCTAAACTTGCCAAGGCTAAGAAGGTGTTTATCTCCAGACACGATTATGTCTGCTCTAGCTGCCAAAGCGCACTCTAGAACCTTATTGTCTTCAGGGTCTTCGTCTATAATGTGTAGTTTCATATTTGTCTCAATCATTTTGGAGTTCGAGACAATAACTCGCAAAATATCTCTTTCACGTATGCCCGCCTTCTTTAGAACCTCGCTAATTCTTTGATACTGCAAAACTCTCGATATTTCCAGGACAATATCCTTGCTTACGTAAACGCACAGGCTTTCTTTCACTCGCAAAAATTCATCTTTCAGAATCTTTCTCATCGATATTGCGATCCAAACGTTCGTGTCGAAGACTACTTTGACTTTCTTGCCCACTCAGCTGCCTCTGCCACAAGCTTATCAATATCTACGCCCTCTTCCTTAGTTACCTTCTCAATTCTCTCAGTTATTTCGTCAAGAGATAATTCCTTAGTTTTTCTAAGCACAATATCACCATCGCAAGTAAGCACCAAAAGCTTCTCGCCTCCTTTAACTCCCAGTTTCTTGCGAATTTCTCTGGGAATTACAATTTGCCCCTTGGAGGAAACTTTAATGATGTCTTCAATTTGTTCTGTCATAATTTACCATTATTTCATACAAGTAAATAAATTTTTACACTTGCATACTCGAATCCAGTGAGCCTTGGGGCCGCCGAGCACATTTAACAACCGAGGGTTCAAATGCCAAAACTGTGGTTAGCATTGAATTCAATTCGTAAAACAGAAATTAGCCTTATAATTGGGTGGAATTGCACGAAATTCACATTTGGCGGCGGGGATAGGTTTGAGCCCTCGTTTGAACCCTCGGGTCGTAATGGCAGTGAAGGCTACACCCAGCTTTTGGGTGAAGGGGGTGAATCTGAAAATAGCCGTTGGGCTAGCGCTAGCCCAAATAAAGTCGCAGTAGATACAGATTTACACCTAAAAAACTATCTGTATTTTGGAGGATGCGTATTTCGATGTCACTCAGAAACCAACCAACTACGACAATGCCTCACCAAAAGTTAGAAAATTATATCGTCCAGTTTCTTTCGGAAAATAACATGTGCGTTCTGGCAACTTGTAATCATGATGTACCACGTGCAACACCGATTGAATATCGTTCCAAAGGAATAACATTATATTTCGTAGGCGAGCCAGGCACAAAACTCAAAAATTTAGCCAACAACCAAAATGTTAGCATAGGCATTTACTTGCCATACACTGGATGGGACAGCGCTAAAGGAGCACAAATAACTGGAAAAGCAACAATAATCCCAAGAAATAGTGAAGAATTCAATAAAAGTTTAGAAGCTTACCAATGGGAAAAAACCGCCAAAGAATTTAACTTGCAAGAGTTTCCCGAATCACTCCGGATAATACGAGTTGACCCATCGAAGGTGGAATTAATTGATATGTCTATTAAGAAAAAGGGTTACAACCCCCGCCAAGTTCTCACATTAACAGAGAAAAAACAGTATCAATAAAGTCTGCCGACTTTTTCATTTTTTTATACTTGTTAATTGCAAATAATACATCTAGTCATTTTCTTTTCAACAATGTGACAGCAATCACTGCTAGTATAGAGACAGCTACAATAACACTGCTTATCTCAGTTAACATTACAACCGTTTGATTGTTGCTGTGGTTTACACCGATGCCGACTAAGGCCCAAATAACCACCAGAGCATAAGCGACATCTTTACGAATACTTAACATAAGCATGGTTATGACTAGTGTAACTGCGACTACTACTATTGCCCACGTTTCAGCGCTAATTCCAAAACCGTTCCAATTGTAAGCAGTCAAACTGATAGCGACATCGGCTATTGAAGCAATTGTTATCCAGCCTAAATAAACACTGAATGGAAGATGTACCGCAAGTCGCTCACTTGTCTTAACCTTTGATCTGCCAATGTTTAGGCGCAAATAAATAGCGATTAATGTTAGCAATAATGCAAAGATGATGATAACTGAGAGAATTAAGCTTTCAAACTGCCAAACAAAAATCCAAGCGATATTTATCAGACTGCTTAGTACAAATAGCCAGCCTATTTTTCTGTGATAATCGCTGCCGCGTTCTCTGGGCAATGCCTGATAAACCACAAAGACGCCCAGCAGAATATAGATGACACCCCAAATAGAGAAAACGTAACCTGCAGGAGTGATAAGGGTTGGATTATTATTTGATACAGTTGCGGTGTTTCGACCGCCAATAAGAATTGTGCTACCTGCGATACTGTTGATTATGACAGTTAGAATGAAAAGTATTATGTTTGCGTATTTTAGAAAAACAGAATTATTTTTTTCCAAAAGAACGCACCATAGCCTATTTAGAAGCTAATGTATATAAAATAATCGAAAGCTTAAAAGTCAAAGTTGCCGGCGATAAAATTTCATTTTCCGTAAATTGATTCGGCACTTGCTGTGCTTGCAGCAAGCTGATTCTGTTTTGGCTACTCCAAATTCAACAATTTGACCGTTTCAATCCACAATCGTTTTTGGACGTTAACATCATACGATACTGGGCACGTTGTGGCTTCTTTCTTTTTAGCGAAGCACTTTCCAGATACATTCTTAACTTGATCGTCAGAGGCTAAGTAGACTGATGTTTCTGCGCCTTTCTTCGCGCTGATCTGCATAGGCCGAACCATTGTAAACATGATAGCTGAACGTAGGCTGCCGCTATTTTTTCCCAATTTAGTCGCCACAAAGCCCGGCATTAAGACATTTACCGTAACTCCAGTTCCGGCTAACCGCCGAGATAGCTCATAAGTGAACATCATAAGCATAAGTTTAGCATTTGAGTATGCCTGCATTCCCTTGTACTTTTTCTCGTTTTGCAGATCATCGAAGTCAACCTTGCCATTTTTAGCCAATCCCGAGCTAACATTGATAATTCGTGAAGGTGCACCTGCTTTTAGCAAATCCAGAAGCTCATGCGTTAAAAGAAAAGGTGCCAGATAATCTACTGCAAATGTCTGTTCAAATCCTTCAGCTGTAAGTTGCCTTTTTACAAATTCTGCCCCAGCATTATTAATCAACACATCTAAATGGTCATATCTTTTCTTAAGGTCTGAGGCAAAACCTCGTATTGAAGCCATCGATGACATATCGCAAACCATTAAATTAACAGAGCGGTTGCCAGTCTTAGTCACTATTTCTTCTAGTGCTTTTTGGCCCTTCTCCTGGTTTCGGACAACCATCACCACGGTTGCACCCATCTCTGCCAATGCAAAAGCTGTCTCTTTACCTATCCCCGAGTTGCCCCCTGTAACCAAACAAACTTTTCCAGACAGCGGCCCCATAAAAACGGCACCTCTAAATGCTATATAATTGAACGAAGTAAATAAAAACTCCTTAACTCTTGTTGTTTTAAGTTACTACGGCTGGTTACTACGGCTTGAGAGCTCTTAAAAGTTTCACAAATAGACTATATGCCCCACTGAAACTACATAGGATATGCAAACGCGTCTAAATTTCTAATGTTTTGAACGGCAATAAGAATTAGCGCAAGATTCTCTATAAACTATACAGAGAGAGTTTATTTCTTTTTTGGACTGATTGATTGATGCGACATGAATCATGTCAGAGGTTTTAACGTTTGAACTTGACCGATGCAATGAAATACAAGAATGAACTCAAGGCAAACTATGCTTTAAATGCCAAAATGCTTGACGCGTCTCCGGAAGGATTTGTTTTGTGCATACAAAAAAAGTCGGCCAAGGAAGGGTCCCTAAAACAATTGGCTGATTTTGCGGGTCAGAAACAATTGGCTCTTCAAGATGATGGCGATTATTATCTTATTTCAACTGAAAATCTATCCCCTCGTGTTTGATTGCGCCATCATGAAAAGAAACCTATGTCTTTCAAAACAAAGATTGCATATTGTGTGAGGCTTTTTTATCGTAAGTATCTATAAAAAATAGATAATACGTCTGGGTTGCTTGTATCTATTTGTATCTATATATCCCATTTTAAGGCAGACCTCTAATCAAAGAAGCGCGTTAAGAAAGACTTTTCTTGTGCGTCAAAACAACAACATGTATGTTAAATAGAGCAAAACCCAACATCCAAATTACAACCGCATAAAGCATGAAATGGAAATAAGCAGGTAAACATCCTAAACTAAGAAATATTAAAGCAAGAGAACCTACTGTTTTTTCATTGGTTTGCATATTGCTTCAATAATCTTCAGGTATACAAATCAAAATAAGGCTTGTGAATTGAGAATATACATAATAAATAGCGTGGTTGCTCGGGTATTGACATTTAAGTGTATGATCCGTTTTTGGTTGAAAATATTTTTTTGGCCGTATTCTATTCTCCGATTAGTTCCCTCATAATTCTGTAATTGAACTGATGGATGTTAATTCTTCATTCGTACAGTTTACTTCTTGATTGCAATATTAAGCCCAGAGAAAACAATTGTGCCGTTTGATTTCTAAGTTTTTAGCCAATAATGAGGCGTATTTTTATATTTCAGATTATGTTATCTTTGGTAATTTAACGGTGAAGCCTTCTTATGTCAGCTGATGTTTTAGCGGGTGGATGGGCTAAGGCTCTTGGCGGCGATCGAAAACAGTTTGACATGTTTTTTGACAAGATGCTAGATGGCTTTGCCTATCATAAAATTGTTGTTGACAAAGCAGGTAAGCCGATTGATTATATTTTTCTTGAAGTCAATCATGCTTTCGAAGAAATGACTGGACTCAAGAGAGAGCGAATTATTGGCAAAAAGGTGACAGAGGTTCTTCCAGGAATCAAGATGGATTCTGCTGATTGGGTTGGTGTTTATGGACGCGTTGCATTAACTTGTTCACCTACTACAGTTTGAGAATTACGCAAAACCTTTAGGTAAATGGTATAAAATCTCAGCTTATTGTCCAGAGAAGGGTTATTTTGTCGCTCTATTCGAGGAGATTACAGAACGCAAAAAAGCTGAGGAAGAGCTTAAGCAATCAAAGAATGATTGGGAACGTACTTTTGACAGTGTTCCAGACTTTATAGCCATTCTTGATAACCAGTTTAGGATCGTTCGTGCTAATCGAGCCATGGCGCAACAGTTGGCCGTAAGTCCAGAGAAAGCCATCGGACTTTTTTGCTATCAGTGCGTTCATGGTTTAGATAATCCGCCAGATTTTTGTCCACATAAACAAACCGTTTACGACGGAAAACAGCACACCGCTGAAGTGCATGAACCTCGCCTCGGCGGTGACTTCTTAGTGAGCACATCTCCTCTTAGAGACGAAAAGGGGAACCTTATTGGGTCAGTTCATGTTGCCAGAAATATTACTGAGCGCAAGAAAGCAGAAGAGGCATTAAATGAGAGTCTTGAAAAAGAACGTTTTCTTGCAGAAATCGTAAGGAATGCTTCGGTTGCTGTAGGTGTAGGTTACCCCGACGGCAGATTAGGAATGGTTAACGCAGCTTTTCAAACGCTTACAGGTTATAGCGAAAAAGAACTGCGAAAAATTACTTGGAACACAGTTTTGACTCCACAAGAATATATGGAATTTGAAAAAGAAAAGTTGGCGGAGCTTAATCATACAAAAAAGCCTGTGCGATACGAAAAAGAGTATATTCGGAAAGATGGCTCGAGAGTTCCAATAGAGTTAACGGTACAGCCCTTCTTTGATAGGAATGGAAAGGTAACATCATATTTCTCGTTTATAACGGACATAACAGAACGCAAGAAAGCCGAAGAAGCACTTGTAAATAGCAACTTAAAAATAAGTGAAATTTTAGAAAGTATTCAAGATAACTTCTATTCGCTGGATCGAGATTGGAATTTCGTTTACATAAACAAGCAAGCTGCAACTCTTCTGGGCAAGACGCCTGAAGAGTTAATCGGTCATAATATTTGGAAACTATTTCCAAATTCAGTAGGTACTATTTTTGAGGAGAATTATCGAGCAGTTATGAATAAGCAAGGAGACTCGAAGTTTCGAAACACGTGGAGCTAATGCCAATGTTTGGCTTATGGTGACTGTCTTTCCTTCATCCGACGGAATCTCCGCGTTAGCAAGTGACATCACCGAACGTAAGAACGCCGAAGAAGAAACTGCAAGATTAGCTTCTTTTCCAACACTTAACCCTAACCCTATTGTTGAAATCGACATCCACGGAAATGTCGAATATGTTAATCCAGCAGCAAAAGCAAAATTTATAGACATTGAAACCTTGGGTTCAAAACATCCCTTTTTTGCTTACTTTGAAAGCATCTCCCAAGCGTTCAAAGAGAAATCAGCAACCAATTTTGTAATCGAAGCAAAAATTGGTGATGAATGGTACATTCAGCAATGCTACAGAGTACCAAAAACCCAGTGCATACGCATCTATGCAATAAACATTACTCAACGCAAAAAAGCAGAAGAAAATTTACAAAAACTATATCGCCACCAGAGAGCGGTAAGTAATAGCAATCAAGCTCTAATGCATGCCTCTGACGAAATCTTGTTAACACAACAGATATGTGACATAATTGTTAATAATTGTGGCTACGCGCTTGTGTGGGTTGGCTTCGCTAAACATGACCAGCATAAAACTGTGCATCCAGTAGCTTTTGCTGGTTTCGACAAAGACTACATCGCTGCCCTAGGAGTCAACTGGGACGAAAACTCAAAAAATGGCCGTGGACCGACAGGCACAGTAATCCGGACAGGAAAACCCTACGTATGCAAGAATATGCAAATTGATCCCAACTTTGAACCATGGCGACCTCAGGCACTTAAAAGAGGCTACACCGCATCATTTGTTCTTCCCTTAATTTCATTTGAAGGAGAAACATTTGGCGCTTTAAACATATACAGTAAAGAATCAGACCCTTTCACTGATGATGAAATGAAGCTTCTAAATGAGCTTTCAAATGATTTCTCATATGGACTAGACATGTTGAGACTGCGTAAAAAAAGAGATGAGGCTGAAGAAACATTGCGCAAGCAAGCTTCACTTATCGATCTTAGTCCAGATGCAATAATTATTAGAAAACTTGAGGGCACCATTACTTATTGGAGTAAAGGTGCAGAGAAACTTTATGGCTGGACAAAAGAAGAAGCTATTGGAAAAGACATCAATAGGTTGCTCGAATCGAAATTGCCTCAAACACTTAATGAAATCGTTAACAAACTCAAATTGGAAAGTAAATGGTCAGGTGAAATCTTTCACACGTGTAAAGATGGAAGTAAGTTGGTTGTTCAGAGTTATTGGCTGGGAAAAATCGACCAAGACAACAATCTATTTGAGATATTTGAGTCAAATGTGGATATTACCTCTAGGGTGCAAATGCAGACCAAGCTTGAGGAGTCTGCTGTTTTGGTTGAGGAATACGCTAATCAAATGGAGGAGCTTGCTAATCAGAGGGCTGAACAACTGAAGGATGCTGAACGCTTAGCCGCTATCGGAGCCACAGCAGGCATGGTAGGACACGACATTCGTAACCCTCTGCAAGCAATAACAGGCGACCTATATTTGGCTAAAATGGAACTAGACTCAATCTCAGAAAGTGAAGAAAAAACAAATGCCCTAGAAAGCCTAAGAGAAATTGAGAAAAACATCGATTACATTAATAAAATTGTGGCCGATCTGCAAGATTTTGCCAGACCCCTTAAGCCTAAAACTGAAGAAGCCGACATAAATGTCATAATTGATGATTTATTGAAAAAGACCAAGCTCCCCGAGCAAATTAGCATTAGTGTAAAAGTGGAAAAAAATGCGAAAAAAATTGTTGCTGATGCAGACTACATAAAACGCATTCTGCAAAATCTGATTATTAATGCCGCTCAAGCCATGCCAAATGGGGGAAAACTCTCCATAGAAGCTCACAAGGAAGTAAACGATATAATTTTAACTGTTGAGGATACAGGCGTTGGTATACCTAAAGATGTTCAGGGTAAGCTGTTTACGCCGATGTTCACTACCAAAGCGAAGGGTCAAGGTTTTGGTTTACCTGTGATTAAGCGTATGACTGAAGCATTAGGCGGTTCAGTGTCTTTTGAGAGTCAAGAGGGCAGAGGAACTTCTTTCGTTGTGCGTTTGCCTCCTCACAAAGAACTAAACGGAAAACAGACATTCAAGAATTGAAATAGCGGAACTTTTTTAAAAAGTAATCTGCATTTGGATGAGTTTACTTTGTTAAGTCTTAAATTATAGACCGAGCATTAATTTTAGCCTAAACGTTTCTGTTATTGGCTGCAGGTTTAGAAGTTATGGCAAAAAGTGGTTTGGAAGGAAAGGTCTCTTCGGGCATCGATAGCAAAGATGAGTGTTCCATCGTTGGAATTGGCGCTTCAGCAGGCGGGTTAGAACCAATTACGAAGTTATTGGGAAATTTGCCAATTCAAACGGGTCTGTCTTTCGTGGTTATCCAGCATTTAGCATCCGGTCAAGAAAGCATGCTGCCCGAAATCCTCGCGAGATCAACTGAAATGGTCGTCCAACAAGCCAAAGACGGTATGCAAATAAAGCCAAATCATGTTTATGTAATTCCACCGGGAAAAACCCTGACCCTTGAGAACAGATGCATTAAGCTTCTGCCTAAAGAACCACTTTTTAAGCCCATTAACAGTCTTTTGCTGTCCTTAGCTTCAGAGCAAAAAACAAGGGCAATTGGAATAGTGCTTTCAGGAACTGGAAATGACGGAACAGAAGGGCTTAAAGCCATCAAGTCTGAAGGCGGAATAACATTCGTACAAGATCCAGGCACAGCTCAGTACCCGGACATGCCAAAAAACGCTATAGCCGCTGAAGCTCCCGATTTTATTATGGCCCCAGAACAAATAGCAAAAGAACTTGCAAGAATTGCGAAGTCGCCTCAAATTGTTCCTTCAGAAAAAACTCCCGAACCCGAAAAAGCTGAAAGCGAATTAAAAAAAATTATCATACTGCTCAGAAACTCTTTCGGCGTTGATTTCACCCATTACCGAGAAACAACCATAAATCGCCGAATCACCCGTCGCATGATCATCAGCAAGACAGAAAACATAAAAGAATATGTTGATTTCTTGAGGGCTCATCCGAAAGAGAGGCAAGCTTTGTTTGATGACATGCTCATTGGTGTAACAAGCTTCTTTAGAGAACCGAATACTTTCTTAGCTTTAAAAGAAAAAGTCTTTCCAGAGATAGTTCCAAAGAAGCCTTCGGGCGAGTCCATTCGCATTTGGGTCCCAGGCTGCTCGACAGGCGAAGAAGTCTACTCACTCGCCATAGCACTTCAAGAATTCCTGGAAGAAAAAGAACTAACAGATATATCAATTCAGATTTTTGGCACAGACGCGAACGAGAAAAATATTGAAAAAGCTCGTCAGGGCACCTATCTCAAAAGCATAGCAGACAAAGTTTCAGAAAATAGATTGAAGAAATTCTTCACTTCAGAAAATGGACATTATCGAATCTCAAAACTCATACGAGATATGTGCATATTTGCAAAACAGGATATAACAACTGATCCGCCTTTTTCTAACATAAATTTGATTATGTGCCGAAACGTGCTCATCTATTTTGATACTCACCTTCACGAAAGAGTACTTCCTATATTCCACTATGCCTTAAAGCCGAATGGCATTCTAGTTTTAAGCGAATCAGAGAGTGTCGGCAAATTTCAGTACTTGTTTGAACAAATTCTCCCAAAAGGTCTAATTTACCGAAAAAAGCAGGCTCAACCCCCAGCATTATTTGGTGAAGGCGTTTTTATTCCTTATTCTGCCAAGAAAACAGCTAAACCACTTGCAAGAGCAGATTTATTGACAGTCTTAGGCGAAAAAGTTGACCACCTTTTAACAACAAAATATGGTCCCGCAACTTTATTGGTGAATAATAGTCTAGATATTCTTGTTTTTCGTGGAGATGTCGGACCTTACCTTTCGCCAGACTCAGGTATGGCAAGCCTGAACGTAAATAAGATTATTAGAAAAGAATTGAGATCACAAGTTCAAACCTCTATTTACAGGGTAAGGAAAGAGGGTCAGGTTGTCAAAGAAACAGTCCATTTCAAACATGCGGGTCAACAAAAAACAGTCAATATTGAGATAACACCGCTTAAAATAGACAAGTATGATGAGTCATTCTACTTCGTATTATTTACTGAAGTATCTACACCGAATTTGACTGAGGTAATTGAGTCTGGAGTGATGCCTCTCGAATTGGTGAATGTTAAGGATCGTCAAATTCGTGAGCTTAAGGAGGATTTGGAAGCAACCAAGGAGTCACTGCAAACTCTGGTTGAAGGACAAGAGGCAACAAATGAAGAACTTCGTTCCTCTATGGAGGAGGTTCAGTCTAGCAATGAAGAGTTGCAAAGTACAAACGAAGAATTGGAGACCGCTAAGGAGGAACTACAATCAGGCAACGAAGAGCTGCAGACATTAAACGAGGAACTTAAAAACCGCAATCAGACTCTTGGACGCCTAAATGATGACTTGACTAATCTGCAAACAAACACCGACATTTCTGTTGTTATTGTTGATAACGGATTGAAGATTAGGCGTTTCACCGTTTCAGCTCAAGAACTTTTGGGAATTTCGCCTTCCGACATTGGAAAACCGATTACAAGCGTCAATTTATGGGTATACATTAGAGATTTAGAAGAGACAATCACTAATGTGGTAACCAAGCTGACGACAGTCAACCAAGAAATTAAACATGGTGAAGACCGTTTATTTGACATGCGGATTCGTCCGTATATAACTGAGGATAAAAAGATTGATGGTGCAGTCTTATCCTTTACCGACATAACCGAGCGCAAGAAAATTGAAGATACTTTAAGGCAAAGCAAAGAAGAATACAGTTCTCTTTTTGCAAACATGACTAATGGCTTTGCATTTTGTCAAATGTTTTTCGACGAAACAAGAAAGCCCACCGACTTTGTTTATCTTCAAATTAATGATGCCTTTGAAAGAATAACAGGCTTAAAAAGAAATTTGATTGTTGGAAAAAAAGTTACAGAAGCAATACCTGGGATTAGAGATGTTAATCCTGAGCTTTTTGAAATTTACGGAAGAGTATCTCTCACAGGTCAAAGAGAAAAATTTGAGGTATTCTTTAAGCCGTTAAGCCTGTGGTTATCCATTTCTGCCTATTGTCCAAGAAAAGGTTATTTTGCAGCTGTATTTGAAGACATTAGTGAACGCAAGAAAGCTGAAATTGAACGCGAAATCATGGTTGAGTTCCTGAGAATAGCCAATACAACTACTCATACTCGTGACCTAGTAAAGGCAGCCACGGTTTTCTTCCAGAAACAGTCAGGGTGCCAAGCAGTGGGCATTAGGCTCAAAGAAGGAGATGATTATCCGTATTATGAAACCAGAGGATTCCCGCCTGAACACCTTCAACTAGAGAACAAATTGTGCGCAAGTGACGAAGAGGGGTGTGTAATTCGGGACTCCAAAGGTAAACCCGTTCTTGAATGTATGTGCGGAAACATCATATGTGGAAGATTTGATCTATCCAAGAAATTCTTTACGGAAAACGGAAGTTTCTGGACAAACAGTACAACTCAACTAATCGCAAGCACAACTAACGTAGACCGCCAAGGAAACACACGCAACCACTGCAATAGCGAAGGGTATGAGTCACTGGCTCTGATTGTGTTGCGTGTTGGAGATATTCGGTTGGGGTTGCTTCAACTAAATGACAAACGAAAAGACATGTTTACTCTTGAAATGATTCAGATGTGGGAAAGAATAGCTGAACGTTTGGCTTTAGCTTTGTCAAGGACAATCGCAGAGGAAGCGTTGCGCAAAAGCGAATTGCAGTATAGAGGTCTTTCTGAACATTTAGAGGCACTTGTTGATGAACGATCTAAGCAACTTAAGGATTCTGAGCGTTTAGCCGCTATCGGCGCTACTGCGGGTATGGTTGGGCATGATATTCGTAATCCATTGCAGGCTATTATCGGCGATGTTTACTTGGTTAAAACAGATTTAGTTGCTTCTTCGCTTAAAGATGAAGAGAAGAAGAATGTAATAGAGAGCCTAGATGAAATTGAGAAAAACATTATTTACATAAACAAGATTGTTCAGGATTTACAAGATTTCTCTAAGCCGTTAACGCCAAGAATCGAAGAGTTAGACCTCAAAAAAATACTTAATTCGGCCTTATCTACCATCAAAGTTCCAGAAAATATTACATTTGCAGATTTCTTCGAAAAGGGTATGCTAAAAATAAAGGCGGATTCGACCTACCTTCAAAGAATCATAGTGAACTTAACCAATAACGCCATACAGGCAATGCCGGATGGGGGAAAGCTCACGATATCGGCATCTCGTGACGACAGCAAAGTCACTATTGTGGTCCAAGACACAGGCGAAGGCATACCTGAGAACCTTAAAAGCAAGATATTTACACCATTAATAACTACAAAAGCAAAAGGGCAGGGCTTTGGGTTAGCGGCAGTTAAGAGATTTACAGAAGCAATGAATGGGACTGTCACATTTGAAAGTGAAGTTGGGAAAGGAACAAAATTCATAGTTAAATTGCCAGTTTAATTCCCTACCCCGCTAACTTTAAACTTTTTCAAAACAGGTTAGGTTTACATAGCTTGCACTTTTAATCAATTATGGTTTTTGTGTTTTGAGTGCAAACAGTTCCTCAGATAACCGTTAACCTTTAGCTGTGTGGGTTCTTAGTGGTATAAGGTAAGTGAAGGTATCAAACGAATTGTTGTTTTGTAGAACAGATAGGCAAAAAGGCTTGAGACTCGTGATGTTTATAAAGTGTATAACATATCATATGATTTAATATAGGCGGGGCGAAAGCATGTCAGAAGAACTAACCAAAATTAACGAAATAGTAATATCTAGCAAAGTTTCAGAACCAAATGAACATGTTGCATCCAGAAAAACGATAGTATACAAGACACCAATTGACCCAGCAGTTATTAGAGTTGAAGGCGAAAAAAATAAACACAAATTATTCAAGAGATATCTGCTTAAGCTAGAAAATCCTGAAGAAATAGAATATGTTTCTACCAAAAAATATTACGAACCATTTTTAACAGTAAGCGGAAAGTACTCTATTGACTACTATCGCACTTGCGCTTATAGAGTTACAATCGATAACGATGTGACTGAAGTTGTTCTTTTCAACAATACGTTCTTACCCAAGCAAGGATCAAATTTACATAGGAACGAAAGTCATATCAAGCTGGAAGGCGAAGAAAGACTTTCCAAAATCAATCATGCGTTTCTTTTCTTAAACAAAATTGGCCAAGAGTTGAGATTAAGCGAGTTTCCTCCTGCGGGATCTGAGGAAAATCCTGAAGATCTAATGAAATCCTTGGGTATGCCAGAATTACCAGAAGAAATGGATCTTAAAGCAATTAGCAACCGTATAAAGTTGCGTCCTTTTGATGTAAAGAGAATCGTTAGTGAACAGTTCGAGGTAGATGAACGCTCTGTAATTTACCGACCTATCTATAGGGTCACTTATAGGTGCTCAAAAATAGGCAAAGAGGCTTATTTGGAATTTGATGGGATCACTGCAAAAATGATCAAACAAAACGAGAATGCACTATCTGCAGCCCTTAAAGAAGTCATGTTCAGTGTGAAAAAGGTATTCGGTGCTTAACATTGAAGA
Source organism: Candidatus Bathyarchaeota archaeon (assembly GCA_963772505.1). GTDB lineage: Archaea > Thermoproteota > Bathyarchaeia > Bathyarchaeales > Bathycorpusculaceae > Bathycorpusculum. Next base: position 205,345 of record CAVYXL010000015.1, read on the forward strand.
ACAATGGAGCTGGACCTTAAGTGAGTATGGAAGAAAATAAGATTGATCCTTCACTTGTGAAGGCGCTATATGAAATAAAGAGTATAAACAAAGATGTTTCTAAAGCCTTCATTTTTGGGAAAGACAAGATCCTTGGTAAAGATGATTTTACCAATGAGGAGCAAGCAAGCAAGACAATCAAGGCTTTTGAAGCAATAAGCAGCAAAGCAGACATAATTGATGGATTAAAGTTACTAACTGTTCAAGGTTCAAATGGCCGATTAGATATTGCTCACATTAACGATTATTACTTGACCATAGTCACTTCTAAAGATGCTAACCAAGAGACCGTCAACAACCTCACTCATTTTTTGGCACCAACCATATTCAAAATCGTTAAAGACATGACCCCATCAACTCCAATCTCGCCTCCAATCATGCAAACAACGAGCCAACCCCCTGAATTAGTTAAGAAAACTAGTTTGGAGCAAAAGCAAACAGTCCAAATTAATCCAAATCAACCCTCAAAGGATTTAGATAGCTTAGATTCGAATGTTCCAGGACCTGAATTTGCAGAATTTACCGTTGATGATATGGGTAGATTAGGAATAATATCTAGCTCATCTGATGCTGTAAAATTACATCTTATAACAGTTGGTCACTGGAGAGAAATTTTCGGCAAAGACAAAATTCGCAGCATCATGATAAAAGAACTGAGTACGGGAAAAACGATTGAATGCAGATTTGAAGTTTCCAGAGATCCAAAACGTGAGCAAACCAAGTTAGTGTTAGTTCCAGAGCCCCTTCAAAAGAAACTGAGTGTCAAAAAAGGAGCTAAAGTTCTCATAAAACCGATTATAAGCGAAGTCGAGGAAAAAGATTCAGAAGAGAACGAATTTGTCGAAGAAAGTCCGCCTGCAGAGGTGCCTCAAAAGGCTCCTGAGATACAGCCAACAGAATCGCAGACGCCCATTACAATGAAGTCGCATTTTCTAATTGATTCACCGAATTGCCAACTGATGGTTGAAGAAATGTCAGGGTTAGGTGGGCTAAGAGGAGCGGACAATGTACATTTTGACAAAGCATTAGCCCTTAGATGGAAAGAATTGTATGGTGATACAAAAATCGAAGAAGTGACCATTAGCGACACAGTCATAGGCAGAAGCGTGCGGTGTAAATTCAAGATTGAAAAGGATCCAAAGTTTGAAGGAAAGGGCCTTATTCAGATACCAAAATCAATCCTAAAGCAGCTAGCGGTCAAGGAAGGCTCATTAGTTACCGTTAAACCGGTTGTAGAAAAGCAATAGATAGCCAACTGGTTTCTAATTTTTTTAATGTTTTTTGTTCTTTGTTTTTAGGAATGCTATTTTGATTTTGGGTTTGAATCAGTTGTAGGTCAGTCTCTTTTCGTTTCTTTTTGCGTCCTTTGTCTTTTTTGACCCGTGCTTAGTTTCCCAAAATATGGAGGATTGATCAAAGTTTCTCTGAATTCTAAGAAGGCTAAGATTGCCTACTAAAACAATAAGCAGTTTGGAAAGATAGTGAGAGATCTTAAGAGAGCTTAGCGATGTGAAAAAAAAGATGCAAAAAAAATTCTATTATACAGATGAAGAGCTTAGTTCAAAGATGCTTTTCCTTATGTTTTCCGCAGCGACTACTCCGAGAGTCAATTGAGTGCCTGCAAAACAGCGTTTGGATAGTTCAAGAAGATCATTTCTCTCAAGTGAAGATGATTCTTTGTTTAAATAACGGCGACATTGGCGATCGAGAAAAAGTTTGGCTGCTGGCCCCATTTGCTTAGCAAGTATTGCCAGGCAGTCTTGTTCAAGCGTCACGGTTATCTTTACCCTCGTCTTCTTTGAGTAGTGCTTCTTGCATTCTGAATGCATTAATCATTTTCTTGAATGAGTCAGTTAGCTCATCTACTTCGTCGGCTTTCTTGAGGTCGATGTTTTCCTTTAGGTAGTATCTTTGATCAAGGTCGCCTTGTGTTACTTTTTGAGCGATTGCTGATAGATTTTTGAGCGGGACGGTGATGCGGTTTCCGATTACTATAGACATTACCACTGAAGCTACAACAAGAGCTGAGATAAATCCAACCGCCATAATTATGCTAAAGTTAGCGTAGTTTTGTGATTCGGTAACTGCGGCCTGAACGTTTGCTTGTGTTGTCGTTCTTAATGTTGCGAGTTGGCTATCAGCTTGGTCAGTTGCGTTCATGATCTGAGATAGTTTATCCCACATTAGAGGATATTTGTCGGTTGAGTTTAGTGAGTTGTCGCTGTACAGTTGGGCAACGTCTCTGATGCCATTATTAATTTGATCATTGTCGATTGCGGCTACTTGATTGAATTGGGTCAAGAGCGTAGGGGTCGGTATTAATGCATTTTCTAGGAAGGTCTGAGCCGGGGCCTGTAAGTCGGCGCCTGCTACAACGACTTTTGTGCCTTCTTGAACTTGGTCCGCGCTGTACATGAGCGTGCCGAATTGCTTTTGGTCTAGTCCCTGCTGGTATGCATATGCGTTGTTGTTTATGTCTTCTTGCTGTTTTGCGTTACTTTGCAGTTCAGCCATTTTCATTGAATTGTATGTTATGGTTGCTCCTGCGGCAATTACTAATGCTGTTATTATGAGGTAGGATAAGAGTAGCTTTCGTCGAATTTTCATTTTTAAACACTCTCTATGTATTATATACTGCGATACCAGACACCTAATAAATATATCTGCAAATGAAAACAGCCTGTTCTTGTGTACAACAACAATACCAGTTACAGCTATACCTAACACATGAACTAGAAACTGTAGTGTTGTTCTTCACTTCAACAGCTCCCGAGTTAGAACATCGAGGTTTATTAATATCGTTACTGTTGCGATTTAATATAGAGAGGTATGAAATATGTCTAAACTGGTAAAAATACTAAAAAGTGATGATCGTGAATCAAGACAAAGACAAGCTGCAAGATTGAAAAACGAAATAGTTTACCTAACCGAAGAATTACAATACATCGAAATCACACTTGATGACTCACCAAAATCTGAGAAGAAAGCATAGCAAAGTAAAAGCCTTCAGCGGATCATTTCCAACGCGTCTACCAAATTCGACTCCGTTGATACCGACTGCAATGAATTTTTCTTAAAAATTATTTTGATTATTTTTCTTTAGCCATGCATGCCATTATTTGTGAGCATAATAAGCATTCTTCGGGCATCTGTTGTTTGTGTTCCTTTTCCTTCATATAGCCAAAATGGTGAGTACAACCTGATTTTTTAGGCGGGTTTTGATTTGACTTTTCTTCTGGCGGCGCAATTTCGAGGGCTGCTTTTTCAGATGAATCTACCGTTTCATTCTCAGAAAAAGGTATTTCAGTTAAGCAATATGGGCAAGCGTTGGAGCGTTCTTTTGAACTTTTCTGAAGGTTGATCGCTTTTAGTGGTGTATCGAAGTTTTTCCCGCATGCCTCATTGGGGCAGGTTAGTGTTTCTTTTTTTTTCGTTTAATTTTTCCCCCGTGTGTTTCGCTCTTTTTAAGAACCATATTTTGTTCATTATTATATATTATGTATTAATATATAATAGTTTTCTTATTAACTTAGAATCAAAATATTCCAAACAAAATTTAAGATTTATGTTCTTCTCATTATTATTCAGACTTCATAAATCGTATAACCATCACAATGTTTATAATAAATAAAAAAACGAGCGCTCTTCCGGAGACATAAAAAATGGTCATCCAATTAAAAGAATATATGTCAACTCAAGCAATTGCTGAAACGTTAGACAAGAATTTATCCGAAACAAAGAGCTTACTTGGCGAATACCTGCGCCGTTTAGACGAAATCCGGACTTTAGCAGAAAAATCAAAAAAAATCCGCGAAGTCGTCATGAAGCTGGCAGGTAAAAAAGCAGGCGGAGAAAATTCAAGCGAAATAACAGTCGGCACAATAGACATCATTTTAGATGCTAACGCGTTCCACGAGCTAACTGCTATTGAATCAGTCGTGCGAAGCCACCAAGAACGACTATTGGCATTACAGAAATCGTATGACGGGTTAAAATGGCTCGACCAACTCGGCGACACAAAAGGACTCAACTACCTAGTGCTGGAGGATGAGGGAATACCTCAGCGTATCCTATTCAAAATATCCTAAAGCCCTTTATTTGAAGCAAAAAATACGCCCATAACGGAAAAATCATGGCGCCCTAAAAAGAATAAAAATTGAAAAACTTTTTGGTTTACCACTCTTCTTCTTCATCCCATTCCTCATCTTTCGGTTCTACAAATTCATCTTCCTCTTCAAATACCACGTTTTCACCTCACTAAAAAACTGTTTACGCTTCTATGGCTTTGAAAGCTTTAAGTATTTACATTCTTCAAGCGACGTCAAAAAATTAGCTAAGCAACAAAATGTAATTGAACCCTTTTTCATAGATCTCATTGAAGTAACAATTCTCTCAAGGATGAACTAACGTAACAAGAAGCCTGGTCCTCAACATCCTATCAAACATGAGCTTTCAAAATCTTGCTTAGCGATCCTTCCAGTTAACAAACTTATAAAGGGCAGCAACCCAAGAATGTGAAAAGTCTCTTAGAAACTGGATTTGAATACGTTTGCCAAAAGGACAACTTAATATTCCTCAGAAAGAGAAAATAGCAGGATACCAAGAATAAAAAGTGGTCGAAATCAGCGAATAGTGGCCGGGGTGAGGTACCTCCGACTCCAGTGGAGATAATCGAATCTCTATCGATGGCGATGTTAATTTTCAATTCTTCTCTCCGTTCTCCCCTTTTTTCCTTTGTTAGCGGTCCACTCTCCAGAGCAAGTTTGGCAGGAGATAATAGAAATGGATCGAAAAATATTCAATTGCCCTTACTGTGGCAAAATATTGCCAGCCGACTTTCCAAGCAGTATCCCCAAAAAGAAGGTCAAATGCCCTATGTGCGGCAGCTTCAAAAATTGGAAGGATGGGCACATAAATCTACCCCTATCGTTCGGCGCTCAACGGTACTTATGCAGAGACTGCGGCACTCGATTTACCGAGCGTTAACAACTCTCCTTGTTTTTTTATTTTTTGTTCATAAGTACATCTTTTCGGCGGGGCCACTCCCAATTCCACAAACTACCGTTTCTTTTTATGTTAAACTTAGTTTAGCGGATGCTCTAAGCTTTGGGAGGGCTATTTCTTGAGCATCACTTTTACTTACCTACGTCAGCCTCTTAATCGCTATACGTTCAAGGCTCCAAAAATAAAGGCATGGGTTGAAGAGCAGTGCAAAGGCAAGTACGTGCTTAACTTGTTTGCAGGTCCCACACGCTTGATGGGCTGCATTGAAGTTACTAACGACATAGACGAGGTGCGGTGTACCCTTTTTCGGATTGATGCCCTGGACTGCGCCAAACATCTCAGAGAAAGAGGCGAGTTATTCGATGTTATTTTGCTAGACCCGCCGTATAGTTACCGCAAAAGCATGGAGCTCTACAACGGACATAAGAATAGTCGTTTCAAGCAGCTCCTTGATGTCCTGCCTGATATTTTGACGCCTCTTGGCTGGGTTATCACTTTTGGGTATCATAGCCGCGTGATGAGTGCAAGCCGAGGCTTCAGGATCCGCGAAATCTGTCTGATCAGCCATGGAGGGGCTCAACACGATACGATCGCTACAGTTGAGATGCGAATCCAAGTAACGAAAGGAGAAACCAAAGATGAGCAACAAAGTTAGTTTTGTTCTAAATCGCAACCCGCCCTATTTGGATACAACGGTTCCTTATGAGAGGACTAAAGCGGAAATTGAGATTCTACTAAAAAGCTACGGGATAAAGAACATTCGCTGGACCACTCTTGAAGGGCAGGATGATACTTTAGAGTTCATCATTGAAGCAGAAGTGCAGGGTGTCAAGAAGCAACTAGGCGTCGCAGTTAAGCCTCCTCATATTGTTATTAAAAAGAAGCTTCATGGAAAACTCGTCGATACTGAGAACATTAACCAAGAATACCGGCTGCTCTTTCATTGGATAAAAAGCAAGATTGAGGCAGTCGTTTGGGGTCTTAGCACAATCGAGAAGGAATTTCTCAGCGAGGTTTTGATGAAGCTGCCCAATGGCCAGCAGTCAACAGTTGGCGACGTGGTCGTAAATTTGATGAGTAAAGATACGCTGCAGAGCTTGCCTTTCTACACTTCCCGACAAAGCGAGATTCCTCGTCGAGTAATTGAGCTGAAGTAATTTTGCCCTCTGAAGATAATTCGGGAGGTTCATAGTTTGGGGTATTTTCGTATGGGTCCTCTGAACATTCTTCAGCCTTTGCTTGAGAGGGCTGCTTTAGAAGAGCAGTCGCTGGGTGCTCCTACAAAAAAGACGCTGCTTGAAATTGCCTATAGGCTGGTTCGGTGGGCGCCTAATTTGTATAGCGGCTTTAGCAACCCCTGCTATTCTGACAAGGAAAAGGACGCTGCCAAGGCTTTGCTGAAGAAGTATGGTTTAGAGAAGCTTAGCAATTTGAGTCCCCGATACAAGAAAGCTACCTTAGAGCTGATCGAGGCTCAAAAGGACCAAGTTTAGGAGCTGCATTTTTTTGGTTGAAGCATCTGATAACACCGCAAACACCCCTACCAACAGGTGTTGCAACAGTTTGCACCCCTCAAAGCCCAGAGGCATAGAAGCACTAACATATCAGATTATCGATGCTTCAGAAGTTGAGCTTAAACCATGTGAGATAGCCAGAAAAATCCATGCTCCACGAAAGCCAACACCTGGCCAGTACTCGACGGTTCGCTTTTTCTGCTCCAAACTGTTGCAAAAAGGCCTGATCATTCAGCCTTACCCTGGGGCATACTGCAACAAAATCACCTACGGGGTGCGGTTCGTGCCGCTCTCAGTGCATAACATTAGCTTACGCAGTTTTGTCTGTCAAGATGTGAAGCATTGGGAGATGGATGAGTTTGTCGGGGGAGTTAAGCTTCATGTTTGTTTTGGTTCGGAGCGCCGTAAAATCAGCGGATACCTCGCCTGTGACGTCGGAGGCATGAGCCATGATGCATGTCTGTTGGCACTTAACCGTTGGTTTGACCTAGTCAATGATCATTTAGGTTTCCAACTTAATGATTTGGAGATTTTAACTTTTGAGTGCAACAAGGATTACCATGGCATCCGCCTGGATGGTGTTCAATGCATAACCAAAATCGATCTCTACGGCATGGTTGAGCGGGTGTATCAAAAGGAGGAAGCCCTTGTGCGCAAGGAACGCAAGGTCACAAAGCCCATGAGCGTAAATCGGTTTGAGCAAGCTATATCCAAGGGTTTTGCTGACACTGAAAGATCTCAGCATGCATTTGAGCTTAAAGAAGAGGTCAAACGCAACACTGAAGCACTAAAGTACGCTAATAGTAGGCTTTTGCAGCTTGAACGTTTAAACGAGGCAATGTTTGGAGCTCTCACCAAGCTCAACGATGTTTTGGGTAAGCTTGGCGATTTGGGCAGCCCTGTGCCTCTTGGGAAAGCGCAGGATTCTGAGGAGTATGTTCGTTGAAAGTTATGGAGTTGATTAGTTTGGGAAGTCATGAGAAAAAAAGAGCCAAGAAAAGACAGAAACAACTAAGGTTGGAATTGAAGAAATCGGGGGTTTACCCATGAGCGAGAAGAAAACGATCCTAAAGGTTCCCGATGCATACAATGGTCTTTTGGAAGATATCCGAGAGCTAAAATCTGATGAAACCAACCCCAATAAAATGACAAATAAACAAAAAGAGCAAATCTGGAAGAGTCTGCAAAAGCACGGCTGGATCTATCCCATAGTCACCGATTTACAGGGCATTTTTAGTGATGGCGAGCAGCGGGTCCAAGTATGTAAAGACCACCAGGAATTCTTTGCTCCGGTGCTTCGGCTCTCGCTTTCGGATCCACAGCGGAGGCTTCTACGCCAGACTCTCAACAAGCTTAGAGGCAAGCACAACCGAGAGCTTGATGAAGCCGATTACAAGCGCATAATCGAGGCTGGCGAGAAAGAAGACTTGCAGGCGTTGCTGACGGCGATTGGCGAGAAAATTCCCGAAGATCTAGGCGGACCTCGTGAGGGCTCTATGTTGATTCCTGAAAGTTACGAATTGATAATTGGTGGCTTTCGTGATGAGTCTGAACAGCTTCTTCTTTTTAAAAAGTTGGAGGATCCGGAGGTTAGGCGTTTGCTTGGGTTGCAGGCTCGGAATAACGTGAGGGTGTTGAATTTATGAATGGAACTCCGAAGAATTTGGTTTGTCCTCATTGTGGCAAGGAAATCGTTAATGCTTGTGATGAGTTAATTTTAGCTGCGCTTCGAAAGTATAGAACTCTCAATTGGGGACAGTTGCTTCAAGAAACAAAGGTGTCAAAGGGTGCTCTAAGCAGTCATCTTAATGGTCTTATTGCGTCTGGTAAGGTTGAGCCTGGTTTGATTGAGCGGAAAGTAACGTATTTTCTTCATCCTAATTTTTGGGAGGTATAAAATAATGGACTTTGACTTCTATAATACCTGGAATGAGCCTGACAGTTTTCGTGCTCAAGGCGTCGTTGGCAGCTTCACCCTGAACGACGTTAAGTTGCAGAAGCACTTCAAGGGATCCCTACCCATAGAAGACGATGATTGGCAGATAGGCATAATAGTTGGCCGCAGCGGATCTGGAAAGAGCAGCATCGCAAAAAAACTGTTTCCCAAAGAGTACATAACAAGTTTTGAGTACCAGGGCAAATGCATCCTCGACGACTTTCCAAGCTGCTTAGCACATCAGAGATTACCCGTATGCTCTGCAGTGTCGGTTTTGCTTCTCCACCGGATTGGCTAAAGGCTTACAGTTGTCTTAGCCAGGGCGAGAAGATGCGTGTCGATGTCGCTCGTGCACTCTGCCTGCCTCAGAAACGCATAGTCTTCGACGAATTTACCAGCGTCGTGGACCGAGAAGTTGCTAAAATCGGATCCTACGCAATCAGCAAAGCCGTCCGAGCCCAAAGCGGAAAACAATTCATTGCGGTCACCTGCCACTTCGACGTCATAGACTGGCTGGAAGTCGATTGGGTCTTCAACACCGACACGATGGAGTTTATTAAAAAAAAAGAACCCACCCGCAAATTAAGCTCCAAGTTCAGCGGTGCAACAATTCCATGTGGAAGAGTTTTCGGCAATATCACTATTTAAACGGGAAGCTCGGCGCAGGAGTGCGATGCTATGTTGCAGTCTACAACGAAAAACCTGTTGGTTTTATTGCGGTTGTGCATACACGGATGAAAGTCGAATTACTTCCGGGTGTAGCCGACTTGTTGTTTTGCCCGATTACCAAGGCATAGGCTTAGGCAAACGGCTCCTAAATTTCATCGCTGAACTCTACACTTCCCAAATCAACCTACCATTCTATCTGGTGACTTCAAATCCTCAGCTTGTCCGAGGCAACTTGGGCAACTGGCGTGTGAAACGTGTTGGGCATGGCACAGCTGGAAGCGAAGACACAAGAATCAACTCAGAACTCACCAAGAGCAACAGCAAACGACGCCTAAGCGTAACCCTACAGTACATACCTAAGCTGAAATCTGGAGGTTTGTAGTGCCAAAAACTGCAAAGGCAAATGTGGCCGAAAAATTTCTTACCAAAACAAAACTGGTTATTGCAAAGAATGCTTTGGCCGCTTCATTCTTAGCCCTAAAGGTGCTAATGCAAGTAGGCGAGATACTTCAAAACTAAAATAATTTAGCGCTGGGCTTTCACCTAATTAAACTTGATATAAAATATTCTGTCTCTGACTCGATTGTACTTCTTAAGGAAAAATCTGCAAAATAATTGCGACCCCATTTCGTAATTCATTGCCGAAAATCCCTGTTAATTATTAGGCAAACGTCCAGGAGCATCCGCATCGTGTTTAGATTGGATTCGAACCACCATAAACGTGGGAGGGATGTGTTCACCGAACATCCTCGTCTTTTCCAAAAGCTTATCAGAATGAACCAATAGACAGGACACCGCTAAAGAGGAATGGATAACGTGATAGTTTGGAGAGATAGAGTATTATCAAACAGAACAGGTCAAATCCCGGTGCCTGCAACTACGTTTGAAATGACTTGTTCGATCATAAGAGAAAATGCCAAGAAACGTCAGTTTATCGCCTACTCAGAACTGATGGATGAGCTAAAATTAAGAAAGCAAAGAAAGATTCAGCGAGGGATCATAGGTTTCATACTTGATGAAGTGAATCAACAGGTTTCCGCTAACACAAATCCGTCGATATATCCGACTTCGATCGTCGTGCATAAAGGAACAAAAAATCCGGGAGTAGGCTTCTGGCGAGTAGACGAAAGGCCGAACTGCCTCCTATCGCAATCCCTATCAATGGACGGAAAAATGCGCTAACTGCATATCAAAGGGACGTCTTTCAAAGAATCTGGTAGTCGCTAAAAAATCAATCCATCTTTATTTTTTTGCGATACTAACCGTCCATTGCTGGTTTAGGCGCCTTAGTTTTTGAATGTTCTTGTGTGCAATTGCTTAAAAGCAGGCGCCAACTAGTTTCATTAGAAACCATTTGCGTGGTTAATGGTTAGTTGCAACACCCTTATCCAGCTTCACAGGGCTCTTAAAGAGAAAGTGGAGTACATATGGGTTTTAATCAAGCAGGGTGTCTTGGGGTGGCTTTTAGAGTTGGGTAAACGCAGTAGTGTTGAGGCTAAAATTCGACATGCCCAGAAGCGGCAGATTCGCAATACTTTGTTAACGTACAGTTTTCATGATTGTCTTAAAGCTGAGACTGTTTTCACACGAGAAAATGAATTCTCCGTTAAGGAGCATCTTAAAAAAGATTTTTCGGGTTCGGTTCCTGTGTATGCGTTGAATCTTGCGGAGTATGGTGAGGTTTTGGTTTCTCCATTAGGTGAGTCGCCTTCTCTTGAACGATTAATGGAGGCTGCTGATGCCTGAACAACCTGAATTGGAAGAATGCGAGGTTGCCTATCAAAACCCTAAATGTCCTTATCTTACTCAGATTAATCAGAATACTCAAGTTAATCAGCAGACGCATTGTGGTTTAATTGCGTTACTTGGTGAAGACTTGACGGGGTTAAACAGCGGGGTTATTCGTACTTTGTTTCAGAAGATTGAGCGGCTTAGTGATGTACAGCAGGTGCAGAAAAGCTGGGTTGATAATTTGAAGCCCGTCGTCATCACCATTGCAAGCGTTGCGTTAACTGTTTTGTTTGAGTATTGGCTTTTGAGGGGTTAGCTTGTCTGATTCTGTTTTAGCAGAGGCTTTAGGATTAACTCGTGAAGCTGAAAAGGAAGTGCCGCAAGATCACGAATATTCTGAAGTTGACCTTAGGCGAGTTCTGCGTCGCAAGATGATTTTTGAGCGGCGTGTGCGCGGTGATACTGTTGAGGAAATTTGCAGTTTTTTGCAGGAAAAGGGGTACTCTGCAAGTCAAAGAACGGTTTTTTATGACTTGAAAAGTTCTGAGATTCAAACTCTAGCCGATGAGCTTATTCGTGTACAATTTAGGGATATCACTTTGCTTCGAAGTTATGCTCTGCAGGACATGAAGCATCCTAATTTGAAGGCATTGATAGCCGCAATTAATGCCCGTGGAATGATGATTAGTTCTTTGAAGCCAAAAGTTGAGCCAAACGTGAATGTGGAAGTAAATGTCCAGCAGCAACAAGCAATTCGACTTGAACAAACAACAAATTTGCTTGCCCAATACGAGCAGGTCCTTCGAGAGGCGGTTGGAACTCAAGAGGAAAATCTTCAATAACACAATTCTGAAAAACCCTTACATAAAACAAAAGCCAACTCCCAAACAAGCACAATTCCTGTTGCTTGATGCTACTGAAGCATTGTTTGGTGGAGCTGCGGGTCCTGGCAAGAGTTCCGCACTTTTGATGGCTGCTTTGCAATATGTTGATGTTCCACATTACAGTGCTTTGATTCTTAGACGAACTTACCGAGATTTAGCGCTTCCCGGTGCATTGATGGATCGTAGCAAAGAATGGCTTCAAGATACGGATGCACGTTGGAATGAGATTCAGCATTGCTGGACTTTTCCTTCCGGCGCCAAAGTTCAATTCGGCTATCTTGAATCTGAAACAGACAAATATCGCTATCAAGGTGCAGAATTTATTGCGATTTTGCCTGACGAATTAACCCAATTTACCGAAACTCAGTACACTTACCTGAATAGTCGCTTGCGTACGCCTGAAGGGTTCCCAGTTCCGCTGCGTCTTTGGGGTGCTTCTAATCCAGGTGGTTTAGGTCATGCTTGGGTGAAGCAGCGCTTCATTGTTGAAGGGGAAAAGTATTGCCGTGTTTTTGTGCCTGCGCGGTTGCAAGATAACCCGCATATTGACCAAGCCACATATATCAAAAGACTTCAAGCATTAGATTCTACTACTCGAAAGCAGCTTCTTGAGGGCAGTTGGGATGCTTCTGTTGGCAAAATGTTTAATCGTTGCTGGTTCCAAATTATTGAGAAAGCTCAAGCGCCAACTGATATTTTTACTGTAAGATATTGGGATCTGGCCAGTACTGAACCTGCGAAGGGGAAGGATCCCGATTGGACTGCTGGTGCAAAAGTTGGCATCTTAAATGGGCAGTATTATATTTTTGATTTGCAGCATTTTCAAAAGACCCCCAAAGGTACGGCAGATAAAATAAGAGACATAGCCAACCTTGATGGTCGAGATCAAGAAATCTGGATGGAAGAAGAGGGCGGTTCAAGCGGCAAAATTGCTGTCGATTATTACGCACGGGAAATCTTGCCTGGGTATATGTTTAGAAGTGAACGCCCAACCGGAAGCAAAGAAGTGAGAGCAGGACCATTTAGCACTGCAGCAGAAAACAAAAATGTGTTCCTGGTGCGCGGTGATTGGATTAATGCTTTTCTCGATGAGGCAGAATCTTTCCCCGAAGGCGAACATGACGACCAAATCGATTCAATTTCATCCGCGATTAACATCTTAAACTCAACGGCTCCGCCAGGAATAGGGGTTGGCTTTGTTCGACATTAAAATTTACAATTAAATCACAGTCGTGTCTCTAAAATGAAAAAAACCAAGCGTAAACGTATCTTAGCTATACTTGCGCTGCCAGTGGTAATCGTGATATTTGCAGTGGGTTGGGTACTCTACTGGTTAGGTAAAAAACAGCCTTCTCAAAAAAAGAAGTGATAAATATGGATGTTCCTGAAAACGAAAAAGAACTCTTCAGCGCCGATGATCGACCAACTGATCCGGCTAAAAAGATAGTGCAAGCTTTAGGCGTTGAAATAATTGCTAAGCCAGTTGACTTGCATATTTACATTAATGGCAAAGACATTCTCGAGCATTGCGTCCTAGATACACTATTAATAACCACGAAAAAACCTCAAAATGCCCCAAAAATTCCTCCATAAGAACTGAGAGATCATAAATGCCTGCTCGAAGTTCAATTAGACTTTCTGGTACTGACCGAAACGTTCCTCTAAACATTAGTACTCAACAGATAAACGAGCAGATTCCTTTCGGGTGGCGTGGAGACAATCAACTCTACAATTACGTTAACAGTAAATACAAGCAAACCGGCAGCGGCGCCGGTTTTGTTTCTCAACCCTATACTGCGATTTGGGATTTAATTTGGGGCGTTACACCCATTGAAGACTTGGCTAAATACAAGGACTTAGCAACAAGAGTACCCTACATCGCAGCATCAATTAGAGTTAAAGCAAACATGGCAATTAGCAACGGTTTTGAGTTGCAAGACGGCGATGAGAAAGTACGAGATTGGCTCATGGATTGGTGCCAGAAACACAATTTTCTCCAGACGCTGCGAGTTGTCGCTTGGGACATGATGGTTTACGGTAACGCTTACCAGGAACTCTGCAGTGATGACGCATTGCCCCCTGAAATGTGGTGGCTAAAAGGGTTAGACCCTGTTCACATGAGAGTACGCCGAGACGAATATGGCAACGTCTTTGGCTATCTACAACTTTTGACTTTCCCACCAGTGCCCTTCACCGCTCAAGAAATCATGCATTTCAAAAATGAACCCAAAAGCAACTGGTACGAAGCAATTTACGGTACGAGCGAGATTAGACCTTTAATTTTAAATCAAGCCTACATTGATGCTTACGAAAAAGATATGGCGACAATTATTGGGGTTTACCTTAAGCCTATGTTAGTTGTTGCAGCTGGAACACCCGAACGCCCCTTTACGGATCCACAGATTGCAGCTTTGATGGATCAATTTCAAGATCGCAGACCTAACAGTGACGTCTTTGTTCGCGGAGACGTTAAGGTTTCTCAAATTGAATCATTAACAAGGACCATTAATTTTGAGCCCTGGATGAAATATCTTGAGCGTCAAAGAAAAGCCATTTTAGGCGTGCCAGAAATTTTCTTGGGCGAACCATCCGGGACAAACCGTGCAACTGCAGATATTGTCATGCAAGAATTTGTAACCCGCCTTAGAATGCTTCAAGAAATAATCGGCGACGACGTTGAAACTATGCATTTTGCTCGGCTTGTTGAAGCTAAATTTGGCGAAGGAACCGAAGTTCCTAGTATTAAGTGGAAGCCGATTTGGGAGCCAAGCCTGCAGGAGAAATCAGCAATCTTTGCTACTCTCGTCCAATCAAATGCGGCCAGAATTGGTGAATGGCGAGTAGCTGTTGGCTTGCCCAAAGAGATGCCTGCAGACTCAAATGTTCCAACGCCCCTGCCTAATCAGATGTTGAAGGCGCCTTCGCAGAATCCAGGTTCGAAGTTTGCTAGTCAAGCAACTTTCACAAAGGATGGGAAGAATTATTTTGTTGCAGAACTTGTTGCTCCAACTTCCTGAAGAGGTTCTTGTGGCTGCAGTTCAAACAATTGATGTTTTGAACGCTTTTGGTTTAAGTAAAAAGGCTTTAGAGGCAGCTGTTGTTAAGCCTGGGATTCGGTATACTGTTTGGCGTTATGAGATTGAGGGGTTAGCGCCTAGTCCTAATCTTTGTTTTAATTGTGATGATCACCAAAATGACGTCTTTGAGCTGGTGGATCCTGATGATCTTTTGGATATGTTTCCTTTTGGGGAATGGCTTGATGATGACACGTTCTCGGTGAATTTGCATCCCAACTGTCACTGCCTGGTCGTGAGAGATCAAGATGTTTATTGGTAAAAAACAGATTCTATGCGTAAACGTTTTCTGTAACATTCCATTCGTGTGAGTACACAAGCAGGACATCTACGCCGTTATACCCGTAGACATCAACCTTAACGTCTATTGTTGTTCCATTAAAGACGTAAGGAAGAATTTGAGCATATGAGTCTGGGTTGTAAGAATACCCTGTTTTTGACCAGGTTGTAAAAGGATAGGGTACTGTGCCTCTGCCGGCAGAGCAATTTGTTATAGTCCAATTTTCTTCTCTTTGAAGGCTTGGTAATGGTGCTATGAACCTCATAGAAACCTTATACGAAGGAATGTCTTCGCCGGTATACAGTCTTTGAGGAATAATTATTGTGTAATTTGTCACCAGAGGAATATTCGAAGGATTATTGGGGTATTTAGGCGGAAAAAAACTAACAGGACTAGGTGTAGACTGTGGAACAGAATTTTTTGTTGTATTATTAACGTCTGCATATATGAGATATCCCATAAATATTATGAAAATACCTAACAAGCCTAACAACATAATTTTCTTTCTCGATGGAATGTGCCTTTCAGGCATTTGTTGACTCTTCTTTCATTTTTCCTATGCTTCTAATTGAGATATTAAGCGATAAAAGGTTATTCGTTAAAGATTTCTTGACCAAGCCGCTAACCGAGTTAATCAAACTTTCTTGATTTGCAGCTACCAAGTGATGCTTGATGGGGTGGTTCGAATGGAACTAAATTATGACATAGATGTTAAAGCAAGCCTAGATGAAATTAGGCAAACCATAACAATTGAAGGTCAAGCAATCGATACTTCTATTAACGAGAATAATTGGCAGGTTCCTTCTGAAGATATTGATTTTTTTGCTCAAACTCTGAAAAATGCTCAACTTCGAATTAATCATGGAACAAACGTTGAAGACGTTAAGGGCAAGGTTAAAGCTACAAAACGCATAGGCAATTCTGTTTGGTTCTCTGCCGAGGTCTCCGGAGATCCTGTCTTACTAACACAAATTGAAAAACAGTACCTCAACATGGTAAGCCCCAAAGTTATCTCCGACGAAATTGTCTGTAGCAAATGTGGCATAAAAACTCGCAATGAAAACTTGGGAATGGTTCACCTTTGTTCCGGCGCCAATGAAATCGTACACAAACCATACTGTGTAGAATTAAGCATAGTTGCAGTTGGCGCGTATAAAAATAATATTTTCAAGCCAAAAGGCTTCGCAGCAGCCATGAAGGAGGAACAACATCAAGCCTTAATCGCTTCAAAATGCTCTTGCCTGGACAAATCTAAGTGTCCTTGCGGTATTTCACAACTCAAATCTCAGGTACAGTCTGACTTGCACGGACTTAACCAACATAAAAAATCAGGAGAAAAAAACTTGTCAGAAAAACCTATAGATGAACAACCTGACGAAGAAACTGACGAAGAAAAAGCCAAAAAAGCCGCCGCACCAAAAGCCGGAACTGAACTGACCTATCAGCAATTCGAAGACGAACTACAAAAGAACACAACTGCAGTCATGAACGCGTGCAAAGCAGCAATAGCTGAAAGCACCGACAAACTTGAAGCTAAACTCTCAACAGAAATCAAAGCAGCTGTAATTGCAATGGCTCCTAAATTTGCCGCTAAACCAACCGGCAAAGGAATTATAGCCGCTCCAGATGACGCTCAAAAACTTAACAATATGTTCGCAAAAAAAGCCAACCTGCAAAAAGCAGGCTTAGAATTAGCAGCAGCCGCCAAAAGAATGAACGGTCTAACAGCCGATATTACCCATGAAGAGGAGATCTAAAAATGACCTATTTTGACAGTTCAAGCGTAAAAGTAATCCCAGATCTAGAACAAACATTCTTCCCCGATACAGCTTACACCGCACCAGCAGTAGGCGACCCCGTTTACATTTCAGCAGACAACAAAGTTTCGCTTTGTACTGCAGCTCATCCAGCATTTGTGGGTTTTGTCCAAAGCGTAGCAAATGGAGGAAATAAAGCCCTTAACGTTTACACTTTTGGCCATAGAGTGCGAGCCAAAAATACTTCAGGCGGAGCCTTGAGCGCAGGAGATGTTGTTACTTCTGGCAACGCAGGCATCACAAAACTTGCAGATTACTCAGCAGGAGACCTCACAACTGCAGCTGCAGCAGATCCAGCAAAGATTGCACCAGCCATAAACGCGCAGAAAAACCGTCGAGGAATAGTTGTTGTCGGCGGAGCAAATAACGCATTAGTTCAAATAATCTTTGGTTAAATGGAGGATGAAAAAAACCTATGTCATTTAATGAAGACGCATTAACTTGGGCTGATACAGGCGCTATACAGTACCCCGAACTACATCAACAACTGCTAGAGTTGACGATGCCAAACTTGATCGTGAAACGGCTACTCACAGATGATGTTCTCAAACACGGCAGATCCAAAACTTACGTCAAAGAAGCCGGATCCAGAAGTGTTGGCATAAGCGAAATTGCCCCCGGCACTGCAGTCCCAGTCGATTATACACCACTAACCTACGTGAACATTAGCCCCTACAAACGCGGCGAAGGCGTAGAAATACCCAAAGAAATCGTTGAAGATGTTGATCTGCCAGTCGTCAATCAGCAACTCAAACGTCTTGCAAGACGCTTAGCTTTCCAAATTGAAGCGGACTGCATAAACGTAGTAGATGCAGCATGTCCAGCAGCAAACTCTAATGCATGCAGCGGCAAAACCATAACTGTCACTGGCACAGAATTTACCAAAGCTCAAACACCAGGTATGGAAGACTTCAACAATGCAGAGTCTCTAATCAACGCAGCTGATTTCCAAATGGATACCATTCTTTGCAACCCCATCCAGAAAAGAGACATCAAAAACCTACCCAACTACAGCCTTTTACGTGAAGTAACGAGCCCAATTACTCAGCAACCAATGCAGATGCTTGGCGAATGGGAATTGTGCTGGTCTAACGTAATTCCAAAAGGCACCGTCTACTGCTTAAGCACAGGCAAAAACCTCTCCGCAGCATACGCACCACTTGGCTACTTCCTAGTAAGACGACCACTAACAACTGATGTTGACCTAATCAAGAGCAAAGAAATCGTTAAACCATTGCTAACAACTCGCTATGCGCCTGTAGTCACTAACGGTGAATGCATCGCAAAGATCACTGGTTGCTTAACCAGCTAACTTTTCTTTTTTTTATTTTAGGCTAAGTTCAAAACGCTGGCTCGCTGTAGCGTTATGGTCTTAGAGAAGCGAGCAAAAAAGTAGGAGAAAAAAAATATGATGAAGAAAGGCGATGTGCATCTTAAAGTTCGAGTTGCCGTAGTTGATAAAAAGACGGGTGAGGAAAGTCAGGTTTTTGTGGATGATGAGCATGGAGGGACTGTTCAGCTTAGTCAATTAATTTGCGCTCAGCTTTTGCTTAGTACACAGACAACTGTTGTTAAGGATACTGGAAATACTGCGAGAACGGTTTCTGCAAACTCTACTATTACAGCTGTTAATGTTGTTGCTGGCACTGGGGGAACTACAGCTGCAGTTACTGATTACGTGTTAGGGGCGCCGGTTGCTAACCAACAAGGAAACCAAACAGCAACAGTTTCAGCAGTTAATACTTCCACAGACGTGTTTACTGTTACAGCAAACATGGCAGCTCCAAGTTCGGGTACTACGGTTTACAAAGAAGTTGGCGTCCAAATTGTTACAGGTGGCTTTACTTTCCAGGCGGCACGAGACTATAATGCAGGCGGCTGGAGCGTAGATACAGTTCACTACCTTGCAGTCACATACACTGTAACAATCAGTTAAAAGCCTAAAGTGCTTAGGTCAAAGTTTTTTCTTCTTTTCTTGGCAGCTAAGTGAGTGAAACATGTCTGTAAACCCTATAACGCAAATTTGCACCGTTGACAGTATTTCAGACGTTGGCACTCACTCATCTTTCGATAACGAAAAAGCTACAGATAGCACTTATGACACTCTAACAGAAGCGAACGTGCTTTCTGGAACAACCAATTTAGGAGTGAGTTCGGGTTCCGGGTCATCTTACGCTACGATAACGGCAAACAAATTCCAAGCGCAAAGAATAACCCCTGCAAATTCAGGAACAATCGGAACAGTTACAGTATATCTAAAATCATCTTCAGGCTCAATAAACTGCAAAGCTGTCATAACAGATGCCTCAGGAAACATCTTAACTAACGGAATTTCTTCAGCTACAGCCGTAACGACAACCGCAGGAAACTTTAGCTTTACTTTTGCCACGCCACCTTCTGTCTTGGGTTCAACAAATTATTATGTTTTGATTATCGCGGCTTCAACATCAATTTATATGTATTATAACAGCACGAATGGCGGAACATCAGGCTCAGGGACAAACAGCTACACATCGCCAACAACGCCTGCCTCAATTACTACGGGGACATATACTTGGCGTTATTTCATCGCGGTCTTGACGAACAAAGACTTTCAATTAATGCTTGAAGAACAGTTTACCAGTGTTCAGATAGGCAGTTTTACAAAATGGTTTCTTCAAGTTGCTACTGGAGCATTCTCAGGCGGAGAAAATCTTCTCTTAGACTATTGGAATGGTTCATCTTGGAATGCTATTGCAGCCAGTTTAACGGCTTCAACCACTAATATTTTTGATGTAACCGCTCAAGTAGCTGCTACTTTCACTCTTCGATTTAGAGATCAGACTCATGGAGATACTTCCCAAAATACTTGGCAGATTGACTCTGTTTTTCTTATAGGCGCTAATTCAGTTTCGGCGTCAGGCACAATAGGAGTCGCACAAAGCGGAGCCAGCGCAGTTACAGCTTTATCAAGTGTTCCAGCCTCAGGAAATATTCATGGGACCTATGCAGGGGTCAGCGTTGCAGCCCCTCTTATTTCTGTTCCAGTTAGTAAAACGATCAGAGGCGCTTATAGTTGCGGCGAAACAATAAACGCTTTAGCTCAAATTACCTCGTCAGGTTCAATCGGCATAGCTCAAAGCGCTTCAGGTTCATTTAATGAATTGGCTTCGGTTTCAGTGTCAGGGTCAATAGGCTTATCAAGTAATGGCTTAGTTGCTTCAACTGCTTTAGCTTCGATATCTGCCTCTGTTTCTATTTCCGTTCAAAATAATGGTTTGACTACAGCCTTAATTTCTCTTATTTCAGTTCCTGCGTCAGTGGTCATTGGAGTTCAAAATGTAGGCTCGACAGTGATTGTCAAGATCATTATTTTAGCCATTAATGCTTATGGAACAATCGGCTTAGCATACTTATCATCAAGTTCAATTAATGCTTTAACTTCTGTTCCTATTTCGTTAACTGTTTCTGTTCAACAAAATGCCTCAGCCAAGGCAATAACGCCAATCACATACGTCTATGTTGTCTTGAAGAGTTCAGGCGGTAATGTCGCATTACCTAGTGATGGAGCTAAAGTTGCTTTGAAGGTTGATTCACCTAAAACCGTTTTGAAGCCAGGAAAATCTAATGTTTCTTTGAAGAGTGATGGCGATAGAATTAATTTGAGAAGGGACTGATTATGTCAACTGTCTTTAGAATGAATACGGGTGATCTGCAGCCTTATCTACAGGCTACGCTTTTGAACCCAGATAACACTCCTGTGAACTTAACTGATGCAACTGTTCTCTTTATTATGAGTCAGAAAGGCATTACATTGCTTAGCAGAGCGGCCATAATAGTTAATGCAGCTGCAGGAGTCGTTCAATATAATTGGCAGCCTGGAGACACTAATCAATATGGAAGCTGCAAAGGCGTTTTTGTAGTAACTTTTCTAGCTAATCTTACTCAAACCTTCCCTGTGGGCGCTGACTTAAACATTGTTTTTCCCCAAAAATATCAACAGTTTACCACACTTGACGAAGTAATCAGTCAGCTAAATATATCAGGACCTAATGAAAAAGGTGAATTTACAATTTTTGGTTTACCTGTTTCTGCAGATAGTGTTCAAGCTCAGGTCGATCACGCCAACAAATATCTTAGTTCCATCGTTCCAGGCTTAGCTTCAACTGATTTACGTTATAGCAGTGCAGAATTAGCTGCTTTAGCTATTGCATGTGTCGGAACTTTGGTTACTGCTTCCGGAGGCATGCTTTTAGGCGCTTTTGATTATCGCTTGGGTGACATCTTTGTAACTAAGGGATCTGTTGCAAAAGCCGCTTTTGTTAATGCAATTAATGCTTTTCAAAAAGATGCAGCAGATAACTTGGCGAATGTTTCAACTGTTAGTTATGCAGTCAGATCATCAAGACATATCCCTCATGATGTTGGTCCGGAGCTTTCACCATGACTTTCGCCTCAGATTTTGCAAGCATTCTAAATTTAAGCGGTGAAACCCTCAGATTAAACGCTGTCTCACAAGTTAATGATGAAGATTCTTGGAGCTCAATGGCAACAACTTTCATCGGTATAGTAGCAGTTGGCACAGTTGGCGAAATCATTCTTGAAGCTGGCTATTCAATGGAAGATTACATCACAATTTACAGTGCACAACAGCTCAACCAGCACGACCACGTTACACGTGCAGACCTACAATATGAAGTAAAAACAACGCATCACTACGATGTAAACGGGATCCCTCAATATTACAAAAGCTCTTGCAGGAAACTGATCATCCAATGAGCCTAAGCTATGAAGACCCCGTAACAACAATTATTCGCTTAATTAGCAAAAACATTAAGGTAGTAAAACAAGACAGCTCAATTGCCTCCATTTATGTTTCTCAAGAATGGATGAATAAAGAGCTTTTCAAGAATTATGACGCCCAAATAACCGTTGGCTTGCCAAGTAATCCTCAAAAAAGAGTCAACTTAAGCGGCACAATTAGCCTAGGCAAACCCTCTTTGGCGGTTACTGTTTGGGCTATTGATAAAACTGGTTCCTCTGATACTGGGCGGCAAATGCGTCAAAAAACTGTAGATGAAATAAAACGCATAATTGAGTCAAACATGAAGATCCCCAACCAGATAATTTATGATTTTGTAGGCATCGTCAACCCCTCAACTGATAATAAGGCTTTTTCCGCGGCTGCCCCAGCTGAGTTAGTCCCAAGCGATAGCGCCTGGAGTGAACTTTTAACAGCTGATTACCAAAAAATATCATCTCAAGATGCAGTAATTTTTTCTAAATCAACAATTGTCAACCAGCAAACATGCTCTTATGCTTTTACGGTTTAAAATGCCAAGCAAACCATCAACAATTAAGAGTATTCTTTTGACCTTTGTTGGTAGCGGATCCGGCTCTGGCGGCAATGGTTGCACCATTAAGATATGGAATCCCACAACAAACGTCTGGGAGCAAGCATCAAGCGGCACAACTATCATCATTAACAATTAATTTAACAACAACATCGCAAAATTATGTCGACATAAACGGCTATGTTTGGCTACTTGCAAAAGCCACCAATCCAAGCAATGGATCTTTTCCTTCAGCAATAAACTGCGATTATGTCAGCTGCCAAGTAACAGTTAACGGAATCAACTATATCGATATAGTCAATTACGGCGACAAAGACAAAGTTGATGTCAAACCCTTTATTTTCAAAACAATTTTCGCTCTCAAAGCTTGGGCGTTATCAACAATCACAGTTTCGTAAATAACTAAAATTTAGGAGAAAAACAAAAATGGTAGACACATATAGTGGCAATGAAAGTCGAGTATATGTTACACTCGAAAGTACCTATGGCGTTATGCCAGAAAATGCTTCCATGTGGGGTGTTTCAGCTGAAAACTTTGAACCTTCCTTTGATTCTAGTCTCAAAAAAGTAATGGGCATAGGTTCAAGGGATCCGCAGGCTTTAAAAAATGGCTTATGGAAACTAGATCTTAAGTTAACCCACATTCTGCCTCCGTCAAATCCATTCGCACTTATTGGCAATGCATTTTCTTTGGCAAGTTTTAGCACTGAAATGATCTGGTACAAAGGCGTTTTTGATTCTGCATCAGACATTCTTGATCTTGTCTACAATGGTTGCAGAATCAATAAATTATCAGTTGAATGCAAAAATGAAGATTTCATCAAAGCAACAATAGAAATAATGGCTCAAACAGTCGGCATCGGCGCTCAAAAAACAGGGACAACTTACACTGATTATAATGACGCTACATCATTTTTTAAAGCAACAGTTCAAAGAGGAGACGCCTCTGGCGCAAACTTGGTTGATCTTGATCGAGTAACTGACTGGAAATTTGACGTCGATAACAACTTAAAAGCTGTAGTTACCATCCCGCCTGCAGGTTCAACAATTCTACTCTTAAAATCTCTGCAGGCTAAAAACAGAGTCTTAAGCGGCGAATTAACATTCGAATTTGAAACCCTGGCCGAATTCTTAGACGTTTTCAGTGCTGCAGAATTTAGCTTAAAGTTTAATTTATCTGAAACAACAACAGGTCTCTATATTATCTTTACAGGTTGCAAATGGGATAAACCATCAATTCCAACAAAAGTAGATGATCTTGTTTCATGCAAAGCAACCTTCACAGCAACAGGCATCCAAGTATCCGATTAAGAGAGATAAAAAATGAAAACCGATACAATAGAAATTTCGGAAATCTACGGCAAAGAATTTGCTGGGACCTATAACCTTCAAGAAATTACCTGGGCAAAAAGGAACAGGATCCTGCAGAAATACACCAAATACAATCCCACAACTGGCGCGGTCATTTCAACTGATTATGTTGCCATCCAGGCGGAAACCATTTTTGCCTCAATAAAAAAGCAGCCAGAAAACAAGCCGATCACTTTAGAGCGTATTTTATCTGATGACGAAACTGGCCTGCCAGTTAATCTTGGAGAATTATTTGCAAAAGCCGCAAATAAACTCAGTATAGTTGCAGTTGAAGAGACAAAAAACTCTTAAGGGCTATGAGACGCGGGACACCGCATGAAGCCCTCACAGAATTTCGTCTTTGCAAGGAATTCGGCTGGACAATTACTCAGTTAAAACGACAGCCAAGTAAGCGTTTGCAGGAATTTCTTATTATTCTTGGTGAAATCGATAAGCAACAACAAGAGGAACTTGAGAAAGTTAAAAAGCAAACAGGTGTGCACCGTTGAGCATAAGCGCAACTTTGGGGATTACTGAGGGACAAGACTTTGATGAGACGATGCATAATTTTGATCAATGGCTAAACTATTATCTTCAATTAGCCCTCGAGCAGAATAGTCAAGAGATTGCTTTTCGAGCACGCCAATATGCTCCGGTTCGCACGGGACGGTTAATGCAAAATATTTACTCTCAAGCCGTCGCAACTTTGGCGGTTAGAGTCTTTTGTAATGTGCCTTATGCTATTTTTCAGGAACTTGGAACCCGATTCATAGAACCTCGATTATTCTTAACAAGAGCACTCCAGGAAAGTGCTCCTAACCTGTTTTCTTTATTTCAATTAGCGGTTCAGCAAGCTGCAGCGGATGCGAAACAAAGATGAGTTTAGGTGAAATTAGCGTTACTATTTCGGCGGTGAATGATGCTTCACCTGTCTTTCAAGAAGTTAGTAGCGATGCTGCCGCGTTGGGTCAAAGTATTCAAAACGCAGGATCTAGCTTTTCTGCTTTTTCAGCTTCCGCTCAAGCTGTAGCAGGTAGCGCCAATATTATGAGTGAGAATATTAATTCTGTGGGTTCTGATTTTTCAAATATTTCAAAATTAATTTCTGCAAGTGTTGCTTCGATTGATTCTGATCTTAATTTGGTTGGTTCAAATTTTGCTAATATGGCAACTGAAGTCTCCACGAGTATTACTGTAATGGATGAGAGAGTTAATTCGGCTAGTGCAAGTTTTTCAAATATGTCTACGGCGTTAACTTTTAGTTCTGCGGCTATGGAGCAAGGCGTTAATTCTGTAAATTCAAGCTTGATTGATATGTCCGGAGCTAGTCGAAGAAGCTTCAGAAGGCGCCGCTGGTCTACGGAATAATGTTGATGCATCAAGCTTAAGCCTAACTAAAATGTCTTCTTCCGCCCAGGAAACAACGGTTGGTTTAAGAACTGTAAGCAGTGGGATCCGCGAGACAGCTATCATGGGCAGTCAATTAACAACTTTAGCATCTGATTTTGGGCTCATAGATAGTCAAACAAGCAAGTATGTTCGCACGGTCCTCTTGATGGTTGAAATCGTCTCAAGCGCTGGAAAAATGATGAATTTCTTAACTGAAATGACTACTGGCCATGCAGCTGCAGTTGCGATCGATACTGAAACTGAAACTGCTCAAACAGGAGCGACTACCTCTTCAAGCATAGCCCTTACCATAAAAACAACTCTAACTGGCATTGCAACAACAGTACAAAACGCTCTCAACATTAGTCAGGCGACTTTTCTTGCCTTAACAGGCGTTGGCATAAGCGTAATTATTGCGGCTGCCGCGGCGATCGCATATTTCACAAGTCAAATGAATAATGCAACTACAAGTGTAAATGCCTACAATACTGCAGCTTCGACAACTGCAACTCATATGACAAGCATCTCTAGATCTGGATCTCAATCTTTGGCTCGTCAAGGACTTGAGGCGGCCCCCTAATGAGTACTGGTAATGCTGGTTGTGTCTGGCTTGCACAAGCTGCTGTTTCGCTTGGTTTAACCGGCGGCTACGCAGTTCCCCAGGGAGACGTTAATGAATTAACAGTTCACCTAGGCGCAACTAAGGAAGTTAGTAGTTTTGATTTGAAGCTTCAGAATTGGGATGGAAAATATAGTCCAGGCGGAGCACATCCTATCCTTCTTGGAGTAACCGGTGGCATTGGGCTTTGCCGTGCACCCAATAACCCTGCAAATGTTCCGTTGATTTCTCTAAGAGTTGAAAGTATCAAGTATGAGTCAACAGGCGAGGAACATTATGTTCTTATTTCGGGTCGTTGTTGGGGCGAAATGCTTTTCCGCCGAACTGTAACTAAAGATTATTCTGGGTTTAAAGGCGAGGCAATCGTCAAAGACATAATCAATACTTATACTGGTTTGAGTCATGTTCGTGGCAGTACTGAGCTTGTTGCAAATACTTCTACAACTTTTAATAGCTTAAAAGTGACTGATTCGCCTGCTTGGGATCTGCTTCAGCAAGTTGCTGCAGCAAGTGATAACAGCGGAGTTATTGCTTATGATTTTCGAGTTGCTCCGGACGGGAAATTTGAGTTTTTCCCACGAGGCAGCAAAACAGGAAGTATTTCTAGTATCGGGCTTTATCCGAATAATGTTATTGAGTCTTGTGAGTATTGGAAAGAAGTTACTGCAGTTCGCAACAAAATTACTATTCGTGGTGTAGCTGACAAATCTACGCCGTTGAATAAGACTGATTGGGTTCAAAGTTTAACCCCTACAGATGGCATCTGGACCGCCCCCGTGGGATCTGTCAGTGTTGAGACTACCATGGGTAGCCCTTATTGCATTAAGGGGTTTGGGCAGAATAATGATTTTGCAGAATTAGACTTCACTTTAAACGGTATAGTTAATGGAGAAATTTATCCTAATCTTGCTTTTGCTCTTGAAAAAGAAACTTATTGGTCAGCTAACACGCAAATTACGCTTTATGATACTTCTGGCCGCACTGCAACTCGCATGATCTCGGTAACTTCTCCAGGCAACGGTGCTCAAGGAAAATTCACAACTGAAACGTTTAACGTTGGGTCAACTTATGCCAAAGATTGGAATGCTAATGCCGCTTTTGATTGGACTCAAATCAAAAAAGTAGTCTTCTATATGGTTCCGACGAATCCTTTGGGTTCGGGTTATTTCTGGATTGATCGGTTCTATTTTGGCGGCTTACGTTACAGTGATATTGAGCAGGATAGTGCAAGCATTGCAGCTTATGGGCAACGTGAGTATGTTGACACTAACGAGGAACTTTATAGTGACGCAGAATGCGCCTTAAACGCAAAAGCACTTCTTGTGTATATGAAGGATCCTTTTGAATATGTGACCATTAAAAGTACCGTGATTGATTTTGGCACCACTCCTCTTTTAGCGGCTGATATGATTTCTGTTTATTTGCCCAATGAAAACGTTAGTAATAATTATCGGATTTTAAATGTTGAGTATCATTTTAGAGCTGATACGCAGGAGCTTGAGATTACTTTGAATTTGGGTCATGAGAAGCCACTTTTGGCTGATTATCTCTATGCCTTGAGGAGTAAGCTTGGCGCCGTAAACAGGTACAAAGTATCAAAATTATAATTTCTTAATTTTTTTTGTGAAGACGTAAGTCTATTCTATTTTTCGCAAATTCGCATTTCCCATTAATTCGTTTGGAGGTGAATGTAAATTATGGATATCTCACCATATTACGGAATACTCTTTGCCCTAGCCACCGCTATCTTCACAGCACTACTCTCATGGAAACTAAGCGGAGAAGTCTTTAGCGAAACCAAATTCCTACGATTAGTCCTCGCATCTTTTACCTTAGCCTTAGGATTCAACATCTCAGGCACACCCTTAGCAAACAGTGCAGTCAACCCATTCGCATCAGCACTAGCAGGACTACTCTTCAGCAAAGGACTCAACTACATCAAAGAAACCCCAACCCAACTGCTATCTCAATTAGAACCCATCGTCACTGAAGCAGCAAAACAAATACTTACCTCGGACCCAACATCCGTTCCTACACCTTCAACCCTGCCAGCTTCAAGTCCTGCAACTTCGCCAACAGTTTAAAATCAAACTTCCTTTTTCTTTCTTTTTCATATTTTTGGCTCGGGCCTCTCAGAGGAAGATAACAACGCTCTCTTTCATTGCAAATGCCGGTCGTTTATAAAAAATGACGACGCCATAATTTCCGAATTTTAAACTTCAGGGATCTCATTATGCTTTCAAAGACAAAGTCGTGCTAATCCTCAACGTACTTTGCCAAGATTTCACTTTTTAGCTGAGCGCCTCAATGAATATACTCGTGATGGAAGTACAACACGGTAAAACATTTGTTTACAATGGAAAGATAAAAACAGAAAAAGGGCTTAATTCACTTAGGGGCGTACTGGAAGCCTGTAAAGCGGTAAAAGCCTATAAAGGTCTTGTGCTCAGTTTTTAGTCCTTGGAAAACATTGGTTTTGTGTCTATTTTGAATTGTTAAAGATTCAAAGTTGCTCATTTTTTTATTATGCGATTTTTTGATTTGTTTATTAATAGATTATAAAATTTCTTTGTAAGTCTTGAATCATAACTGTTGATAGATCATTTATAGTTAAATCGCTGATGCTAAATTGTCAGAGCTAAACTGCTCTGAAGGCGTGTCACCGCCTAGCCCTAAGGACTTAGGCTAATGATTTGGCTGGAATAAGTTTGTGTTTGGAAGCTCTGGTGTGGGCACTAAATGATTGTACAGAAACCCCTGGTCATAGTTGGCAAGCTTGACATAGACTGCATTGTTAGTAGCTGGATCCTCGTAGATGGAAACTAAACCATTACTAATCGTTATATAGCCAATTCTGTAGACCGTGACAGAAATGGCGCTTGGCGTCCCCAGACTAGCCAACTTGCCTACAACGCCGGGATGGGTCGAATACCACCCTATGGAGCCGATAGCGATACTCAAATCAGAGGCATTGGAAGACCAGTTGAAGTCGAAGGTACCTGCAACAGTGCTGTAAAGACTGATATTGACTAAATTATCTACATACCTGGTCATAGTAACTTTGTCGGAGTTTTGGAAGGATGAGTTGAAATTAGTTCCAGCAGAATATGCATAATACTCCGCGGCCCCAGTGTTTGCAGCTATCTTGATACCGTAAACCTCCATTTCCGCATCGCACGAAGCAATTTGAACGCCAGGTACGCGCGTGAAATTCAAATATACTAATGACGGATATTGACTGGTTAGATACATTGTTGCATTATATCCTTTGTCAAAATAGGACGCGTTCGATGGGGCTGGACCGACGTACGCATAAGCCACATTAAGGGCAAACTGAGTTTCATTAGCAGCAACTTTTACCGCTGGCCCAGGAAAGACAAATGAGCTATGCGGCGTTGAGGGTGCATCTAATGCTAGGGAAAAGGAAACTGACAATATGATTGCTATTAGAATAACGCTGAGAAATAGCAGGAAAATTTTCTTTTTTCTCATTAGCCGCATTTTACCCAAAAATTTTGCTTCTTTGTTCAAGTCAACACCTTCTAAGTTTAATCGTCAGCCCAATTAAAAGTTAAATAGCCCCAACCATTTTCAGGATCATACGATGGAGCTTGAGAATAGGCTTGCATATAATACGAATTGCTGGGGTTGCCGAGTTCGTGGAAGTAGCTTGTGACTATGCATGCGACTGTGGTATAATATACATCATAACTGCCAGAAGAATCAACCGTGACATATAGGCATGGATAAGAGTTACCATTAATAACCCCATATTGAGGTTCGTCATAGCAATTATAATAACACCAAAGGTCGCCCGAGTAAGGACCAGTAACAAAGGAAACGCATTCCAGTGGTGATTCTATTGTGTATAAATACCCTAGATACCCGCCACATTCGGCTTCAAAGTGCCAATATCCCCAATCATAACCATACGCCTCATTTTCTTCTTGAAGTCCCACCCCAACCTCAGTATCATCAGCCTGATTATAGAAAGTCGAATGATTGCATTCACAGAAATCAGGTTGATTTCCTGACTGATAGGACCAGTCATGACCATCAATCTCACCTGATCCCAATGCAGTAGGGAGAAAACGAGATAATGCTGTTAATCCCATCACCAGAATGAAAATAATTGCGAATATTTTTTTCATTCTATAAAGCTTTTTCATTTGGATTATAAACATGAAAAAGACCTCAAATAACATTAATTATTTTTTAATATTTATGGCTTTTCAACTGTTAGATTTAAATTGATCCATTGAACAATTCTCTAATAGAATATAAAAAATAGCATCTATTTGTGAATTTTTAGCTAGTTAAAATAATCAGTTTGATAAAGTTTCTGTTAATGGATGTTACGTTTCTTCATTTGTATCTTAAATCACTCTAAGGAAAATATTAGAACAAGTTTAGCTTAAAGTTTGTTAATCAGTTTAACACGATTAGGTAGTTTTTGGAATTCGTCACAGAAATTCCTCTGGTAAAATAAACGAAACTTATTTCCGTTTTGGAATTCTCCCGATGTTTTTTGAAAAGCAACAAAGATAGTATCATTATGATTGCCGCGGCAACAAAGACTAGAGGGGGCAATAAAAAAATTTGGGAGGGTCCTTGATTGGGCGTTTGGGTTGGCTGAGGAGGTGCAGACTTATTAGCAATATATCCACTTACGTAGGCAAAAGAGGGAAAGTCAGTTGATGAAACGGGGAAAAGGTAAGTCTCATTGGGTTGCATTGTATAGTCCCTCAAGGCTGCCCAACTATTAACATAACTTCCTCTGCTTGGAATCTGCCCAAACAACGTAATGCTATTAACAGGAAAAGTGCTATTGTTGAAAACAGTTACATTAAAGTAAGTGCCATCAGTCGAACCCATATCATGCGTTAAGCCAAAGTTGCCTGAATAAACGTCATACTCTGAAATGTTGTAGTATCGTTGATAGAAATTGGGGTTGCAGGCAATGGTAACCATTTCGCTCTGTAATGTGCTGTTGTAGTATTGGTGGTATGTGCCCTTGTCTGATTCTATTGCGCCAAAGTTTACGATTTGCAAATAAGCCTCTGTTTGAGGCACAACTAATGATTGACCGTTGATTATGTCGCCGAAACTGTTTTGAGAAACAGAGATTTTCAGGTTATGAGAATAAAATTGAAACCAAATTGAGGTAGGAAAATCTAGGCAAATGGACTCTTTTTGGTTTGGTCCAATGTTGAAAGATGTTATTTGAGTACTAAACTTCTGAATATCTTCAATTATGTAATCGCTTTGAATTGATGAATTCGGTTCTTTTAACATGTAATTGGAATCCCACAATCTTAGAAGTGGATTAATTGTCTCTGAACTATCAATCTGTATAGACAGGCTAAGATTACTGAAAGAGCTGCTTGTAGGATTTACAAGGATTATGTTTCCCATTGTATAGCCTTCTGTAGTTGAATAACTGGGGGTTGGATTCCAGCTCCACTTGGCCCAAGGTCCAGAAATGTAGCTTGCTGCGTATAAGCTGGTATGCTCATACTTGCTTGCTAAAACAAGATTTGTTTTTTCAACAAACGAGGCAGCTGTCAAAATAACAATGCAAAGAATGGCGAGTGCTGCAGGATTTGTCCTTTTCGCGGTAGGTTTCCTCAACATTAATAATAATGTTTAGCACTTTTAGTTTTTTTGGTTGAAATCGGGTATTATACAGCCAATGGTGCCACAGCTCCCTACTCCAAATTTGTATCTATTGGGGTCATCAATGGTTCTTTGGTTTATTTTATTAATAATTGGGATCTCTATAGCATTGGTAGTAACCCGTTAGTCTATCTAAAGATCAAGCAGTTCAGATAGCATTAGGAACGGCGTTAAACCATAAATGGACTGTACCTCTTGATAATGACACTTTGGATCCAGCCAATTTTAACAATGTAAAAAGCGTTTCTTGGACTAATTTAGCGTTTGATGACTCTATTGGTGCAAATGTAGCAAATCGTAGTTCAGATCCTTTGGAGCTTCATCCTGTTTGGCAAATCGGGATTGTCTTGAATAAGTGGTATGGCTATTTATACGGTATAGAAATCGACATTTGGGCCGAAAAATGGGCAAATCAGATCTTTGCAAGAAGAATACTCATCTTTACCTGCGCCTGCTAATGTACCTACAGCAAACTCAACTGGTTTAATAACTAACCCTACTCAAGAAAGTTTTGCTTTGATAGTCTCAACTTCAACCAGTGTCAAGTAGATTACGGCTTGAATCCGTTTCACAGTCTGGTCAGGATTCAAGTTCAGCTCGACCCAGTTCTAAATCTTAATTGGAGTTTGCAAAAACATCAAGAGCTTATCGAAAGAGAGCTGTATTATTTGTTGAAATGCTGAGGTCGAGTAGTTCTCTTTTTTCTCCATTCTTTATTGCGTAAAACTTACAGTCCAATTGCTCCCGAGAGGGAATACTACCTGTGGAATAACGATTACGCAGGGAAGCCATCCTGTCAGCTGTCAGTCAATGAGATCAAAAGTGTAATCTAATTGCCCAACAGTTTGCTGCCGCTGCTCTTGTCGGTTCTTGGCGCTCTGCAATAAATGCGGGCTTACAGAAAAGCATTCCAACACGATCAAAACATTCTAAGAGTTTTTGCAAATAGCTTCCGCTAAAATAAAAATTAATTGGCTAAAAATACAAAAAAAACTTTCGCTTTAGGAAAGGCATTAGCAATCTACTTTACGTTTTCTTATAGTAATTATCAATGCAACTGATAATGAAACTGCACTGAAAAGAGTTAGAACTATCTCCAACGATGGAAACTCTGGAAAAGCCGATAAACCCTTAAAATGATGGTAAAGTATGCGTCAGAAGTGTGCAATAAGAATGGGACTATGCAATAACCGATTAACTGCTATTTGAAGGTGTTATTTATGGTGTTGTTCAGTATGGATTAATGGTGTTAGTTGCAAACTTGGCGCGCGCTTCTGAAAAGAGACTCTACGAATAGAGCACAGATAGTAGCATCGGTAGCTAACATAGATATAACAATTTAGATTTACTAAATGCCTTAGCAGAATTTTTTTGTGTTATTTGTTCAATTCTATAGACAAGTGGTTTTTTAACGCTAAAACACTAAAGGAGATTACATTCAAGGG
Organism: Candidatus Bathyarchaeota archaeon; assembly: GCA_963772505.1. GTDB lineage: Archaea > Thermoproteota > Bathyarchaeia > Bathyarchaeales > Bathycorpusculaceae > Bathycorpusculum. The sequence continues at coordinate 238,105 of CAVYXL010000015.1, forward strand.
TGAAAAAATGATTAAAAACTTAGTAGTAAAAAATTTGCTATTGTAGCCTTTTTGTTAGTGGTTACAATGGCGTCAATGGCTTTCTTAGCACCTGCGTATGCAGCAACGCCAAGTTCGCCGGCAGCGAATCCGAACCTGCCAAAGCCTATAGCGACCTTACCTCCAGTAGTAATACCGTACTGGGGACAATCAGCATCAGATCGAGCACAACAAAATCAAGCACTGCCATTAGGAGGAATTAACCAAAACAATTACTGCGAAGGAAACGGCAACAATTACGGCAGTATGGTTGGAATTTATGGCACTGTTCAAATGGACTTCTTCCCATTGTACGTTGTCGGTGCAACAAGTAATTGGATGGGCATGGCTCTCGTGAATAGCCAAACTGCAAGTTCGGCTGTGGAGATCGGGCTTATAGCACAAGACACATGGTCAGGGTCAGGGCACCAATCGAAAGCAGTCCACAAATATACATTTCCGATTGGGTAAATGGGAATGGTCCGACTTACAACACTGGAATACAATTCAGTTTAGGGCAAAATGTCGAATTTAGCTATTGCATTACGGGTACATACCAAGGCTACTACAACATGTGGAGTTTCTGGTATAGCACCAACGGCGGTGGAACATGGACAGAAATTAACATACCTAATATAGGCTACACTCTTTACGTTCCAATGTTTACAGCAACACAGTCGATAAACTCGTTTGAATCTTACGCAAGCACACCATTAAACTCTGGTCAAGTAGGGACGTGGACTGGTCTGAACTATGAAGCTCCAAACCTTAGTTGGGCAGCTGATAACGTTATCAGCGGTACGGTTCACGGCTTCAGCAGTATATACCCTCACTGGAACAACCAACAAAACTGGTTCACTATCAACACAACGCCCAATACCTAATTCAAAGCTGCTTCAATCAACAACCTTTCTTTTTTTGTTAATCGTATCCTGCTGCTAGTTAAAAATCCTATTTACAACTTATTAGCTTCTGCTGACCTTCTATTTCTCTCGTACAAATCCGAAGAAAATTGTATGACTTTACAATTCAAATCTGGCGTAATTGTCCGTAAACCGTACTACACGCTTGATTTGTTATAGCATAGACGACCTACCATACGTGAAATAAGGGCGATAAGAAATGAAAAAGTCAACCATCAGTGCGCTAGTAATCATCATTCCCCTAATAACAATAGTTAGCATATCACTCATAGCATATGCCACCGGAGATCGTAATCAGATACCTCATCCACAATATGTACTCTATGATATCCATTGTAAAAGCGCAACAGTAAACAATGGCGAATACAATATTTCCGTATCTGTAAACGCTACGCAATCAGAGAGCATACAAAAAATCATCCTCAACCCAGGCGACAATAAAGGCGAACAGGCTATCGAAGAAATCAGCGGACTAAACACTTACCTAAACGGCACAGCAGTAAGCACTGAGCTCCCACTGAATTACCATGTTAGAAGCGGCGACTATCTCCAAGTGAACTTTATAGTGCCTTACACCGAGGCTTACCAGAACCAAACGATTTTCGTCATCCAAAGTACCGATTCTGGCGGTCCGTACACTCAGATTCAGACCTTGAATCTTACACAGAACCCACCCACCTAAAAACGAGTTGACGCTGTCTTTGGTGAAGTGAAAGGTTGACCCCTTTTTTTAGAAATTAAGGCTATTACAGTTATGGTTCCAAAGATAACTACGATTAGAGGTTTGCAATAAGGTAGCTCTTGAATTGAGGCGGTTGGAATCAAGGTTGGTGAAGGACTTAGTATTGTGCTCGAATTTGTTAAAGGAATTGAGTCTGGATTCATTAGAGGATTGTTATCTTGAAAGGTAACATCTGATTGGACTTGCGCCTGATGGTATACATATGGTAAGCTACCTATTCCTGATGAATCAACTTCAGCAGCATTAGGGTACTTTAATGAGTAATCGCTCCAATAATTCCTATCAATTGTCTCGTTGTCGCTCAGCCAAACCAAAATGCCTACTTCGCTGGAAGGTTATTTTCCGTCACAAAATTGTAGTCTGCTTGATAATCCATGCTAATTATTAACTCATTGTCAAAAGTACAGTATGAAACTTTATTGAAGGAACAGCCTTGCAATAATATACCGAAACCTCCTTTACTGCGACTGCAATTTAAGAAATAGTCATCGTAGAAAGTATTATTTCCGAATCCATTAGTTATTATACCATTTTCACAATTGGCTATTAGTAAGTTCTTGATTGTTATATTGGCAACTGCCGAACCTTCTGTCAACTCTATGCCATTCATACCATTGCCATCAATAGCATAACCAGCACCATCAATTATGATATTACTCCTTTGAATCTTAAGAGTGCCCGAAATGTCAGTGGTAAAAGTGTAGGTTGTCCCATATAACTTAATGCTGTTTGTGCCTATGACCGAGCCGTCGGTATTGATTGTTATTGTACCACCTGTTTGGGCGAATCCTAGACGAATGATGTGGGACGACTATAGGGCGAGGCAGTATTCCGTCACTGCAAAAATTAAAGTCCAAAGTGACCAAATCAGCACCCACCTTCCAGAGATTGTAATCAGCCTTACTCGTGGATTATACGAGTCGTTTGATTTCTTTGAGCCCCCTGCAAAAATGGTTAAAGAAGAATTGGCCTTGATGAGAGGCAGCAAGGGTCTGTACACTTAACGATGAAAAAATTTATTGATCCAAATGTGCAGTTTTTCGATTTCTAATTATTACAGCAATGGAGAGCAAAGACAGAA
>CAVYXL010000016.1:0-59175 GCA_963772505.1 Candidatus Bathyarchaeota archaeon
GTGGCAGTGGCATTCCACCATATCGTGTCAGTATAATGTTCTCGAAGAAACAGCCGAGTCCACAGAGAATCATATATGATGTCCAACTTGTTTCCGTAAGTAGCTGTCAAATTCTGCATTTGATTCCAAAGACTTGACGTTAGGTTGTCAGAGTTCCACACACCCCATATCGTGTCATTAGGACCACCAAATCCAGAACCATAATCTTGAGGAAGAACAAAAGCAGTCCTTTCTAAACTCGGAATGTTTTGCTGTGGATGACTCGAAATATATTCCTTGAAGTTCTTAAGAGCATTTAGATGTTCTTGCGTAAGAACCCCACATACACCTACATTTGGATAATTAAATAGAACGATATAACTGGCCCCCGCATTATAAGCAGTTATCATGTCATTGTAGAGTTGGTTACCATCTTCTAGGTAAGGTGGATTGTCATATTTCCATGTTATAGTTACACCCCATGTCTTGTTATGCATTTCAGCCGCACCCCTGCAGAGTGCTATGCTTTGACTTCTTGACTGGTTCCCGACAAACTCCGTTAGTACTGTATCATAACCAGCTTCATAATCGAACCAATATAATCCAAAATCTGATGTGAAAACCTTTGAAGTTTTGACGAAATCTCTCATTTGAGCAAACAAATAGTAAACGTATGTGTTGGTGGCGTCCTGGTATGAAGAAGGCATAGTATTTTTGTCGAATTGCCTAAAATTTCCTTGGTCAAGTTGATTTCCGCCTGGTTCATCATAAATGTAAAATCCTAAGAAATGTGAACCGTATTTTAGTTGTGCTGTTTGTTGCCATTCGAATGGGTTATAATCAAATTTCCAGTTTGGCGTTGGGTATTGCATTCTAACAATAAAGTACAGGTCTCTTGAAAAGGCGTAATTAACAATATAATTTAAGCTTGATACGTTTCTGATTACTTCAATATTGGAAATTATGATTAGATTGGTGTTACCTTTCAGTAGGTCAATATTTTTTTGAGTTTCACTGTTATTTCCTAATTCCATTGTTCCTACAAAGAAATTAGGTTGTTTGTCTTCTCTTTCTGCTCGAAGAATAGAATATTGGGATTGTAATAGTCAAGCATATTAGAACCAGAAAAAGTCCAAAAATGCGTTTTTTGGTTAGATTCATGACTCTGTCTCCAGTCAAGAAGTCTTTTCCGAACCATTTGATGAACCAATTGAAGGTTTTGCACTCATCTTTCGAGGGACAAGTTAAACATGGAAATTCTGTTCCAGCAGTGCTCAACTACTCTCATTAGTTGCTCAACTATGTTTTTGTTTTTGACTATTTCCTTGATTTGTTTTTCTATCTCTCCGCTCATTCTCTGTCTCCCCTCTTTTAATTTGAGAAAGAATTGTGGATGCTGTAATCTCAAACTTGATTGTTAACTCGTTATATTTAAAAAACTGCGTATTATGTTTACTTGCGCTCGAACAGAGTTTGAAGGTAGCATCTTGTGCCATTGAGCGGTATACTTTAGGCGTTGCTTAACATAATAGTCTGCAAATTGTTTCTTCAAGCTGTCGTTGAATTCGTCTACTATTTCTTTTGGGATTTTTCCGTAGAAGATTGCGAAGTCAAAAACTACTTGTTTGTCTTTTGTTGGTTGATTATTCCCTAACCATTCAGCTATGGTTTTAGACTTAGGCGTGAGACCTTCCATGCTTTTTCATCTATTCAAAAAGAAAAAGGTGAGTTGATTGAGTCTATGCTAACTTTTTGCTACCTTGTCCTGGCGAAGCAGAGAAGACTTCAGTGACTTTTATTATGCCAACACTTTTTATTTTCATTTTCGAGGTTTCCATACTCTTTTTTGCGAAGTTATCGAAAATTGGTCCGCTTGTTTGGAAACCACCGAATGTTCCCTTTAGTTGGTAGCCTGTCATTGGTCCTTTGAACACGGCAATAGCAACTTGCTTGTTATTTTCAAGGTTTTCTTTTGTTTTTATGATGAAAACTTCTGCGAACGCAATAGTTTCGGGGTCTACTGCTACAAAGCTCCATAATGGAATTACGTTTGGAATGCCTTTAGCGTCTACTGTTGCTATCATTTTCGCTGAATCACTTGCATTTAAAACATCCATTACTTCTTTAGGTATACTAACCAAATTTCATACATCCTATTAATTGAAACATAACTGCAAAACCCTAATATACTTTTAGGGAATCAGAATATACTTAGCAAATGAAAGGGAAGTACAGTTTATTGGCTAACAAAGGCAAAGACTCATCATCCGATACCTAATTGGTGCAATCGCTGAGTTGAAGACGGAGATTAAAGCCTTAAGAGCAGACATGAACAGGGTAGAAGAAACTGTTTTGAAGGAACGTCTTCGTGCGGTTGAAGATACTCTTTCGCAAAATCACCTATTGGTCTATGCCGGTCAAAGGTCTCAGTCTCTAAATCAAGACATTACTTTGTTGCTCAAAGAAGATTGCCAAAACAGAGACAAATGTCTTGAGCATTACAAAGACACAATAGAAGAAAATACAAAAGTTATTAAACAATCTGGACTGAAAGTCGCTCTCGCGGACTTGGATGATAGAATAGCTGAAAACGAGTTAATGGTTGAAAAGACCAAAAGTCAGCAATGCGGAAACTGTTTCTCCAACTTTGATAAGAAGTTAAAGCGTGAAAAAAGAGCGTACCAAGAAATAGTCTTGGTCAAAAACATAAATAACGACACAAAGATTCACAATCAAACTTTAGACATTCCATTCCTTCTACAGAACTTATTTGAGCCGTTGGGAAATGATTCACGTCTAAAAATTCTAGCTAGTGTGTATGAGGGAAAGAGGAGCTTCTCAGAGTTGTCAAAAATAGTTGACCTTAAAGCTGGTCATCTCGCATTTCACCTAAAAAAACTGGTTAATGCAAAGCTGATAGCTCAAGAAGCATCCAAAGGAGACTACATCATAACTCAAAAAGGCTTAGCTCTCATTAAGGAGATGCTTGTTCTTCAAAAATAACGTAACACCTGAAAGGTGATTTAATGAAAATAAAAATCAAGATGTACTCAGATTACATTTGTCCTTTCTGCTATTTGGGTGAAGCAATAATTGAAAAACTCAAAAGCAGATTTGAAATCGAAATGGAACACATTGGCATAGAAATCCATCCTGAAACTCCTGAAGGAGGAGTAGACCTGAGAGGAAGAATTTCTGGAATGGAAGAAATGTTTGAGAATTTGAGGTGCAGAGGAAAAGAGTATGGTCTTAACTTCTGTGATATTAGACTCCTCTCGAATTCAAGAAAGGCATTGATAGTCGGTGAATACGCTAGAAAAGTCGGCAAGAATTCAGAATTCACTCATGAAGTTTTCAAAGCTTACTTTGAACGTTGCCTTGATATTGGAAAAGAAGCAGTTATTTTAGAAATTGCACAGAAAGTTGGTTTGAATATAAAAGAAGTCGAAGACTGCTTGAAGAATCCCTTGTATCAGGAAAGTTTCGCAAACAACTGTGCTGAAGCCAAGAAACTCGATATTTGGAGTGTGCCAACATTCATAATAAATGACAAATACAGAATCACAGGAGCACAAGCAGAGCAAGCATTTGTTGAGTTATTCGAGCAAGTATCAGGTGTTGAGTGAAAGAATAGCCCACAACAGCAGATGTTTTCCAGCATCGGATACTCGTGCGAGCGCCCAGAGTTCAACATAGTGTGCGCGCTCCAAAACATGTGCAAAGCTCAAGAAAAGACTTAACTTTTCAAATTTAAGCTAAGGGACTCAGACCCCTTTGGGGGTAAGCTCGGTAGAGACCCAAACCGCTTCAGACTCTAATCCAGCAAAATTTTCTCTTCCTATTGGTCCTCATTTATTGCCTTGGGTTTTTTCTGCCTCGTTTATGTACCATGCTAACAACCCGCACTCCTCAACTTTTGGCTGAAGGGGGCGAACTCAGAATAGCCCGGAGCAAGTGCTCCCCCGCCAAGAGTTTTGCGCAAAAGATACAGCATCTTCCTTAAAAGATTATCTCTAATAGCGTCATGCGGATTTGCATATATTTTAGTAAGCTTTGGAAAATTGCCATCTTACATTAAAATTCTTTCGTAATTATCTGCATTAGAAACAGCGCTTTATCCACTGGAATGTCAGTACAAAGCTTATATCAATTCTCAAGAGCTACAGTATTTAGGTGTAAAGATGCAAAGAAACGATGCTATTTCTTACCTCAAAGAGCTCCTAGGTACAAATAGCGGTGTTTCGCCTGATGCAATATCAATTGAAGAGCAAGACAATCGCAAAACTGTTAGAATTCGCATAAAAACCAATGAGAAGGAACGCATAAGAGTCATGGCTAAAGAACGCAATTTATCGGTAACAGAAGAAAGCGATGGCATCATTATATTTGGCTAAAATTTAAGTCTGAAAATTAAAGATAAAACAAAACTCACTTGTAGATCAATTTACCGTTTAGCTCTTGGTGGGGGCAAACGCACAATGAAAGTTGTTCCTTTGCCTTCTGTACTTTCAAAAGTTACCGTTCCTCCTAAACCTTCAGACATGCGTTTAACCACTGCTAAACCGAACCCTTGACCTTTCGATTTTGTCGTCATCATAGGCGTAAAAAGCTTAGGCTTAATGCTCTCAGGGATACCAACTCCAGTGTCCTCAACAGTTATCAAAGTGTCATTAGTTTGCTTATCGACATAAACACTGATAGTTAGTTTGCCTCCGTTAGGCATAGCCTGCGCGGCGTTTAGAGTCAAATTGGCTGCTATTCGCTTAAGATAATCTGGGTCAGCCATAATTTTTTCGGCACTGTCCTCAACTTCAACAGTTACCTTGATGTTTTTGGGAATCCCATTCTTAATCAATATCTCATTGAATAACGATTTTATGTTTGTTTCTTGTGCTCGCGGATTAAGCGGCCTAGCGTAATCTTGGAGGTCAGCAACAATCTTGTTAATGTAATCAACGTTTTTCTCTATCTCACCCAAGCTTTCCAATGCTTCTAGCTTTTCCTTATTGTCTGGCAGATTTGCTAATTCAGATCTTGCGAGAAATAAATCACCTGTTATAGCTTGCAATGGATTACGAATATCATGCCCAACCATACCTGCAGTGGCACCGATAGCAGCTAAACGCTCCGCATCTTTAAGCTGATTGGCTCTCTGTTCAGCAAGCTCTTCCATTTGACTCGAGTACTCCTCAAGTTGAACAGCGTTTTCTTCAAGCTTCACCTGCGTTTGCTCCAATTGCTCTGTACGTTGCTTTAACGCCTCTTCCATCTTCTTACGCTCACTAATATCAACAAATGCTCCAAGACAACCACGTACCTTTCCCTTGTCATCTAACAGAGGCTTAGCGCTGCCAAGGATAGTCCTTTTTACACCACTGGGTAAAAGAACCTCTAACTCCGAACCCTTAATTTCCTTATTCTTAGAAGCTGCCTCTTGCATTGGAAGTTCTTGAGGCAAAAGTTCCCTGCCATTTTTGAAGAAACGCCTAGTTGTGTCCTGTTCTTTTCCGCTGGCTGGACCAGCAGATACGTTTTCTCCAACATCAGCTTCATAAAACCTGTTTGCAGCCTGATTTCCGACAATTTGTCTACATTCAGGGTCGCGAGATAACCAAACAGCGGCAGGAATAATATCCATTATTTTCTGCAATTCCTCAGTACCTTCACGAGCACGTCTTTCGCTCTTTTTGAGGGCTAATTCAGCTTTCTTCCGCTCAGTAATATCACGAGCAATTGTTGATGCACCAACAATCTCTCCGTATCGGTCCTTGATCGGAGCAACCGTCACATCAACATCTAAGTGAGTGCCATCTTTGTGAAGCCGTACCGTGTCGCGGTGTTCAATCCTCTCACCTCGACTTAGCTTGTCGAGAATCAGTTGAAATTCGCTCATGCGATCCGTTGGAATAACAATAGAGATTGGTTTACCAATAATCTCATTTGCCGTGTATCCATACAGCTTCTCTGCGGCTTGATTCCAAGAGGTAATAATTCCGTCAAGAGTCTTTCCGATGATAGCATCGTCAGTGGATTCAACGATCGCTGAAAGCCTTTCATGTTCCTGCTGAGCTTGCCTTCGCTCAGTGACATCTCGAAACACAAGCACAACCCCAGTAATTTTACCATCTCTATCTCTTATGGGTGCTCCACTATCGTCAACTGGAATCTCTTTGCCATCTTTTTGAACCAAGACCGTATGGTTTGCTAAGCCAACAACTATGCCCTCTTTTAGCACTCGTTCAATTGGGCTTTCGACCTCCAAACGAGTCCGCTCATTGATAATGTTAAAGACTGTTTTAGTTCGTTTTTGCGAGGCCTCACCTAGTTTCCAACCGGTTAGCGACTCAGCTTCCTGATTCATGAATACTATGTTCCCTAACGAATCTGTCGCGATAACTGCATCACCGATGCTTGACAAAGTAGTGGCCCAACGCTGCTCGCTTTTGGCCAAAGCTTCTTCTGCTTTCTTGCGTTCAGTAATATCTCGTACAATCGCCACAGCGCCAAGCAGCTTTCCATTAGCATCTTTTATGGATCCTGTGTTAACATCTGCGGAAAAGTTTGTGCCATTTTTGCGCGTATATTGAACTTCGCCTTTAAAAGCGGTGTTGTCTTGCAGATTTTGGAACGCTTGGTCGGCAGAGGACCCTTCAACAGTGGGTTTCAGCAAATCTGCGCTGTTCTTACCAAGGGCTTCTTGTTTTGAGTAGCCGAATAATTTTTCAGCAGCCTTATTCCAATAATTAATTTTGTGGTTATTATCAATCCCGAAAACGGCGTCATTAACCTTAGACAACAAATCAGCCTGGTAAGAAAGTTCTTCTTCAGCTTTCTTTCGCTCAGTTATGTCTTTTACCAACCCGATCATTTGTACTACGGCATGTTTCTCATCGAATTTTGGTTTACCCTGAGCCCAAATCCAACGTATCTCACCGTTGGGTCTTTGAATGCGGCACTCGAAATTCCACTCAGATCCACTTGAAAGTGCGCCTCCAAACTTTTCATCCACATAAGAACGGTCTTCTGGCACCACATGACTGAGGAACATCTGGTAGGTCCATTCGGGAAGAAGGTTATTATAACCGAAAATCTGGTCATGCTGAAGAGTTCTCCACGCTTTTCCTGTCATGACATTTAGCCCCCATAAACCAAGTTCACCAGCCTCCAATGCATGTTGTAAGCGGTCTTCACTTTCCTTTAGGGCTTCTTCACCTTTTTTGCGTTCAGTTATATCTGAATATATCATTGCAAGTTTTTTGCCCACTTTCCATCCATAGATTTCAAGACAATGCCCGTTTGCAAGACTATAAGTTTCAAATTTTGCTGGCATTCCAGTTCTGTCTATTTCATCAAATTTTTTGAGCAAAACATCACTGGGGTCAACATTGATGCCGAACAGCTGGCGTCTGGTTTTACCTACAATCTCAGCTCTGCTTTTACCAAAAGATTTTTCGATATACGAGCAAATCTCTAAGTATCTATAATCAACCGCCTGACCTTTTTCATCACGTATAATTTCAAAAATGGAAAAGGCCTCATTTAATGAATTAAAGGCTTCAAGCATAGAGTTGTAAAGCTCACGGTAATCCGGCGTCTCAGGCATTTGTATCTGCATTCGATTGTTCAGATGTCTTAATAAACTAAACTGAAAAAAGGTAACTCGCGGATTTTGATAATTTTTCGAATTCTTGGATCAAATATTACAGTGCATCCTCTTCCGTCGTTCCCCACGCTTCAAATGTAAACCTAGTAATAGCCCTATGCCAACCACGCTTTTCCACAACAGGCTAACTTAACTCCTTCTCCAAGCGTTTATTCATTCTCCGAATTCTGGGGCTTTGCGCTCAAGGACCAGGACCTAAGACGCAGGTCAAAATTTACAAAAATAGCATTATCTTAAAGATTTTAGTGAGGGACTCAAACCGCTTCGGGCTTGAATCCAAGCATAAATATATCTTTCCTGGATGGTAATCAGAAAGACGAAAAAGCGAAAATAAGTCTCTCGAAAAAGACAATAATTCTTGGAAAAAACAACAAGAGGAAATCTTAAGAAAACTAAAAAAACATTAACGTCATGTTTTCAGCGAACACCGCTTTAACCTATAGCTGCCCTGTGTGCTCAATTGCGAGCGGATTTTCCGTAAATATAGCGGCGTTATGTAGCGGTGGGCAATTAAGCCAAAATTTATCTGGCAAGTGTTTCAGGCTGTAACCAACAAACCGTTTTATTCTTTGGCAAGTACCACTAGTAGGATAGGCTTGTCGACTTCAGAAGCAAAAGAGGATTCAAAAGAGGCAAGGATTCTCAGCCCTTCGGCTCAGGCAAGTCTGGTCATTTATAACAAGATTGTCATTAACATTAACTTTGGTACAAAGAAAGATGACCCAAAGCCGCAGCAATAAGGTTTTCCGCTGATTGGGCGTTGTAGAGCAAATGGATTTGATTTTCTATTTTGTTTTTTATATGTTGTGATGATTACTTAAACCAGAAAGGCCTTCTTCTCGCTATGGACCCAGTTTTCGGAAGACCTTTGCCCTCACTTATACGTAGTATGAGTTTTGAGCGAAACTTTTCTTGCGTCATAATCAAGTAATAGTTTCTTCGCCCTTGTATTGATTGCGTAATTTTCTAACTTGGATTGGGAAATTGATTGGAATTTCATGTTCAGATTTGACTTCTATCCTTTTACACAGAATTTCAAATATGGTTCCCTCAAGAATAGATGCTGCTCCAAGAATCTGGCCTCGCCCAAAACCCATAATGTTCCTTAATTCCTCCGAAAAGACTTCAAGGTTTTTAGGCATTTCAGTCAATGAACAGTTTTGCTTTTCTAAATAATTCCAAATAATAACCGCGTTCGAGTCTCCCAAACAGTATTTGAACGTCTCTTCGGTAACCTGAATTAGAAGATTATCGAAGTCGTTAACAGTTTGGATTAGTTCCATGGACATACACCGATTTCTGGGGACAAACGTGTTCTAAGAAATGTTATATAATAAAAAGTTATGAATTGGTAATCAAGAGTAAACTAAATCGCTTTTGTGCAAACTTTGTTTAAAGGTTCAGGTAATAAATTTCAAATGACTTTTCAAAAATCAGCATTTTCTTTAGCAAACTACTCTTTTTGGAACTTATTAGTTAAATCTACCTAGGGCATCAACTTTCTTTTTACTTGGAACAAAATTGTTATCTTGTTCGTTGGGTAACTCCATTGCTTGTTTGCGAGGTAATTTTTCAATCTTTGACTAAAGATTTTGGCGTAAGAGCGCCCAGATTTAACTGAATGAGAACCGATAAGAAATCAAGCGAATGTACTATTGAGCAAATTTACTACTTAAATTAATTTGAATCCGCGTAAAACTACGTTTAGAACAAACTACTCATTCGAGGAATCTACGAAAAAAATCTATTTCACTAAGGTTCAAATTTGGAGCCTTTTGACTGAGGATCAATTGATTTGTGGCGTTATTTTTTAGCTAAAGTTAAGCTTTCACAAAAACGCCCTTAGATAGTTAACCCTTAGTTGTCTATGACGCTTTGATTTTTTCTCTCTTAATTTACTTAAACTTCGAAGTACAAAAAAAGCGACAAGAAGCCCTTTATTAAAAAAATGTATTCATACAGATTCACGGGAAGTATATGTTTCCCTAACAGGAATCGTTTGGTTGGGTCAACGTTGGCAGGACGCGCAGGCTACTTAGCCAAAATGACAGCCATTTACGCATCTGCACCAAAACGTGCTTTGACCCATCCAAACACTCACGCCCCATTTTTTATAGAAAGGGTTTGCTCAGTTATTTCTTGGCAATTGATACCTTCTTTAATAGCAGTTTGGCAAATTGTGCATAGGCTGTCATGGTCTTTCCATTGGAAATGTCAGTGCAAGCCTTATATGAACGTACAAGACACTTTATTGTGTGAAAAAATGCGGCGAAATGAGGCTATTTTGTATCTTAAAGCCCTTTTAGGGTCAGACATCTATATTTCGCCTGATTCTGTGTCTATAGAGGAGCAACAAGCTTCAAAAACTGTCGAAATTCGCATAAAAATATCCAATATCCAAAGGGAACAGATAAGGGAAACTGCAAAAAAACGAGATTTAATAGTAAAAGAAGAAAACGATAGCATGGTAATTTACAGTTAATAATAATCCCTTTTTAGGGTAAAAGCGGTTCCGCATCTGTCACAATTGTAGGATTCTAGGCAAAAGATATGGTTTTCTAATTTTTTTGTTGGTTTAGTTAGCTCTTTGCCACATTTTGGACAGACAACCATGCAGTGTCACGTTTGAGGTATATTACCACCTACACAAGTAACAACCGCTAATGTTGGCACACTCAAACAACAACAAAGATGCTTTTGGATTTTGGTTAGATTCACCTAAATCCGTTTCAAGCCCCTTTTTGTTTTAACATGTCGTGAAAGGAATAAAGTTATTATCTTTGTAAGTTCTCAGGTTTTGGGAAGCTTATGAAACGAGGGGAAACATTAATTTTACTAACAGACTTGACTTTAAAAGAGAAGTTAGTGAAGCCCTCGCTTGTTTGTATGGAACAGAAAAAAACTGGTAGGTTTCAATTGAAAATTAAAGGAGATTTTGACATCGAACAAATTGAAATTCTTCTAAATAATAGAGGAGTCTCATTTACACAGCTTGAGGATTATCTAATTATTTTCAAGCCATAGCAACGTTCAAAACTGCTTTCACATTCCGCTTTTTCAAAGTGAACAACCATCAGTATTAACAAAATTAGAGTTAAACGGATTTAACCCCGTGCTAACATCCATAAAGTGTCAAAAGAGAGAGAGAGGGTGACACTTTAAGGTATTAGCAGCCAAACCCGCCAAACAATGTGGCTCCTAACTTTGCTTGATACTCCATGTTGTTCAAAATAATATAAAATGATGTTGTCACAAATTGAAACCACAATTTGTTACAATTTTGGCTCTTGAATAATTTCAAGGTTGCAAACTAATTTTTGGCTTATAGATCAGAAATTACTTAACAAAACAATAATGTTGTTAGCGGTTTATTCGTTGAGCTAAAGATATTAACTGGACAGTCTCGTTCAATTCAAGGTTTACTAACTTGGACGTTAAGTTGCAAATTTTCAAATATGATGCCTACGATAATAATTATTTGCGTAAAAGCTTTCGTTTCGTCGTCGTTAACTCAATTAAGTCCAAGAGTTATCCTCAAAATTTTGTTTGCATGCTACCCGCAAATTTTGGAACGGTAAAAACAGATTGTGTTTTTGTTCAGGTTTTCAAAGAAAATAGTTTAGAACAAGCTAAAGCTTTGTTGATTGCTGCATTGAAAAAAGAGACTGAGCCTGATGTAAAAACTGAGATTAAGAGAAGGCTCATGTTGCTTGAACCTAAAGGGATTGATCAGTTGAAGATTCAAAGTCGGCGCAAGGAATACCATAAAGTTCCTTCCTACACCATCTAAAGTCAATCGTCATAAAAATTGAGTCAAGGCAGCTCAGCTAATTGAGAAAGGCAAGGAACCTGGTACCGAGATTGCTTAACCTGCAAAATTTACTTCTCCTTCGTATGCACTAATCAGCTAATGATCAATTCAAAAGAACTTGGCTTTAGAAAGCCACATGTGTAGAAAAAAACTTTAGAAAAAGAAAGCGAACTTTACGTTAATCCTGACGCAAACCATACTTCGATGGGAAGGTTAACCCCTTGTGAGATGAGGATTAAAAAATCCGCATGGATATCTTTGGTGCTTCAGAAAATAAATTGTTGTGGTGGCTTCTAACAGCAACAAAAAAGTTCCTTAAGGCTTGAAAATAACTAAAAAATTATTGACCTCTTTCAAGCAGAATCTATTCTTCAGAAAGAGACCAATTTCTTTAAAGTTGTAATCACCTTTAATTTTCAATTGATATCTATCGAGGTTTCTAATTTCGAGAATAACTAGGCAAGGACTAACAAGTTGGTTAGAGCCTAATTCAAATAATAACGCTATAGCCTCTTTCCTTTCCAACAAGTTACCCCTCAATCAACGTGTGAACGTACCAAACTAATAAGGTTTATTTCCATTGGGTAGTGCAAAATTACGACGACACAACTGGGCAGATTATGAAAATGATTACAGCAAAAAAGCAAAAGATACTAAGCACTTGAGTACGTAAGCACTTTATTTTTTTTCAATTTAACTAACGCTTTATTCTAACAGAGCATCATATCTCCTCTGAAAAGTCTTTTCAACCGATAGGAAGACTTAAAGAAATAAACCAGCAATACGCATAAAGAGCTGAAGAACTTGGAAAAACACATTGACGAATTATTTGATATTAGCTTTTTCAGTTTTGGTGAAAATGCATGAAAGATTTTAAGTGTCCAGTATGCGGTGGATCAACGGAAAAGGTTTGGGAAAATGCAACTAAAACAAGATACGGAATGAAATGTAGAAATGGCCATAAAAACACCAGTAACAAATCAGGTGATTCACAACAATACCCCGTGTTTCTTGTTTCGAAAGAAGAACTGGAATAGTTAGGGTCAAAATACAGTAGTTTGAATCCATTTTCAAATATCGCTTGTAAGGATAGAGAATAATTAAATAGATAGATCACTGAAACTTTAAAACCATTAAAGGAAAGTTTCAGGATGCTGGAAATATCAGATAAAAGTGAAAATTCACCTTTTTTGAAAGTCACCCAGCATGCTTTCATCATTTCGGATTCTGTAGCTCTCGAAGTTTATTCTAGTCCCAATCCGCAAAACATGAAAATAGCCAACTTACAAAAGGGTCTGGTCCTTCTATGTGATGGAACACAGGTCATCGGGGAAGGAACAGGTTTTGGCGTCCCGATTGCTAAGTACTCTGATGAAACGGTCTTTTCAGGCTCATCCTCCCTGTATGTTCGTAGACTGGGAGACATTGTTGAAATACGAAAAGAGTTTCTTATGGATTTAGTCGCCGGAGATAGACTCCGTAAGTTCAAGCTCAAAATTCGAGCAGTTCGAACGTTATCTGACTTTTTTTGTTTGCAGTATCAGACACATAAGCGACTTGTTCGACCCGTTCTAATTGTGAGAGGCTTGTTTTTTAAGTTTGGAATAAAGTCAACATTTAAGAACAGCCAACACAAGGGCACCATTATTGTCACTTATGTTATGGACCGAAATCGAATTCGGGTCAAACTGAACTTTAGTCAACTTGAGCAAGCTAATCTTGCTAAAGTGTTTATCTTGAATGAACAAGGCGCGCATTTCTTTAGGACTTACGCTGATTCAGAAGGTTTGAGGCTGGTTGATGAGGAGATCGGCGCTTGGTCCAATGTGACTGCACAATCAGCGAAAATAGCAAATGAACAAAACAAAATAGGATTCAGTCTTAAAAGCAAAGAAGGAAGCACGTTGAAACGAGGAAGGGAAATGATGGATGGTTCTTTAAACTGGATCGGTCTAGATTACGAACTTGACCCTAAATGCTGCAATTTTGAATATGAAATTGAACTGTTTGGTTAAATATAAAATGACTATTGTTACCTTAGTTTATCCGTACTTCCACCCTCATGCTGACTCATCGATCTTCAGGTTTCCGCCTTTAGGCTTAGGGTACATGGCCGCTTATCTAAAACAAAATGGTGTTTCTGTCGAGATGGTAGATTGCACTTTTATCAAACAGGAAGAAGCACTGAGAAGAATTATCGATTCAAAACCAAACATAATTGGAATCCAATCGATGTATTCGATGAAAGAAAAATCGTTTGAAGCTAGCCCAATTACTAAAAGCTCATTGTGAGTTACTTGTTGCAGGAGGAGCGCTTCCAACCACCGAACCGGAGTCATTTCTTGAAAATTTCGATCTTGCAGTCGTGGGTGAAGGAGAGCAAACCATGTTAGAAATCGTTAACCAGTTTAAGTTGGGTTGCGATTTTTCTCAAATCAAAGGCATTGTTTATCGCGAGAAAGAAACGGGTCAAATTAAGAAGACTCTCCCGAGGGGCTTGAATAAGGATCTGAATACTTTCCCCAATCCCTTAAGAGAATTATTTGACAACCAGTCCTACAAAAAATATTATTCTAGAAAATTTGGTTACACTACTACAGCGATCATGAGCTCAAGAGGGTGCCCTTTTTCTTGCGATTTCTGTAGCAAACCAGTTTTTGGTAACGACTTTAGGGCAAGAGCAGCTTCTAACGTGGTTGATGAAATGGAAGAAGTTATTTCTTTAGGATACAGCAGGATATGGTTTGCGGATGATTGTTTTACCTTAGATCGCGAACGTCTCATAAGCATTTGTGATGAAATTATAACACGTCGATTAAAGATAGGTTGGGAATGTCTTTCAAGAGTCGACACTTTGGATTCAGAAACTGTACACAAAATGAAGCAGGCTGGTTGTCTTAGGATGTTCTTTGGAGTTGAATCAGGAAATGATTCTATCCTAGCATTGATGAAAAAACAGATAACAACCAAGCAAGTGCGTGAAGCGTTATTTTTGTGCAAGAATAACGGTATCAAAGCCGGAGCTTTTTTCATTGTTGGTTACCCAGGAGAGAATGACAAAACCGTCCTAGAAACAATTAAATTTGCTTCAGCGCTTCCTCTTGATTATCTTTCATTTACTCTACCTTATCCTATTCCTGGAACGCCTCTTTATGAGAGATTAAGTGGAGAATTGCTTTCAGACGAATGGCAGGAGCCAAAAAATTTTAACTTGGTAAAGCACAAACTGCTTTTTGGTTCTGGATTATCTGAACGAAAATTAAAGTTTGCAATAATTAAAGGCATGGTTCAATTCTATATCCGAAAACACTTGGGAAAAAATGGTTATAAATTCTTAGGCACACCTTTTGAAAAATTGACAAACACTATTTATGACTTGATCAACTAAAAGACACAGTTTTTTATAGTGAGTTTTCGTTTCATTTTGGAAAAGAAGGTTTAGCGTTCTGCCATAAGGTAATTGCTCGATAAAAGAGACAGTTCAACTGTTAAAATTCACGGCCTAACAAAAAGTTGATACACGACAAACACCCTTTTTTTTTATCCCTGCTTTCTAATTTCTCTTAATTTAATTGATCGATGATTAATATTTGAAAATAACATTGTTTAAGTATTTTTTTTAAGAAGATAGTTTTAGGGTTAAATTAGAAATCAAATGGCTGAAAAGGCTCCGGACACATCCCCTAAACTTGGTTTAGATTTTCTGTTTTCCCTTTCTCCCTGATTTCTCTTTCCGGAGCCTCAGCATACACAATTTTATTCCAAGGATAGATTTATTTTAGAACCTATTTTTCCTCGTAGCAGTATTGAAGACCCTTGATTAATTGTAGTCACATATAGAACGTAATACGGTTAAAAAACAGTCTCAGAAAATCATTTATCAGTCTTAATGAAAAACATAAATAGAGTCCGGATTGCTCTTTTAGCGCAATTGATTCTAAAAAGGCTTTGGGTAAGTGAGATTCAGAATGGTTATTTGTATTTCCACTTTCATGTCTCCTTTTGAAATGTGCCAGAGCTCAGAAAACCAATTAAATATTTGACTTTTAATCTGAAAATATAGTTCCTATCCCGAACAACACTTAGAATAATGATTAGAATGAAGACTGGAAAAAATCAAATTTTAAGTTAGGGCTTGTAAATAAAAAGATATTTTCGTTCTTTGTCCTCTTCAATAACCCATCCGTGATTTTTGGTGTGCTCTTCTATTTTCTTGTCATAACCACATTTTATTTGAATTTGGTAATGTTCAGGCTTTCGCAAGCATATATGAACATAAGATGGGTCAACCAAATTATTAACAATCAATTCTTTCAGCATAGCCATAGCTTCTTTCCTATCCAATGTACGTCCCCGAAAATCTTGGCGATAGCCAGCTATATGATGCTTTTCAGAAAAACGATTCAGCGCATTAGTGTCGAGCATGTGGTTTCTTGTATGAAACAACAAACGCTCTTATGTCTCAATTCTGCCGTGTTAAGAGAAATGGTAAATTGCCCAAATTGCAGTAAAGAGCTTGCTAAGCCTACAAGAAAACTAAGCAATAGCTTCTTCTCCATTGAATATTATACCTGTGATAATTGCAAAACTAGCTTTAAAATTTCATATTAAGACACCAGGTTCATAAACAAATAAATCGTTTTTCTCTTCTTTATTTCTAAGATGTATTTTTCGGCCAGATTTGCTATTCATTCCCTGATTACTTCATTTTTTGGAATTGAGAAGCGTATTTCATAACCTGTTGAGGTTTGGTCAGTCTTATCTGATAAAATTAAATGACGTTAAGCCTAAACTGCTTACACCCATGGTTACAACTAAATCTAAGGGGCAAGGGTTAGGCTTAGCGGTAGTTAAAAGATTAGTTGAAGCACTAAATGCACTGTTACTTTTGAGAGCCAAGTTGGTAAAGAACAAGATTCACAATAGAGTTACCACTCAATTAGCTACTGCTTTTGCATGTATTGCATATAAACGGTTATTCGTTTCCTGCTAAAGCTACTTAGCAATATTAGAACTGAGTTTAGGTTCAGAGTTTGTGGAAGATGCATGATGATGGCGAACCATCCAGCATTTCCCTCTGAACTAACTCAATAATCAAAAACTGCGCGAATTATTCTTAAACTTTATGAACTTAAAATCCCGATTTAAAGCATCAGTTTGCCAATAGCTTAAGGACACATTATGATAGTACCGAAGTCCAGCCATGGGCCGCAATTCCTCTCATTTAAAATTTCCATTTACCATTTAGTTCCTTGGGGGCAAAAGCACATTAAAAGTTGTTCCTTTGCCTTCTTCGCTCTCAAAAGAGACGGTTCCTCCTAAAGCTTCAGTCATACGTTTAACTACAGGCAAACCGAACCCCTGTCCTTTAGATTTGGTAGTAAACATTAGCGTGAACATCTTTTCTTGTACGTTTTTGGGAATGCCAACACCAGTATCTGAAACTGCTATGATAGTGTCATTTGCTTCTCTGTGTGCATCTATTGTTAATTTGCCTCCTTGCGGCATCGCTTGAACAGCATTAGTAACCAAATTGTATAAAATACGGTTAAGATAATATGCATCTACCCTAATTTTACGCGCGCCGCCTGCCACCTTAACAATTACTTCAACATTTTTAGGTAATCCATTTTTTGCAATCAAACTCTCAACGATCTGCTTCAAGTCGCTTTCTTCTACCTTTGGGTTAAGGGGTCTTGCATAATCTTGCAGGTCTTGCACAATTTTATTAATGTAATCAATGTTTTTTTCAATTTCTGTCAGGCTCTCTTGGATCTTGTTTTTCTCATCGCATTTTGCTATTAAAGCTAAGTCTGTTTTGGCTAAGTATAAATCGCCAACAATAGCTTGCAAAGGATTGCGAATATCATGTCCAACCATGCCCGCAGTTGCACCAATAGCAGCTAAACGCTCAGCGTTTTTGCGTTCAGTTATATCGACGTTTGACTCGAATATCTCCACGATTTCCTTATTTTCATTAAATTTCGCTTGCCAATAACTTTGAATCGCCAATTCACGTCCACCTTTTGTTTGATGAGCCATTTCTCCTGACCACTTGCCTTCATTTTTGAGTAATGTTTCAATGTTTTCACGTGGCTGAACAGATTTAGTGTTAAAGAGAATGCTGGTTTTTTGCCCGACAGCTTGATTTTTTGTGTATCCATAAACTTTTTCTGCACCTAAACTCCAAAAAGTAACTGTATCGTCGAGTTTCTTTATAATTATAGCATCTGGAGAAAGGTCGATAAGGTCTGCCTGCCTCTTCATAGCATCATCGAGTTTTTTGCGTTCAATGGCGTAGGTTATAGCCTTAACTAAAAATGCACCATCAAGTTTTCCCTTGAAAAGATAATCCTGCGCACCCATGCGAACTGCATCCAAACCCAACTTTTCATCCTTAAACCCAGTTAATATAACAATTGGCAATTGGTTGGCGGCTGAATGTATTCTTTCGAAAGTGTTAAGCCCTTGGCTGTCGGGCAAACCAAGATCCAGTAAAACAACATCAATGCTATCTGAAGCTAAACATGCTAGTCCTTCGGAAAGCGTTTGGAAATGAACAATGCTATCCGCTTTGAAGTTTTCTTCTTTTAACATTTCCCTGATAAGCCGGGCGTCTCCAAGGTTATCTTCGATTAGCAAGATTCTTATGGTTTATTGCTCCTTTGGCGGCAGTTTAACAATTGAGAACCAGAAATCTTGTAATGTATGCATGATCTGTATGAATTGGTTTAGGTCAACGGGCTTGGTGATGTAAGCGTTCGCGTGCAAATTGTAGGTTCTAATGATGTCTTCGTCAGCTTTTGAAGTTGTTAAAACAACAACGGGAATGTGTTTTAGTTTGGGGTCTTGCTTGATTTCAGCTAATACTTCACGTCCGTCTTTTCGTGGGAGGTTCAAGTCGAGCAAAATCAAATCGGGCATGGGCATCTTTTCATATGAGCCTTTTTTAGTAAGAAACTGCATTGCTTCTACACCATCCTGAACAACGTAAACTTCGTTCATGACTTTTGCATCTTTTAGTGCTTCTTTGGTTAAGCGTACATCTCCAGGGTTGTCTTCTATCAGCAGAATATCTATGGTTTCTACGTTTCGTTTCATGTTTCTTTATTCACTTCCTTTTTTCTTTTATTTAATGTGAAATATACAGTTGAACCTTTTCCCACCTCGGACTCAATCCAGATTCGACCACCATGACGTTCCACGATTTTTTTGCAGATAGCCAAGCCAATTCCCGAGCCAGGGTACTCTTCTCGCGTATGAAGACGTTGGAAAATCTTGAACAATCGGTCGATATATTGCGGTTCGATGCCTATTCCATTATCATTTAACGCAAACTGGTACTCCAATCCTAAATCTTTAACAGATACATGAACTTGCGGCGTTTCTTTTCCATGGAATTTTATGGCGTTGCCTATTAGGTTTTGAAAGAGTTGACCTATTTGACCGCCGTCGGCAATAACTGTAGGCATTTTGTCATGAGTAACTTTGGCGCAGCTTTCGCTAATTGAGGCTTCCAGATTACGCTGCGCAACTTCAAATGTTGACTCAAGGTCTGTGGGTTCAAACGGCTTGCCCAATCTGCCAACACGCGAATAAGTTAACAAATCATCTATTAGCGATCTCATGCGGTTGGCGCCATCAACCGCATAACCGATGAACTCGTCTGCGTCAGCGTCAAGCTTTCCCTTGTACCTACGTTCCAAAAGCTGAACGTAGCTGGCTACCATGCGTAAGGGTTCTTGCAGGTCATGAGAAGCGACATAAGCAAATTGTTCCAATTCAGAGTTGGATAACCTAAGTTTATCCAAAGTTTGCATAAGCTCATTTTCCATGGCTTTGCGCTTTGTAATATCCCTCGCCGCCGCAAAAATACCTTGAACTTCACCTTGAGCGTTTCGATAAACTGAAGCATTGTATAAGACATCTGTGATTTTTCCAGATTGACTCAGAATTTCCAGCGGGTAATCGCTTACGAACCCCTCCGTGAAAACCTGCCTGTACCCATCCTTTGCTTTTTCGGGTTCAGTGAAGTAGTCTGAAAAATCGCTTCCAATTAACTGCTCTCGCGAATAACCCGTAATATCTTCAGCAGCTTTATTGGCATCAGTGATTTTTCCTTCAGAGTTAATCGTAACCAGCGGATCCAAACTTGCCTCAAGAAGACTGCGGGCATAAAGTGAGGCGGCTCTAAGCTTTTCTTCGGCAATTTTCCTTTCTGTAATATCGCGTGCGGCAGCGAAAACCCCTTGCACTTCGCCCTGTGGATTTCGATAAACTGAAGCGTTATATAAAACGTCGGTCACTCTGCCAGAGTTATGTCGAATAGCCAGTGGGTAGTTTTTGAGAAACCCTTTGACGAAAACTTTTTGGTACCCTGCCCTTGCTTTCTTGGGTTCGATGAAGTAGTCGGAGAAATCGCTGCCAATGAGTTCTTCGCGTGAACGACCTGTAACTTCTTCTGTTGCTTTGTTGACGTCGGTAATTTGTCCTTCTTTGCTTATTGTTACCAGAGGATCCAAACTTGCTTCCAAGAGACTTCTCGAATAAAGCGAAGCAGTAAGAAGCTTTTGCTCAGTTAGCTTCCGTTCAGTAATGTCGTTGAAGATAAGTGCGACGTTACGGATTTTCTCTTCTCCAACTGGGAACGCGTAAACGTCAAACCAGCGGTTTAGCGACTTGGCTTCATTTGTGAAACGTATTGGTTCACCTGTTAAGGCAACTTTTCCGTAAGTTGTAAACCAGTGTTCTTCATGAGCTGGAGCAATTGTACGCATGAGTTTTCCTTCGGCATTATGCAATCCGGTTTGTCGTTCAAAAGCTGAATTAATCTCCAAAAAACGGTAATCCATTGGTTTTAGGTTAGCATCAAAAACCATCTCTATAATACAGAAGCCCTCGTCAATTGAATCAAAAAGTGAACGATATTTTTCTTCAATAATCTTACGGGCTGTTATATCCCGTGCAGCAGCAAAAACTCCCTGAATTTCTCCATCATGGTTTCGATAAAGCGTGGCATTGTACGTACGTAAGTAATTTTTCCCGATTTATGCCGAATGGCTAAAGGATAATCTCTCACGTAACCTTCCGAGAAAACTTTCAGGTAACCTGCCCGTGCCTTTTCGGGTTCGGTAAAGTAGTCTGAAAAATCGCTTCCAATAAGCTTCTCTCTTGGGCACTCCGTTACTAATTCGGCAGCTTTGTTTGCGTCTGTGATTTTTCCTTCAGCGCTGATTGTTACTAAAGGGTCTAAACTTGCTTCCAGGAGGCTTCGAGCATAAGACAAAGATGCTTGAGCTCTGTCGTCAACGGTAGCGTTTTTCAATAAGCATCGCCAAATATGCGTACAGAACGGAATAGTATTCTTAGCGTGAAAGATAAAAACTTTCTTAACTGAATAACTAAAGTTTCCAATTGAAAACGAAATAAATAACTAAAAACCAAGTGAAGAATTGGAATAGTTAGATTTAAGCAAGCTTAAAACTGTTATCTTTTCCAAATACAAGACAAAAATCATATGCTATAAATTGGAAATTTTCTCGAAAAATACGTTTGGGACGTTTTTTACTGGTAAATTGGTGCTGGGCTTCCTCTCCTGACCCCATTTTACCAACAGGTTTCAAATTGAATCTTAATTATCATTACAATTGCAGACAAAGAAAATTGCCGTTATATCTCAATTTTATGGAACTAAAATTTCAAATTAAGTCAGGATCGCCGAATGAATTCCGTCAACTTTAGGCCACTGGCAAACTTTTCCTTTTAGATTTATGAAGTGCAACAGTCAATTGCTGAAAGAGTTGCTGCGGCTGTCCAAAGCTGTCCCCCGCTTCCATTTGGTAGTCCAGTTGTTGGATCGTAGAACTCGTTGAAGTCTTTGCGTTTAATCATTATGTTAGCTGCCGATTCAGCTTCGTTTTTGGCTTGCATTTTTCTTAATGCATCAATCACTCTTATCTCGACAAATGGCCATATTGCTGAGTTTTGATATTTGCCACTTCTATTTCTAAGAAATACGCCAAACGGTACTCGACATGTCTTGTACCATGTTGCCAATGCTTTCTCTCTGTTGAATTCATAGTATGGCATGATGTTCCTGTAGCCATGAGGTGTTTTTGCTACATTAAATCCCCTAGTAATTCCGTCTGGAGCTTCTTTTGAAGCGGTTCCATTGAGGATCGCTAAGGCATTGCCTAGGCAGTCAAAGTGACGATCCAGCATCAACTCATTATCGTTCCAATGTATGCTGTCTGCATACCAACCTATATCTCCGCAGTAAAAGAGCTTGTTGACGTTTTCCTTAACTAAATTCGCTGAAAGCATGTCTCCCTGCAATTCGTACATTTCAGCCAATAGCATCTGGTTTGCTAAAAGGTACTTGCCTATGTATACTGGCATTGCATCCCTCCAATCCATGCCTGGAATAAGCTTATGCGAGTCCAGTTTATTCTCGATAAAGGCAACGCATAATTTCACCGCTTCCAAATTCTCGTCAAAAAACTCCTCAGACCCCACAGATGCGAGCTTGTGCATTCCAATCACAAACAAGATTTCTGCATCAGATGAGCAGCGTTGATATCTTTGACGAATCACTTTGCTTACGCTAAAATCAATGACGGTTGGCATCTGGCCGGTGCTGCGCTGCAATGCTATAAATTCGGATAAGTGATTTTCAACATCTCTTTGGTAACCAAGCCGTATCAGGGCATCTTCAGAGTATACCAAGTCTCTTAGCCAAAGCTGATGATAAAGCTGAATGCTAGCGTTGAAGCCTCGGTCTGTGCGACAAGCCTTTATTACTTCTCGAGCCTGCTTCTCTTTTTCCAAAACCTCTAAGGAATCAAAAGCTTTCGGCTTTAGCAAATGTTAACCCTATTTACAAGTTAGCTTGCAACTATAAAAATTATTAAAAGATTATATAACAAAAATGAAATTCTGCACAAATTCTTATTAGACCAGCCACATTTTTCTTTAAGAACACAGGAAAATATATCATGATTGCTCATGCGAAGCTAATTATTTTTAAGGTTATTGGAGAACTCCTTTTCTTATTTGGATTATTGGCATGGATTTATGGTGTCCTCATTCAACTTATTCATCCAGAATATCTTCCAATGGGGCTTTCACATATTGTTCCGTGGATTCGTGTGGACACTTTTACAATCGTATGCTTCTTTGTTTCGGCATTAGGTTTCCTCATGTGGAGATTAACAAAAGAATTATTCGGAAATTGTCCGTAGATTAAGATCTAAAGGGCTTTATGCTTCTCTTTTTTTAGTTCTAATCAAAATAAGTAAACAAAAATCGAATTGTTGCAACCTATGTTATCACACGGTTATCTCTTTGCCAAAAAATGTTAGTATTTTAAATGCAAGAGGCGTAAGATCATAAACTTGCGAACCAAGATAGTCTCGTTTATCTAGGACTTTTTGACTTAACAAAAAATCTATATGATTCGCCAAAGATTTGCTGTCTATTAAAATTAGGTTTGAAATTTGGGCTAATTCAATTGGTCCTTTCTTCTGTAGAATGTCAATTATTGCAATGTAATCTTGCAGCTTAGAGGTCTTCATGGGGTAGCTGATATCATTATAATATGCTTTATATTAAGCCTTTACTTGCTTGGTTCACAAAGAAGATTTTTTTGTGCGTAAGGTGTAATTAACTTCAAATTATTTTGTTTTGCACTACATATTGCCAATAAATAATTGTGTTTTTGAATCGTTAATCGAGTTTGTGATCTCTGTGAAATTACTTAAAATCAAATTAAATACTATCGAAGAATCAACACCCTAACCAAGAAAACTATCGGCAACCATTCACCGTCAACCAACAGTTCAGCATGAAATCTGGAAGCGTTTTCTTTAAGAAACACCCAAATTATCGCATATCCATAGACAACTCCGAAAAGAATTGCAGGAATAAAGCTCAAGAAGAAACCCTCAACTAAGCAGTAGATGAGCCAAATTACCAAGGAACTATTAGCGATAAACAAAAGTTTTCGAGTTTTTGTTCTCCCTAAAGCTATGGGGATGGTCTTAACTCCTGAGAAAAAGTCTCCCTTAACGTCTACTGCATCGAAAATTACAGTATTAATTAGTATCTGCGCAAAAATGTAGAAGAATACAAGAATAATTTTAATTTCTGATGTCGACTGTATTGCTGGCAGAAAAGCTCCAGTGATCGCCCAACTTAAAGCAACCACTATGCTTTTGATTCCAGTGATTTCTTTAAGCCTGGGCACTGATTTTGAGATTTGAAAACTGTAGATAAAACCAATAACTATCGGCGCTAAAATAATTATTAGAGTTGACAGGCCCGAAATAATTCCTATTCCCAAACTAACCAGCAAGGCGCTAATAGAGGGAATGATGTATAGTGATCCTTTTCCCTTGCTCTCAGGTCTATTAATTGAATCTTCTTTTGTGTCCGAAACCTTGTTAATTCCGTAAACGGCAAAAGTGCTCAGAAACGCAGCGAGATAAATCGGAAAAGAAGAATGATCACCGTAAAGATAATTTGCGAATAAAACGACTAAAGATGCATTCAAAGCCAAAAAGATTGAGTTTGTTGTTAAGAACCTTAAGGCTTTAGTTATCAAACTAACTCCCGCGTTAAGTTAAGTCTTGGAGGTTAACCTTACTGCTTTGTTTGAGATAATCTTTGAAGATTTCTTCTCCCCATTGGAGAGCTTTTGGATTCATCGATATCAGGTCTGTGTTGTAGTCATATTCCCCGTTCAAATTGAAAAGACCCATTGAAAAAATATTATCTGTCACGGTCAATGCGACTTTTATATCTTCTATCAAATAAACTTTCAGATGTTCTTCAAGTATGAATTTTTGAATAAGTTCTGCTTCATTGGTTGAAACTGCACTTTCAAGAGTTTTTTTAAGTACTTTGCCAGTGCAAATTAGCTCAACCGTACCTCCTTGATTGAGAAGGTTTTTCATAGCAACCACATAATCGGGGTGAAAAATAGGTGAAGTGCCCTTGAGTTTTTTTGAATTAAGCAAGAGTTGCAAAAAAGTTTCGTGCACTTTTCCTAATTCGCTACTCTCGGTTTTGACTATCGTTGAATCTTTGAGAGCCGCTAATCTAAGCATAAAGGTTGAGGGAATTCCATTTATGTCATGGTTTAACCAGAAATCTTTGTATTTTCCTAAAACTTCGGTTGCACCGTTAAAATCATCACAAATTGAAGCCTCCATAAACCCCAGAGAAGTTAAACTATAAACACCTGCTTCTTTTGTGGTTAAATCAAGCTTTTCAAACTCTTTTAAAACATGGAGGATAGTGGTTTCCGTTGATGCCATTTCTGCCTTTAGCTCTGAGAGTTTTTTATTTCCCTTCAAAAGGCTGAGCAAGATGTTTTGCTTGAGTTCTGATCTGATTATTGCTCGATAGTCCATAAACAGCCCTTGGCAGTAATCGTATTATTGAATATTTAAGTCTTGAGAGAGTAAAGGATTAAAAAATCTAATTTGAAAGCAGAAAATTTCGAAAACTTAAAACCTGAAACCTTCTATCACAATTGACTTATTCAATCAATTTGCTGATTTCTGCCTTACTGAGATATACAATAACATGTCTTATTCATAAATTGCTTAGAAAAAGCAATTTTGCTCGCCTTCGACAAGACTTATAAGTTCAACTCGCAGTTAAAAAAGACTGCAGGCGAAAAAAGTGGGTAAGAATTTGAAAGATTTTTCACTTTCCAACAAAGGTCTATTTGTTATCAAATGTGAATGCGGTTTCGAAATTCCGGTGACTGATGATGCTGAAAAATTAGGCTCAGTTATCGACAATCATGTTGAAGAACATAGAAAAAACTGCAAAAACATCTCGGAATGTGAGTCAGCAGCGACCCGAATCCACAACGCCTTGTTTGGTCAACTCTTCGAAAAAATAGCTCTCATGACTTTTTGAAAGAACATCTTTCAAACTAACGATCTTATCTTGCATTTACGTATAGCTTGATTCAGCTAAACCGTTAATTGGATTCTTCTTCAAAATTCACAGATGCAATGCCTCTCGAAGACTATGGTATTTTAGAGCGGCAATAAAGTTATACATGAAAGTGGGAAAGTATAAATAGCGTTCCAACAGAGTAATTGTAGTGAATAAATAATGCATAAAACGAATGTTGGTCCCAAAGGGCAGGTTGTAATTCCTAAACAAATGAGAGATGCATTGGGGTTAAAGCCAGGTGTCGAGGTAATTCTTGAAATGCGGGATCAAGAAATAATTATAAATAAACCCCAAGTTAGAGGTAGCTATACAGAATATTTCATAACTACTTCTTCTCCAAAATTAAAGAAATCCATAGACATTAAAAAGATAATAACTCAAGAAGTCGAAGAAAGAAATGGCTTACATTGATTCAAACGTTTTCATTTACCCAGTTTTATACACGATAGAAACCGATCCAAAAGTAAAGAAAGCTAAGGAAATTTTGTTAAGTATTGAAAAAGGAGAATTGCAAGCTTACACATCGACCCTGACATGGGATGAGGTTGTTTGGGTTATCAGCAAGTCACTGGGAAGGAGTGAAGCAATAAATCAAGGTCAGAAACTACTAGGTTTTCCGAATTTGGAATTCATAAGGCTGACCCAAATATTCTCAGTCAAGCCCAAGCGTTGCTGGACAAGTACAATTTGAGTCCTCGTGATTCAATACATATCGCTTCAGCAATCCAAAAAAAGATCAAGAAAATCATAAGTGATGACAAAGACATTGATTGTGTTGCCGAAATTGCGCGAGTTTCTCTCGGCTAAATTTTTAGTGCTTGAATTTAGGGTAAACTGTCTAATTTAAAATGTATTTGCATACTTTATGGCGTAAGTTTGACAAGTGTTATAAAAAATTAAAAAAAGGGAAAGGTTGTTTTGTTTTAGGTTTATGGTCGTTTTCTAAGAGATAACATCGCAAGTAATGCAATTCCGATGATTATTACAACGATTATGGCTATGACTGATGGTACAAAGTATGTGTCGACAACTGAAGTTGGAGCAGTTGTAGTTGTGGTAGTTGCAGAAGGTGCATTTAGTACGTCCATTATTGTTTGTGCGTTTGATGGCCAGTAACCGTTGGTTCCAGCAAAGGTAACGGTAATTGTGTATTGACCAGGAACATTGGGGGTGTGCCATACTAATCCGTAGAGGCCATTTGCATTAGTTGTAGCTGTACCGATGTTGATAGTATTGTTGTTGGGATCGATAGCATCGATTGATACTGGGACGCCTGTGAAATTAGCAGGTTTTGCTTGTTGCTGATAGACATGGCCCATCCAGTCAGCCATGCTTGCATCAGATGATACTGGAACCCCGTTTGGAAAGTCTGCTTTCTGTACTGTTTGCTGTGTGCCCGCTGAAGTATCCATAACTGTACCTTGAATAACTACTTCGCTGCTTGCCGCAATGGCCGTTTGAGGAGCTGTAACTTTAGTAACGCTAGGTCCAATGCCTACACTGTAAATTTGGGCGTCATAACCATTAAAGAAGGTTGCATATCCGTCAGCGACTATGAAGTCTGAGCCACTGCCCGAATTTGACCATTCGCTAGCATAACTTGAAAGGCTCCATATTTGTTGTCCTGTTGTAGCGTTGATAGCAGTTACTTGTGCTCCTTTGTAAATCGGGTTAATGATTGTGTGCTCGTCAGTTGCTAGGTAGACGACTCCGCTGGCAATAGATTGTACGAATGTTGGATAATCGCCGTAGGGTGTTTGGAAGCCCGCGTTAGTACTGTTGCCTGATGCACCATTGCCAAATGTCCATTGTAGTTGTCCTGTGCGATCGTTGTAGCAGTAGCATATTCCTCCGTATGAGCTGCTGTAAAGGTTTCCATAAGCCATGTTGCCAGTTGAACCTGGACCGTCATAGTAGTCAAAAGCTGTTTCAGGAGCTGTTGGTCCCCAGAGTAGTTGGCCAGTATCTAAATTGTAACCGACCCACTGAATAGTTTCCTCATAACCCAAGCTAAAGACACGCGTTTGCCAGTCAACTGGACCCTGTTGAACAGTCAAGTTTCCTGCTGGTGGATTATAATTTTGCATCCAAAGAATCGAGCCGATTGCACCTTTAGAAGCATTAAGGTTTATCGCAAACATAGTCCAGGGAAGTTGAGGATAGCCTGTTGAAGTCGTCGCAAAACCGAACGGCAGAGAACCATTTCTACAAAGAATCATGTCGCCAGGATCAGTTGCAATTACTGTAACTGGATTTGTTCCAAGAGTTGGAGCCACTATTAGTCCAGTGGTAGCGCTGTATGTGGGTTGCAGAGGCATAGTATTGAGCCATGGTAACGAAATATTCCAGTCATAAGTGGTTATGCCATAACCGGCAGTGCCAACGAAAGCAACTGTTGTTGCGTTAATGGGGATGTTTGCATTGACTGTCAGTGAAGATCCATATGGAATAAACACGCTAGTTCCATTCGGAAGAGTGCCAGTTTCGCCTGTTACTGGAATCGGAAGCTCTGAAACAAGAACGCCGTTGCTTGCATTAATGACTGAGGGGTTAAGACTGCCAGCTCCAGAGTACGGGTTGATGTCGTATTGCCATAGTTTTGATGAGTTCCATTGAGCTAAATACCATTGTGGGTTAGACGCTGTGCCTGCATTAGTAAAAACGTATCTTAGTTGTTCTCCGCTTGGGCCAGCTGCTAAGTTGCCTTCTCCACCTATAACGTTGGCAAGTGTTTGTGCTGGAACGTTAGTTACATTGAATAGAACGTCTCCGGTGTAACCATCAAAAAACTCCCACATCGCAGGTAAACCTGTGAGGCCGCCTCCGATAGATGCAACTAGTATTGGTGGGAAGGTTCCATGTTGGTCGGGATCCCAAAGATTATAGATGTATCCGAATGATAGCTTTGGCATGGAATTAATGCTCCAGAGTTGTTGTCCTGTTCGAAGGTTAATGCAGACGGTTGGTCCAGTAGCGCTAGTAGAAACACTGAGGGTGCCTGTGAATGAAGCAACTTCGGTGAAGTAGAGGTATCCGTTCATTATTATCGGGTCTTGGAATCTTGGTACGTAAGAAGAGCCTTCAAAGTATCCAACTCCAGGAGCAGTGGGGAACATGTTTCCTCCAACTATTCCTCCATTCTGAGTTGGCAATGTCCACATTATGTGACCTGTTAGAGGTCCAACAGCATCACCGTGGTATAATGCAGAGCTTGTGTAACCTGCTGGAGGGGGTGAACCACCTGTGCCGATTGGTAAACCAGAGCCAAGCCAGTTAGACGAAATAGTGTACCAGTTAGAGTTCAATCCGTAGATTGGTTCTTGCCAATAGTTTGTAGGTAGAGGTTCACCTGTTATTGCTGCGGGAATTGGTGTTTGTTGAACGGTTAGGGTTGTGCTTGCAGTACTAGGTAGGTAAGTGTCGTTGATGAGTGATGATTTTTCGTATCCGTTGCCGTTTGCTCCGTAGACTTGTCCTGAGTAGGTGAAATTAAGGGAGTATGTTCCAATGTCGGTTGGCGTGAAATAGTAGTATTGTGATGATGTTGGGTCTGAGATAACTGGAAAATTCACCGTACTTGATGTGCCGTTTGGTGATGTTATTGTTAGAGCAAAATTGTGGAATCTGTAGTTGTTTGATAGTAATGCTACGCTGGCTGTGGAGCCGTTTGTTGGAACCACGGCTGTTGTTATTCCAGATCCTCCATAGACCGAGTCAAGCCACATGTAAACCAGTAATGTTTGGCCAACACCTATGGGATTGGGAGTTGCGTTAATGTATGCGTACGTTGGAATATTCCACGGAGGGTTGTGTGCAGAAGCGTTTGGTAGAAGTGTTATTGAAGCTGTAATTGAAAGTGCTAAGAGTATTGTAATTACGATGGCTAATGTTTTATTTTTTGTTTTTTGCATTTTGTTTTCCTTCAATTTTATTTTATGCCCAGAAAATTTGAGTTAAAAATTTTCATGTAGCATAAGCCTTTGTTTTTGATTTAGTTTCTTTATAAAATTTTGGTAAATACCATTAAATAGAATTTATTGTATAGGAAAAAAAATCTATTAATCCAAGATTTTTGTAACTTTGTGTCTTCGTTGATGCCTGATTAGTATAATTAGAGATTAAATCCTAGTCAATCGATTGTTAGCTTATTAAAAATAGGAAAACGGTGGATGTAGCTAAATATCTATTGAC
This sequence comes from Candidatus Bathyarchaeota archaeon, assembly GCA_963772505.1. Classification (GTDB taxonomy): domain Archaea; phylum Thermoproteota; class Bathyarchaeia; order Bathyarchaeales; family Bathycorpusculaceae; genus Bathycorpusculum. The sequence goes on from CAVYXL010000016.1 coordinate 29,616, forward strand.
AAAAAGAAGATACTATTTACTGGTTCGTTTTTCCTTATCAATTATTAGCCTTTTTTAGCCTTTTTGCGACAAATATCGACAGAAATCGACAAATAGTGACAATACACGACAAATTGCGACGCAACCTGCAAACATCTCAGACCCCAAATCAAAAAAGCAACCCAAAACACAAAGAACAAATTTTGTCTTAAAAATCCGCTTCCATAATAATACTCGAACAGACACTTTGATTTTTAGCACACTTAACTCCGACTTTTCTGATCTTGCGACACAATTAAACACAATCCGACACAATTACAACACAATGTGGACACATCTGGACACATCTAGGGACGGGTCCTGCAAAGAATTCAAGCTTTAAAACAAAAAAGCAACCCAAAACACAAACAAAAAAATTACACCAAGTTCAAACACATTGACACCAAACGAAAGGTAACTATGATCCGTGAAGAAAGCCGAGACCTTAGCAGAACATAAGATCTCAGTCGACTCGAGCTCAAAAGGCGTATGATGTTGTGCAAATACAGTCACTTACGTTTAAGACATACATTCATTAACCAATAAAATGGTCAAACACCGTTTTTAATGAATTTTCTATTTTTGAGGAGGTGGATTTATGGAAGCAGACAAAAGTGGCAAAGTAAAATTAACTGTTGAGCTTGAAATAAACCAGCCAGCCATGGAGTTAATCAAACAAAATATGGAAATGATGAATGAAACATTACCCGGACTCATCCAGAATTGGAGAGAAGCCATGGCTTCGAGACGAAAAGAAGGGCATGGCATGGGCATGGGTATGATGCATCATGGCCAAGAATAAACTATAACCAAATTATTCTTTTTTTATTTCGTTTTATCAAACCTAAGGGTTATTTTAGGATTCTGTCGCCTTCAACAGCCAACCCGCAGTTGGAAAGTTCACGTAAGAGGGCAAGTTTCCAGCTATCGCGATCATCGAACGCGGCAACTTTTATGCCTTCAAAATCAATTGGGATTTCAAAGTTTGCGCATTCTCTGAAAAAGACAAGAACATTACCCTTGCCAAGATTACCCAAAAGAAAACCAAGTTCAAAAACCACATCTTGCTTAGGTCTTAGCTTGCGTTTCGTAACGGCTTCGTTTTTAGCATACCCAAAATCATCCGGTGACAACAAAACCACGGCAAAAACAACATCGGCATAGTCTCTGCTAAAGTTTTCAACTATTTTCTTGCCATGGCTTGGTTCCTCACACAAAACTACGGGTATAAGCGAAAGTTTTGTTAAAGCCCCATTAATAGCCAGATTCATTTCTTCATCTCCGCCGGAAACAACAATAATTCTGCGACTCGAAACTTTTGACGCTGAAGTTCCCGATTGGCTGGGCGAGGACACGTTTACTGGTGAGGGCAAAAATTTTTCTGTGCAGAGATAAACGCCTTTAACTTTGCCTTTGATGATGCACTCGATGACATATTTTTTGTCTTTGGCAGAAACAAGGTTTTCGTGGTTAGGCAACTCTATTTTGTCTGCCGTTACATACGACCAGAAGAGCACGACTTTTGTGACTTTGATAGGGTTTAGGAGTCTGCCCATAAACCAGAAGGACTGTCCGGCAGCGAAAGGTGAGGTGAAGGTGCGATTAAGTTCCTCTTGGGAAACGTTGAAGCGAAACCCAGACTTTTCTGGCTCATTGTATTCTACGTAAATGTGATATTTGGGAAGCGTCAATCTACTCAAAACTTAACAACCGCTAAACGTTGGTTCACAATTTATTGAAGCAATAATCTCAGAGGCAAACTCCTCCTGCTCTTGAGTCCCAAATACAGATATCCAACAAGAACCTTCGGCGCCACAAACACCGCCAGCAGCAATCAACTCTACATCAGCACCAGTTAAAGCCGCTAAAGCATCCAACTCAGTAAAAACTTCTCCAACAACAGGCAACAAACGATACCCATTTTGGCCAGGTGCATTAATTTTTTCAGCTAAAGAAGTTAAATCCCCGCTTATTCGTTTCTCAACACCAACTGGAATTATGAGTTTTACTCGGCGACCCACTATGGCAGGTAAAGCTAAACCTATAGTTCCAGCTTTAGGGTGACCAATCAAAATAGCAGCTTGCTTACCCTCTAAATCGAGCGCATTTGCCCCTTTCAAAATAACGTCACCCTCCTTAAGCGAATCAACAACGTCAGCAATGGTTTTGCCCTTTTCCCAAACACCTTTGATAATCACAACGTCACCAGGAAACTTACTTTCGTCAACCAAACGACCTTCTTTAGTCACCTCGTCATTTGGAGCCAGGGTTATGCCACGGAAAAAATGTTTTCTTGAGAAATCATTTGAAATGTGATGCGTTTTTAGGATTTCTTCTGCAACATAACCGTTTGTTGTTCCGGCAATAATTACAATTGTGCCATTTTTGATCGCTTTCAAAATTGCAGGGTGCTTTGTTAAAACTTTGGCAATTAAACGTTTTCCTGCCGCTGGAGTAAGTAAGAATTGTTTCATAGTAGGCGCCTTGATGATTGTTAATTGACGGGCGGATTATAATAATTTTGTTAGCAGAATTTAAGCCCAAGCCCTTATAATGGATAAAAAAACTCGGCGGCTATTTCTGGCTATTATTTAGGCAGTCGAAGAACGATTGGGCTAAGGCTGTGTGTTACCCCTGGCAGACTTGCGAGAATAGCTACTACATAAGCAGGATTAAGTTCAGAATAACCTAAGTTACTAACTTGAGATCTTGTTAATTCTTTGTGTTTTTCTAAATGGTTCCAGGCAAGCAATATTTCTTTCATGGGTATGGGGTGCTGTGGCTTCTTTAGATGTTTTAAGAATTACTTGATCAGTGGAGATCTGTTTAATTTCGAAAGGTTTGTTTTGGTAAAGAGTAGTTAAACGCTTGCCCTGAAGTTTCTTAAGCTCGCCCGTTAAATCCATAACTCATTTTCCTCTTGATTCTTTTCAAATACTTGTTATTGTTGAATTGGATTTAACCTTTCGTTGCGGATTGAAGAATTGATCATCTTGATGGGAAGTTGAGGAATTAGGCGTTGGATATGGCAAAAATTTACTTCATTTTCACTTACCCCTCCACTATGTAAACGAGTCGTTTGAGCAATTTCTTTTAAAGCGTTTTTGAGAATAAACGCAAGTCCTTTGGTTTATTCGGATAAAAAATCTTAGAAGGCATTGTATGCTCTCAATTAGCAGTCCTTGCAAAATCAAAGGTTGGATACTCGATGCGTACCCTTCAAACGAAGGCGAAATCACCGTTTGGATCATTAGCGAAGCTGGTCTAAGAATCCGTTTAACCGATAAGTTCCAACCAAAAATCTATGTCTCAACAAAACAAGAAAGCATTGATCCCTTAATTGGTCGACTCTACAATAACCCAGATGTGGCTCACTGGAGTTTTGTTTTCAAGTATGCACAGCCTACTGATTCAGAAAAATCTAAGGTTTTGGAGCTTTCACTTAGAGATTGCAGAAGAACCACATCGCTAACAAACAACATTCTAAGAATGGGCGATTATATGCGCTATCAAGTTTCTAACTGCGACTTGAAAGGTGATCGAGCATATTTTTTCAGCCACGACATATTTCCCCTTGCACTCGTAGAAGTTAAGGTCGAAAAAACAGGTCTACAATATAATCTGCTTGATTCAGTAGCCAGCACTGACTACGCTGTTCCTGCATTTCGAGTTATGAAATTGGATGTAGAAATAGCTAAGAAAAACAAAATCGCTGACTTTACTGACCCCATAGGCAAAATCCAGCTAAGCCAAGACCAACAAGAAATACAAATTGACTCAGGAGATGAAACTGACAAGCTACTTCAACTAGTTAAAACTGTCAAGGAACTTGACCCCGACTTTGTTGTGACTTCCGGAGGAGATTCGCACCTTTTCCCCTATCTAACTGAGCGAGCAACTATAAACGAAGTAATTGACAAGTTTTCTTTAAGCAGAGACGGCACACCTTTTTCTTCGAAGATGCCTTCAGGTAAAACCTTTTTTTCATATGGACGCACCTTTTACAGAGCTGGCCCAATTAGGCTATACGGAAGAATCCACATCGACGAGCGCAACACCTTCGTGTTATCTGAAGCTGGATTCGACGGGCTTATCGAGATTGCAAGAACCTGCCGATCACCACTGCACACTGCTGCACGCAACTCTATTGGTTCAAGCATGTCTTCGCTCCAATTTTATCAAGCCATAAAAGATGATGTGCTGATTCCAAGAAACAAGAGCATACCTGAAGCCTTCAAATCGGCATTTGACTTGCTTGTTGGTGACCGCGGCGGATTTGTTTATGAACCAAGAGTTGGCGCTCACGACTTTGTGGGCGAAGTGGATTTTAGCAGCATGTATCCAAGCATCATGGCAGACAACAACATATCAGCAGAAACTGTCCTGTGCAAATGCTGCCCTGACTCATCCATTCGCATTCCAGACCTCAATTATAACATATGCACTAAACGCAAAGGTATTGTTCCCAAAACATTACGGTTTGTTGTGGATAAACGTCTTTTTTATAAGAAAATGAAAAAGGAATCCTCTGACGCCCATCTTAGAGAGGTCTATGATAATCGGCAGATTGCTCTCAAATGGATCTTGGTTACCTGCTTTGGCTATCTTGGCTACAAGAACGCTAAATTTGGGACTGTAGATGGTCACATTGGAGTTTGCGCGTTTGGTAGAGAAGCACTGCTAAATGCGTCTCATCTGGCGGAAGAAGAAGGGTTTGAAGTTATCCATGGAATTGTGGATTCGCTTTGGCTCAAAAAGTCCGATGCAAGCTTAGAAGACTACGAAAACCTTTGCAAAGCAGTAACTAAGCAGTCTGGACTACCAATTAGCTTTGAAGGGCGCTACAAATGGATTGTCTTTTTGCCCTCAAAAACTCATCCACGCGTAGGTGTATTGAACCGTTATTATGGAGTGATGGAAGATGGCAAAATCAAAGTCCGCGGCTTAGAAGTCAGGAAAAGAGACACTCCACGATTTGTGTTTGATGCCCAAACAGAGATGATAAACATCCTTGCTACAGCAAATAACACAGTTGAGCTACGCATGAAAATTCCTTCAGCTTTGGATGTTGTCAGACGGTATCGACAAAAACTTTTGGATGGCGAAGTTCCCATTAACGATTTAATTATATCTAAGAGTATGTCAAAAAACCCAGAACAATATCATCAACATGTCAGCCAAGTCATCGCGGCAGAGCAGTTAATCAAATCTGGAATGGAAGTTCATGCGGGAAACAGCGTAAAATTCATTTTCACGCATTCAAAACACAAGAAGCATGAACGTCGAGTAAAAGCATCTCAGCTAATCGAGAAGGGCGTGGAAGCTGATATCGAAAAATACTTGATGCTTCTTTATTCAGCAGCGGCAAATTTGCTAAGTTTTAGCGGCTACACCACAGAATCAATCAGCAAAGAGCTCAGAGGACAAAACCAAAAGGATCTTTTGGAATACTGAGGATTTGCAAATGAAACTTCGGTTTGACAAGACAAAAAGGAAATACAAGAATGGCAGAAAAATCTACAACTACGATCGCATCACTCTTGTGTTTCCAAGCGAGTACCATGACTTGCTTAAATTTTTTAAAGGCAAGCAACTTTCAATTCAAGTTACCAAAAAAGAGGGAACAATAAACATTTCATTATCAGAACGCAAGCAACCCTAATTTTTTAGATTTTTCTTCAGCAATCCGCCTTGAGCAAACAATAATTTTCAAGTTGAAGCGAAATCATGTTTAATTCAAAAGTTTATCTCAATGAAATCGCCCGCGCAAAAAACTCAAAGCACAATTTTTTCAACATCTCACAGGCAAAATGTGTCCGACAAAACGATTCGTCATGCAAAAAGGATACCGTCAAAATAACTAAATAAAATCTGTATCCTCTTCAAATGATCCATAAGAATTTAGATTTTCTATAAATAGCGTTTCCCTAAAAATTTTTCCCAAGATGTTTTTGCATGTCGAAGATTTTTGCCTCAGGTCAAAATGGTTGAGTTGCTCTCAATTAATGTAATAAGTAGGTTTTTGAGACTGCTTCTTTGTGGTGAAACGAGTTTGTTAAGATTAATTAGAGAAAGAAAAGGAATTGATCCATCCAAAATATCTGGGCCATATTCGCTTTTTGCAGTCATGCTTTTGGTTGTTGAGATCCTTTTTGGAATTTGGTTTTGGAAGGCTCAAAGTTCAGTGGAAAGGATTGTTGCAGGTTCGTTAATGGTTTTGGTTTTCGTATCGTTAATGTTATTTGTCATGAGAATGAATCAAACCTTTGACAGAGAAAAAAATTAAAAGATTAACTATGAAATTTGAAGGATCCGTGAAAATACCTTTTGGTAATGACGTTTTGTGACGGTTAGTGACGAATAAAGACGAATAGTGACGTTCTAAGACGGATAATGACGAATAATGACGCGTCCTACAACCAATTCAAGCTTTAAATCAAAAAAGAAACCCAAAACACAAACAACAAAAGTTGGAAGTAAAATCTGCGCCATGATTACTATCCAAAAAAAGATTTTGATTCAGTGGCTTGTTATCATGATTTTTCAGCACAAATCCACACAATTTTGCACAATCCAGCACAAATTCGCACAATTACGCACGCAACCTGCAAACATCTCAAAGCCTAAACCAAGAAAGCAACTCAAAACACAAACAAAAAATTTCGTAAGAACAAACATAATAAAAAATAAAAAGAAAATAAATGAAAATTGTAAAGATCTTTTAGCTAATTAGAAGCTTAATATCTTCTTGGTGGTCTTCGTTTTGCGTAGCATTCTCGGCAATAAACTGGCCTGCTTCCGTCTGGCTTGAAAGGAACATCGCATTCTTTTCCGCAGTCAGCACAGGTTGCCTTGTGCATTTCTCGATCGTTATACATTCGCTATTTTCAACTCCTACTATATTGGGTGTGCAAAAAGTTACTTTTACACTGTACCCTCTATCATGAGTGCCATGCTTATAAATTGGGTGCTACCATTTAGCAAATTCATTCAAAAGACCCGGGTGAAACCGCCAAAAGCAAGAAACTCTACCGCTTCAACCCTCACTTTCGTTTATTTATTTTAAACAGGCTGAAAAAATCATTTTTTATAGTCACACTAATATAGGTACTTTCATATATTGTAGCATTCGATAGGGAGAGAAAGTAAAATCACTTTGAACCTTGCTTTTTCTCGCATCAAACATGACAAGAGAGAGGGACTTTGAGACAGAAAAAATCAACCTTAGGGGAACACATTGCGCTTCTTTCAGTAAAACATAACATTTACCCCTCTGAAGTATTCCAAGCACTAATCAAAGCAAGAAACAACGAAACAGCAGTCTGCGGCAACTTAGCAGTTGAATATCGAGGTAAAGTGAAAGACGAAATAATTTTCTTAATAAAAAAAGAAGACCGCGCCGTAGCCCAATTTAGAGTTGACGAACAGTTTTTGTCAAGAAAAGATAATCCTTTTGAAAGCTGGATGAGCACGGATAAAATAACTAAAAAAATCGCTAAACAAAATACAGAATCAGTTTTCACAACAGTCAATGCCTTACGGGCAGGTATGAAACGGGTAAACGTTAAAGCTGAAGTTTTAGAGATTCCAAAACCGGTTCAGGTTCACACCCAATTTGGCAACACCGTCATGGTGGTTAACGCATTAGTTCAAGATGATACAGGAAAAATCAAGCTCTGCCTCTGGGAAGGACAAATAAACTCAGTAACAGTTGGGGAAAACATTGAAATAAGAAATGCTCATGTCTGCGTCTTTAGAGGCGAGAGACAACTGCGACTTGGCAAAAAAGGAATCCTAAGCCCCAAACAAAATGCTGCCGAAGCCATCAAGCCCGTAGCAACCGCCTCATAAACGTAAGAAACTATCCTTAGGTTATCTTTTTTTAATGGAGGACTATTTTTATAGCCCAATTAAGCATTCCATCCACAATAAACATAGAAGGAACATCATTAATTGACAGTTATTGTTGACGACGCCGGCAGCGGCGATTTGCTTCACGGGGTTGTAGTTGGAGCTTACCGAGAAGAAACCGGCGAATTCAGATACGACATGATAGACGTAAAGTTCTATCAAGAAATTTTCAAAGCAAAAGAGTACCTAAAAGAATCCTCACGCATTGCCGCCAAACTTGTTGAACATTTCAAAGTTCAACCAGAAGAAGAAATTCATATTTGCCAAGGATGCATCTTTGACGTAGCCGCCGAAGACCTCAAAAAAACTTACGGCCAAGACCGCGTTAAACGAGTAAGAGTCATAGGTGAAGCCCAAAGACTAATCGAAATCGCATACCTAGATGAAATCCGCAATTTAGGCTATGAACCCTTAGCTGAACGGGAAGAAAAAAGAGGCAAAAGCTTCTTTCACATGCTGCGTTGGCTAAAAGATAACCCAAAAATGCTACAATACGCAAAAACTGGGTGGCCGCGCCTAAAAAACTATCAGTTATTTGAACAGTTTCACGAAGAACCGGTTTACACTGTGGTTTGTAGCGATTGTGGGTGCGAATGTGAAGTTCCTTTTCAACCACAAGCAGATCGAGCGGTGTATTGCCAAAAATGTTGGCCTTCGCATAGAGCACACAAGAACCACCAGAAAAAACCGCTTGATTAATCAAATCATTTTTATACTGAAGAAACGCAGGTCTTTGCATGAACATATTCATAGATTATAATGCAAGTTGGTATGTGCTCTTTTTTGGGTTCCTAATAGCATGGGCAGCGCTAACTGTAATCCGACGAAAAGGCACAGGCAAACGAGAAGTAAAAGAACAAGTTTTTTTGGCAACAAGCGGAATGGTCGCTTTAGCACTTATGGAATTCTTTGCTGTCTCAAACGGTCTTTGGTCATACACTCCTGGAAATTGGCCAGTGATTTTGTGGCCTACATACTTTGCAGCAATACTTTTCGGTTATCAGCTATTGCGCTCAATTGAAAGCATCTTTGTCCGCGGACCCTTAGTTTAGTTTATTATAAGGTTTCAGGATACGGTAGGTGGGCAATTTAGGCTTTAATGCTTAAATATGCTTTTTACCTATTGCCTACTGGTCGTGTTTTAGGTGTCTTCTGATAAACATGTCGCTCATGGCAATATTGTCTGGCAGGGTAAGCCTTGGGTTGTTCCCGCATTAATCATTCGAACAATTACAGTTATTCTATTTGCACTTCTATTTTCCTTACTTGAATATTATTCAGGGGGAGCTTTTCTAAATTTATTCGGGTTGCCTGTTATTGTCTGGACGATTTTGATTTTCGTTATAATTTGGCTAATTAGCATTTTGGAACTAATCATTTTTCAAATATCCCACAGGTATGTGCTGCGTCAGGATGGCATAGAAGTTCGCAGCGGCGTCCTCAGGTTGCATTCGTTTGTGGTTACGCCTGCTGGATTTGGGGATCTGCTGGTTTACCAATCTATCGGAGGCAGACTTTTTGGTTATGGCGACTTAACAGTTAACTCTCAGGGTGAACGCCAAACAAAACTCAGGCTTGTTCGCAAACCATTCGAAGTAGCTGACATAATTAGAGATATCATGGGTAAACCTATTGTCAGAGTGGAAAATCGCGTTTAGAACATGCCGTTTTGATTTGCATACTTTGTTGGAAGCGGCTGCATTACATCCCAATGCTCAACCAACTTGCCATTTTCTACCCTGAAAATATCTACAACTGCCACTCCGAGATCAGACGGGTTTGGCTTAAGGTAACTGTGAACAGCCACAAGGTCGCCCTCTGCAATTATTTTTTTAAACTCTATTTTCAACTCTGGATTGGCTTTGATGTATTCTGAAGCGTAACCTATAACGCCTTGCGGTCCATCTTTCGCATCGGGATTATGTTGGCGGTAGTTGGCGCCTATGAATTGTGCTACAGCCTGGGCTGGTTTATGTTGGTTAAAAAGCATGTCCAAGCAATCCTTTGCTAGGCGTTTATTATATGAAAGATCATTCACGTGGGTTTGCATAACTTTTTCTCCATAAATGGGTTTGTGTAAATTTAGATAAGGATGTGTGATTGTGCGATAGCAGCAACGACAAAAGTCTCCCTAAATAGAAGTGGTTTTTGGCTATTTGTTCACATTTTGAATTATTTTGTTATGTGTTGTCTTAAATTCTATCTTATTTGTTGTTTTTTGAAGTGTATTTCTTAACTATTGTGAACATTTCTCAAATCGCTTTATATCCAAAAAAGCATACAGTTGGTTTAAGAGCAAAACAAAAAGGTGAAATCGGCATGTTGGATTTGGCAAAAACAAAAATGACATGTTCAGGCTTAGCTACCTTACCCTTCAAATTTATGGGGTATAGCCATTCCTGCATTAAACATGTGCTAAGAGCAAAAACGGGCAAGGTGACCTAACTTGAACAGCAGCATTATATTGGATTGCCAAACCAAAACAGCCGTTCCCTGCTCGGAAGACTGCATCGCTTATAAAACATGCCGGGCACATCAGAGACGCCGCTAATATGCTTGCCTACGTATACACATGCATGATACATAATTTTATAAGCAAAATTCACCGATGAAAAACGCTCTAACAAGGAGGCGAAAAAAAATATGCTGAGTAGAGATTGCGACGGTTGCACGCTCCTGCATATATGCAGTGAACGTTACAGGCGCGTAAACAAAGATGAAAAAGTCTACTGTCCAGACGGAACAGCACATCTAGTAGACCAAAACTAACCCCCCAAATCTTTTCTTAATTTGTTTCTTATTGTTTTGAGGCAAAAGCAAAAATGTAACGGATTCTCAATTATGCCTGTAAGGTTGAATTGTTTGGATAAAGCCGCTTTTTTGATGTGGAGCCGTAAATACGATAAAAGTTTAGGTTGGCAGGCCCAGAAGGAACGAGAGTTAGGCGGCAAATTCCGAAAAGCCAAAGCCTTAACATGCAGTGATCTGGCGCAGGTTGTCGAATGGAAACTTAGAGATGAGCCCGAGAAAAAAACCAGGGTTTTAGAGTTAGTTTCCAGAAATGAAGAAGCCACTGTTCATCGGCTTACAAGCCAAGCTTTGAGCATACCTTCTTGTGAGGATGCTTACCGAATGAATTGCCTTACATTACTAGAAGGTATTAACCCAGTTTTGGCCAGCGTTATATTGGCTTTCTTTGACCCCAAACAATATGCCATTCTTGATGCTGCAACATGGAAGGCATTGCTTGGTAATCCACCGGCGGGTTTGTTAACAACTCAAAACTACCTAAAACTGCTAGATGCAATTCGAAAAACTGCTGCTAAACAAAAACTCGACGTAAGAGTTATCGACAAAGCTCTTTTTAAGAAAAGTCTTGATGAATCCAAGTAATTGCTCTTTCAACTTTTCCAAATTTAGGTTGATTGCTCCCGAGCCTTGCCAAGAGTTTTGAAAAGCCTTAAATGTAAAGTTCTCGGTGTTTGAAGTATGCAAAATGTCGAAGACATCAAAAGCATACTTTCGCAGCACAAGTCAGAGTTGAAAACAAACTTTAAAGTCAAGACTATTGGTGTTTTTGGTTCTATTGTTCGCGGAGAGCAGAAACTGAAAAGTGATGTGGATGTGCTGGTAGAGTTTGAGGAACCAATCGGATTGTTTGAATTTATGGATCTTGAGATGTTTCTTTCTAAGCTTTTGGGCGTCAAAGTGGACTTGGTATCAAAGAAAGCGCTTAAGCCTCACATCGGCGAGCACATCCTCAAGGAAGTTATCATAGTATGAAAAACCGTGACTACATAGATCAATGAATTATATTCAAATAATTTTGAAAGAGCAAGAAATTGGTCGCTGCCCTAAAAGCGGCAGTAGCGGTGGACCACTGCGGTTTGACGCCCAGACTCCGCCTGGAACCCTCAAGCCCTACGCTCTTACCCGCACCCCCTTGAGCGCATAACGTCCAAACTTAGGTTGCTCTCTCCCGAGCCTAGCCAGGTTCATCTGGTAGACAACAAAACAACTCCCCTACGGAAGCTGCATGTTGACCGCCAGCCCCAAAGGACGGATAGTCAATGTTTCGGAAATGAAGATCCAAACGGCCTTCGGCGCCTCATCCGCAGATGTCAGCCCGTCGTATAGAGGGTTTACGGTACAATGGACCCCTACCCCACCGCCTAAGATCCACCGCCAAAAAGAGAAAGGCGCAGAACACACTTTAAGTCTTTCGCAGGACCCGTGGCTTGTGCCTTGACTTATCGTATGAAACGCACAATGCAGTCAATCACAGTTTTCTATTTTGACAATTTTTTTGTTGGAGCAGCTGGCTTAATTGTGTATGGTGGATCCTTGCCACATACAGTTATGAAAATGCCTTTAGACGACCTGTATCTTCAAGTTGAAGAGGTCAAAAAAAATGCAGGACAATTGCATCATTTCCATATTGGCAACTAATACTTTGAAGATCAACAGCAAATAAATAATGTTCAAAATTCCAGTAAACGCGAAAAGATTTTTTGATTTAAGATCTACGATAGTGATTGTTAATTCATAAGTTAAATAGATACAAAAAAGAACCCTTCACAAGATTAATTTGCTACAGCAAAGAGAAACCAAAATGAAGGGAACCAAAAGCAATTTGCTATTGTCAATGGTGTGGAAAAAAGATTGCGAGTTTTCAAAATCCTGCAAATCCTTCTCAAAAGCAAATTTCACCTGCACAAAAAAAGGAGGAAACTACTGCGGACTATACAGAGCATATAATCAAGGAACCAACGCGTTGGAACAAAACAAAATGCAGGACACTTATCCCCAAATGCTACCAAACCCATGCCTTTACGAACCTAAAACAACTGAAACCTAACAACTGTGATTAGTTTAAGAACGTTTGAAAGATTTGTCTGCAATTTTTCAGGAAAGCTTGTTCCAGATAAGCAGCTACAAAAATTGACAACTGAAAGGCAAAAAGAAAAACTGTTAAATGTTTTCGAAAAAAGGTCAATTCAGAGTGTTTTTGATTTAGGTTTTGAGATCTTACTAATAGTTCTTTATGTGCAAAAGTTTGAAGTGCTCTTTTGCTTTTTGGTAAAGTTGATCGTCCGCCGTAACCAATAGAGCCTTCAATTTTTCTGAAAGCAAAAGATATGTTGAGTCGTAAACTGCCAAGTTAAGTTTGCACGCAATATTTAGTGCCTCGGAGATTTCGACCCAATTAAACTCATGTAATTCAATTCTCATACCATGAAGAATTTTCAAGGCTTCCTGAGCGTCTTCTTGAAGGATTCTTCCACGTGTTCGTGCTTTCCAAAATGAATTAGCAACCTCTTGCACAACAATGGAAGGCGCACTTAAACTGATAATTCCTGCAAGGTAATCTTGCTTAAGCCTAACCGAGTTTTCCTCATAAGGTTCACCTGATAAAACCCACTTCACAACGATACTTGCATCTACAACGTATTGGAGAATTTTCCTATCTCTCCCTGTCTTCCCTGATCCAAGATACTATTTCTTCTGTTGATGTTGGTTTAGTTCGTTTCCTAATTTCATCAAGCTTAGCGGAGGCCACTATCATGTCTTGTTGATCAATTTTCTTTTGGACGCAGTCTCGGATGTACTGACTCCAATTTACCTTAACCTGTTTCATCTTTTTTTTCAATTCATTTGGAACTTTGACTGTAATTACAGTAGGTTCTTCCATACATACCCATGGTATAGTTATTAAGTAATACTAATAAGCATTACATTTACATCTTAATTGAACTTACTCAATTTTGAATAAGACCGATAATGGGTTTTTCTATGTCGACCAAATACCCCAAAAATGGCGAGAAGTTCCAAGTTGATCTAGCCTCTTGATGCATAACGCGCCCGTTTAAGTAGCCGGATTAAGTCTGAGTTTTTCTTTGGGATTTGTGAAAACGTTTAATACAATTTAATCCAAAATAACTGTCTATGTCGACATCGAAAACTTGCCCTAAATGCAACGGTTCAATGAAAAAGTCTAAAGATTTATCCGCAATAGTTACAGCTACCAAAGGAATCAAAGGGTATAGCGTCAAAACTAACAGGTTCATTCCAGCTAGAACATACACATGTCAAGAATGCGGTTACATAGAATTGTACTATGACACTGGCTAATCCGGCTACCAAGGCCTTCAATTTTCTGGGGATATAATGGGAAAGGCCTAAGGGTTTTGCTTTATCATCAGAAAATATAAACCTATAAACAATATTCAACCGCTTGATTCATGAAAGGCATTACTTTGACTTCTCGTGGCGGATAGGTCTAAATTCAACCGTTTCAAAAGAAGACGCCGAAATTCACGTTTGCAGCCAAAAGAATTGGAGTGTTTACCCTGTTTAGGTTACTGTTCTCACTGTTTAGTCATCTGAAATTCTTTTTTCGTGGCCTCTAAGAAGATTTCGTCTTTGTGGTATCCGCACTAGTAGTTGCCGCAGCGTCGACAACTCCCTTCAACGCAATACCCGCCGTGAAAGGGACTGAAAGAAGTTTTGGATCAAATGAATTAGTAGAAACAACACCAGAAGTGTAAGCTATGAAACCTGCTGCACCTCCCATGATTATCCCCAAGATCCACCCCAAATAGATGCCTTCGGTAGTTGTTTTAGGATAAAGTATGATTGCTTTATTCTGAATAAGATCGTGGATAAGTCCACCAACAGAACCGACAACAATGCTCAATAAAAGAAATGACTGAGTCACAGAACCAACAATACCAAGAATGATAAGAAATAATACGACCGCCATAGCCGTATATGTTTGGTCTAATCCAAAAGCTGACTTTGCTTTATCTGCGTCCGTTAAAGTCTCAGTTTTGACTGGAACTCCTGAATTTTCATTCTGAACAGTCATAATTAAGTAACAAGTAAGCGTTTTCTTTTAAGCTTTTAGACCAAGAAATTTTTCAAAGCTTTTAGCTAATGAAATGATGATCATCCAAACCCCAATTGGCGATGGGGATGGATAAATGAATCAAAAAAGTGGAAAGAGACAATTACTGAGGCAAAAGAGTTTTTGATGGCGGTTGACAAATAAATGGCGGCCATAATTTTGTGGAAAGTAACGGAAATTAAAGAGTCCTCAAAGAACCTCGCCTCGTATAATGCTTTATTTGTTTTCATGCCTGAGCTTGTCAAGTTCTTTTTTTACTTCCTCAGGGGTTCCAAACTCGGAATACGCGCCCAACATATCCCAGAATGATTTTTTAGGCTTTAATATTATGTTGTCTTCTGTTTCAATTAATTGAAGCTTGGTGCCTTCCTCTATCTTGAACTTTTTAAGAGTTTTTGCTGGAATAGTGATCTGCCCTTTCTTTTTTACGGCAATTTCATTTTCCGACTTTATCATCCGACTTTATCATCTGTAAAAATTTACTGAAATTGTGCTTAAATGTTTTTACACTTTCCAAACTATTCTCCATCTCGGCTTTAATGGGTTGGTTTGTGGTGTGATTTTTGTTTTGACCTAAACTAAAAACCATATATGTATGCATATGCATATAGTCAATTATGACTAAAGTTGTTTCCCTATCCAAAAAAGCCTACCAAACCCTAAAAGACCTCAAAAGACCAAACGAATCATTCTCAGACGTAATTCTTAGAATCTCAAACACGAAACAAAAAAAATCAATTCTCCAATTTGCCGGAACCTGGAACGGCAACGACATAGACGAAATCTATACCCAAATCCAAAACACTCGAGAAAAATCAACTTCCCGCGAGATAAAAATATAAATGACCATCCTAGACACCGACATAATCGTAGCCTTACTCAAAGGAACACCTGAAGCCACCAAAAAAATAACTTTACTTGAAGAAAAAGGCGAGACCATAGCCACCACTATAGTATCAGTGTATGAGTTGCTAAAGGGAGCATACCTTTCGAAAATGTGCGAAGAAAATTTAGCCAAAGTCACTGATATAATAGCAAACATGCAAATCTTGGACTTGACCTTTAATGCTTGTGAAGAAGCTGCAAAAATTTATGGTGAGCTCAAACGCAAAGGATCGATGGTCGGTGAATTCGATATACTGATAGCTGCCATAGCAAGAGCAAACCATGAAGATCTTGTAACTCGAGACGAACATTTCAGATTACTTCTTTCCGAATCAAAACTCCTCGAATGGTAAAAGCAAAAAGACTGACGACAAAATCAAAAAAATTGAGCATTTCTTAAACTCAATGTCAGATTTAAGGTGTAGATCGTTAAGGTTCTTCTATCACGCCTTTAATCCAAGATTGCGCAATTAAAGCGTGTCCCGCAAGAGTCGGATGTGCCCCATCAAGCGACCAAAACGAAGCATCCCGCTTAAGGCAGGCTTTGACGAAAATATCATTTAACGGAATCAGCTTAATTTCAAATTTATTTGCGATCTTTTTGATGACTTCTATTTTTTTAGTCAACTCTTTAGTCAATGCATCAAAATCCCCAACCAAAGGAAGAAGAAAAGGCTCCAGCAACACTATTTCACATTTCAACTGTTGAGTTTGCTCCAAAATATTTAGGTAATCCGCCTCAAAGCTCTCGGTGGATGTGCCTCTCCAAGTAACATCATTAACCCCAACCAAAATTGAGACCAAATCAGGTTTAAGATCTAAACAATCCTTCTTCCAACGATTCCTAAGATCCCTAATTCCATCTCCCCCAACCCCACGATTAACGAATTTCAAATGATACTCAGGATACAAAGCAGACAACCAAGCTGCAGCCAACATAACATATCCATCCCCAAGCGAATCGTTATGATTGCGCTTTCGTCCAGCGTCCGTTATGCTGTCACCCTGAAACAAAATCGTAGAATTATCCTTTAAACTCAATTTCTTTGCCTCAAATAATTTGCCTCAACTTTCATATTCAGATCTAATTATTCTTTTAATAGCAGTTTTGTTTTTATGAGTTTATCTGCTTTAGAGCAGAGTTTTTTGTCTGCAGTGTACAAAGTGGCATCCATTTTTTGTGTGGCCGCTATGAACAAGGCATCATATACAGTTATGTTTTGAAATTTGGCAATTTGCATTGCTTCATCTGTTAACTCTCTTGTCGGGGTGATCGATAATTCATCATACAGTTTTGTGAGATCTTTTGCCGCCAAGCTTGCTTCCTCCGGCTTTAGATCTTTTAGTAAGTTTGAATGTTTCCAAATTACATTTAGGCACTCAGCCAATGCAATGTCCACCGTGCAAAGTGTGTATCCTTTCTTTAAGAAGTCGCTGACCTCAGTTCTTGCTTGTTTAGAATCATACTCATTTAATACAAGTTTTGAAAGAATACTGGAGTCAAGGATTAGTTTTATCGTTCTCGGTCCTCTCTGATAAGGGTGGTTGAGTCTGTTTTTGTTTTCCTCTGTTCAGCTCTTGACTCTATCTGCTGCAAGGTTTTCATAAGTTCAATTTGCTTGATCCTTTCTTCAAGGAAATTTCTAATTTCAACACTCCACTCTTCAGGGTTTTTTTCCATTTTCTCTTTCAGATCACGTGGTATACGTATGGTGTACGTTGAAGACATAGATTATTCGTCCACACTAACATGTGTGTGAAAAAATAAAAACATTTCTGTCTTACAAATCTGTGTACAAATAACGTTGGAGCAAGAAATTGAGCCTGCCATTTTTTGTTTAAGTCAAACAACAAACAAAAACAAATTTGTAAATACGTTTCTGCGTGACATGAATGGGTACCAACGTATTTTTTGAGCAACCTTAGACCAACTGCCCATGACTTATTGCTAAGAATCCAAACCTTTACCCAAAAATATTCTGATTCCGATAATATGTCAATAATTGCAACTTTGCTTTTAATAGACACTGGCAATTGTCATTTCGGGACGATGAATGTTAGAATCAAAGCCATATACGAATTCAGCTAGGTCACATTTGCCAATCATAACTTGCAGTTGTGGCTATGAAATTCTGATCTTGCCAAATTTGAAGATTATGAGTCAAGCAATTGAGAATCATGTTTTAGAGCACAAAAACAAAGGCGCATCCAATGCTGACGCAAAAGAAATTGAAAATGAACTAATTAACCAGATTTTCAACAATATCGCCCAATCAGACATTTAACTAATATGCCAAATAACAAATAAGAAACGTTTTTATGGAAAATTAGGTTTTCTGTGTTATCTCAAATTCTTTTTCAAGTTTATTAACTTTAACAAATAAAACTACCGGTTGTGAGCCGACAGCTATTTAAAACTAAAACAAAATAATCGAATTGGTGAAAGAATTGAGCAATGTTGAGACTGAGTTAAAAAAGAGAATTGATGAACTAATCAGGCAAAAGGCAGAATCTGCAACAGATGAGCTTTCAGATTCAGAACACGGCTACGTAGATGCACTGATATGGCTTAAAGAAGGCTCAATCCCGCTGACAAATGAAGGCATTGAAAAAGAAATTAAGGAGCAAACCTACGCGGACAAAGACCCAAGCAAAGAATACTGCGATGGCTACGACTCCGCACTTAAAATAGTGCTAAAAATGCTAATTGAATTGAAAAGTAGAATATCCTAGCGGATCAAATTTACTAAGTGTTTCATTTCCAATGAAATCCTGATTCAACCTTCTTCTAAATTTATTCTTAATTTAATCTTTTTTGGTCGTTATTTTCCTAGCCTAAATTCGGTTTTCGTCTCATGAGGCCCTATTTTATAGTGAAGTTAAAATAATGATCATAACTAAGATAAAAAGCGCCAGAGCAGCGTAGTACAGGCCATATTCTAATTTCTTTACAACGACAGAACTCTCTTCAACCCATAGACCGATACTGAACATTAGGATTACGGCCACTATCCATGACAAGTAGAGTGCTGTATGAATGTAAAGCCCAAACCAGGACAGAATGATTGGCACCAATACTAAAAGAGCAGCCCCTCCGTTCAAACCCATGTCAATCAAAATCGTAGCAGCGCTCTCTTTGTAGGGAGGGTGCTCCTCATGCTTACTCTGGGCAAGGTTAGCAACCACATTGTCATAGATCTTCTTCTTATCCTCCTCATTTGCTACATTGAAGACTGAATCCTCAAGATCTTTCTCTACCATGTCATAGCTTAGACTCCGCTTTTCCTCTGACTTTGCATAATCGATCATGGCGTTCTTTCTTTTGACAGTGTGATAGTTTTCGAAGACATAGAAGAGCCCATCAGCAAAACCCCAAATGAGGCAAAAGCCTATTGAGGAAAGTATTACGTAGATGATTGCTACTTGAGTAATAATATGGCTCCCCCATATCACGGGGTTCCTGAGAGTAGCGGTCAAGGCTAATGTCATCATGACTCCAAAGATCGGTTCAGACGAGAACCAGAACCGTCCGAAATAATCTGATAGACCCAAAAAAAAACAGCTCCTCATTATATTAAGCAAAGTAGAGCACTTAACAATTTGTGGCTTCATAACAATACCAACAAACATCTAAAGGCTTACAACCAGAGAGCAAAAATGGGTAGTTTTAGTTTGCTGCATTTCTTAGTCAGTTATTGATTGCTGGAAGCAAGTTTGTGGTTGCTTGTTGTAGTCACAAGCGTATAATAAGTCGTATTCAGAATACTTTCAGAATCAAAAAAATTTGTGTGTTTTTGTATGAATAGACTACGCTATACTTTGAAAGAAAATGTGGTCAGTTCGTCTGATCCAAAGTCGAATTCTCAAATGTTTGCTTTTAATTGGGGGTTGACATAAATTGCCGAAGAACAAAATTGCTGTAAATCTTTTGATAACAATGCTTTTAGTTGGGGTAATTGCTAGCGTTTCAATCACTGCTTTTCATTCTCCTTTAAACAATGAAACTCAATTTGTTAACGCTGCGACTTTAGTTCCTGTTCCTGGCGCTTTAGTAAGCGCTTCGGGCGGATCTGTGGGAAGCGGGTCAGCTGTAGCAGATAATCAGGGTCAATATAGCATAACTAGATTTCTTGACTCAGGCAATTATTCAGTAACAGCCTCCGCGCCGGGTTTCATTGACCAACAGCTAAACAATGTGGTTGTGACTGCCGGAGCCCAAACTGCCAATGTTAATATTGTCATGAATGTTTCAGGTGGCATTTCTGGAACGGTGACTGATAAGGTGTCGGGTTCACCCGTTTACCTTGCCATAGTTAGTGCTGAAAGCGCCGATGGATCAAGTACTGGAAGTGCAGTTACAGACGCGAATGGTAATTTCCAAATTATTCAAAATCTTCAAACTGGAACTTACAACGTCACAGTCACATATTTTGCTGCTACAATGGGATATTTACAAGCAACAAAAAGCAGTGTTTCCGTAACTGCCGGATCAATGACAAGCAACGTAAACTTTGCTCTGGATAGATCAGGCGTTATTACTGGGACAGTAACAGATTCAGTTTCACATGCTGCATTACCCGGAATATCTGTAGAAGCAATATCCTCCAATGGAACTTTCGCCTCATTCGCAACTACTAATTCCACCGGACAATACACCATGAATTTTAACTTACCAACTGCAACCTACAACGTGATCATAACTAATCCTACGGGCTATATTTCAAAAACAGTAACAAGCATATCAGTGACAGCTCCCCAGACAACCACCCTTAACATTTCTTTAGACCCGTCAGGAATCATCTCTGGAAAAGTAACAAATTCCGCAAACGGACAACCAATTTCAGGTGCATTTGTTTCTGCGACGCTTGGTAGCTTTGTAGGCTATGCGTTAACAGACGTCTCAGGAAACTATAATATATCTACCAACGTAGCAACAGGAACCTATCTTGTAACTGCATTCTTCGGGACCTCTTTTGCCACTCCTAACCCCAGCGTAAGTGTTGTTGCAGGCCAAACTACCGCTAATATTAACTTCCAGCTAACACTTCCCTCGTCAGGAACAATAAGTGGAAAAGTTACAACCGCGGCTGGTCCATTGTCGGGTGCAACTGTTAGTGCGCAAGGACCTGGAGGCTCAAACTCAGCTTTCACAGACAGTAACGGCAACTACGTAATTTCGACCGGTTTGGGTACAGGATCATATACTGTCAATGTGACATCAACTGGATATGTTTCGCAACAGCAAACTGGCATATCAGTGACTGTTAACCAGGTAACTCCAAACATTAACTTTGTTTTAGCTGCTGCACCTACAGGAATAATTTCCGGTCAAATCCTCTCTTCACAAACCTCACCTTTCCCAACTCCAACCCCAACGCCCACTGCCACACCAACCCCAACTGCAACTTCAACTGCTACGCCAACTTCAACACCGACATCCACTCCAGCCCCCACTGTCGCGCCAACAGCAACGCCAGCACCAACCCAAAATCCACAATCTACCCCCACTCCAGTAACAACAATTAAACCAACATCTACACCAACTCACTCTCCCATTGGATCCACATCTCCTACCCCGACAGTTCCAGAAATCCCAGCACAATTGCTAGAAATCGCATTAGTTGCATCAATAATCATCGCTTTGTCTGCAGTTATTCGTTGCTAAAAAACGGATATCCCAACAAACCTAATGCCAAAACAAGTTGAACAACCAAAAAGTTCCACAATTTTTCTTTTTTTCTTTTAAAAACTTTTGACTTGCACAAAAATACTTTGTATGAAGCTAAGACCTTCTTGGGTTTGACTTACTGCTTCACAATTTGCCTTAAGTTCTTGATAGCGGCTATTTGAAGAGCTAAACAATGCGATTTTATCAAAAAAATCTTGCAGGTCACTTGGCTGAACCTTGGCCACTATTTTATCTGTAATCTGATCCAAACTTTTGTTGCTATTTCCTTCTATATAGTCACAAACAGTCTTTACCAAATCTAAACCTGCAGTCATTAATATCGCCTAAAGCCATTTTTGATTAAGGCAGCTCTAAGCTTATTTTGTTTGTGAACTTTGTATTATGATTCAAAATACATTAGATGTTAAAGACTACTTTTTGTCTGAAATGTGTCTCTGTGGACTAACAAAGTGGATCTCAACCTATTCCTAAAAAGCGCGGTTGGAGAAATAGCTACTTTAACGTTTTTTCTGGGTTGTTTCCTTGATTATCTCATTCCAAGGCTCCAACCAATGATGAATAAAATCACGAGCAAAGGCAAAAGGAGCAGTTTTAGTTTGCTGCGTTTTATTCGCTCAAATGGTTTTACCATATCAACGCCAACATGTTTACTGTTATTATTTATTCTAAATTTAAGCTTTGTCAACTGTAACTATATAGCAAAACAGCGGTCTATGAATGTATAGTTTAAGCATTTAGCGCTATAGTGGCTGGGTTGTTTGGATGGTATCCGTTAGGTTGCTTACCGAGAGACTTTTAACTTACCATGCAATTTGAACGGTTAACGGTTGAGTAAAGAGGAACTATGTATGCTTTCGCTATTCATTGAAACTATTGTTAATGGTTTCCACAATAGTAAGTGTACTTGGAGAAAGCGAGTAGTGGAAGCTTCATATTGTTTGATATATTTCCATTTTGGCAATACTCTGCTAAATACTCTGTCGGTAGTATCAAGATATTGTTAGAAGGAAAGCTGCAAATGTTGGAACGAGAAAACCCCGATGCTTCGTTAAAGCCTGTTATTATGGCATCATTAACTAAAGCAGAGAAGGTCGCTTCCATAACGCAAATAATAATAGCTGCCTGGAACGAGGAAGAAGGAATCGGCCTAACGATAGCAGAACTCAAAGAGCACCTAAAAGATGCCCGGATTGTTGTGGTTGACGGAAACAGCATTGATAACACCGCCGAAGTAGCCAAAACGCAAGGTGCCAAAATCGTCTTCCAAACAGGAAAAGGCAAAGGTGATGCGTTCGCATTAGGTTTAGAATACATTGAACCCGAAACAGAATATGTAGTAATTACCGATGCCGACTTCACTTATCCAGCCCAATATGTTCCAGAAATGATACAGCTGTTAGAAAAAAACCCCCAAGTTGGAATGGTATGCGGAAATAGGTTGATAGCGGATTTAGATTCAAAAGCATTACATGACGTTTTTTACCTTGGAAATCGACTCATAGCCTTCACACATAATTTCCTAAACGGCGTTCAATTAGAAGATCCTTTAACAGGCTTGCGCGTTGTGCGAGCAGAAATTTTGCGAAATTGGAAGGTCAAATCAAAAGGCTTCGACATTGAAGTGGAACTTAACCATCGCGTTGACAGCGAAGGCTTTGGCATAATAGAGGTCCCCATAAAATATCGGGAACGTCTAGGTGAAAAGAAACTGGGTGTTCGCCACGGCGCCGAGATCTTAAAAAGGATACTATTAGAAACAATCTATTAACTGGATATTTGGTGACCGCAGGTTTTTGCCACGCTTTGACTTTATCGATTGCTCCTTATCTTTAATGCAGAAGTTTAGTTTAGCTGAAGACAAAGCCGATGATTAAGCCTATTATGAATCCGATCGTTAATGGTAGTATTCCTATGATGAGTGCTCCGTATTGATATATGATTGAGCCGTATTGGGTTGCATAATTTTTCAAGGCGTTGAGGCTTAATCCGAAAAAGCCAAAGTAAGCAACTACAAAGAGTATTATTGCTGCAATGATTGCTATTTTTAGGAATAAATGAATTATATAGCCCACGATTAATCCGAGGATGAACATTATTATGATAAAGACAATTGGTGGCACTCCATATATGCTTCCGGTAGTAATAAAATGCCATATTTGATCTATCGCGCTCAAATAATTAGCTCCTTGGTAACTTTAGAAGCATACAAGGGCTAATAAACTTGTGTGGCTGTCTGTTCGCAGCAACATAGCGGCTGCTCTACTTAAATAATCGTTAATAACTAAATTGAAATTATTTTTACATTACAAGGGCTTTCAAGATCTCAAGATCGCAGTCAATTTTAGTTCTGAATATGATTGATAATTTTAACTTAGTGACAGTTACAAAGCTTTCTTGTGAGGCAGCAAAATGATTCTATATTTTTAATTATTTTTAATTGTTAAAAGAAAGATTTGACCGTTTTTGAAATTTACAAAAAAATATTTATTAATTGTTGCAGATCTCTCACATCACATACTCAAATATCTGGAGTTTCGGGTTTTTTCGAACATCTTAAATATTTCTTAAAATATACCGCTCACTTGTCTTCATAACAAAAAAATAAAGGAGAAAAAAATAATTTGAACAAACCTAAAAGTAAAACAATTGCTATTTTGATTGCAGTTCTTTTGATAATTCCGATGATCTGTTCATTTGCGACTCTTTCAATGGTTAATGCACAAACCTGGCAAATCCCCACTTTTGCTGCTATCAGTGTTGCTCCTGACCCTGTAGGCGTCGGTCAGAACACACTTATCTACTGCTGGCTTTCGAACGCACCTTTCTACAATGCTCTTGTGACAAATAACTACAGATTCCATAACTACGCTCTCACAATCACCGACCCAGATGGAATCAATACAACACAAAAAGTAGCTTACGTTGCAGACTCAACAAACAGCCAAAACTTTCCATTCGTTCCCTCCAAGATCGGTACATACATTCTCACCTTCAATTACCCCGGAGAAACCATAACAGCTGCTGAACAACCCGCAGGTTCAACTTATGTCGGCGATGTTTACCTTCCCAGCTCTGCACAAGTAAACCTAACAGTACAACAAGATCCAGTCGCAGCTCTACAGAGTGCTCCACTTCCAACTACTTATTGGGAAAGACCAATTGAGGGACAGAACACAGCTTGGACTACAATTGCATCAAACTATCTTTATCCGTTTTTGGCAGCATATTCCTTTGGTGCAGTACGTCTTCAGCCAGACGGGACGGCTCCAAACAGCGCACATATTATGTGGACTAAACCAATCAACGCAGGCGGCCATCGTCGGAGGAAACAACTCATACCAAGAACCCAATTCACCTTCGGCAGACTTAGGTGTTGATTCCGCTGCATATTACCCAGGGCTCTCATATGAATGCAGGTTTACCAACCCAATCATCATCGACGGCAACCTATACTATGCACTACCCAACAGCAATAACAATGCAGGCATGGGATATGTAGCAATAAATCTACGTACCGGTCAACAGGTATGGTACCAGAACTTCACTGTTAATCCATCATTCGGCATTCTTGAAAACTTTGATTCTGGGAATCAGCACGGCACAATACCAAGCGGCTACTTAGTCTCAGTCTCAGGTACCACATGGATGATCTTCGATGCAGGGACAGGAAATTGGGTATTTAACATAACCAATGTTCCAACAGGCAACATGCAATACGGTCCAAGCGGCGAGCCAATAATCTACCAACTCGATGCTGTACACAGCTGGCTGGCTTTATGGAACTTTACCGACGTTATAACAAATGGTCCAGTAAATGCTCTAGGCTCAGCTGGTTACAGACCAGTTAACCAAGTATTCAACTCAACACTACGCGCTTCATACTCTTGGAACGTAACTATACCCAGCAGCTTGCCTACAAGTTCAGCGATAGCATGGCCGATCGGCGGCGATCTATTATTAGGCTACGCTAACACAAGAGGCACAACTGGCCAACCTACCTTTGGAGGCGCATATGCAGGCAGTTCGACAACCTACGCAACCTTCTGGGCGCTAAGCCTTAATCCAAATACACTGGGCAACTTACTGTGGCAGAAAAACATAGCAGCACCATCAGGCAACGTGACAGTGCAACTAGGTGCAGTTGACCCGATTAACCGCGTATTCCTAATGAGCACAAAGGAGACCCTGCAATGGTATGGCTACGACCTTGATAGCGGAAACCTGCTATGGGGTCCGAAATCCGCTGATGTACGTGCCTTCAACTACTATCCAACTATTGGAAGCGGCGGGGTAGCACAAATAGGTTACGTTGCTTACGGCAACTTCTATGTTGGTGGCTACGGTGGAGAAATCTTCTGCTACAATGACAAAACAGGCGACGAAATCTGGTCATACGGCGGAGGCGGCGCAGGGAACAGCACAAATAGCGGTGACTCTACACCTTGGGGTCTTTACCCAACTTTCGTAGGCGCAATATGCGACGGAAAAATCTATGCTTACAGCGGTGAACACTCGCCAAACGATCCACTCTACAAAGGAGAACAACTGCGATGCCTTAACGCAACAACAGGCCAAGAATTATGGACTGTCGACAGCTGGGCATGTGTAGGCGGCTTTGCAGATCAAGGCTTCCCAATCGCAGACGGACAATTAGCGTACCTCAACGCATACGACATGCAAATCTACTCTTTGGCCAAGGACCAAGTAAACTAACGGTTACTGCACCAGATGTTTCCACAACTGTAGGAACACCTATAGTCATACGAGGCACAGTCACCGACATTTCAGCGGGCACAACACAAGACCAACAAGCAGCAGACTTTCCAAACGGCGTCCCATGCGTATCTGACAGCAGCCAAAGCGCATGGATGGAATACGTATACATGCAAAAGCCCATGCCAACCAACGTAACCGGAGTACCAGTAACCATAAGCGTAATCGACTCAAACAACAATGAAAGAACCGTCGGCACCACCACAAGCGACAGCAGCGGCATGTTCACTTTCGCTTGGGCTCCTGACATAACAGGATCATACACTGTAATTGCTACATTTGCAGGCTCAAACTCATACTACGGATCTTCATCTGAAACATCCTTCAACGCTATCAATGCACAAACTACAACAACACCCACGGTTACAGCTTCAGCAAATTTGGCAACAACAACAGATTTAATGACTTATATCGTAATAGCGGTAGTCGCCATAATCATCGCAATCGCCCTAGTCGGATTACTTTTACTCAGAAAGAGAGCATAAGCACACAAAACAAATATCAACAATCCCTTCCTTTTTTAGTTTCATCTTAACTTCTATGACCAAATAATAATCCATGAGCATGTTAAGTTAAGATTAATCCTAAATTCTCTATTCTAATTGAGAATCAGCGTTTAATTTAGACTATTAAGAGCCACTTAGTAGTCTTTGATTACTTCAAACACAAAGCCATTTCTTTAATGGGTTGATAGGTCCGGAGCAATTTTTGGCTCAATAGGCACTTGTGACAATGGCATATCTTTTCTGTTTAGACCTTCACGAAGAACTCGAAATGTCTCTGTTGCTTGACTTTCTTTTGAAACGCCAACCACGCAGCCGCTTAAACCTTGAAGATCTGCCAAATAATCTATTGCACCTTCAGGTTTTAGATACCCAGCGGCAAGAATACTCATAGCTATGACTTCAGCTCCATGAGCAACTTTTAATGATTCTTCACACTCACTCTTGGAGGGACACATCTGAAAACCAACTTTGTTAAAAGAAGAAGTTAGAGTTAGCTTGCTGAAATCGATATTCCATTCATCAAATTTATTTACAAGGTAGGCGAAATTGCGGGTTTCAAAACCGGGTCGAATATTTGTTTTTTCCATGAATTTGATGTAGGATTTGAATAATTGCTCCATGTTAAGCGCCAAAGCCATATCGGTTACTATTTCATGCAACATAACCGTCTTGATCGAATCATTATCATTGATGACAGATTTTATTCGTGAAAGTTCATATTTCACGTAAACTTTTAGAAGGGCTGAGGGATTGAACCGCACAAGTCCGCCCAAATTTTGAGCGAGGACTTTGGCATTTTTAGAAAAAATCATTTCTTTCCCAAGTTGTTTTGCTAACCCAGAAACTCCGCCAGTCTGAGTGGATCTTCTAACGTACTCGTATGCGTAGGGAACAATGGCGTATAAGTTCAGATTTTCAGTTTTGTAGCCACTCAATTTTTTTATAATAGAGAGTGTGGTTTCGCTGACCGAAAACATGAAGCCATCTGCACCATTTTCCAAGCTAAGCTCAACAAGATTAGCTGCACGGTCAACACCTTCCTGATTTAGATTGCTGGAACGTGCTCTTGCTCTTTCCTGAGAAAGATGACTGATTCCGTGAAAAGGATTGTCTCCAACTAATAGATTCATGTTTTTAATCATTTGCCACTTTTCTCCTCACTTGCTCCAGTAAATGGTCAACTTTCAAGGCACTCGTAAAATCGGAACTTGTATTTTCTCTTGAAATCACCGAGTCGATAAACTGTTTATCTTCACGGAAATATTCTGGACCGCCCAAAAAGAAACCCACATTATCATCAAGATCCATTCTGTACCATTTTTTAGGATTGAGCATCTTTAAGCGTTAACGTCATTTCGTCATCGTTTACTTTTAATGTGCCTTTTGTTCCTTGAATTGACATTCCGAATTCGGGCATCCGATAGCCGGTTTTGCACCAGGAAACTTCGAATTTGCCGTCGATGCTATTTGGGCCTGTGACTTCAAAGCTTAAATCGTCTATTGAATCTGGAGCAATTCTTGAATTAATCTTAGCAGAGGATACATTTAGATCTCCAAAAAACCAGGCGGATAAATCTGCCACATGCGATCCAAGATCCTCAAGGGCGCCGCCTCGAGCTTTAGATATTTCTGATCCTTTTGGCACATCCGCAAAATCTGATGAAAAAGCATACGCATCAAAAGAGATCAATTCACCCAAATATTTGCGGTCTAAAAGCGTTTTAGCTTGATTAAAAGTAACCCCAAACCGTTTCATGTAACCTACCATGTTAATGCCACTTTGATTTTGGCATAATGTAAATAGTTCTTCAGATTTGCTGTAGCTTGAGGTTAGGGTTTTTTCTACAAACACATTTTTTGCGAGTCCTTTAGAGTAGATTTCTTTGATGATGGGATAATGTGATGGAATGGGGGTTAAAACAAAAATTGCGTTAAGATCCAGATCAACAAAATTCTCGATTTTATCAGTTACTAATGCGTCGTTAAAAGTCCGTTTTGCGATTGTTCGCATAAGTCGGCTTTTATCGCATAATCCTGAAACTTTAACGTTTGGAAAGGTGTTCAAAAGGCAAGCATGCATGATACCCATCTTGCCCAAACCTACCACGCCAACTTTAAGTTGCTTTGAAAAATTGTTAATCATAGAGCATTAAAATCTCCAGTAAAAATACGTAAAAGCCAAACGTTAACAATATTTTAGAGCTGAAAAACCACTGATAAAGCAGTAAGGAAATAGAATACAGAACAACGTAAAGATGTTCTACAAAAAATCTTTAACGTCAAACCTTGCTTAGATAAGGTTGTGTAACAGTTTAGTGGGCAAAATGAAGACAGATACTAAACAGAATAAGAAGAAAAAGGTCTCCAACAAAAGAAAGTTTACAGATGAAGAGTT
The DNA here is from genome assembly GCA_963772505.1 of Candidatus Bathyarchaeota archaeon. Lineage (GTDB taxonomy): Archaea > Thermoproteota > Bathyarchaeia > Bathyarchaeales > Bathycorpusculaceae > Bathycorpusculum. The sequence goes on from CAVYXL010000016.1 coordinate 58,700, forward strand.
CTTAGAATTATACAATAAAAAAGTCTGGTTAGCACCCCCATTATCGGATAGGCAAATGGCAGAAATCTTGGGGACCTCAACCGCAGCAATAACACTTAGACGTTACAAACTGAATTTACTTCCACACGTAAGAACATTTAAAAAATCAAACCCTGAAAACAGCCGCCAAAAATTAAGAAAATCTCAAAACAAAGCAAGCAAAACATATCTTAACAAATCCAAATTGAGAAACACCTGATAACAAATTATTTTCGCTAAATCTATTGTCGTAAAGTCGTTGTTTGGGATAATTTGAGCCTGTTGGACGCAAGTTTAGTTATAATGCGGCAGTTAACTATAGATTAAAACTTAATCTACTCAATGCTTCTAATTCGAAATATTGCGTTTTTCTGTATATGGATATAAGTCAACGACAGAAGTTCCCTTTTTGGCGAGAAAGGTCATTAAAGAAATGTTTAAGTTAATCCATGAATAAG
>CAVYXL010000017.1:0-33001 GCA_963772505.1 Candidatus Bathyarchaeota archaeon
TGAAGGCGGACCACCGAGGCGACATTTTTCCAGTTATCGCCACAATGTCTGTTTAAGCTCTGCAGCCTTCTTCCCTTTTTTCCTAAAAATGCCCACTTGGAGGCTAACCCATTGAATCAGAAGCAGATAGATGCTGCCGCGGTTATCCTATGAATTGTCCTTTCAGGATTTGCCCTCAATTTTGATGCAGATTTCCATGAGCTTGAAGAAATTACCAAGCGTGCCCTGCTTCAGATAGACCAGGAGCCTATTTCTTGAGCATCACTTTTACTTACCTACGTCAGCCGCTTAATCGCTATACCTTCAAGGCGCCAAAAACTAAGGCATGGGTAGAAGAGCAGTGTAAATGCAAGTATGTGCTTAACCTGTTTGCAGGTCCCACACGATTGATGGGTTGCATTGAAGTCGCCAATGACCTACGGGATTCGCCTCAGCAAAAACAAAATCTACCACCTCACCTACCTCATTAAACAATAGCTCTGCAACAAAAAACATTTCAGTCATAGAACTGAAAAGCTGACGATAACGATCTGCATCCTCCTTTGAGGCTTGTTCAGCGTTTTTACGTTGTGTTATATTTCTAAAAAGCACGCCTACTTGACCTTTAGTGTATGGAAAATTAGTAGGAATCATACCACTTATTCGAGTATTTATTATATGCTTCAATACGAATGGATTTTCCTGTTTTAGCCACTTCACCACTTAACTGTGCTATTTCTACATCTATTTCAGGCACAGACTTGCTTGCCAGTTTTCCTAAGATATCTTGAGCTTTAGCTCCAGTTTGTTGCTCATAGGCTTTATTAATTTTTAAAAAACGAAAATCATTTAATTTATTACTTGAATCAAAGATAGGCTCAATCAACATAAAGCCATCTTCACTGTTGTCAAACAACGTCCGATAAAGCTGCTCACTTTCCTTTAGTGCCTCTTCAGTTTTCTTGCGTTCAGTAATGTCTCTTGCGACACCAAGAAGACCAACGGGACTGTTGGTCTCGTCATAAAAGCGAGTAAGTGAAATCTCTGCGAAGAAAGGAGAAAAATCCTTTCTAAATATTTGGGTCTCTACCCTTGCTTTTCACGTTTTTTGCAATTTAGCTCTTGTTTCGTCTATAGTATTTTTTTGATTTGTTGAAACTATAAAATCTGTGACTTCTTTGCCTATAATTTCCTCTCGCTTCAGGTTATATTGGTTTAAGGTTGTCTGGTTGCAATCAATGATTCTGCCATCCAACCTAACAAAACTATGCCGTCGTCCATTGCATTAATTATGTTTTGAAGTCTATTTTCGCTTTGTCTAATTACTTCTTCAGCTTTCTTGCGCTCAGTTATGTCACGGTCAATGCCTCTATAGCCGACTAAGTTACCCTTTTCATCTACTACTATTGGAACACCGCTTGTCTCAAGCACAATTATGTTCCCATTCTTTAAGTTACCAAAGTTAATATTTAAAATCGACTATTCAGAGAAAATTTTGGGCAACGCTCTTATCAAATTAGTGCTAAACACTTTTTTGTGAAATGTGATTTACTCGTATAGACACAAGTATAGTGTTACCCCCTTTTTGTACCGAGGGGAAACTAAGAAATGGGTTAATAATTATCACAGGATTTTCAACGCTAATTAAGAATTATGTTGGTAAATCCCATGATAATATGAAGCATAACACACAAACAATCACTTTTAATGGGAGGTGGCATCAGAACAAGATTTTTTTAATTATTGTCTTTGGAGGTAATAATTCGTATCTTGGTTTTGTAGGTTCATTTGTTCACTGATTCGTTACTTTGAATTTGAAATATCGCTATGTCAATTTCCGGCAAATCGGAAGGATACTTTTCCATTATAGGTTTCACTTAGTTCCAAGTATAGAACTGCTTGCAAACAACATTATGGCAACACCCAAACATACTACATCCAAATTCAGGGGCAATAACAACTTGTACATGTTATCTCTTCTTACGTAGCGCTGGCTGGCTAATGAAAACTGAATTTGGCACAAAGATTATATCGCCATCGTTTGTTTCTAAAACAGTTGTTCTGATGTTTAATTTGATGACTTTGCCTTCAAATTCTTTAATTTTTATTCTGTCGCCTACTAAGATTTCTCCATCCACCTAAACTAGCATACCTGAAACGAGGTTTTCAACTACTGTGCTTAGTGCGAAACTCAAAGCAATGCTGAAAGCCCCTAACCCAATCAGTACGTCTGTTAGGTTAAATCCTAAAACAGAAAGCGCAAAAAAAATCCCAATCAAAGCAATTGTGAACTTTGTAATCCTTACAAGCCAATCTTGCGTATTCTTTGCAAAATTCAGTTTCTTGCCAACTTTGAGCAGATTTCGAGACGCAATTGTCGCCACTACAAAGGTTATCGCTATTGCAATGAGCGCTTCGATAACTTGAGTGATGTTAAGAATAATTATTCAACCTTGATCCAAAGGGTAGTTTTATAAGAAAAAAAGGAAAAAATTATGCCTTGTTAGTTTATCACTAGTAATTTTTGTCTTTGACATGTTTTTGAGGCAAATTTAGAATTCTTGCCTTTCATCAAACGCCACAAAAAATTGCTAATTGAAAACTAAATTAAAGTATTGCACGTTTGGTTTCGATTTGTGCACGAAGCGACTCGACATCAGTAACCTCTTCGTTCAAGTAAATGCTGTCTTCTCCTATTGGACCCATAAGATGGGCTGGCAAGGGCAAAATTGATTTTTTCATAAAACCACTTTTTTCGCCATAGAGTTTTTCAATGCTATTTTCCAGCTTAACTTCCACAGTTGTTACTGTCCAATTGTTATCGTCTAGTTCTACGTCTTCCACTTTACCTATCATCATACCGTTTTTTGCAATGACTTTTTTTCCTTTTATTTTCTCAATTTTTACCATATATTTCACTACAACATAGTTTCTAGCCGTTTTTAAATACGTTCGTGGTAACATGCAAGCTACAACACGCATAGTGTTAAAGTATTAAATTGTATTCTAATCAAGAACACTATTGTTATCATATCAAACAAATTAGCCCTAAGTTTTGTATTTATTTAACTCACCGGAATATTATTAACAGACCGGACGCTCATTTTTAATAGCGATTTTTGATAGAAACTGCAATGTTTTTTGCGGAATGAAGACCCAATTTTAGAGCAAGATGAAGTCACTTGAAGACGGATTTACAACAATGGGATGCCGGTCAATTTCAGGAGATAGTCAAGTTATATAGGCACTATGATAAAGAGTTCTGGCAAATTCCAGCAGCTGTTGTGGTTGTTGATTCTTTTCTTTTGAGTGTAAGAAATTCTGCGATTTTGCCGGGTATAGACGCTGAACTAATATTTTTGTTTGTGATTTTCTTTAATTCGGTTTTTATTGTAAGGCAATTTCGGATTACTCAGCGTCTCCGGATTTTGGCAAAGCTATTATTGGACTTTGAGAAAACTGTCGAAGGCTAGATGAAATAAGAAAAAAGAGATCCGCCCAGTTTGCTCAGTTGTTGCAGGTTCGAGTTGGGTATTGGGTTACGGTATTGTTGGTCGGCTTTACCGCTTACTTGATGTTCTTGTTAATTCAGGTTTTTCTAAATTCTTTTTAATTTTATTTTTATATAGTCTATTAGGTTTCATTTTCGATTTTTCAACTCTATTTTTCAAAAAGAAAAAGTTTTGAGCATTCTAATCTCCGATGATTAAAAGGATAACCTTGATAGCTCTTTCTTGATGATTATAGCGTTTTTGTTCTTAACCATTTCAGCAACTTAGTCGCTATTCAAGTAAAACATGCAGTCGACATATGCATTGGCAACCATGTGTGCCGGAGCTCTGTTGTATGCTTTTTAAATATTTTATGGATAGCTTGTATAAAAAGCGTAAAAATGACTTGTTGAAATGAAAAAAATGATTTATGTTGGCTCAATTATGTAACAACAACTCTTTTTATTTCTGGCAAGGGCTAAAACTTTGGATTTGAAGGTGCTTTTTTGAGTAAACAATTTAATGGAAAAATCAACGTAGACGTTCGAGATTCAGTGCCAGATTGGACACCCTATGAAGCACCAAAAGCACCCGAAGGAGCACCAAACGTACTATACATAGTTTGGGACGACGTTGGCTTCGGAGCTTTTGACATATACGGTGGATTAATCAATGTTCCCAACATGAAACGCATCGCCGACATGGGACTGCAATACACGCAATTCCACACAACCGCCCTATGCTCACCCACTAGATCAAGTCTTTTAACGGGACGCAATGCCACAAGCAACGGCATGGCATGCATTTGCGAAGGTTCAACCGGTTTTCCCGGCTCAAGCGCTCGTATTCCCATGGAAAATGCATTCATAGCAGAAGTCTTGCTTGAGCGAGGTTGGAATACGTATGCTCTTGGCAAATGGCACCTAACACCTGTTGAGGAAACCAGCATGGCAAGCACCAAACGACTCTGGCCAGTGGCACGAGGATTTGAACGCTACTACGGCTTTCTAGGCGGAGAATCAGACCAATACTATCCAGACATAATATACGACAACCACCCAATCGACCCACCTTACACACCCAAAGAAGGCTACCACTTGTGCAAAGACTTAGCCGACAAAGCAATCCAATTCATACGCGACGCCAAAGTCATAGCTCCAAATAAACCCTGGCTAATGTACTACGCCCCCGGCTCAGCACACGCACCCCACCAAGTCTGGCCAGAATGGGCAGACAAATACAAAGGCAAATTCGATATGGGATACGAAAAATGCCGAGAAATCATACTTGACAACCAAAAGAAAATGGGACTAATGCCTGAAAACACCCAACTACCACCAATCAACCCCTACACCAACCTTAAAAGCCCAGATGGAAAACCCTGGCGCAACGCTCGATACCGTTCGCCCCTGGGAATCTCTATCCGAAGACGAGAAGAAACTGTTCCGCAGAATGGCAGAAGTCTATGCTGGATACGTAAGTTACAACGATTTTCAAATTGGAAGAATACTTGACTATCTCCAAGAGTCAGGACAACTCAGAAAACACAATAATCATTGCGGTATCGGATAATGGCGCCAGTGGCGAAGGTGGCCTTAACGGTTCGGTTAATGAGAATAAATTCTTCAACGGCATTCCTGACGATATTAAAGAAAACATGAAATATCTTGAAGTTCTCGGCACAGACAAAACATACAATCATTACCCCACGGGATGGGCAATGGCTTTTGACACACCATTCAAACTATGGAAACGTTACGCTAATTACGAAGGTGGCATTGCTGACGCTTGCCTTGTAGCATGGCCAAAAGGCATCAAATCCAAAGGAGAAGTCCGCCATCAATACATCCAAGCAGTTGATATTGTGCCAACCATTTATGACTGTTTGGGATTAGAACCGCCAGCTGTTGTTAAGGGTTATACCCAGAACCCCATTGAGGGTATAAGCTTCAAGAAGACATTTGATGATTCCAATGCAGACATCGGAAAAGATACTCAATTTTATGTCATCTTAGGAACAAGAGGTATATGGCACAAAGGCTGGTTCGCCAACGCCATTCACCCAGCGACCAGTGGATGGAGCAATTTCGACAAAGATAATTGGGAACTCTACAATCTGAATGAAGACCGTAATCAGATGCATGACTTGGCAGATAAATATCCTGACAAGTTAGAAGAACTAAAGGGTCTTTGGTTCCATGAAGCAGGCAAATACAAAGGATTGCCTGTAGATGACAGAGTGGCAGTTGAGCTAGAACCTCTCCGCGACCTCAACCATCTGAACCCCGTCAACGCTACATATACTACCCAGACTGCGCCGGTGTGCCTGAATCAGTATCAGCCAACATCCGCGGGCGCTCTTACAACATAGCAGCAGAGGTTGATATCAAAACAGATAAAGCGGAGGGAGTTTTGTTTGCGCACGGCGGCAGATTTGGCGGACATGCTCTTTACATAAAGGACGGCAAACTAAACTATGTATACAATTGGCTCGGGGAAAAAGAACAAAAGCTAACCTCAACAGTCGACGTTCCAGTTGGCAAATGTATTCTTGGCTTACGTTTTCGAAAAGAAAGGCGCAAGAAGGCTTAAGCGCAGTTGGCATGGCAGCTCTCTACATTAACAATGAAAAAGTAGCTGAAATTAATATTCAGACACAGCCCGGCATGTTTATGCTTACAGGTGCAATGCTCTATGTTGGTAAAGACACTGGTCAGCCAGCTTCTGGCGACTATGAATCACCATTTGCATTCACAGGTGGCATAATTAAGCAAGTTACCATTGATGTGAGCGGGGAGCCTTTCCGGGACCTAGAAAAAGAACTGCAAGGAATGTTGTCCCGAGACTAAGCCAAACCCATTATCTTTCCTATATTTTCTTTTCTTTAAGGCATAACCTAAACCACCGGTAGAGTAATGCAAATTGAACCATCAATTCAAAAAGAAAATCAAACAAATCTGAAAACGGTCAAGGCTGATTCTTTATTAGGATTAGTAGTTGAAAAGCAAAAACTTATCGGGAAAAATATCTTGAATACGCGGGCCATGATAATTCATAACAATCATTAACTTTGGGAAACTTGAAGGTAGACTAAATGAGTTTGGACCAATACAAAGCAATCTTATATGATGAAACTTCGAGAAGAATACTGAATTTTTGTAAAACTCCGAAAACTACAGAAGAAATAAATAATGAAATATGGGGTTATTCACACAATCATTACCCATCAGTGAATATTGATAAGTCTAATATCGATCGAATTGTTGCGCCTAGATTAGGTAACCTCGAAGAAGTAGGTGCTTTGCAATATGACGAAGGAAAATGGAAATTCACTCAGGCGGCGACGGATGTTTTAAGCAAGTATTTCGGAATCAAATTAGTTTAATGTTCATTTAATTTTTGGCTGATTCTTATTGTTCAGGTCTTTTGGTTCCCAGGGTTCTTTTTCTTCCCAATGCCTATACTGTGCAGTTAGACGAAATACGAACCCAACTGCAAATGATATCAAGGTTGCTGGCCATATCGATAACCCAGCTACATAGCAAATTAGATAGACTACGCTGGCAAGAAGCGCTGTTCCAACAAAGAATTCTCCTTTAACAAAGTGTTTTGGAGTAACTCCCGAAACAGTGTCAATAATATATCGCCCAGCGGTTGGACCTATTATTCCAATCACTATGGCCGCAATGTAGGGTAATCCAGTTACAAGTGCCTTGTTTACTCCAACAGCGGCATACCAAGGAAGAGAAAAAGAAGCCATAACGATGAAAACTCCTTCTTTTAATTTTTGTCCAAATCGATAAGATATAGCTAACGCTATGATACCCGCTGCGGTGCATAATATTATGTACCATGGGTTGGTAAATGCGGAGGGTATATCGTTGAGAATGAGATCACGTGCTACTCCTCCGCCTATTCCTCCAATTATGGCAAGAAGTACTATTCCAATTCGTGTATAATTTCTATAATGATCTGGACGCCTCGCTAGCAAAGCACCAACGAAAGCGTTGGTTGTTGCAGCGATTAAATCAATTATTGTAAAAGCATCTACCATTTTGACTCAACAAAACTATTCGATTTTGTACCATCTATATTTTGCAAAAAATTGTTTAGTGACTTAATGGAACTTGCTTGTACTCTTTGCCTTCATCTGGTTAACTATGCGCTAACACACCTGCAATAGTTAATTTTTCTTGACAATTTAAGAATATGTTATTACTCCAACACTACCACATTTTTAAGGTTAGAGTTAAGCCGTAAAGAGGCGAGTTGGAGACGATTTCCGAAGATAAAAGCAAGCATAGATTTGGCTTTATTTTTCTTAGTTTTCGAGTTTTTCGCTCAATAGGTGAAATCGCATGCGTTCGAACTCCAAATTCAAGTTAAAGGTAGAACTACAGGCAAACAAACTAACATTAATTAAGATGTTTTAGACTTTTTATTTTAGAAGTTTTTAGGTGTTTTTATTATGGTTTCCCCCATTGACCCGATTCTTTTATTAGTTATAGTAACTTTTGGATTAATATTTGTGATTTTATCATCCCTATGTAATGGCCTTAGTAACACGCCAAAATCTATCAAAAAACCTCTTGCCGAGCATCGCGCGGGGGACATTCTGCTTATTATTGGTAATTTCATTGTAATTCCAGCATTGATTATTGGATTGGTTGCAATAGTTCCTTTTGATCCTCAGATAAAAGCGGCTTTCTGTGTGCTTGCCTTAACCGCAGGTGCTCCATTCGTTCCTCTCATGGTAAAAATAGGAAAAGGCGACATCGCCTATGCCGTTGGTGCAGTCATGCTATTAACAATTGTCACATTCATAGTTTTGCCCTTGGGTCTACCTCTTTTGCTAAGTGTTCTTGGAACCAACATTACAGTGTCAACTTGGATAGTTGCATGGCCACTGATTTTGTTCATGGTAATTCCATTGCTTGCAGGCTTGTATATTAGAGCGCGTAACCCAGAGCTGGCTCAGCAAGGAGTACAAAACCTTTCATCGATCGCTTTAGTTGCGCTACTTGTTCATGTTACCTTGTATGCAGCTGCCTTTATCGGTGATTTGTTCTCTCTTGGAGGTACAGGGGCTATTGCCCTAATGATAGCCTTTCCAATTGTAGCCATGGTAATTGGCGTTTTGTTGAAAAGCCCAGAAAAGTCTCCTCCAAGTCTTGTTCGAGGACTCAAAATCGTTTCGGCTGTCGCTATGGCTCAACGAAACACAGGCGCCTGCATCTGCACTCTAATCTTCGCACTCGGTGCATATGCTGTTACTGGAGTCAGTGTCTTGTTATCCTCTATCATAACCATAATAGTAGTCATTATTGCAATGTCAGAGGTCGGTGCGAGATATACCAAGAAACAAGAAGCAGCAGCAATTGCCAATCAAACGAGTTCAAAATGACTAAATGACTGAAGGCGAAGAAAAATGGTAAAACCAAAATACACGGGCTTTATGGCTGGGTGGGCTGTGTTTCTTGGTTTTTACCAGATATTTCTTGCTGGGCAACATGGAGGGCTATTTCTTGGAAAGTTCAACCTAGCTGCTCAAGATATCCCCACCAGCGCACTCACCATCTTGTACATTGCAACCGGGCTTCTTGCGCTATCCGTTGCATACGGTATTTGGACTGTGAGGTGGTGGGCGTTACCGTTTGGTTTTCTTCTTCAGGGAATGGTGATAGCAGTTGCGGTTGAGGGTATTATTCGATGGGCGGCTCTTGGCCAATCGTCACCAATTGCTTGGGATGCACTGGATCTTGCGTTTGCTGCTTTTAACTTGTCATGGGCACTTAGTCGCGATGTACGTGCCGCATTCGGAGCTGCTCCAATTAAGACCAAATCTACCCCCGAGCTTTCCAAATCAGCAAAAAATAATCAGAATATAAAAGCATGGAGGAATTAAAATGAGTGATAATAAATCAAATATGAGCAGTAAAAAACAACCAAATATTGTGTTCTTTTTTTGGGATAATTTAGGTTGGGGTGAGCTAGGCTGTTATGGAGGCGGTGTTCTACGTGGCGCGCCTACTCCTCGAATTGACAGTTTAGCCTCAGAAGGCTTGCGCCTGCTTAATTTCAATGTTGAAGCCCAGTGCACGCCAAGCCGCTCTGCATTATTGACAGGACGACATCCAATTCGGTCCGGAACACAAACAGTTCCGATTACAGGAGGGCCCGATGGATTAACCCGTTGGGAAGTAACTATTGCTCAGGCTCTATCTGACGCTGGGTACGCTACTGGTATGTGGGGCAAGTGGCATCTAGGTAGCGACCCAGACCAAAGGGGTCCAATCGAATTTGGTTTTGACGAAGCAGTATGGTGTCCAAGAACAGCAGACGAAGTTCTTTGGACAATGCAATCATATTTTCCAAACGGACCAGTAACCTCAAAACCTTACGCAGGTAAAATGGAAATCCCTCTCAAGACAGAGCTGATTTTTTCAAAGAAAAAGGACAGCAAAGCAGAAGTAGTCTCGACATACGATGCAAAATATAGAGCAGACTTTGACCGCAAAATAACTGATTGGGCAATTAACTTTATGAAACGATCAAAGCAAAACGGGAAACCATTTTACATTTACCTTCCATACACCCAAGTGCATATTCCGCCAACCCCTGACCCAGAATATGCAGGCAAGACTAAGCACGGAAACATGGCAGATTTGCTGACGCAGATGGATGACTTCACAGGGAAAATTTTAGATACCCTCGCTGAGCTTGGAATTGCTAAAGAAACGATTGTAGTTTTCTCATCTGACAACGGCGCTGATCCTAACTGGCGCATGCCGGCTATGGACCCCGATCCGCTCGGAGGTGCTTGGTCTGGATTCTCAGGACCTTGGCGTGGTGGATATTTCACATCACTTGAAGGGTCCAACCGAACCCCTTGCATTATCCGTTGGCCTGATAAAGTGCCTGCAGGAAAAGTAAGTAATGAGCTTGTGCATGAAGTAGATATGTTTACCACGTTGCTTCTTGCAGCAGGAGCCAAGGTTCCGACTGATCGCCAGATTGACGGGATGGATATGCGTGACTTCTTGTTAGGTGATGCCGAAAAGTCTGGTCGGGATACGATATTGTGCATTCAGGGCAACCGTTTGCAAGCGGTCAAGTGGCGTCAATGGAAGGTTCATCTATTTGAACAAAATGAGTTCTTTTCTACATGGACCCCTTTCAACATGCCACACGCTTACAACCTAGAATGCGGATCCAAGAGAAGAGCACGAGGTTGGTTTTCCTCATGCTTGGGTAATACATCCCATGGCAGCGGCGGTTGAATTGTTCTTGCGAACGCTTGCTATAGAACAGCCAATCAAGCCGGGAACACCAGATCCGTATGTTCCACCTAAGGCGGGCGAAATGCAGCCGGAAGAGCATCTCCAGATAGGCATAATCACCCAATACATCACTGTTCTCACTAAAACCCACAAAGAATTGCCGTCATCCCACACTGGTTTAGACCATTCCTCAGGATGATGCAGATTTCGACGTAGAGAACTCCGTACTTTGCCGCAATGAATTACTTTTCTTCCTTCCACCCCCGGTGAGACAGCTCTGTCGTTGCCATTCGTCTCATTATTCTTTCTTTTGTTTTTGGTGATAACAAGTGTCCAAGGACTCTTTTCTAAGCAAATTTCTAGATAAGGCAGAAGAATCGCGGTATTTTATAGTTACATTAGTAATAATGATTTTTCTTCTCCTTTTTCCTTATACTCAATTAAGCAACATCGAAGAATTTGGAGTTGCTTTGTTACTGACTTTTTCGTTGATTGTAGCAGGTTTTTCCGTTTACCGTATAAAAATTGGCGGCAAACTCGCGATTGGTCTTGTGATTCTAACTCTCATAATTATCTTTCTATTTTTAATCCACCGAATTCTGATTTTACAAGAACTTGAAAGAATTTTTACAGCGATCACATTTGGGTTTGTTGCAGTTTTAATATTTGCGGACCTAGCAACAGTGAAAATCAGTGACGTTAGAAGAGATTTCATCTGGGGAGGTATTGCAACTTATCTGTTGATAGGATTAACGTGGGGTTCGATTTTTGATTTAGTACAATTGGTGACTCCAGGCTCATTTTCTAGTTCGGCAACCCCAAGTGCTATTCAATATCCCAATTTTATCTACTATAGTTTCTACTTGTTGACTACGATAGGTGGAGTTATGACGCCAAACACTCTGCAAGCCCAATCACTAGTGATGGTGGAACCATTAATGGGCACGCTATATATCGCAATCCTGATTTCTCGACTTGTAAGCTTAGTCTATTCTAGAGTGGGAAAAAAATAAAGTGAAATTTTTTTTGTAAAGCGTCAAAAACGAATCTGCTCAGAAAGTTGAGAGTGGTTAAATTTGAATAGTTTCTGAATAGGGTTTACCATTATGAAATTGAAGTTGATCAGTTCTGGTAGTTAAGAATTATTTAATCAGAAATAGCGCAAAGAAGATGATTATTGGAACTACAAGGGCAATTATTATTCCCCGCTTATTTATTTTGTCGACTTTCTCTTGGTCTTTGCTTATAACAAATTGGACGTATCCAAAAACGGTGATTATCAGGTTTATTGCCAAGAATGCAAAAACTGAGTCTATAAATGCATCATAAAGTGTTAGTTGCGAAATAGGTGGGATATTACTTTGTTGATTAATATTAAACAAAACTGCCGTAATTAACATCGAAGTATTGATTCCGACTCGTAAGCTGAAGGCGTTGGTTTCATGCATCTTGAAAAGAAAAGATACGCCAGATACAACGCAAAATATTAGAGGTGGAAGAATGGTGTCTGCAAATGCAGAATATATGCTTCTTGTTTGGATAACGAACATATCTATTCTGGGTGAAGTTACTCCAACTGAATATGAAGTGTTCGAAGTTGTCAAATCAATTGATGGTGTGTTCCAACCGAGATTTGTGAAGCCATTGGTGATTCCAGTGTCCTCTTTTACCCAAACCATTGTTACATTATTGCCTCTAGGTAGCAGCTCTATGGAAATTGGAAGGCTGATTGATTCAAAGGGATAATTTTTGGGCTCTAAAGGTGTGTTAAGGCTGGCTCTGACTCTGTAGAGTTCCCATTTTACTTGTCCAGTGTAATCTGACGAGACTAAAAGCTTGGCTCCAGAATAAGTCGGGTAGCCGTTCATTAGGTACCAATCAATCGTAGTGATGTTTGGGTCAATCCAAAAATAAGAAACGTAAAAATCAAAAGTGTAGCTCCCCGATCTGTAGTCAAAGCTGTAAATGTTAATTAACGATAAGCCAGCGTAAACTGTTCCATTTTCATAGTTAATGCTTGGGACTTGAATTGCTACGTTGTTTTCTCCGGTTGGAATTTGCGCTTGAGCTGAAGTGTTCAGCGACAAGAAAACTTCTATCAAGATGAAACCACTCAGTAGAAGAAAACAAAAAGGCGTTAACCGCTTATTGCGGCTCATAAAAACCATAAAATTAAGATTAGCGTTGAACTAATTAATCTTTTTAAATGTCAACTGAATTAAAAGAAGTCTCTTTGCGGTTGCAGTTAAGGGATTTTATTTTTGATGTTGAAATTGAAAGCGCCGTTGATTTCGAATTTAGTACCACGCAATGTAAACTTGACATGTTGCAGGTCAACTCGAAGGTTGTCTCCTGCAAGTCGATCCTGGCAAGGCTTAGTTAGTTAAACCCATAAATCCACCGTTCTCATCGTTCCTCGATTCTATATTTTTTGAGCTATGGGAAGTGAGACAACAAACGCTGAACCTATATTTTGTTTGCTTTCTACAGATATTTTTCCCCGGTGAGCTTCGACAAAGCGTTTGCAGATTGCAAGCCCTAATCCCATTCCTTGTGCTTTAGTAGTGAAAAGAAGGGTAAAGATTTTTTCGCTAACCTCTTTTGACATACCTGTGCCTGTATCAGCAAAAATAAAATTAACGGACCCTTCATCTTGGTTGGCACTTATTTCGAGTTCGCCGCCATTTGGCATTGCGTCAAATGCATTCTCAATTAGGTTAACAAATACCCTCTGAATTTTGTTTGCATCAACCCGTATTAGATAGTCTTCGGTTTTATCCGCTACCTTGATGTTCTTTGGTATTGTTACCGATAAAAAGACGTTACTTATCAAGGACTTGGAAGAATACTCCTCCAGTTGCAAATTTATTTCTCGACTGTAATCAAGCAAGTCACTGATTATGCCGTCGGTTATGCTCTCCACAATATAACTGCAAATATGACACAATGGAATATTGACTAAGGTATGGTCTTCATTATCGTTGAAAGGCAACGTGACAAGTTCATCTTCGGGTAAACGCAATAGCCCACACACCCTTAGCGTTTAATCTGATGAGTTCATCAGCAACTTCTTCTTTGGTTCTTCTGCACATCCAACATCTTTTCTCATTCAATACAATCACCTAATTAACACCAGATTTTCTTCTTTCTCGCTTAAACTCGTCGTATTTGTTGAGTACTTCGCTGATTTGGCTGCGTATGAATTGCTCTGGACTGCGGAAGGGTGTTCCCATTTCTTTTAGGGAGCTTTTAACGGTGCAAACGCTGCCTTTATTTTACACTCATTGATTTCGAACACAGATAGATATGAAGTCTATTTACTTCCTCTTCTTGTAAATTGCAGTTGTTTCTTTTACGCTTCTGACTAATTGGACGCCTGCGTTAATTAGTTCAGTTTCTTCGTGTGTGTGCCACCACAAAGCTCTTTTTGCATGTTTTTTCAGCCCTTTCACGCAGTTAAAGCATGGACTTTATCGATTAAAACGACAATAAAAGCAATGAATTTTGGGAAGGCATGATACAACAAACTCTTGGAACGGAGATTTTTAGGCAACCTGAATTACTCTATTTGACAACGGCAGTCCCTTCCTTAACCTCTTCGCCATCAATGAAAGGTTTGACAACAACATAATTTGTTAATGGTATATGCCTATCAGGAATCTTGTCCGTATGATCTATATTTTTGCCTACGTTGTATTGAAGATAGATATTGTGATGGTCATCCATACCGGAATGCTTGCTTGTATCTTTGTAAACTGAGACAGATATTGCATCAGGTTTTGCGCCCGGATTATATATTACCGCAGAACCACTTCCTGCACAAAGATATGTGCTTGGCATTTTCTCAGTTAGTGCTGTTTTTTCGTATGGCTCGCCTGGGAAGAACGTAACAAACTCAACTTCTGTTTCAGGGGTTATTTTACCTTCAAGGTGAGTATATATTTTTTGATGTCAATACAGGCGAGCTTACTATCATCTACATTCGATGGACCATACTTGAAAACAGCTTCAACTTCATTTAATTTATACCGCATTTTTACCATCGATACAATTATCGGAAAAGCATATTTGTGTATTACTAAAAAATTCTGGACAAAATTTAGGTGTGTGTGGGAAATGTGGTGAGGCCGCTGGGATTTGAACCCAGGATCGCATACGCCCCAGGCATGTATCCTGAACCATGCTAGACGACGGCCCCATGTCCATGCTTTTTTGCTAGACGATGGTACAGTTACATTTAGCCTGAAGCTGCGACCGCATTGAGAGTATGACAAGTATTTATTTAGCTTTTCTGAAATAGTAGCCGTCTCCACCGTTGATATTTAGAATTGAATCTTCCTTTTTCCATTAGTAAAAGAGGCTTTAGTTACTGTAAGAAAGGGTTTAGCTGATTGAGCGTTTGTTGCTGTATTGTGATGCTCACAAACGCTTAAATGAAAACGAAGGAAAAGGTATTTGGTGCTTATTTTGTCTAGAAGTGGACGAATAGCTTTGTCTTTGTTTATTATTATTTTGATCGCAATAGCTTTCGCATATTACACAAAATTTAATTTTGGCAATATCATTCAACAACCTTTGCCTATACCTCTTGTTTCGATCGCTGGAAATTGGGCGGGATATGAAGTTTCTAATAATTTCCCAAATCCGACACCAGCTATTCAAGAAGTCAGCGCATCTTGGATTGTCCCATCGGTTAAAAATGACGGAGCCGACACATCTTCTTCAGTTTGGATTGGAATAGGTGGGCAGTCTGACAAAACTTTAATTCAAGTTGGAACTGAGCAAGATTTTAGAAATGGATCAGCAAACTATTATGCTTGGTATGAATTGCTTCCAAGCTATTCAGTTTCTATCCCATCATTTACTGTATCCCCCGGAGACAAAATGGAAGCTTCAATTTCGTTAGTTGATTCAAACAATAGTATATGGTCTATATCCTTAGAAGATTTAACAAACAATAACCAGTTCCAGAATAACTTCACGTATAATTCTCCAAGATTGACTGCCGAATGGATCGTAGAACGACCTGAAGTCAACAACGCTTTGACTCAACTATCGGATTTCGGAACAGTTAGTTTTACTAACTGTAACGCAATCTCTGTCGGGCAAAACAGGTGGAATATCTGACTTCACTTACAACCACATTATCATGGACCCTCAGATAATCAATAACAAGTCAGTTCAATTAGTTAGTCTTTCAAGTCTTACAAATGAAGGCACTCAGTTTACAGTAAATTACATGGCAGTCTAATAACGTGGGAGCAGTTTTACTGTTGTATTTTTTGAATAATTTGTTCAACAAAAATGCTTGTGCAAACATATTGTTTTTTGCAATTGATACATGCTTTGGGAGTTGAAAGATAAACTGTATCGTCAACCAAAAAATATTCTGCCACTAAAGTTCTTATTTTACATTTTTTGCTTAATAAGTTTGGATGAATAATTGATATGCCGTATTTTGCATTAACTTCTAAAGCGCGTTGAAAAAGATCAGCCAAATTACACCAAACACTCCCTCATCGAATTAACATTTATGGTAATTAGGATTATTTCTTGCTCGTCAGGTTCAGGACCGGAACCACATTCTTTACAATAATTCATTTAAACTCCTTCTTCTTCGGGTTTGCTTCAATTGGTTTAAGCTTAAGGGTAATTGAAAAATAAGAAATGATGTGGTTTCATGTTGCAACAGCACAGTTTTAACTATCAGGGATGAAAAAACTGCTTTTCTAAGGATAGCGAGCTTTTTTCAGTTTCAAAAACATAGTTTTTCAAGGCTTTTCAGAATAAGTCAACTTTACCTGCATATATCTTTCTGAATTGAGAGTAAGAATTAGAAATTCATAACCCTTTAGTGTGTTTCAGCCGTTTTAGAATCATTACACTATAAAATTCGAGTTAACACGAGTTTGAAGAAATAAGGCAGTTGCAAACACTTGGAAAAGTCCTACAGAATTAAGAAATTCGAAAATGTTATGCTAGAAACCATTGATGAGGCTTTTTCGATGTTAGGTGAGAGGGCAAAAGAGTCAATTTACTTTCATCTCGGTCAAGAATTCATGATTATGAGGCAGGATATTCCAGACAAAACCAGTGATTTCTCTGATGCTCTTCAACAAATTTTTGGATTAGGTGCCCAAAGGCTGGAGATACTTATTATGACTAAACTTCATGAAAAAATCGGATCTAGCTATAAATGGGAAGGGCCGAATTGGCTTGTTCCAGAATTAACTTTTACTCAGTATGTAACATTGTTGAAGTTGTTTTATGAAGATAACGGAAAAATCGGTCAGGTAGGGGTAACAATTGATGGAGAAGAACAAAGACAAGAACAACGAGCATAGCGATTATTTGCCAATGCTAATTGATCTTATTCCCGATCCAGTCATTGTAATAGATAGCACTGGGACCATAGTAGCTGCAAACCGAACCTCGGAAGAGCTTTCGGGCTATCTTAAAGAACAGCTAATAGGAAAAACCTTTACTAAACTAAGTTTTGTCGGCAAGGAATATAAGCCGCTGTTGACTGAAAACGTGAAAAATAGACTAAAAGGCTCAACAGTTCCCGCTTACGAAATCAAAATTACAACAAAAAGTGGAGAAGTTAGATCCTTAGAGGTCAAAGGTAATCAAATTAAAAACCAAGGACGATTTTTGGACCTCGTGATCTTCCACGATGTTACCGAAAGGTCTAAGCCTCAAAAAAAGATACACCAGGATCTAATTGAAAGCGAAGAAAAATTCCATAGCATCGTTAATTCTGTAAAAGATGCGATTGTTCTAGTTGGAGAGGGCGCGAAGGTAACTTACTGGAATCCTGCAGCTGCCAAAACGTTTGGCTATTTTAGCTCAGAGGCAGTTGGGAAATGCGTTCATGACCTTGTTGGTCCAAAATCTATGTGCAAAGAAGCAAAAGAACGAATTAACAACAGCGTAAAATCATTTGATGAAACAGGAACGGGATATTTTGTAGTTGGAAACGTTGAGTTAGTAGGGCGCCGCAAAGATGGTAGTCAGTTTCCCGTTGAATTATCCATTTCTCCTATAAAATTAGGTAACAAATGGAACGCAGTTGGACAGGTTAAAGACATTACACAAAGAAAACAAACTGAGCAGAAACTCAAAGAAGCGGAGCAACGCTTCCATGCCTTATTTAACCAAGCACCATTAGGCGTCTTGGTTATTGACCCAAATACTGCAAAAATTTTGGAATTCAACGATCAAGCGCATTTGCAACTTGCTTATTCGAGAGAAGAATTTAGAGAACTTACACTTCAAGACATAGAAGCTAAGGAATCAATGGAAGAAATAAAGAGTCATTTGGATGAAATTGTGAAAAAAGGTAATACAGAATTTGAGACAAGGCATCGAACAAAAAATGGTGAAATTAGGATTGTCTTAGTTACTGTAAGAACAATTGAGTTAGCGGACAAAACAGTTTTGAATTGTATTTTTCATGATATCACTGAAATTAGGAAAGCGCAAGGTGAACTTTCTAAGTATTCTCAAAAACTTGAAGATGTCGTCAAACAACGAACTGAGCAGTTAAAGTCAACACAGGAGAAACTCGTGAAGTCTGAACGTCTTGCGGCAATTGGCGAGTTAGCTGGAATGATTGGGCATGATTTGCGTAATCCCTTAACCGGCATTAAAAACGCGTCTTATTTCCTGAGAAAGAAAGGTAATACCATTTCTGAATCGCAAGCTAATGAAATGCTTGAAACCATTGATACATGCGTGGATTACTCAAACAAAATCGTAACTGACCTTTTGGATTACTCAAGGGAAATTCATTTAGAGGCAACTGAATGTTCATTGAAAAATCTGGTTATTGATTCCATAGCTATGGTTAACGTACCCGAAAAGGTGGAAATTGTAAACCATGTCTCAGACGAAGCACATGTAAAAGTTGATCAAGACAAAATAAAACGAGTATTCATAAATTTAATTAAAAATGGTATCGAAGCGATGCCAAATGTAGGCAAACTAACGATAAATAGCAAAGACGCCAATGGCAACTTGGAAATCTCTTTTGCAGACACTGGTGTGGGAATTCCTGACGAAACTTTGCAAAAGCTCTTCACTCCGCTCTTCACAACGAAAGCGCAGGGCATGGGTTTTGGTTTAGCGATATGTAAACGACTCACTGAAGCGCATGGAGGCTCAATAACGGTAAAGACAAGCAGTGGATGTGGATCAATTTTCATTGTTACTTTACCGATTGAATCTAGAAATGAATTGGGAGGTGAAAAAGTTTGGATAGAAATGCCAAAGTCCTCATTGTAGACGATGATGAGAACATAAGAAACACAATGAAAGCAATCCTTGAAGACGAGGGATACTTTGTAGATTCAGCTGGCACTGGAAGTGAAGCAGTTCAGAAAAGCCAGAATACAACTTACCACGTAGCATTACTTGACATTCGATTACCCGATATAGAAGGCGTAGAATTACTAAAACTATTGAAAGAAAACACGCCGAGAACACGCAAAATAATGGTTACTGGGTACCCGTCAATGCAAAATGCAATCACCGCCTTGAACAAGAACGCAGACGCATACCTAGTCAAGCCTGTGAACGTTGAAAAACTTCTAAATACAGTTCAAGAACAGCTGAAATTGCAAGAGGAAGAACGCCGGTTTAGTGAGGAAAAAGTAGCTGAATTCATTGAAACAAGAGTAAAAGAGATATCCACTACTTCTTAGCAGACTAAACGTCTCATTTTCATTTTTGCAGATTCATTTCATCTTATTTTTTACTTTTGTTGTTGCATGCTAACAATCACATTTGTTAATACATCAATTTTTAGCTTTTATGTTCTAGAGGCGAGATTTGTGGAAGAAAAAAAGAAAGGCGAATTCACTATTGAGGAAAGAAAAAAGAAGAGAGAAATAATTGAGGAAAATGGTCATCAGGTAAATATTCCTTCAGATGAAAGCGACGAAGAAAAGAAAGCAGCTGATCAAACAGGCGAAGATGCAACTTCAGGCTGGTAAAATAGAAAAACCCCCATTTCTCCATTTTTTAAAACAAACATTCTTTTTCTAACCTGCTTGTTCATATTCTATTCATTTTTCTGACCTAAACGTTTCAAAATCTTAAGAATTATTCATCAATACATTTAGGCAAATCTTTTTAGTACCTTAATAAACACTAACTATCGAGAGGAAAGAGCTTGATCGAAGATAACATAATCGAAATAGGACAGATAGCACATTTCTTTGCCAAAATCAACGTAGCAGTTCTTGACTTAACCTTACCTCTAAGTGTTGGCGACTGCATCCTAGTCAAAGGGCCGTCTACTGATTTTGAGCAAACCGTCGAATCTATGCAAATTGAGCGCAAAGACATCCTCCGAGCTGATGGGGGACAGAGCATCGGGTTAA
This sequence comes from Candidatus Bathyarchaeota archaeon, assembly GCA_963772505.1. Classification (GTDB taxonomy): domain Archaea; phylum Thermoproteota; class Bathyarchaeia; order Bathyarchaeales; family Bathycorpusculaceae; genus Bathycorpusculum. The sequence continues at coordinate 20,137 of CAVYXL010000017.1, forward strand.
AAGTTTCACAGCCTGTAAAAGTAAAAGACATGGTGTACAAGAAGCTTCAATAAAAGTTGTATTGCCACTTTTTGTGTTATAAATAACCGAAACTTTATGTTGCCGTTTCTACTCTTTAAGCTGAACCGGTCGTTTAAGTGAGCTATCGCTCGAAAACCGTCCCATTTAACCTCAAAGAGCCAATCCTTATGGGAAAAAAGCGCATGAAAAGGCTTAGCCAACATCGGCTTATACGTTTGCATTGTTAGGTTCTAGAAAAGGCAAGGATAAGATTGGGAAATAAGGTTGTCGCTTATACTTGGCGCATATTCAGGCGTAAATTCATCGATTTCCCATGGTTTCTAGGAAGAGCAAACATTAAGGTTACAACGAAACCAAATGTAATTAGTGCTTTAGATTGGTCAGAAGGCTTTCGCGCCTAATCTATCCATGAGTTAATATTGCTTTTCAACCCCGAAAGACGTTGCAGGCGACGGCAGGGCTTGGTTAGAAATGACGAATCTGCCCAGTTCCAACTGTAGGTTAAGGTTGTTCTCGGCGGCATAATCTTCTAAAAGTTTGTATGAGTCTTTGTCGAGCGTGCTTCTTTCGACAGTTAAGACAAAGCCAACTTTGGGCAAATCAACCATTCCTGTCTCAATATTGCAACAGTCTTTTATCTGGCGCTTAATTTTCATCGCTTCGGACGTATTCATTTTAGTTCTTGCGTATATTGATCTAAGGCTAATTGAATCTTGCCGTTTTATCGGCCTTAATGGAAGACATATTGGCAATCTATGAATCTGCAGCTTCGGCACTTCTTAGCGTTATTATGGTGCTCAGATGCAATCTTGCCTAGCGCCAATAGTGCAAATCTGTTAATTTTAGTGTCCAAGAAGTGTTCTGCTTCTATTGTTTGGAAGCCTTGGAAAATCTTGATACTCTCTAATGTAGCCTTATCTTTTATGTTAATTATCCAAGCTTTTTTCTTACAAGAAATGTCAAAGGAATCATTTTCGTTAAGTGAACCACTTTCACTATAAGTAGAGTTCAAGTATAGCAAAGTCTGAAGTTTTTGGTCATCAAACGGTTCATATTTCACCAAGTATTTGTCTTTTGAAGCTGGATATTTTGAATCCTCAACTATTAATGTGCCATTGCTTCGCATAACTTTATCTGCCCTGCCATAAAGCAGAAGCGAAAGTTTTTCGTTCCCAAATGATAGTTCTCTTTGGTACCTTGTGAATAGCCCCTCACGTGCAAACTCGATGTCCTTGGTTAAGTCTTTCAAGCCTTCTTCTGTTACAGGTTCAAAAGTGAAATGCTCTTTTTCGTAAACTTCTTCTTTTTCGTGTGATTTAGTTCCGTCAATGGTTATTTGGGTCTGAGGAGGCTTGATTCCTTTAAGATAATGCTTTATTCTTAGTTCACAATAGCCCATCGCGCCGCAAAAATCAGACACAGAGGACATTATCAGCGGATTACCTTCAAGAGTTTGTTTAATTTCTATCAAGTAACCGCCTCAGCTTATACAGGTAAAACGAGTTATCAATTAGCAGTTTGGTTTTATTTATTGTTTAATTTGAGATTCTAGGAATAGGGGGAACTAAACTTTCAAAAATAAATAGACTTAACCTGTCTGTTCGGTGGAAAAAATCACTAAGCTTTTCGTTTTTGCCAAGTTCTAATAAACTTTAATGGTTTCTTCAGTATAATTAGAGAAGCCCGGAAGTAAGATGCAAGTCTTAATGTGAAGATTTTTTGATATATTCTGTCTTTTGAAATATCCTTCTTAAGTCTTGAGACTATCTCATAGTATAAGGATAAGGAAGAACTTCAAATAAAAAAAATACTGATGAGGCAAAAAGTGTGTTGAACGAAATCTTTAATGAAATATTAGACAACCCAGACTTTGACTATAAAACTCAAGCCGAGTTACTTTCACGAATAAAGCCAGATGGCTGGTAAGTTAACGAAGTTGTTAGTCGTTGGTTGTTATTGGGAGAATCTAAATGCTGTCCCTTCACGCTATCTGATCTATCCAAATAGTTAAGGTACAATTTCGCAGCCATTGAACTTTAGAAAATCAAAGTCTTTCAAGCTTATCTTTCCATGCTTAATCAATCGCTCAATACGCGGAGTCTCAGCCTTTACAGCCTCCACAAGTTCTGCCACTGTATGACAAACTTTACCGTAGGCTTCATCACTCCAACGTTTGGTAATGTTCGCGTATAAACAGCGTCCGCCACAAATAGTGAGAATTGAGCAGTTTGCGCATGGTGGCTGGTCTACAAAGATTTTCTTTAAGTTAAGTGGGTCAGCTTCAGTTATGTTGCCTAAATAATATTTTTTCATGCCCCACATAGTTGGACAAGGAATAATATAGCCGTCAGTTTGGATCGCATAGTTTATCCAGCCTCCACCGCACCGCATAAGGCAATTTTTCTCATCATTCAAAATGGAGTTGGCAATACCCAGCAAAGGATAAAGTTTCAAGACCACTCCCCTCTGTTCCATTTGGTCAACCCAGAATTTTGCAAGCTTGTTAACGCCTGGTATGTAACTTGTTTTTGTCCATTCTTCAAAGCTGCGTCTTTGGTAATCGTTTCCCCAAAAACCCGCGTTCAATTGCCAATGGATGGAAGAAAAAGAAAATTCATCATTGTCTAGTAACCATCGGATTTGTTTGTAGATATCTGTTTGCTCCATCACTGTAACTCTTGCAATCAATTCGCCTGTAAAACCGTTTTTTGTGATTAGTTTTAGATTGTTGATGACTTTGCGGAAGGTTCCTTTTCCCCTGTAAGAATCAGTTAGTGCTTCTTCGCCATCAATTGAAACAAGTATAGTGTGAAAACGATTAAGGTACTTTGTCTCTAATTTGTCAAGCAGCAACCCGTTTGTTTGAATCATAAAATCTTTAGGCGCTACGTTATCCATTATTTGCTTAACTTTGTCCATGCCAAGCAAAGGTTCTCCGCCGTAAAAGGTTAAAACGCATTCAGGGTCTTTCTGACAAAATTTGTTTAGCGATTTGATGTCATAGTTAATTTGCCTAGGTAAATCGTAATCTATTTCTAAATTATCTCCAAAATCCTCATCGAAATCATCTAAGGATTCCCCGAAACAGTACTTGCATTGCAAATTGCATTCGGAGGTCACTATTACATGAAAGAACATGGCATAATTGAAGAATTGATCTTACTTAATAGTATTTTTCAGCCAACTCTCGAGCTTTTTCGTATACATCAGATTGTTTTTCTGATTGGTCTTGAGAACTACTTTTTTCTTCTGGCTTGTTTTTCTTTTCTTGAACTTTTGCAACTCGTTTTTGAGCCTTATTTATGTAACTTTTAAGGTCATTATTCTTGATTGTAAGTTCACTCATTGTTTCTGGAGCGATTAAGAGGGGTAAGACTGCTATGAACAAGAAAAAGCTGAAATAAGAGAAAATCGTGCCGATTCCCTCAGCTGTAATGGAGCTTGCTAAGTAGTTTCCAAGTGAAAAACGTATAAATGTGGACAATAAGTAAGGCATAATTCCAACGGCATAAATCTTCTCGCTTCGGCGCCCTTCAGCAATGTCGCCCCACATAGAAAAAATAAATATCACTACTAATGCGCCCCAGGTGATCCCATCAATAAATGTATACAGCCACCAGCCAAGCAAACTGCCGTTAGCAAACCCTAAAATCCCATATCCTAGCCCCAACATAGCAAATCCAGCTACAGCTAAACGCTTCCTGCCTTTGGAGTCAGCAAGGAAACCAAAAATAACTGCAGAGATTCCGGCCAAAACATTTCGACATTGGATGAAAAATGTACCAAATCAGGATAAAGTACGTCAAATTGTGAATGATTTATAGGAATTGACATACTGTTTATGAAAAGAAACATTAGCCATGGAATAAAAAAGAGCAAAAAGACTCGATTTGATAAAACATTACGATAAGAGGTTTTCTGTTTGGGAACTATGTCACTGGGATTCTGAATTGTTTTGAAAAACATTAGAGCTATTATAGCTAAAGCCCGCCAAATTGCAAGAATGAGTGAGGAAGTTAGCAAGTTGTCGGTTCCTATACTTGAGATTATAAATACCCCAACGCCGCTGATTAGAAATATTATTCCGCCTAATTTTCCACGGTTAGTTGCCTCAGTCGTGGATGCAAAATAACTTAAGCAAGTTGGGATTCCAAATCCAAAGTTGACTCCTGAGATGGCGGAAAATATTATTATAGCCAAATAGTTTAGTGAAAAACCTGCGATTAGCGGCATGAGTGAGAGAAAAACGCCGGCAAGGATCCAGAAAAGAAGAAAATTGAATTGTTTTTTGACCTTGTGGCTTACAAATTCGCCTATTAATAAGGCGAGAAATAACCCTGTAAAGTGCAATGTAACGATTGGAAGCAATTGGTTGGTCTAGTCCAAGAGAATGGATTGCTGAGAGCAGAAAGTTGAAGGCATATGAGTACCAAATGAAGGCGTTTGCTATGAGGATTGTATTTATAGCTACAGCTTTCTTGTTGCTTCCAAGCAACTTGCCTATTGCTTCCCAACGCATATCTATATCAAAGAATTATTCACTAATCAACTAACTTAAGTATCTTAATACTTCATAAACTTGATTTCTGATCAGTAAAAATGACAAAGCTTTTAAGGCTAACTTGTTTACTATTTTGTTGTACAGTTGTATTGTTGTACAAAAGTACAGTAAGAGGAGATAAAAATGAAGGCAAACACAAAAGTAATCAGATCGTTTGGCTGGTAAATTCATTAATATTGCGGAGGAGGCTCTCTAACACCTTTGTTAGTGTTGAGATATCTCTTCTAGCAATACTTTCTTTAATATTTTTATCAATTTGAAGGTTACTTGTTGTAATTAATTGTAAAATATCGTCTTTGAGCGCATTCACTTTATCAGAAGTTTTCACCAATTCAACAACAGTCTTGAAATCGCCTCTACTTACTTCGAAATCGTTTAGCAAAGACGTGATCTTTTCTTTTATTGCTATATCCTGCATCGCGCATATTAGCGGTAGTGGAACGCATTCGTTTTTGAGCCTAGCGCTAAACTTCTGGTAATCAGCGAGGTCCATAAATTCGTCAATGACTGTTCCAGTTATACCGTAATTTCTACCGAAGTCTCCGAGAGTTGAAATTTCACTTTTTGAACCGCCGCCCAAAAGCGCACCTATCGTGCAGTGAGCTGCTGGTACTGATGCTCTTAATGTTACAACTTCAAGATAATCTTGAGGCGTTACATCGAAGTTTCGCCGCATTGCTGATTCTTTTGCAGCAGATTTACTAATGTTGACAAGCGCCTGAAATGTCATTTCAATGATTGAGTTTTTCTGTTCAATGGTTAATGATTCACACTCTTTGTACAAAGAGAATGCTGCTTGAACAAGCAAAACGTCTCCGGCCAAAAGAGAGATATCAGGTCCAAACTTCCCAAAGGTTGTTTTTCGTCTATGCTTGATTATTGTTTGGTCAATTATGTCGTCATGGACGTTGGCTGCTTCAACAAAAAGTGTGAGAGCGGCACCTATACCGATGGGTTTTTCTATTTTTCCTCCAGCCGCCTCGAATGAAATATTCACTAAAGCTGGAAAAACTGGCAACACACGCTCTAAAAATCTTGCATGATATTTTGCTGCTATAGAAACTTTACCGGCGTCATAATTAGAATCTAAAACTTGCTCAACTGTTTTTTCCATTATGGCTCTTCCGTTTCTTTCGATTATTTCAGCGAAAATATCTAATTCTGAATTTAATTTCATAATTTTAATCTATGAATAACAAGTAGTATTTCTTTTTTTAGGATTAAGACGAGGTTAGATAAGATAAAGATTGGCGAATAAAATGCGTTCTCAACCGATCAGTCTTTTGACATAAGGTATTTTCTTTAATGGGACAATCACGGCAAGACAAATGAGCAACGTCAATGCGGTAATCAAAGGAATCTCGATAATTGGGTTCATTGTGTTTACACTGATTGTAAAGCCTAAATATCCTCTTTGAAGCGTTTCTAACGCAATTACGTGGAACAAGTAAATTGGAAGAGTGTTTTTACTGATAAGGTGAAGAACACGATTAGTACCTGGACCAGAAATGTGAATGGCGGTTTTCGGAACTCTGACAGTTGCTAATATGAGAAAGAGAGCTATTGAAGTAATTATGACGTTGGCGCTTGAGGCGTCATGGAAAAATTGAGTATAGCTTTCGCCTAAGGTTGCGACTAAGAAGTAAGATCCCAGAATTGTCCAAATCAAGCTTAAAGCAAGAATTAAACATAGAATTGATGTGCGAATTTTGATTTTAGTGATATATGCGCCTAAAATAAAGTAGCCTATCAAGCCTGTCAAGGCAAAAACGGTTGCCCTAAACCATGTTACTTGTGGGGTAATGCCTTCATATAAACCAAAAAGTGGAACTATTCCTGTTCCCACGAACCAAATGACTAGGAAGTATTTGATAAGATTCCAACTGGCATAAGCGGTTATTACTCTTAAAAGTGGCGTTAGAAGATATAGGCCTATTAGGAGATAAAGAAACCAAAATTGGAAATAAGGTCCTGTAAGGACACCCTGTAGAACTGAGTTAGTTGTCAGTGCTTCAGAATTAACAAAGTATCGCCATACGAAATATACTGAGCCCCAAAAAATCAATGGGAAACCAATACGGCTGAAACGCTTTTTGAAAAACACTGTGAGCGGCTCATTCACTTTGCTTGGTTGTAAAAGTAAAGCGCCGGATAGAATGACAAATAAGGGGACCGCTGCCCAGGCTATGGAAGTGTAAAGATTTGAGGTTATCCAAAGCTGTACGCCTGCAGGCGACATTATGTCGATATTAGGAGCTGGTTCTATTGCTGCGTGAAGCAAAATTACCAGAATAACGGCTACCGTACGAATTAGGTCTACGGGAAGCGAGATGCGCCCATTTGGGAATAAATTCAGTCCCTAAATCGATATGGCAGCGATTCTCAATAAAAAACTTTGCATTATAAGCTAAAATTTTTGTAAATATTGCCGGGACCTGTTTTCGATTAATACGTTTAAATTGTTAAATAAAGAACGCAGATAGTTTGTCAGTTAAAGGGTGTGGGGGTAGAGCTTGGCTGCGAGATTAAACCATTATAAATTATATTAGCGATTGCTTGGGCGCCTTCACCGTTTGGATGAACTCCATCAAAGAAATAATCCGGATGCTCAAGCAATGGAGTATAAACATCGATCACAGGCAAATTTGTCAAGCTTACCACTTGCTCAATGCTGGGAATCACGTAATTCTCAAAGGTTTCAGTGCTGAGCCCTGTTCCATTATTGAAAACTGGCGGTGGCTTCACGATCCATATTTTTGGTTTGCTTGAAAGATTTTGAAATGCACTTATCAAGTTGATGTAGTCTTCAACAAACTTTGTTTCGTTTTGTTTAAGAGAAGGGTTTGCATCGTTAGCGCCTAGCATAATTATAACAATGTTTGGGGCAAATTCTTTGGCTTTTTGAAACTCAGATTGATTCATGTAAGGCTTGCCCGAATCTAACTCAACTGCGGCTCCGCCTACTCCAAAGTTACCTACTGAATAGTTTGAGCCAAGCAACATCCAGAGCTCATTTGGATAGTCAAATCCCTCGGTTATGCTGTCGCCGACACATGCTACTCGAATTAGGTTTGATTGGCTTTTTTTGTTGTCGCTTTTTTGGGATATAAGTAATGCGATCCCTGACAAAACTATCAAAGCAATTATCGCGAGAGAAAGTAGTTTGAATTTAGTTTTCATGATTTTTTCTTCTTAACAGTAATTTAATCTTTTATGGCGCATGGGCGCCGATTTTGAAGCCATGCCCTTTTGAAGGATTAAATCATTTTTTTGATTAGTGAAGGGTAATACTTAAGAATTTTCAAACCCAATAGGACACGTATGCTTACTTTTAGAGTAATAATCGAAAAAGACGAAGACGGCATCCTTGTCGCCAAGGTTCCTGATTTGCCTGGTTGCGCTACTGAAGGTAAAACAAGAGAAGAACTCATGAAAAACGTTAAAGAAGCAATACAGGCCTACCTTGAAGCGCTAAAGGAAAACGGTGACCCTGTTCCCATTGAAACGGTGCAAGTCAGTGTCTAAATTAGCCTCGGTAAATTATGACCGAGTGGTTAAAGCTCTAGTCGTCCTAGGCGACTTGTTAACATCAGAAAGGCAGCCACATAGTAATGCGCTTTGTTGACCAACAGAAATATATTTCTTTATTTGGCTGTAGGAAAAACTATAATTGATCTTTATCTTTAAAACAAGAGAAAAAACATCGCTTTACAATCTACTTTTGGTGCAGAGGGTGGGATTTGAACCCACGAACCTCTACAGGATAGGCTCCTGAAGCCTACGCCTTTGACCATGCTCGGCGACCTCTGCACTTAACGCTGTATCAAAACTGATGCTTAATGATAAATATGTTACTGGTACTGCTTGTTACAAGAAGTTGGGATTTTTAAGATTGGTTGTTTTTGAGTTTTTCAATTATTTTTTGCGTTTCCTCTTCTGAAGGATGTGAAATGGCTCCGGCAGGACAAATATCCTCACAACCCCTACACATGACAATACAGGCATTTTGGTCTTGAACAACGGTTTTCTTTTTTCCTTCTATTTCATCGAACCCAAAAGCTTTCATGTGACAAAAATCTACGCATTTTCCGCAGCTGACACACTTTTTATAATTGATTTTTGGGCTCCACGGTATTTTGCTTCTTGGAACGCCTTCGTATGTTTCTTCAGACATGGTTATTGCCTTTGTTTTATTAGTAGGAGGGCCGGGGCGGGGATTTGAACCCCGGCAAAAGGCTCCACAGGCCTCTAGGCTACCAAGCTACCTCACCCCGGCCACATTTTCGGAAGTCTCCGCCTACTGGAGATGCTTGGCTGTGCAATCATTTTCTTTTCCTCAAGAATATTAACGTATCTTTTTGCGCAAACATATTCGAAGCCAGCTTCTAGGAGATCTTTGATTTCCTCAGGCTTCTCAACAATGCGAACAGTGTATTGTTCATTGGCACCAGCTTCGAAAAGCGAATGTTCGATGTTGATGTATATTTCAGTGGATTTTATCGATTTGTGACCTAGTAGATGCTTGACGTAATAAGGATCCTTGCATTGGTGGTAAGTCATGGTTGCTTTCCAGTGCCTTAGGGTGTGAAAATGAATTTTTGTCAGCCGTGGATTTTGAAGAGTTGCCGCTAGACCTTTGCGGGTTTTTTGGAAGGTTGTTTTCATTGACTTTAGCGAGCCAGTGAAGATGTATTCACTTCTTTTTGGCAATGCATTAAGCATTTCAATTAGTGTAGCGCTGACTTTGAACATTCGGGGGTTAGAGTTCTTCTCAGGTTCGTTGAGTGTAATTATGCATCTTTCGCCATCGATATCTAGCCGATTTTAGCCGTTTTGCTTCACCTGAACGCATAGCAGTTTCTTTTAGAGCTTGAAGAAAAGCAGCATTTTTCTTACCTGAGGCAGCTATTAAGTCATCGATTTCCTTCTCAGTTGGAATGAATGGAAACTTTACAGTTACCAGACATTTCGGCTTATTCCAAGATTTGCCATCGAATTTTAGCAGCAATGTGTACGCGTTGATAACATTACGGCGTCTGTTTTGACTCCACTTTTGTTCTTTAGCAAGCACTTCTTTAACGCTTTCTGGATCAGTTAAGTCAGCGCCTCGTAATGCTAATGCTCGTAGGCAACCGCAGTTACCTCGAATAGTTTCTTTATTATAGCCTTCCTTTTGCATTTTCCAAGCGAATTCAACGAGTTTTCCAGCGACGTCTATTCTTCTCTCCGGAATCTGCTGTAACAGTTGTTCCGGTTCCAAATTTTTCGTCTCCTGAACGCCTATTTGGCAAGAAAATAATTTGTCTGCTTTGCTTTTTATTAGTTTGCTCTCTCCATTTTTTGACTCGAGCTTTGCCATCATATTTCTAAAATCACTCAATTGGACAGGGTCAGAGAAGCGAAAACCACAGTTTTTGCAGAGCCAACGCTGTATAGTCTCGCTGTAAATTTTTCGCAGGCCGTCACGCCAAACTTTTTCGCTACCGCATTGAGGACAGAGAATTTGGGAGCTATCGCCAGCGGCTATTACAGTAGCCGACTCGCCAAAATTTGCACTGGCTTCATTGATGCTCTTTATGGATTCTGTAGCGAGAATAGCCGTTACCTCCCAACCTCTTTCTTCCTGCAATTTTAAACTTGGCTAATTCACTTGTTTGATTTTAGAGTCGTTTTCACAGTTGACAAGTTCCCAGGGAATGTGTGCTACAAGTCCGCATCCGACATAGCGATAGAAGCTCTCTGGATCAACAATGCTGGTGTTGCCTGTTTGCATTAGGCGTGGCTTTTGCATTTTTATGTGGCATGCGCATGCTTCGCCTAGGCAATCGCTGTTTTCCTGTTGAGGGTGGGCTGCGGCTAAGGGGCAAACCTTATGTGGCTCCGTCATGGTCTCTCCCTCGCTAACGCTGTTTCCTCAACCGTTTCAAAGGTCACGGCTGGATATGGCGCCTTGGGTCGCTTATGGGTTGCCTTGTATGCTTTGAGTCCTTGTTTGAGGATTTCATTGGCGAAAGCGCTTCGCGTTGCTAGGTCCCTTAGGGCGTCTATTTCTTTTAGGACCTCTTGATCGATGGTGAAGGCGACTTTTGCTTTCATTTCTCAACTCTCCTTATGGTGAACTTGGTTAACCCAGTTTACTTTGGGAATGCTTATAAATCTAATCCTACTAATCATACCTCAGTTAACAGGAGAAAAGCATGAAAGCCATAAAAATCTCCGACGACATCCACAGCAAACTAACAGGTCTCCTAGGTGAACTCACAGCAGAAACTAACAAAATGCAAACTTACCAGGACGCCTTAAACGCACTCATGGAGCAGTCAGTTATACTACCCCCTGAAGTCATCGCCAGAGTGGAAAGCTTCATTGAAGAAAACAAAGATAGGGGCTTTGCCAATAAAGAGGACTTCGTAAGAGACGCCATAAGAGTTAGACTTGAGAGGCTCAAAAACGACAACGAATATGTTGAAGTCTCTCGCGAGCAATTTGATGAACTCGAAGAAGCCCTAAAAGAAATGGGAACACCTTACCGGTCACCGGAGCAATTCATACAAGCCAGATAAGCGAAGTACTCTACAAATACGGCGAGTTTAAGCGAGACAGAAAATCGGGCATTAATTAGGTGATTGCTTTGAGTGAGAAAAGATGTTGGATGTGCAGAAGAACCAAAGAAGAAGTTGCACAGGAACTCATCCGATTAAAGGCTAAGGGTGTGTGGGCTAATGGTGTACCCGAAGATGAGCTTGTTACATTGTATTTCAACAAAAAAGATGACACCCTGTTTAATGTTCCTATTTGCTTTGTCTGCAGTTGCATTATTGAAAGCATAGCCGACAGCGTAGTCGACAATCGAGCCCAAGAGGATTTGATGACTGAAAAAGACATACAACGCATTAAGGTCCATTTAGAGGTTGAACCAGAAGAATAGCATCCCCTAACCCTTGTTTGAAGCCTTCCAGCTTTTTCTCTTTCTTTATCCTGTAGCATTACAGTTTTCAGGCGGCATCCAAACTGGTTTCTTGTCAGCTATCTCCCGTTGAGTGGGCAACGTATAAGGCAAACATAAAGCGTCAAATACCCCTTGCTCTGTTTCTCCGGCGATTGCCACGCCGTCTTTGATTAGGCCTTCACTGTATTTGAGCCGCATACCTTTGGAAAACGCGTGCCCAGCAAGCCACATGTTATGATCAGCTGAGCCAGTACGGACAAGCAAGTGAATTCCAAATGTTGAAGGTTTTGCACGGTAGAAATCCACTTGGAAAAGTCCACCATTGCATGGCACAAAGGCTTTGATGACACTATTTCCCGAGCAGTTAGGCTTAGCTTTTAGTAGCCTAAGTTTTTCATTAATCTTCTGCCATTCCGTATCGCTTTTTGCTACTACAACAAAGTCAATATCATGGACTATGCTTTTCTGTCGCCTTATGCTCCCTGCAACTTCAATAAGCTCGCATTGAGCCTCCACAAGCTGCTTTTACTACAGCGGCAGTTCTTTGGGCTTCTTCTAAGTCCAGTTCAGCGAGAATTTTAACTGCGTCTTGCGGAAATAGCGTCGCTTGTTTTTTCATCATTTTTATCACTTACAGCTAAGGTTCTTTATTAGCTTGGTCTATAGATGATGCTTGTTGGGTTTTTTCGAAAACTTTGAGTTCTTGTTCAAGCTTCAGCAACCTTTTTTGTTGACCTAGCAAAATAGAAATAATCATAGGCTCAAAAACTATCGGGTTAGTCGCGTTGCCGCTTTCTGAAGCATACTTTCTGCACATATCCATCAGCTCATCAAAAGCTTCCCTGTCAGGCTTGCGCAAAGCTCTAGCGAAGCCGTTCCACCGGTTAATCTCTCCCTCCAGAGCCATCCTGAAAGACTCAACAGTCTTACCCATAACTTGCTAAGCCTCCAAACAATCTATCTGAATTTTGTTTCATAGGAAATCACCCAGGGCACAAGCATCAGCTCAAACCGCATATAAAGAAAATGATCAAACTACCTTTTGTCGCAGTAGAGGGGTGAATGAAAGTGAAAAGAATATCCTACCTAAACTCATGACAAAACTCGGAATTCATCGGAGAACACAAACAAATGGGCTACATCACCAAAGAAGAATTGTACGCGACTCCTTTTGTTTTTTTAACTGCTTTTGCACCAGCGTATCCGCAAGGAAATTCCGATCCTCAATTAGATTTACCACTTTCGTTACACCTAAACCAATGTCATGGGGAAAAATAAAGGAATTCTGTCTTATTCAAAGAACAGGATTCCTTGAGACCACTTTGAAAAGAAAA
>CAVYXL010000018.1:0-38074 GCA_963772505.1 Candidatus Bathyarchaeota archaeon
CGCAGCCGTCGCAGTCTCGACTTAACATTTTTTCTTCATCTCCTTCGGTTCAATTTGAATGTATGCTTCAATGCAAGAAATAAAACTAATCTACAGATACAATATAGTAATATAATATGTAATTAGAGCAAATTTGATTTTTTCGCCCGTTAATGACGTTTTTTGACGAATAAAGACGAATAATGACTGATAGTGACGAATAAAGAGGCAACCTGCAAACAAATCAAGTTCTATTTCAAAAAAGAAACCCAAAACACAAATAAAAAATTCGCGCGTAGACGATCCTTCTATATAGTTACTAGAATTTACCAAGAAATCTCTTAATTGGGTCAATGCAGGATTCTATTGTAGGGGAGCGTTAAAGAATGGAAAAAACCGATGAGTCAATGATTTTTTTGTGCCCTGGATGCAGAGAAACCTTCGAATTTGACCCTGAGGGAGAATATGAACTTGTACTTTGCCCGATGTGTGGAACAGAATTCATGACTATCAAAAAAGACCAAACAATGCTGCTTGAATTCTTTGAATCTAATCCAATTGAAAGTTCCCCCGCAATACTTAGGTAATTTGAGGTGAAAGAGGATGAAAGTTAAATGCGAGACTTGCGCAAAAAAATTTGAAGTTCTTCCTGAAATCTTTGGTAACTATGAAATAATATTCTGCCCGGTCTGCGGATTGACACATCAAGTTATCAAGAACACTAGTCGCGTGACAGTTAAATCTGTCGAGTGTGCTTAGATCCGCAAGCAACCAATTTTCTCTAGTTTTTTGCGCAAGTTTTTAATTTCAAATGGGATATTTTGATTTCATGAAAGAAATAGAAGCAAAAATGTTAGAAGTCAACAGAGCAAAGGTTGGAGAAACTCTAGTCGGTCTTGGCGCTAAAAAGATTTTTGATGGAGACTTACAAACCTTCTTTTTTGACTCCAAATATGGAGCTATAATGAAAGCAAAAAATGTTTTACGATTACAAAAGAGCAAAATAAAATTGAATCAGACATTTAAAAAAGTAACATTACCAAAACTGCCAAGGTCGCCGAAGAATACTCGGTTGAAGTTTCAGACTTTGGAGTTATGGAGAAAATCTTGGAGAATCTTGGGCTTTTTGTTACCGAAAGCATGGAGAAACATAGAGTAGTTAGGAACATGACCTAGCACGCTTTGACATCGATTGTGATTACGGTGATTACGCGTACATTCCTGAATTTTTAGAAATAGAAGCTGAAAATACGAGTTAATCCAAAATCATGCTGCGCTTTTAGGTTTCAAAGCCAAAACTGCATGCCATGGTCAACGGTACAGTTAATCAGCCACTATTCTGCTAAAAAAGGTAAAAAATAAAGATTGTGAAATTTCTCATTTAAGTTGCTGATTTGACGGGTTTACGTTTAGGGCGCGGTTTAGCAACTTCAGGCGCTGCTTTAGATTCGGGCTTGGTTTTTTGAGTTACATTCTTCGGAGCGTTCCAAGGAGGGCATTCGCCATGATCTTTCTTGAAGTTTTCTAGAAGTTCCTGTTGCGCAACTTTTGGATTGTCAGCCATCATCCAGCTAATCGTGACTTTTTCTATGCATCCATTGTCGAACAATCGTGAATTGATTTTCTTAGTCGTTTTACTGCCGTTTCCTGCTAGGTATCCGCCAAAAATTCTTTTTGTTGGTTTCTTTGTTCTACCGATATACAAGATGTCTGAAGCTTCTTTTCCAGTTTGCGTGCTGTCAGCTAAGACCAAAACGCTACCTTGATTAATTGGAAGACTGCAAAATGCAAGTGTTTTTAGTGGAACGAACTCAGTAAAGCCTTTTTCTTTAAGTGAGAGAGAATTCATGTTCTATTAGTAATTTGGCGCGGAATTTAACCCTTCCTATATAGTTATTAGCCTATATATTATATATATTCTACCTTCGGAGCCCTTAAAACTGCTTACTTTCAATAGGAATAAGGAGAAAATAGCAATATGCACAAAAAACCGCTCCTTTTTGAGTATGAAACGTTTTTAATCCGCAGACCTAAGAGTGTCGAATATCCTATCCACACAAGGAAGAACTGCCACTGAAAGTACGCTTTTCTTCCCTGAACAAAAATCATTTATACAGATTCCTTGATAAGTCAGAAAACCAAGTGTTATTACTTAATCAAAGATAACAACGGTTTAAAACCGATAGGTATGACATTTGTTAACTCAAGATAGCCCTGATTCAAATAAAAATGATGCCTTAAACCTAAAGAAATTATTAGATAACCCAAGTTATTTTATAAATAGAGAACTTAGCTGGATAAGGTTTAATGCAAGAGTGCTTGAAGAAGCACGAGACATTTGGCATCCCCTGCTGGAAAGGGTCAAATTTGTAGCTATTTGTGGTAGCAACTTAGACGAGTTTTTCATGACAAGGGCTGCGCGACTCTTAAAAAAAGTCAGGTCAGGTTCGGAAGAAAGATCAATGGATGGAATGACCTTCACCGAGCAGATTGATGCAACCAGAAAAGAAATAATTCCACTCATTGAAAATCATGCAAAATGTTGGAGCGAAGAGATTTTACCTGCTTTAGCGAAAGAGGAAATTTACATTAGAAATTTCAAAGATTTACCTGAAAAAAATAAGGAAAATTTACGTTCATTTCTAAGGCAATCTATTATGCCATCGATTAAAGTTCCTAAAGTAGGGCTAAATAGTGTAGTAATCGAAAATCTCCACATAACACTTTACATAACAGGTTTTGCGCAACAACCAAAGTTCTGCATTTTACTCGATGCCCCTACAGAAAAATTTGGAAGGCTCATTGCTATCCCTAAGCAAAGGCTCACTCAAGAAACAGAAAAAGAACAAAACTTCGTATTATTGGAGGATCTAATAGCAAATAATCTGGACCTGATTTTTCCAACTGAAGACTCGTTGAAAGCTTATCCGTTTAGGCTCACACGCAATGGAGAAATAGATATCTTGATGGATGAATCTGCGGATTTCATAAAATCTGTGGAAAGAAGCCTTTCAAGCAGAAAAATTGGGTTTCCGACAAGGCTTGAATTCGACAAACAAATGCCAATGGACATTAGAGAATCTTTGGCCAAGCAACTTGATGTACCTTACTACTTAATTTACGAAGTAAAGAGCCCGCTTGGATTCGTAGATTTCTGGCAATTACTTAAATTAAACCGCCCTGAACTGAAAGACAAAACTTTTTTACCGTTTCTTTCACCTCAACTAAGTCAAGAAAATATTTTACAAACAATAAGTAAAAGAGACTTCGTCCTCTATCATCCGTATGACAGCTTTGAAGCAATCGTTGACCTGCTCAAAGAAGCAGCAAAGGATACAGATGTTTCAGAAATCAGTATAACAATGTATCGAATGGATCATCAATCACCCGTTGTTGACGCATTGGTAGAAGCAGCAAGAAATGGCAAAAAAGTAACAGCGATTGTTGAACTCAAAGCTAAATTCGATGAAGAAAATAACATCCTTTTAGTAACAAAACTCAGAAAAGGTGGGGTCTGCACCGTTTACAATTTTCCTAATTTTAAAGTTCACGCAAAATTATGCTTAATCATCAAAAAAGACGAAACGGGTCTGATAAGGTATTCTCACATAGGCTCAGGCAACTACAATGCTGTAACAGCAAAAATCTACGGTGACATAGGCTACTTAACAGCAAACCCTCAAGTAGGCCAAGAACTTGAAGAACTTTTTAATATAATAATAGAAGGTTTGCAGGAAAAAGAATTCAAACATCTTCTTGTGGCTCCGAAAACACTAAAAAGTGAGATTTTAGCTCGAATTGATAGGGAAATAATTTTTCACTCACAGACAGGCAAAGGTTACTTAGCGTTTAAGCTTAACAATCTAGAGGAAAAAGAGGTTATTCAAGCTCTGTACAAAGCGTCTATGGCGGGAATCAAAATTGACCTCAACGTTAGGGGCTTGTGTTGCTTAAGACCAGGGATAAAAGGAATAAGCGATAACATTTCAGTGATATCTATAGTTGGCCGCTTTCTTGAACACGCTAGAATTTACTATTTCCATGACGATGCTGAGGAAGAAGTACTTATCGGCAGCTCAGACATGATGTTTAGAAACCTAAACGAAAGAATTGAAGTTCTCATGTCAGTCCCCGACCCATTTTTGAGAAAGTCTATCCTTGAAAACATGCTCAAAATTCACCTTCTCGATAACGTAAAAGCAAGAAGATTACTACCAGATGGAACCTACGAGAAAGTGACACCTAAAAAAGGAGAAAAAGTCATCAATTCTCAAGCTTGGCTGATACAAAACAGGGGCATTTGGAATGAACGCTCCAACTAAGCCTCAAAAATGCGAAATCGACAAAAGCTACTGCCAATTCGGCTCCGAAACGATCCTAAAACAGATAAAAAGTTTTGAAAAACAAACCAATGGTGTCTTAAAAAGCAAAAACTACACCAAATGCGTCCATAAGACACGTGTTACGTCTCGTAGACTCAGAGCAACATTGCCCCTTTTTAGATTCTGCTTTCCCAGAAAAGAATACAAGAAATGGTCAAACCAAATAAAAAAAGTTACGCCCTTACTTGCCAAAGCAAGAAATCTCGATGTGCAAATAGCCTTTATAGAGAAATATCGTCAAAGTCTCACTTCTGCGTCTGAAAAAGCAGGCATTGATGTACTGCTTGAATATCAGAAGGACGACAGAAAAAATATTCACCCCTCAATTGTTAACGGATTAAACAAGCTAAAAACGTCTGGCACTTTGAAGGATATCCGCAGGTTTTGTGAAGTAACAATTGCCAATCAATCAAATGAGATTTTTGACGCAAATCAAGTGCTTGAAAAAGCCCGTTGGCATATATCTTTTAGACTAGACGATTTCTTGTCAATGGAACAATACGTTTACTTGGAAAATGAAACCCAAAAACACCATGAGATGAGAATATTTGCCAAAAAACTTAGGTACACCATGGAAGCTTTTGCGCCATTTTATCAAAATGAACTTGAAAAAGAAATTGAAACGGTAAAGGCATTTCAAGATATACTGGGTGAAATGCACGACAACGTTGATTGGATGGAGCAAATTCATGAATTTATTGATAAAAGAAAAGAGATAATTAGCCCAGAAAAAGCAGAATCAACAAGCTTGGAAAAAGCACTTTTGAATCTTTTAAATTACTTACAAGAAAAAAAGAAGGAACTGATGAACCAATTTGTTTACCTCTGGGACGAAAATAAAAAGAACAGCTTTTTCATTCAACTTAAGAAAACAATTGGCGGCGGATTAAACATGAATGAGGAAAAAATTAAGGAAAAACTTGTTAACCCTGACGTTAAAATTGCGGTTTTGTCCGATATTCATGCAAATCTGCAAGCGTTGGAAAGTGTAATTGAAGATGCTGAAGCACGGAAAGTAGATATTTTTCTGAATGCTGGCGACTCAATCGGTTTCGCCCGTACCCAAATGAAGTTATTGAGTTGCTGTGTGAAAAAAACATGTTGAGTGTTTTGGGAAACTATGACATTGAGGTTATTGAGGGCAAAGCCAAAGCTAAGGGCGAAAAAAAAGTGGCTTTGAAATTTGCCAGAAAAGAGTTGGCAAAATCATGCGAATGTTACCTTTATTCTTTACCTCGTGAACTTCATTTTGACGTCGCAGGAAAAAAACTGTTTGTAACACATGGGAGCCCTAAGTCAATTGAAGAACACATTTATCATGATACACCGGTCAAGCAACTGAAAACTCTAGCTGATGAGGCTGGAGCTGACGTTATAATCCTTGGACATTCTCATGAACAATTCTGGAAGCAGGTAAACGGAGCCAGCTTTGTCAACCCAGGAAGCGTTGGAAGACCCAGTGATGAAAACCCGCAGACAGCATACGCCATTTTAAGTTTTAATCCGTTCAACATTGAATTGTTAAGGTGTGATTACAATGTTGAAGCTGCAGCAGACGCACTTAGAAAAAAAGAGCTGCCTGAAAGCTTCGCTCAAATGCTACTTCGAGGCGTCTCGCTTGACAGAGTTATTGTAGAGGATGTTGCAAAAGAAAAATCGATAGTCCAAGACTACAAAACCATCTTAGAAAAGACAAAGAATATTTCAGATAAATATTGGCCAGACAATGAACACTATGAACAGGTAACTCGTCTAGCTTTAGAGCTCTTTGACGGGCTAATCAATGCTCACCAGTTGGGGCAGCGTGAAAGAGGTTGGCTTGAATGCGCAGCAATTTTGCATGATATAGGCTTATCAAAAGCTAGAGCCAAGCACCATAAGAAAAGCGCCAAGCTCATCCTAAATGATATACAACTTCCGTTCACATCTCAAGAAAGACGAATAATAGCAAACATCGCCAGATATCACCGAAAAGCTTTGCCAAAACAAAATCACTACCACCTCGCAACTTTGAACAGCTCAACTTTAGAAAAAGTGAAAATACTTGCCAGCCTTTTGCGTGTTGCAGATGGTTTAGATTGCTCTCACCAATCAGCGATAAAAAACATAAATATTAAGGTTGGAGACAAGAGGATTACCGTTGAATACGTGTCTGAGGCTCAATTAACGCTAGAAGAGCAGGCTTTTAATAAGAAGAAAGGTTTGTTTGAAAAGGTCTTCGCTAAGAAATTGGTGCTGACATGGGAACAACATTGAAAAATCCACCCCCAGTAGTGGGATTTGTCGACATCGGAACAAATGCAGTACGTCTTTTAGTGGTAAGGATTAACCCCAATTTTTCTTATACTATTGTCAGTCAAGAAAAAGAAGTTGTACGCCTTGGTGAAGAAGAATTTAAAGATAACCTACTTAAACCGGAAGCCATGGAAAGAGCGATTTTTGTTTGCGGAAAATTCGCTGACTTAGCAAGAACTTATGGCGCCACAGAAATAATTGCGGTCGGAACCTCGGCAATTAGAGAAGCCAAGAATCAAGATGATTTTCTATTGAAACTCCGCAAACAAACTGGACTAAATGTGAAGGTGATTTCAGGAGAAGACGAAGCCCGCCTGATCTGCATTGGCGTGTCAAGTGGAATCGATATCGGTGACGACAAGGCTATTTTTATCGATTTAGGCGGTGGCAGCACTGAAATTGCTATCGGAAACCAGCGTGAATGCGTCTACATTCACAGTCTAAGGCTTGGCGCAATTAGGTTAACATCTCAATTTATAGGTGAAGGCTGGACTGGTCATATAGGATACGGGGTTTATAAAAAAATAAAGAATTATGCTTGTAGTAAAGTGCACGCAGTTAGACCTAGAGTTTTGGAGTACGGTGTTAGGTTGGCATGGGGATCATCAGGCACAATAATTAACCTTGCAGAAATCGCAAACAAAATTTTTAAGAAAGATGGTAATGGAGGAGAAGGGCTTGCGCTGTCAAGGAAGAGCCTTAAGAAATTGGCGCCAGTTCTTTGTGCTCTGTCTCTTGAAGAAAGAAAAAAGGTACCATCAATAAATCCTGAGCGAGCAGACATTATAATTGCTGGAGCAGCCATAATGGAAGCGATTATGGAGGAGTTTGGTTTAGAAGTGATCCACATTAGTCATAGAGAACTTCGAGACGGACTTCTTGTCGAGTATTTATCAAATTTTGAAGGTTTTCGAGAACTCCAAAAAACGCCCATGAGGAACAGGAGCGTTTTACATTTAGGCAGATCATGTAACTTCGACGAGAAACATTCTGAAACTGTGGCTTCTTTGGCTTTGCAACTTTTTGATAGCGCGAAGCATATTGGATTACATAATTTAGGTGAACCAGAAAAAGAGTTGCTCAGGCATGCAGCAACTTTGCATGATGTTGGGGATTTTCTCTCGTTCAACAATCATCATCTTCATTCCCACTATATTATTAGCAATGCCGAACTTCTGGGCTTTGATGAGAAAGAAACCAAAATCATGGCCGATATTGCACGTTTTCATAGAAAAAAGTTACCTTCAAAAAAAGCCTTGAAAGATTCAGGATTTGATGAAAAAACTAAAGAAACAATCGCAATTCTTTCAACTTTTGTAAGATTCGCTGAAAAGTTGGATCGCAGTCATTGTGGTCTTGTAAAGAAGGCTGAATTTATCAAAGTTAACGGAGATCGGGTACTTCTATCATTTTATTCAGATTCAGATTGCAGTCTCGAAGAATGGAGCATCATTCAAAATCAGCAAGCATTTTATGATGCCTTCGGGAAGCACCTAGATGCCAAGTGCACCGTTGAGCAAACGCCAACATAAAATAGATTCCTTTTTGTGTTCCTACTCTTTTTCCAGTTCAGCCTTCGCTTTTTTCAAACCTTCACTTTTCTCTGGGCTCAACGTCGGATATTTTAGGTCTAGTTTTTTGATTTCAGACACTATTATTTCTGAAATCGATGCGTGCGCTACCCATTTCTTATCTGCGGGAATAACATACCATGGCGCCCAATCAGTACTTGTCTCATTAAGCATATCTTCGTAAGCATCCATGTAATCTTTCCATTTTGATCTCTCTGAAACATCCGTGAGCGAAAATTTCCAATTTTTGTCAGGATTTTCAAGACGTTTAAGCAATCGCTGTTTCTGTTCATCTTTTGACACGTTTAAAAAGAATTTCAAAATTACAGTACCGTTGCGAATTAAATGGCGTTCAAAAAGATTAATATCCTCATAACGGTGTTTCCAAAACTGTTTACCTTCCTCCTCAGGAGGCAACTTTTGAGTTTCCAAGACTTCTGGACGAACCTTAACTATAAGGACATCCTCATAATACGAACGATTAAAAATTCCTATAATTCCCCTTTCTGGTAGAGCTTTGTTATGGCGCCAAAGAAAATCGTGTTTAAGTTCTTCTTCACTGGGAGTTTTGAAACTTGTTACTTGGCAACCTTGAGGGTTAACGCCTGACATAACATGAGCGATTGTACTGTCTTTGCCTGCTGCATCCATTCCTTGAAGAACAATCAGCATGGAATACGTATCATTTGCCCAAAGCAACTCTTGCATTTCAACGAGTTTTTGCCTGCTTGCTTCAAGAACTTCTAGCGCTTGTTCTTTCAGACCTTTTTTTCCTTCTTTTTCTGCCTCTTCTTTAGCCCATTTTGGAACTGAACCTGAATCATAAGATTTCAAACTTGTCTTTTTGCCAGTCAATACCTTGAAGCTTTCTACATCCATTGACATACTAAAACACTCTGATTACAGAATAGAATATTGGCTTAATAATAGATATTACCTTTATGAAACTCTGAATAAAAAAAGAAAAGAAGTGTATTGATTAAGTTGTCATTGAGTTATCTGAAGGTGCTTCGTTTTTTGTCTTTTCTGCCATTTCTTGGGCAGTTTCCCCTTTGTTTGATACCTCGGTTTTAGATGTCATTTCTTCTTGAGTAGCGGTTTTTTTTGTGGCTGCGGCTTTGGGTTTTGGAGCAATTTTTGCCGTTGTTTTGGAGATAGTTTTTGGTGCTACAACTTTAGCTTTCGAAGCTGGAGCCTTTTTTTCTTTAGGCTTAAAAACTGGCGTTCCCTTGGTTTTAACCGAGAGTTTCTTTTTAGTATTCCATATTGGCAGTTCACCATGGGCTTCTTTGAATTTGGCGAGCAATTCTTCTTGCATAATTCTCGGTTTTTCTGACGGTATCCAGCTAATACTGGTTTTCTCTATGTAGCCTTCTTCGAAAAGAATTTGATTGATCTTCTTAGTGTTTTTTCCACCATATCCGGCCAAATAGCCACCCAGTACCTTTTTGAGTGGTTTTTTTGTGCGTCCAATATATAGAATATCAGATTCTGGCTTTCCTGAGAGTTCTTGATCGATTATTGCTATTACAACACTTTTGTCTTGGGGGAAATTTGAATATGTTAGAGTTTTCATTGGGAGACATTCAGAGAATCCTGTTTCCAAAAGATTTTTAGAATTCATGGTTCACTAGGAACTGCGTGAGGGATTTAACTTTTTCTACTACCTAAAAAGTAGGTATTTTAACGAAAGGGTTAAGTCGCATAACAAAATAGAAAACTCGTAAGCTCGTAAAAGAATTGTTGAGGCGAACTCATGAATACTCGCTTGGACGCTAATGGCGACATAATAGATTCTAACTATTGCCGATTTGGAGCTGAAGCCCTCACTAAATTTCTTCTAACCATTGAAGCCCAAATTGAAGGCGTTGAAAAAAGCGAAGACATTGAGTACGTCCATAAAATGCGGGTAACTTCGCGAAGAATAAGAGCTGCCATGCCCATTTTCAAAGAATGTTTTCCAAAGAAACGTTATAAAAAATGGCTTAACGAAATCAAAAAAGTAACTCAATTTCTCGGAAATGCTAGAGACCTAGATGTGCAAATCGAAGTAATAAGAGATTACATTAAACAACTTCAGCCTACAGAGGACAAATCTGGATTAGAGACTCTGCTTGAGAGGCATATTGACCAAAGAACACATCTGCAATCAAGCGTAATCAATGGACTGCAAGAACTCGAAAAATCAAAAGTTCTACAGCAAATAACTAATTACTGCCAACAAATTATGAAGGAAGCAACAGGCACTTTTTTCAATTTGTTTGTCGTTCGAGAAAAAGCTTTCTGGCAGATATCCTCAAAACTCGACGAGTTCTTAGCCATGGAAGAATTTGTTCACAAAGAAAATGAGATTCTCAAACATCATGAAATGCGCATACGAGCCAAATGGCTCCGATACACCATGGAAACATTTGCGCCTCTCTATCCAGAGGAACTATCAGAAGAAATAGAAATGATAAAGAATTTTCAAGACACACTTGGCGAAATGCATGACTGCGACGTATGGATCGAGAGCATTCCAAGATTCATAAACGAGATCAAAAGTGAAATCGCCACATTTGCAGAAAACGAACAAACAATCGCCGAAGACAACCAAGACCTCCTCAAATTTCTCCAACATATTAAAGAAAAAAGGAAAAATCAATACGAAAAATTCGTAAATCTTTGGGATGAAGAGAAAAACAAAAATGCATTTGAAGAACTTAGAAAAAAAGCAAGTGCCGGATTTGTTGCCGCGACGTACAGAACACAAGCAGAGCTAGCTAACCCTTACGTTAAAGTCGCAGTACTCGCGGATATTCATTCCAATCTTAATGCTCTTGAAGCTGTCATTAGGGACGCGGAGCATCGAGGAATAACCGTTTTTATAAACGCTGGCGATTTGATAGGGTTTGGAGCTTTCCCAAACGAAGTTATCCAGACACTTTACTCAAAGAATACCATCAGTGTAATCGGAAATTACGACCTAGAAGTCTTGGATAAAACTAACGTTGGGAAAGGACCCAAAAAATTCGCGCTGGAATATAACAGAAAAGCACTTGCAAAATCAAATGAAACTTATCTTCGCAACTTGCCATCTAAACTTGAGCTTGAAATAGTTCACAAGAAAATTCTCGTTGTTCACGGAAGTCCAGATTCGGTTGATGAACATCTATATCAGGACACTCCCGAGAAGAGATTCAAGGAATTGGCTCAAAACTCCGGTGTGGACATAATTGTCTTTGGTCATTCCCATGAACAATTCACAAAAAAAGTTGACGGAACCTTATTTATTAATCCAGGCAGCGTGGGAAGACCTGGCGACGCAAACCCACAAGCCGCTTACGCAACTATAACCGCCAATCCTTTTTCTGTCGAGCTAATAAAGGTAAATTATGATGTGGAAGATGCTGCTGATGCGCTTAGAAGGGAGGGAGCACCTGAAAGTTATGCCCAAATGCTGCTTCGAGGATTGTCTCTTGAAAATATTTTAGCGGAAGACAAGACCCGAGAAAATGACATGGAAAAAAAATGCGCTTTGATGACTAAACGTGCCCAAGCAGTTGCAAGGAAATATTGGCCAGACCTGAAGCATTCCGATCAAGTAAGAAAACTGTCTCTGCAACTTTTTGACAATTTGCAGGAATTACACAAGTTAGGCAAGAGAGAACGTTGCTGGCTTGAATGTGCCGCGATTCTTCACGACATCGGTTTCTCGCAAGGATCAAAAGCGCACCATAAAACTTCACTTAAGCTTATTCTAAACGACACAAAGCTTCCTTTTACTTCAGATGAGAGGCGTGTCATTGCAAATATAGCCAGGTATCATCGCAAAGGGTGTCCAAAAAATACACACCATAATTTTGCTTCGCTTAATCGTGAATTGAAACGTAAAGTTTCGATTCTTGCGGGCATTTTGCGTTTAGCAGACGGTTTGGACTTCTCTCATCAATCATTAGTTCAGGATGTGGAGGCTCATGTTGCATTTGAGAACGTAATTGTTCAGGGATCAATCGTTCTTAACCCAATTTTAGAAGAGTATGCTGTAAATAAGAAAAAAGATTTGTTTGAAAAATCTTTTAAGAAGAATTTAATGGTGACTTGGAAACAGATCGAACATCAACAACAGAGCCAGACACTACCGATGTTAGAGAACCAATCAAATTTGCAACCACCAGAAAACAGGAACGACACTGCAACGCCCAAAAGCACAAGCCCAAACTATCATGTCGCAGAAGATTTAGACAAAGATTTTCCCGTAAATTAAGTACATAATAGATTCTTTCTGAATTTTGTTGAGAGCGTGACAAGTAATGAAAAGTCAAATTAGTTTTAAACAAACATAAAAGCCTAAAATAGTTAAAGCTGCCAACCTGAAAAAAGATTTAAAGCCTAAATCAGAATAACAAGCTGAACAAAAAATTGTTACCTGAAGGTTAACTAAATTGCCTTTTCTAGACGCATAAAGACGAAAAAAGACGTATAAAAACGTACAAAGACGCGTAGAGACGCAGCCTGAAAAGAATTCAAACCTTAAATCAAGAAAGCAACTCAAAATACAAAGAACAAAATTTACCTAAGAAAAATCAGCTGATTTTCCGATTACTCAACCAAGCAGTTTTAATCTTTGGTATCGACAGATTTTCCTTGAATGCAATAATGCAACTTCAGTGAATTTTTTTAGAAAATATCAAATCAATCAGTAACAGAGCAGAGTTTTTTTGATATTTATATTACGTAAGTGTCTTGAATGGTGACTAAACCATTATCTCCAACTATTGTTTTAAGTTCGGGAAGAAGTGGCTCAAGTTTTGACTGTTCATCAATCACTTCAATTATGAGGGGCATGTTGACAGTTACGCCTTCAAGTTTTAGCGTCGACTTGCCTCTTTTGCCAAACCCATCCACACCCGTCCAAACCGTGGCGCCACTAACCCCCGCCTTGATTAAGAAATCTATCACAAGGCGCTCAAGACGCTTACCGCCAACCTCATCATTTTTCTTAATTCGAATTGTTACGCTCCACATTTTTATGCGCATTAAAGAATCCTCGCCATCAACTCGTTGCCCAAAACTTTTCCACCTACAATCGCACCGAGAGACAATCCCACATTGGCTAGTATGTTTAGTATTACAAGGATAAAGCGGTTGCCATCCATCAAGTTGCTGGTTTCAAGTGCAAAAGATGACATTGTTGTGAATGCACCACAAAATCCAGTGGCAATTAATAGGCTGTAATTTGAGTTTAAGTTTAAAGCAATTGCTAAAACTGAAAACAATCCAAGTATAAAGCTTCCAATAACGTTAACCACTAAAACATTTACGGGTAATCCCATGATTGTCTGGGGAGAAGCAACCATAATGTAACGCAGAAAAGCTCCAACTACTGCGCCAACCGCCAACAGCACGAACTCAATCATTTTCATGTATACCTACCTTTATCCTGTTTGGGTAGGCATTATCAGCATCCATAAAGGAGCGGTTTTGACTATTAGTCATGGCTAATGCCATAGCGCAGATTTTGTTTCAAAATTAAGCAAGGAGCTATTATACTTATTGGCTCTTGAATGCTTGTTTTCGTGTTTCCGAAACCTAAAATAAGCTGGCAACAAAATTATAGCCGTTTGAGGTTACATCTATGTCATCTATTATCGAAGACCTCATTGCTAGAAAAATTTTCAACAATCGAGGAGAAGAAACAATAGAGGTCGACGTAATCACTAATGGCGGTTTCGGCAGAGCTGGTGCTCCCGCAGGCAAAAGCCGCGGAAAAGCTGAAGTCATTTATTACCCTACAGGCGGAGTCGAAGCAGCCATCAAAAAAGTTGATGATTTAATTGCGCCTGAACTAGCCGGCTTAAACGCTGACTATCAAGAAGAAATAGACAACACATTACACGAACTTGACGGTACAACAGACTTCAAAAACATCGGCGGAAACACCGCGTTCGCCATTTCACTTGCCAACGCCGAGGCAGCAGCAAACTCTCACGGTTTACTTTTATTCCAGTTTATTGGAGGAAACTCGGCAACAACTTTACCATATCCTCTTGGAAACTGCTTGAGCGGCGGACAACATGCAAGAGGTAAAGCCCCAGACATTCAAGAATTCTTAGCATTACCTCACGGCGCAGAAAGTTTTCTTGAAGCCCAAACAGCCAACACTCAAATTCACAAGAAATTAGGCGACTCGCTAAAAAAGAAAAGCAGCCAATTTAACGGTGGAAAAAGCGATGAAGGCGCATGGATTGCTAACATCGACACCATAGATGCATTCGAAGTTATGGCTAAAACCTGTGAAGAAGTTGGCAATGAATTAGATTTTGAATGTGGCTTTGGCCTTGATGTTGCTGCTTCTTCGCTTTGGAAGCCAAAAGATGAAAAATACGTTTATGAAAACGAAGGCAAAAAACGTGATACTGCTGAACAGTTAGAGTTTATGTTGGAGTTAATTGAGAAGTATCATCTCGCCTATGTCGAGGACCCTTTTCATGAAGAAGACTATGAAAGCTTCGCTGAATTAACCCGCAAATCCAAAAACTGCTTAATATGTGGCGATGATTTATTTACAACGAATACTGAAAGGTTAAATAATGGAATCAAGATTAACGCTGGAAACGCTATCATCATTAAAGTCAACCAGATAGGAACACTATCTGATGCAACATTAACAATTGAAACTGCAAAACGAAACGGGTATGACCCAGTAATGTCACATCGGTCAGGAGACACCTGCGATTGGCACATCGCTCATTTGGCTATAGCGTACAACTGCCCCCTAATCAAAACAGGTGTAGTTGAAGGCGCAAGAATAGCCAAGTTAAATGAGCTAATAAGAATCGAGCATTTCCTTGGAAATAGAGCCAAAATGGCTGATTTAAAAATACGCTAATAGAGAAAGTGAAAAAAATGTCAGAAGACGAAAATAAAGAAAACCAACCAGTAGAAAATGAAGAGGAACAGCAATCAGAAATCTCAGAGGAACCTTTGCAAGAGGAATCCGTTGAAGAGGTTCAAGAAGAACAATCTGCAGAACCAGAAGAAAAAGCACAAGAAACTCAGCAGCCAACCGAAGAACTTCTCTTACCCAGAGACACATTACTCTCAGCAGGCATCCACATTGGAACCCGAATGAAAACCTTAGACATGGAACCCTTCATCTACCGAGTAAGACCAGACGGATTATTCGTACTTGACGTTAAAAAAACAGATGACCGCATAAGAGTCACTGCAAAGTTTCTCTCACGCTACGAGCATTCAAAAGTAGCGGTTGCAGCAACAAGACTTTATGCTCAAGAACCAATCAAAAAATTCTGCCAATTAACAGGCGCAACACCCCTAATCGGACGCTTCATACCTGGACAATTAAGCAATCCACAGTATCCAGGCAGAATTGATCCTGAAGTTATACTTGTTTCGGATCCAAGAGCTGATGCACAAGCAGTTAAAGAAGCATCCAAAGTAGGCATACCGATAGTTGCATTATGCAGCACCGACAATGAATTCTCAGGCGTAGACTTAGTTATTCCAACAAACAACAAAGGCAGAAGAGCGTTAGCAGTAATATTCTGGTTACTAGCAAGACAAGTACTTAGAGAAAGAGGCGAATTAGGACCAGACAAAGATCCACCAGCAACCATCGATGACTTTGAAGCAAAAGTCACACGGGAAGAGGAGGAGGAACCCTAGCCCGTTGCCGACGATTCGGCGTCCAAATGTAGCAGGCCAATTTTATGAAGCCGACGCCGAAGCGCTCAGAGCACAAATTAAAAATTGTTTCCTCCATCCAATCGGTCCCAAAAAACTTCCAAAAGTAAACCTCCACAGCCAACCCCGAAATATTGTTGGCTTGATTTGTCCTCATGCCGGCTACATGTATTCTGGTCCAGTGGCAGCATCAGCTTTTTATGAATTAGCTTTAGATGGCAAACCGGACTCAGTCGTGCTTTTAGGTCCCAACCATACAGGTTATGGCAGTGCTTTGAGCTTGATGAGTGAAGGCGTTTGGCAAACTCCTCTTGGCGAAGTTGAAATCGACTCTAAATTGGCTAATGACATTATTCAAGAAACTAGTGTGATCGATGTAGATGAGTTGGCTCATCGCTATGAGCATTCACTTGAGGTGCAATTGCCTTTTCTGCAGTTCTTATACGGCAATACATTCAAGATTGTGCCAATCTGCTTTCTAATGCAAGATTACGAAAGTGCTGTTGAAGTTGGAAGGGGTCTTGAGGAAGTTTTAGATGCAACCAATACGGTTGTTATAGCTTCTTCAGACATGACGCATTATGAACCCGCAAAAACGGCTGCAACAAAGGACCAAGCCGCACTAAAAGCCATAACCGACCTCGATGCCAAAAAATTCTACAAAACAATTGAAACCCAAAACATCACCGCATGCGGCTACGCACCCATAACAGCGCTTATCACCTACGCGAACGGAGTTTGTGCTAAGGCTCAGCTTTTGAATTACCATAACAGCGGCGACATAACAGGCGACCACTCAAGCGTAGTAGGTTATGCCGCAGTAAATTTCAAAAAATAAATGTAGAAAAAATAAGACTATTTGTTAGAAATCCTTTTAATAGCAACCAGCCAAGCCCAAATATGGTCCAACTTAGCGGTTGTGACATCAAAATGTTACAACAACGTCTTATATCCATGGGAAACGTTACGAGATTATCCGAGAAATGCAAAAGGGTAGCCATCAGTTGGGCGGTCTGGCTGCTAACATGGGAATAAGGCAACTTTGCCCACATTATTTCTCTGCCTTTCTCATTTTAGCTCACGGCTTGACTTGCCTAACATTAATTTTTCCCCCAAACAAAAAACATAGCCTATTTTATGGTTAAAGATGCAAACGAATGTTTTTATTCGGATGGTGTAATAGCTTTCTTCCAAGGTGCAAACGAGATGGGTAAAGGATCAGGCTATGGAAAAGTAATCTTATTTGGCGAACACTTCGTGGTCCACGGTTTACCAGGTGTCGTCTCAGCGATTGATTCAACAACGGACGCTGAAGTTAAGAAAGGCGTAAAAGGTCTTCAAATCAAAGATGACCGAAAAACTGCCAAAGGCTACAGCGAAGAAAAACGACTTCAACAAATCGAGTCAATCGAACGCATGCTAAAAGCCATGGGCATTGACCCCAAAATTGGCTTAGACATTTGGATTGGAGGAACATTACCAGGCTTTAGCGGGTTGGGCGCTTCTGCAGCAAGCAGCGTCGCCATCGCACGAGCCATCGCACAAGAACTTGGAAAACAAATTAGTGACGAAAAAATTAACCAAATAGCTTACGAAGCCGAGAAAGCCTATGCCGGCAACCCCTCGGGCATAGATAACACCGCTGCAACTTATGGTGGCTTAATGTGGTTCAAAAAAGACACAGCAGGCGGTCCAGACAAAATCGAAAAACTGCACGTACGGAGACCTATCGAAATTGTCATCGGGAGCACCGGTAAAGTCGCAAATACAAAAGCCATGGTAGAAGGCGTCGCTGAACGCAAACAAAAAAACCCTCAGAAATACGATTCTGTCTTTAAACAAGCCGAAAACGTAGCCATCGCCGGACGAAAAGCGCTTGAAAATTATGACCTGAAAAAAATCGGTGACCTCATGAATGAAAACCACCGCCTGCTCCAAGAGATCGGAGTTTCAAGCAAAGAACTTGATATGCTTGTTGATTTGGCTCGAAAGCAAGGTGCTTTTGGTGCGAAACTTACGGGTGGAGGCGGCGGCGGATGCATGGTCGCATTGACACCTGGGAAAGAGTTACAGGGTAAAGTCTTAAGCGCAATTAAATTCTTAGGTTTTGAAGTTCTCAGCACAAAAATTGGCGTCGAAAAATACTGAGGTTGAATTTATTGGGGCTTAGAAGCTTTATTGAAGCGTTGGACAAAAAGGGCGAATTAACCAAGATAAGCAAAGAAGTGTCAACTGAATATGAGTTGGCGGGTATAATTGATGGTCTTGTTGAGAAGCCTGTTTTTTTTGAAAAAGTAAAGGAATCGCCTTATCCTGTAGTAGCGGGGCTTGTTTCTTCCAAAGAATTAATTTCTAATGCTTTAGGAATATCAAGAGACAAGTTGCTCCCAAAGCTTTCCAATGCTATTGAACACCCTATGCCACCTCAAGTCATTAAAACTGGTGCATGCCAAGAAGTTGTGGAAAAAAACGTCGACTTAACCAAACTTCCAATAATGCGCTACACCGAAAAAGATGGTGGAAAATACATCGCCTCAGCAGTAACAATCATCAAAGATCTGGGGGTGGCAAGAAACATGTGCTTCCACCGCTTGATGCTTAAAGACAAAAACCATTTTGTAGCCCGAATCGTTGAGAACAGAGGCACTGACACTGCACTCAAAAAGGCTGGCGGAGAAATAGACATTGCCATTTGCATCGGCAACTCTACAGCAGTGCTAATTTCTGCTGCAACAACGCTACCGATGGGTGTCGATGAATTGGGTATGGCTAATGTTCTGGAAAAAACTGATTTGGTCAAATGCAAGACCGTCGATTTAGAGGTTCCAGTTGACAGCGAGTTTGTCTTAGAAGGACGAATCACTAAAGAAAAAGCCACTGAAGGCCCATTTCTTGATTTAACAGGTGTTGTTGACCGCGTACGTCAGCAGCCAATCGTCGAAATCAAATGCATAACTCACAGAAAAAACCCCATTTACCAAACTATCTTAGCGGGAAAAAACGAACATAAATTCCTTATGGGCATGCCAAAAGAACCCACAATCTTTAACGAAGTCAACAAGGTTTGCCAATGCAAAGATGTCTATATCACCCCAGGAGGATGCAGCTGGCTCCACGCAGTTGTGCAAATAAAAAAACAAAATACCGAAGATGGCAAAAAAGCAATAGCTGCCGCGTTTGAAGGACACAAATCACTTAAACACTGTGTGATAGTGGATGAAGACATCAACATTTATGACCCCCAAGAGGTGGAATGGGCGATTGCAACGCGTTTCCAAGCTGACAAAAATTCAGTCATCCTTTCTAACCAGCCTGGCTCCTCACTTGACCCTTCAGGAGATTTGTCTGAAGGCAAGAAAGCTACAACTGCCAAAGCAGGCTTAGACGCCACCGTTCCGTTGGTCACAACAGGGAAAGGCTTTAGCAAACAAGAATACATCAAAGTAGACATAACCAAATACCTCTGACCTGGTTCACTATGACTTTCAAAGCATACATGCATAACGTCGAGACCAAAACTGGCAAGTCAAAAGAAGACCTTTGGAGAACTGCTAATGAATTGGGATTAATAAAAGAAGGAAAGATTGTTGCGACCCATGCTCAACTTTTGAAATGGCTAAAATCAGATATCGGATTGGGACATGTGCACGCAAACTTTGTTATATCGTATCTTCGTTTGCGTACTAATGATCCTAAAGTTTCTCAACAAATGAGAGAGTGGGCGAACAGCACAGGATACCAAGAGAATGAGAAAATATGAATTTAACTAAACAAGAACAAAAAATGTTAGATGGCGCTGAAGGCTACGCTGTCCAGAAAAGCATGGAAATCCTCACCGCATTAGGCCAAATCTTCGGCGCAGAAAGCCTAATCAAAGTTGGCAGCGTCCAAGTCGCAGGAGTGTCCTACCATAACCTAGGCGACGCAGGTTTAGAATTTCTAAACGAATTAGCAAAAGATGGCAAAGTCAAAGTATTAACCACACTAAACCCTGCAGGAATGGACTTGGAAAATTGGCAACAACTTGGCATCAGCCCAGAATTTGCTGAAAAACAAAACCTAGTAATAAAAGCCTTTGAACGAATGGGAATACTTGTAAGCTGCACATGCACACCTTACCTTATCGGCAACCTGCCTCTCTACGGCGAGCACATCGCTTGGTCAGAATCATCAGCAGTTACATTCGCAAATTCGGTTCTTGGCGCAAAAACAAACCGTGAAGGTGGACCTTCAGCTTTGGCAGCGGCATTTGTCGGCAAAACTCCCTGCTACGGGTTGCATTTAGATGAGAACCGCGTCCCCGATGTTCATGTTCAAGTAAACACTAAGATAACAAAGCTTTCAGATTGGGGGGCATTGGGTTATGCAATTGGCAAGAAAGCAGAAAACAAAATCTCATTTATCACAGGCATAAAATCAGTCGACCTTGATGAGCTCAAGTCTTTCTGCGCGTCCGTTGTGACCTATGGCGCTAAACCACTTTTTTATATGAAAGGTGTAACGCCTGGAGCTGAATTGCAGACACAACCAAAAGAAACCATAACAATCGAGCAAGCCGACATTAAAAATGCCTATGACAACATCAATGATGAAGTCAGCGATATTGAGCTTGTCTGCGTTGGTTGCCCACATTGCTCAATTAACGAAATTGCCAAAGTCGCTGAATTACTCAAAGGCAAAAAAGTGGCACCAGGCACAGAGTTTTGGGTCGCCACCTCAAGAATCGCTAAGCAACTATCAGATAAACGTGGCTACACCCAAGTTATAGAGACGGCTGGAGCCAAATTTGCCTGCGACACATGCATGGCAGTAGCGCCACTTAAGGGCAGGTTCAAATCCTTAGCAACAACCTCGGCGAAAGGCTGCTTCTACTCTAGGCAAAATAACATGAAAACCAAAATGGGCAGCATAGAAGAATGTGTAAATTCGGCGGTGACTGGAAAATGGAGCAGTTAGAAGGCAGATTAATTTCTAAAGGCAAAGGCGAAGGCGAAGCCCTTGTAACGACCCAACCCATATCATTCTATGGCGGAGTAGACCCAAACACTGGCATAGTCATTGAGAAAGGGCATGAGCTACAAGGACAAAGCGTGAAGGACAAAATCCTTGTTTTCCCTCAAGGCAAAGGCTCAACTGTTGGATCCTACACGCTTTATCGCATGAAGAAAAATGGCACAGCACCCGCAGGCATGATAAACAAGGAATGCGAAACCATAATTGCAGTTGGCGCAATCATAAGCGAAATTCCATGCGTTGACAAAATTGACATCTCAAAAATCAAAACAGGCGCCAGAATCGAAGTAGAAAATGGCACCGTTAAAATTTTTTAGCTATTTTCTTCTAAATTCCTGTTTAAACATAATTTTTCTTTAATTCCTTTCTCGGTAATGCTTTTCAATAAGTGCTCTAATATCAAATGTAAAGGTGCAAGGAAGTTGAACGAGGCAAAACCAGTAATATTAAAAATCGGCGGTTCAGCCATCACTGACAAAGCAGAACCATTAGCCGCAAAAACAGAAATAATAAACCGCTTAGCAGAGGAAATCAAGCGGGCAGATCTCGATAATTTGATAATTGTGCATGGAGGCGGCAGCTTTGGTCACCCAACAGCAGCAAAGTACGGTATAAAAGAAGGCTACAAAGAGGATCCGACACAGAAACTAGGTTTTGCCGAAACCCATCATGTTATGACTGTTTTGAATGGTTTAGTTATGGATGCGCTCATTTGGCATGAAGTTCCAGCCATAAGCATTGCCCCGTCTTCTTGCATATTAACAGATAATGGCAAGATTAGATTTTTTGATGAGACTGTCCTTAAAGTAATGGAGAAAATGTTGTTTAAACCGGTCTTGTATGGCGATGCAGTTTTAGACGATAAATTGGGCTTTACAATTCTCTCTGGCGACCAATTGGTTGCTTATTTGGCAATCAAATATAATGCTTCAAAAATTGTCGTAGGCGTTGATACAGATGGCTTGTTTGACTGTGACCCGAAAACGAATCCGAACGCTAAACCCTACAAACACTTAACATTAGCAGAACTCAAGCAACTGCAACCCAAAATCAGCAAAGCATCAGCAGGCACAGATGTTACCGGCGGCATGGCAGGCAAAATAGGGGAGCTAATTCCAGCTATCGAAGCAGGAGTTCGCGTAACTATTACCGGCGCCACAAAAGGATTATCAATTTTTAGGGCATTAACTGACCAAAGCGTCATGGGCACCGAAATCGAGAAGACATAAGATGGCGGAAACAGGCAAACGCAAAGCAGACCACATAAAGATTTGCTTGGAAAAAAAAGCTCAAGCCAGGAATGTCACAACAGGCTTTGAAGACATACAACTAGTTCACCGCGCCCTGCCAGACATAGATAAAGAGAAAATCAGTGTATCCACCTCGTTCTTAGGCAAAAAATTCAACGCCCCTTTAATTGTTGGCGCTATGACTGGCGGAACTGAAGAAGCGACAAAAATAAACTCTTCAATCGCCCAAGCCGTAGAAACGCTGCATTTAGGGATGGGATTGGGAAGCCAAAGAGCAGCCATCCAAGATAAGAAACTTGAAAAAACTTATTCTGTTGCCCGCAAACAAGCACCAACTGCCTTTTTAATCGCTAACATGGGCGGTGTACAACTTGTTCACGGATACGGCTTAAAAGAAATAAAGAAAGCCATGCAAATGATTGATGCTGACGCCTTGGCTATTCATTTGAACGCTGTGCAGGAAGCAATTCAGCCCGAAGGGCAAGTCGCCTTTAAAGGTGTCTTGACAAAAATAGCTGAAATTGCAGGTGAACTCGATAAACCGGTTATCGTAAAAGAGACAGGTTGTGGCATTTCAGGTGAAGATGCAAAAGCCCTCGAGGATGCAGGTGTAAAAGCCATCGATATTGGAGGAGAAGGCGGCACAAGTTTTGCAGCCGTTGAATACTATCGTAATAATCAAAACGATTTGGGAGAACTTTTCTGGGATTGGGGTATCCCAACTGCTGCAAGCCTTGTTGAAACAACGCAAACTGTAAAGATCCCCGTAATTGCTTCTGGCGGAATCCGTAACGGACTAGATATAGCTAAATCTTTAGCGTTAAATGCGAGATTAACCAGTGTTTGCCAACCTGTTCTTGAAACCGCCGTTAAAGGCGCAAAAGAAACAGAAGAATTGCTTTCCCGCTTAATATCGGAATTGAAAACTTCCATGTTTCTTGTAGGCGCTGAGAATCTTGAAGCTTTAGCTAAAGTGCCTTTAGTCATAAGTGGAAAAACATTAGGTTGGCTAAATATTCGCGACTTTGACACGGTGAGTTATGCACAAAGGAGCACGCTAAAGTTTGAATATTGAAAAGTTCCTCGAGGAAAAAGCGCCTCTAGTTGATGAAGCCATTGAAAAGTACATTCCCAGAAAATTTAGTAAAAATTCGATTCTATTCAAAATTAACCCGCCGATGTACAGCTACAATCTGGAACCTCTCGACAAAGCGATTGCAGATCCTATCTGGGACATGCTGGACCGCGGAGGAAAAAGATGGCGACCAGCACTATTCTTGCTCATATGCGAAGCACTTGGCAAAGAAGCAGATTACTGTTTAGACTTCTCGATTATCCCCGAGGTCATCCACAACGGCACATTGGTAATCGATGACATTGAAGATTCCTCAGAACTGCGCCGTGGCAAACCCTGCACCTACAAGATTTTCCAGATAGACATAGCCGTTAACGCTGGAAACGCAATGTACTATTTGCCACTTCTGCCATTGATGGCGCAAAGAGGAAAACTTACTCCTGAAATACAACGCGATGTTTACGAGGTTTACGTGCAGGAAATGATTAATCTCAGCATGGGGCAAGCCATGGACATTGCGTGGCACCGAGGAATAGCCAATGCAGACATTGTGGGCGAAGGGGATTATTTGCAGATGTGCGCTTACAAAACAGGCACTCTTGCGCGAATGTCAGCAAAAATAGCCGCAGTTTTATCAGGCGCCGACACGGCTTTGGTGGAGAAGCTGGGACGGTTTGCCGAAAGCATAGGCGTTGCCTTCCAAATGCAAGATGACATTTTAGACTTAACGGGTGAAGAATTTGCAAAGAAGAAAGGCGGCGTCGGACAAGATATTACCGAAGGCAAAAGAACGTTGCTAGTTATTTACACTTTAAAGAAAGCTAAAACTGACGATAAAAATCGGCTAATTGAAATTCTAAACATGCACACTTGCAACCAAATCCTCCGTGACGAAGCTATAGCATTAATGAAAAAGTACGGCGCCTTCGAACACGTTACAAAAACAGCTGAATCCATGGTTGCAGAAAGTTGGAGTGAAGCCGAAAAACTTTTGCCCACACCCCAAGCTAAGGAAAAATTAAAAGAGTTCACTGAATTCTTGATTAAAAGAAACAAGTAGTTTCAGCGAGCGTAAAACATTTGGCGTTAGAAAACGATAATGAACTTAAAGAGCTTATTCGCAAAGCAGCCTTGCTTAACGCAGTTTCCCATGACGGCAAAGCGCAAGCAGGCGCGTTAGTTGGCAAGGTTCTAGGCGAAAGGCAAGACCTAAGGTCAAAAGTAAAAGAGCTCTCAGCTGTAATTAACACGGTTGTAGATGAAATTAACCGCTTACCATTAGCTGACCAGAAGACTATTGTCGAGGAAAAATGGCCTGAAACCCAAAAGAAAGTACAAGCAGAAGAAAAAAAGCTTCCACCACTACCTAACGCTAATAAATACTCCGAGATTGTTACGCGGTTTTCACCCAACCCAGACTGCGTTCTCCATTTGGGTTCCGCAAGAGCCATAATTCTGAGTCATGAATATGCTCGCATTTACAATGGTAAATTCATTTTGCGCTTTGAGGATACAGACCCAAAAATTAAACGCCCATCTTTAGAGTTTTATGACAGCATCAGGAAAGATTTGAAATGGCTTGGTTGCAAAGTTGATGAGGAATACATCCAAAGCGACCGATTACCCATATACTATGAATACGTTGAGCAGCTAGTACGAGAAGGGAACGCATATGTTTGCGAATGCCCATCTGAAGAGTTTAGGAAAAAAATCATATCGAAAGAAGCTTGTCCATGCAGAACCCTGCCAGCCGAAGAAAACTTGGAACGATGGCACCGCATGCTAAACGGCGACTACACAGAAGGACAAGCGGTTGTTCGTGTGAAAACAGACCTTGAAAATCCAAACCCGGCCGTCAGAGACTGGCCAGCACTAAGAGTTATCGACACAAAAAAGTATCCTCACCCAAGAGTTGGAAGCAAATACATCGTTTGGCCTCTCTACAATTTAGCCGCTGGCATAGATGATCACTTAATGGGAATGACTCACATTATCCGAGGCAAAGAACACTACACCAATATGGTCCGCCAAAAATACATGTACCAATATTTCGGCTGGGAATATCCTGAAGCCATACATTATGGTAGGTTAAAAATTACAGGCGCTTTCCTTAGCAAATCAAAGATCGTCCAAGGAATAAAGGAAGGCTGCTACACTGGCTTTGATGACCCACGCCTTGGAACTTTCGCTGCATTGAGGAAACGGGGCATAACTCCAGAAGCCATTAAAAAAATGATCATCGATGTCGGAATAAAATCAAATGACGTTACCTTAAGCTGGGAAAACCTGTTTTCGTATAACCGCAAAATCCTTGATGCGACAAGCAGCCGATACTTCTTTGTCTCAGAACCTGTTTTACTTAATGTTTTGCAGGTACCAAAAACCTTCCAAGTCAAACTTCCTCTGCACCCGGACAAACCCGAAGGGGGATTTAGAGAATACACTGTAGCGCCTGAGGGAGAAGAAAAAGCGGAAAGTTTTTGGATTAGCAAAAAAGACGCTGAATCAATGGAAGATGGCAAAATAATTAGGCTCATGGAACTCTTTAATATCAAAGTCGACGGCAAGAACAGCAATTCAGTTACCGCCACATTTGCGAGCGAATCGTACGAAGATGTGAGAAAAATAAAGGCTCAACTCATCCATTGGATTCCAAAGGGAGAAGAATTTCCATGCCAAGTTGTCATGCCTGATGCTTCAATCACTGAAGGTTTTGCCGAGAGCGCCTGCAAAAAGTTAAAGCCTGACGCCATAATACAGTTTGAACGCTTCGGATTCACACGTGTTAACGAAGTAAACCAGAAAATAGTAGCTTATTATGCGCACAAGTAATGGTGAACCAGAATGAAAAAACTCGATAAAGCAATAATTTGGCCAATCTACTTTGACACTTCAAAAACTAGGAAAGAAGGACGTCGAGTGCCAAAAAGCATGGCAGTGCCAGCCCCAAAAATCACAGAGCTCAAAGAAGCTACCGATAAAATAGGCTTAAAAAACGAGGTAAAACCTGAAGCACATTTTCCCAAAACCCATTGGGCTAAGACCGGAATGTTACTTGTGGAGAAGAAGGAAGCAAAAGAAAAGATAATTCAAAAGATAGCAAAGCAATTAGTGAAAATTAGAAATCAGCAACAGCCGACAAAATATTAAAAGAAAAATTTATGCTTTTTCTTTGCCTGCAATCAAAACCGCGTTAATTACGCCGTCGGTACCTGGGCGACTGGTAACTTTTGCTTGACCTAATGCAGTTTCGATTTCTGCGCCTTTGGTGATCACGCCTCTTCTGTTAAAGTCAACGTTCGCACCGTTTTTCACTACTCGAGTGATTTCGGTTTTTTGTGTTTTGTTTGTTTTTGGGTCAGTTACTGAAGCAAACTTGTCGGTTAAAACTTTGACTTTACTAATGCCGCCTAAGCCTCGGGTGCTTTTTCGTTTTGGTTCGCCAAGTATAGTTTCCGCTGCATATCCACCTGATTCATATTTTTTCTTTGATCGGTAAGCTCTTTTTTTGCCGCCTGAGAGTTTTCTTTTGCGTAAACTGCTATGGAAAGACATATTCTACATTTCCTTCTTTGGATTCTTAATTCGAGTAGTCACTAAAACGGTTAATTTCCATATAAATGTTTGTTTACAACAATATCTTTATCGCAGGTTTATCGGAATCTGAATCATATTACTGATGCTTGGGCGTATTACGGTCTATCACGCTCTGAAGAAATGAACTCTATTTTTGATTGTTATCAAATCGGAAAGAGTACAATGGAACTGAAATAATTATTTGGAGACAAGAACAAGGTTGTGACAGTTGAAACGAGAGTATAACCCAAACTAAAGAAGAGGATCATCCTTTTCACTTACAAATAGTTCCTATAAAACAATTGCGCAATCGCAGCACGCCGCGGGACCACCATTCTTTGGGGATGAGAACCGAGTCTGTTATTCATCAATGTAGTCACATATCTTAATATTTTTATAAATCATAACCCGCTATGGTGGTTTTAGAAAAAATGGGTTATTATGGTCAAACTTCTGTTCCCGAAACCTCTATGGTATCTGATTGGGCAAAAGCGGAACCGCACCCGGGCATCGAGGACCATGCGCTTATCGGAGATATGCACTCAGCGGCGCTCGTTACCAAGGGCGGTACTATCGATTGGCTCTGCCTGCCAGCCTTCGACTCCGACGCATGTTTCGCTGCACTCTTGGGGACTCCCGATAATGGGTACTGGCGGATCGCCCCTATCGAGATTAAGAGCAAAACTTTGCGCCGGTATCGGAAGGACACGTTGATTTTAGAGACGGATTTCACTACTGAGACTGGCACCGTCCGCTTGGTCGATTTCATGCCGCCCTGGGCAGGGCGCGACCATTCGGAGATCTGCCGAAGTGTCGAGTGCCTTGACGGAAAAGTCTCGATGCGCTCCGAACTCACCCCGCGATTTGCCTTTGGACGCGCAATTCCACGGGTTGTTAAACTCGAAGAGGCGACACAGGCTCTGGCTGGACCTGACGCGCTCTACCTACACGGCGGCCCAACACCAGGCGCCCCATTACTAGCAACGGACTTTGTGCTTTCCAAGGGAGATATAGTGTCATACGTGCTTTGCGACGCGCGTTCATGGGAGGCTCCTCCCCACGCTTCAAATTATGCCAAAGCGGAACGCGAAACTGAGGAGTACTGGAAAGTTTGGTGCTCGAAAATACAGGCGCCCTCCCAATGGCGTGACGAGGTTTTTCGATCGCTAATCACACTCAAGTCATGCACTTACGAGCCGACTGGTGGAATTGTTGCTGCCCCGACAACGTCGCTCCCTGAAACCCCCGGCGGTGTACGAAATTGGGATTACCGATTCTGCTGGCTTCGCGACGCGGTACTTACAGTTAACGCACTTACGCGATCTGGGCTATCTCAGGAAGCAGTACAATTTTTCCGCTGGGTGCTCCGCGCTGTGGCCGGCGACCCAGCCCAAGTGCAGATAATGTACGGCATTCGCGGTGAGAGACGACTTTCAGAGGTTCAGCTCGACTGGCTTGAAGGTTACGGCAATGCAAAGCCTGTACGTGTTGGCAACGCCGCTTATGAGCAATTTCAGCTTGATGTCCTTGGTGAACTCTCGATCGTCATATATGAAGTAAGCAAGGAGCCTGAATTCAGTGGCTCTCTCGGACCCGAGGCTGAGCGAGCCCTCTTCAACATTGCTCATTACGTTTCAAACGCTTGGCGGCGGCCAGACCGCGGTATCTGGGAGATGCGTGGACCAGAGAGGTCATTCACCGCATCCAAGGTTTCAGCTTGGACCTCGCTAGATCGGGCAATTCGATATTCAGAGGAAAAGGGACTAACTGAACCTTTAGGTGATCTTCGTGCCGTACGTACAGAAATATTCGAAGATGTATGCCACAATGGATTCGACCAGAAACAGAACACCTTCACACAGTATTACGGGGGCAAGGGGCTTGACGCAAGCCTTCTGTTCATCCCTATTTCAGGTTTTCTTCCAGCTACCGACCCACGAGTTCTAGGGACCGTAGCAGCGCTCGAGCGAGAACTGCTCCAGGACGGATTGTTACTGCGCTTCAAGCCCGAAGGGGAGGTTGACGGACTCTCCGGCGACGAAGGGGTCTTCCTTGCTTGCTCCTTCTGGCTGGCGAGCGTTTACCATATGCAGGGGAGGGAGGAGGACGCCCGGAAGCTGTTCGAACGGGTTCTTTCGCTGGCCAACGACGTTGGTCTACTCGCCGAGGAGTATGACCCAAAGGGAAGGCGACAGCTTGGCAACTTCCCGCAGGCGTTCAGTCACTTCCCGCTGATCAACCTAGCCTACCTTCTCTCGGAGCGGAAGCCCGGAACTTCTTGAAAGGGCCCAATTTGCGAGGCTTTTTCGGAACGTCCGGTCTAGTTTGCTTAATGGTAATAAAGAAGTGCCAAGATCGATGTGATTAAACACATAATCGTCCATGGAAAAGGGTCAACTTGACTCTATGAAGAGCAGTTGAATCCTACCTTAGTCGAACCAGCCCCTTTTTTTGATTGAGAAGAGGATTTCGGTTTTTGAACCTATGCATGTAATGCAAAACTTCCTCGTAATTGCTTTTGTTTAACATTTTGCTAAGTGATCTAAAACTGAAGTTTTGACCCGATTTGGGGTTAATCCCAGCGAGATTCCACGAAAAAAAGAAAGACAATCATGCAATTTTTGCTTTGATTTAATTTCAAAACGTCGGGTTATATCCCACATTTACTTATAAACGTATCAGTTTAAGAAAATGTTCCTAGTCACTTTTCTGGTTCATCTTTTAATGCGTCACCAAAAATCTTTTTCAAGTTTCTTTTCATCTCAGTAATGTCATTGGGTAAACCGAAATAATCAGCGAAGTCTCCGGTAGTTCTCAAAGCCATTGATCGTCCGCTTTTTTCAGCCTGGATCAAATGTCTTTCCTTGAGCTCCTTGATATGACCATATGCGTGTTGACCTCTAACGTCAATTACTCTTTTTTGAGAAATTGGTTGCCGAAGGGCAATGTAGGAAAGGGTCTTTAGCGGTCCGGAAGAAAGCAATGGGCGATTCACGAGTTTTTGGATTAAATGAGTATATTCTGCTTTAACCTGAAGCACGAAGCGTTCATCTTTTAACGCTAAAATCTCTAATGCTGTATTTCTTGCATTATATTCTTGAATGAGAGTGTCAGCATATTTTTGAGCTTTCTTTTTTGAGCGGCTACCGATGACTTGGCATAACTCGTTAACATCTAGTGGACGACCGGCAACAAACAGCGCCGCTTCGAGAAGTGCCATGGCGTGGGCTTTTCGCTCGGCATCCTGTGCTTGTTCGGCATCAGGGCTTAACTCAACTGGTGTTTGCTTCGGCTTTTCCAACGTTCAGTTTCCCCACTGCTATGTATAATTCTTCAGTTTCCTCGTTCTGCCACAAACTTACCATGCCATCTTGAGCTAAAAACAAGAGATAAATAAACATTCTTAACGCTTCAATTCTAGTTGAATCCTTCGTTAAGGTTGAAAAATCGATAATTCCTGAGCCTTTAACTTTTTCCACCAAGATCGCGTATAGTTGATCGACTTGTAATTCTAGTTCTGCGATAAACCTGTCAAATTGTGGTAGCAAATCTGTAACTGAGGGAAGAACGGGATGTTGCTCAACTGTATGGTTTAGATGGAGCAGTTTTTCACCTTTTAGGACATCGTCTAAGACTTCCAGCAAATGCTGAATTGTTGTTGAAGTCAACTCGTGACGAAGTGGCAGAAACAGCGGTGGCGGAACAAAATCCGTTGGACCTTTCGGTAGCACTACAGGTGGCTCTTGCAAAGTAAGTAACAATTTGGATTTCATCAAGTAAATCAAGGCTGAAGAATCCAGTGCTACTCCAGAAGCGCGGAAATCTACATTTTCGGTTCGCTCCATTTCTGAGAGAAACGACCGTAAAAGGTAAGCGATGTTAACGTTCCAAGGAGTAAGTTTCTCAAGCCGACTGATTTCAAACAGAATGTTCCATGGGGGACGAAGATAGAAGGGTCTTCTAAGAGGCACAGTTGATGTTGAAGCCATTAGTTTGGTGCCTCCGGTGGAAACTTTGCAGTCACAACATTTGAAACTC
The DNA here is from genome assembly GCA_963772505.1 of Candidatus Bathyarchaeota archaeon. Taxonomy (GTDB): domain Archaea; phylum Thermoproteota; class Bathyarchaeia; order Bathyarchaeales; family Bathycorpusculaceae; genus Bathycorpusculum. The sequence continues at coordinate 30,866 of CAVYXL010000018.1, forward strand.
CGTTACGTTCGTAAACGCCGTAGACTTTTTGTGCTTTATTCACCATTTCTGGGCGTAAGCTGATTACGACGAATTGCATTTTAACTGCTTCCTCAAGGAGCACTTCAGCAAGTTTCGTAGTGTGATAAGCGTCTAAGTGAGCGTCAACTTCGTCAAGAATATAGAATGATGCAGGAGTGAATTCTTTTAAGGAGAAAATGAAGCTAACGGCTGAAACGGATCGTTCGCCTCCGCTTGCCCCGCTTACAACGATTGAGGGTTTGTTTGGAAACTGAACAATCATATCTATGCCGCCGGTGAAGGGTTCTTCTGGGTTTTCAAGCTTAAGAGTTGCTTCTCCGCCCCCTGTAAGCTTGGAAAAGTAATTTTTAAGCCCGATGTTGATTTTTTCAAAAGCGGTCATGAAAACCTTTCGTTTTTTAGATTCAATCTCATCCATAAAGTGAACAATAGCCTGTTTTTCTCTTTCCAACTCATTTAACCGCACTGACAATTCTCTATATCTAGAAATTTGGTCCGAGTAATGTGAAGCAGCTAGTTGGTTTATAGCGCCGATTCGCTCCATTTCAAACTGCATCATGCGGATGGTTGTTTCAGCGTCTTCAACCTGTTTCTGACTCGTTTCCAGTGACTGTTCATAGCCAAACTGGCGAAGTTGATATTGGAGCTGCTGAAGGCGCAATTGACTAGTCTCCACGCTTAATTGAAGTTGATTTAGCAGCCGCTCTGCTTGCTCATATTCTGAATCAAGCGTTCGTAAGTCAGAATCGATAGCATCTATTTGTGAAGTGAATTTCTTGGATTCTTCCCGAGCAGAAAATACTGCTCTTGAGAGTTCAACTCGGCTTTTGTCTTGTTCATCGAGATCTTTTTTGATTATTTCACGTTCTTGAATTGCGTCAGCAACTTCTTTCTCGATTTTTCTTTGCTGTTGATCTACCTTAACTATTTGTAATTTGATGTTTTTGTAGCCGTTTCTCAGAACGCGGTCAAACTGAGATTGATAAGTGGAAATTTCTGTTTGAGTTGAACCTGATTTCTGACGGAGATTATTTAATTCTTCACCAAGTTTTTCCCGTTGTACTTCGAGTTCTTGGATGTGGGCTACATCAGTTTTCAATCTTAAGTTAGATATTTCCCCGTGTAATCGTTGGTCGGTTCTTCTTATTGAATTGCGTTCATTCATGTACATGCTCATGCGGCCTTTGTAAGCTGCTGCTTCACGTTCAAGTTTTCCGCCAAGCTTTTCTGTGTGTCGAATATTAAATTGGGTTCTTTTAACGCCTCTTCTAATTCGGACTATTTCTCGATCTAATGTTGCGATTGAATCTGTTAAGCGGGTGATTTCGATTTTGCTTCGCTCAATTTCTTCGTCGATGCCACTAATGTCGGTTCCCCTCTGTGTCAGATGCGTCTGGAGAGCTTTTACTGCTTGATCTAGACTTTTTAATGCATTTTCACTTGGAATAATGGTTGAGAAATCAATTGGTGCTCGGTAGTAGCCACCTTCAAACGCTCCTGGCTCATACAAATCACCGGTAACTGTAACCGCTCGGTAACCCTCATTTGAAAGTGCGAAACCTGTTTTATCGTTTGAAACAACCACCGTATCTCCGAAAACATAGTTTACAGCTAACGCATAATTACTTTCAAACTTCATGAAACTTGAAAGTGAACCCATAACGCCGTCTCGGCTAGGAGTTACCTTGTTTTTAACATTGATGGCTCCCTGTAATGGAATTAACTTGACGCGCCCTAACTTCATACGCTTAAGAGTCTCAGTACATGTAAAAGCCGTATCAGTGTTTGCAACAACCAATGCATCAAGCCAACCAGTTGCGGCTGCCTCAATGGCTTTTTTATAGTTTTTATCAATTTTTATCAATTCGCGCAGTCTGCCATGAATTCCAACAATTGCACCCGCAATACCCATTTCCTCAATGCTTCTTAACGCTTTTTCTTCAGCAGCTATGGTCGCAGCCAAGTCCCGTTGAGTAGCAAATTCAACAACCGCATCTTTAGCGGAACTCGCAATTTTTTCTGCGTCAGTTATTTCCTTTTCAACTGACTCTTTTTGGATTATCTTGCGTTCAATTATATGTTCAAGATTTTTAAACTGAGTTTTCTGATCCCTTTGAACCTGCTCAAGTTCTAAAAGTGACTTCTCAATTTCAGCCAAGCTTATTTGGAATTTTTCTTTTCTAACACTTAAATTTTTGAGTCTGCCCGAGCAAACGCGAAGAGCTGCTTTATCTTTTGTGTATTCTGATCTCAAATAGGCTAGCCGTTTTATGTGGTTTTCAATTTCGGCTTGCTTTAAGTGAATTTGTTGGTTATTATCATCTAGTCCGCCCCAAAGCTCAGCTGTTTGTTTTGCTAAGCCTTCGTGCTCTAACTCTTTTTGGACAATTTGCTCTTTGATTTTGGCATATTCACTGCGGAAAACTCTGATTTTTAAGCGGTTTTCCCGTATTTCTTTTCTAAGGTTTTCTTCTTGAGCGATGTTATTTTCTTTAACCCGTTTCAAGCTTTCAAAGCTGCCCTGTCCCGAATTAATTTTTGTTGATAACTCCGTTAATTTGGATTTTAACTCTCCTATTGTTATTTGAACTTTAAGAACTTCTGATCCGCCGGCTTCCAAGTTTTCGCCGCTGAGTTTTCGCCAGTCAGCTTCGATTTCATGCCGTTTTGATCGGCGTCCGTCCCGCTGCTCTTTCAATTTGTCAACTCTGGATTTTACTTTTTCAGTTTGGCCAGTTGATTCATTTATTTTAGTATTTAATTGGGTTATGTCGCTTGAGATTTTGATAGCTTGGAATTTTTTGGTTTCACTTTGAATGAAAGTGTACCGTAACAGTTGATTGCGTTCGCGTTCTAAATCATCGAGGCGTTTTTGGACTTCATCGATTCTGCCCATGGCTGTGCGGATTGAAATGTCAGCTGTGCGAAGTTTTTCTTCGGCGTCAGCTTTTTCTGCGTCATATTGTCCTATGCCCACAAGGTCTTCGATGATTTTTCGGCGTTCAATAGAATTAAGGTCTGTTAACCGCGTTAGAGTGCCTTGGGGAATAATGTTTTGGCTCATACTGCTAATTGAGCTCATCGAAAGAGTTTCTGTGATGTACGCCCTTGACATTCGTCGCCCGTTTAAGCGGTAAACGCTTTGTCCATTTCGAAAAACTTCCCGTGAAATCGTAACTGTTGTTGTGTCAACGGGCATAGTTCCATCGGTATTGTCAAATTGGATAACAACTTTTGCCATTTTGGCTTTATCTTGCCCTGCTTTTTCGGAACCGTGAAAAATTAGTTGTGCTGCATTTTCAGCGCGGAGCCTTCTTGTACTTAGTTCTCCAAGTGAGAAAAGCACGGCATCCATTATGTTGGATTTTCCACTGCCGTTGGGGCCTGTTACTGCCGTGAAGCCTTTATCAAGGTTTATTTTGATGGTTTGTGGCCCGAAAGACTTGAATCCCTTTAATTCGATTTTTTTTATATAGGGCATTTAGTCTTTATCCTCGCGGCATGGATATGTGCATTATTTTAACATCTCATCGACATACGTATAAAAGCTTATACGCATGCTACTGCTTTTATAAATATACTTTTTCAGACGTTTAAAATTGTTTAGGCTTTTTGAAAATCTTTGGTTTTTGTAGTAGTAAGCTTGAGTCTCGTTATTTTGAGTTTGCCGATGGACGGAACTTTTTGAAGGAAGAAAAGAATGAAAATGCAAAACCAGTCTCAACCGCGACTATGTAAGTATTATTCAAAATCTTCCTCAGCTCCTAGTTTTTAGTTTTATTTTAGTCCCAAAAAAAGGGATGGGGAAATTTGTTTTTGCTTTAGGTTCTTACGCTTTTTTTCTGAGCATTAAGACGCCGACAATAGCAATTGCAATTATAATAGCGATAACTGCAGCAGTGATGCCGATCGTCAGATTGACATTGTTGTTAGGTTCGATTGAGAATTTGCGGTTGGCGCTGATGTAGGCGATGCTTCACTGGCGTAGAAGGCTGAATTAGCGGAAGATCCGTAGTATGAGTGTGTACCTGCAAAAGTTGCGGTTACAGTGAAGTTCCCTGAAATAGTGGGTGTCCATGTTAAGCTGTAGAAGCCAGTATTCGGGTTGGTCGTGGCGGTTCCTATATTGTAACAGTTACCGTTTGAATCGGTTACAGCGATTGTGACTGGTACGCCGGTGTTGTTTTGAGCGGCTGGTTGTTGCATATATACAGTTGCCATAAATTGGCTCTGGCTTGCGTCAGATACACATGGTAAACCGTTTGGATAGTTTGCTGCTACTGCCTCCTGTTTTGAGCCTGCTGAAACGTCCATTACTGAGCCCGTTATAGTCACCGGAGTCTAGTTGTTTCGCCGATCTGTGGTGTCCAAACTGTAGTTTGGCTTGGTCCTTGGCCATAAGCGTAGACTTGGTTGTCGTAGGCGTTTAGTGATGTCATGATGCCGTATGCTAATTCGGGGTTGCTGTCAACGCTAAATGAAGGTAAACTCCAGTAGCTGTCCAGTTGTTGTGTTTAATGCCAGTATTTGTGCTCCAATGACAATGGTGGTGAATATTCGTGTCCTTCAAGGAACTCTATTCCGCCGCCTCCGCCGATGCCTGTTTGTACCCAGATAGGCCAAACGCCGTATGGGGTGTTTGTGCCTGCTTCACCGGTAATTTGGGTTGTGTTGGTGTACCAATTAACTTTGCCAGTAGTCATATCTAGAGACCATGCATCTCCGCCGAAGCCAAAGATTAAGAAGCTATTTCCGTAAATGTTTCCTTTGATTCCGCCGATAGCATCATAAGCATTGAGTGGTGCGCCATTAAGGCCTGTAAGTGTTGTTTGCCATACTTGCTTGCCTGTAGTAACACTGAAAGCTGTAACTTGTCCGGTTTCTTTAATAATGGTAGTAAAGAGCCCTTGACCAACGTTGCCATAGTTATCTAAGTTTACTGCAGTGTAAGGTGTGAATGAAACATTTTGTACGAATAATTGGTTTCCAGTGTTCACATCGTAGCCGGTAAAGACGACGTATCCTGTTTGGAAGTAGTTTGTGAGTCCGTTGTTAGCTAATGAATAAAGGATTGCTGAACCGCTGTTTACACCCATGACTGTCCAAGTGGCAGGTAATGTTGCATTGTTTGCATATGCTCCAACTGGAACAGTTCCAGGCAATTGCCATGCTGATTGTATTCCGTATGAAAATGGAATCAGTGTACTTTGTCCTGGTCTCCATTGCCAACCTGAAGCTGAACTTCCTGCCCAGCCAGCGCCCTCCAAGATGCATTGTGTTGAGTTCCAAGCTTCGAGTAGTGAGTTGCCTGCAGTGTTGGTGACTTTTGTGGGTAATGGTCCAGTAACTGGTTGAATTGCACCGTAGATTGTTTGTGTGCCAACAGTAGTGTTAGTGTAGTAAGATACTATGTTTCCGCTTGAGTCTACCGTATTTCCATAGCTAAAGCCTGTGCCGTTTACTATGCTAAGGATGTATTTGCCAGTCATTGCGTCAAACATGTTCAGGGTTGTGCCAGTTACGTTCATAACGCTTGGAGTGATCCAAGCAGGGGTTCCTGATTCCCATAGATATGCAAGTCCACCGTATTGGTTAGGTGATACGTAATCAAGTACTTGGCCGCATGATAGAGGCATAACTACACCAGACGTTGTTAGCATATTATGCGATGGATCACCGCCGGCATAGTTGGTTGAATCGTCAGTCCATACAGTTTTTCCAGTGTATAAGTCAACACAGACATTAGCTAAGGGGCTAGTTGAACTTCCGGGGAATTCAGTGTAATATATGAACCCGTTGATTACTATTGGATTATACTTGCGTTCGTATTGAGAAGTTGAGTAATAGTTACCGTAGGTTGTTGTTCCGCCAGCGTCTCCACCGATTGCGCCTCCGAAAGCCACGGGTCTTGTCCACATGATGTGAGAGGTTAATGGTGCTGTACTGTATGGGTTGAAGTTTGTGGTGGTGTTATAGTTGGATGCGCCTTTGCCTGCACTGTATCCAATGTAGAGGCCGAGGTAAGGACCGCCAATTGCATACCAGTTCTGTACGTTCATTGCGTTTATTGGTGTTTGCCAGTAAGTTGTTGGAAGTGGAGCTGCTGGAATTTGTGGTACTGGATTTTGTTGAACTACAAGTGTTGCAACGGGACTAATTGCGGGTAACATAGTGTCGTTGACATAATTAGGATTTTGGAGAGTGCCGATAAATGGGTTGTTAGTTGATCCTGTCAAGGTCATTCCTGGGAAGTACATTTGGAATTTGTATGTACCAAGCGTAGTTGGTGTATAGTGAGTGCTTGTTCCGCCTGTATCGTCAGAAATAAACGGTCCTAAGGTATCGTTGGTTCCATCAGGTTTTATAACATTAACCATGAAGAGAAATCTGTCTCCATACGGACCGCCTGCTGTCCAGGGGGGTGCATTAAGGAAGAAGGCGACAGTAACTGATTGACCTAGACCTGCTGGGTTAGGTGCAACATTGATGAAAGCGAATTGTTGAATCTGTAGAGGAGGAGTGTGTGCGCTAGCATTTGGCATAAATGCGATTGATGTGCCTATCGAAATTGTCAGTATCGCTGCTATTAAAATAGTTAAAGTTTTACTTTTCAAATTTTGCATTTCTTATTTTCTCCTATATTCCTATGCGTTGAAAAAGACATCTGTCAAAAAGAAAGACAGCGCTTGTTCAACTAGCTGTTTATCACTCTTATTGTCGTATAAATTGATTTGGGAAAATGAATCGATTTTTTCTTGAACACTTTGAAAGACGAAATCTTGGAAGTTATGTAAACTGTTTTACTCGCTTTCTGTAAATAATTTTTTCAGTTCATTTTCCTAGGACCAAAAAAAGATTGATTGACTATTTGTATTTAAAAAAGGAGTGTTATGCGAGATGTCGCCAGAAGATTTCGTTCGAAAGCTTAGTCCAATACGTCTTTATTTTGAAATCTAAATTTGGAAACTCTGGTTTACTTTGGTTTTGAAACTTGTCCCAAATTAGCATTAAGTAATAAAGACTCAATGAATAAAGTATAAACCAAGCTAGAATCGGCTTTGAATCAAATGTTAAATGTTTGCCACTCAAGAAAGACAATTTTTCTTATGGTTATAGTGATTTTGTTGGCCATCAATTTCTGCACTCTTGTTTTGGCGTATCCTGAAACGTTTAAGCCTGATGGAGAAG
>CAVYXL010000019.1:0-139060 GCA_963772505.1 Candidatus Bathyarchaeota archaeon
ACAGCTGGACGAGATGCTCGGCAACCCGGGTGGACAGCGACCTGGCCGGGGTGCGGGAGGGACTCTGGGCGGTGAACATGACACCACGGGCGGCGTTGCGCCAGAATACGGTCTGATGGTGCTCCACTCGACGCTGATCTACAACCTGGTGTTCGAGAACAACTGAGCCCGGGCCTTCATTCGCGCCATTCCCGGCGTAGAAGATTACTCGCTGCTGGGCAAGATCTGTTATCAACGCGCTGGAGCGAGAGCACAGCGCTCCCAAGTACGATCTGGTGATTCTCGACGGACCCGCCACGGGGCATGTGCGTCTCTTCTCGCGAATTCCGCAGGTGATCGTCGATTCCATGCCGGGCAGCCCTCTCATCGCCGAGCGCCGCCGCCGCGCGTGACCTTCTCGTCGATGAGCCGGCGTTGTCAGGCGATCATCGTCACCCTGGCCGAGGAAATGCCGATCACCGAAACCATCGAACTCGCCGGCCGTTGCTGCGCAGAGAGTCGGCATGCATCTGCAAATGTCTCGTCGTCAACCAGCTCTTCCCGCCCAGGTTCGTCACCGGGCCATCGCTCGCAAGTGCTCGATATTCTCGGTCGCCACAGTGAAGCGAGCGCCATCACTCCCCTGCTCGCCGCGGCGCAACTCTCGCGCCGGCGACGTGAGTTGAACGATCGCTATCTTGAGCGCCTGCGCACGGCGCTCGACCTCCCACAGGCCCACCTGCCCTTCCTCTTCACACCTGATTTGGCCCCTCGGCAGTCGAGGATCTTTCCTATCGACTGGAAGGACGACTGCTGGCCATCGGGTCATCTTCCTCAACGACGATATTGACGAGGCGTCCCGGGACGACGATGAGGATCTTCCGTGGGGTCTTGCCCGCGACGTGGGGCGCCGCTTCCGGGTGGGCCAGGGCGCGCGCCTTGAGATCCTCCTCGGCAACGTCGCGGTCGACCGCAAGATTGCCGCGATGCTTGCCGTTCACCTGGACCACGATCGTTATCTGCTCACCGGCGAGAAGACTGGCGTCATAGCCGGGCCAGGCCTGATCCGCGATGCGATCCTTGTGGCCAAGGTTCGCCCACAACTCCTCGGCGAGATGCGGGACCATGGGGCCAAGCAGCAGGCACAGCGTCTCCGCGGCTTCCCGGGCAGCGCGCGGATCGCAATCACCGGTCCCCTCACAACATATTCGGTGAGACGCTGCGTTATGCTGGAACATTAACTATTATACAACCATTTGGGGTTAGCATGTTGCGGATTTTTCGCATGGCTAACTTACATCTCAATGTGTTCTAATATATCACCAAGTATTATGCAGTCAAATTTCTGGTTAGTTTGATATTCAGATATATCGGCTACAAAGCTGATGATTCCTTTTTTTTTCGGTAATTTCAACCGCTTTGCAATCAGTGTCAATTGCGGTTACATCGTAGCCCTTTTCTATCAACGATTTGGAAATACGCCCTGACCCGCAGCCAACATCTAAAATTTTTTTGCCTTCAACGAGTTTCAGAACCAGCTTTGCCTTAACTTTGCTCCAAAAATCCGATTCTTCTATGCGTTCTAAGTCTTCTGCGTGACTATGTATGTTTTCACCCATAATTTTAGCACCCCCTCCCATCTTTAATGTATCCTGAAAAAGGCTAAGTTTCGAATCAGCCTTATAACTCCAAGTTACTGGGACCTCACTTATTTTGTACCCTGCTCGTTTACATTTAAACAAAAGCTCTGCATCGAACTCAAAACCGTTACTTTCAACATTAAAAAGAACTTTTTCTAAAACCTCTTTTCTAAATGCTTTACAGCCACATTGGGTATCTTTCACATTTAGGTTGAATAAGGTATTGAATATTCTTGAAAAAGCTTTACCTGCAAAAACTCTTGCCAAAGGCGGATAAACCAAGATTTTTGTTCCCTCAACTTCTCGAGAAGCCACTGCAACATCAACTTTCCCTATCAATGAAGCTATTTTTTCAACATCTGAAATCGGAACGGGCAGATCTGAATCAAGCAACATTATAATTTCGCCTTTAGCATTCCTAACGCCTTTTTTGAAAGCCCCACCTTTTCCCAGCCTTTGATTTGAAGACAAAAGTTTGATGACAGCCGAATCCTTAGAAAATTCCTTTACAATATAATCGGTTTTATCACTACTTTCTGACACAATAATAATTTCACACGAACCGTTGAATCGTTTAACCAAGCTTTCCAAAGTTGCTTTGATTCGTTTTTCCTCATTGTAAGCGGGAATCACGATTGAAAGTTTCATTTTGAGCATTTGCCATCCTATTGAGGCTATTTTCTGGAGAGCTTAGTTTCATACATTTTCAGTTGCTACCATAAGTCTCTTTGGGTAATATGGCTGATATGTTAAAGCGGAATTAACAAACGCTTTTTTATATGGTTTAAATTAATGGATTGGTTAAGAGGAGAGAAGAAACCTTTAAAGAATCAAGCATACCCCCCGCTGAGAAGCAACAATTGGCTAACTCCTCTGTAGGCTCTCGGTTAAAACTTGCTGTTAAAACGCACAAGTGGCGGCTTGCTTTCCTTATTTTCGCTATAATTTACGCCTGCGTGCTTGTGTACTATTTGGGTTATATGTCCATGCAGTGGGACGAAATGCCCCATTTGTACGGTGGTCTGCTTTTAACACGTGGGCAAACGCAACTTTATTTGACAACTTATGGTTATTACCCGCCACTTTTTGACTTATTTACAACGGGTTACCTACAAATTTTTGGTGCAACAGCCATCGCGGGTAGATTAGTTTCTGTTACCTTTGCTTTACTTGCCCTATGGGTTGTTTATGAGTTTGCCAACAAAATGTATCGATCCAGAAACGCTTTACTTTCAAGTATTCTGCTTGGGACAATGCCTGGATTCTTTTGGGTTTCAAGAGTAACCATGATAGAAACAATGCTCATATTCTTTTTTACACTTGTAATGTTCTTATTTTATTCTTGGATCACCAAAAACAGTAACAAAGCGCTTATCTTCAGTGGTTTAGCGTTGGGCATAGGAATTCTGGCAAAATACGAAATTTTAGTGGCAGCCATAGCAATGCTAGCAACTATACTATTACTACTAAGAAAAAGATTGAAACTTAACCTATTCAAGCTCACAATCATACTTGTAATCGCCGTCTTGGTGGCGGCACCATGGTTTTTAATGATCTATCAACTCAACGGTCAATCAAAATTCCAGACTATAACCTATGTTATGCAAAGCGGCGCGGAAAACAGACCATCTTATAGCAACAGATTTTTTTCTCCAGTTTTCTACCTAATCGAAATGACCTGGCCCTACAACTACGCACCAGTTAACCCCGTCTCATTGCCCATTATGATCCTAGGCCTATGCGGTTTAGGGTTGTTTGCTTACCGAAGAAAAAAACAAGATATATTCTTAATCACATGGTTCATAACAGTTTACGTTTTCTTCACTTTTGTTCCAAACAGGCAATGGCGTTATGTAGATCCCGTTTTCCCGATTTTAGCCATCTCAGCGGCAGGTTTTATCGTTTTTTTATACGGTAGAATCCACGCTTGGAAACCTCACCAGATAGGACTCAGGGGTATCCGCAACAAAAAACTTGTAGCTTTGTTTTTTATAGTTATTATTGCTTCAACAATTGCATATGCAAGCTATAATTCCTATTTGATGACTGCCCGGGATCAAATTCATATTCCAATTGATGAAGCAACAAACTATTTGGCTGGCCATTTAGATCAAAATCAGTCAGCGGTGCTTGTTTGCGCAACGAACCTTTTGGATCAAGATATGTTCAGGTTTTATTTGCCTGCAAACATGTCCAAAGACCAGATTTGGCAGTACCCCGACTTAGCAGTTGACGCATTTACACCTAACTTTAATATAACCGCATTTGTGCTTGAGTGTCAACAACGAAATGTAAAATATATTATTCTTTTTGATTATGGACCGCATACCTTATTTTTCAACTCTACTATGGATTACACTCAGGTTAAAACACTGATTTACAATACCCACAGATTCGGCGATCCGCTTGATCAGCCTTTCTTCGGCGATTTTGCAAACAACAAAGGATACCGACTATTCCTTGTTCGTTTTCTAGGTTAAATGGCTATTTTACTTCTAAAACTTCAAAACTGCTATCTTTGTTAATTGTTCTTTTAGCGGTAGAACCAGTTAACTCTAGAATGACTACTTCGCCTATCAGCCAAATATTTACTCCCTTTCGAACGCAACCCGTAACTGCTGTGTCATCTCTTCCAAAGCTTGCATGCATGTGAAGTTTTGGCTTGCCTTCGTCATTTGTGAAGATGGTGCCTACACCGCAGGCTTCATGAACACCCTTCAAAAGTGTGACCATGGGATCAATTGTGCATCCTTTTCCTTCTTTTGGCCCTACAACAACTTTGCTTTGATTTTCAGCGCCGCCTAAAAAGAAGCATAAGGCGCTTGAAACTTGCTTTTGCGAAGAAAAGTTTTCGATAACCTCATTTAGACAGTCGTCTTGGTGAAGTCTCAGAACGAAAATTCTTCCAAGTTTTGCTTCAGTAAAGTCCATATTTTTAGCCGGCTTGCGATTCGAATTTAACTAATTAGTAACTTGAGTTTGTCTCTTATTTCTTATGGCTTAAAGTTTTATCTCAACGCGGTTGGTGCAATAGTTTTAACAGTGCAAGGAAACCATGGAGTTTATTCCTGCTTAGCCATAGAAATCCAGATAAGAGCGCTGCAAAACCGGCATACTGAAGGCTCATTAAAACGCTGTTCTGGTTAATCGGTGAATAATTAAAAAGAGAATAGCCCACGGCTTGATCCGCAGTCACTTTGAAAAGCAGAAAGTTTGATGTGGACAAGTAATGGGCTGAATTAATGCTAACAAGTATGGTTGTAGATAGCAGAAAAACTCCAATTAAAACTGCAGTTATAACCAGTTTTCTGTTAAGTTTGGTTTTGAGTTTCGCCGTAAACCACAAAGAAAGACACTTGCCTGCTATTGATCCTGCCATTAAGCAAAAGAAAGGCAATGCTTGATAATCATACTTGATTGCGTTGTAATAAGGTGCTTGAAGATTTAGCGTTACTCCTAATACCATGTTAACGATTAAAACAATCATAATTGTTGCTAAACAAATGAGGTCAAAACGAAATGCATTCCAAAGTTCTTTTTTGAATGTAAAAAGTAAAAACAACGAAAAAACAGTTGTAACTACAAAGACAGCGCCTAATCCATAATTCCACAAAAAGGCGACAACAAAAGAGTATGACAAATTAACTCCACTGAAATTTAAACCACTGAAGTCACTGTGTTGAAACATATAAAATATGTTTTTTCCTAAAACTGCTTGATACCAAAACAAAGAAACCAATAATGCCGGTAAAACAAAAGATGTTATTTGGCTGAAAAAAAGTTTAGCGTTTTTTGGCCTTGAATAGACGAAGAAAAGAAACAGCGGAATAAGCATGAACGCAGCAAAATACTTTGTAAGCAAGGCAGCTCCAAAAAGAATGCCTGAAACCAAAGAAAGCTTGACCAAACCTCTCCGAATTGCCAAGATTCCAACGTAAAAAGAAAAGAGACTAAAGAACAAGCATTGAGCGTCAATCAAAAAACTTCTCGACAGCACAAATTCCCATGGACTCAACCCAAAAAGAGTAGCCGCAAACAGTCCAGTAGTTTTGCCGTATAATTCCTTGCCGATTTTATAGATAATGACTGTGCTGCCAAGCCCAAGCACAGTTACTAAAAAAGTGCCATTGAATAATGAAGTGCCAATGACTTTGAAAAATAGTCCTTCGATGTAAAAGCCCAAAGGGGGCTGATTAATTATGTTGCCAAAATTGTTAACGTAAGGAATACCCCATTTTAAAACGCCTTTGGCAGCTCCAAACTCCCAGATAGTATCTCCATTTTGGAATGGACCTATTGAAAGCGAAATAAGCGTAATTCCAATTATAATGCTTAAAAGCGGGTAGTTTTCGCTTAGTTGTTTTTTTATTTCGTCTTTTCCAAACATAGCTGCTCATTTGGTGAAACTTTTGATCTTAAGTCTTATAGTACCATCTTGAATGGGCTTTAAGTATAAAACTTTCCACTTAAGTCAACTATCCTGTGGCCGTTTATGCGCAAGTATAGACTGTTGAGAACGGCAAAAAGTCGATTAAAAACAGTTTTTTATATTCTGTTTATGTAGAGAATTTTTTTTGCGTCTTCTTTTTGTTTTTGCGAAGGCACTTTTGATATCTTACTATCAATTGAGATGACTGCGTTTTCGGCAGTTATCTGGCAATTAGGACTGTGCCTTGCTTGTTTTTTCTGAGACATATTATTTTCAACCTCTGAAGAGACCAGTGAGTATTAAAATATCCTTATAAACGTTGCTACAATCTTAATAGCAACTTTTTCATTCAAAAACTTATTGCTAACAAAAAATATCCATTAAGCTTGATTGATTTTTAAATAACCTCTTTACTCATCTATTGAAATTGGCATTTCACCTACATTTGGCAACAATTTTCGATAATAAACACCATTGATCGAACAATCGAAATCTCAAAAAAAACTAGCAAAGATTCTTAACAATAACGAACGTCACAAATTAAACCGCTGATTTTTCCACACATCCGCATTATCGTTGTATCCTCGTCGTTCCCAAAAACCCAGCTCTTTACCACGAGTAAAACGCAAACCAACAACCCACAAAGCACTCTTATACGCATACTTGTTTGGAACTATCAAGCGAACAGGAAAGCCCAACCCTTCCTCCAGAACATCTCCATTGAGCTTGTAAACTAAAAGCACATCGTCATCGCTAAGTTCCTCACGGAAAAGCGAAGTGGTATATGAATCAGCACATTCAAAAGTTACCGATTTCGCAACATCTCTTGGTCTAACAAGCTTTTCAATTTCACGAATATGGACCCCTTCCCATTTGCAATCTAAAACGCTCCATCCTTCGACACAGTGAAAATCGGTGGTTGAAACAGTTTTTGGCAGTTTCATGAAGTCATTCCAGCTTAGTTTCACGGGATTTTCTACTTCACCTTCAATTGTTAATGTGTAGGTTTCTAATTTGAGCTGGGGGTTAGTTGATTTTATTCCTGGATGATCTGTGCCCCATCGCAAAATGTGGTCCGTAACTTGTTGGTTGGGCGGCAACTTCTTTTTCTCTGGTTTATAAGACAAAAAAATCGACCAAGATAAAGTGGGCTTACTTGGAGAAAAACTTTGCTTTAATTTTGGCTTGACTGGAAAAAGCTTGTTAACTGCTTCTGGCGTGGCTCCTCTTTAACAAAGCTGCCGATTCTGACTCCGACTCGTCTGATTGGGAGTTCTGTTTCTTTGAGATATTTCTCAAAAAGATCTTGGGCGCCTTTGGTGATTGTTTCTTTATCTTTTGCTGGTTTATCCAAAGTTTTCGAGCGGCTTTTGCCGGAAAGATCATTCATAACTGCACTTATTCCAACCAGGCGAAAACTCATATTTTTTGTGATAAACTCATTGTAAATATCTTCAATTTGCTCTTTAATCTTCGCCATTATTACCGATATGTCATGGGTGTCTTCTTTGAGTGTGCCCATTCGACCGATTGATTCTGCTTCTCCTGATTCCCGTACAGGATCATTGTCGATTCCTCTAGCTGCATTAAAAAAATAGGGCCAAGCTTTGACCGAAAATTGCAGTTAACCTTTGTATGTCAATTTTCGATAGGTCCTCGATGGTCTTTATGCCCATGGATTCCATTTTGGCATTTATTTTTTTTCCAACTCCCAACAATCGGTCAACAGGCAACGGCGACAAGAAACATCCGACTTCGTCCGGGGTGATGATTGTTAAGCCGTTGGGTTTTTGGCTGTCACAGGCGATTTTAGCGATCAGTTTGTTTGGTCCAACTCCTATTGTGAAGGAGATGCCGACCTGATTCTTTACATCAGACTTTATTTCTTCTGCGTATGTTTTTGCTATTTCAAAACTGCCTTGAACTTGTTCCGTCACATCCAAGTAAGCTTCGTCAATGGTTACTTGTTCCATATTAGAGACATAGTTATGGAAAATTTGCATTACACGATCGCTTAATTGTTCGTAGTATTCATGGTCAACGTGTAGAAAAATTGCGTCTGTGCCTTCCAATTTACGCTTTGCCAAAAAAAGGGGCATTCCGGATTTAACGCCATATTTTCTTGCGATGTAATTGCTAGTGCTTACTGCTCCGCTTTCTTCGGTACGTCCTGAATAGACGCCGACTACGATGGGTTTTTCCTTTAAGGTTGGGTTACGCAATTCTTCGCATTGTGCAAAAAAATAATCAAAATCTGCCAGCATAACCACGCGGTTTTGCATTCTATTTGCTCCCTTTACTTTCGGACATTTGCCAGGAGCCATCACACGCTGCCGTATTTAACTGTGCGAAGCCTTCTCGGCAAACACCAAACTTCATCCCATCAGCTTCTGCCAAATCCCTTATGCTCTTAAGAAGCTTATATCTTAGCTCTTTTGGCAAAAGAGCGCTGCCGCCAATTTTTTCGCCCTGCTGAAAATAAAGTGGCTTTAGCTTCTCTGCAACTTTTGGCATCACTTGGGAAAATCGCATCCAGTTATCTGCTTTAGCCTTATAAGTTGAGCAAGTTAGATGTTTTACACCTATGCTTGCGAGCTCAGTAATGAGTTTTTGGGGTTGGTCGTTTACTAAGGGGATTATTGGGTCTAATCTTACCGAAACGGGTATGCCTGTTTTGAGTAAGTCTTGTGCTGCTCTGAGCCTTTGAGACGGCGGAGGCGCCCACGGTTCGATGAGTTTTGCTATGTCATCATCCTCAGTGGTTATAGTTAATGCAACAGTTGAAGGAATTTTGGTTAGTAAGTCGTCGTCTCTGGTGACGATGTTGCTTTTGGTAATAATTTGGATTTTGCAGTTGCTCTCTGACAAAATTTCGAGGCAATGTCTAGTTAAGCCAACGGATGCTTCGGCTCGTGGATAAGGGTCTGATGAGTTGGCTATTGAGATAGTTTCACCCTTGAGTTTTGCCGCTTCACGCTTAAGCTGTACAAGAAGATCTTTTTTTGGTCTGCAATCATTAAAACTTGGAATGTAGCTAGAAGCGTAACAGTAAATGCATTGGTGGTCGCATCCTGTGTAAGGATTAAATGTTAGCTTTGGTGGACAGGTGCAGAGGCCAGAATGCCAAGGGTCAAATTCTGAGATCAAAGGCACTTAACTTTCACAGTCGTATTATGGCGTGAAGGCAAACAAAAAGTATTCGCAACAATTGGTCAGGATTCAGGCTATGATACATTGACCTTTTTTTCCAATAACTTTATTGTTGTTAAAATCGTTCACTTGTTTATAGAATTATGATGGGTAACAGAAGAACGACACCAATACTGTACCCTGTTGTTGATGATGATAATTGTTAAAACTATCTGGTAGGAAAGCATTAAATCCCTAGCTTTTTTACTACTAACTCATGAAAAGTTTTCTCGGCTACCTTAAAGAGGGAAACATGAGCTTATTCACAGATTTTTATGAGCTAACAATGTGTTCAAGTTACTTTGATAATGAAAACTTTGAGCCTGCCACATTTGACTTATTTATTAGGCGATTGCCTGAAAACCGTTCTTACTTCCTTTTTGCAGGGCTAGAAGACGCCTTACAGTACCTTCAAACAATCAAATTCACAGAAGAACAATTAGCTTACCTCAAAAAACAGGGTTTTAAATGGGATTTTCTGGATTACCTGAGAAATTTCAAATTTACGGGAGAAGTCTGGGCTATACCAGAAGGCACGGTTGCTTTTCCAAACGAACCCTTAATTCGAGTAACTGCGCCCATAATCGAGGCTCAATTGGTTGAAACTTTTCTTTTAAACACGATTAATCTACAAACTATGATTGCCACTAAAGCCTCAAGGGTAATGAAAGCTGCTAAGGGCAAATCTGTGATTGAGTTTGGCTTAAGAAGAGAACACGGCATTGATGCAGGAATGAAAGTCGCTCGAAGTAGCTACATAGCAGGATGCCAAGGTACAAGTAATGTCCTTGCCGGACAATTCTATGGTATTCCAGTTTTCGGAACCATGGCGCACTCATTTATCATGTCCTATCCAAAAGAAATTGATGCATTTCGAGCATTCAGCAAAACTTTTCCAAACAAATCAACCCTTCTTATCGATACTTACGATGACATTTCAGGCGCAGAAAAAGCAGCGGTTGTCGCTAAAGAGCTTGAGGCTAAGGGCTTTAAGCTTGGGGGAGTGCGTTTAGATAGCGGTGATTTAGGGGAAGACAGCAAGAAAGTACGAAAAATTCTAGACGAACAAAACTTGAATTACGTAAAGATTTTCGCTAGCGGCGATTTAGACGAATTCAAAATACAAGAACTTCTAGCAAATGGCGCCCAAATTGATTCGTTTGGGGTGGGAACAAAAATGGGTACTTCAGCCGATCGGCCATATTTGGATGTGATTTACAAACTCTGCGAAACAATGACTGCCAAGAGTGACTTCTCGCCAATTATGAAGTTAAGCAAAGACAAAATCACTTTGCCAGGTAGAAAACAAGTTTATAGATTCAAAAATAAGATCGGCGATTACGAAAAAGATGTTATTGCTTTAGCGGATGAAAAGATGGCGGGTGATCCATTGCTTGTTAAGGTTATGGCGAAAGGCAAAATAATCAATAAACTACCGTCGCTTGAGGAAATTCGATTGAGCGCCGCTCAGAATTTATCTACGCTTCCAGGCGGTTATCAAGTGTTAACAGGTGCGCCAGTCTATGCTGTTGAGTTAAGCCTACATCTGCAAAAACTAATAACAAAACTAAAACGTCAAATAACCATAAACGAGATTAACGGCGCCTCTACTGAGTAGGTTTAATGTTTCTGTTTGACTTTTTTTCTATATTCACCGCAGTAACTGTTTCCGCCATTGGCGCATTGTGGAGAAATGTTTCCACATTCTTTTATGTATTCACATTTATAAAAAACTGAGTTGATTTTCTCTTGAAGACCTATAATTACTTCATTTGCAATTCCCATATGATCCCCCTCGCAATAAAAGTAATTAACTTTCCATAATATTAATTAGTCGATTTTTCATGGGAAATATGGCAAACCCTTAATAGTCTTTTCAGAAGAGGATAAATGCTATTATAATTGGGAGAACAGAACTTGCAAAATCGTCCAGCCATTGTTGCTGTTGGCAGAACCAAGTTTGGCGAACATTACGGCAAAGAGCCCGAAAAGCTTATTGAGGAAGCATGGCTCGCCGCCTCAAATGAATGTAACATAGAACGCAAAGACCTAGAAGCCTGTTACATGTCCGATTGTTTTCTCCCAATCACAAATAAACTCGGTTTAGAAGAAGGCTTTCTTTCAGAACTTACGCAACTTCATGTGCCTATGGAGGTAACTCGGTCTTTTAGCGCTGCATTGTTAACCGCTTGCCATGCTATACAGGCAGGAGTATACAATACTGTCCTAGTGGGTGGAATAGAAAAAATGACTGATCGCTGGGACAAAATACGTGATGATCTTATGCTTCTGGATGATCCATGGAGTTATTTTGCTGGTGGAACGCCCGAGTCAAACCATGAGCTTATGCTTAGAGCTTACATAAAAAAGCACCACATAACTGGTGAAAAACTTGACAAACTTAATCTAGCATTAGCTCATGTTTCAGTTAAAAATCATGCTAACGCAACCAAAAACAAATACGCACAATACCATAGAAAAATAACTGTTGACCAAGTCTTGAACGCAAGAAAAAAAGAGCATAAACCTTTGGGACTCTATGATTTTGCCCCAATTTCCGATGGTGCTTCAGCTTTAATTCTTACAAGCGAAACTGTTGCTAAAAAATTAAATGAACATCCACTTTTTGTCTTAGGCTGCACTTCGGCAACTGATTATCTGAATTATCCAGCAAGAGAGGACTTATCCCACTTTGTTGCAGCTGAACTTGCTATGAAGAATGCGTCTAAAATGTCTAAAACTGCACTCTCTGCCATGCAAGTCATTGAAGTATATGATCAGTCAACCATGATGGAGCTTGTTTCACTTGAAGACTTGGGATTCTGCGCGCCAGGCACTGCTTGGAAAAGCATTATAGAAGGTTGCCAAAACGATCAAAACTGCTATGACATCGAGGGAAGACAACTTTTCGTTAACACTAACGGCGGATTAAAGGCTGATGGAAACCCGTTAGGAGCTACAGGAGGCGCACAAATCTTCGAGATTTACCGTCAGTTAAGAGGTGAAGCTGGCGATCGCCAAGTAAAAATTAATGATTCACAGAAGACTGGTTGCGTTTTAGAGTATGAGGGCTTTGGAACAAAAGCTTACGTCACCGTTCTAGGAGAGAAAAAACTTGAGTAGTGAACCCATAGAACGTCGAGTTTCTTATTTAGGTGACAGGTTAAAAGCAAGTCGATGTCAAACCTGCGGAAATGAATATTTTGAAGTAAGAGATTACTGCACGCATTGTGGCAGAAAAAGCTTCGGAAAAATGGATAGCATCGACCTTTTTTATGATAAAGGCAAACTCGAATTATGTACCTACATTAACGAACCAACAAACAAATTCATGAAACTCTCCAGTTTCATTTACGGTATTGTTTCTTTTCATGATGGTAAAATCCGTGTTCCGGCAAGAATAACCGATCAACTGATATGTAATGGCGCAGATGTTGATTTTTCAAGCCTTGAAGGCAGAGATGTGGTTCCTCGTTTTAGAAGGCGCTATTCAGTTGGCAAAAGCGACGTGATCCCAACAATTTCTTTGGCATTTACTTTAGTCGACGAATACTATCCCCACCAAGACTACAATATATTCACACCAACTAAAGATTATGAGATACCTGGAGTGGTAGGTTATGGCGTCTATACTTCAAAGTTTCGAATAAAAGAAGCTGGGATGGAACGTGCGGTTCCATTCATAGATGAAGACGCAGTAACAGCCGCTGTAGAAGCTGGAAAATTAGC
The DNA here is from genome assembly GCA_963772505.1 of Candidatus Bathyarchaeota archaeon. Taxonomy (GTDB): domain Archaea; phylum Thermoproteota; class Bathyarchaeia; order Bathyarchaeales; family Bathycorpusculaceae; genus Bathycorpusculum. The sequence continues at coordinate 12,967 of CAVYXL010000019.1, forward strand.
GCTAATTCATTCAGGCGTTGACAGCGCATTGGTTGGGAAAGTTTATGTTGGTTCCGAATCTAACCCTTATGCAGTTAAACCAATCTCCTCTAAAGTTGCTCAAGTTTTAAAACTTGGCGAAGAAGAAGGTGACATTCAAAGCGTTGATGCAGTTGACACAGAATTTGCCTGCAAAGCGGCTGCAAGCATGTTTAAAGACGCATCAGCATTGGTCAATTATCCTCGTTCAGGCATAAGATATGCGATGGTTATCGGTGCAGACAACTCTCAAGCTGCCCCACGAGGTTGCCCTGGGGGTGAACTAGACACATTTGTTGGATTTGGCGGAGCAGCATACATTTTTGGCAAACAAGATGTAATTGCTGAAGTTGAAAGTTGGTACTCATGCACTTCGGACACCCCCGATTTCTGGCGTAGAGACGGTGAACCTTTCCCTATGCACGGAGGACGATTCACAGGCGACCCAGCTTACTTCAAACACGTTCGCAAATCAACCAGCAAAATCATGCAACGCTCAAATCTTAAACCAAATGACATAAACTATTTTGTTGCACATCAGCCTAATCCAACGTTTCCAGTTAAGATCGCAAAAGAATTAGGCTTTAAAGATGAGCAATATTTGCCTTCTCTTCAAATTAATAAGATCGGCAACACCTATTCCGGTTGCTCACTAACTGGTTTGGCGGCTGTTTTGGATATTGCAAAGCCTGACGAACGAATCTTGGTTGCAAGTTACGGTTCAGGCGCAGGAAGCGATGCATATTTGCTTAGAACAACAAGTCAACTTATTGATAAGCGGAATCGGCAGAAAGTTACTGTTAAATTTCAAACGGAAAATCCTTTCATTGAATATGTGGATTATAATACTTATCGACGGCTTAAGCTTGGCATGTAGCAAATACTTTAATAAATCCCCTTGAATTTCTGATAGCCACGGAGACGAGAGTTTGATTCTTGAGGATATTGCAGAAGTAGTATATGCACCTGTAAAAGCATTCAAAAAAATAATTGAAAATCCAAAGTATTTGGGTGCGTTAATTGTTCTGCTTCTTTTCATAGGTTTACAAGTAGGTTATGAATATGCACAGTTTTCGCACACTTACACCGAAAACACTTCGCCAACAATTGACCAATTATCAAACTACACGAATGCATCATCGGGATTTTGGCGAGCTGGTGCAGGAGTAAACATAACTAACAATTTTAATGATCCCTTCAACTACAGCGTTTATGTAGCTGCGCTAGGAACACCTGCTACAGATAAGACCGGGTATTACAGTTTATTCGGAAATAGCAGCATGGAAATTGACGCCAACAATACTAGCACGATTTCTGCAGCTTTGGGAAACGCTTTTAACGTTAGCTGCGGAAACAGTGGTTTTGAAAACTTTTCTGTGACTGTAAAAACGGTGCAGGTAGCGCCTCAAAATGCGGTTCTTACCCTCTACTCTGTTACGGATTCAAACTATTTTACGTATGACTTAAGTTCGGCGTTATCAAACGCTTCAGTCATTAACCAATGGAATAACATAACTATTCCAGTCGGTCCATCTGCGCAAGGCTGGGCTGTTGGTGGTGGATCACCTTCTTGGGGAAATATTACAGCATTAAAATTAGTTTTTACTTATCCATCTAACACAAATGCGGTCATCCGTATAGGCGCCTTGTTCTTCCATGGTGAATATCAATCTCCAGTTCAATACAATTCCACTGGTCTTCTTCTTCAGTTTTTGCAAGTTTTCTCGTTACAGTTCATTTTCACCTGGTTCCTCTTAACTGGATTATTCTTCATATTCTTCAAAGGACTAAAAGCCAGCGTTACTTGGAAACCTCTGTTTGTTGCTTTAGCATTTGCTCTATTTATAATGGTTATTCGCGCCGCAGTCAACTTGATAGCAGGACTTGCTTCACCAGTTGTTTATTACCCCTATGACATATCGCTTGGCGTTCGCTTCGACTCTTTTGGCACAGTATTTTATCCTCCAGAAGCCGTAAGTGCCCTGACAGCACAATCTCAAGCCATATATAGCCACATTAACGCATTGACGTCCGATCTAAGGTTTGTAACTTCAGCAGCATTTGTAGTTTCATATGTATGGTTGGGCGCTTTAGGCACAATAATTGTAGGCACATTAAAACCAGAATTTTCATTCATCAAACGAATAGTGATTTCAGCTGTTAGCATAGCCGTAACACTTTTACTTTTGCTTTTGCTTGTCGGCGTCGTTTAAAACCAACACCAAACTTTTTCCATATCTTTTTATTTTTTAAAGTGAAGATGAACAAGTTAGCAAGATTTATATGATTGAAGGGCACCTTTGCAAGTGAAAACCTGTGTGGAAAAATCAAATTTAAGGTGATAAGTGTGAGTGTAACAGCAATTAAAGATTTGCAGAACGGAATGAAGCGGGTTAGCGTTGAAGCGAAAGTTGTTGAAAAAGGCGACTCTCGAGAAGTCAAATCACGTTTTAAAGATGAGACTTACCGCATCGTTGATGCTGTGGTTGCAGACGAAAGCGGCAGCATAAAGTTAACCTTGTGGAATGAGCAAATTGACCAAGTTAATGTTGGAGACAACGTTAAAATTGACAACGGGTACATTACGAGTTTTAAGGGAGAACTTCAGCTAAACGTAGGCAAATTCGGTAAATTAGTTGTTGGGTAAAAGATAGCTAATTTTGTTTTATTTTTTTGTATAAAACAACAATGATTTTATTTTGGACCGGATTTGTTTAATTCATGATTTTAAAGAGAGAAATAGTTTTTTTTGCATTGATTATTGTTTTTGGATTTGCTGTCTCTCTTTTCGCCTACAGTCTTGGCCATAGCGACCCTTTGACTTTAACAATACGTCTTTTAGCACTTAACGGATTTATTGCGTTAAGCATCGCAGCCATAATGACTCCTTTTCTAAAAGAAATAACGCTTTTTTTCAAAAAATCCTTCACCAAAGTACACCATTACTTTGCTGCGGCGGGACTGCTTCTAATTACGTTGCATCCAATTATCGTTTTTATTCAAACTTTAGATCCGACAATATTTCTGCCAAATTTTGAGTCGTTTTACTTATTCTTTTTTTTCGGCGGCATCATCGCTTTAATGCTAATTTACGTTGCATTTGGGGCCGTGCTTTTACGCAGAACAATTGTTGCTTATTGGCGTCCTTTTCATATGCTTATCTATTTAGCTTTATTCGTCGGGGTAGTTCATGCCAATCTGCGAGGCACGGATTTCCAAAGCATCTACTTCCAGATAATTTATGATGTGCTTTTTGCAGGCGTGTTGGCAGCGTTTGTTTTGAAGCGTTGGCAATTTTACAGAATAAGACTGAAAGTTCGCAAAATCAAAGTAATGTCTCAAAACAAGAATAAAGCCTGAATTTCTCAACTTTTTAGTATAAACTTATTAATGCTGCGAGTTGGAAATCATTTCTGGTTGGTTTGTGAAAGGGAACAATGCAGTTTGAACTTATTGCGCCGTATCAAGCTTCACCAGGACAGGTAGCAGCAGTAGAAAAGTTAGTGAAAAACTTCTCAACAAAACAAAAACAAACGCTACTTGGGATCACCGGCAGTGGCAAAACCTTTGTTATGGCAAACCTGGTTAACAGACTCCAAAAACCAACTTTGATTCTTGCTCATAACAAGATTTTAGCTGCTCAACTTTATGGCGAATTAAAAGAACTTTTTCCCCACAACCGAGTTGAATATTTCATTTCTTTTTATGATTTTTATCAGCCTGAATCGTATTTGCCCGCCCAGGATATGTACATAGAAAAAGACTCTTCTGTCAATGAACAAATAGAAAAAATGCGTATGCATGCAGTATCCAGCGTAGTTAGTAGAAATGACACCATAATAGTTGCAAGTATAAGCTGCATTTACAGTCTTGGAAACCCAAACGATTTCAGAGCCATGGCCTTGGAACTAGAAGTTGGAAAGCAAGGTACTAGGCAACAACTCATTCATGCACTTGTTGATATGCAGTACGAGCGTAACGATATGGTGCTTGAACCTGGTAGGTTCCGTGTACGCGGTGATGTATTGGATGTTGTGCCTTCCTACGAGAATGATATTATACGAATTGAACTTGGCGGAAATGAAATTTGCAAAATCAAAGAAGTTCACGCGATAACGGGAGATGTTAAAGGCTCAATTGACAAGATTATGCTTTACCCCGCACGGCAGTATGTGGTGCCTGAAGAGAAACATGCACTTGCATTAGACGCGATTAAGCAAGAATTAGAAATGAGGTTGCCTGACCTTCCTCCTCTTGAAGCTCAACGGCTTAAACAACGAACAAATTATGATTTAGAAATGGTTCGTGAAGTCGGTTTCTGCTCTGGAATGGAAAATTATAGCCGCCACTTTGATGGACGTAGACCAGGCGAGCCACCATTCACGTTGATAGATTACTTCCCGAAAGATTTTCTGTTAATTATTGATGAAAGCCACCAAACTATTCCTCAATCAAGAGCCATGTACAATGGTGACTATTCGAGAAAAAAGAACCTTGTAGACTTCGGTTTCAGACTTCCCAGTGCGCTTGACAACCGACCATTAAAGTTTGAGGAGTTTGAGCAGAAAATGGGCAACGTGCTCTTTGTCTCTGCCACCCCAGCGGAATACGAATTGGAAAAAAGCGGTTCACCCGTAGAATTAATCACAAGACCTACTGGTCTTTTGGATCCTGAAGTTGAAATTCACCCAATAACTGGGCAAATGCAGCATTTGATGACAGAGGCTAAGAAAACAATCGAGCATGGCGACCGAGTCCTTATCACGACGTTAACAAAGCGGATGGCTGAAGATTTGACGGATTACCTTGTTAAGGAAGGTTTCCGCGTTAGGTACATGCATTCAGAAATTGAAAGTTTAGACCGCATTGAACTTGTGCGGCAACTACGCGTCGGCGAATTTGATATTTTGGTTGGAATTAACCTTTTGCGTGAAGGCTTAGACATTCCTGAGGTAGCAACCATATTCATTTTGGACGCCGACAAAGAAGGTTTTCTGCGAGACGAGCGAAGCCTCATACAAACCATTGGAAGGGCTGCCAGAAACGTGAATGGTAGAGTGATACTTTATGCTGATATAGAAACCTCGTCAATTAAGCGTGCTATGAAAATCACGCAGTACAGGCGCGAATTCCAGAAACGCTTCAATGAAGTTCATCATATCACGCCAACAACAATACTTAAGGGTGTCTCGTTAAAAGAAGGCACAATAAAAGGCATAAAACATCTTGCCAAAACAGACATAAAACGTCAGTTGATAGAGTTGGACGCCCAAATGAGGGAAGCTGCAGAGCGATTAAACTTTGAACGTGCTATAGAGCTGCGCGATGCTATTGCAGAGTTGAACAAGGCGTTGGCTAACAAAATTGAAAATGACGATTATACCCAGAGATTGAGAGTTTTGAAGCAAAAAGGTTGAAAAGCTTCAAACTAAGAAAGGATAATTTACGGAATCGGCTAAGGAAACGGTTTAGATTATGAGAGATAACATTTCAATAAAAGGGGCAAGGGAACATAACCTCAAAAACATTGATGTTGAGTTACCAAGAAACAAATTTATAGTTATTACTGGGCTTTCAGGCTCAGGGAAATCAACCCTTGCATTTGACACTATTTACGCTGAGGGTCAAAGACGTTATGTTGAAAGTCTATCTGCTTACGCGCGTCAATTCCTTGGTTTAATGGATAAGCCCGATGTTGATTCTATCGATGGGTTATCTCCCGCGATCAGCATTGAGCAGAAAAGCACCAGCAAAAATCCCCGCTCAACCGTCGGAACAGTTACGGAAATATATGATTATCTCAGACTTCTCTTCGCTCGCATCGGCATACATCATTGCCCGAAATGCAACAGTTCAATTCATCCACAGAGCCCCGAAAACATCACCAGCCTAATTATGGCTGAAAAACAAAAAACGCTGATTTTCCTTGCTCCTATTATTAGGGGAATAAAAGGCACTCACGAGCAAATCTTTGATGACCTAAAAAAACAGGGTTACACTAAAATACGGGTCGACCAAAAAATTTACGATTCAGATCAAATCAAAGAAGAAGTAAAACTTGTGCGGTATGAGAAACATTGGATTGAAGCTGTTATTGATACAATCAGTATAGAGGATGATGAACGTTCCCGTATTTCCGAAGCAGTAGAGCAAGCGCTTAAAATTGGCAAAGGAACTATGATAGTCATTGACGCAAAGAAGACATACGCAGAGAAGAAAGAGCTTGAACGTTTCTCTGATGAAACGATGTTTAGCACTTTTGGTGCTTGTCCAAACCATCCTGAAATAGTGTTTGAAAGCCTCGAACCTCGCATGTTTTCATTTAATTCGCCTTTTGGTGCTTGCCAAACATGCCATGGCTTAGGTGAAATAACTGAAATCTCAGAAGACAAAATTATTCCGGATAAAAATCTCTCCATTATGGACGGAGCATTAGCTGTTTACGGCAGTATGGATCTTAGCTGGAGGGCACAGCAGCTTGCAATGGTTGGTAAAAAACACGGTTTTGATATTTTTACTCCAATAAAAGACTTTACAGAGCAGCAAAAGCGCGTATTGCTCTATGGGGACAGAGAACCCGTAAATGGTCAATGGTCAAATGGGGCAACCATGTGGATGCGTGATGGCTGGGAAGGTGTTATCCCACAAACCATGCGGTTGTATCGCCAAACGGAGAGTCAATGGCGCAAAGAAGACATTGAAAATTACATGACTTCAAGACCCTGCGGCGCATGTAAGGGCAAAAAGCTTCAACCTGTAGTTCTCGCCGTTAAAATTTTGGATAAAAGCATTATTGACGCAACTGACCTTTCGATCGAAGAAGCAGTTAGTTTCTTTATCGGTTTGCCCGAACAACTCAACGAAAAAGAATTAGCCATTGCCAAGCAGGTGCTTAAAGAAGTCAATGAACGCCTAGGTTTTCTAAAGAACGTAGGCTTAGGTTATCTCTCGCTTTCCCGTGCAGCAAAAACCCTCTCAGGCGGAGAAGCGCAAAGAATCCGTTTAGCCACTCAGATTGGTAGTAACTTGATGGGTGTACTCTATATCTTGGACGAACCCAGTATTGGATTGCACCAAAGAGACAACACCAAACTAATTAGCACACTTCATCGTTTGAGAGATTTAGGTAACACACTCATCGTAGTTGAACATGATGAAGAAACCATACGCAACGCTGACTACATTGTTGACATGGGACCGGGCGCAGGAGTCCACGGCGGACACATCGTTGCAGAAGGACCGCCAGAAGAAATTATGCACAATAAGCGCAGCCTTACAGGAAAATACCTCTCTGGCGAACTAAAAATCGAATTACCCAATGAAAGACGTAAACCCGTCGGCTACATTGTTGTCAAAGGGGCAAAGGAAAACAACCTTAAAAACCTCAACCTGCAGTTGCCACTTGGAGTTTTATGCGGAGTTACAGGTGTATCTGGTTCTGGAAAAAGCACTTTAATGAATTTGACAGTTATTCCTGCACTACGAAAAATGTTCGGTGAAGAAGCTGATAAAATCGGGAAACATGAATCAATCCAAGTTCCAGAAGCTGTTAGAAACGTTATAGTTATCGATCAAGACCCAATTGGACGCACCCCACGAAGCAACCCAGCAACCTACACCAAACTTTTTGATGAGATTAGACGCATTTTTGCTTCGACTAAAGAGGCAAAGGCACGAGGATACAAGGAAGGGCGATTTAGCTTTAATGTGAAAGGAGGCAGATGCGAAACTTGCCAAGGCGACGGTGTGCTGCGAATAGAAATGAATTTCCTCCCAGACGTGTACGTGCAATGCAGCGAATGTAAAGGCAAACGGTACAACAAAGAAACACTCAGCATCTTTTTCAAAAGCAAAAATATCGCTGAAGTCTTAGATATGACTGTTGAAGAAGCCGCAAAGTTTTTTGAGAACACTCCGAGAATTTCACGCAAACTCAGTACGTTGTTAGATGTTGGTTTAGGCTACATTAAGCTTGGACAAAGTTCAACTACTCTTTCAGGTGGAGAAAGCCAACGAATAAAAATCACTCGGGAACTTAGCAAAAACAAGAAAGGCCATATTGTTTACATGCTCGACGAACCCACCACTGGGTTACATTTTGACGATACCAAACGCTTGATTAAAGTGTTAAATCGGCTGGTTGACAACGGCAACACAGTTTACATCATCGAACACAACTTAGACGTCATCAAAAGCTGCGATTACCTTGTTGATTTAGGTCCTGAAGGAGGAGCTGCTGGCGGCGAACTGCTAGCGCAAGGCACACCTGAAGAAGTCGCAAAAAACGATGCCTCTTATACTGGTACGTTTTTGAAGAAAATGCTTAACCACCCACAGGAAGAAAATATGGTGGCAGTGAAGCAGACTGCATGATTAAATTAGATGACCCGGCAAAATTCAAAAGCATCGATATCCCAACTGATCCAGGCGTTTACCTGTATCGAGATGAAGCGGACGAAATACTCTACGTGGGCAAAGCTAAAAACCTGCGTTCCAGAGTTAAAAGCTACTTTTCAACCATTGATCAACCTGCAAAAACAAGGCAGCTTGTCCTGCACATTAGAAGCATAGACTGGATCGTCGTTAATAATGAAGTCGAAGCTTTACTTTTAGAAAATAAACTCGTTAAGCAACATACACCCAAATATAACATTGACCTCAAAGACGCTAAAACGTTTGCTTACATCTCACTTACAAGAGAACCTTATCCAAGGATAATGACCAGCAGAAAAGTTTCTCGCAAGCTTGAATCGTTTGGACCCTACACAGAAGGCTTCACACGACAAGACCTCCAGCGTTTAGTCGTAAGAGTGTTCAAACTACGTACGTGCAAAACCATGCATAAACGGGCTTGTCTCAACTTTCACATTCACATTTGCACAGCACCTTGCATAAAAAAAGTTTCAGCCGAGCAATACATAGACCAAGTTAAGCATGCCCGCTCTTTTCTCAATGGAAACTATCAACAAACAATTGAATATCTCACATCTGAAATGCAAAAAGCGTCAGAACAAAAACAATATGAAAACGCGCTCGATCTCCGTAATCAAATCGCCTCTATTAGGCTTTTGACTCAACATCAGATTGTTGACCATGAACGACGTTTTGACCAAGATCTTATGGTGTTTAAGCGGGTTGGCGAGAAAATGATGGTTGTTCAAATGGGAGTTCGCAAAGGAGTATTGCGTGGCAAAAACCAGTTTACTGTGGACCTGCAACCTCAAATTGAACAAGAATTTCTGAAGGCTTTTTACGTCTCCAGCCAAATACCCCGTGAGATATTGTTGAATAAGCCTTGCTGGGAGGGAACAGATGAGAAAAAAGCTCTTGAAAAGTTCCTTTCTTCAAAACGGAATGCGCCTGTTTCGTTGATTATTCCTAGGCGAGCTGATAAGCTCGCGCTTGTTCAATTGGCGGAGAAAAACTTGGAATCCACTTTAGAAGTTGACAGTGCCCTTACGGATTTGCAAACAGCTCTTAACCTTCCTGTATTGCCCCGAGTGATTGAATGTTTTGATATTTCCAATTTGGGGCAGGAACATGTAGTTTCAGGTATGGTGACATTCAGAGATGCAAAGCCTGAAAAGAAAAACTATCGCAAATTCAAAATCAAAACTTTCGTGGGACAGGACGATTTCGCATCTATGAACGAGGTTGTCTCAAGGCGTTACAAGCGTTTAATTGAAGAGAAAAGTCTATTGCCCGATCTAGTCATGATTGACGGTGGGCCTGGACAGGTAAGCGCTGCAAAAAGGGCTCTTAACACCTTAGGATTGCACATTCCACTCATAGGTTTAGCAAAAGAGCATGAGGAAATTTACTTGCCCGACAATCCGTCACCTAAAAGCTTTGACAAAAACAGCCGAATGCTGCTTCTCCTGAGAAAAATCCGCGACACAGCACACGAATTCTCACTAAGCTACAATCTAAAGCGAAGGCAAATGAAAATTAAAGAAGAGTTCAAACAAACTTAACGAACGGCTATTTTTATAGCAAACTAATTATCGAACAGAAAAACATATAATTTCAGAAGCCAAAAACTATAACAAACACTTTCCTAGAGGCTAAAATATGCTAAGGTCCTAGAGGTTTTGGCTTACTCGAGGAATTGCTTTTGTCAACCGCTACTTAGTGGATTAATTAATTCGTGCCCTTTAGCTTTTATCTTAAACGGAATCTCTTCAAATTTTCCCTTAAAGTTTTCTCTAAGCGAAACTAAAAAGGTGGGATTTTCAGCAAAAACAAGAACAGCACCTCCCCCTCCAGCGCCTAAAGGGAATGTTTCACAGTTTGTTGACTGCGCCATTCTTGACATTTCTTCAGCGCCATCCATATACTGTGCACTGAGAGAGGTACGAATTTCGCGGTATTTGCGGATAGATTCAATCGCTTGTTTCCATTTGCGCAATCTTAAGGCTTCTCGAAAATCATAAGCTATCTGCGGCTTCTTTTTGTGAAGTGCAAAACCCTCTGAAGTTGACAATGCCTTTCTCCAGGCTAAATTTACGTCGGCGCTTTGACGCGTTTTTCCTGTATGAAATATAGCCATTCTGCTTTCTAATTCGGAATAGTCCTTGGCAGGAATTAGTTCAGTTCTTAAGGACTCTCCATAACCGGTCTGTGGTTGGTTAGGAATACCCCAAGGGAACCAAATGTAATCTGTTACTCCACCGAAGAGAACGTTTGATTGTTCCTGTGTGCCAACTAGGCTTACTCCCAAATCTTGTTCCATCCGTGATCCCATAGAAATTAATTGAATATTACTAAATGGCTTTCCTGCTAATTCGTTCGCTAGGATGCAAACTCCAATTGCCGCAGTTGCAGAACCGCCTAAACCGGAAGATTTTATGTTATGACGTAAATTCTGCAATACAAATTTAACTCCCGAAATGTTGAAAGTATCGATTATTTTTAATAACCAGTTTTCTCTTGTAGGCAAGACTTCTCCGGGAGCAGAGAACAGCTTGTATCCGAAATCCAGGGATTCTACTCCGATCATATTGGATTCAAGGGGGTAAGCCGTAATCTTTGTGCCAGTATCAATTGATATAGCGACAGTTCTGGGCAAAGTTTGCGACCAAGTTACTGCAGGGTCCTCTTGAATGTTTTTTGGTATTTTCGGTAGATACCACAGAGCTTGTTGGAACTCCCGCAAATCTAAACTAGAACCAGGCCCATCCACTCGTTGATAGGCTATGACTGACGGCAGGGCATTCTGTTCTTGCCGTTTTGTTAATTGGTTATATATTTTAGAAAAAGGCAGATGCATCGTCCCCGTAATAAACAAAAATAATAGCAACATTATATTATTTGCTTGAAATTAAAGGGTTATGTTTTGCTAAATTATCTATGGTCAAAACAACTCTTAGTTAACTTGTCAACATGTCTTTATAGGGGAAATATGAAATTAATATGTTTAAATTTGTGATGGTATTTATGAGGGAAGAGTTACCTTTTCCAGATAGAGTCCTACAAACACTTCATAACTTATGCGCTACATCAGTTGACTTGGCAAGACCAAGAAATGAAGTAGCAAACATTTTGGAGAAAGATCCGTTCGAAATTGAACGCATCTTAGATAACTATAAAACTGAGGGTGTTACGGAGAACTTTATTGACTCGGAAGGTACGAAACGGTACTACCTTAACGCAAAAGGAATTGTTAAGGTTTGTTCACTTTTCACTTGATTTCACACTATGCGCATCATTATTTTTTCTTGGGAATATCCTCCACGGAATGTGGGTAAGCTTTCCGAATATGTGAAAGCAATATCCACACAACTGGTCGACAAAAAAGTAGATGTAAACATAGTAACTTATGATGACATTCCCAGTCAGACTGTCGAAAAAACAGGAGTAGAAACAGTTAGAGTTTCAAACCCTGTTCAAACACATATAGGAGTTTTAACTTGGGTTTTAACGTTAAATCAGGAAGTCGAAAGGGTAGCGGCGAACGCTTACTATGATGCTGCTAACCAAATTGATGCTATCGATGCCTTCGATTGGCATTTTGTTCCTGCAGCCGTGACAATTAAAGATGGCTTAGGAATCCCTTTTGTTTTTTCTGTTGACAGCTTAGAAGATCATCGGTCAAATTTCGCCAACACCCCCTACAATATGGCGATTAAGAGTTTAGAATGGTTGGGTTTCTATGAAGCTAAAATAGTAACAGTAAAAACTCGATGGATGCGAGATGAAATCGTACGCATCTATAAGGTTCCTAAAGAAAAGATAAAAGTAGTTTCCTCAAATGCCGATGACAGGTTAACAGATTTGTTAACTATTTATGATTTGTTAAGTGGAGGTTCAAAAAGCAAATGAAGAAAGACACAACCGTGATGATGCTATCTTGGGAATTTCCACCCCGTATTATAGGCGGCATAGCACCTCACGTTTATTTCTTATCAAAAAGTTTGGTTAAACAAGGAGTAAAGGTTCATGTCGTAACCTGTGATTTTCCTGATACACCCACGTACGAGGTTGTTGATGGAATCGAAGTTCATCGAATTGATTCATACAGAAATCCTTCACCTGATTTTCCATCTTGGGTCTATTTGATGAATATCAACATGCAAAAAGAAGCAGCACGATTGATGAGAGAAAATGGTAATATAGATATCATCCACGCGCATGATTGGTTGGTTGCAAACGCTGGCATAGGACTCAAACATGTCTTTCGAAAACCACTACTGGTAACTATGCACTCGACCGAAATTGGTAGGCGAGAAACATTACATTCTGCCACAGAAAAAATGATTCATGAAACGGAAGGGTGGTTAAATTTTGAGGCATGGCGAGTAATTTGCTGCAGTTACTACATGGTTTACAATGTTAAGACAATTTTTGGCCTCCCAAATGATAAAATAGATATGATTCCAAATGGCGTCGATACAGAAACTTATGACATTATTGAAGATGATTTAAGCGCTTTTAGAGCTAAATTTGCTTTGCCAGAAGAGAAGATAATTCTCTATGTCGGAAGACTGGTATACGAAAAAGGTATTCATGTCCTAATCAATGCCGTTCCAAAAGTTCTAAGTAAAGCAAACGCTAAATTTATTATCGTTGGCAGCGGTTACATGAAAGAACAATTGCTAACCATAGTCCGCGGAATGGGACTTGAACATAAAGTCCTGTTTCAAGGATTCATGGATGAAAAATCTTTGCTTAGGCTACAGAAATGTGCTGATGTGTCTGTTGTTCCCTCACTTTTTGAACCTTTTGGCATAGTGGCGTTAGAAGCTATGGCAGCAAAAAGCCCAGTTGTTGTATCGGACACAGGAGGCATGAGTGAGATTGTTGAGCATGACGTGTCTGGAGTAAAAGTTTACCCAGACAATCCGGACTCTCTTGCTTGGGGGATAAATCGAATTTTACTGGACGATGGATATATGCGTCGGATAAAAGAAAACGCTTACAGAGTTGCTCAAGACAAGTATGGCTGGGATAAAATCGCTCAGCAAACCAAGAGTACATACGAACGCATACTACATGAATATTCGAAAAGTCACTGGGGTTAATTCTTTTCTACCGGATTCTGTAGTTCAACAGTTTGCCAATGAATGTACCAGATACTTCAGTATGCTATGCCGTTAATTTGGTGTGCAAAATGTTGCTGTGGAGAATTACAGTGGCAAACATGGTGTGGTCATATGAGGGTGAGCAATTAGCAATAATAATTTCTTCATTGAAAGGCATGCAAGCGCTTAAAACAAAAGCTATTAGGATGCTCTTACAATTTTGACTGATGACAAATGGCATATCTAAAGGAAAGAACTCAAGAGGTTGAAGTAGATTTTTCTCTTGAGTCTGTATGGGCTGCTATTCCAAAGGCATTAGCTGAACTTGGCTGGGAAATAAAAGAAAAAGACGAAACTGTAAATCATTTGACCGTTAACGCCGCAGGAAGTCTTACGTCCTATGGGTCAATGGTTAAAATCGATTTAGCCAAACTGAATGAGAAAACAACTCGTGTAACTTTGGTTGGAGATACACCAGTTACGACCATAACTTCAACTTTAGATTTTACCCAGACTGATGATTGCATTGAATATTTCATAGAAACTTTAGCCAGAATAATGAGCACCTAAAGCATATATTATCTCAAATTTGAACATCAATTAAATCATCGCTGGAAAAACTAAGAAACAACTTCGCGCAAAAGTATTAGTTATAAAATTCACTACTGCTCATTCAGGCAAAACATTGAAATTTGCACGCATATTTCATTGAAAATGCGTATATTTATTATAGACACAAAAAAAGTTAATCGAAATGAAAATTATTCAAATTTTTATATCCGTGAATATGAGTAAAGTTGAGCTATTCCTCCTGTTTTCTTAGCCAAATATGTAAGCTACATACAGGTAGCCAAGTTGTTTTGACAAAAGCTTAACTAGGAACTTTTAACTAATTTGAAGCCGATTTTTGTTCCAGTTTCGTACATATATGCTAAGTTAATTATCAGTATTCCCATGGCTTCCAAGTAACGCGAGGCCTTTAAAGGTCCACAATCAACCGGATCAAAACCTATATCACTTGTTAATTGAGCTACAATCTGCTTTGCCTTCAAATCGTTCCCCGCAATAAAAGCAGTTAGTTGTTCGCTGTCAACTTTGCCCGTGCTCTGATTCCTTGAAAACACAGTGTTAAACGCTTTAACCACTAGGGCTTTCGGCAGTTTCTTCTGTGTTTCTTCAGCCGAAGAAGTAGTGCAGCTTATTCCCAAATCCCCATTTGAACCCACTGCATTGATGACATCAATTATCACTTTTCCGTCTGCATACGGTTTTATTTCCTCGATAGCATCGTTTGCATTGTTATGGGTACTGCAAGAATTATGATTTCACCCCATTTTGCGGCGTCAGCAACTGGTTCAGCGGGGTCTCGGTGACCAAACTTCGTTTCATGTTTGCCGCTTAATCCTTTGCATAATGCGCTGCCAACGTTCCCTTTTCCAATAATTGCAATTTTCATAAATTTCTACCTCAATTAATGAAGCGTAATTTGGGCTTCATTAGAAGTTGTGACTGTAATATGCCTACAACAAGCGCCTCTATAAGAAACCGAGGGGTTAAACTCAAGATTTTAGAACAGTATATGTGGCTGTTTGTTATGTTTAAATTTATTTTGTAGCCCATTCCGGAAATTATTGATGTTTCGTTGTTTTGGGTGATTAATGTAAAGGGTTTGTTTACTTCGATTTTTTCTTGGTACGTTAAGGGTTTAACTAGAATTGTGTCGTTTTGAGTAGTTGCGTATGAAGATATTGCCTCTTGAACTGTGTTGAATCCTAAACCATTGTTAAGGTCTAATATTGGGTATGAACTGTTTGATTCAAAGTCTTTGGGCCAGTAAAGTACTCTGTCATACTTATTTTGAATTGCAGACTGAAATTCTTGGTCACTATATACTATGTCTGTGCTCGAATTGTGCTGGTTTACAAAAGTAGTAACATCACTGTATAACTTTTTTGTCCAATTATCTGCCTGATGATATTGCCAAACCGAGCCTGTAGGACTGCCGAAGCCAAAACCATAATCTTGAGGAAGAACCACTGCTGTATGTGCCCTAAGGTTACCGTTTTTGTCAGGGTTCTGTTGCATATAACTCCAGAAGTTCTTTAAGGCATTAAAATGGTCTTCGGTTAGTGTTGTGGTTGTGTAGTTTTGTGAGGAGTCATAGATTGCAACGACCTTTGCCCCTGAATTATAAGCGAAAACCAGGTCATTGTAGAGTTGAGATCCGTTTTCCAAATAGGGTGGCTGATTGTATGTCCAAGTTATAATGGCTCCCCAAGTTTTGTTTTGAATATTAGCAGCTCCTCTGATTTGTGCAATTTGTAGTGACCTGCTGTTATTCCACCCAAACTCTGCTAAGACTGTGTCATATCCAAGCTTATAATCAAACCAGTATAATGCGTAGTCTGATACAACCAATGAAGAATCAAATTCATGTGTAAAGTTGGCAGCCGTAGACACTCCGTTACCCTGTGTCCAAATGTGAAAATACCAGTTAGCATAATCCTGATAACTAGTTGGTGCACTTGTAGTGTTGTAAACGTTGTTTGATGTTAAATTAATGGTCTCGTCTAATTGGTTTCCTGCTGGTTCATCATAAAAATAAATTCCCAATAGCTTGTTGCCATATCTCTCTTTTGCTGATGTAAACCATGAGGATGGAGTGTAATTGATGTTAGCATTACCGAATATGTCTTGGTAATATGCAGGCATAAAATACATTCCAGCGTTATAGGCGTAGTCGCATGTTTGGTTTAGCAATTCCTCGTTACTGATAATTAGCGGGGAAGCTATTATGATGAGATTTGTGTAGTTCTTGACTTTATCAATTAATGCTTTGCAATCGGATGCGTTGCTGTTCCAACCTGTTTCAATCCCAACAAATGGAGTGCCTAAAGCTGGAGTTTGCTTTGCGGGAATACGTATCCCATACAAAGCTGCAAAAAAGGATAAAATAACAAGAGTAGTTAGGGCAATGGCTATCAAGATTTTTCTATTCTTTGGCGTTATCGATTCACATCAACTTAAAAGTTAAGCAGTTCCTCAACTTATTTGAATTTTTTACCTTCAAATTCTTCTGAATTAAGATATCTCTTTTTCCTTGTTTAAACCAATTTTTCTAATTCGATGTCCTAATGTAAATATTTTATCTTCTTTGCCTATAGTGTATCTAAAACTTAATCCATAATTTTTGTTTTAATTCCATCAAAGCGACTAACTATTTATCGCAGAATTGATGACCAAATCTTTAAGCATCTGGAAAATTCATTAAACCACAATTAAGTTGCGTGAAGCCAACCCTGTTTGTTCTTCTTCGATTGAACAGTTGCTTGCTTCTTAGGAACTTTTTCTGAAGTGTGATCACTTCTTTGAGGCTTGTTGCTACTGATGTTGGTTTTTACAAATTGTTTCCAGCCTCCGACATTGGCATTCGGTTGAATAAAACGGTCCGGTTGTTCAATCATATGCTTTTCTAAAATGTCTTTGAAATTTAATACTTTATAATCTCTAGTGGCGTTGATAACTGTGCCTCTTTCTAGGTACAAGATTTCATAGTCTTTCTTTGAAACTGCCTCAGCTCTTTCTTTGTCGTTAAAACGTTCAGTCCATAAAAGTTTCCATTGTACTTTAAGCGTTTCAACTAGTTCCTTTTGTGCTTTAACTTTGTTTTCAAGTGATCCATTCGGTAATGAATCGTCGCTTATTGCCAACTCTCTCTTCCAGCTCTTTACCATAATGATTGTTTTAGAGTATTTAACAATTATTCTTGAATAAAGCGTAAATTTTTAGACTAAAATATTAGTGGAGTTTAATTCAATTCCGCATATGTTTTCGTTTGGTTCGACTATTTTTGGCTTAGTTGATGTTGTGTCAATATAACAAGAAATAAGCTGAAAGGACTGTTCTAATTCCCCATTATCATTAGACTTATTTTGTTTATCTCAGGGATGTTCGTTGAGAAATAGTGGTGAATTGATTTTTAAGACGATTATGGATCAATAAAAGAATCACATTGCGAAAAGGACAAGCTTTGGAAATTTATTGAGAAATGCAAATAAAGTCCAGGAGATTTTTAATAGATTTGGACGATGAGAAAATCGAGGTACGGTGAAGCTGAAGGCGGGGAAATTAAGCTGGAGGCTAATGAAAGCTTTTTCCGCTATTGAGTCCAAAATAAAAGACAAGCCTTTTGGCTTATCATTTTTTGAAATATGCGTATGTGTGTTCATAGATGATTTTTAAGTTTAATTAAATCGGCTATCATTCAATTAACATAAAAATTAACTATTTTTTGTAAAAAGTTTGGGGTTCAATAAAGAAAGAGGTTGGAGAGCTCTATATTTAGTAGGGCTCTTTTTTGCCGGTCATGTATGCCCAAGCGCCGACTATTGCCACTGTTATGACTGCACCGGCGAAGCCTGAGATCATGAAGCTTGTCATTCCACCGAGCAACGGCAGAACTGAGACCATCCACGGAATAAGATAGACTGCTGTGAGTTGGGCAATGATGCCTGCTACGAAACCTAGAAAAGCTATTAAACCGAATATTTTTAATCTGCTATTCATTCACTTCACCTTTTTTATTTTAGGATTGCTCCACGCTTCTTTTTAGTCTAACTTACATATTTCTGTATAAACAGATTAGCGCTTACATCATGTTTAACTCTAATAGTTAAAGGTCTATGGACTTTTTTATGTGACATATAGCCCTACGTATATACGTGCATATCTTGAACATATTAACAATGTATAAGATCAATTTCTGCATTCTGACATTCAAGAGGTAATCAAATTGTCAGAAAGATTTGCAAAAAAGTGGGAAAGTAAACGGGACGAAGAGCCATTCCAAAATCGCATTAAAGACGCAGTAAAACCGCCAGGACCACTAAAACCACGATTAGACTTCGCTGTTAGACGCATTGAGCTTCAAGTTCAGAAGCTTGACCAAGCTACTGACAGATTCAGCCAAAGAGACAAGGCAATCTTCGCACGCATAGTCGACGCATATGCAAAACATGACAGCGCACGCGCAAACGTTTTCGCCAACGAACTAGCCGAAGTCAGAAAAATGTCAAAGTTAATAATGAATGCCAAACTTGCATTAGAACAAATTACATTAAGATTACGAACAGTTTCAGAATTAGGCGACGTAGTATCAACCTTAGGCCCAGCCGTAGGTGTTCTGCGCTCAGTCAGATCAGGTCTAACAAGCGTATTTCCAGAAGCAGAAAGTGAACTAGGCGAAATTGGTAACATGCTCAGCGGAATCATGATTGAAGCAGGCCAAGGCAGCGGAATGACATTGAACTTTGACTCAGTAAACGAGGACGCATCAAAAATTCTTGCAGAAGCAGCCACAGTTGCAGAACAAAAGATAAAAGATAAATTCCCAGATCTGCCCCCAGGAATGCCCTCAGCCCCACAATCAGAAAAATCAACACAAAGTTTCTAAAATAGGAGGATAAAACACAAAATGTCTAACTCCAATCTTTTTCTTTGTCTTGGTAAACCAATAAAGAATGAATATGGACGAATAATTGGTAAAGTAGCTTCTTTCGCACTAACTCCTGACGGGAAATTTGACGCTGTATTTATGGAATTTGGAGATGGCCAATTCTCAAAACAGCCTATGGATAACTTCCGATTTAGCGGTTCCGAAGTAACATTTATCACAAAGATTAAATCCCAAGCAGGCGCGCTTTGTGACCACATTCCACTGATTTGGCGCAAAGACGAAGCCCTCAAAGACTTGCTTGACAAGAAAAAAATTGCTCCAGAGATCTTCCAGGATCTTCACCAAAGCTTTGGAACCGTTCTGAATCAGCTCAAAAAAGACGCTCAAGTCATCATTGACGAGTCTGCTGTAGAAATTGAACGCTGCCGCGAAGAAATAACATCTTTAAGCTATGCAATCGCCAACCTAGAAATTGAACATGAAATCGGAAAAGTCGATGAAGAAACCTACAAATCCGCTTTCACTCTTCTACAGGAAACTCTTAAACGTGCATCATCAGAAAAAACAGATTATGAACAGACTAAAAGCAAACTCGCAAGCGTGCTATTGGGCGATCAATCTCAGATGCCCAGATCCACCAAAATTTATGCTGAACACGTCGTCAACAACAACATCAGCAATAATGATGCAGCCTCTAAGCTTCCTGAACCCCCAGTGGTTGTTTACGTAAAAGAAATCGGGAAAGCAGGTCTCTAATTTCAACAAAAAAGCGGATAACACACTGTGGAGGGATAAGGTATGAAATTAAGTAATCCAACCCCTCCACCTATCCGCGAAGTTGCGAACAAATCTATTATGACCCTTAAAATTCAACAAGGCAAACTAGAACAGGCAAGTTATCGTTTAAAAGAAAGAGATCGTATCCTTTTTGAAAATTGCATGGGCGCACTAAAAAAGAATAATCGAGAAAAAGCTGCGATTTGCGCTACCGAACTTGCCGAAGTTCGAAAACTTGTAAAATTCCTATATAATGTCCAATTAGCTATTGAACGTGTAGTTCTTAGATTGGAAACCATAAAAGAATTAGGCGACATTGTCGCTGATTTGAAGCCTGCATTGAGGCTGCTTTCAGGAGTTTCCCAAGAACTATTCCAGGTTTTGCCTGATGTTAGCTCAGAACTAAATAATGTTAATGCAACAATTCAAGAAACATTGCATGCCACAAAGATTTCAACCGATGAGGAACTCATTCCAGTCGGCAAGAAAACTGAGGGTGGCGAAGAAATCCTTAAAGAAGTCACCTGTTTCATGCAACAGAAATTAACCGAAACTCTTCCGGAGCCACCTTTAGGTGCACCTGTAAAACAGAAGATACCTATAAAAGAGCTTGTTGCCCTAACCGCTACCTCTTCGCAGATGATAGGACATAAAACCACTGAGGAAACTGGGTTTGATCCACAAAGCTCCGTTTTCTCCTATAAGAAATCAGAGATTAAAGAGTTCTCGCTTAAAGTTCAGAAGCCATGTTTAGAAGATGTTCTTTTGGAGTACGTCCGAAAAACTAACGGTGAAATCGATTTAAGTCGATGTTCCATTGAACTTCAAACTTCCAATGAAGAAATTGAGCGTGCCCTTGAAAGCTTAGGAACTAAGGGTAGAATAAAAATTGAGTTAAAGTCACCTGAATAGGAGAAAGGAGAAGGAGAGAAAACATATGAGCGCGTCAAATGAACTTGAAAAAGCAGCGACAGCTTATGCCCTAGATGCTGTACGCTTAGATAAGCAAGGGCAAAAAGGAAGAGCCATAACCCTCTATCAAAAAGCAATTGAAAGTCTCTTGCAGCTCGTGCAGCTTTACCCTGAATACGGCTTGAACAAAGTATACGTTCAAAGAGCAATCGCTTACCAAGAACGAATCAAAGCATTGCAAGGTGCAGTTTCTTCAACTGAAATGAATGAAGCTGCAAGCAATGATAATGAAGGTGGGGGAGGAGCAACCATGGAAGGCAACAGCAATGGAAATGGAAAAAACGAAGAGCTTGTAGTTACCGAGAAACCAAACATAAGCTGGGGTGAAGTTGTTGGTTTAGACACTGCTAAAAAAGCTGTGAAAGAAGCTATAGTTTACCCTGTTCAAAGACCTGACTTGTTCCCGCTGGGTTGGCCACGTGGGATTTTGCTGTTTGGTCCGCCTGGCTGCGGCAAAACCCTGTTAGCGGCGGCAGTTGCAACAGAAATCGACGCTAACTTCTACTCAATCGACGCAGCATCCATCATGTCAAAGTGGTTAGGTGAAGCTGAGCAAAACGTTTCAAAATTGTTTGGAACAGCCCGCAAATCTGCAATCGAAGGTAAACCAGCAATCGTGTTTGTTGACGAATTGGATTCTTTGATGGGAGCACACACTAATGAAGTCGGCGGAGAAATACGTGTCCGCAATCAATTTCTGAAGGAAATGGATGGCATCGTTGACAAAGGCAAAAACCTTCACGTTTACGTCATTGGTGCAACAAACAAACCATGGGACCTTGACTGGGCCTTTATTAGGCGGTTCCAAAAGAGAATCCTCGTCCCCTTAGCCGACCATGCAACCAGACTTAGCATGCTAAAACTCTACTCAAGCACTCTAGCTATAGATACAGATGTAGACTTGCATGAGTTAGCACGGCTTGCAGAAGGCTTCTCAGGAAGCGACATACGCGATGTTTGCCAATCAGCCCAGCTGAAACTTATCGGGGAATTCTTCGAATCAGGCAAAGCAATGGATAAAGAGGCGAAACCGCGGTTACTGACAATGGCTGACTTCCGTCAAATCCTTGAAGAACGTAAACCAAGTGTGTCTCTAGATATGTTGTCAGCTTACAGCAGGTGGTTTGAGGCTTTCAAAGCCTTGTAATCATGGAGGGCAAAACCAAAAAATGGGTTGGGTGGAAAGGTTTGGAGAACAATTAATTTTTAACACGCTCTCCCTTCTCCCCCTCAAAATATCTCCAAACCCCACAAACCAAAACCAACCCATTTTTCATTTCTATAAACTTACCATCTTGTTGCATATTCGCAAAATTGAACATTACTCTGTTGCTGCGGAATGTTCGACCATTTGTTACACCATTTTAATTATATTACAGAAAATCATAAAATCTTTGAAAGGAGGTTGGTATTGTGCCAAGAAAAGGATACAAATGTCTAACTGTTAGCGAAGAACTTCATGGAGACATTAAGAGAAGAGCCAAAGAAACCAACCAAACTATTAGAGAGTACGTTGAGTATTTGCTTGCTAAAGAAAGAGTAGCCAAAGGAAATAGCGGGTAGCAAACACTAACCTGTAAATTAAGACCTTCAAATTAAAAATCGAAGCTTTTCATCAAACGATTTTTTTTGGATTCTCAAAGTTGAAAAAGATTATCTGCAAATAGTCATGGAGGACTTTTCATTTCTTCCCTAAATGTTTCCTCAAGCATCTTTTTGTTAATTCCAATTTCTTCAGCCAAACGTTTAACCTGCTTCACATAGGTCCGAAAAAGGCTTTGAAGAATTTCAGCTTTTTCTTGTTCTGAGAGCTCTTTTTCTTCAGCCATCAATAGAGCAAACCACTTGCCAAGGTTTGTCAATTGATAAGTTTTTACCCAGCTAATTCTTCCTTCTTTCTCATCTTTTTCCATGCTTTCATTTAGCACGCCGAGTTTGGTTAGGGTTTTTAGGTTTTCAATGATTGTTTTGTTTGAATAGTTTAGCTGTTTTACAAGTTCTTTTTGATAGATGTTTTTTGCTATGCCTTGTTTGAGGGAGAAACGGAGTAAGTCGACGCCCGCTTTTGAGCCGAATATTGCGCTGAGAATTTTATCTTTATTCTCGGTTGGAGGAAGAAACACTACATAGGGATGTAATTTTTCAATCATTGGAAATCCTTGTAATTACTTATCCACACTTTTTGCATTTAAGAATTATCTTTTTTCTGTTACACAAGAAATTACGAAAACCGGATTTACCGTAAATTGGCGTTTCTTTATCTATTGCTTTCAAATCCAAAATTAACCTATGAATTAATTGACGTTTTGGTTTTAGTTTAGTGTTTAGATTGAGGGTCAATTTTGAAAAACTGTTTTATACTACGAAGGTACAGTTAGGAATTGAACGGATGAGGGATAGGTAAATGAGAAAACGAATAGTGTACCTTTTAATTGCGGTGCTTTTTATTTCTTTGGCAATATCTTCAATTCCACACGTAATTAGTCAACCTGAAAGCATCAAAGTTACAAATTATTCTTATTACATTAACACAGTTGGGTTTCTTGATGTAGTGGGCGAAATTCAAAATATTGGTCAAAACACAATTAGCGCCGTCTACATTCAAGGCACCGTATTGGATCCATCAGGAGCCGACGTAAGCGATTCTGGCACTAGAGCATGGGTTGCATATCTTGCTCCACAGCAAAAAGCGCCCTTTATGATGGAGTTTCAACTATCTTCTGGCGACGCATGGACACCAGACGCGATTGGTACCATACAATTTACCTTTACACAAGCTAACGCAACAAGTAGTTATCAATATCCAGATTTAAAAATCACAAGCAGTAAACCATCCGTTGGAACCACTGGAGATTATAACGGAGCTTACACGGTCAGTGGGGTGATTAAAAATACAGGAACGCAAACCGCCACAAATCTCACAGTAGTCGCAGCTTTTTACAATTCTACAGGTTCAGTTGTTGGTGTAGGCTATACAGATTATCTAACGCCAGCCGATTTGGTTCCATCTAATTCCACCACTTTCCAGATTTATGCATTGGACTTAAACCAATCTGATGTACCATCAAGCCTAAAAATCGCAAGCTATTCCTTACTAGTTCAAACTGAAGAACCAATTCTTCAGGGTACAGCACCTGCAGTTTCTCCGTATCAAGCAGATGGAAGCTCACCTTCCGTTGGCATTGACTCTCCGACAAATTCTCAATCCGCGTCCAATCCCATTACAAACAATTCCACAAGTTCTTTAAGCCCAACAATTATTGCTGTAATAGCTGTTGTAGCCGTTCTCGCAGTCATCGGAGGAATATTGGTAGTAAGAAAACGCAAGCCTAAAACCACGACAGCCGAAGTTGTTGTTCCAAGAAAGGCAACTTCAAAACGGGAACGATAAACTTCACCACTGAAACAACACTCCCCTTTTTTGACAACAAGTGATTGTTTAAATATTTCTTCAGGACACTGGTTGATTATGAGCTTTAGACCTCAAACTGGTTCACGCCGAGGTGCTGCTAAGCAATTCTCAAAGTCAGCACATGACAAGAAAACAAAAGAGAAAAAGCAGCGTTCGGGTAAATACTTCGAAGAAACACCTGAAGTTTCTTCAAAAGAAGTTGTAGAAAAAACACTCAGCATATTAAGCAAACTTGGAACCCAAATTTTTGCTCTTTCACCATTCAATCAATACTTTGATGACTGGATAGTATCCCTAAAACAAGTTGTCTCGGAATTTGAATCTAACCCAACAATACAAGTGGACGAGCAATTTCTGAAAGAACGCTCTCAGATTTTTCTAGACGTTGAAGCCGCATTGGCAGAAAAAAGAATCCAAGAATCCAGCCTCTCCAATGAAGCAAAAGAATTGGCTGACATCAATCATCTCATAGTGGAAACTGACAAGGATTATGCTGAGAAAACAAGAGAACGTAGCTTCAAACGAAACGCAGATGTTCAAAGATTAAGCACAAAAATTCGCGAATTAGAAGACAGTGTTGCTGCACAGCAAGAAATGAAATTTGGCTTTTTCCAGATAGGGGCAAAACGAAAGGCTGCAGAACAATTTTCGCAAACACAAACGGACCTAAACTCCTCAAAGAACGAGTTACAAGTAACTCTTGAGACTTTTACTGCTGAACAAGAGAAAATGCATGATGGCTACGAAAAAAGAAAACAAGAGTTAATTGAAAAATCAGATAAGTTACATAAAGAACTTGAAAAACTCGAAACTGACATGTCCACAACCCCGCGTCAAGAAGCAACAAATGCGCTGACTAACTCTATAAATACTCTTATGCAAAGAATTCCTATGTCGCCTGCTAATCCGTAGCAAGGCTGCTAAATTAAAAATAAATGATTGGTTAACTGACTTTAAGCGGGTTTGCGTTTGGCTGTTCTGGTCCCATAAGAATTTTGAGCGATTTAATTTCATCTCGAAGAGCAGCAACATCATTTTCTAACGAAGTAGCCTTTGCATCAGCCATCTTTCTAAGATTTTCTATTTCAAGAACAAGATTTTTCTTTTCAGCTTCTAAACTTTTTATTTTTTCAATTGTCTTTTGCAGGCTACTCATTTTTTATTTCCCCTCACTGGCTAATGTATTTCTCTTTTTACACTTAAAACTTTTGCATTATGAACTGCGAAAAAATATTTATTGACTCACTTGACTCATTAAATCTTCAATAAAGCCTACGCCTCATGATCTGACGATGCAGTTTTTATATTGGAATCTGTAACTTAAACATATTATACTGTGCCCATTTGTTGGATTGTGTCTGGATGAGAAAGACTATATTTAAAAAGTTAGAAGCCCAAGGGCTAATTGCCAATTACAATCGCTTAAGAAAGAATTTGCCGCCAAAACTTCCTGACCGAGTATTTATTTGGGATGAAACTTTCCGAGAAGGCATCAAGGCGCCAACAGTTTACTTAACTTATGTCGAACAGGTCAGGCTGGCAAAATTCATGGATGAAGCCGGAGTAGCCATAATTAACGTTGGTTTTCCAGCTATTTCTGAAGATGAAAAACGCAATGTTAAACGAATTGTTAACGAAACTTTTGTCAATGCAAAACTTACCGCATCAGCAGAAGCAACCAAAAACAGTGTAAATGCCTGTTTAGAATGCGGCGTTAAAGAAATAACCATTGAATCACCCATTAACGGTTTGAACCTTCAATACAAACTAAAAATAACAAAAGAACAAGCATTACAAAAGATAGTTGAAAACATAGACTACGCAAAGAAACATGGAGCAACTGTTAATTTTGTTCTTATGGATGGTACAAGAACGCCGCTTGAAGATATTCTAGAAGTCTTTGAAGCCGCAGCCAAAGCTGGAGCAATCCGTTTAGCAATAGCGGACTCAGTTGGTTTCATGAGACCACTATCCATGCGATACTTAATGTCACACATCCGAGATGGCTTACCTGATGCTATTAGAAAGAAAGCACCGCTTTCAATTCACTGTCACAACGATTTCGGCTTGGGATCAGCAAACACCTTAGCCGCTATGGAAGAAGGCGTCCAATACCTGCACACGTGTATCGCTGGCTTTGGGGAACGCGCCGGAATAGCTCCTTTCGAAGAAGTTGTTACAGCGGCAGAACTGCTCTACAACATCGATACAGGGATAGATATGGGAAAAATCTATCGCCTTGCCCAATCCGCTGAAAAAGCTTTTGCTCTACCAATCCAATTCCATAAACCAATCATCGGCGAAAATATTTTTACCCATGAAGTTGAAGAAGAAGTCGAAGAAATGATGGCGCAACCTTTGCTTTTCGAGCCTTTTCCACCTGAAATCGTTGGCAGAGAAACAATGATTTTTATTGGCAGAAACACAGGTCAGACGCTTATTCAGAAGCTTTTGGAGAAAGCCGGAATTCGCGCTTCACCACGGCAAATGGATGAGCTTTTTAGACGCATTAAAGGTTCACAGGAAAGCTTAGACAAAGGCGAAGCTCAAATGACATACTACCAAGTTAAAAAACTCATGAAGGACCTGCTAAAAGGCTACACTATGGATGAATTTTGGCGCTTGGTTGAACAAGTTACACGACAAAAACCAAAACTGCCTGCAGCTGTCAAAAAACAGACTCCGCAAACAGCTGATAAACTGATTTAGCAGCAATTAATTTGCTGTTTTATTTTCTCTAATTCCCCTTTGTTTGGTTTTTTTGGGTAATTATAGATGGGTCCACTTGGTTTTTCATTGTAAAAAGGGCGATTGCAGTCTTTGCATCCAGAAGTAAGGAAAGGCTCAGCTGATTCAATGACCGGCTTTAATTCCTGGTTAGCTAATCCAAAACATATTATTTTTCCTTCATCATCAAAATGCATGGCTTCGTATCTTGCTAACCCTTTAACTATTATGTATCTTGCAAGTTGCACACGCCTATAACATTCAACCTTAGGCGGTAAACAATTTTCCATTGCGGTACCACGTATTGGGGTAAAAGCAAAAAGAGCCGGCAAAATGGTTATATCAACGACATCTTTGAATTACTTGTGCTGCTTCTTTCTCTGTTTCACCTAACCCAACAATAATGTGCGTACTGACATTTCCTTTTCCAAAAACCGTTAACGCTTCACTTAACATATTAAACTGATTTTCCCAACTGTAAGAGCCGCCTGCATTCTTTCCCTTTACTTTTTTGAATAGTGCTTCACTTGCGGCATCCAACGCTATACCTAACCTGTCAACGCCTGCTTTTGATAAGCGATGTATGTTTTCTTTTCTGAGGGGCTGGCAGGAAACCGAGATTGGTATGTCAGATTCTTGTTTAATTTTTTTTACAAGTGCTTCTAGATGCACAAAAACGCTGGGGTAATTAAGAGCTTGAATACAGACTCGCTTAATTTTCCATTTCTGAGCCGTATCACTAATTGCTTTGATTACGTCTAAGGTCGGAAAAGTGGGCCAAGAAACCCTTGAAAGCAACTCAATGCTGCTTTTGCTTCCTCTGGCTTGGGGACAGAAACCGCAATTAGCCGTGCATTTGCCCTCCTTGTAAGTCATAAGGTACGCCGTCGTGGGTTCAGCATCTAGCTTGCCTTTTAACAGCCCCAGGACTATAGCGGTACCTGACGAAACCCGAATTAGCCCAGGAAAATCTGTCTTGGTAACCTTTTGTTCTGGCAAAGGCAAGCACCGAAATTCAAGGAGTAATAAGAAAATTGTATCGTATATTAGTTTAATTTGTAGTTGCGGTTTTTTGTCATGCTTATAATGCGGCTTGCAAGCGAAATCAAGAAAAAGCCCACAAAGGCATATTGCACAAAACTAAACGTTGCTTGGGCTGGTAAGACAAGCGTTAAGACTATGCCTATGTAAAGTGCGCTTCCAATGTATTTGCCTATTGGATCGTAGATTCTTTTTGCGTAGTGACTTGTTGCTATGAATTGAATAAATGATGCGGTTATGAGGAGAGGAAGCCAAATTGGGTAAAAGCCTTTGATCGTAAAAATGATGAATATGCTTATTACAAGGGCAAAGTCTGTTGTGGCATCGTAGTAAGCGCCAAATCTTGAGGTTGCGCCTAATTTCCTAGCTGCGTATCCATCAAGAAAGTCTGTCGCAGCTGAAAAAGCCAGCAGGATTAGGCAAGAGATTATGTTTGAGGTGCTGTAGAGGTAACTGAAGAGGGGAATAACTGCGATTCTTAGCGAGCTTATGATTGTGGGGACTATGATTAGTTTTTGCAATGTTTGCACTTTGTGGTAATGTTGCATGTTTATTGTAGCGGTTTGAGATTAAATGACTACCTATCGATCAAGCCTATTAATAGACGAGTTTCTGCGTTAATGTAGTCTTTCAAATGTAAAATCGGTTAAACGTTCAAATGGCTTTCCTAAGACTCCATACCCTACTTTTCCAAGATATTTTCTGCCATAAAACTGAGCATGAGCCTTCCCGATGGCAAACTTCAATTTTCCCTCACTAAAACCTGACGCATAGAGCAACTTATGCCTAATCAAACGATAGTTTTTGGGTT
This sequence comes from Candidatus Bathyarchaeota archaeon, assembly GCA_963772505.1. Lineage (GTDB taxonomy): Archaea > Thermoproteota > Bathyarchaeia > Bathyarchaeales > Bathycorpusculaceae > Bathycorpusculum. Next base: position 41,700 of record CAVYXL010000019.1, read on the forward strand.
CCTCCCAATCCTCAATGTACACTCCATTATCTTTGACGCGTTCGTAAAGTGGAGTGCCAGGAATAGGATAGGGTAGAGTAAATGACAAGTAATCAAGCGGCAAACCCGAAGCAAAGCGCACTGTATCCAAAACGGTTTTGTCACTTTCGCCAGGGTAGCCAACAATGAAGAAAGCTCCCGTCTTTAATCCGGCTGCTTTAGCTGCGTAAACAGCATTTTTAGCTTGAGACGTTGTGATATGTTTGTTCATTATGCTTAAGACAGAGTCATTTCCTGATTCAATGCCAAAGAAAACCCGTAGACAACCTGCACGTTTCATGCCTTCTGCAACTTCTTTGTCCATCGTATCGACACGTGACAAGCATTCCCAGCCAATGTCAACTTTACGGCGAACCATTTCACGACAAACATCAAGTAAATGGTAACGGTTTAATGTGAAACAATCATCAGCAAACCAAACCCGGTCATAACCAAACGCAGAAATCTGTTCCACTTCGTCAATAATGTTGCCGATGGATCGGCTTCTTATTTTTGTGCCAAAGATTGGTCTACTGCAAAAATCACAAGAAAACGGGCAACCCCTAGAAGTTATCATGGATGAAGTGGAGTAGCCAAATCGTTCAAGATAATATTTCTTATACGCTTCATTATCGAATAATTCACGTGTTGGGAAGGCTAAACTATCTAAATCCTCAATGAATTCATTTGGTGCAGTATGAACAACGCCTTCTCCATGGCGAAAGACGATACCCTTTACGTCCGAAAACTCAGTTCCTTTTGCAATGCAGTCGGCAAGCTCTGCCATGGTTTTCTCGCCTTCGCCCATAGCAACCAAATCAAAGGTGCCAAGAAAACTTTCAGGAGACCAAGAAGGCAAGGGACCCCCAACTACAAACAAACAATTGCCCTCGTATTCCTTTTTGATTGCTTCTGCAAGATCTAACGTTGCCTTCTTCATAGAAAACATTGAGTAAAAACCAATAATTTGCGGTTTGGCACGTTTTACCCTTTCCACTGCTTCGCTGAATTGCAGGAAAGTACAATCAATCAAATCTACTTCAACGCCATGTTTTTTGAGCGCTGCAGAGATGTAGCCTAAACCTAAGGGTGGAAAACGAAAAATTGAATTATCATTCGCAGGATGAAAATACGGGTAAACTAACGCCACTTTAACTGCCATTTATTTTTAAACCGCCCCAAAAATCAATGTTTAAAAATGGGTCAAAAGTTCTAATGAAAATACTCGTTTTATCCTTTAAAAACCTTGCAGTAACCGAACGACCAATAAAATTCTGTTTGAACTGCAGTTGATTGTTGCGTTGGCAAAACTTTATTATGGCATTGAGAATTTTTATTTTCGACTGAAACAAAATGCTTGTAGTCTTCTAGGTTGCTCAGGTTGGTTTGATGGCAAAATTGGTTGACTTAGGTTTCTTTAGAGGGGTAATTGCTGAAACTGTAATTTCAACTTATAATAAGTATGGGGAACCGAATGCAGCACCTATGGGTGTCATCTTGGAGGATGAGCAGCACCTAATCATTAACCTCTTTAGTTCATCAAAAACTTACGGTAACATTGAGTTAAACCGATGTGCGGTTGTAAATTTAACAAACGACATAATGATTTTTTACAGAACGGCCTTCAAAGAAGTTAATACTGATGGCAAACTGCCTTCGGATTGGTTTGAGAAATCAGGTTCAGTTAATGCGCCTAGGCTGCGTTTTGCTGATGCTTCAATTGATGTTTCAGTTACCAACTTGAAACCGCTCGATTCAAGGAAAATCCACGCTGTATTTAGCGTAGGGCAAATTTTGACAAAACCAAAATATCCACAGGTTTATTCTCGCGCCTTTTCTCTGACGCTTGAAGCTATCATACATGCTACCCGCGTAAAAGCCATGATAAACAGTAAAAAAGAATCAAATCAAGTAGGTAAGCTCTTGGAGATGATAGGTAATTGCAACTTTGTCGTAAACAAGGTAGCCCCAAATTCTTCATATTCATTTGTTATGGCAGATTTAACAAAAAGAATTGAATCATGGCAGGGTGAAAAATGAAGATTCTGCTAATAACCGGTTTGATGGCAAAGCAGACGGTTGAACACTTTGCTAAAAAAACAAAAGTAGAAACGGAGGTTTTAGCTTTGAAAATTCCTGTGGCTGCTTTTTTGACTCCTCAAATAATCAGCGATGCGGTGGCAAAAGTGAAAAATTTTGATCTGATCCTTGTTCCAGGGCTAATTCGAGGCGATACATCAATCATTTCCAAAGCTACTGGAGTCCCCACGTTTAAAGGTCCAAAGTACGCTGCTGACTTGCCAATCGTCATAGATTCACTTGATACGGTGGAACTTTCAACTATTGTTCCTGCAGATGAATTGATGGTTGAAAAACTTCAGAAAAAGGCTCTTGATGAAATAGCAAAGGTTGAAGAAAACAAAAATAGTCTTATAGAAAACCACGGCAATATTTTGATTGGAGATTTGGCTGTTGGCAAGGATTTTCCTATGCGGGTTTTAGGTGAAATAGTTGATGCTTCTCTGCTAAATGATGAAGAAATTCAGGGTTTGGCAAAGAGCTATGTCCAATCTGGCGCAGACGTTATCGACGTTGGGATGGTTGCTGGTGAAAGCAGCCCCAAAGATGCCATGCGAGTTGTAGCAGCCGTGAAAAAAGTGGTTAATGTTCCTGTGAGCATTGATTCTCTTGATCCCGCGGAAATTAAAGCGGCAGTTGTGGCTGGCGCGGATTTGGTGCTGAGCATGGACGCGGGAAACATTAAAGCAATCGCACCATTCATTCGTAACGTTGCAGTTGTGGCTATTCCAACAAACCAAAAAGAAGGTATCTTCCCAAAGCAAGCACGGACACGTGTGCAACTACTTGAAGAAATCATATTTGAAGCTAAAAGTCTGGGGGTAACCAAAATTTTTGGCGACTTAATCCTTGACCCCTTAGACGTCTTGGAATCATTTCTCGCCTTCCGCCAATTCTCAGAACGAAACCTTGACATTCCATTATTTGTGGGCGTTTCCAATGTGACAGAGTTAATGGATGCAGATTCTGTTGGTGTGAATGCTTTGCTTGCCAAACTAAGCTCAGAGGTGGGTGCAAGCATGCTTTTGGCGACGCAGAAAAGTGACAAAGCAAAAGGAACAATTAAAGAAGAAGCTACGGCAGCAAAAATGATGTTTCTGGCTAAAAAAAGAAGTTCCGCTCCTAAGGATTTGGGTATAGACCTACTTTTGCTTAAAGACAAGCGAAATCGAGAAGAAAGATACGATAAGGGGATTGAACAAAAAACACGTGTTTTAGTTGCGACTGGAAAAGAGAAAACGGCTGAGCTTGATGAGGAGGGTTGTTTTAAGCTTTTTGTGGACCGGCAAGATGAAAGTATTGTTGCAGAGCATTTCAGTCTCGCTGATGAAATGACGCCCAGCTTAGTTGTTAAGGGTAAAACTGCGGAGCAGGTTTATGGGTTGATTATTGAGTCTGGATTGGTTTCAAAGCTTGATCACGCTGCTTATTTGGGAAGTGAGTTGGCGAAGGCTGAAATTGCATTGAGAACAGGAAAAGAGTACATTCAAGATAAAAAAATGTTTAAAGATTAATCAAAATGTGGTTACAGCTTTTTAAACTGGTTTAAGCCTTCAGCTACCTTGTCTCCCAAGTAAAGATTGCTAAAGACGGTTCCTTCACTTTCCCTAAGACGCATAGTCTCGATGAGTTGTTTGTATTTGCCTCCAGCTAATCCGTTAGCAAAAACTGCTGCGCCTTCCGCCGCTTGTTTTGTAACATCTGCTTTGCCCTGCAATTTAGATATGTCAATTTTCAATCCGGTTTTTGCAAAGAAACCTGAGAGTTCAACAATTAAATCTGCATTAAATTCTGGAATCCTTGTGAATCTTCCGCTAAGAATTATTTCCTTTGGCTTAACTGATGGGAGGAGCGTTGCGACATCTTTTATTATAGATTCAAGCATTAGGTCATATCCTGCTTTAACTCGGGCGTTAGTTTTTGCGTTATGAATAAAATCCTCTAAAGGCTTAGAAGGGTCAATTCCGGCAAATGAGGCTACTCCACCTGCGAAAAGCAACTGCTTTGAAAAATCATTAGTTGCGTTGGCTACGGCATAAGCTACTTCAGAATCAAGAAAGCCCATGCCAAGAAATGATGGAAAACCAGCAGTCCCAGCCATAGCGTCAACAACCTGTCCATTTTGAACTGCCAACGCCGAGGTATAAGCAAATCCAACTTCAAGCAGAATAAAAGACGTTTCGCTATATTGGATTTTTAATCTTTCAGCTTGATCTTTTACCGCTAAAACGACGCTCAAAAGCTTATCTGAAGTCCCCATATCTATCTTGTTTACTTTTCTATATTTTGGTACCGTGACAAGATGAATAATACCTTGTGTAAAGTACGTACTTAGATCATCTGCTTCCCTGAGCATCTCCATAAGCTCTCGTAATCCAATTATTCTTAATCGCCTTTTGATGTCGGCTTCTGTTACGAAAGTGGCTTCTGCAATTTCTTCATCAGTTGCCTCAAGAGCTTTTTTAAGTTGCATTCCGTAACCCGAAGGTCCAATGATTGCATCGATTTTTCCAACACGATTTTGCGTTTCTTTTAGTTTTTCGATTACGAGTTTAGCGCTTTTTGTTATTTCATCTCTTGGAATTGCAACGTCAATTATTGTGGTGCCGTCTTTGTCATCGAAACCGAAAATATCCATTGTTTTTGTTCCAGAATCGATTCCGACGGCTTTAACCAAAGCTAAATCTCCTTGATTGATGCTCCAGCGTTAGCTGCTTTGGTGTAGAAGACTTCTCCACCGCCATTTTTCGCTAAATAATCTTTTAGTTCCTTTGTGAGGGTTTCTGCTTCTGTTTGGCGATCAACTATGCCATAGATTGTTGGTCCCCAAGAAGTTTGGCATGCACAAGTGCATCTTTTTAGCATTATTTTTATTTCTTCTTCGACTATCGGGTGGCAGTAGGTTCTGCCGCATTGATATTCATTCCAGAATTTGCCTAATTCCGAGTTGAAAGCAGTTAACCCTTCACCGAAGGATTTAAGGTCATTTTCAACGATCGACGGAATGATTTTTACAAGCACAATTCTTGATAGCATATCTGAGGTTTCTTTTGGCATTAACTTTAGGTTTCGAAGAATGTTATCCTCGTTTTCTCGCATCTTTACGATTTTCTCTTGAGGTTCGTTGGCAATGGCAATAACGAAAAGCCAGTTGTTTGGCACGGGCTGATGGAAAATTAATGGAGGAATCATTTTTTCTCTCTGATCAATTTTGAAGCCTCCTTCAACAATGAACCCGCCTACTTTAAACGCGTGCACACCAAGGCTTGTTATTGCACCTCTTTGCATCGTCAAAGCAATTTGCTCCGTGGTTAACTTGAGTCCATACAATTTTGCCATTGCAGAACCTATCGAAAGAGCTAATGTCGTGTGGTACCCCATGCCGACAAATTTTGGAATACTCTTCTTAACTTTAATTTCAGCGCCAGCTCAGCTTGTAGCTATCAGCGAATCGTTTGGTAAAAAGGAACGCTGCTTCATCTTCGGCTTTGACTTTATCGCTTTTTGTGACTTCAACCTCAAGGAGCTTATCAACTGCGAAACCAACCGTTCCATATAATCTTCCAAGGTCTCCAGTCATGTCAAAATTGCCTGTATGAAGGTGAGCTGGTGCCGTTACTGTAACTTTGTTAGTTTTTTGCATTTTATTCCCTGACATGCTGATGCTGGCGTTAGCGGAATTATAAGTTTTTCGTATACTTGTTATTTGATAACTTTGATGATTGCTCCCCGATTACTAGCTTTGGCAACAAAGACTTCTCCGCCTACGCTGCTGTCAAGGAAAGCTTTGGTTTTCGCCTTCAACTCCTCAGCTTTATCGACTTTAACTATGCCGTAAACGGTTGGACCCCAGGAGCTTTGCCCTGAGCCGAAAGCCCCATTTTCAAGCATGAACTCTATAGATTGAGATGCTGGGGTGCTTGAGAACCTGCCACCTTGAGCTTGCGCAAAACTGTCTCCAACAATGCATTGAATCTCCGTTAAGGCTTCTCCAAAGGTTTTGATGTTTTTTTCTGTAACTGCCGGAAGTAGCTTCATCATGGTTAATCTGCAGATTTTGCCCACCTGCTCTGGTGCCATAGGTGGAAGCTGCTTAAACGCTGAAGCCTCCTGCTCATTTGCAAATCCTTTCTTTGTCTTTGGGATTGCAACAACAAAACGCCATTCATTGGGGAAGGGCGTGCGGCAGATAAGGGGAATAATCTTTTGAGTAGGGTCTTTCGTGTTTTTTCCAGCATCAACAACTAAACCCCCTTGCTCAAATACTGCAGTGCCCACCCCAGACTGAGCAACCCTACCCATAACTGCAGCAAATTCATGAGTTGACGCTTTTACATCAAATAGCCGAGCGGTTGCTGATGCAACAGCCAAAGCCAACTGCGTGCCTGAACCCAAACCAACATGTTCGGGAATTGCCTGTTCAACGTAAATTGTGACTTTTTCTTTTAATCCATAAGCTTCCAGAAAGTTTGTAGCCAATCTGCGTGTTAATTCCACTTTTTTGCCACTGACTGCTAATGCTTGTGATTTTTCAGCTTCCAAAACCACGTTTGGGTGATCGATTGCTACGCCCAAGCCCCCGAAAATTCTGCCTAAATCGCCGTTCAAATCAATAAGTCCCAGGTGTAGTCTTGCAGGGGTTTTGACGTAAACTTTCATGCTCGTTTCCGTTCCATCTTTAGGTTTAATTATCACTTTTTGTTTTTAAGTTGATTTCAGATTTGACATATTGTAATTCTGAGAGAATCTTGGATTGTGGTTTTTTGGCTGACTGGGTGTATGAGATTTGGTGCTATCTCGACCAATGGAACAAGGACAAATGCTCTTTCTTCAATTTTGGGGTGAGGCACTTGCAAATCGATTTCGTTTATGATTTGTTTTCCGTAGAAAATTATGTCTAAATCTATAATTCTAGGTCCGTTTCGTTCGACTGGTTTACGGCCTAATTCTTGCTCTGTTCTCTTTAGAAACTTCAAAAGCTCTCTGGGCGGTAACTCTGTTTCGACTTTAGCAACACAGTTCAGGAACCAACCCTGGTTTTCTATATACATGGGCTTGGTCTCATAAAGTGAGGATGATTTGATTATCTCCATTTTTTGTTTCAAACATTCGAATGCTTTTTTTATGTTAGATTCGCGGTCGCCAACATTGGATCCTATAGCGATGTAGGCTTCAACCATATTGATTCCTTGAAATTTCAATTCCCATCATTGGCTCATTTGCGTACTTCTCTTTCTTAACCGATACAGTCACTTTGGAAGAGAAAGAATTCTTTAAAATTAGTGAAGCAACACCTTCAGCGACACTTTCTAAAAGTTTGAATTCTCCGCTTGTAACAAAATTAATTGTTTTTTCTTGAATTTCAGAGTAGCTTATGCTTTTACTTAAATCGTCTGTGGTTCCTGCATTGCTTAAATCGCAAAAAACGTCAATGTCGATGACAACATTTTGTTTTTTTAACCGCTCCTCTTTAGTTACGCCGACTTTGCATGGAACAACTAAATTCTTAACAAAGACCTTGTCCATTGGTAGGCGCTTCCTTTACTTGGTTAGCCTTCAAAATATTCGCACCAGCTCTTGGGCGTTTCCCAAACTCTAACTTTCTCCAAAGCTGCGCCAGCGGGCAGGTCTTTTTTTAAGCGTTGAAAAATGTAGCGCGAAAGATTCTCTGTTGATGGGTTGCCCAATTCTTTGAAATCGTTGAGGTAGCTGTGATCAAAAGGTTCCGTTATTTTGAGCAATTTTTCTTTTAGTGCTCTAAGGTCAACTGAAACGCCGATTGAATCCTGCTGTTTTGCAATGAAAAAAGCTTCAACTTTGTAGGTGTGCCCGTGTAGGTTGGCGCATTTGCCTTGGTAACCTTCCATTTTATGCGCTGCATCGAATTCATACTCGACTCTTAATCGGTACATTAAATGGCATATCCGTCTAAAGTGTTCCTCGCCATTCAGAATAGGCATTATGGTCATGGATAGATTCGTAACTGGAACATTTAACGACGCAGTATCTGTCCGGATATTTTTCTCTTAGCGACTGGACACATTTTCTTACAACATCTTCAACGAACCTTGCGTTTTCATGCATTTGTTCAACAAGCTTTTTTTCTTCAGGTCTCTTCAAAATCGAAAATGTAGGTGAACTAAAGCTTTCACTGCAAACACCGATGATATCTGAAAGTTCAACTTTGCCTTTGGAAACGTCAATATCTATGTTCAAGTTTCCCCGTTGATTATGAGTTAAACCGTTACACATTTCTTTTGAACATGGACAGGCAAGTGCGCCGTTAACTGATATGCCCAATGTTTTCCTTCTGGTTGATGTAGAGTATTTAGCGGACATTTGGGCTATTCCATTTTCTTTTTCGCCGTTTGGTCGGGTTCGTTCAAATGGAAACTCACAAAACACTTTAGTGCAACAATCAAAATGGTGTTTTGCCAAGGAGGTTTCAGATATTTTTTGAGCTAAGTCCTCAATTGAAGTTGTTTCTTCAGGAATTTCTTCAATCGACTCAGCGAACCTGCTCATATGTACCCCTCGCAGGCTGGAAGGCAATTTAATGTAGCTATTTATAGTTACGATTGTGTGATAACTTTTTGTTGGGTTTTTTACTATAACGTATTTTCTTAGTCCTTCTACCCCAACTTTGTTTAATTCAATTTCGTTTTCCGGCTTTTCGTTCTGGACATCTTTCAATATCTATTACCTCTTTAGCCCGAAAATATCTTGTTGCAGTTTTTTGTTAGAGGATAAACATGATTTATTGTAAAAATTGTTATTGAATGTGCACCTTAATCTTGCTATTGGATTTCGTTAATCATTCACTCCAATGCTTCACTTAACTATATGAACTTTTTTTCTAAGCTGTGTAATTTTTTACATCGCTCGGCTATAAAAGACTTTCCAGCTACCAAAAAGCAAGCTATTGGTTTTGACATGTAAATGTAAAATCTGAATAACCAAAAAACATGGAAAATATGCTCGAATTATTTGCCTATTTTCGGGGTTATCTTGTTTATAGCGCCCATTTTTGAGGTATTTGTTCGCTTGCGCCAGAGGGTTTGTCATTTGACAAATTTTAAATATAAATTGAAGGCAATTATAAATTTGAGGTTCTTAGAGTGGCTAAAGCTCCAAAAAAAGAAGATAAGAAAGCTAAAAAGAAGAAATAAGCGTTTTCTTAAGTCTATCTAAACCCTCATTTTTCTTTTATCTCAATTCTTCAGTAAAAGCCTAAAAGTAAACATTAAAAGCAAGAAGCAACTAAAATTAAGTGGCTTTTAGGCTCAGGTTGTTGGTCTAAAAGAAACTTATCTCCATAAATGAAATTAAATAGATTAAACGGTGAGAACAAAATTTGGAAAGTAATCCTTTAAGCATAAAAGTAGCGGGTTTGCAGCTGGAAAACCCAACTATTCTAGCCTCAGGCGTTTTGGGTTACTCAGCGGAATCCTTAAACCGCGTTGCCAAAGGTGGCGCTGGGGCAGTCGTTACAAAATCCATCGGAATAGAACCCCGAGTTGGCTACCCGAACCCAACAGTTGTTCAAGCAGAGGGTGGATTAATTAATGCCATGGGTTTACCGAATCCTGGTATAGACGTATATGCTCAAGAAATAAGATTTTCAAAAACAATTCTACGTGTTCCTATTATAGTGAGCGTTTTTGGCTATTCAGCCGACGAATATGCGACGGTTGCCAAAAAAGCCGTTGAAGCAGGTGCAGATGCGGTGGAACTCAACGTTTCCTGCCCGCATGTACAGTTTACTGGTGCAGAGATTGGTCAAAGCCCCAAATTACTTGCTGATGTTATTGAAAAAGTGAAAGCGGCAATCAGCAATCCAATATTTGTAAAGCTTTCTCCAAACGTTACAAATATAGCTGTCACAGCTAGGGCTGCTGTTGAAGCTGGAGCAGATGCCCTAACCGCTGTAAACTCCTTAAAAGCAATGGCAATTGATTCCGAAACGATGCGTCCAATATTAAGCAATCTAAAGGGCGGTTTATCTGGTCCAGCTGTAAAACCCGTTGCCCTTCGATGCGTTTATGACATTAGAGAAGAATTGCCAGATGTGCCCATAATAGGATGCGGCGGAATAACGAGTTGGCGAGATGCCGTCGAGTTTTTCTTAGCTGGTGCTTCAGCAATTCAAGTTGGCACAGCCATCGGTTTGGAGAGCACAGAGGTTTTCCAAGACATAACAAAAGGTGTAGACGCTTTATTTGAGAAAAAAACATTATGGGAGTGTAAAAGAAATTGTCAACCTCGCTCACAGCAAATAATACAATTAGAACAAGCGAAATAATTCAAATCAGAACTGAAAGCCCAACAGTTAAAACCTTCATAATCTCTGACAGGTTATGCTCAAAAGCCAAGCCAGGGCAATTCTTGATGCTTTGGATTCCAGGCATAGATGAAATCCCCTTAAGCATAATGGACACCAGCAATGGGCTTGTCTCAGTTTCCGTAAAAGCAGTTGGCGATGCAACAAGGCATCTACACAACATGGAAGCAGGTCAAACAATCGGCGTGCGTGGACCCTACGGCAACAATTTCACTGAAAGCCGTGGCAAAGTCCTCCTTATCAGCGGCGGAACAGGAACGGCGCCTTTGTTATTCTTGGCTAAACAGCTTTCAGCGAAAACGGAACGGTTATCTTTCGTTGAGGGCGCCAAAACCAAAGACGAACTCCTCTTCACGCGAGAGCTCAAAGGTGTCTGTAATGAAAGAAACATCATAACCACGACAGATGATGGCACTTATGGTTTGCAATGCATGGTAACCGAACCACTTGCCAAACTATTGGACAAAGAAAAATTCGACATGATCTATACTTGTGGTCCAGAAGTCATGGTGAAAAAGATTTTTGAGTTAACTGAACAACGTAAACTGCCACTAGAAGCAAGTCTTGAGCGGTTGATGCGCTGTGGAATCGGCGTATGTGGAAGCTGTATGATTGGCAAATATCGTGTCTGCAGAGATGGACCTGTTTTTACGGCAGCTCAGTTGCGTGAAGTTAAAGATGAGTTAGGGATTTCCAAGATCGGCTTTGACGGCTCCAGAATTCCCTTCTAAGCTCCAAGATGTCGTTTCCTTCAGCGGAGCTGAGGCGGTTGTTCGCAAAGCCATTGCCTTATGCAACGGAGTTAAACATTCTGATTTTTAGATTTTTTTGCGTTTATACCGTGTGGTACCGTAAGCACCTGTTATTTTACTTTTGGCAAAGCCCACTATTGTAGGCGTAAAGATTGAAAGGGAAGCCAACAGGAAGTTAAGTGGGTAAATCGATGGGTACTCAAAGATGTTGCCTCCCCATCCTCCTTTTATGTTTTGCATATTTCCCCAAAGCTGAAAAAGCGACCAAGCCGCCGTCCACAGCAACGCTCCAACTAGCCGAGCCAAATACTTTTGTCTTCGACTAAAAAATTGACCACGTTTGTTAACATAAAATATTTCGCCTGCAATAGCTCCAGCGGCTCCCGGGAAGAAAGCGTTAACTATAATCTTTTCCACTAAGTTGCCGGGAATATAGTGGCCAACCCCTGGAACTGCAAAGTAGCTGAGTACTGGCAAGATAACGCTTCCTGTAGCAAGGCGAATCGCGGCAGGCACAATATAAATTACTGCGCCTCCTAACTGCCAAATCCAAAACCGTTTGCTTCGAATTGTCTTTGCGATGGCACTTAAACTCATAGCCCCTAAAATGGCTGTCCGAGTTTAAAAAAGTCTTCCAAAATGCGGTGCTGGCTGGAATTTGCAACATGGACCGAAAATCAAAAGAAAAAATTAAAAGTTGAGAAATAATGGCAGGTTATTTGCGAAGTTTATTGGTTACAAAAAGAGGAAGGTTTATTCTTCTTCTGAAGGTAACCCTATTTTGCGCAAATAATCTTTTGCATATTTTGGATTATATGCAAGTAATTCTTTGCTTCTAAGCAGTCTGCGCTCAAGCCGATCTAACGCTACTCTAAAAGTTGGTTCAACACCCCAACCTTCGCTAGCGCTAAAGAATGTTCCTCTTACCGTTCGAAATTGCAGACGGCAATGAACCAGCGGAGTGCCCCTTAAACTTGTGCTGCCATGGCTTTTCATATAAACAAACAATGTTCCTAGCTGGAAAGCATCCTGGTATTTATGAGTAAAAGAATCAAATTCTTCCATCATGAATCCTTGCTGGTCAGGACTTATTTCTACGCCTTTAACACCGAACTGCACTGATAATTTTTTCTCTGCAACTTCTAACTGCGAAATTGGCTCAAGAAAGTCAAGCTTTGTTACAATACCGACAAGCCGATCATTTGTAACAACCGTTAAGCAGGAGACGTCACGGTCATGCATGATTTTCTCTGCTTCTCGCAAGCTCGTTTTAGGTTCAACTGAGATAGCTGGTCTTGCCATTATGCCTTTGGCAGGGATGCTTAATGTCTCAATTTTTTCTCCAACTATATCTCCCACTGTTTGACGTCTTTGAGGCCAATAGATGTTCTGTAAAATATCTTCAATGGTGATCATGCCCACAAGTTTTCCACTTTCCATAATTGGAACATGGGAAATACCGCATTCTCTCATTGTGCTAAGTACTGCTCCCACTGAACGGTTTGCTTCCAAAGTGTGGGGTGCTTTTGTCATTATTTTTTCGATGGCAGTTTTGCCCCACTCGTTAAGTACAGCCGCATGGATAATGTCCTCGTCAGTAACAAACCCCACTATCTTGTTTTTTTCAAAAACTGGCAACTGCCTCAGTTCACTTTCAATCATCAACTTAGCAATTTTACTTGCGGAAAAATCAAAAGTGACTATCGGCGCAACCTTCATCAGAGTTCTTACTTTTGTTGTTACTGGGTCAAGTCTTGACCTTAAAATCGTGCGCCGACTTATCATGGCTTCATATTTGCCTTTATCATCTAAAACAGCTAAAACTGGAGGCTTGCCTTTTTCGAACGCTTCGATACAGCGAGATAGTGTATCATTTTCTTCAACGGCGTTATAATCTTTTGAATAAATGTCTTTTGCAAAAATTGAGGTTGACATAATTTTCCCTTCTCAACTTTAGGTTAAAGTAGAATTTAAACGTTCTAAATCAAGCGCTCAAATATCTATCGGTATCTTTCCCCAAGCCTATGGCCGCTCGGTAACCATAAGGCGGATAAGGCTAAACCAAAAGACAAGACTTAACTGGATATGATGTCCTAAAAAGATTGATTGTAAACTTACCTGAAATGAGATAATAAAAATTAGGCACAAAACTCAGAATGTAAGTAACCGTTCGCCCAAACGTGTTCCTTTATTCATTAATCTTCATTGATGTGTTGCATGTCTGTTTGATGGTAGCCCACAATTGTCCAAGCAAGGGTTCTTTGACACTGATTGGATTGTAGCCAGAAATTGCGTTGATCGAGGCGGCAGAATTATTTACTTGGTGCATCGGATGTGCTATTTCTTTAGTCGGGATTGAATATTTGCGGATGCTGGAAAAACGATAGAAAAACCATTATTGCTAAAAGAGTTACAGTCATGTTCTGATTTCTAATCGAGCCAAGTTTCGTCTCATAATCTAAATGCTCCCTTGCTTGTCTAACTATTTAATACTAATTAGCAAAACATGTCAGCTACTGTTCAATGATTTAATAATTCAACGGCGATGTCACAATAAGATTAATTGAATTTTTGGTGAAGAAGGAACTAAGTTTTGTCTCAACGTGCTCATTTGCAAAAGAAATTGGATTTTTTTCTAGATATATTGCTCAATTCGAAATATGATTTATAGGCATTTCGCGTTTTTTGTTAATTAAAGTGAAAATCAATTGCAGAAACGTAGCCGTGTATCCATCACAATAGATATCTTGGACTCGACCTTGAAACCTCAGAAAAAAATGAGAATAATGTATCACGCGAACTTGAATTACGTACGTTTCAATAGATACCTCTCAGGTTTCCTAAGCAAAGGCTTCGTCGAGTCGGTAAAGGATAACGAAGGCAACGGTTGCTTCCAAATTACTCCACAGGGCAAGGCTTTACTTTTGGTTCTTAAGAAAGCCAATGAACTTGGATATTCCGATGTGTAAATTTCTTCTACACTTCAAGTTAACTTGATTGAAATAGGCTCTTTTATTGATATATTTTTACTCTCTTCGTTTATTTTCCTGAAACAGTTGTCTCGTTGTTTTTTGATTTAAACAGTTATCATTATTCTTCTCTTTTTTTGGAGTCAGGGCTAGGATTGTATTTTTTTTGTGTGTATCTGAGGGCTATACTTGTTGCCCTTCTTACTTTATAATGCTTGAACGCTGTTTTCTTAATTACATCTCAAACTCCTATATTCTTGTCTACTCCGGTCACGGGGGGATTGGTTAGTGACAACACACACGACTAACCCAAGAAGCTAATCATTACTTTCCACGAATTTTCACTCCCACGCTCTCAAATGATGAAGGTGACACGTTTTGTATTTGAAAGATAGAAAAATAAACAAAAAAAATCGCTCCAGTTTAGACATAGTGCAGGAAGTTCTTTCCATCGCATTAGTTAAAGTTTGCAAAACCAGAATCATGTACGGAGCAAACCTAAATTTTCATCAACTAAAATACTATTTAAGCACACTTCTGGAAAACGCTCTATTGTCATTCGACGGCGATTCAAGCTATCTAACAACAACCTTAGGCAAAGAATTTCTTCAACTATACGAAAACTATCTGAAACGTTCTGTAGTTTTAAGCGGAGAAGTCGAAAGCCACCTAAAAGACCGACAACACCTTGAAAACATATGCGGAGTCGGAAAAAACAATCTTCAATAATTAGAAAATTGATTTGGTAGCTTTCTTATTGATTAAAAGTCTATGCTTAGGAAAAAAATAATGTTTCCATGCGTACAATCAAGATTAGGTGTGAATGTGGCCCAATGAAATCTTGCTGCTGCTTAATCTGAAAGTAATTAGCAAAGCAACCCAAGAACATGTCTATATCCACTTTCAAAATTTGAAAGGACCTGGCTTCACACTGGCAGACGCTGAACATCTGAAAGACGCGTTAATCGCTCAAGTTCTGATCCTATTAAGCGAATCTGAATATCAAAAAAACATTAGGAAACAAGTTTCTTTTTATTTGTTATATCCTTTTTGATTATCCAATAAGTGCTTATTAACGGTTCTTGCAAAAATTATATCTTTGAAGAGGAAAGGTAATTGTCTAATTATTTTAAATCATACAGTCAATGGCTTTCACGCTTGATTCAGAAAAAAATAAATAAGCGTAACCGTAAATACAGAATAGCGCTTATTTGTTTGGAGAAGCTCGTTCTATTGACGCCTAGTTAAATGGGTTTTTGTTTCTATCCGCTTCTGTCAGGAGGGGATATTGTAGTCCTGCCTTTGCACAATAAAGGTCTAGGTAGAAGTTGATTTGAGGTGTTTTAAATACCTTGAATTTTTGGAGATCGAAAATTTGAAGAACACTACAAGAATATTCATTTTGGCCGGTGGCAACGGAGAGCGTTTGTTTCCCTTTATCTAGTGTGATCCCCAAGTGTTTAATTCCGGTTGCAGGGAAACCTTGCCTGCGGTGGATAGTTGAAGATGCCCTCCAACAGGGGTTTAATAACATTGTTTTGTGTATAAATAAAAAAGACCAGTCAAATTTTAGATATGAATTCAGAGATCTTGATGTTACATTTAGTGTTAATTGCGAAACCACTGGAACTGTGAATGAACTTTTATGCGCAAAGCGCAATGGGTTAATTGTTGATACTTTCATTTTAAGATATGGCGATGATCTCACTGAGATTTCTTTAAAGAATCTGGTTAATTTTCATAAGAAAAAAGAAGCAATTGCTACGCTCCCATTTACGATGGAACTCAAACTTCCAGTTGGTATCTTGAGATTAAACGATGAAGGCGCCGTTGAGGAGTTTATTGAAAAACCCAGTTTAGAGAAGCCCTCTTGGATAGGCGTAGCCGTGTTTGATCCTAAAGTTATGGATTATTTTAAACCAGGCGAAGACATTGCAAGTCACGGAATACCACGATTATTGGAAGCAAAAGAACGAGTATTTTCGTATGAAACAAAAAAACATTGGTATGACGTAGGAAATTTGGAACATTGGCGAAAAGCTGACGAATACTTTAGGCTAAAAAGCGAGCAATCTCAAAACATTTAGTCCAACAGATTTTTGTAAATTGTTTTTTGTGTGATTTCATGATTGACCTTATTCCTAATGTGAGCGTTGTTGTGCCTGCCTACGATGAGCAAGGAACAATTTATAAAGTCATTTCGGAGTTGCTTCGCCTGCAAAAATTAATTCCTTCCATGGAAATAATAGTTGTTGATGATGGTTCAACTGACAACACGGCTTTAATTGCATCCAAGTTTTCCTCAATAAAACTAATTAAGCACCAAAAAAACTTGGGAAAAGGTGCCGCTCTCCAAACAGGTTTTCGAGCCGCCAAAGGTAAAGTAATAGTGATTCAGGATGCCGATATGGAGTATTATCCTCTTGAAATCCCCCGTATCATTCATCCAATCTTAACAGGAAAAGCAGATGTTGTTTTTGGGTCAAGATTTAGAAAAAAACCCTATGGAATGAGTATTTCACACTTTCTTGGAAACATCATGCTCTCTTTTGCTGCAAGCATATTATATACAGAAAGAATAACGGATGTCATGACCGGGTTTAAAGCTTTCTCTAATAAAGTCTTAGAATCAATAAATATTAATGAAAAAGGTTTTCTTGTTGAAGTAGAGTTAACCGATCAGATCCTTCAAAAGGGTTGGCGTTTTCAAGAAGTCCCAATATACTATACATACCGAAACGAAGGGATTTCGAAAATACGAAATCGAGATGGACTGAAAAGCTTGATTCATCTCCTTGACCAGACTATACGATAGTAATCAAGAGAGATGAAAACGATATTCGATAAAGGTTCTGAAGTTGTGAACGATAATGTTAATTATTAAGGGGGTAACATTTTGGTTGAAACGCTAAATATTTGTATGGTGTCACCAGACTTTTTTCCCGTTTGGAGTGGAATAGGGACTTACTTAATAGAATTAGTCAAAAACTTGCCTCCAAACATCAAACTTCATTTAGTTACCGTAGAAAGAGAACGTATTCCAGGATCAAGAAAAACAGACGAAGATAATGCAAATGGAAGTTTAGCTGCAGTTAAAGGAAAAGTTGTAATTCATAATATTGCAAAGGCTAAGGGCACTTTTTCTTATCATTTGGGATTTCAAGCCGCTTGTTTCAAGACAATACCAAAACTTATTCGAGAGGAACGAATTGATCTACTACATACAAATTTTCCATTAATGTCTGATATTTTCTTAAGCATTGCAAAAATAGTAAAGGTTCCCAAAGTAGCTACAATTCACAGTACGATTGAAGGCACAACACTTCGGGGTTCAAAGAGCTAATTTGGGAGCCAATAATCTTGAAATTTCCGATTTAGCAAACTCTTTGCTTTATTATCCCTTACGCTTTAGTGGAAAAATTGTGGCGAGTAACACCAAAAATTTCATTGCAGTTTCGGATAACATAAAAAATGAATTTATTTATTATATGGGGATTGAAAGCCAAAGAATTCAGACAATATATAACGGTGTTGATATTCATCATTATTGTCCCGATTGCACAGATGAACAAATTCCCGGTTTAGTAATTGCTAAAAATAGGCCAATAATCCTTTATACAGGCAGGCTTGTTGCCACCAAAGGTATAGATACCATTGTTCGTTCGATGCCGAAAGTCATTTCGTTGTTTCCGAAGGCTTTCTTTCTTTTTGTCGGTGGTGGCAGCCCCAATTATTACCTAAAGCTTGCGCAAAGTCTTGGCGTATCTTCAAACAACTTTTGCTTTTATGGCTACGCAAATGACGTTGATTTGAAGTCTATCTATTCATCTTGTTCAATCTATGTAGCACCCACGCTTTACGAACCTCTGGGGATTAGAATTTTGGAAGCAATGAGTTGTGCAAAACCTGTAATCGCTACGAAAGTTGGAGGTGTAACTGAGATCATTTCGCACGGAAAGAATGGCCTTTTAATTTCTCCTAGTAATAAATCGGAATTGGCTGATTCGATTATCACTCTTCTAAGAGATTTTGATTTTGCTCAAACTCTTGGCAAATCTGCCAGAAAAACTGTCTTAGAAAAATTTTCAAGCGCGAAGGTTGCAACGCAGACTTTTGACTATTTGAGAAGTTGTGCTTAGATTTACTTTGAATTCATCTTCTTTTTGCCTTTAACTGGTATACTTAACAATTAATTTCGAAAGTCGTGATTTGAATTGAAGATTTTACAAAGTTTGCCCTTTTATCCTCCCGCCGTTGGTGGTGTCGAAACTCAAGTTTACAATTTAGTTAAAAATTTGAAAGAAATGGGTAATCTTCCTTTTGTAGTAACATCTGGCCACTTAGAAAAATCTTCAGAGTTCTGCGAAGTTTTAAGACTTCCATCGATTTTCATGAAAGGCGCATGGGGAAACTTGGCAATTAGTCCAACGATTTTCCAAGCGTTGAAAGGGATTAACGTTGATGTGGTTCACACACATACTCCTGCCCGATTCTATGCCGAGTCAACAGCTTTCTTTTTTAAGTTTATACGGAAAGGAACTCCTGTGGTATTATCCTATCATCAACATAACGAGAATCTTGGACTTATATCTAACATAGTGATGAATTTTCACAATAAGACGGTAATGGACTATCTCTTTAATCACGTTGATAAAATAATAGTACCATCACGCGCTTACAAGAGAATCGTAGAATGCTACTATAGAATAAACGGCGAGAAGATTGCTGTAATACCATGTGGTATCAATACAGAGACTTTTAATCCTTTAAAATTTAATTCGAAAACGCAAAGAGAGCGATTCGGAATTTCTAATGAAAATGTTGTTCTTTTTGTGGGACGACTAGCGAGCTACAAAGGACTTGAATATTTACTAAAGGCCATGCCTCCAGTTATTAGAGAGTTCAAAGATACTGTCCTAGTGATTGTTGGCGAAGGCAACATCAGAAACGAACTAGAGAATTTGACTAAAAAACTTGGGCTTCAAGAACATGTGAGGTTTTTAGGTAGCTTACCTTCGGATCAAGTTCCGGAGATAATGTCGGTTGCAACTGTCTTAGTGTTGCCTTCGCTGGTCGAATCATTTGGATTAGTTCTTGCAGAAGCTTTGTCTATGGAGAAGCCAGTAATTGCGTCAAACGTTGGCGGAATACCTGAAGTTGTTGAAAAAGGGAAAACCGGTGTTTTGGTTTCAAGACAGGATGTTAAAGGCTTGTCAGAGGCGATAGTTTCTGTTTTGTCAGACAAGAATTGGGCTAGGGCGATGGCAATAGAAGGGCGAAAAGCTGTCGTTAGAAAATTTAGTTGGCAGAGTGTAACCGCTAAGACCATTGGTATATATAAAGAAGCAATAAACAATTGAATAAATTTTCTTTCGACAATAAATAGTCTATCAAAAGGAGATTAGCGCGTAATTTGCAAATTTTTCTAATTGGAGTTTTTACTTGCACAATACTTTTTTTTCTTTGGACTTATGTGTTTTATCAATTTTTCATTAAGTTTTTCTCGAATACCTATGGCAAACCTGTACACAAAGGAGAAAACTGGCCAAAGCTCACGATTATTATTCCAACATATAACGAAGAAAATGTTATTGAAAAAAAAATCAACAATACACTTGAGTTAGAATATGCGGGTAACCTGGAAATCATAGTTGTAGACTCAAATAGTCCGGATAATACTGTACAAATTGCACAAAAGTTCAAAACTGTGAAAATTATTGTGGAAGAAAAACGTCTAGGTAAGACTCACGCTTTAAACAGGGCTTTAAAGGAAGCGACTGGCGAAATTGTTGTCTTAACTGATGCAAACGGCTACTCATTGAGTAAGAGCCTCTTGGTCCAGATCGTTCATAATTTTTTTGATTCAAGAATAGGCGCTGTGGCAGTTCCAATGCAACATGACTCTTCAGATTTTAAGACAGAAAGTGTGTTTTGGAAGAGAGAAAGGAATTTGTGGATTAATGAATCAGCTTTAGATTCTATTCCTTCTGCTAGCGGTAAATGCTTAGCATTTAGGCGAAGCTTGGTGGAACAATTAAATCCGAAGTGTTTGGCCGATGACATGGATGTCATACTTCATGTCCGCAAAAAAGGTTTCAGAGTCGTTAGTGAATCAGCTGTATCGATACTTGAACTGGTACCTTCACAATTTAACGGTATCGTATTTCAGAAAGTAAGGCGAATGGTTAATGTAATGTCTACAATATTTAATTACAAATCCATGATGTTTAATCCGCGATATGGCTGGTACGGGTTCATGATTTTGCCTACCCGAAAGCTTTTTCCTCTTTTGATGCCTTTCATTGGTTTAATAAGTTTGTTTTCTCTTTTCTTTTTGAATTTCTATTTTGGTATAATTTTGATGTTAACTCTGATTATTCTTTTCTTCATTTCTTCCACTGTAAGAAGTTTCTTAACTAATCAGGTGCTAATTGTCGTTGCTTGGTATAGATACATTTTCAAACGTTACAACGTTGCTTGGGTAAAAGCAACACGGTGAATTTGTTAAATGGAACCTGTCTATCTTTCGATATCAGAGTGTGCATTGATACAACAAATTAAAAAACCAAGTAACTGCATTCGGTAACCAATCCATCCAAATAAGCGCCAAAATCTGCTTAAGAAAATACCCTGCCATAATTCAAATCAACGCAATCATGTAAATGCTTGAAATGGGAAATCATATGAAAGCTGGTTTGATATATCGCAACATCAGTAGAATTCCAGGCGGAGCAGAGCTTGTTGGCGCTTCAATCTTAAGTTCCTTAAAGAGATCTGGGTTCAAAACATTTTTGCTTTCTGGAAAGAAATTTGACGCCGTTTCTTTTACCCGAAATTTTGAAACAAGCGTGCCGATCGATCAAGAATTGATATTACCTTTCTGGGCACGAAACGCTGAAACATATCTTCAATTTTTATTGCCCAGTTTCGCAAAACCCTTTTGTGACGTTCTGATCGATGCCTACAATAGTGCCGTGCTTCCATGGGTAGATGTGACATATTTTCATTTTCCAAGAACATATCTTCTAGATAAGAGAGGTCAAAAAAGCAAGCTTTGGAGATATTACTATAAACCCTATCAATTAATGGAACATGCTCTGAGTTTTCATGCTTCAGAGAAACTGTTTCTGGCTAACAGTCGATATACAGCAGAACTTGTAAAGAAACATTTAGGATTGACTCCGACAGTTGTTTATCCTCCTGTTGATGTCGAAAAACTCATTGGTTCAAAATCATATTCGACAAAGACGGATTTGGTTTTAACAATTTCTAGGTTTTCTTCTGAGAAAAATCTTGAAGAAATTCCTATTGTTGCGAAGAGTGTAAATGCTGATTTCGTTATAATCGGTTCAATTGATGAACCAGCAGTGTACCGTAGGGTACTTGAGCTAATTCGGGAAAATGGAGTGGAAAACAAAGTAAAGCTGGTTTTGAATGCCACTCTTAAAACGAAGATAGATCTATTGCAAAAGGCAAAAGTGTATTTTCATCCAATGCATGCAGAACATTTTGGCATTTCAATAATTGAAGGCATGGCGGCTGGATGTATCCCTGTGGTGCAAGACTCGGGTGGTCCAAGGGAATTCGTTCCGGATAAGTGGAGGTTCAGAGATTTGGAAGATGCAATACAGAAAATCAATCAAGCGTTAGATTCTTGGCATCCTTCAATAGCTCAAGAAATGAAAGCATCGGCTTATAAATTTAGAAAAGAAAGATTCGAGAATGAATTCTTAAGTTTATTGAATTCCTATTTGTTAAGGAAGACTAAGATGTAATAATTCTCCTGCCACAATGGTTTAAATGCTTCAATTTTTCTTAAACCTTAATTCTTTTCAGCATTGCTAAGCTAAAATAATCTGATTAGTGACAAACTCCAACTTTCACTTTGTAATTAGCTGAATGAAAATTTTATAATTTTTTGAAGTATTTCTATGTTTTGAATATCACTTATATAGTTATGATGTTTAGAAATGATTTGAGGAAAGATAATGCGCGTTTTAATAACTGGTCACAAAGGATACATAGGTATGGTTGCCGTTCCAATTCTTCAGGCACAAGGCTTCACAGTTTCAGGAATCGATAATGATCTTTTTGAAGGTTGCAATTTTGGGGGCGCATCATTTTATGGAAACCCTCCAGATATTCCATACATCAGAAAAGATATCCGAGATGTAGAGCTTTATGATTTTAAAGGCATTGATGCCGTAGTACATCTATGTGCCCTTTCAAACGATCCCCTCGGAAATCTCAATCCAGAGATAACATATGAGATCAACTATGAAGCTTCAGTTAAAGTTGCTAAGCTGGCTAAACAGGCTGGAGTGCAACGTTTTATCTTCATGTCTTCTTGCAGCGTTTATGGAGCAGCCGGCGCCGATATGGTGACTGAAGAGTCAGAGTTGAATCCTGTCACCCCTTACGGTGTTTCGAAAGTGAAGGCTGAAAAGGAAATCAAGGACTGGCAGATGAGAATTTCAGTCCGACTTTTCTACGTTCAGCAACTGCTTACGGTTTGTCTCCTATGTTGCGGTTTGACATCGTTCTCAATAACCTTGTTGCTTGGGCTTATACAACTGGTATTGTACTATTGAAAAGCGATGGTATGGCTTTACGACCGATTGTTCATATTGAAGATATCTCACATGCTTACGTGATTATTCTTAATAGTCCCCGCAACTTAATCCATAATCAAGTTTTCAATTTGGGCATTACAGAAGAGAATTACCGAATTCGTGAACTTGCAGAGATTGCAGAGAGATACCGTGCCTAATTCCCGTGTTGAATTCGCGAAAGGTGCGGAACCTGATACACGTTCTTACAAAGTTGATTTTAGTAAAATCCATAACATGTTACCTGAGTTTAAGCCAAAATGGAACGCTCGGTTAGGAGCAAAGCAGCTTTACGAAGCGTTTAAGAAAATAGGCGTGACCGTAGACGAGTTTGAAGGTCCAAGATACAGGCGCATAACACATTTCGAGAATAGCATTAAGTCAGGTCTTTTGGATAAGACTCTGCGAAGAAACAAACAAACGACTTGACTGCTTGCAAGTTACATAAGAAACAGCTAACTTCAGTAATTGGCTCAATAATAAAGAAGCTTTAAACTCACAATGATAAAAAATATCAAATGGCGTTTTAGCCTAAAATTAGTTTCTTTGTTCAAAATTAAATTAATGAAGGAATAAATTATGGAAGAAATCGTTTCGGCAAAATGTAGATTCTGCGGAACTCCTTTAAAGCATACTTTCGTTGATTTAGGAATGCAACCCCTATGTGAAAGCTACGTAAGACAAAATCAATTAAATCAAATGGAACCTTTCTTTCCGTTGCACACATACGTTTGTGATAATTGCTTTTTGGTTCAACTTGAAGAGTACGTAGCTCCAAAAGAAATTTTTAGTGAGTACGCATACTTTTCGTCTTATTCTGATGCATGGCTACAACACGCTGAAAACTATGTTGAAATGATAACCAAGAAGCTTGATTTAACTGCAAACAGTCTAGTGTTAGAGGTGGCTAGTAACGATGGATATCTTCTACAATATTTCGTCAAGAAAGGCATTCCGGTTCTTGGTGTTGAACCTGCTGCTAATTGCGCTGAGGTAGCTGTCAAGAAAGGCGTCAAAACTCTTGTTAGATTCTTTGATTTGGAATCCGCCCATGAATTGATAAAAGAACAAAAGAGTCCAGATCTTCTAATAGGAAATAATGTCTTAGCCCAAGTTCCTAACCTTAATGAATTCATAGAAAGCATAAAAATTGTTCTTAAGCCACAAGGGGTCGTAACTATGGAGTTTCCGCATCTTATGAGACTAATGGAAGGACACCAATTTGATACTATCTACCACGAGCATTTTTCATACTTCTCATTCTTCTCAGTTGAAAAAATATTTGCGGCACATGATTTAACAATCTATGATGTTGAGGAACTGCCTACCCATGGAGGTTCATTAAGGATTTATGCCCGTCATCTTAAAGACGAGTCGAAACCTGTTCTTGATTCTATACGAAGAATGAGAGACCTTGAGATATCCAAAGATTTCACAGATCTGAAGATATACTTTTCATTTGCAGAAAGTGTGAGGGAGACAAAACGCAATTTTCTTTCGTTCCTAATTAATCTTAAAAAACAGGGGAAGTCAATTGCTGGTTACGGGGCTCCAGGCAAGGGCAACACCTTGCTTAACTATTGTGGAATACGTACCGATTTCCTTGACTACACTGTTGATCGTAATCCGTATAAGCAAGGCAAGTTTTTGCCAGGAACCCACATCCCAATTCTTCATCCGGACAACCTCCAGAAAACTAAGCCAGACTATGTGTTGATTTTGCCTTGGAACATTAAAGAAGAAATAATGAAGCAGCTTTCTTACATTAATGATTGGGGTGGTAAATTCATTGTGCCAATTCCGGAAGTTAAGCAGTTCGATGCAAACGGGAAGGAAATTAATGACGTTGAATTGGGAGGAAAAATAAATTGAAGGTTGTTTTGTTCTGTGGCGGTCTTGGGCTAAGGATGTATCCAACGACTGAAACCATTCCTAAACCCCTCGTCCCCATTGGTGAGAAGCCAATTTTATGGCACTTGATGAAATATTACTCTTATTTTGGGCATAAAGATTTCATGCTCTGCCTTGGCTATAAAGGCGACGAGATTAAGAAGTTTTTCTTAAACTACGATGAGTGTCTTTCAAGCGATTTTGTTCTTTCAAACGGAGGAGGAGACGTCAATTGCTTAGAAGCGACATCGAAGATTGGAGAATTACCTTTGTCGAGACAGGCATGAATGTAAATATAGGCCAAAGACTAAAAGCAGTTCAGAAGTACGTCGAAAATGAGGAAACTTTCTTGGCAAATTACAGTGATGGTTTAACTGATTTACCTTTGCCAAAACTTATAGATTTCTTTAACAGTAAAGGAAAAGTAGCCTGCCTTCTTTCTGTCAAACCGTTTTACGTTGTTCATGTTATTTCAACAACTCCAGAAGGTTACGTCAAGAATATCTGCCAGATGACTCAAACTGACCTGAGAATTAATGGTGGCTACTTTGTTTTTAGGAACCAAATATTTGATTATATAAAAGAAGGAGAAGACCTTGTCAATGAGCCTTTTCAGCGTCTAATTTCAAAATCTGAACTTGTTTCATATAATTATGATGGCTTTTGGGCTAGTTTAGATACCTATAAAGATAAACAGAGACTAGACGACCTTGTTTCAAAAAACGAAGCTTCTTGGCAGATGTGGAAGAATAAGAAATAGCTGTCGCCTGGGTGAAAAAATTGCTTAAGTTTAGGTTTATGGGCGAAACTCCAGAACCAAAGATTTTATGCTTGGGTGCTCACCCAGACGATATTGAAATCGGGTGCGGGGGAACCATCCTTAGGCTAATAGAAGAGATACCCAAAGCGCAATTCTATTGGGTTGTGTTCAGTGGAAACGAAAAACGTTGTGAAGAAGCATATCAAAGCGCCAATCTCTTTCTAATGAATGTCAGTCAAAGAAAATAGAAGTTAAAAAATTTAGGGATTCATATTTTCCATTTATCGGTAGTGAAATAAAAGATTATTTCGAAAAGCTCAAAACGCAAGTCCATCCCGATCTAATATTTACCCATTATTCAAATGATGCGCATCAAGACCATCGCATTATTTCTGATCTGACTTGGAATACTTTTAGAGATCATTTAATTTTGGAATATGAGATCCCAAAATATGAAGGGGACTTGGGAAATCCCAACCTATTCTTCAGTTTAAATAAATCCAAGTTGAAAAGAAAATAAATTACGATTTGCGATGTCTTTCAAACTCAGAAAGATAAAAAGTGGTTTGATGAAGAAACTTTTAGGTCAATTTTGAGGATTCGAGGCGTAGAATCCAATTCTCAAAGTATGTATGCAGAAGGTTTCTTTTGTCGAAAATTTGTTATATGAGAAATTTTGAAGAGGAAATTTAAAATTAGTGAGGCGCTGTTGTGAAGCCATTCCGTTTCGGAGTTGTACTTTCAAATCTCCCCCCTGCCGAATGGATTCTCCGTGTACGTCAGATTGAAAAACTTGGATATTCGTGTATTTTGTGGCCCGAACATTTTCGTACACAGTGGGAGCCGGTTGCTGCATTGGCAGCCGCGTCTGCAATTACAAAACGTCTGAATATTGGTTCTTTAGTTTATTGTGTAGATTATCGTCATCCATTGGTTCTTGCAAAGGCAGCTGCTACAATCCAATTAATTTCAAAAGGTCGTCATGAGTTTGGATTAGGAGCAGGGTGGATGGAAAGTGATTATGTTCACGCAGGAATTCGTTTCGATCCTCCGAAAGTTAGAATTGAACGATTAAATGAAGCTCTAGAGATTATACGACGTGTCTGGACTCAGGATCAGACGACATTTTTAGGCAAGTATTACAGTGTCAAAGATGTTCCAAGAGCCGTAAAGTTCTCAGAACAGCAATGTCCTAAAGTCTTTGTGGGTGGTGGAGGCCCAAAGCTTCTCGAAGTGGCTGCCCGCCAAGCGGATATAATAGGAATTACTCCTACTTTTAGCAAGGGAAATTTTGGGTCAAACACAATCTATGATTTTAATTTGAAACGCATAATTGAAAAGGTCAAGTTTGTTAAAGAAAGCGCAGAAAGAATAGTGCGCGATCCAGATGAAATAGAATTTAGCTGCAATGTGTTTGGCTTGAATTAACAGATGACCCAAGGCCTATTCGTGAAGAGATTGCAAAGAGATGGAATGTTGAGGAAAGTGATATTGAAGCGTGTGGGCTCTTTCTTATAGGCTCAGCAAATGAACTTCGGAAAAACCTTGAACGCTTCACGTTGAAACGGGGATAAGTTATATTGCAATATCCGAATCAAACCCTATTGTTTTGAGAAAGTTTGCAAATTCGGTAATGAGACCCCTTTTGTCACAATGATTTGGTTAGGTTGGTTGATGCTTTCGTATGGATGAAATAGCGGGAAACGAACATTCAGAAACTTATACTTGCGTTCTATGCGGTTCGTCAGACCTGAGAATTTTCTATACCGTAAAAAATGTTCCTGCAAGTTGTAACCGTTTATGGAAAAGCAAAGATGCTGCACTTGACTGTCCAAAAGGAGACATTAAACTCGCGTTCTGCCGCTCTTGCACATTTATTTCGAATGTAGCCATAGAGCCAGAAAAAAATCAATACGACAGTGGGTACGACAACTCGCTATTTTACTCTGCTCATTTTCAAGAATTCGCAAAAAAACTCACATCAACCTTAGTTGAGCATTATGAGCTTCACAAAAAGAATATAGTTGAAATTGGAGGGGGAAAAGTCGATTTTCTTTCTTTTTTCAAAGAATTAGGAACGAATTGTGTTTTCAGATTTAACCCCTTTTATCCTAAATTTAACCCTTCGTATCAAGAAACAAATTGGTCTTCAAACTCAATCTCTACGTCTTTTCCATACTTGGCTGAAGGTAAAAAAATTGACTTCGTTTTTTCATACCATGAACTTGAACACATGAATAATCCCAAGATTTTTTTGAAGTATCTGTGGCTAATGCTTGATAAAAATGGGTCATCTCAAGTTTTCTTTTCTGTTCCAAATGCCCTAAAGGCTTTCGAGGACGGTGATTACTCTGACATTATTTATGAACATGTCACGTATTTCACTATTCCATCGATTCATTTTCTTTTTTTAACGTGTGGGTTTGAAATCTCATGTGTTGAAGAAACTAAAGGTGAGATATTCGACTCTATACATGTAGCTGCAACACGTAAACAAGGCAAAATGCCTAATTCGACGCCAATTTCAGAACTAGATATTCGACAAATTGATCAAATTATCCAGAAATTTTCTTCAAAAACTTTTGAGAATATCAATAAGCTAAGTCAACAACTGACAAAATTGCTTGATAATGGAAATCGAATAGTAATTTGGGGCGCCGGAGCGCGAGGAGTCACTTTTCTAAATATTTTGAAAGATCAGAGAATTGAATATGCTGTTGACATAAATCCTTATAAACATAACATGTTTGTTCCGGGGACAGGGCAAAAGATTGTAGCGCCAGGGTTTCTCATAAACTATCAACCTGATTTTATATTATTGGCAAATCCAGCGTATAAAAAAGAAATTGAACAATTAATGGATTCTTTAGGTATAGTAACTCGATACCTTCTTCTCTAAGACTTAGGGTTTATTATTCTAACTCTACGAACTGTTAGCTTTATTCAACTACGTTGGAAAATTATCTTATTCTGGCTTGGTTCTTATGAATTACGAACGGGAAAAAGCTGAAACACTCAACTATCCAATGGTTTCAATAATTGTTTTAACTTTCAATGGCCTAGAAATCTTGAAGACAAGTTTGTCGTCTGTGCTGAAGACCAACTATCCTAATTTCGAAGTTGTTGTTGTCGATAACGGTTCCTCCGATGGCACTGCTTCTTTTCTTTCAAAGACGTTCCCCGATGTTTCTGTAATATCTATTTTCCCAAATAGAGGCATTGATGTTCCGTTTAATCTAGCCGCCTCCGCCGCACATGGATCACTTTTAGCTTTTTTAAATAATGACATGGAAGTCGATCCAGATTGGTTGCTTCCCCTTGTGCAAGCAATGGTCAATGATGAACGTGTGGCTTGTTGTGACTCCAAACTTAGAAACTATTATGAGAGAGACAGAATTGATGCCGTGGGCGGTTTTATTGACAACTACGGCAATACTGTTGTTAGAGGAACCGGTGAAATTGATAAGAGTCAATTTAAAACTCAAGAAGTTTTTGTTGGAGTTTCACTCTTTAGGAAAAATTTGTTTTTGAAAGCAGGAGGATTTGACGAATCGTTCTTTGCGTACTACGATGAAACTGACCTTTGTTGGCGACTACACAGGTTGGGTTACAAAATCCTATCTGTTCCAGAAAGCGTAATTTACCATATGGGTGGTTATACAATATCTAGTGGAAGTTCTCAAAAGAAATCAAAATCTATTGTGTTTCACTTCTACAAGAATAAATTACGCATGCTAATAAAAAATCAATTTGGCGTTTCCCTAGTGTTTTCGGTACTGGTATACTTATTAGATCTTTGTGGTGCCGGTTTTAGGATGTTACTAGTGGGTAATCAAAATTACATTCCCCTTCTCGGGAAGGCTTTAATATGGAATCTGCGGAATTTAGGGGAAACTCTTCAATACAAGATTAAATTCAAAAATGTATCAACAGATTACGAAAACATGTTTCTACCTTATTCAGGAGTATGGAAAGGAAGAAGTGGGGTTGTATTTATTTAACTTCTTGTACGGGCTTAAAAAAATTTTTTCTTTGTTAGAGTTTTTTATTTTTGGAACTAAATCATACAATAACTTATACTTCATTTTCGCCGAAAGTGGCCCTCATTTTTACAAAAATCTTACATTTGCCAATGCTAAGAGATATCGCTGAGAGGCAACAAGATTTTGAGTCCATATGTATTTCGACGAGATTTTTTTGCTTAAATTGAGGTGAGTTACCGTTTTTAATTTTTCAAAATCTGCAAGTTATCTCCTTAACCGTTTACGCCATAAACGAAAATTTGAGCGAGTAGGATCTGGATTAGGCATTCTAGGGAAATTCCAATTTCTTGGACCTGGAAAACTAATCGCGGGCAACAATGTAGAGTTATTAAACGCGAAAATTTGGACCGACAAAAACGCTGTAATCATCATTGGAGACAATGTCGAGTTAAAAAATGTGAATATTTTCGCAGACAAAAACGCTATAGTAAACATTGGAAATAATGTTCAGATAAGTAATAACACTCAGATAATTGCACAGAAACAAATTACGATTAAAGATGAAGCATTGATTGGAAAACAGACTATTATTCAAGACTCTGATTTTCACGGTATAGATGGTAACCCGCCAAAAATTGAACCAATTACAATTGGTTTTCATGTTTGGTTAGCTCGTCAAGTCCTGATCTTGAAGGGTGTAACTGTTGGAGATCATAGCATAGTGGGTGCTGGATCAGTTGTTGCGTCAAATATTCCAGATCATGTTATTGTAGTCGGTAATCCAGCAAGACAGATAGGAGTGACAAAGAATGGATACTCGTAAAGTACCACTCCAACGCAATAAATTGCCATTCAAAACATTAATTTCCTCTGCTAACTGCGATTCGAAGTTGGCTTTATCGAACTGCAGAGATAACGGTTCAATGACTGCCTCTGTTATTATTCCAACGTATTATCGTGCCCACGAGTTATCTTGCCTTTTCGACAGTGTAT
The DNA here is from genome assembly GCA_963772505.1 of Candidatus Bathyarchaeota archaeon. Lineage (GTDB taxonomy): Archaea > Thermoproteota > Bathyarchaeia > Bathyarchaeales > Bathycorpusculaceae > Bathycorpusculum. The sequence goes on from CAVYXL010000019.1 coordinate 72,094, forward strand.
TGAAACAAATAGCTAAGCCTGGAGAAGTTATAGTTGTAGACGACACGCCAAATACAGAAATCAAGGCGTTATGTGAAAAATACAATTCTAAATTTGATGGAATAGGCGTTAAACTCACTTACATTAAAAACCTCCGAGAACGTTCTGTCGCGATTGCTAGAAATCTTGGCGTAAAGATGGCTAGCGGATATCTGCTTTTGTTCATAGATAGCGACGTTATTCTTAACCCAGATTACGTTGAAAAGGTGATAGGTACATTCGAAAAATATCCACAAGCTCTCGGGGTTGCAGGTTGGGAAAAAGCAACAGACTATCAATTTCTTAACGGCGTTTTATACCAAACAATTGAGATTTTCAGAAAGCTTTTTCTTCTCTGGCATTCCTCAAAAAACAGTTGCAACAACTTTGAATATCCACTTAAGCTGGAAAATACTACTTGTAGTCAATACCTGAATGGACGATGTTCATCAATCAAGAAATTCGTCTTTAATGAATTCCAATTTGATGAGAATCTCAAGGGTTATTCCTGGATGGAGGATTTCCTTTTCTCTGCCTCCATCAACAAGAAGTACCCTAAAAGCCTGCTGATCAATCCCGAAGTCACGTATACTCATATCTACAATGACGAAACCACATCCACAAAGCCTACAGGCAAAAACCTAGTCGAAATAAAAAGACGAAACAGAAAATACGTTCTAACTCAGTTGTGGGGTTCCCAAGGTTTGCTGATTTTCGGCTGGCAAAACTTAGGCATATTGGCCTTCAAAGCCATTGCAAAATTTCGAAGGAACGTTCTTCAAAGAGGAAACGAAGGAACTGGACTTTCGGGAGGGGAAGAATAAGTTGGTGTATTTCTTCTTATGTACGGCAAATCTTCTCATGGACGAGCTTTCAACGATTGTTCCCATCCGCATTGTGTTTCTTGAGCGATGGAGAGCGCTCTTATACATTTGATTCCTCACAGATTTTCGAGCATACTATTTGATTCTGGTGGTCTAACAATGAAAATATGCATTATTTGCAGCGGATTCAGTAGTATCTATGGTGGTGTGGAAGAAGTAGTTTTTGAACTTAGCAAACTCTGGGTTGAAAATGGTCATGAAGTATGCATAATGTCCGGTTGGGGGAATAAGACTGGACCAAAAGGCGTACGATTGATAAAGCTTCCCTTCATTCCCAGGAAATACCTTCCAAGAATTCCTATCGTTGAAAAAATCTTTCCGGATCATGAACTCGAAGGATTTAGTTTTGCTCCATCCGTATTTTTGTGTTTAATGGCAGTCAAGCCTGACATAGTTCTATCAAACCAACTTGCTGAAACTTCGCCATCACTATTGCTTCAAATTCCCACAATCATGATAAGTCAAGCTCCACTAAAAATACGTTTCAACGAATTCAAGAAGGCTGATAGAGTAATTGTAAATGATCCGTTGTCTCGTGAGCGGCTAAAATTACTTGAAATTAATAGTGAATTAATCTTGAACGGTAGTGGAATTGCAAAAACCCCCAAAATAGACTTGGAGATGCGAACCAAATATTCAATACCTGAAGATTCTAAGGTCATTCTGACCGTTGCACGATTGTACTTGATAAAACAGATCCATTTGCTGGTCGAAGCTTTTAAACTCATTACGGAACCCGCAACCTTGATTATAGTTGGTGATGGACCTGAACGGACATTTTTGGCAAAACGAGCTTTAGAGTGCAATCCGAAAAATAGAGTTATTTTCTTGTATTCAATACCCGAACGAGACCTTCACGGGTTGTACCAATTGTGTGATGTGTTCACCCTTCCTTCAAAAATAGAAGGTTTGCCTTTAACTGTGATAGATGCTCTGAGCTTCGGAAAAACTGTGGTCACGAACCCCGCCCCCGAAAAGAAATTCATTTTGGGTGAATACGGTGTATATACAAATGTTAATGACCCAATTGAATACTCGAACTCTTTACTCCGCGCATTTACAATGAAAATAGACGTCAACTCACCAGAATACCTTCGGCACATGAGAAAATTCGATTGGAAAGAAATAGCTTTGCAGTATGAGAATATATTTAACGATGTTTTAGGGAAACACCACACATCATAATGACAAGGCTGAAAACTTGACAGCGAACTTATCTGTAACTGTATTAGTGCCAACCTACAAACGAGCTAGCCTACTTAGCTACGTTCTGAGTGCGCTGGAAAAACAGACCTATAAAAATTTTGATGTTCTAATGATATTGAAGCCAAGTGGAGATAATACTGAAGAAATAATTGCAGAATTCAAAAAATCGCTCAGAATGAAAGTGCTTATCCAAGAAACGGGATATGTCATTGATGCATTAAATCTTGGACTTGAAAATGTTAGTAATGAAATCACAGTTTTTTTAGATGATGATGCGATTCCTTTTCCTGATTGGATTCAGAAAATAGTGGAAACCTATAGTCAGCCAAATGTAGGTGGCGTAGCAGGATGTGTTATTCCTGCTTTTTTGAATGAAAGAAATGTGATTTTGGTTAATGGGCCGATTTCAGGAATAATCTCAGATCGAAAGCCATTCTTAGATGGTATTGGCAGGACAATTTGGGGTTGCCCCATTAAGGGTTTAGAAAGTTACTTTGTCTACATTTCAAAAGCCGGAATAGTTGATTACAAATATAGCATCAAAGATTCTGCGAATCAAAGGACCACAACATCCTTGCTTGGCATGGGGGCAAACATGTCAGTCTTAACGAAAGCGGTTAAAGGTTTCAAATTTCCTAACTCCTGGATATTGGGGTGGGGGTTTGAACAGTTTTTGGCATGGCATGTTTGGAAAGAAGGATATAGCCTTTTCTACAACCCTGAGGCAAGAGTCCATCATCTTGTTCATGGTCAAACCCTATCTCGAAATATTGTAGATTTTAGAAAGCAAATACTCCGGGAAACCGAGGTTCAACTTCTTTTTTATCGATTATATGGATTGGAAAAAGATCTTTCGATAATGCATCGATTAAGCTGGATGATTTATCGAACCCTGTATAATCTTAAGAACGCTCAGAGCTCCGTGAAGCTTCTGCACTATTGAAGGGAATGTTAATTGGAAATATAATGGGCGTGAGATCGTTATTATCAAATAAATTCGGTTTAACTTATGATCTGCTTTTTGAATTGGAATCCATTCTTGAAAAAGGTAGATAAATGGTTCAGAAGTATTGAATCTGAGCAACCTGAGGAAAAGACAAGTGAAAATTGCGAATCAATAAGATAGGTCTATTGAGGAGTTGACGCTGAACACGAGAAAATTTTTGATGGCAATACCGCTTATCACTTTGTTTGCAGACTTTACTATTTTGTTAGACATTCCAATCCTTAGAGAAGCTATTGTTTTTATTTTCTTATCGTTTACACCTGGATTTGCCCTTCTGGGATTAATTAAACTAAAGAAAATCAGTTATCTAAAAATTATCCTAATTTCTTTGGCAAGTATTGCCTCTGTAATGTTTATTGGTTTGTTAGTTAATGAGTTGTATCTCTCTTTTGGTTTTTCTGACCCTTTATCGACTGCTCCATTAACATTTGCAATATCCGCTTTTACATTGTCTCTATTTTTCATAGAATACAGAACTGATTTGAAAAAACCTTTCAAGTTGAACATAAATCTTGAATATAAACTTCAAAAATTTTTCTCGTTTATTTCAATCCACTTTCTTGTTCCTTTTCTGAATTCAATAGGTAAACTGAAGAAAGTTTTTCCTTTTATTATAGTCCTTACTCTTCTTCCTTTTCTAAGCGCCTTAAGTGTTTTGTATCAAAATATCCTTCTACTTCTCTTTTCAGACGCAATAATCGCCTTTTTTATGCGTAATATGCGTTGCTTTTATAGTTTTTCGCAAAACCTATTTCCATTTCTAATTTTTTCGATTTCGATAACTCTTGCATTTCAAAATCCTTTAACCTCAAAATATGTTACAGGCTTTGACGCTAACAGCGAATTTTACGTTTTCAGGTTAACCCAGTTAAATGGACACTGGGGTTTTCTTAACACGAATCTTGAACAATTGTATGTTCTCACCTATAATTCGATGTTGTCGATTACTCTTTTGCCAGCAATCTTATTGTCTTTAATGAACGCTAAGGATGAACTGGTTTTCAAAATCCTTTACCCCTTTGTCCGTCTCTACTACCGCTAACTTTATACCAGATATGCCAAAAGCAATTTGGAAAATTGGTTGGTATCCTCTCAACTCTTTTCTTTGTTTTCACTTCAACAGCTTTTTTCGGACCCGAGCCTCTAAGTCTCAACAGACAAATTGTAGGTGAACTTTTTCTTCTTCTTTCTATTTTATTATTGATAAGTAAGACAATACCCGTGGCAAAACGAAGATTGCTTTTGATTGTTTTTGGTGCCGCTTTGGCCGTGTCACATTACTCCCTTGCTTATATTTATCTTGGAATAGTGGCTCAATTTTTCATAATCTCAAGAGTCAGGCCTAATTTGATGACGCTCTGAATCCTGTGACTGTTGCGGCTATTTTCTCAATAACTCTTTCTTGGTACGCTTTAGCCAATGCACCTTTAGCATCATTTATTACAACTTTAGAGGAATGTTCTTAAGATTTAACCACTGGAGGTTTGGTGCCTCAAAACAGCTCGGCGTCTGCCATGTTCGCTGTTCCTCAAGTTTTTGGTGCCGCCACTTTAATTAATGCGTCTTTGTTGGCTCTCTAAAATCTTTTCTTGATAATTGGCGCTCTCGTAATAGTATTGAAAGTAAAAGGAAAAGGAATGTCTGGTCAATTCAAGACAATTTTGATTTTGGGTGCAGTCATATTAGTGGTTTCGATTGTGGTCCCAAGTTTTGCAGCGAGTCTTAATTTCTCGAGATTTTATGGTATAACTTTGCTATTTTTGTCGCCGTGCTTCGTTCTCGGTGGTGAAACGGTTCTTACAACAATTGGAAAGATTTGGTTGAGAATAGTTGGACCTTTACGAAGTGCATGCTCGAAAATTTTGGGACCTTTTATTGGCGGATGGACAAAAACTAATTGACCTTTAAAACAACTATTGCGTTAAGTGGAAAAAATATAGACTTAGTGTTTTTAATAATTGCGATAATTTTGGGGGGATATTTTCTTTCGCAAGTTGGATTTGTAAATCGTGTGTCAGGAGGCTCAATTCAATATTATAATACTAATTTTGACAAAATGATCGAGTCCAACGATACCATGGTTAAATTCGGTCTTTATAGTACTTATATTCCAGAGCAAGATGCATCCGGTGGATCATGTTATTAAATTACAGAGCTGAAACAGCAGCGGTATTTTGTGATCACTTTTCCGCAAGTCACGTTCTTGCTATTTCCGGCTTAGTCCCAAGTAACCTGAGAATTACAATGACTAATACAACAATTCCAACGGAAGGCAGCTTCGTTTACTTGGGAACTCTGAATACAGTAAATGGTGTCATGAAAACTGAGAGTGGGTCTTTTAACACGTCTGAAATTTCGTATCTTTTCAACCAAAATGATATAGTGTATTCGAACGGCAATTGCGAGATCTTGTATGTTGCTTCTAATAATTGATTTTTCACTTGCTGTTTAAACGATCTTGAACTAATGAATCAAGATTGGTTTACATACAGGAAAGACTTGAGAACGAGAGGAAAGAAAGACAAAACTCTAATTATCATTTGAATACTCCATTTTTCTTTTGAGCAGTTGAACAGGGGTAAGTCTTAATGCAAGCCGATTTTCCCAAGGTAGCCATCATAATACTTAATTGGAATGGGCTGCAAGACACTATAGAATGCTTATAGTCCGTTCAGAAGATTACATATCCGGACTATACTGTTTTAGTTATCGACAATGGATCCAGTGGCAACGATGCCGAGGTTATTGAGGAAAAATTTGGCGATTTCATAAACATGATTAACGAAGAAACAAACTTGGGTTTTGCAGGAGGATGCAATGTGGGAATCCGTTGGGCTCTTCGTTCTGGTGCAAAATATGTGCTTTTATTGAATAACGATACGGTTGTGGATCCAGACTTCTTAAATGAATTAGTTAATTTTGCTGATAACAACGTGCAAATCGGAATAGTCGGTCCGAAAGTTTACCATTATGAGCAACCCTATAGTATTTTTAATGCAGGAGGTAATGTGAATTTCTACACTGGCAACACTCCTTTTGTTGGGGAAGGAAAATCTAACGGTAGCCGACTCGACAAAATTCAAGAGGTTGATTTTGTTGTTGGCTGTGCTCTGCTGATAAAAGAAGAAACCATTAGGCGGATAGGTCTTTTAAGTGAAAAGTATTTTGCCTATTATGAAGAAACGGAATGGTGCACAAAAGCAAAGAAAGCAGGTTTTAAAGTAGTCTATGTTCCAAAAGCGAAGATTTGGCACAAAAGTGAAAAGAAGAAGACAAGTGAATTGGAGAGGTACTATTTGACTCGAAACCGGTTTTTGTTTATGAAAAGAAACTCTAGTAGCTTTCAATTTATTGTTTTTAATGTTTTCTTCTTTGCGACTAACTTAATTCTTCAGATGAGGTATAAACTCTTCTTAAAGCCAAGATTGTTTATTGCTTATCTTAAAGGTGTACACGACGGTTTGGGCACGTACTCCTACGCCAATAGGTGACTCAAACAGTCATGTATCATAATATCCAAAAGACAAACTGATGCTCAGTTCCTAAAATCTTAGGAAATTTCATTTTGACTTCATAAATGACTCGTCAACTTGGTTCCACCTGACTTTGAAATTAGAGCTTGTAAATTCTTGCCAGGGCATTATTTATCGAATTTCCTGAGGAAGGCGCGCTATTGTAGTGCCGCGAAAGTTTGTTATTTCGTTTGAAATGAGATTTCTAAAGGGAAGACGTGAAGAGCTTATGGTTTAGCATTTGAATTGCTGTGAGTTTAGATGATTTCATGTTAGACAAAATTAGATTTATTATTAATAAAAGAATTGGACCTAGAACGCTTTTAAAGAGTTTGTGGGTTTACTCAAAGGGAAAGTCAAACAGTGATCATTGGTCCCTTGATTCTTTTCTGATAAACGGAAATTCAACAATTCATCTGGAAAAGAACATAAAAATAGTTATTAGAGGCCATTTTTCAATGGGGTTGAACTCAAATAATTTTCCTCCGACAAAATCACCCTGCGCCTTACAAATGTTTGAAAAGAGTATGTTAATCATTAATGGTAATGTTAATACAGCTTCCGGAGTAAGTTTTGCAATCACCAACAATGCTTTATTAGAAATTGGTGATGGAGTTTATATAAATTCAGACACAAAACTGATTTGTTGTAACAAAATTAAAATCGGTGATGGTTCGATGATTTCATGGGATTGTGAAATACGAGACTCGGACCTTCACAAATTAGACAGAGAAGATTATTCAATTTCTGAACCAATAGACATTGGAAATGACGTTTGGATTGGCAGCGGATCAAAGATTTTGAAAGGAGTTAAGATAGGTTCTGGAGCGGTAATAGCTTCTGGCTCTGTTGTCACCAAAGATATCCCGGGAAATTGTTTAGCTGCAGGTGTGCCTGCAATTATCAAAAGAAAAAACGTAAGATGGATGCCATAGACTTTTCCTGTCCTCTTATATTGATTGTTAATTCTTCATCCCGCGCATGTAGGCCATAGAGGCTAATTTCTATTTTCATGAGGTTACACATCTGGAACTTTCAATAGTTTAATAGACGCTGCACGAGACATATGTCCTGCACTAAAAAGGGAATGGTGCCCAAGATACTTGAACTGAATGTCAAAATATCTCACCAAGTCTATCAGCGCTTTGTATTCCCCTTCATTCCACCAATTATTGTAATTGAAAAGCTCATCAAACTGAATTACTGTGCCTTTCTGCAATCTATTATTTTCAGCCAACGTAAAAAGTACATATTTTGTTGATGAATAAAGGGCCGCGTCCATATGAATAAATGCAACTTTCTCAGGGTGTTCATCTAAGAAAGGTTTCAATTTGTCTTCAAACATTCCTTTGATAAGTATTACGTTATCCCTAACTTTGGGTAAACAATCTGTTTTGAAAAGTCCTTTGGGCATATTATCCCATTTTTCTTGGAATCCCTCAAAACTGTCAAATCCATAAATGGTTTTACCAGACGCTATTGATGCGATATCATTAATGGTAGCTCCCTTATAAACGCCGAATTCAAGAAATAGTCCGTCGATATTCACTTTACATATTGAGTCCAAAAATAAGTTATGAACATTTGTAAAGCGTGTCGCTCCGTTTAGATCTAATAAAATGAACTTCATTGATTTTATTAAGGTAACCACCGTAACCGCAGGTGGTTTACAAGTCTTCTAACGATATCAATGAGGAGCAAAAAAAACATAAAGAATTATTACTCGCTCAACTAAAAAAAGGCTTTTATAGACTTAGAAATCTATCCTTTGACTATTTCAAAAATAGTTAGCTACCTAACTCTTATACGTGTTTTTATTATTTTCGCTAATGGTTTGTTGAACAAACTCCAAAAGATACAAAAGTAAGATTTGGGTCTGTAATTAATGATGTTGTTGCCAAGAACAATATAATTCACCGAATGCTAATTTAGAACCTGTATTCCGTGTATCTGACGATATCATTTTGGACGGGTTGTTCTCTATGAAAAACAATTCTATATTTGAGACCTTTTTAGTATATGCAAATAAATGGTGTCCCAGACGAAGTCTTGAAGCTTCAAAGGTTTGCAAATATTTGGAAATTAACAATTTGAAACCGGTCAATGATCCAAAAAAAGCCGATTTGGCAGTCATATTTACATGCGGAGTGTTTGCCCCTAATGAAGAGTCATCAATTCTCACGATAAAAAAATCATTAAAGGAAAAATCCTCAAAAATTATAATAACCGGCTGCCTACCTGCAATAGACCCAGACCGATTGAAAATTTACAATAATGAACTAATAATTACGCCAAGCAATCTTCACAACTTAGATACGTTGATAGACGCTAACATACCCTTTGTGCAAACCCCATATATTACAACCACGGAAGAATTTCATGATTTGCTACACGGGGGGATTGCCTACCGGATCAAACAATCTATAGGATCAAAAGTCAAAAGTTCATATTCCAGAATTCTTGACGCTTCCTCACCCATGTCGTCTTCACAAAGATCATCAGAATCACTCTTCGACTCAAAAGTCTACAAGCTTGAAATTGCGAAAGGATGTCTCAGCAACTGTAGTTATTGTGCAATCAAATTGGCATCAGAAAAGTTTCACAGTTTTCCAGAAGAACAAATCCTTGAAAATTTCAAATCTGGCCTAAACAGTGGTTACAGAGATTTTGCATTGATAGCTGGAGACATTGGATGTTACGGTTCAGACATAAATACAAATTTGCCTCATCTTCTGAAAAAATTGTTTTCTGTAGAAGGGGACTTCAAAATGATTTTGTGGGATCTTAACGTTCGTTGGTTCATGGAGTACTACGAGGAGTTTTGCTCAGTTTTGAAATCAAATTCTACGAAAGTATCCAAAATGGTACTGCCTATTCAGTCAGGCAGCGATCATATTCTGAAGCTTATGAAAAGAGGGTACAAAATTGAAGAAGCCAAGAAATACATTTCGAATTTTCACAATGAATTTCCAAACCTGCGCTTGGAAACTCATATATTAGTTGGGTTCCCTGGGGAAAGCGAGGGGGATTTTCAAAAAACTGTGGAACTGATTCGAGAAAGCCCTTTCTCCAAAGTCGTTGTTTTCAGGTATGGGAAGAGACCGAATACTGAAGCAGCAACTCTTCCCGATCAAATTTCGAAAAGTACGGTAGAGAAAAGAGTTAGGATTCTTGCAAAAGAATATAGAGTGACAGTGACCAACTAGAATTCACTAACTTAATGATGTATTTCAAAGGTATGTTATCTGACATAGGTAAAGATTCTCTGAAAGCAAATCGCAAGTTGAAATGAATCGAAATTCAAAGGTGTGTAAAATGAGCAGCTTTTTGCCCTCGGAAAATTATTCGATTTCAGAAAATCCTAAATTTGATATTTGGAATTCTTTTATAACTAATAATTCTCCGGGGGATTTATGGCAAACAATCGACTATGCCGAATCTCTCAAACAACTTAGACGACACACAAAAACGGTTAGGTTAATTGTATCGAAAAACGGTGTGCCCGAGTGCATAGCTCAAGGTACGTTTTCAAAGATTATCGGATTTGGAACCGTTATCAATATCCACGAAGGTCCCTTACTAAGTACGGTCAGTAAGAATAATTCCAGTTTGTTAAAATACACTATTTCTGCAATGGAGAAATTTGCTGCCAAAAACCGTGTGATGGGGATTAAAGTACTTTGGCCTTGTAAATGGGGGCACATTGATCTGTTCGTGAATATGGGTTACAAGCAGGTAGGAAAAAATTTCCCATATACTGTGGACTTAAGCAGAGGCGCAGACGACCTCTGGAAACGTATTAATGGGAACAAGAGGAGAAATATTAAAAAAGCCATCAACAGAGGAGTCGAATTCACCGAATCCAGAAATTTTGAAAACATTGAAAAATTCTATAATTTGTATGTTGATCTTGCCCAGAGGCACAATTACGTAGCTCCAGCACTTTCTTGGTTTCAAACGATGTGGAACTCAAGAAGTGCCGGCGACTCATCAAAAGTTTTTTTCGCAAAATGGAGGGGAAACAATATTTCAAGTGTTTTTGTGACAATGAATGGAAAGACAATCTATGCATTAGGCTGGGGTTATCTTGGAGAGGATCTTGAAGTTAGACCTAATGATTTTCTTCATTGGAAAATTATGGAATGGGGCAGTAAGCGAGGTCTCTTGAAATATCATATGGGTGATGTTCATCCTGAGGTAGGTGCGTCTGAAGGGGGAACTTGGAGGTGGAAAAAAGAATGGAACGGCGACATGGAGGATGTCTACGTTTTTAGAAAATCACTTTCCAAGTATGGCTTTATCGAGCGTATTTATAATAGAATGACGAAACAGTAATCGGTCGCCTGATTTTAGCTTCAAAAAAGATGCATTGTCTTATATTTTTATTGAGTAACTTGTGCTTGATGCCAATTTGGGGTGAGGTCGTATCATTTGCATACTGAGCTGACTACAAAAAGTTTATTAAATATTAAGTCTTATGATAAATTGGCGTAGAGTGTCTCAAGCAAAAGAGCGCTCAACCAGTCCTGAGTGAAAACAGAGAAAACACAAATGAAGAAACAAATTTTAACAGTCCTCGCAGTCATAATTTTTTTGATACCACTCTCATCAACGACGCCAAAGCATTGCCTCTCCAATCCACTGCGACTCTCTCACTCAACGGAGTCTTACAACAAACTCCGACAGGAACATACACCTACATCATTAGTGTGTCAGGGTCAAATTACCAGATGAAAAATGGCGCCACGGGACAAGTAATTTATCAAAGTGTAGACGCTGCTCAAGTTATCAATAACGCAATGAACAATCTAAACCAGGGCAACAGTATCGAATTTAATTCGGGAACATACAACTTGAAAGCTAGCGTAACTGCCACAGGCAAGAATAATGTGACCCTTGTTTTTGATAGTGGGGCAACACTTTTCATTGCTAACGGCGTAAATAATGCTGCGATATTCTTAACACAATGCAATAACTGGTTGATTCAGAGTCCAACAATCAATGGTAATGCCGGTAATCAAGTGACTGGTGCTTGGCCGCCTGCAGATGGGATCGCTATTTACAATCAATGTTCTAACATCATTGTTGATGGAGCCAACATTAATAGTGTTAGAATGTATGGGTTTGTAGCTTGGGAAAGCTGTACTAACTGTGGTATACGAAATAGCAAAATAACTAATTGCGGATGGAACTGTATTCAATTAGGTGCCGATAGTAACAATGAGCACAACCTATTTGCCATAAGTAACGAAGTTGCCTATTGTAGTGATGTTGGGATTACGAATTTTGGGACTGGTAATTTGGTTCAGGGAAATTATATTCATGATATGACTGGAACAACTGGCTACATTAATTCGCAATGGGGCATCGGAGTGAAGGTGGTCATGGCCATACGATAACTGGAAACACACTTGTTAATTGTCCACGTGCAATATGGATTCAGAACACTGATGGAGTTGGTTCAAACACGATCACAAATAATACTATTACGACTTGCGGTTATGGGATAGCTACGGTTTCCCCAAGTAATACTATATCGAATAATACGATCAGTGGCTTCGATATGTATGGTTGGGGGCAGCAAGCAATTGTAGTTGATGGAAGCTATGGTGGGGCTAATAATAACAAGGTGCTAAACAACACGATCTTAAGCAGTAATGGTGTTGCTCATGCGGTGCTGATTAATTCTGCGGATAACACTCAGTTCAATTATAACATAATAAATGTGCCGAGGGTGGGGACTAGTTGGTTTGCCGTTCAGGTTTCCAGTTCAAGTTTTTCGTTGATTTCGCATAACACGTTTGTTGGCTATTAGGTATTATTGTTGGTGATTCCGCGTGTCAATCGACTACGATCTCTTATAATGATCTTTCGCAATGCAACGCTTCGCCAGGTGCAATAGAAAACGATGGAACAGGAACAATCATCACGGGAAACTTGACCTAAAAGTGGCACGATATAGGTGATTATTCTTGAAATCTTGTCGTCTATCCGGAATCAATGTTTAAAGTTAGAGCCGATTATCGGTTATCGTTAGAAATGGCAGGTGCTATTCGTTTGCATGTAGCTCAAATTGGAACTGGTCGCGTAGGAAGACCTTGCGTTTATTCTTTATTGTCCGCAAAACTCGCTGACGAAATAACTGTTTGCGACACCAACCCAGCGTTGGCGGAAGCCTTTGCGGAGGACCTAAAACATGCGGCTGCAAGCTTGAGAATTGAGGTAAAAATAAATGCATGCGACAGAGCTGAGCAGGTTAATGGTGCAGATATCATTCTGATTTCGGCTGGGCAGCCAAGAACACCCGGTGTTAAAATGAGTAGGCGTGATCTCGCAGCTCAAAATGCCCTGACAATAAAAAATGTATCTTTGGCTGTTCGCCACCGAAATTTGGCTGCAAAATACATCGTGATTACAAATCCAGTAGATGCCATGGCAATGATCTGCAAAAAATACACCCAAGCCGATTTTGTAATCAGCACTGGAACAAATCTTGAATCCTTAAGATTTCGATCCAGACTTGCAGAAACGCTAAATGTTCGTCAAAATCAGGTTGAAGGTTGGGTTGGTGGCGAGCACGGCGAAGCGGCACTTCCTTTATGGTCAACATCAAAAATTTGTGGTTTGCATGTCGAAAAATATGCAGTTTCTAACAGTACGACACTTCAAAAAGCCGAAATAGACTTCTATCTTAAGACTGTGTCAAAATTTATTGTTGATAATGTAGGCGGTACAGAATATGGCCCCGCGGCTTCATTTAGAGACATTACACGCGCCATTGCAAGAAATACCAACGAAGTTTTGTCCATTGCTTCTCCAAAGAAATTTGACGAAATTTCTGAACCAGTTTTCGTTGGACTTCCAACATGTGTCGGGCAATCTATTGGTTTATCAGTTTACAATGACCTTTCGGACAAGGAGAAAGAAGGTTTGAAACAAGCTGCCCAAGCAATCTACCAAACGTATAAAACTGCATTTGAAGCTGTCGAGTAATTTAAGTATAAACAAGTTGTGCGTGAGATTTAATGACCGATTTTTGGGATTATTTGAATCAGAAATCTCTTAATAATGAAAAATTGGTTCATTGAGCAAAAATAAAATATATTTGGATTGTCTGTTTTAGAATTACCTGGACGGTATTAGAATGGTAGTTGTGGTAGCTATTGGGGCGCATCCTGATGATGTGGAAGGCGGTTGCTTTGGTACATTAGCCAAATACAGGATAGCTGGAAATGAAGTTGTAATTGTTTTGTTAACAAAGGGGGGCAGAGGCGGGGACACAGCTGTAAGAGAGAACGAAGCTAAAGAAGCAGCTTCCGTTATTAACGCCAAATTTATAGTTGGCGATTTTGAAGATGGAATGATAGGTGATAACTCTGAAGTTGTGCAATGGATTGAAAAACAGTTGAAAAAAGTAAAAGCTGATATAGTATTTTTTCCATGTTCAATTGATCATCATCAGGATCACAGAAATGTAAGCAGAGCAGCAACAGCGGCAAGTAGAAGTATAGATAATGTGCTCATGTATGAGACTTCCAGTACAACTGAATTCCATCCCCAGATGTTTGTAGACATAAGTGATACTTTGAAAGAAAAGGTATTGGCTTTGAGTAAGCATGAATCGGTGCTAAAAAGTGATTGTTTAGTAGGTGAAGCAGTTACGAATTTGGGTAAGTATCGAGCCTATCAATTGAGGAAGTATGGGAAGGTTGTTGAAGCGTTTCAGGTAGTAAAATGGCGTTTGAACATTGAATAGTTTTGTTCCTAAACTGTATTTGATTTTTTCGGTGTAATTTGGAAAACGCAAGAGTTAAAGTTGCTATAATGGTCTCAAAATCATTTTTTTGGTCATAAATATTTAATGATAGATTTCAAAGTCTAAAGAATCACACTAAACACATGCCTTTTTTTTAACGATTTTATCGTGCCGATCATCAATCTGCCCCAAAAAATGGGGGCGGTGACGAGCACCTAAAGCTGACTCCGAATCGCAAATTCAAAGTTCGTCCTGTGTCTAAAACTAAAACTGAAACTTGAGTGTTAAACAGTCCTGCATCCGCGTTTCTGCTTCGAGAAAGAAACAACTGATTTCGCTTGTACAAGCATGGACGAGAAAGATCTTTTGTATTCTTACCATATTATTTGTTATTTAGTCAGCTGGTTTGTTGTTCAAAGAAAAGGTCTATGGATCAAGAATACTATTAACAATCAGGATGATCTGAGAATGAACACAAATAGCTAGAACAATTAATTGCAACGTTAGCTTCGCAAGGCTTGCGAAGATGACTTTGCAAAACTTGCGGTAAAGTTGACAATTAACGTTAATTGGTTTTTCAAAAAGCTATAAACTAAGTCAAGCTATTGCTTGTTTCATAATTCGGAAGAGAGAGAGAGAAACAGAAATGAATGCAGAGAAATTAGAAAAAACACTAAAATCCCTAAATCTCAGAAAACTCGCAAAATCACTATCATTGATCAAGTGGCTGACTTGTAAAAAATCTGTCTCCATTGATATTGCTCATTTTGCCGTAGCTAAACTGAGACAAATCATGTTCATTAAGACACAATATATAAACTTCAGTTCAGGGGGAAACTGAATGCCGAAAATATTCTTTCCAAGACTAACTGAAAAAGTTATGAAAAAACTTTGTCTATTAATCGTAGTATTTGCAATTATTGCAATAATGTCGTCTTCGTTTATGATGACTTCAGATGCTCGAATTAGTCGTTATCCTTATCCAACTCCTATAGCAACTCCAGCGTCTAGACCAACTCCTACACCGACACCTACCGGAAGTATTGTGCAGAACGGTGGTTTTGAATCCGGAATTTCGCCTTGGGCATTAGCTATTTCTGATCCTCAGTCTCAAGGTTATGCTGGAACGCTTACCCGGAGCTCAAATGCTTATTCAGGTAGTTATTGCGGTTTATTTACTGTGACAGGGTGTCCGCAGGGTGGGTCAGGCTTCATTGATGTGATGCAAACGATTCCCGCTCAGGTAGGGCAAACTTATACTTTGCAATTATATTACAAGGGTACTGTGACTGTTGGTCCGCACGTATTTTTCTTTGATTCTTCGTGGAATAACTTGGGGATGTCTGCTGGTTCAGCATTGTTGCCTATGAGCTCTTGGACTCCTTTGACTATGACTTTTTCGGTTCCTTCAGGTACTGCTGCTACGGAAATTCATTTTGATGTTTCTTCAACCGGAGTGTTCCAGGTTGACAACGTTGTTGTTACGGATCTGTCTTCATCTCCTTCTCCTACTCCAACTATGACTCCTACTCCTTCGCCTACTCCGACTTCAACTCCGACTCCTTCTCCTTTGCCTACTCCAAAACCAACAGCAACTCCAACTCCTGCCCTAGTCCAACTCCCTCGCCCACTCCAACGCCACCTCCGACAGGAACATACACCTACATCATTAGTGTGTCAGGGTCAAATTACCAGATGAAAAATGGCGCCACGGGACAAGTAATTTATCAAAGTGTAGACGCTGCTCAAGTTATCAATAACGCAATGAACAATCTAAACCAGGGCAACAGTATCGAATTTAATTCGGGAACATACAACTTGAAAGCTAGCGTAACTGCCACAGGCAAGAATAATGTGACCCTTGTTTTTGATAGTGGGGCGACACTTTTCATTGCTAACGGCGTAAATAATGCTGCGATATTCTTAACACAATGCAATAACTGGTTGATTCAGAGTCCAACAATCAATGGTAATGCCGGTAATCAAGTGACTGGTGCTTGGCCGCCTGCAGATGGGATCGCTATTTACAATCAATGTTCTAACATCATTGTTGATGGAGCCAACATTAATAGTGTTAGAATGTATGGGTTTGTAGCTTGGGAAAGCTGTACTAACTGTGGTATACGAAATAGCAAAATAACTAATTGCGGATGGAACTGTATTCAATTAGGTGCCGATAGTAACAATGAGCACAACCTATTTGCCATAAGTAACGAAGTTGCCTATTGTAGTGATGTTGGGATTACGAATTTTGGGACTGGTAATTTGGTTCAGGGAAATTATATTCATGATATGACTGGAACAACTGGCTACATTAATTCGCAATGGGGCATCGGAGTAGAAGGTGGTCATGGCCATACGATAACTGGAAACACACTTGTTAATTGTCCACGTGCAATATGGATTCAGAACACTGATGGAGTTGGTTCAAACACGATCACAAATAATACTATTACGACTTGCGGTTATGGGATAGCTACGGTTTCCCCGAGTAATACTATATCGAATAATACGATCAGTGGCTTCGATATGTATGGTTGGGGGCAGCAAGCAATTGTAGTTGATGGAAGCTATGGTGGGGCTAATAATAACAAGGTGCTAAACAACACGATCTTAAGCAGTAATGGTGTTGCTCATGCGGTGCTGATTAATTCTGCGGATAACACTCAGTTCAATTATAACATAATAAATGTGCCGAGGGTGGGGACTAGTTGGTTTGCCGTTCAGGTTTCCAGTTCAAGTTTTTCGTTGATTTCGCATAACACGATTGTTGGCTACTTAGGTATTATTGTTGGTGATTCCGCGTGTCAATCGACTACATCTCTTATAATGATCTTTCGCAATGCAACGCTTCGCCAGGTGCAATAGAAAACGATGGAACAGGAACAATCATCACGGGAAACTAAGCAAACTCCGTTCTTCCCAAACTCTTTTTTCTAATTTTGCAATTATTGAGACCACCAAAATCAAATATCTCACCCAAAATGCACTCCAAGACAGAACTGCTCAGAAACACATTGGCTAACTACATCCTGAAAAATGTAAAAAGTTATAAGCATACTGAAGAAATAAGATACCAATGCCGCGACGAAAAAGAATTAGAGCCATTTTCGTAATGCCTATAGCTATTTTCCTCGCTATCATTGGATGGACGCTGCTTGGTTTAGAGTCAAAGCAAAAAGAAGAGAAAACAATTGGGTTCCAACAAGAAAAAGAAGCTTATGTCATCGCGCTGTCTGAGCAAGATATCTTGGCTTAAAACTAAAAAACTCGACTTAACTCGCGTGATTATACTCGTTAAAATATTGGAAAATAATTTTTTTGTTTAATTTTGTTGTAGTTATTCATGATTTCGCTTATTCAGAATCGTAATTTGTTTATTGGATTTCTTTGTAAGCATTCTTTTGGAAGTCTAATTTATATCGCACAAGTCTATGAAAGTAAGACCATTCTGTTCTTACCTTAGATTTATTATACCACTGGAGCACAAAAATGTAGTTGAGTAAGTGAAAATGAGTAAAGCCTCAGAAATGGCTAAGGTTTCGGCAAAAGGGAGCTTTCACCTACTTTGGGGTCTCGTAATATCCACTGTTATCTCCTCGATTGCAACGATCTTCGTGGCAAGATTACTTGGATCAGATCTCTATGGTTTATACGGAATTGTATTAATAACACCGACCCTTATCGGCGTTTTTCGGGATTGGGGCATAAACTCAGCAATGGTAAAATGCATTGCCCAATTTCGATCTGAACAGCGAACCTCAGAAGTCAGAAACATAATCGTTTCAGGAATAATTTTTGAAACTGCCCTTGGAGCAGCGTTATCCATAATGTCATTTGCTCTATCTGGCTATCTCGCAATAAATATATTCCATCGACCCGAAATCGCTCCTTTAATTCAAATAGCCTCCATCTCCGTTTTAGCAGGAGGATTTGTCAATGCAGCCATAGCTGCTTTTACCGGCTTTGAAAAAATGGAACTCAACAGCATCATGCTCATCTGCCAATCCATAATAAAAACTGTCATTATGATTACATTAGTCATTTTGGGATTTGGTACATCCGGGGCAGTCTTAGGCTATACAATCGGCATGATAATCTCTGGATTAATAGGTATAGCCTTAGTATGGACTCAATATACAAACCTACCAAAACTAGATACCGTCAAACTTGAAGTAAAAGCATACACCAGATCAATGCTTTCATATGGCGTTCCGTTGTCGTTGTCAACAATCATAAGCAGTTTTCAAAGTCAATACTTTGTTTTTTTACTTCCAATTTTCTACGTTACCGACAACACGGCAATCGGCAACTACGGAATAGCCGGCACCTTCGTTGTACTGATTTCCTTTTTTGCAACACCGATAACAACTATGTTGTTTCCGGCATTTAGTAAGCTTAATCCAGAAAGAGATAAAGGAACCCTGCAGAATGTTTTCCAATTCTCGGTCAAATATGCATCCCTTCTCGTAGTTCCTGTTGCTGCTCTTGTTATGTGTGTGTCTCAGCCTGCCGTTTCAACATTATTTGGGAAAACATATGGGACAGCTCCTTTGTATTTGGCATTGCTATCAGTAAATTACCTATTCACAGCTTTTGGAAATCTGAGCACGATGAACTTCATTATCGGTCAAGGAAAAACTGCGGTCAACTTGTATCTGACACTACTCACGGCAGCAATTGGTTTCCCGCTCGGTTACGTCTTGATTTTACATTTTGGAGTTTTAGGGCTCATCTTAACTTCAATAATAACTGGAGTTCCTTCCACAGTCATATCGCTTTATTGGATACGGAAACACTACGAATTAACTGTTGATTGGTCATCGTCAGCAAGAATTTTGCTGTCATCTATTTCAAGCGCCTTTCTAACTTTTTTGCTCATATCGGAATTGGCTTTTTCAAGCTTGGTGCGACTAATAATAGGAATAATATTCTTCGTATTTGTTATCGTCATGATGTCTTTATTAACCAAAACAATAAACAAATCCGACATAGAAAACATACGCAGCATGACAAGCGGATTGGGAATAATTGGAAAAATATTCAGCCGAATACTAAACTTCTACCAAAAACTCATGGAAACCCTCAAATTCCATTGATAGATGAAGCATTTTGAGAGTTTTTGAATTTGCTAATGTTCCCATATTATCATTGTCTATTAACATGAATTCCATAACACAATTCTTTGGTTGACTACTTTCATTTTAAATTATATTTCTTTGCAAAGAGGTTTGTTCAAGTAGTGTTATGATTCAAGTATCATGTATCTACTATTGAGTTTCATGTATTAATAATTTTTTTGAACGTAATAATTTTCGTTTTTATATATGAAGAATAAAAGATGTTTCGTTATAAAAGCCCAAAGCGAAACGAAAAGCAGTTCACCTTGGAGCTAACTATTCGTCTACTTCTGTCAGGAAAGGATTCGAAAGAGGAATCTCTAAAACAGTTTAGAAATGAACAACTTCTCGGGTTGACAATTTAGTTCCTTTTAACACGACAAGATTTTGAGACATATAACATTTTTTTGAGTGTCTGTTTAACAACAAGAAAAAATAATGTCATCGCAAAGAAGGGACGAATTTGCATTTGGATAAAATAGGAACGAATACATCCAGTAAGTTGCTAAGCCTAACTTTACTTGTTGTGATGATGCTTAGTGTATGCCTTCTAAATATTTGCCCATCTGAAGCTCAAACAGAAAATAATAAGACATAGACATATGCAAATAACCGGATAATTTTTTCTTTTTTCTGCCGTCATCATTAATCGGGGGTGGCGGCAGCCTAGAATCAACTGCCAATTTTCATTTCGTTTCGACTAACCTTGAATGGAAGTAGTTTACTGGGTGCCTGTGATTGTTACGCTGCAGCTGAAAGTTGTCATGGAGCCACAGTTTGATGCTGCTGTCAATGTTAGTATTGCTGGAATTGAGTTTCCTGCTGGTAGGATTGTGTTTTGTTGGTTCCAACTTAGAGTCAGTGAAAGTGTGGCGTTAGTTGGGGCCCAATTGGTTGCTGCCATTGTTAGTGTTTCGGGAACGTTGCCTGTGTTTTTGATGTATACTGTTTGGGTGGCTGTTCCT
The DNA here is from genome assembly GCA_963772505.1 of Candidatus Bathyarchaeota archaeon. Taxonomy (GTDB): domain Archaea; phylum Thermoproteota; class Bathyarchaeia; order Bathyarchaeales; family Bathycorpusculaceae; genus Bathycorpusculum. The sequence goes on from CAVYXL010000019.1 coordinate 92,561, forward strand.
CCTGGGTTGAGGGTTCCAACGTTTAGGGCTGTGGCGGTTTGGGTGCAGCCGCTGTCGGAGTATACGCCTACGTTTACTGCGTTTATTGATCCGTTGAGGGGAACGATTTGATTTGAGGTGAGAACTGCGGCTGTTGTTGCGATTAGTGCTATTGCAGTTATTAATAGTGAAATTGTTCCTATTTTGGGGATTTTTTGGGATTTCATGGTGTATACCTACTTGTCATTATGTCTTGTGTCGTAAGTATTAATAAATATTGAGTATTAAAAAACCAACTAAACACCAGTACAACACAAAAACAATCAGAAAAACAAAACCGACTAACCAGAATAAAGATAATAAAAAAATAGCAAGTGATGAAAGATATGTCTTGGCATCGCTGACAATTTTTTCTCACCTTTTATTCTAATCAGAGAATATTCTATGACAATTAGGGTGGTGAAAAATAGTTGAGTAAGGATCAAATGATTGGAGGAGCTATTCTTGCTGTTTGCGTTATTGTGGTTATAGGGTATCTTGTCTTAGTTGTTGATCCGGGTCTGTTCAATCTCGATGCGACTGTTGCTAGATAAAACGTGGTTCTGGTTTTGGGTTCGGTAGCATTTATCGTCATATTAGGAATTGGCGCCTGGATAGGCTATACGATGGCATCAACGCCACCGCCAAAATCAATTGAAGAAATTGCAGCAGAACCTCAAACAGAAAATAAGACCCCCTGACATAAGCAAGTACGCAGAACTTCTTTCTCTTTTGTGCCGTTGTTTTTCTCAAATTTCAGGGTAATGACGAGCACCTAAAGGTGATCACGCGTGCTTGAAAATGAATGCTTATTTTTAGGCAAAATATTTCAAACTTTATTTTTGGCCGCTTGAGTCATACTTCCAAAACCACGGATAGCATGTTGTTTTTTTGCAAAAAAAACCTGCCAAGCTGTAAGATGCAATTAGCGAGCTAGAGAAATAATAACCTGGATTTGTTAGGGGCGATCTGATTTAATCAATGCACTCAAACCATTCCGCAATGAAACACGTGGCTCAAAACCCAAAAGCCGTTTAGCTTTAGAAATATCCCCATAACTATCCTTTATGTCGCCTGCTCTGTACTTTTCATGACGAATTTCTAAGTCTACACCCGCCAGCTCTAAAACCATCTTAGCCAACTCCTCAATCGAAGTTTTTCTTCCAGAGCCGATGGTGAAAATTTGCCCAGCGGCTTCTTTACAGTTTAGAGCTAATAAAATCGCACTGACAATGTCATATACACTTACGAAATCTCGTGTTTGGGAGCCATCACCGTAAATAGTTAAAGGCAGGTCTTGTTTTGAGCGGTCAATAAAGCGTGTTATTACTCCACTGTATTCATTCATGCCTTGTCTTGGTCCATAAACGTTGAAGAACCGTAAAGCAACTGACTGCAGGAGTTGACGTTCACTGAAACCAAGGAGGTAGCGCTCAGCAATAAGCTTGGATTGGGCATATGGGGAAATCGGAGAGGTCGGAGTTTCTTCATTTGCCGGCAAAACGGCGGGATCGCCAAAGACGGCGCAGCTGGACGCGAACACGAAACGTCCGACATGCTCCTGTACACTTGCATCTAAAAGATTTAATGTTCCCCGAACGTTAACCTCAAAAGTGAAATCTGGATTTTCAACAGAGAAAGGCACGCTCGTAACTGCGGCCAAATGAACAACATGATTGATGTCCTTGATAGTTTTTCTAACGAGTTCAGCGTCACATATGTCCCCTTGAACCAACTCAACATTGCCTGCGCTTAACTGGCCGCTAATATTTTGCAGTTTTCCAGTTGATAAATTATCAAGCACACGGACAGTATAACCTTCACTTACCAGGCGGTCAACAAGGTGGCTGCCGATAAAACCTGCCCCTCCAGTAACCAAAACTTTTTTTGTCATAATTAATTACCGCTTATGCAATGTTAGCGCAGTGTTAATTTAAATATTCTGTGAATAGCTTAAAACAGGTGATGCAGCACTGTTGATGTTAGGTGCTTCTGTATACTGCTCTGTTGATTCAAGTGTTACTTCTATGGCCTATATTTCTGTGCCTGATTCTTGCTGGAGTAGGGCTATGGTAAATTTTGGTATGATGATGCGTCCTTCTTTTAGCATTTTTGTGACGTAGCTTTCTCCTGCGACATTGATCCGATGACGCCTACGGTGACTTTTAGTGCTTCTGTGAGTTTCATTTTGTGGTTCCCTAAACGACTTTCGGATGCAACTCTTTTAATCAAACTCAAATGCGTTTGTATATGCTCATATACTACCGAGTCGATAAGATATTCGCTGGTATTGGTTCACAAGAACAAAGTGATTTGAATGGAAGAACTGATGGACAGGGTCATTTTAGACCCTGAGATAATGGTTGGCAAACCAGTCATCAAAGGTACTCGTATCACTGTGAATCTTATTATTCAACTCTTAGCAAACGGGGTCTCGGAAACCGAGGTATTAGAAGAGTATCCCGATTTAAAGAAAGAGGACATAAAAGCTGCGCTGTTGTACGCATCTAAATGCCTTGATCGTGAAGAAATCATTCCAGTATAAGAACAGAGGACATTTTTTGACGCTGATTTTGATTGATCAAAACATACCAATACGCGTCAGAGATTGGCTAAAACAGAAGGGCTTCGAAACAGTTATTTTAGCTGACGTTAACCTCAGAGGTGCGGTCGATAAGAAGATAGCAGAATTCGCGATTCAAAAGCAAATGACAGTCCTAACTCAAGACGCAGATTTTGCCAAGCTATATCATGCTCTTTATAGACGTAAACTTGCAGTTATTCTCGTCAAAACCAAAGAAGGAACCAGCCAAAGCATCATCCAAGCGCTTAATACTGCTCAACCTAGAATTGACCTCAAAAACATTAAAAACGCACTCGTAATAATCACCAAAAGAAGACTTCGCATAGTCTCCTAACGTAACTCATATCGCCTTTGTGATTTTTCTTGGCTTTGTTTCAAACTTTAGTATAGCTTATGCGCTCACTGGGTATGAGGTGCGTTGTGCTTAAAGGAAGATAAGGGTTATCCAAAGAATTAGCTGATCTTAGATTATCGTTAATATTGTTGAGTATAATTGGCCTTAACAATATCTGTTCTTATAGTCGCAGTTTTTTATCCAGTTCATTTCAGCAGCTTCAAGATCTTTTGCTATGGCTATGTCTTCTTAAGCACTTTCTTCATATCCTTTAGTTAACGTCAAGTATCATGCATAAGTCCAAGCTCTTAACAAATATTCAGATTTTGTTCAAAAAAATCAAAACTGAAAACAAAGTGAGGATTGGTATGTAATCTATTTTAATGTTCGCACGGTTTTTCTGTTTTTTGGCTTTCTCTTTTCATGCCATTTTGTTATTATGAACTCCATTTTCGCTATTTAGCTGGCATGTCCCTATCTCTAATTGAAGAGTTTCAAGCAAAAGAACCTAAAACATTAAATTACAAAAAGTTAGCAAACCAAAGTTGCATTAACCCCAAAACAGGTACCAAGTTGACAGAATCGTCAGGTGACTTCTGGAGAATGATGCTATGTTGGTTCAAGTGTTACTTCTATGGCTTGTATTTCTATGCCGGCGTCTTGATGTAATAGAGCTATGGTGAATTTGGGGATTATTATGCGTCCTTCTTTTAGCATTTTTGTGACGTAGCTTTCACTTACGCACATTGAACCGATTACGTGGACTGTGACTTTTAGTACTTCTGTTGGCTCCATTTTGTATTTCCAACGTAGTAGCTTGGGGACTGTGAAGCGGTTTTGTTTTTGTAGTCTTGTTTTGAATGTAACACTGTTTGTTAGCGGCAACCAAGCCACCTCTTACTCCTTTCTAATACTTTTTAGTACTTTTTAAACCTTTTTAATCCGTTATAGTACTTTTTAAACCGCAGCCTGCAAACATTTCAAACCCCAGAAGTAAAACACAATCAAAAGCAAAGAGAACAAATTTGCGTTCCTTTCTTTATTGAAGTGCAGTTTTGGATGGGACTTTTTGGTTGATGAACTTGATTTTTTTGTTTTGTCTTTAATTGACGTTTTATGACGGATAATGACGGTTTTTGACGAATAGTGACGAATTGTGACGAATAATGACGCAACCTGCAAACGTGCAAAGCTTTAAATCAAAAAAGCAACCCAAAACACAACGCAAAAAAAATGCACCAAACCCAAAAAACAACAACTATCACAACGCTGTTGCTCATCGATTTTGCAAAGTCAGAATAAATGAGTCATCGATTACTTCTTTTTTCTCTCAACGGTCTGCTTCCATTGAACTACCCATTCAGTATTGCATTCATCTTGGGCTTGTAGCTGGTCTTGGTCGTTATCAACAGCCTCATTTTTCTCTGACTTACGTACAGTTTTTTTGACCAATCTTATTTTCCCTCTCTTGAATTGGCTAGTATCTGCAATTAGATAAAAACTTTTAGGGAATTCACTCAAAAGGAATAAACTCAAATATACAATATTGGGCTACGATTTGTTTTTTTCATGCTCCCGTCCAAAAAGGAGAAAAGCCGCCCCTGCCCAACTGGATAAACCCACATCATCAGTACCCAATAAGCTCCGGATGGCTTTAGGGCAAGATTGAAAACTTGAGCGAAATCATCAATATTAATCAAAAATAGAACACTCAGAAATGAAATAAAAAGGAAAATTGTTACCGCGTTAAATTTTAGTCCTTTACCTTTAACCCAACCGTACAGTAGGAAAACTGCGATTGCCGCGAGCGGATAAATGGTGTCAAGTGCCTTCCAGAATTGCAAACCAAAAATCGTATCTAAGTTTCCAATGAAGGGCTTTAGGTAATCATCGCCAAAAGTAATCAAGATCAGGAGCACCCCAAAAAATAAAGATAGAACTTCGCTTTTGAGAGTCATAAAATCAAAACCTACTAATCATTAATATGGATACTTAGGGCATATTTAACTGCAGATGTATCAAGGCATTGGCTACTAATGACGCATTTTGACGGTGAAAGCTTAATAGGAAATCATGGTTTTTGCTTTCCAATAAATATTTAAGTTTGAAAAACAACATTTACTAAACGATATAGAACTATCACTTGTCCGCAATATACATAATCAAGTTACGCATTGTCTTCAAAAAACAATAATGTTCTATATCAAACAATAATCAAATCCATTATTATTATGTTAAAAATACAGAAAATAATGGTTTGTTTTAGATAAAACTAGAAGCATTCGTCCTTACAACTTAAATAAGGCAAACAAGAAATTAAGTAGTTGAGGAAATAACCTCACGCTAGTTTTGTTTAATAATTTAAACAAAGCGTTTTTCTTGTCCGCTTCTATCATGGAGGGATTTCATAGATATGTCTGCAAATCAGAAAGAATTGGTTGAAGAACTAAAAACTGAATGGAAAAAGCTCTGGCGCGAAAGGATAGATGACAAAGTTAGAGCCGAAGGCGTAGCTGTTAATGACTACAATCAATTGTTCATCGATAAAGGCACTATAATACATGCAACAAGAGACTTCAAGTCATTGAGCTTTAAAGAAATCCTACAACAACATGAAGTCGTAAATGCTGAACGATACATCCCCCCTAACCCAAATGAAGGTGGATGGGGCAAATTCATCAAAAATAATATAAACAACCAAAAAATCAAAACAAGCCGACCATCTGAACTTTATCCAGAAGAAAAAAAGCAAAAACAGCAACCAAAGAAAAACGCTAAAGGCTGGTTACACGCCTAAGATTTCTTAAAGTTTTTAAATGGTGAATTAAAACTTGGGAACTTATAGAGATAGGCTAGACATAATTGCTGACATCCTAAACGTTGTAAGCCGAGAAGCAAAAAAAACACAGATAATGTATCAGGCTAACTTGAGCTATAAAGTCCTGCAGAAATATCTAAACGAAATCCTTACTGCCTCACTTGTAAACTTTGAAAATAATCAACAATATTACAAATTAACTTTTAAAGGGCAAGAATATTTAGATGCCTACAAAGAATATTCCCGATGCAGTAAAAACATGGAAAAACACCTTAACGATTTTTCCACAAAAAGAAAAGTTTTAGAAAATTTATGTCCAGTTAAAGAATTTCTTTCCGCATCTGCACACGAAGCAATCAACATTTAATTTATTGGATGTAGATGTGATTGATTAAAAACTTCAAAGCTTCCGTTTCAGCAACAATTGTAATTCTCTTAGTAATCGCTGCATTTTTTGCTTCTCCGGTGTTTGCGCAAGGAAGCGGCTCAAGCGCCATTTCTTCTGCCCAAAACAACCTTCAAAGCTGTTACGAGGCGGTTAAACAAGCACAAGCTGCTGGAGCCAACGTTGATTCTTTAATGGTTACCCTTAATCAAGCAGCCGGACTACTTACTCAAGCTCAATTAGCTTATGCAAGCGGCGATTATGGTTCAGCTAATAATTATGCGAGTCAAAGCCAAAGTGCACTTTCCGGCGTGACCTCTCAAGCAGACTCGTTAAAGGCAAACGCCCAAAGTGTTCATACGGAGAATTCAGCGATTTTTATTCTGTCAATACTTGCTTCTTTAGCAATTTTATGTTTAGGCTTAATTGCTTTTGTTGTTTTAGGCAGAAAAGGAAGGGAAACTTAATGGCTCTGCAGCAGTACAGAACTCTGATACTTGTTGTTGCCCTCATTCTGGCACTCTTTGTTGCTTCACCCGCTATTGAGCAAGTAGTAATTTTTCCCCAAACAGACTCTCTTACTGAACTCTCAATTTTGGGTCCATATCACAACGCCACTTACCCATACAACATTGTAGCAAACCAAAAAACCACATTGTACCTAGATGTCACAAACCACGTGGGGTCAACTGCACTATATCTTATCGACGTTAAGTTCCGCAGTGATGCACAGTCAGCTCCAGACGCCTTTAACCACACAGGCAGTGATCAACCAGCCTTAGGCCAAATTACATTTTGCCTAGCCAACAACGGCACTATAGAATTACCGGTTGATGTGTCATTTCAATACAGCACAGATGGAAACAACATAACGCTTACTATGCAAAATGTTGTAGTTAACGGTGCAGCATTGAGCACTGACACAACCATCGCTTGGAATCCTGACAAACAAGGGTTCTATGGCAACCTATTCTTTGAGCTATGGATGTATAACGACACAACCGGCACTTTCCAATATAATGATCGGTTCGTCAGTTTATGGCTCAAAATGAACTAAAAACTTCAAATAAATTTTTTAAAATTAAGGAGGAAACATTTTGGCTTCAAAAACTGAAGTGATTCTCGCAATAGGCGCACATCCTGACGACATAGAACTTGGCTGCGGAGGAACAATTAGTGCAGCCGTCAAAGCAGGAAAAAAAGTCATAGCTGTCTATATGTCCAAAGGTGAACAAAGCGGAAATCCAGAAGTAAGACCAAAAGAAAGCACAGAAGCATTGGCTCTTCTTGGCGTAAAAGAAGTGTACTTCGGCGATTTTCCAGACACTGAAATTCTCTGCTCAAAACAAACAATCGATTTTCTAGAAGCTTTTTACGCAGCAAACAAGCCAGACACCATATTAACGCATACAGTTAACGATATACATCAAGATCACCGCCAAGTTGGCTGGGCATCAATGTCTGCTTTTAGAAACGCATCAAAACTGCTTGCATTCGAAACCCCAAGAGTCACACCTTCTTTTTCGCCAACCTATTTTGTTGACATCACTAACTGTGTAAATGACAAATGGTCTGCTCTGAAATGCCATTTTTCACAGAAGACAAAAAGATACATTACATATGAATCAATGGTTAACTTAGCTTCTTTTAGAGGCAGCCAAGTTAGCCTGCCTGCCGCAGAAGCTTTTGAAGTACTTCGATATGTTGAAAAAATGCATGTTACTCCATAGGTGTTGAAATCAATGATTGTTGCTGGCCACCAACCCAACTATTTGCCGTGGCTGGGCTTTTTCGATAAAATGAGGCGTTCAGACGTTTTCATAATTGAAGATAACGTACAGTATGAACACCAAGGCTTTACTAACAGAAACAAAATCTTAACTGCTGATGGAGTTAAATGGCTGAGCGTACCTGTTGAGCATACAAATGAGCGGATGCTGATTAATCAAGTTAAAATTGCTTCTAAAGGGGAACCACATTGGGGTAGTCGCCATTGGTTAACTCTTAAGCACAGCTACTGTAAGGCTCCTTTCTGGCATGATTACTGCGATTTTTTTGAAGAAACATATCAACAAACTTGGACCAAGCTTATTGACCTTAACATACATCTTATAAAAGGCATGATGGGTTTTCTGGAAATAGACAAACCCCTGGTATTGGCTTCTTCTTTAGATGCCAAAGGCAAAAAAAGCGAATTAATTATTGATCAATGCAAAGCGCTTGGAGCCGATGTTCAGCTAAGCGGAAAAGGCTGCAAAGAATACATTGATAATAAACGGTTTGAGGAAGAAGGAATAAAACTGATTTTTCAAGAGTTCAATCATCCGTATTATACTCAAACATGCAGTGGATTTGTTCCTAACCTCTCCGCCGTAGATTACCTGTTTTGCACAGGCGGAAAACGTAATAAAATATTAGTTAACCAATGAGGAGAAAAAAAATCAATGAACACTATTTTTGGAGCTCTTCCTTGTTTTCCTGAAGAAAGCCTAGATGGAATTCTCAATGATATTAAATTGGTTCTGCAAAGCGGCAGATTAACCGATGGACCACAAGCTCAAGAGTTTGAAAGAAAATTCGCTGAATACAACAAAATAAAATATGCTATTTCAGTTAACTCTGGAACCGGTGCTTTAGATGTAGCTCTTAGATATTTCAAGCTTGCAGGTAGAGAAGTTATAGTTCCAACAAACACTTTTGTTTCAACCCCAAACACCGTTTTATTTGCTGGCGGCAAACCTATTTTCGCAGATATGAAAGCAGATACATTATGCATTGATATTGACGATGTTAAACAAAAATTATCCCCTAAGACCGCAGGCATAATTGTAGTCCATATCGCTGGACTTGTCTGCCCACAAATGAGAGAGCTTAAAGAACTCTGCACTGAAAAAGATCTATTCCTTTTAGAAGACGCCGCACACGCTCACGGAGCAATGTTTGATGGGAAAAAAGCTGGAACGCTTGCAGACGCAGGCTGCTTCTCCTTTTACCCCACCAAAGTTATGACAACCTGCGAAGGCGGAATGATAACCACAGATAATTCCGAGTTAGCTGAGCAAGCTCGTTGCTTGCGGACAATTGGTCAAAATGCACAAAGGCAAGCGGTAATGTTGGGGCATAACTGGCGTTTAAACGAGATGGCTGCAGTTGTTGGCAAATATCAGATTGATTTCTTGGAGAAATTCGTAGTTAAACGCAATGAAGTCGCTAAATGGTATGACAAAGCTTTGAGAGACGTGGATGGTGTTTCTCTTTTCAAAACGCCTTCAAACATTCGCAATAGTTACTACAAGTACGCTGTGAAACTTGCGGATGGTCTTGGAAGAGAAAAACTAGCCGTTTTGCTTAAAGAAAAATATGGTGTTGAAACCGGGCATGTTTATTATCCGCCTTGTCATTTGCAGCCATTTTACATGGAAAATTTTGGGTCAAGGATGGGTGATTTACCTGTTTCCGAGACGGTTCTAAACAAAGTAATGTGCCTGCCAATGCATTATGAAATAACAAAGGAAAACGTTACCTACATTCACGATGCCCTTGTCTCATCTATAAACGAGTTATCAAAAGCAAATTAAATATTAACAGTGCAGATTAATGCGCAACAATGAAAAGGAATCGAATTCTCCACAAGCGATTACTTTGCAGCGTTTTCCTATACGCAAATCCGAACTTGACCGTTTCAAATTTGGCAAAAAAAGATACAACGAAGTTGCAAGTTCAAAAAATAATGGTTCCCCATATTGCCTTGACATAGCTTGTGGAGCAAAACCGTTTCCAAACGCTGATGTCCTATGCGATTTGCATGCTGAACCCGTTCCAGACAGAAGCATGAAAAAACTCGTAACTGAAGGAAAACCGTTTATTGAATGCAGCTGTTACAATTTACCCTTTAAAGACAAAGCTTTCGATTTTGTTACCAGTTACTATCTTATTGAACACCTTGATGATCCTTGGAGTTTATTTAGAGAATTGAAACGTGTTTCTAAACACGGGTTTGTGCAATGCCCATCATGGTTTAATGAATTGCTTTATGGCGAAGATGTACATTATTGGACAGTCCTTAAACGCAGCAACACACTTTATCTCAAACCCAATGGAAAAGGCACATTACCTCTTCACTTCGGATTCATCTTCCATCGCCTGTACCGACACAAGACCTGGCAAATATTACATGCAATTCTCGATGAAAAACTGCATCTTTTTACAATAAAATATGAATTTTAAATGTGAAATTTATGAATAGACTAATCCGTTCTTCAAAACCAATTTTTCCAAAAGAAGACATAGACCAGATATTGCCTGAAATAAGACAAGTAATGGAAGAAGGCCAATTTAGATTCGCCAAGAACGTCCCAATTTTTGAAAAAATGATTGAAGAATGCGTTAGAATCAAAAACGCTGTAGCCTTCGACTCTGATTCAAGCGCATACGAAACCATCCTCCGCTACTTCGACGTTACCAACGCTGAAGTTATAGTCTGCACCAACAGCTTTGTTTCAGTTCCTAACAGTGTTGTTTTCGCGGGTGGAAAAGTGGTTTTTGCAGACATAAGAGCAGACACTCTTTCAATGAATCCTGAAAGTTTGCTTGAAAACATAACGCCTAAAACACGCGGAGTGATTGTAACGCATATTTCCGGTTTTCCAAACCCTGATTTAAAGAGAATAATTGAAATTTGTAAAGAACATGGGCTATTTTTGGTTGAAGATGCAACACATTCCTTGGGTGCAACCGTTAATGGGCAACAAGTAGGAACTTTTGGTGATGCAGGCGTATTTGCTTTTACCCCTACTAAAGTGTTGACCACTGGCGAAGGCGGCATGTTAGTTACTAATAACAGTGATCTAAGTGAATTTGCGAAGCTATACAGTTTTTATGGCTCAGGTGTTGGAAAGACAAACTTTGTTAACGTAGGACGGCATATGGTAATGCCAGAGATCTCTGCTATTTTAGGGAAATATCAGTTAAAGCGCCTTAACGAATTCATAAATAAGCGCAACCATGTTGCTGAAATTTACAATCATTCGCTTGATAAAATCGATGCTCTCCGAACAGTTAAGTGTGAAGCAGGTTCAAGAAGTTCCTATTACAAATATCCGTTGACTTTAAATAACAAACTGAACAAAACGGAATTTACCAAACAACTGTTTCAAGACTATGGCATTGAGACTGGTAACATCTTTTATCCTCCCTGCCACCTTCAAATCGCTTACAAAAAACTTGGCGTCACTTCATATGGTCGCTTATCAACTTCTGAAGATGTCCTCTCAAGAACTATTACTTTGCCAATGCATGTTGGATTGACAGATGAAGATGTTGATTATGTTTTGGAGAAGGTTTCTTTTCTATCTGAAAACTAAGTTAATCATTATTTTCTCTTTAAATAAGATCTTTTAGGTAGAGATATAGACAATTTGTCAATTGTTCGCGATGTTTTGTCCTTATGAGTTTAAAGCCTTGTTTTGGTGCATAAAGTATAAAGTTATCTTAACGATTTTTCTGGAGATTTTTTCATGGCTGAAATACGTTCAAGTGTATCAGTGGTTATTGCAACGCTTAATGAAGAAGAAGGAATAGGGCCCACAATCAGCGAATTACAAAAAGTGCTTAACAATCCCTATTTAGTTGTGGTAGATGGAAACAGCGTAGACAAAACCATTGAAATAGCAAAGAATTTGGGTGCAGACGTTCTGCTTCAAGATGGCAAAGGCAAAGGTCTTGCGATGTTTCAGGGTTTTCGACAATTAAGCTCAAAAGTGCCTTTCGTTGTTTTTACGGATGCTGATTTTACTTATCCTGCGGAATTTGTACCCAAGATGATTGAGGTTTTAGAGAAAAATCCTAATGTGGGCATGGTTGTTGGAAACAGATTCAAAGGTCAATATAACCTGAGCAAGAATGTCACGAACCCATTTTACTTAGGTAATAGGCTTCTTGCTCTTGCTCAGACAGTGATGAACGGGGTTAAGCTTGAAGATCCGCTTTCTGGTTTACGTGTTGTTAGAAGCGAAGTTCTTGAGGGTTGGCGACCAAAAAGTAAAGGGTTTGATGTAGAAGCTGAAATGAACTCTCTTGTCGAACGTAGAGGTTACCAAATTATTGAAGTTCCAATTAATTACCGCGATAGATTAGGCGAGAAAAAACTGAAGCTTCGACACGGCTTGGGGATTATGAAGAGAATTCTCGCCGAAAGCTTAACCTTCTAAACGGAGTACATTTTTGATGTTTTGATCAGCAAAAATATGAGGTGTGCTAATGTTTTTATTAATAGCTGTGTGGTTTTTCTTCGGAGCATTAGCTCTTGGGCCGCCAGCTTTCATTTTTTTGTATATGAAACATAAGTCTAAAGCATCTTGGCCCACAAAAATCGATTACACTTACAAACCCAAAGTGTCAATTATTATTCCGACTTACAATGAAGCAAGTATTATCAAGTATAAACTTGAAAATATTGTCAAGCTAACTTACCCAGCGGATTCCTTAGAAATTGTTGTTGTTGATAGTGACTCAACAGATGACACGGTAAAAATAGTGCATGATTTCTCGGAGAAAGAAGAAATACGAAACCTCAAAATTTTGGTCGAGGGCGAAAGAAAAGGAAAATCCCACGCATTAAACTACGCTTTGGAATACTGCGAAGGCGACATAGTCGTAATTTCAGATGCTGATTGCTTCTGGCCATCAGATATTCTTGAGATAGCTTTGCCGTATTTATCTGATCAATCCGTTGGCGCAATAGGTGGACCAAAAATTCTTTTCAACTCAGATCAAACCTGGATTACCCGAATGGAAGAAACCTACCTTAAATCAGCAAATTTCATGAGGGTCGGAGAATCAAAAGCGGGGTCAACTGTTTTCTTTGAGGGCGGCTTTAGTGCTTTCAAAAAGGAAGCTTTAGCGAAATTTGACCCCTATGCTACAGGCTCCGATGACTGTGGCACAATAATTGGCGTTATCGAAAAGAATTATCGTGCCATGCTTGTTAAAGACGCGAAATTCTACTCAAGTTTTCCATCAACTTTCCGTGGAAAAATCGACATTAAATTAAGGCGAATAAACCAGCTTATCCGTGTATTTTCAAAATACTTTGATTTACTAGTAAAAGGAAAAGTTAAGTCTACAAAAACCACAATTATTCCAAACATACTTCTCTATCTCATTTCACCGATAGCATTTGTCATTTTTTATTTTCTTTCCACTTTTCTAATAATTCTTTATCCAATTCTTCTGTTTTCATTGTTGTTGCTGTTGGTGCCTAAGGTAAGGTTTTATGTTTATCAGATTGTTGAAAATAATATTTTGCTTTTCTTTTCAATGTTAGCGGTTGCTTTTGGACAAAAATTTTCGGTTTGGGCTCAGCCTGATGATAGAATTTGGCTTAGTCAAGAAAATTTGGCTTCATATAACCTAATCTAACCAAGGGGGCCTAAAAAATTAGGATCTGCATGGTGAGCGCTTACGAAGATTCCATGGATAACTACTCGGGTTATTCAACGCGGACAATTAATGTTGCAAAAGGGCTTAAAGCAAACGGAAACGATGTAAGCGTGATATTGCCAAAGCTACGTTCTGGGTTCAGAATTGTTGAGGGTATTCCAGTTTATGAAGTAAATGGTTTATGCCCCGCTTCTCTGCTTAGACTTGTTGGAAAAATTGCTAAAATCGCAAAACCTTCAGCGTTATATTTTTTTGATCCATTATTCATGTTTCGCGTTTCCCTCTTGACTAAGAAAGCCGACTTTCTTCAGGTAGAACTACCCTCTTTAGGCCTATTGCTTTCTAGTTTTATTCACAAAACCGTAAAAAAGCCTGTTATCATGGATTGCCACGACGTTTTCAACGCGATGAGACTTAAACACACAAGTTTACTCAGGCGAATTGTCGAGACTTTTTTGGAAAAAACTGCTTTAAAGAACGGCGACTTCTTAGTAACTGTTTCGGATCGAGAAAAACAAATTTTGGGGTCCATGAATTTTTCCTTGCAGAAAATAGCTGTTGCTCCAAACGGCGTTGACACCAAGTCTTTTTCTAAACCGTTTAATGTTCAATATATCAGAAATAAATATGGCTTAAATGGAAACCGCGTTGTGGTTTTTGTTGGAAATTTGGGTTATGTGCCTAATCAACAAGCTTTACAAATAATATCCAAAAAAATAGCACCTCAAGTTAAACAAGAAGTCAAAGATGCAAAATTTTTAGTCGTTGGAAAAATACGAGACCAAATGACTTTTCCCAACGTAACATTCACCGGGTACGTCGATAATGTTGCAGAATTGTTGGCGGTATCTGACGTTGGAATTGCTCCTTTGCTTGAAGGTTCAGGAACAAGACTAAAAATTCTCGAGTACCTTTCAAGTGGTCTTCCAGTTGTTTCCACCTCTGTTGGCGCAGAAGGTATCCTGGCGGAAAATGGCACCAACATTTTGCTTGAAGACAAAATTGAAAAATTTCCCAATCACATAGTCGCCCTTCTCAAAGATAGCCAACTATGTTCCGACATTGGCGAAGCTGCAAAAGTACTTGCGGAAAACTATGATTGGAAAAAAATCACTAAAGAACTTAATGATGAATACATCCTGTATTTACAAGATTATCATTCGAATTCACGGCAAGATGAGCGCAGTGCTTTATTTAAGAAGGGTTCTGCATGAAACCCCTCGTAACTATAGGCATATGCGTACGCAACGGCGAACGTATGTTGCCAAACGCTGTTGACAGCATAATAAATCAGGATTTTCCTCTTGAAAATCTGCAAATTATTTTTGTAGACGACGGCAGCGAAGATAGCACTCCAAAAATAATAAATGAATACCTGTCAAAGCTTGGACATCATGCAGAATCCTTCACCACGTCTTGGAAAGGTTTAGGCCACGCAAGAAACCTGATTGTGAAACATGCTGCGGGAGAGTACTTATTATTTGTTGATGCAGACGAGATATTAACACAGAATTATATTAACAGTCAAATTTATGTTATGGAAAAATACCCAGAAGTAGGAATCACTTCCGGTATTTTCAAGATTGTTCCTGGCAACTTGATCTTAACCCTTGAAATTATTCCATATATTGTTAACCAAAGAAATTACCTTAAACCAAGAAATTTAATTTGGAAAACTGACAAGCTCATAGGAACTGGAGGAACAACCTTCAGGCTTAAAGCAATAAATCAGGTTAACGGCTTCGATGAGAGCATAAGGGGTTCATTTGAAGACACCGACTTGGTTTTAAGAATAAAAAAAGCAGGATGGCTAATTAGACCCAACATGGCAGAACTATACGAGCTTCACGGCGGGTTATCAAAGCCAAAGGAACTCTGGAAAAAATATTTCTGGTATGGCTACGGATGCCAAAAAACATTTAATCAAACAAGGGAAGCATATTCATTACCAAGGATGTCTCCAATAGCTGGTTTACTTGCAGGTGTCTTTTACTCTTTGCAAGCTTACAAGTATCTATGTCGAAAGATTGTTTTTCTCTTACCGTTTCATTACGGATTCAAACATACAGCTTGGACTTTAGGCTTTATCAAAGGTCAAATTCAAAATCGATAGCGGCTGGATTGGGGAGCGAATTTGTCTGCAAAAAAAGATTTTAATGTTGATCTTATCTTTGATATTGATAATTGGGATTGTTTCATCTTCGATTTTATTTTTTATAAATAATTCTAATCATCCAGCGAAAGATTTGTCTACGGGGCTCCATGTTGTCGGTAATAAGATAGTCACTGGAAACGGCGCTACATTGATTTTACATGGGGTTGACTATACCTATTTTATTGATAATCCGTCTGGCAGCTGGATGCTTCCATCCGGTGATACGGAATATGGCGCTTGGGATATAACGGCATTAAACAGTAATCTTGACGCCATCAAAAATTGGGGCTTTAACAACATACGTATACTTACAACCACTCAATGGTGGATACAAAACACAGCCAACTTCCAAAACAACTTAGAATACTTCATTACTCAAGCAGCAGCACGAGGAATCACCATTGACTTCACTTTCTGGCGAAATAACGGAACTTCAGCGCAGACATCTTTACCTTATCCACCTTACGACAGTGGGAACCGCGTTATTAACAGCGTAAGTGACTTCGTCAATCTTTGGAGCAACGTAGCAAATGCATTGAAACCCTTTCCTAATGTCATGTTTGAATTATGGAATGAGCCCAACGGCGATGACGCCGCGCAAGCAAGCTGGTTTAATGTTACTCAAAAATGCATTGATGCAATTCGAGGCACCTGCGCTTCAAACATAATTGTGGTACAATGGGGTTCTTGCACGTATTTAGATTTCCTCAACTACAGTGAAACATTATTTTCTTGTCAATCTGCACAATGGGCATTATTAAATTCATTGCATGACCCTAAAAACAACATTGTTTACAGTACCCATTTGTACAGTAACGGTTTCTACGATTCAATTGAAAACTATACTTCAAAATTCAGTTATTCGGACATGGTTTGGGCTTTAAATGTTACAGGTTTGCTTGCCTTAGCCTCAGAACATCCTCTTTGGATCGGAGAAATTGGCTGCAACCTGTGGAACAGCAATATGGACAATGAGTATTCATGGTATAACAATACATTAACAATTCTTAATCAGTACTCAATCGGTTATTCAGCTTGGGCTTGGGCACCATGGAAAACTGGTACTCCATATGGTCTAGTTACAGGTGATTCGAACTTTCAACCAAATCAGGCTGGGCAAATATTACAACAAAAATTGTCCAGATGACGCAACAGATTAGCTATTTGAGCAAAAATGATTGTTGGTGCCACGAATGAATTTGAAATTTAAACTAATGTATCTGTGGCGCCTCTACTCTTTCCCTAAAGGCAAAATTGTAATAGGCGAACATTCAACAGGAACACCTTATGTATACAACAGTTTTTCAAATGATATCGTAACAATAGGCAAATACACCTCAATTGGACCAGACGTTATCCTTATTCCCTCAATGGGGCATATACCATTAACGCAATTTTACGACAAACGCGTATCCACTTTTCCATTGGCAGGCCTAAAAAAGAACGGTTTTAAGGCGGAGTATTTTCTTCCTTTTAAAGGCGGTTTTGTCACTATCGGGAATGACGTTTGGGTAGGCGCAAGAGCCATAATTCTTCCAACTGTAACCATAGGCGATGGTGCAATTATTGGTGCAGGCTCCGTAGTTACCCATGATGTTCCACCTTACGCGATTGTGGCGGGTGTGCCTGCAAAAATCATTCGATACAGATATGATGAGCAGAAGATTCAGAAGTTGTTAGCTGTTGCTTGGTGGAACTGGAATGAGGAAAAGATCAAAGCTAATATGGACTACTTCTATAGTGACGTGAATGCTTTTTTAAATAAGTTTACTCATGAAGCGGAAAAAATTAATCTATAGACAGCTTCTTAAAATTAAGAAAAAAAGAAAAGAAATGGTTTACTTGAAAAAGTAAAACCATGAGTTGAAGTGAGCCCAACTGAACAGGTCTAATGAGTTTTTGTTATTTTGATGGACTTGATGGACATTGTATGTTGGCGGTATCAGTAATGGCGCAGCGGTTGGATTCGTAGTTACAGTCGGTTTAGTACTTTGGGGTTGTGTTGGAATCGTTGCGGTTTGATTTTTTGGTGTCTCAATCGGTGCCGCGGTTGGCGCTGGAGTAGCTGTAACTGCTGGTGCCGATGTTGGAGTAGGTGCAGGATCCGCTGAAGCCACTGGAGTCGGATTTGGTGTTGGAGCTGCGGCGGGTGTCGCTACCGGAGTTGGAGTTGCTGTTGGAGTTGGAGGCATTCCAGCCGCGATGGACTGTTGAAGTATTTGTCCCGCCGGGTTAAGTTCATAGTTAGCGTTTCCATCAACAATTGCCCATGCGGTACCAGGATTCCAAGGTGCCCATGCCCAGTCGCAATAGCTAACACCGTTCTGATTAAGAATGGCCAATGTATTGTTAAACCATGCATTCTCATTGTTCATGTTTGTCGCCCATTGGTTAGCTCCGATTTCGCCTATGAATAGCGGTTTGTTAAAGCCAATGATTCCAAGTTTGGTTAAAGCTGTGGTCATGTCGCTTGTGGAATATGCGTATCCGTCGCTGCTGGCTGCGTCGTTGTAGAACGATGTTCGGTATAGATGGGTGCTGTAGATCAAGTTGTTTGCTGAATCAGTTAATGGATACTGGTTAACCCAGTCTAATCCGTATAGGGTTCCATATCCATAATCCATTGATACGCCGTAGTTGAATTGTACAACTATTGGGTTTGTCGCTCCTGCTGCTCGAATTGCTGTGATGCATTGTTGTGTTGCGTTAAACCAGCTTGCTGACTCTCCGTTAGGCTCATTGTATAGCTCAAATATTACATTTGGATCTGCCTTCAAAGAGTTAGCTACGTTTGTCCACAGGTTAACAAAGTCGCCCACGCTGTTTATGACTCCGCTCGTATCGTAGGGCGGATAAGGCAAAGCCGGCTGACCACTTGCACTTGAGACTCTCCAGAAGACAAAGTCAACATAAATTCCCCTTGCAGCCGCCTGAGCAATGAAATATTGTACGTTGCTTTGGAAGCCATCGGTGTTTTGCGTCCACCACTGAATTGTGGCGAGGACTCGAACGCAGTTAACGCCCATGGATTGAAGCTTATCTAGATTGCTGTTAACTGCAGCGGTGTCCCAAACGTTCCATTCTGTTTGGCCGTTGGGTAGCATCCAGCTGCCTTGTGGACCGTCAATAAAATAGGTATAGTCGACCCCGCGTAATGCTACTACGGAGCCGTCTTGATTGAGGATTTGTGTTCCTGATGTATGTAGCGCTGATGGCGTTGCTGCATGGACTCCTGTTCCAGCGAATATTGACAGCATGCTGATGATGAAAAGAGCGCAAAGGGCTAAACCAGTTGGCTTAGCAAGTTTTCTAAGATTTATGGGATGCGCTATATCCCCTAATATGTATTTTTTCATTTCCCTCTCTCTCTTGAAATTGAAAACCTTATCAACAGAATGTATTTTATAGGTTTTTGAAAACTCTATAAATGCAGATTGCGAAGTGGCCTTTGCAAAACTTTTATTGGAATTCCCTATAGATTATCAAGCAATTGTACCACCTTCACAATGCATACTCCCACGCTTAGAGCAGCCGGAATCAAGAATGCCCTGCAAACAACTTATCAAGAAGCATGATTTTGCCTCTATTATCTCTTAATTTTTGTTTAAAAAAAGGTCTTTGCTTTGACAAACTAAGAAGGGAATCGGTTAAAATTGAAAATTGGTGTGTTCTATCCAACCTTAAACGTCTACGGAGGGGGCGAATTCGTAGCAATAGCAATTGCCAACACCCTAGCTCAAAACAATCACAAAGTAATTCTTTTTACCAATAATGAAGTGAATCCTCCAGCGATCAAAAACTTTTTCGGTGAAGCCCTGGAACCTACCGTCCAAGCAATCAAGCAGCCAACTCGTTTTACTCCAAGGGGGTTGCTAGATTTCTACCAAACTATCTTCCACTCTTACATAGCTAAATCAAAATGTGATATATTCATTGATGCATCCTCAAACTGTATATTTCCCTGGACAAACGTCTGTTACATTCATTTTCCATTTCTAAATCGTTACAGTTACAGCAAGCGTTTTCCATATCTTGGCAGCCCACACATTTTGCCAGTCGGTACAGTGCCACATGTTGTAATTGAGAAAAATCTAGTGAGTTACGACGGAAAACTGGTTCTCGCCAACAGTTACTACACTGCAAGTGAAATAAAAGAGTACTCACAGAAAAATGTAAACGTACTCTATCCTCCTTTCTCATCAAACATTTCAGAGATCGGAAAACAAGCAAAAAAGAACTCACAAGAGGACCTGGTCGTTACTGTCTCACGTTTTTCAACAGGCAAAATGTTAGAAAGAGTCCCTTACATCGCGTCTAAAACAAATTCACACATAAAATTCGCCATTATCGGTCGCTTGTACGAAAAAGAAGCGATGGCTAATCTTGAGCAACTAATTAAAAAGTTGGGTCTAATCGACAGGGTTAAACTTTATCCCAACGCTTCAGCAGAAAAGAAAATTGAACTCTTGAAAGAAGCAAAAGTTTACTTGCACACAATGGTCGGTGAACATTTCGGAATTTCCATAGTTGAAGCCATGGCGTTAGGCTGCATGCCCATTGTTCATAATTCGGGTGGAATGAAAGAATTTGTTCCAATAAAATACCGTTATTTAACACTTCAAGATGCATCAAATAAAATAACTCATGAGATAAGTACTTGGTCATCTGATCAATCGGAAGAGATGAAGCAGATCGCTTCGAATTTCTCGATGGCTAATTTTTCTAGAAAGTTCATGGCTTACTTTGACGAATTTTATGGTGCATGATGTGAATGTCAGACTGGTCAACGATAATGAATGACAGAATAGGCTTACGAACAGCTTACAAAAGTCTAATTGCAAGCAGGAAGGGAAATGTCGGAATAAGCAAGAAAACGCTTGGTAAATTTCTGATTGATGGAAAAACAAACCTTCTTATAGAAAAAAATGCGCACATCATAAGCAATGGCGTTTTTCTATTAGGAGTTAAACCGCGCCAATTTTATCCATCAATCAATCCCTGCACGCTTCTTATGAAAACAAATAGCCAACTTATAGTCAAAGGCAGCTTAAACACTGGTAGGGGCGTATCAATCTCAATCCTAAAAGATGCTTCCCTTGAGTTTGGTCATCGAGTTTACATTAACTCAGACAGCACAATTGTTTGTGCGAACAGTATCAAAATTGGTGACAACGTAGCGATTTCTTGGAATGTTGAAATCTGCGATTATGATTTTCATCGAATAATTCGAGAAGATTCCGTGCAATTTGCTCCAATAGAGATCGGAAGTAATGTTTTGGTTGGACGCCGAAGCATGATAATGAAGGGTGTAAAAATTGGAGACGGCTCAGTAATCGCAGCAGGGTCAGTGGTTACAAGAGATGTGCCAGCCAAATGTTTAGTAGCTGGGATTCCTGCCCGAATAATTAAGCAAGATATTCAATGGGAATAAAAGATTCTTTTCTGATTAAAGAATAATCATCATCAAGGATTCTATTTTTATCTGGAGGTTTTTGAATGCGTGTATGTCATGTTTGGGAAGTCTTCTGGCCGTTTGGAATCGGAGGCGTGGAACGCTATATTCTTTCGTTGAGCAGTTATTTGGCAAATCATTCAGATATTGAGTTTTCACTTTTAACTGGTCGTTCAACGATTCATTCAGTTACAAAGAACATTAAAAAATTCGAAGACGCCGGTTTCCTCAAAGTTCATCGACTCGGACCTAACCCAGCTGATTTGGTATGTAGCGTGGTATTCGAAGCATTAGGATCAAAACCCACTATCGTCAAAAAAATGCAATTTGCAGGTTTATGCCATGACGCTGCGAAATCAAAGTTAGCACAATCAGCAGAAGTTTTTCATGTTCACGGAATTTGGGGGCTGTACGATTTAGACTATATTATGCTTGGCGTCTACTTGAGCAAACACTTCCATAAGCCTCTGGTGGTAAGTCTTCACGGCAGCTTTGTTGGAGACCCTTTACTTGGCGGTATGCCTCTTGAAGCACCCGCGGTAAAAGATGTATTAACGAATTATGCCGATGCAATAACCACGTACTCAAAAGAAATCTTTGGTATTCTTGAGAAAATGGGGCTAGGCAAGAAAACCCACCTCGTAGTTAATTTTGTCGATACATTACAATTCAAAAATCCATCTTCCTCTCCTATAAAGAATGGCAATAAAGTAGTCTATGTTGGTAGGTTGGAAGCTCCACAAACCCCTGAAATTCTTATTGAAGCTTTCAATCAGGTACATGCTCGAGTTCCAAGTGCCAAAATGCAAATAGTGGGTTACGGCACACTGTACAGCAAGCTTCAAGCACTGATTCATAAGTACGATCTTGAAGAAACAGTTTTTTTAATGGGAAAGCAAATAAATGTTAGAAAGTTTCTTTGGGAAAGTGACATCTTTATAGCTACAAATTTTGGGTATTTGGCGTCTCTTGAAGCTTGGTCAGCTGGACTTGCATTGATTGCACCTGATTTTGGCATATTCACGGAAACAGTTAAAAATGGATCCACGGGTCTTCTAGTAAAGCAACATGATTCTGATGCACTTGCTTCTGCCCTTATTTCTCTTTTAGAAAACCGTGAACTAAGAGAGAAAATATCTTCTGACGCATTTGAACAAGTAAAAAACTATGATATCAGAACGATGGCGCCGAAGTTTTTGGATATCTACA
The DNA here is from genome assembly GCA_963772505.1 of Candidatus Bathyarchaeota archaeon. Taxonomy (GTDB): domain Archaea; phylum Thermoproteota; class Bathyarchaeia; order Bathyarchaeales; family Bathycorpusculaceae; genus Bathycorpusculum. The sequence continues at coordinate 114,956 of CAVYXL010000019.1, forward strand.
ATTCGGTACTTTAAAATAGGTTTTTCGAGGGAAAAAAATGATTAATAATCAACCTTATGTTTCAAAGCACTTCTTGAGTATAGTCGTTTTTCTACAAGTTATAATGTATTTTTCACTTTTTCTTAACTTTACGCTTATCAGAGAAGTCATTGGAATTTTTTACCTGACATTTATTCCAGGCGCTATTCTCGTTAAAATATTGAAACTCGACTTTCGGACCGTAGAATTCATCGTTTTCTCGGTTGGCTTTAGCGTTGCTTTTCTTATGTTTGCTGGCTTGCTCATAAACCAGTTTGGCCCAATGTTTGGGTTTAGTTTACCGCTATCCAGTTTGCCACTATCGTTATTTATAAACACCCTCATTCTTGGAGGAGTCGCAGTTGCTTACCTAAGGCAAGGAAAGAAAATACAAAACCTGAACCCTGAGCCATCGAGCTTTAGTCCGGCATATCTGATTTTGGCTTTAATCCCTGTATTAAGCCTTCTCGGAGCTTATTTCGTTAGAACAACAGGCGATAATTTCTATTTGTTACTTATGACTTTAGGCATTGCTTTAATTTTTACTGCTGTAGCATTCTATGAGAAATCTACAAAGATTTACCCGTTCGCTATTCTTATGATTGCTTTAGCGTTGCTTTTCCAGGTTTCAATGTTGTCCAGCACCATTCTACCTTATGGGGGAGACTCGCCTGCGGAATTTTACGTTTTCAGAATCGCTCAACTTCATTCTCAATGGAACCCGATCTTCACAGTTCCATCAGACCAAATAATGGGCAGATACAACGCAATGTTAAGCATCACAATCTTGCCTACAGTTTACTCAAATATGCTAGGGATGGACCCAACATTAGTTTTCAAAATTATCTATCCATTAATTTTTGCCTTCGTCCCCGTAGCATTATATGTTTTATGGCAACCTTACATCGGCAAAAAATTTGCTTTCTTGTCATCTTTCCTTTTCATGGCTGGAACCACATTTTACACTGTAATGACTGCATTAAACAGACAAATGATTGGCGAATTATTTTTTGTTTTACTTTTTATCGTACTATTGAATAGAAAAATAAAGCAAGAAGCTAAGTTCATTAGTTTTGGCATTTTAAGTCTTGGCTTAATATTTTCACATTATGCCTTAGCAGAAATTTTCCTTTTTCTAATTTTTGCTGCTTGGGCTGCGTCGGTGTTTTATCTCAGAAGGCCAAGTTTCAATTTGCAAATTGGTATGATATTATTTTTCTTCGTAGCGATGTTTGGATGGTATATTTACACTTCTGGTGCAGTGGTCTTTGATAGTTTTATAACATTTTCTAGCTATGTTTTAGGTCAATTGGGTGGTTTCTTTAACCCCGCCTCAAGAGGCGGCGAAGTTATGACTGGGCTTGGATTGGCTCAGTCTCCTTCATTTTTGAATACTGTTAGTCGAGGATTTGCGTACTTAACTGAATTATTCATAGTAATTGGCGTCTTCGCAATAATGCTGAAAAAAACCCGTTTCAATTTTGATAGAGACTACATCGTATTCGGAGGGGTTGCATTTGTTTTCCTGATCGTTTTAATTGCTGTTCCCGGTTTAGCTAATGCTTTAAACATGGATCGATTCTACCATATTCTGTTAATGGTACTAGCGCCTTTCTGCATAATCGGTATGTGGTCACTTGCTAAACTAATTCGGAAACGTGAGAAAACCGTTATTGTTGCCTTATTGGTTGTTGCAATTTTAGTTCCGTATTTTCTTTTTCAGACAAACTTTGTATATGCAGTAGCTCACACTGACAGCTGGTCTATTCCATTAAGCCAAAATACTATGAGTCCTCTCCGTTTGTATGGTGACTATGGATTCATCGACAGTTACAGCATGCATGGTGCACAATGGGTTCAAAATAACGTTCCCTTGGTTAACAATACTTTGATTGGAGATAATGGACTTTATACAGCGTTAACTGCCTATGGCCTCTATTACAGAGGTTACGTTATTGGTCTAAGCCCTGACACTGTTGTTTACCCTGGTCAATACGCTTATTTGAGCTACATTAGTCTCTACTATCAACAAGCTCCATCTGTCTCTAATAACACGCTCCCAGCAATTTTTAATCAAACAGACCTTATTTATTCAAACAGCGGCAGTGCAGTCTTCTATGGTCCTCAGGGATAAATGAACTTAGGCCAATTTCGAATTACAAATCATAATTTAGCTAATCAGTTTTTTCAAAAAAAGGTGAATTGAACGACAAGATCAGTGACGATAATCATTCCAACTTTTAAAAGAGCTAACTTGCTTATTCATGTACTATCTGCGCTTAAGAACCAATCCTATACGGATTTTGAAGTTTTAATAGTGGTAAAACCATCAGGCGACGAAACCGAAAGCATTGCCAAGAAATTTGATTCATCACTAAAAATGAAACTGATTTTTCAAATAAGCGGTTACTTTGTTGATGCACTAAATCTTGGAATAAAAAATGCAACTGGAGAAATCTTGGTCTTCTTGGATGATGACGCCGTTCCTGCCAATGATTGGCTTCAAAACATTGTAGAAACCTATAGTTTATTTAATGTAGGTGGAGTGGCAGGAGACGTTATTCCAGCTCGCTTGAATGAACATGGCGCTGTTCAACTTTTGGGAAACTCAGAAGTTATCCCTCAAACAAAAGATTTTCTTGAAGAGGCGGGGCGAAAACTTTGGAGTTGCCCTCTTGACGGTTTAGAAGATTATCTTGTTTATGTATCAAAAGCGGGAATAGTAAACTATAATTTTGATATCGCTAATCGGGCGCAAAGCCAAATAACTAAATCATTGCTCGGTATGGGCGCAAACATGTCGGTGTTAAACAAAGCTGTGCAAGGGTTTGAATTTCCCAATTCTTGGGTGCTGGGTCTGTCGAATGAGCAGTTTTTAGGTTGGCATATTTGGAAAAAAGGATATAGACTCCTCTTTAACCCCCATGCAAAAGTATACCATCTTGCTCACGGGCAAACTCTTTCACGAAATGTAAGTGATAACAAAAAGGATGTTTTACGGCAAGTTGAATCACAACTACTTTTTCACCGACTTTACGGACAAAAAAGTAGCGTTTCGAGGATATATCAGATAACTTGGCTGCTTTTTGATACTGCGAAGGATATAAAAAAATTATGCAAAGACAAAGAATTCTTCAGATTAAATTGCTTAAAGAGTAAGTTTTTGTCAGAAGCTATCGGCGACAAATGGTTGTTATCCAAAAGTTTTGGGGGCGTTTATACTCCTTTGGGCGATTTGGAAAAAATCAATAAAGGTAAAGAGCTAAAAAAATGAAAATTCTTGTTTTTTCATCCGTTCCTTGGGATTTTCTGTGGCAACGTATGCAGCATGTGGCATCTGAACTTGCTTTACGTGGTCATCAGGTTTTATATTTTGAGGAACCAGTGTACATTTCTGTTGGCTCTTTTATCAAAAATAAGACCAAAGGAAGTCAATCTGCAAAAATTAAGAAAATCAACGATAAGCTTTCAGTCGTAACATTATATGTGCCTGAGTTACGAGGGAAACTTGAATCCGTTAAAAATCGTTTTCTTAATTCACATTTCAAATCATCATTGAATGACCTTGAATTTAAACCGGATGTAGCTATTTTCCACTCCCTTGAATTTGTACCATTGATAGAGATACTGCAATCTTTGAACTCAAAAATAACCTTTGATTGTGCGGATGACATCCTGTCCTTCGTTTCAGCAGGCATCAAGCAGGGACTCGTTCCTTCAAGCAGTTTTAGAAAGGCTGAGGCTATGGAAAATAAATTAATCAAATCTTCATCAACTTGCTTTGCATCATCAAGATTACTCTGTGACAAAATATCAAAACTTAATCCCAATTGCATTTACTTACCCAATGCCATGGATTTTAACCACTTTAATATCAACACAAAAAGGCCTATGAAACTAGACGATTTGCCAAATTTGAAACATCCAGTCATAGGTTTTATCGGCGCAGTTTTCGAGTGGATTGATGCTGGCTTGATTTGCAAATTGGCGGATGCACATCCCGAATATTCTATTCTGCTTGTTGGTCCTGTGAATTCTGGAAAAGATCAGCTTGCTGCTCATTCGAATATTAGAATGGTTGGAGCAAAACCTTATGGTGATTTGCCTTCATATATTTCTAATATTGATGTTTGCCTGATTCCGTTCAAAATTAACGATATTACTTTAGCTTCTAATCCGATTAAGATGTACGAATACTTGGCTGCTGGTAAACCAGTGGTTTCAACGGCATTACCTGAAGTTATAAGAAATGCCTCTGAGGTCGTTTATGTCAGCAAGGATGATGAGGACTTCATTCGCAAAGTGGAATTGGCAGCTAAAGAAATCGGAATTGATAAAGAAACCGCTATTTGGGAGAGGACAAGCTTTGCAAAGAAAAATTCTTGGCAAAGCAGAGTTGACGTAATTGAAAAAGTTTTAAATGAAATTACCACTGGTTAACTATCTTCTGCGGTCAGTTCTGTTGAAGGCTACTAAAACAACTGCTTAGTTGCTCTGCACCCAAATTCCTTCGTGCTAACTAAATTTAGTTTTTAGACTACGCAGATAAAAAAATGAAGAAATGTAAACACTTTAATTTAACGCTAACAAAGAACTAGTAAGATTTAAACAGCTGAACCGAGCAAAAAAGATGCAGGGTCTCAGCCCGAGTTTTTCTATATCCAAGAATCATTAAAGAGAGATTACAATGAGTTTAGTAAGTTTTTTAAAAACATCCGATTCGTCAAATGATAAAATTAAACAGGGCATTTCAGAATCCTTAGATTTGATTAGCTACTCGTTCCCAAAGGACATACATCGCGTTGTTATCAAACCAAATATGTGCTATTATCTGGATTGTTCAACTGGAGAAACAACTGATCCCAAATTCATAGGTGCCTTTATAGATTTAATTCGTGAAAAAATCGGTCAAGACCTCGATATTGCTATCGTGGAATCAGATGCTTCAGCGATGAAATGCAAATATGCGTTTAAAATGTTGGGTTATGAAAAGCTTGTTCAGGAGAAAAATGTGAAACTTCTTAACCTCTCAGAACACGAAAGCGATAATATTTCTGTTGCTTGCAATGGAAAAAAATATGAATTCATGGTTCCAAAAGTAATTTCTGAGGCTGATTTACGCGTTAATATCTCAAAAATAAAGTATATGGTTGATCCAATCAAGGTGACTTGTGCTTTAAAGAACATTTTTGGTTGCAATCCGAATCCAAAAAAATTCAAGTATCATAAAGATCTTGGAAACGTCATCGTTGCCCTAAACAAAGTAATGAAATTTGATCTCTGCCTAATAGATGGCAATTTGATGTATGGAACACACACTCGAAGGGTTGGATTGACAATGGCCAGTACTGATCCTGTTGCAATGGATGTTGCCTGTGCGGAGATCGCCTCTTTGAATCCTAACTCAATAGATTATTTCAAAATAGCAGAGCAAGAGGGTATCGGTAAAAGAAGCTACATTGCTAAAGGCGTGCCTCTTAGCCAGTTTAAAACCCTTTATCCACGGCGGACGTTCAAAACGAAAATGAAAGCGCGTGCTTACAAACTCGTTGTCGGTGCTGGGCTTGGTAAAAAGTTTGGACTTGAATAAATACTGAGGAGTTATATGAAATCTGTAAATTTAGGCATTATTGGTTTAGGCCAGATTGGTCAACTTCATTTAAGGCACGGCTTAAAACTTTCCAACGCTCAGGTGATGGCTGTCGCGGACACTTCTGTTCAAGCATTGGCCAAAGCGAAATCTTTAGGCATTAAGGAAACCTACACTGATTATACTGAGTTGCTTAAGAACCCAAAGATTGATGCAGTGCTGATTTCGCTTCCGACCCACCTACACTTAAAATGTTCCCAGCAAGCGGCGGAAGCTAAAAAAGATATTTTCCTAGAGAAACCCATCGCAATAACAGTTGAGCAAGCAAAAGAAGTGATTTCTTCTGCCGAAAGTAATTCTGTTAAACTTATGATTGGTTACCCAATGCGTTTTAACAAAAAATTCTCCAGTATAAAAGATGATATATCAAAAGGGTTAGTCGGCGATGTAGAAAACGCTCATGCAACTTGTATAAGTTCTGGGCCGTTCTTTCACAGAGCTATAGATAACTCACCTGCTCCAGTTCCTGACTGGTGGTTCAACACGGCACTAACAGGAGGGGGCGTTCTGATGGATCTTGGTTGTCATATGATTAACCTTCTTAGATGGTATTTTGGTGAAGTTGTTGATATTAGAAGCCAATTAGGTCATAGATTCGGAATGGAGTTTGAAGATTCTGCAATGTGTTTGGCAAGGTTCAGTTCTGGTTCAGTTGCACTAATTAATGTAGGTTGGTTTTCTCAGGAATACCTGTTACAGCTTGACTTCTTGGGAAGTGTTAGTAATGTTTCAATTAAGCATGTGCCTCCTAGCGCTGTTTCTACCGCTTATCAGATGTTAAGGAAGGGTATCTCCTCATTTAATCAACCGCACTTTGACGAGCTGCAGCATTTTGTTGACTGTTTAGTTAAAGATGAAGCTCCAACTTCAACTGGCATAGATGGACTCAGAGATTTAGAGGCTATAAACAAAGCCTATAAGAATCAGATTATTCTATAATGGAAAACTTAGGTAGATGTCAATGGATAAAGCGTTAGATATGGGCAAGACCTCCGCTACTGGAAGCTTCCATCTGCTTATCGGGGTTGCGGGTTCCACCATAATAATGTTCATTGGCACATTCATTTTGGCAACCTTATTGCCTGTTTCGGAAGTTGGGCTTTACGGCATTGCCCTTATTCCTGCATCAATAATCAATTACTTTAGAGATTGGGGCGTAAATTATGCCATGACCCAACAGATTGCCAATTTAAGAGCTTCTGGGAAGGATGCAGAAATCCATGACGTCATCGTTTCAGGGATAGTTTTTGAAATCATTACAGGCGCAATATTATCCTTGATTTGTTTCGCTGTAGCCCAACCCTTAGCTTTAATTCTTGATTCAAGCAACTCAGCCAATCTTTCAACTTACATATCAATAATGTCTCTTTCAATTTTTGCAGGCGCCATTTTTTCTGCTTCAACCGCAGTCTTCACAGGCTATGAAAGAATGAAGCTCAATAGTTTGACCCAAATAATTCAAGCCGTTGTTAAGACTGCCTTTGGTCCATTATTAATAATACTTGGTTTCGGCGTCTTGGGTGCGGTGTATGCAACTACGGCTTCTCTTGTTACTGGCGGTGTTGTGAGCATCGTAATTGTCTATTTTGTGTTGTTTAGGCCGTTACGCAAATGTAAAGTTGGCAGGTGTGATGTAAAACAAACTTTGAAGCCAATGTTGATGTACGGCTTACCACTTACTGTTTCAAACATTGTAGTTGGCGTGTTACCGCAGGTTTTTGTCTTTACAATGGCAGTTTACGCTGGAGCTGCAATGATGGGTAATTATTACGCTGCTGCTTACTTCTCGGTTCTTTTAACGTTCATTACTATTCCAATTGCGACCGCTTTATTTCCAGCTTTCTCAAAACTTAACACTGACAAAGAACCCGAACTGGTAAAAACTGTTTTTGCTTCCTCAGTTAAGTACACTTCAATGCTTCTAGTTCCTGCAACAATGATCTTAATTACCCTTTCAAAGCCACTCATTAATTTCCTATTTCCAACAGAAGGCATATTTCATGCATTATTTATTACAAATGCAACACCAAAGTTTCCTTACGCCCCTTTGTTTCTAGAAATTGCATGCATAATTAATTTGCTTGTTCTTTTTGGAAACATTACTATTGGAACATTCCAGACAGGGATTGGAAAAACAAATCAGATTATGAAACAAAGCATTGCCTCTTTAGCTGTCGGTCTGCCACTTGCCTACCTTTTAGTTGCTTACTGTAATTCAATCGGTGGCCCTACTTTAGCAGTAGTTGGCGGAATACTTGGAACACTTATTGCAACTCTTCCTGGTATCGTCTGGGGACTTCATTGGAGCTGGAAAAATTATAAAGTCAAAGTTGACTTTGGTAACTCTGCCAAAATTTTTGCTGCAGCAGCGATTGCCTCAATTGTAACGTATTTGTTCATTGGCTTTTTGCATTTACCCTACCTTATCATACTACTGAGTGGTTTTGTGGTTTTCGCAGTTATTTATTTAGCTGCTGCTCCGCTTATAGGTGCGGTCAACCAAGCAGATATTGATAATTTCAAAAATATGTTTTCTAGCCTAGGAATAATTGCCAAAATCTTAAATGTTCCATTACTTTTTATGGAAAAAATGTGTAAATCTAAAAAATCCAAGAATAACTTGCAAGAAATCAATTGACACAAAACCTTTTCGCTGAAGCTTACAAGTCATAATTAAATACTGTCGAGTGTTTAAAGAGGTTTTAATCCCTTTCATATCCGTATTTTATTCTAATTTTTCGTAACAATCAGTTACAACATATCTTTATATGCTGATTTTGTTAACTATTTAACCAAGCGTTTTTCAGCAGTTTTAAGGAGCGCTTATTTTTGTTAGAAAGTCAAGTTTGCAAACGTTGTGTTCTATCTAGTTCTTTTCCAAGAATAGAATTCGATGAAGACGGTGTCTGTTCTGTATGCAGAGACTATGATAATTGGACAAATGGCTGGGAATCAAAACTTCCCGAGCAAAGGAAGATCCTTAATAGGATTTGCAAAAAAGTAAAGGGCCAGAACAAAGAATTTGATGCGTTGATTCCATTTTCTGGAGGCAAAGATAGCAGTTACGTCCTATACATTGCTAAAAGAGAGCTTGGACTTAATTGTTTAGCTTACACCTTCGATAACGGTTACTTGTCAATGCATGCAAGAAATAACATTGATAGAACATGCCGAAAACTCGGAGTAGAACATCTGTATTATCGTTTAGACACCGACCTTATGAACCGCCTGTTTTCTTTATTTGTTCGAAAAACAGGATATTTCTGTTCTGTTTGCATGAGCGCAATTCGTATGAGTACTTCAAGAATTGCTGACATGTACAATGTTCCTGTAATTATTAACGGAAGCTCAATGAGAACTGAATTGCCTTTGTCTCGAGAAATGATTGAAACTGGCGCCCTTCCTCACGTGCGAAGCGTACTAAAAGGAGAACCATTAGCGGACGAATGTCACAGACTGCTTCGCGGAAATAGTGCGCGTAGAAAATTCGGTCATTTTCTATTCTTTTTATCAGGAAGAAAAACTCCATACACTTACGCCTGGTTTAACCTTGCCGACTACGTCAATTGGAACTACAACCTTATCTTTGATACAATACGAAAAGAACTAGATTGGACTTCACCGATTGAAGCGGAGCACATGGACTGCCTGATTCATCCTCTGCAAAAATATATTCAAATTCGCCGTTTTCCCGATTTAGACCAGGATAGATTGAGATTTGCCCGGTTAATTATGGCTGGTCAAATGACTAGAGAGGAGGCGCTGAATAAATTGGCTAAAGAGCCAGAATCGGTTCCTGAATCAGTTATGAATCTGTTCCTTACAAACATCGGAATGAACAAGGAAGAATTTGATAACTATATAGACATGGGTCCAAGACACCTTCAATATTATTCACCTACTGTACTTGAGAATCTAACTAATCGTCTCTTTAACATTCGTAACGCAGGTCACTATTGATTAAAACGGATTTTCTTTTCGATTCTTCATTTGGTACCTAATTCGCAAAAACTTTTTCCGTAAGGTCCTGCATAATGCCTGATATAGACACATTTTGATTTTGTTCTATATTTAAAAAACATGTAGTAATAATAAGCCCTTTCTCAACAAACGTTTTAGCCATTAAATTACTTTTTTAAGGGCTTGATTCAATATGAATTTTAGACGCACATTAGTAAAATGTTCCATAATGGTTCTTTTAATGATTTTGATTTTTGGAATAATAAATGGTTTTACAAATTTTCCTTTTAAAGCAGATTCCGTTAACGCTAGTCAAAGCAGTTCGTCTAACTGGTTTTATAACGGTTGGGCGTACAGGCAAGCTCATGACCTAACAAATAGTCAAAACCCAAATCTGAACAATTTTTATAGTCTTTCAGGCCCGTCACCAACGATTTCCGGAAATCCTTCTAATAGTCACGATTTCCAACCAGTTCACAGCAATACCATCACCGAGGTTGATACAAAGGTAGACAACAATACTTGGAAGTTTTTAGCTTACGACAGTGACGCCAATGGATCAATCATTAACCTATTTTACTCCAACGATACCGTTGGCATGTGGACCCCATATTCGCATAACCCAATTTTGGGTCCAAAAGCCAATATATACAGATGGCCCAGCACAACCTACGCGAACGGCTTATTTACCATGTTCATCGAAAATAACACAGGCAATGCACTCGAGCAATGGACCAGCACTAACGGCATTAACTTCACATTCTCACAGACGATTAAAACAGGCGGAAATCCAAACAAAAACCCGTTTATATGGTTAAATCCGAATGATAATAACTGGTATCTGTACTCACACGATTCAAGTGGGATAGCTGAGGAACTCGTAGTTAGAGTTTCCAGCAGCTTAAATGGCTTGAAGTCCGCACAGGACAACCTAATAACAATGCGAAACATACCATTCGGATCCCCCTCCATAACATTTTATGGCGGAAAATACTGGTTAATGGCTGAAATCTTACAAGGCACAATGTGGCAAACAGTTGCTTATTCAAGCCCTTCACCGACTTCAGGATTTGTAGAAGTTGCTAATTCACCAATCCTAACTAATGATGAAGCCTGCCCGATGATTTTCCTCAATTCAAACTCTTCCCATGCCTACCTCTACAGCACCGATAATACTGCTTGGCTTGAAAACACACGAGAAGTCAACTTGGGCAGCTCAACAATGGTGCAACCAACTTCTCTTTCTAATTATCAGATAAGATTAACCGTGAACTTTGGAAGCGGAAACAGCGCTGTAAACACAGTTTATCTCAATAATCATAGCCAGTCGGATTTCAGTGATGTCCGTTTCACATGGTTCAACGGTTCCATTAATTCTGAAGTCGGATGTCCTTATTGGATTGAACAAATCACTCCAGGAGTTAACGCAACTTTCTGGGTTAAAATTCCTCAAATCCCAGCCGCCGGAACGTCTACGATGTACATTTATTATGGCAAAAGCAATGTTGCAACAACAAGTAATGGAACTGCAACTTTTGAGTTCTTTGATGATTTTAGCGGGAATTTAAGCAAATGGGATGCCCCTGTTGGAGGCAATTGGCAGATTCAAAATGGACAACTTGTTGCACAGACAACCGGTTTTGGGCAGTATCTTAGAGCAAGCAATTTTGTTTTTGGAAACGCCTCAGTTCATTCTAATATTGAATGGACTTCAGGAACATGTTTTGAGAGTGGACCCTGCGTAAGAGGTCAAGCTCCAAATGAACAAAGTAATGGTTACGTTACATTCCTAAGCACATCAGGAGGAGATAACAAGAATCGAATATCGTTAATTTCCAGTGGAGCTAAAACGACAATTGCTGGACAAGGAATTACAAATCCATCACAAAATGTCTGGTATTCCTGTGTGCTTAACTTGTATGGTAATTTTATAAAAGGACAGTTCTCTCCACTTTATCCAGTCGAAATCAATGCTTCAGACACAACCTTTAGCACAGGTTCCTTGTCCTTGTTTGCTTGGGCCAGTGACAATGAAACTGTTCATTATGACAACGTATTTGTAACAAAATATGTCTATCCTGAACCTATTCAAGCAAGTTGGTATAATGAAGAAATTGGGACAATAGTCGCAATAGATAACTCGTCGGTTAGCTGTGGAAGAGCCAGCATAGGAAGTGCTCAAACCGTTGCTTTCCACGCCCAATGGCTAAATGGATCGAGCATCACTTCAGGAAGCATCTACATTAACGGTAGTCAATGTTCAATAAATAGCACTGGCTGGGCATGTTTGGCTGTATCTTCTTCAATAGTTGCAAGATCCACTTGGGCAGTTTCCGCTGTTAATTGCAACGGCATAACGGCGATCATTCAAACTATAGTTAATCCCAGCATAATTTGGGATCAAATTACGATAACAGCTGGAGGTATAATCAAATATTCAGATACACTTGGTGATAATGCAACTGTGTGGTTTACTGCAAACTATCAATATGATTCCATGTGTTTTGATAACAGTAAAGGTTCAATCTATGTGAATGGTTCGCAGATGCTTTGGGTCAGTGCAAATAATCGTTGGGAATCTTATTTCCCTATAAACGCTGTCGGAACATCAGCTTTCAAGATTTCTAAAGTAATTGACACACAATACAACCTTACTAGTGCAAGTGATTGCGTAGGTGCTTTGAATCTGATTTTCCTAGATCAACCCCTCATAATGGTTTCAAATTCAACAGTCTCAGGTATTTCTTTTAACTCAACTGGTAACACATTAAACTTCAATGTTGCGGGTCCATCTGGCACAATGGGTTTTGTGAATCTGTCAGTATTTAAAACGCTGATTACAGACATCGCCAACTTGAAAGTATGTATCGATGGGAACTCGGTCAGTTTTGTCCCTGCGGATAATGGCGGTTACTACTCTATTCAATTCACGTATACACAAAGTATCCATAACGTAACTGTTGTTCTGAGTTCTTCTACCCCTAGCCCATCTCCATCCGCTCTGCCATCAACAGCACCATCGCCCACACCTTATATCTTACCAACCACTCAGCCATCCAGCACTCTCCAAACAGAATCACCGACAACCATACCAACACCAACCAGCTCACCTAACACAGCGCCTTCCTCAGCAAACTTACCAACTACCAGTACAATACCAGCGAAAACTCAAGGAACGCCACTATACATTCTTGCAATCGTAGTAGCAGCAATACTTGCAACAACAGCGATATTATCAATCTCAGTGTTATGGCTAAATAACCACCGCATTACCAAAAAATTATCATAACTCCTCAAACCTTTGGGGTCAGAAAAATAATATGTTTAGTCATAAACCTTAAACATCACAAAACAATTATTGTAAAAACATAAAACAGCTTGTTTTTAGTAAGCGATAAAATGGAGCGATTATTGTTTGATTCCAGAACCAAAAAAAAGCAATAGCGCAATGAGGATTGCCGGGTTATTTTTAACCTTGGGAGTTCTTTCACTTCTTTATTCGGTTATTTTTGTATCGCAGATTATGGCTTTTATCGGGCTAGGTTTGACTTTTTGGGGAGCGCTTTTTGCTCTTGCAAGAAGTGGAAAATATGTTGAAAGCAGTCTAGTTGACTGTACGGCGAAATCATCTTATTCTACTATTGAACGCATGGTCACGGACTTAAAATTGAATGGCAAAGGCTACTACATTCCTGCTTACCCTGAACAAAGTTACCTTCCTCAATACCTTGGAAAACTAAAAGAACCCGTTGTCTACATTTCTGAAAACTTCAATGGAAAACCACCAATTGATGAACTAGCCGCAGGAAAATTTTTGTCGGAAAAAACCCACGGCATATTTCTTACTGCTCCGGGCGCTGGACTTATGGCTCAAATGGAAAAGAGGTTGAAATTGGATTTTAGCAGAATTGGGTTACTAGAGTTGCCTGAATTGGTTCCACGTTGTCTAACTGAACAGTTTAATCTTGCAAAGTCAGTTAACTTGAGCTTTTTTGAAAATGGCGCAAATTTTGAGGCATCGGGAATTTTGTATGAAAGCCTATTTCGTAGTGAGGTTCCTTTGCAAAGTGTAATAATATTAGGTTGTCCCGTTGTCAGCGCAGTTGCTTCTGCATGCGCTAAATCTTCAGGTAAAATAGTTATCATTAAAGAGCTTGTTTTGTCACCTATCAACTTTGGAGTCCATGCAGTGTTTAGTTTTATTTAGGAGTTTTACAGGCATGTTTTTTCCTCTTTCTTTATCTGATCTGAGTTTATGGCTTGCCGTAACTGCCATAATACTTTTAATTACGTCTGAGTTGCTGTATTCATCGCCTGGATATTCGGCAAGAATCGCCATAGATAGGGAAATTTTGAGGGTAGCTGCTATAGGATGCGGATTGGGTTTCTTAGTCACTGTCGTGTTGACCCTTATGAACATCACATAAATTTCTAAATCTACTCCAATAAATATTCTATCTGTTCTCGTCAGTTTTTCAGCCAAACTGTAAAGTTGCGACTGACGTTTACCTATTGTTGATTTTACTGATATTTACTGTCCTGTTGCCAGTGACAGTTGGCTATTCCTTTTTTCCTGAATTATTTTGTTTTCGCTAGTTTTGGAAATCACACACTTGACTTTAGTTGATTTTTCTTAATACGTTTAAAAACACTTCACTTATCTACCAAAAAACAAGCAAAGAAATCCAGCGCTAAAGGTTGTAGCGGGAAACAAAGAAAGCTTTAAAATCAAAACGATTACAACATTAGGTATGAGTTTTTTCGGTTTCCAAAACTCTCGCATTTTCTTATTTAACCGTCGGAACTGCATATTTTTCAAGTAATATTTATATCAAAAGGAACTGCATTCAAACTCTAATTACCCGTCAGCGTTGGAAACAGTTTGTATCAAGCAAGTATTATCCTCTTGGTGATTAAATAATGCCGTTAAAAACCATCAAAAAAGATACGGCTGATGCCTTAACGTTAGAATGGGTTTTGCAAGTTAAAAATTACAAGTTAACTATTGATAAAAAACGCTGTGTCGGCTGCCAAATATGCAGTTTAGCTTGCCCCAAAGAAGCCATAAAAATAGAAAAGCAAACTAAAACTCAAGGCCAGAAAACAAAAAAAGCCAAAGTGGACGTTGACTTAAATAAATGCACTTTTTGCGGAATCTGCGATGTTACCTGTCCTTATGGCGCCATAAAAATGACTTTGAACGGGATCCATGACCTTTCTATTTTAGCGAAGGATAGTTATCCGAAACTTGTTCGTGACATAAAAGTAGACACTCGCAAATGCGATAAAGAATGTATAGAGTGCGAAACAGTGTGTCCATTTTCGCTTATTAAAATCTCAAGAATCGGTTTTGACGGCAACCCAGTTGAAAATATGGCGGAACTTTCTCCGGCAGCCAAAAAAAGGGTCCAGATCAACCTTGAAATCCAAAAAGATAACTGCCCAACATGCAAAATATGTGAGGTTAAATGTCTTCCTGGAACAATAAATGTCACCAAAGCATTTGAGGGTAAAATCAGCATTAATCGGGAGAAATGCCCTGAAGGCTGCATCGACTGTCTCGACGTATGCCCCATTCCAAATGCATTGATGCTTGGTGAAGATAAAAAAGTTCACGTCAACGAATTATTCTGCACCTATTGCGGCGCATGCAAAGTCGTTTGCCCAGCAGAAGAAGCTTTAATGCTCAGACGAACAAAAATTCATCATACCCCAATTCACTCTGGCACTTGGAATAAAGCTTTAGAAAGATTAACCTCGCCAATTGACGCTGTTAAAGAACTAAAAACAGAAGCTGACCAAAACAGGCGCAATGCAGTTACTAAAAGATTCTTAGCGAAGGAAATTGCAAAGGAGAAACTGCCATGAGTTGCCCCACCTGTAACCAATCTGAACCCTTGAAACCTGAAGAATTACGAGTCGGCGTTTTTGTTTGCCACTGTGGCTTAAACATCGCAGGCACAGTAGACGTTAAAGCAGTAGCAGAATACGCTAAAACTATACCTGATGTTGTATTCGTCAAAGAGAACCGTTATACCTGCGCTGATCCTGGACAAGCAGAAATCCGCAAAGCCATCAAGGAACAAAAACTCAACCGCGTTGTTATCGCAGCTTGCTCACCAAGAATGCATGAACCTACCTTTAGACGCACCGTGTCAGAAGCTGGTTTAAACCCCTTCCTCTACGAAATGGCAAACATTCGTGAATTCGCTTCATGGTGCCACCAAAGTGATCCTGCAGCTGCAACTGAACGCGCCAAAGATTCAGTCCGCATGGCAGTTGCTAAAGTCCGTTTAATGCAGCAGCTTCAAACTCTCGAAGTACCCGTCACCAACAAAGCGTTGATCATAGGCGGCGGAATAGCCGGAATGAACGCTGCCCTAGATCTAGCCGAAATGGGCTTCAAAGTCTACATACTTGAAAATTCGCAGAGCATCGGCGGACACATGGCAGCTCTTGACAAGACGTTTCCAACCTTAGATTGTAGCATCTGTATTGAGGGACCAAAAATGGTGGATTGCGCACGCCACCCAAACATAACAATTTTCGCTAACTCCGAGCTTGTTAAAGTTGATGGTTATGTCGGTAATTTTAAAGTGAAAATCAGAAAAAACCCTCGATACGTAATATCTGAGAAATGCACTGGTTGTGGTGAATGCAAAGACGCTTGCCCCATTGAGTATCCTAATGAATGGGATATGAATTTGGGAACACGCAAAGCAATCTCGGTGCCATTTGACCAAACAGTGCCCTTGATCTACTCTATTAACAAAGATTACTGCATCGAATGCTTCAAATGCACAGAAGTTTGTGGAGAACGCCAAGCTATTGATTTTAACCAGAAACCTGAAGAAGTGGATTTTGACGTTGGCGCAATAATTGTTTCAACTGGCTTTGACGTTTACCTGCCATACGACATGCCCCTGCTTGGCTATGGGAAATACCCAAACGTCATCACCAGCATGGAATTTGAAAGACTCATTTTAGCTGCGGGTCCAACAGGCGGCAAAGTAATTCGGCAATCAGACGGGCAAAAACCACATAAAATCGTTTTCATTCAATGCGTTGGCAGCCGAGACAAAAACAAGTACCCCTATTGCAGCAACTTCTGCTGTATGTACACGCTAAAGCATGTGGTTCAGCTTAAAGAGAAATACAAGGAAGATATAGAGGTCTACGTTTTCTATATGGATATTCGCAGTCCAGGAAAAGGCTACGAAGAATTCTATGATCGCGCACGGGAACGAGGAGTGAACTTCATTCGTGGACGAGTGAGTCGCATCGATGAAGATCCTAAAACTCACAATTTAACCGTTCACTCTGAAGATTCACTGCTTGGGCTGCCAATTGAAATTGATGCAGATATGGTGGTGCTTGCGACTGCAGCTATACCTAAAAAAGGCTCAGAAGAAATTGCGAGAATTCTTAACCTATCACGGGGCTCAGATGGCTTCTTCATGGAGTCTCATCCAAAACTTAAACCGATGGATGCTCCCACAGACGGAGTTTTCTACGCAGGCGCCTGCCAGGGCTTAAAAGATATTCCCTACAGCGTTTCACAAGGAAGCGGAGCAGCGTCACGAGCTGCCACAGTCATTAGTAAGCCTAAGTGGAAAATTGAACCAATCATCTCAATAGTCGACGAAACAAAATGTAGAAACAAAACTGCAAAATGCGGCGTCTGCGTTGACAAATGCCCATACGGCGCCATCAAAGCAGAATCAGGCAAAGCAGCAAACATCACAACAGCCAACTGCCACGGATGCGGAACATGCGTTGCCGAATGCCCCCAACACGCAATCACCCAAATGCATTTCACCGACGCTCAAATTATCGCTCAGATCCGAGCAGCACTTGAAGATAAACCTGAAGAAAAAATCTTAGCCATCCTTTGTAACTGGTGTAGTTATGCAGGCGCAGACTTAGCAGGCATCAGCCGCTTTGACTACCCTGCCAGCGTAAGAGCCATCCGAGTTATGTGCAGTGGCAGAGTAGCTCGAGAATTTGTCCTTGAAGCGTTGCGGCTTGGTGCAGGAATGGTTATGGTTGGAGCATGCCACTTACCCTATGACTGCCACTACATCAACGGCAACTACAAAATGAAAGCAAGAACCGACGCCCTCAAAGGCATGCTGACAAAACTGGGCATGAGTCCAGAACGGTTCCGAGTAGAATATGTTTCAGCTGCAGAAGGCATACATTATGCAGAAGTCATCAAAGAAATCGACTCGCAAATGAAAGCGCTGGGTAAGGAAAAGATTCAAGCAGAAAACGCCAAGCTTAAACCTGTACTAGAAAACATGCTTAAACGTAAGCAGTAAGGTTCTTTTCGTTTCTTTTTCAATGCTCTTTTTAGAAAAACCCGATATGCCTGTCTAGCGATTAGTCTGCACTCTCCTCCTTTACTTTTCAATTTTGCTTGGACTTGGGCTTTTAGAATTAATCATCTTTTTCCTTCCTCAACTCATTTTCGCGAAAAAATAGCATTTAAAAGATTTGAACTATCGGACAGTTGTTTTCTTGAACCAAGTTAAACCAATTGCAACTACAATTAAGGCGGCTATAATTGCAACTGGGTTAATTTGGGGAATAGTTGTGTACGCTTCTTCTAAAAGAGTTATGAAAGTTATTAATACGGCTATGATTAATGCGCTGACGGCTACGTTTTTGCTCCTCACCTGTCTCCACCTATGCTTACGGTGTAGTTAGCGGTTTTTTGATTTAATGCTAAGCGTTGGAACAGGTTGTTCAGAGAGTAGAACGTAAAATAACATGGCAAAAAATAAGTTAACTAAATTTGGGAAAAAGAGTTAATCTTCTTCTTCAGGGAGTTTTCGCTCTTTTACTTTTAGTTCTTCTGCGTCGCCGATAACTTTGAAGGTTTCCGTCAGCTCGTGTTTATGTAAGAATTTTTTAATGATTATACGTACGTATTTTTTTGAGAGTGCTTCGCCTTCGCCTTTTACTGTTACAACTTTTCCATCGTTGCTTACGTCTCCGCCTGTTTTTTCTTTAAGAAAATCTGCGAGTTTCTCGATTAGTTTGCTTTCATCGCCTTTAAGTTCTGAAGCATTGACTTTCATTTCAACCATTTTCATATTCACCTCGATTCCATTACGCCAATTTGATGGCATTTAACTTAGTTTTTCATGGCTACTGTACTGATAAGTTTTCCGATTGGAAGTGTCAGTTCGCCCGTCGAGTCCTTCTCACTGCATACGCTCAGACTCTAGTGCTCATCATCCAAAGCAGTATTCAGCGACAAAACATAAGACTCTTATGGCAAAAGAACATGGTTTATTCCTAAAGAAATTCTTTTAAACTGTTAACTGATGGTTTACGTGGAGAAAGAACATGGACCTTTTAGATGCTATTACAAAAAGACGAAGCATAAGAACCTACAAAAAGCAAGCCCTCTCACAGGAAACCATTGAAAAAATACTTGAAGCAGCTAGGCAGGCGCCTTCCGCTGGAAACGTTCAACCGTGGGAATTCGTAGTTGCAACTTCACCGGAAACAAAGCAGCAGCTTTCTGATGCAGCTTACGGACAAAAAGACCTTGAAGAGGCCTCAATTGTAATTGTGGTTTGCGCTGACGAAAAAAGGGCTGCTGAAAGTTATGGGTTACGTGGAAAAACACTTTATTGTATTCAGGATACTGCTGCTGCAATTCAAAACATCCTATTAACAGCCTGTTCGCTTGGTTTGGGTTCATGCTGGATTGGCGCGTTCAAAGAGGATGAAATAAGAACAGTTATTACTGCTCCTAAAGAAATGCGTCCCGTAGCTTTAATTCCAATAGGTTACGCAAACGAAACTCCTCCAGCAAGAAATAGGCGATCCTATAAGTGAAATAATGCATAAAGAAAAATTTTAGCTTCTATGCGAAGCTAACGAATTTTTTGGGTTGATTACCTGTTGCAAATGTCCAGAAATGAGCTGTGCACTTGGTGACTTTGAAAAGGATCAATTCTGGGTTTTCAGGTGTTAGTCCAGCCTGTTTTAGGAATGGTCTTGCGTCGAGAAGTTTCTTTTTCATTTCTAAGTCATCAACAAATTGAACTGTACCTGATACTCTCATTTGTTGCATTTCTTTGCTTTTAGAGTTGAAAAAGCAGATTTCAACTTTTGGGTTATCTTTTAATTGTTTGTAAATTTCTTTTCCGGCGGCAGAACTGTAGTATAAACCTGTGTTGTCAGCGTACCATAGTTGGAATCCTCTGACACGAGGTTGGTTGCCTTCCATCGTGGCTAAGTAGCTTATTGGATTCTCGTTTGCAAATTTTATATATTCATTTACTTCCATACGACATCAACTTTTAATATTCTATGCCTTGCACTAATAATTTTCGTTCAAGTGCAAACCTGCATTGGGTAAGCTGTTACCTTAAGAAACACGATAAGTTTAAAAGCGACCGATTCATTTGTTATCAGCTTCATCTGATGCATAAAGCTCATGTTCGAATCGGTAATATGCCAGTTCAGCAAACATGCGCCGAGCCAGATTTAAAAAAAATCATAATAATAAACAGGAGGAAAAGAAATGTTATCACGAGATTGTGACGGATGCTCCCAAATGAAGCCGTGCAATAGACGTTACCTTATTGTTAGTAAAGGTAATTGTGTTTATTGCCCAGACGGAACAGCCCATCTAGTAGATGGATCTTAAAAAAAGGATAAAATCTTTTAAGCAGATTTTGTTTTAACCCTTTTTCATTTTTTTCGTATTTTTTGAGCCGAAAATATTTGCCAAGTTACCAGCGGAGCATTCGCTGATTTCATTATTTTTTGAAGAACTCAAGCAGATCGGCATTAACTTCGTCCTTACGTGTTGTACACATTCCGTGCGGTGCTCCCTTGTAGATTTTGAGCGTAGCGTTCTTGACTATTTTGGCTGAGCGAAGCCCTGCGGCAACTATTGGCACAATCTGGTCGTCATCGCCATGCAGTATCAGCGTTGGCACATCGATTTTTTTGAGGTCTTCTGTTAAATCTGTTTCTGAGAACGCTTTAATGCAAAAATAAGCAGCTGGGAATCCACACATCATGCCCTGAAGCCAAAATGACTCCCTTACGCCTTCTGAAACTTTTGCGCCTGGACGGTTATAACCATAGAATTGCATGCTGAGGTCTTTGAAGAATTGCGAGCGGTCCGTTACCACTGCTGCTCGTAGTTGATCGAATACTTCAATTGGTAAACCATCTGGGTTAGCAGGCGTCTTTAGCATCAACGGCGGGACTGCACTAATTAAAACGGCTTTGCCTACACGTTTGGTTCCGTGCCTGCCAATGTAGCGGGCAACTTCTCCTCCGCCTGTGGAGTGGCCCACAAGAAAAGCGTTTTTTAGATCAAGTTTTTCAATGAGCTCTGCAAGGTCATCGGCGTAAGTATCCATATCATTTCCATTCCATGGTTGACTTGATCGTCCATGACCTCGGCGGTCGGGAGCAATGCAGCGGTATCCACGGGAGGATAGGTAAAACATTTGATCTTCAAAAGCATCTGAATCAAGCGGCCAGCCGTGGCTAAAAACTACTGGTTGTCCACTTCCCCAATCCTTGTAATAGATTTGTGTACCATCTTTGGTTGTAATCATATTCATAGTTTCACCTCCGTCAATGAGGTCTTTGATGATTGTTTTTCAAGCCAGTTTTTAACGGTTGAAGATACTTCCTTTTTCTGCTCTAAGCTGTATTTTGAACTCATTGTTGGAATTATGCTTTGATAGAACCAATGGTCCGCTTCTGGAAACATCTTTAGATTCTTGTCAGTTGATGAAAGTTTTTCCATAATTATGTTGGAACTGCTGGGGCATGCAATTATGTCAGCATCACCGTGGATAACGAGTACGGGTTTTTGAATTTTCTCTGCGTTTTGAAGCATTTTGTTTGACAATTTAGTTTGCAGGTTAAACAGGAAGCCTAATCCAAAGTTTTTTGTGCAAAGTTCGTCTTCAGATATAAGTTTGTATTCTTCGCTTTCAAGAAAGAACTGTGGCCACCTGTCAACAAAGTCATACATCGAATGGGGGGCAACAGGCGAAAGAGCAACTTTGAAAGTGTCCACTGCAGGCAGCTCTGAAGCCATTTTCAACAGGAGGAGCCGCTAAGACTAAACCATCAAGTTCAGGGTAATGGGCTGCATACCATAATGCGTATGCACATCCGATGCTATGGCCAAACATAAACAAAATTTTCTGTCTATGCTCGGCTTTTATAATATCCACAAACTCGCCTAAGTCAGCTAAATGCCTGTCAAAATCAGTCGTGTCTCCTCTGTGCAGGTTAGGTTCTTTAGAGTTTCCAAAGCCTCGACGGTCAAAAGCAAAGCTTTCGAAGCCAGCCTCCTGAAGTTCGTGTCCAATGAACCTAAATGCGCCTGAATGCAGTCTCGATGCCATGAAGAAAAATTACAACTCCTTTAACTTCGCCAGACGGATACCAATGCCGACAAAATATGTTAAACCCATCACTCATTTCAAAGTGCTCTTCAACTTCTCCAGAAGACTGAACGTGCATTCCTAAAACTCCACATTAAAAATGGCTGCGATCATTATTTACAGATTTGTGG
Organism: Candidatus Bathyarchaeota archaeon; assembly: GCA_963772505.1. GTDB lineage: Archaea > Thermoproteota > Bathyarchaeia > Bathyarchaeales > Bathycorpusculaceae > Bathycorpusculum. Next base: position 137,155 of record CAVYXL010000019.1, read on the forward strand.
TTGCAACTGGCAATAACAGTTTTCTAAACGAGTTAAAAAAGTAGTAAGCCCATTTCGAGAGATGGGCGTCAAAGGCTTATTCTTTTACATTTGTTTGTTGTTTTTTTGTTGCTGCGTTGGTTGTGTTAAAGGAATGATGGTTGCTTTTGAAAGATTTTCCTGCTCATTTAGGATTAATGAAATTGCTTTTCCTTCGGGTACTATAATCTTTGTATTATTTTGCAAAGATGCTGTTATGGTGTCGAGTTGTTTGAAAACTATTGCGCTATCCTTGAAATATGTGGTTAAAGCTTCGTTTCTCAATTTGGTCGCTTGAGCATCCCCTTCAGCTATCTCGATAGTTGCGGTTTTCTGTCCTTCAGCTTGGAGGATTGCAGCTTGCTTTTGTCCTTCTGCAACTTGAATCGCCGCGTTTTTTTGTCCGCTTGCTAGGGTTGCTTGTGCTATGGCAGTTTTCTCGGCAGCTTGTCGATCGTTGTCCGCTTTGAGAACGGACTCCATGGATATAATAAGTTCTCGAGGGGGCTCTAAGTCCTTGATTTCTGCTCTCACAATTTCGATGCCCCACTTTTCTGTTTGTTCGTCAAGTGCTGTTTTAAGGCTGGAGTTTATTATGGGTCTGGATGTGTTTGCTACACTCATATCCATGCCGCCGATTATGTCTCTTAGGACGGTTCGGGCAAGAGTATCAATTTGAGTGGTAAAGTTTGCCACGTTATATTGTGATGCTTTAACTGACACTTCATCAGGTTTGATTCTGTAGAATACTACTGCGTCCACGCCCATGAAGACCTTATCTTTTGTAATTACATCTTGGCGCTGGACAGGCGTCATGCGTTCAGTAACGTTCACTCTGATGATTCTGTCTACGAAGGGAACTAGTAATGTTATACCTCCTTCAACAAAGCGATGGTATTTTCCGAATCTTTCAATTAGGCCCTTTTCTGTTGGTCTAACAATTCGAAGCGACAAAAGAACAGCCCACACAATTACAACTATGGGAATTATTATTGATAAAATTTCAATGATGTCTACCATACTACCGTTCCCTCATGCTTCTTAGGGAAAGGTAGATAGATTTAAGATTTGCTCAAGCAAAAAAATCGCAACAAATTAATCGAAATATCTTCCTCCAAAAATAATGTAGAAAACAGTAACGAAAACAAACAATCCTAAGCTAACTTCAGTAGCCAAAAACGAGAAAACTATAGCTAATGAGTAAACTATTGGGCCAACAATTACAACTTTGCTTCTTTTTGCAATTATTTTTGGGTTATGTTCTTCATGTGTTAGTTTCTGTATTCTGGGGTAAAACCAAAGAATATCAAATAAAATGGCGACTGCAAGTGCGTTTATGCCATATGCAAGAACTGCAATCGTTTGCATAGGATATCTTCCAAGCAACGCTGTGGAAAAAGGTGTAAGTCCTACACTTAACAGCAAAAGAAGGTTGACCCATATTACCCTTAAGTCGATATTTTCGATATGACTGAACATGTTTTGATGACTAATCCAAAGTACGCCTAAAAAAATAAATGTAACAATGTAACCAAACAAGTCTGGAAGAAGACCAAAAAGGTCTGCTTGCAATGTTGCTGATGCTTTTGGTCCGGTTACGGTTGGCACCACTAAGCTGAGCACTAAGATAGTCATTACTGTGGCAAATATGCCGTCGGTTAGGCCTTCTGTTCTATCTTTTCTAAACCAAGAAAAAACTCTTTTGGTCATGTTAGATTAATGCCTCAAACTACACTTGGAAAATTTCGCCCCTTCAAGGTCTACTTATGGCTTGTCAACTAGTCGATTGCTTACAAAATGGAAGGATATTTTCCGCTATTTAATGGGTTGTGACTAGTCAAATGCAATCACAATAACTAGTTTATTTCAAAAGCGGGCCCGGTGGGAT
>CAVYXL010000020.1:0-156384 GCA_963772505.1 Candidatus Bathyarchaeota archaeon
TGGCATCCATTGACCTTGATAACCTTGAGCCAGCTCAAAAACTTTCAGCAGACTATGAAATTAAACATGTCCCAATCAGTTACCTCACAATGATGCTGGTCGACAACAAGTACCTATTTAATGTTCAAGATGCCGCCTCTAAGCGATTTTGAAACTGAATCCGCTCTCTCCTTAGCTGACACAATGTACTCAATTCTATCCAAGTCAAATTGAACGAGTAAGCGAAATGCTAGATGATATTTGGAAACGGGGCATTGACATTTCAGAAATCAGCGACCAAGCAGGCACAAAACTTCCATCCATAGAGGTCTCAACAACTGAAACCGTAACTAAACTTGTCGAAAAAATGTTGCAAAACGGCGTTGCTTCCGTTCTGATAACGGAGAATCACAAGCCGATGGGCGTAATAAATGATAAAGACATTTTACGAGACATTGTTGAAGAACACAAAGACCCGCAGAAAACTCTTGCAAAAGACCTCAACTACACACCGCTTATAATTTTGCAAGGAGATGAATCGATGATTACTGCCATGAACCTTATGTGTAAGAAAGGCATGAGAAGGGCTGCTATGGTCAAAAATGGACATCTCGTGGGCATGTTGACGGAAGATATTGCTAAGAAAGCTGCCATGCAAGTCAAAGCAACGGCTCGCATCTAATTTTTATTTTAGCAAATAACTTTAACTTGATCTTTGAGAGGTAAATGATATTAGTAAAAAGCGTTATCCTTCTACCGAGGAAATTAACTTTGAAGCTTCAGACACCCATAATCATTGTAAACTTTAAAACGTACCTTGAATCTACAGGAAAACGAGCCGTTGAACTGGCAAAAAACGCTGAAAAGGCCTCTAAAGAAACAGGTGTTACAATCGTGGTAGCACCGCAGTTTGTTGACTTAGCACGGATTTCTGAGGCGGTTGAGATTCCAGTTTTTGCTCAGCATATTGACCCAATTAAGCCAGGGAACAGCACTGGGCATATCCTTACTGAAGCGTTAAGGAGGCAGGCGCTGTTGGAACGTTGATTAATCATGCCGAGCGCCAGCTTAAACTTTCAGAGATTGAAGCTATTATATCATTAAGTCGGGAAAAAGATCGATTTCTTGTGTATGCGCTAACAATCCCAATACAAGCGCTGGTGTAGCTGCCATGAACCCAGATATTGTATCTTTTGAGCCGCCAGAATTGATTGGAACGGGAATTGCAGTTTCAAAAGCGCAACCTCAAGTTGTCACTAACACAGTTAATCTTGTTAGAAGAGTGAATTCTGAAATCACAATTTTGTGCGGTGCCGGTGTCAGCCAAAGTGAAGATGTTTCGGTAGCGCTTAAGCTTGGAACACAAGGTGTGCTTGTTGCAAGCGGTATAGTAAAGGCGAAAGACCAATATAGTATTCTACGTGCTTTTGCCGACGCAACAAACCATTAGATTGTGTGAATGCATTGAAAGTTGAAGCTGAATGTGAGTCCTGTTTACTTTCTCGAGGACAAGTGGCAACATATCAAGCCACAACAAACCCTGCCCTACGTTTTAGATGTCTTGCTGAAATAGTTAAATTGTTAAATCGAGAATTCAAAGCCAACTCGGTTGCCGCAGATATAGGCACGAAAAGAGATCGAATAATCAAACAATTAACAAGCAACAACGACCCGTACCTGCGAACCAAAAGATTGGCAAACGAGAAAGCGCTCAAAATGCTGCCACACGCTAAAAAACTTGTGGAAGCAGGCAATAATCAGCAGGAACGTTTCAAAAAAGCATGCCTCTGCTCCATCGTAGGCAATATTATGGAGTTTGATATTCCAGGTCACAAATTTACTCTGAATGATTTAGCTGCCTGTTTTAGAGAGGCATCAAAAGACTTGGTTATTGATGACATTGACAAGGCTTACGCCCTAGAAAAACTGGCCAACAGTGTACTTTTTTTAGCAGATAATGCCGGAGAAATAGTTTTTGACAGTTTGCTAGTTGAGCAGCTGAAAAACATGGGGTTAAAAGTTATTTACGCAGTAAAAGGCGGACCAGTAATTAATGACGCCACCATGGATGATGTTCCGCAATCAAATATTGATAAATTGGCTGATGATGTAATTACAACAGGAACAGACGCTGTTGGGTTACAAAAAAAAGAGGTTTCACCCGAATTTCTAAAGATCTATGACTCGGCAGAACTGGTTTTTGCTAAAGGCATGGGATACGCTGAAACGCTCACTGAATATAAACTAACAAAACCCCATTTACTGCTGTTCAGGACAAAATGTGTTCCAGTGGCCAATTATTTTTGTGTTCCAAGGGACAAAAACGTAGCTAAGCTGATGACACAATGAAACATCCCCCATAATATTTGTCAACTGCTTCACATTTTGAGGAAATTGTAGCGGGAGTGGCTGGTTACTAAAGGCTTGAGAGGCAGTTCTTCTTCTAAGTTTTAAGTATAAATACAGAATTATTATAGTTTCTATGTAGACGCAAACGATCTAAAAGGGGCAATTTACTTTTAAGCTCGCAAGTAGATTAGATATTTTTCGAGAGATCTCATTCTGACTTATACTTATAATTTGGTCAAAATTAAAATTGAAAACTAATTTCAATCCAAAAATTAAAAACGACCTTTAACTCTTGAGAACACTTTAAACCCAAAAAAAATTAAGGCAGTATTGCTTTTCTGAGGCTTTCAGCAGCAGTTTCAGGGATAACTGTGTTGATGTACGTTCCCGTGCTTATTTCGAAGCCTGCCCAAATTGACAGTTTAGGGCAAACTTCTAAGTGCCAATGATAGTAGTCTTTTGCTTCTTCATTTATGGCTAAGTGGAACCCGTAATTGTAGGGCGGATCATTAACTACGTCTTTTAGAGCTTTTAGGCTTAGTTTAAGCGCTTTAGCGAGCTGTTTAACTTCGGCGCCTGTTAAGTCTAAAATATTAGCAGCGTGTTTTTTGGGTAAAATCCAAAATTCCATTGGGTTGATACTTGCGTAGGGAGCAAAAATAACGAATTCGGAGTTCTCGTAAATAAACCTTGGACCCTTCGTTTCCTTTTCAATGAACTCGCAGAAAAAACATTTTCTATGCTCTTTATAGTATGCTTTACTCGCATTCATTTCTTCTTGAATGAGCGATGGAACCATCGGGGTTGCAATTACTTGACTATGTGCATGGGAAAGCGACGCGCCTGCTTCTTTGCCAAAATTTCTGAAGATTGAAACATATTTGACATACTGTTTTGTGCTTAACTCTTTGAGTCGGTCGATGTAGGCGTGGATTACTAATTCGAGTTGGGGCAGTTCAGCATCGGCTGGGTCCTCGTCATGATTTGGTGACTCAACGATAACTTCATGACCTCCGATTGCGTCACCCAAAAATTCGCTTTTAAAAATTTGTGCCATATCCCCTGCTTGTTTCGGCGAGCTAAATGCTGGGTAAAGATTTGGGATGGCGCGGATAAGCCAGTTTTTTGGGCGCTCACCTGTTAGCGGGTCTTGGGCAATATTAATTCCATCCTTCTCTTTAAGATAAAGCATTACCGCTGGCGGCGTCAATTGCTCATTGCCAACACACATCGGGCAAACTGTTGTTTGGGCAACTTCAGTTTTTTGTTTTGCGAAATCGGTGGGTCTGCGGCTTCTCTCTGTCGCGATTACAACCCAACGGTTTAGCAAATAATCTCTTCTTAATTCATTGTAAGGCATATGAAGCACCGTGACCAAAGAAGTCATTGACACATTTTAGAGTTTCTCACTCTCTATTTTAATCGTTAAATGTTGAAATTAGGAAGATTTTATATCGGCAGGTTTTCAATAGATTGAGAAAACAGGCTTTGTAGCGCTGAGAACGATGATTGGTAAATCAAATTTAAGATCCACTTTTCCTCAGCTGAAAGCAGCCCTAACTAAGTGGCGCTTAGCTTTTCTGGTTCTTGCTTTTTCGTACGCAGTTTTGCTGGTGCTTAACCTTTCTAATATGCCACTGAATTGGGATGAAATTGTTCATCTAAATGGAGCGATGTTTCTAAAAAATGGATTATACTCGAATTTCGTTAACAACTCTTTTTATCCTCCTCTTTATGACGTTGTCACTTTGAGTTTTTTTAATGCTTTTGGGGTAAGCTTATTTTCTGCGCGGTTGGTTTCGGTGGTTTTTTCAGTGCTTTCGCTCTGGGTAATTTTCGAGTTTGCCTATAGCTTATATAATGGAAAAGTTGCTTTGCTTGCAGCTTTGTTTTTAGCGGTTATGCCAGGTTACTTTTGGCTTTCACGTATGGCAATGCTTGAAGTTATGCTTGTTTTCTTTTTCACATTGTCATTGTTTTTCTTTTATCAATGGTTAAACAGTCGTCAAAATAGAATGCTGGTTTTTAGCGGTTTAGCGTTGGGTTTGGGTTTTCTAACAAAGTATCAGGTGCTTGCTGCTGTGGTGGTTATGCTTGTTAGTATATTGTTTTTGGGGTGGGGTCAAATTAAGCGTTTGTTTTCAAGATTTTGGGTTTTGATATTTGCAGCGTTAATTGTTGTTATTCCTTGGCTGGTAATTGCGTACAAGGTTTATGCGTCTCAACTCTTAAGCCAATGGTCATATGCTATGCAAATGGGCAACCCTGGTAAATCGCTCTATAGTGTCCGCTTTCCAGTTCCTGTTTTTTATTTAATTGAAATAACATGGCCCTACGTAAACGTTCATCCAATTTCGCTTCTGCTCTATATTGTTGGTTTGGCTGGTTTGGTTTTCTTTTTTTGGCGACATAAAAGGGAAGACAAATTTCTACTTATCTGGTTTGTCAGCGTTTTGGTATTTTTCACTTTAATTTCAAACCGTGAATGGCGCTATGTATTGACGCTGTTTCCAACATTGGCTATTTCCGCGGCAGCGCTAATTTTGTTTGTTCACGAAAAAGCCACGAGCACTTGGAAAGACCAGCGATTAAGCTTAAACAAGAAGCGAGCTGCCAAAGTGGCGGCATCTCTAATCATAGTTTTCTTGGCGGTAGCAATAGCTTTCAGCATAAACGATAACTACACAATCGTTAAACAAAATGATATACAAATCCATATTCAAGATGCAACAAATTATGCAGTCCTGCATGACGATGCAAACCAGTCTATAATGGTTCTTTGCCCGTTCAATTATTTAAGCCAAGACATGGTAAAATTCTACCTAATGACCGACGGCGAAAACCAGATTGGAACTTGCCAATACCCACAAATGCCAGTTGATGCTTATACACCCAACTTCAACATAACTGAATTTATCGATTTATGCAAATTGAATCACGTAAAATTTGTGTTCACTTACGAGTACGGGGGTACAGTTCCATATTTTAACACAACACTAAATCTCCAACAAATTTACAAGCAAATCTATGCGTCAGGCAAGTTTTCCGCAATCTCGCCTGAGGCAACTTTCGGTCAAAATCCTCGAAGAATCCTCGTTCTAGACTTTACGGGCTAAGATTGAACTGATATATTTTAGTAAAATAGCCAGTTTTCAGTATTTTGAGGATTAAACTTTAAGAGCGAAGGTAAAGGCATATATCTCTTGATTTGTCCTCTTTAATTTTCAAGTTAAGACGTACTTGGCGAAAATATGGATTTAACAGAAAAAATCCTGAAACTAAAAAAGGAAAAGAAAGCTGTCATATTAGCTCATAATTACCAGCGGTCAGAAATCCAAGATATAGCTGATTATGTGGGCGACAGTATCGAATTAAGCCGTAAAGCTGCACAGGAAAAAGATGCTGAAATTATAGTTTTCTCAGCAGTTGATTTTATGGCTGAGTCAGCGGCGATTTTGAATCCAGACAAAAAGGTTCTTTTGCCCTGTTTAGGTGCAAGATGCCCAATGGCTCAGATGCTAACGGTTGATGAGATTGAACGGGCTAAATCTAAGTACCCAAAAGCTCCTGTAGTTTTGTACGTTAATACTTTAGCTTCATGCAAAGCCCACTGCGACGTTTGCTGCACCAGCGCCAACGCGGTAGAAGTTATCAATTCCCTTGATGCAGAAACAATACTTTTTGGTCCAGACAAGAACCTAGCTGAATACGTCAGCGAAAAAACAGGCAAAACCTTAGTTCCCATACCCGAAAATGGGTTTTGCCCCACGCACTTGCTTTTCCAGCCAGAGGACATAACCGCGCTAAAGATGGACCATCCCAACGCAACAGTTATGGTTCATCCTGAATGCAGCACAGAAATGCGAAAGGTAGCTGATTACATTGGCAGCACATCAAAAATGTGCCGTTTTGCCAAAGAATCCAAAGATAGAACATTCATAGTGGGCACCGAAGAAGGAATTCTGCATCGACTGCGCAAAGAGAATCCTGATAAAACGTTTTATTTGGCCTATGAAGGCGCAATATGCCCGAATATGAAACTTACAACTCTTGACCGACTGTATAGTGCTTTGAAAGAAGAAAAGAACATAGTTAAGGTTCCGGTTGCAGTGGCTAAGAAGGCTAGGGCTTCTTTGGAAAGGATGTTTGAGGTTTAAACGGTTACTATTGTTGTTTTGAGGATTTTTACGCCCCTTCTGGTTGTTAATTCGTCGCTTAAGTGATGTATTTCTGATGCTTTACCTTTGACCGCGATAGCTTCTAAGCAGTTTTGTTCGCTTATGTGAATGTGTAGTGTTGAGGTAATGATTGATGAGTGTTCATGTTGGGTTTCCGTTAGTTCGCTTTCAAGTCCTTTTGCGTCGTGGTCGTAAACCATGAGTATGACACCTGTTTGGACAGTGTCTTCTTCTTTGATCCATTTTCGATCTGAAACATAGAGTCGCACAGCGTCTTGAATGGCTTTGCTGCGACTTTCGTAACCCATTCTGCTTATAATTTCATCGAAGTCTTTGAGGAGTTCAGGTGGAAATGTTACGCCTATGCGGACGATTTTTGACATTTTTGGTCAAATAAAAGGTGGTCGTTCTGCCTAAAAGCTTTTATATCCTTCGTAACACTAAATCCAAAAAAAGTGTTACGAATGACGGAAAAAACCGCAACCTTCAGCCTTGCACGCAACGAAAAAATACAAATCGCAATCATCTTCACCACACTTATAACCGTAACAGCGGTTGGCTTCTCTGCGGCATTCGTCATCGGGAAAATCGCCGTGGTCCTCGGCGGTTTAGGCATTGTTGCATACGTCTTTGGTTTAAGACATGGCGTGGATGCTGACCACATAGCAGCCATCGATAACACCACAAGAAAACTCATGCAGGAGGGAAAACGCCCCTACACAGTAGGCATGTGGTTTAGTCTGGGACACTCTACAGTAGTTGTTGCCCTTATAGTTGGCTTGATTCTGGCAACTAGAGCTGTCGCAACTAACATTCCTGTCCTCCAAAGTACCGGTGCAGTAATCGGTACCTTAGTATCGGGAAGCTTCCTCTGGATAATAGGCTTTATCAACGCTGTAATCGTAATCGGCTTGTACAAGATTTTCCAAACTCTTAAGCAAGGCAAACTAAATCAGGAAGAACTAGAAAATTTGCTTCAAAATCGCGGGTTTATGAACCGCTTTTTCCGCCCACTCTTCAAAGCAATTAATAAACCGTGGCATATTTACCCAGTTGGTGTGCTTTTTGGCTTAGGCTTCGACACGGCAAGCGAAGTTGCCTTAATCGCTATAAGCGTGGGAATCGGCGTATCTACCAACATTCCAATGTACTATATTCTTATTCTTCCATTATTGTTCACATGCGGCATGGTCACGGTTGACACTGCAGATGGCGTTGCTATGAGAGTAGCTTACGGTTGGGCTTTCTTAAATCCGATACGCAAAATATACTACAACTTGACCGTAACTGTTATTTCCGTGTTGGTTGCTTGGGCAATCGGCACCGTAGAGCTCTTACAGGTGCTTTCAAGTGAATTTAACCTCAACGGCTTATTCTGGAATTCGCTTCGAACTTTGAATTTTGAAATGATAGGCTTTGGAATAATCGGTATTTTCATTGTTTCTTGGCTAGCATCCTTTGGCTATTGGCAATACAAAAAATATGATAAACTTGAACCATTCAAAAACTTACAGCAAACCTCAATAAACACCAAATCTAACTAAGAATTGAACTAAAATGCCGACTGAACAACAAGCATTAATTGAATTTGCCCGCCAACTGCACGGACATGTAGGACCATACTTAGTTATCGGCTTAAGAATTGGGGCAGCAGCTAAAAAAACCCTAAAAATCTCTGATATTGAATTAGCACATCTTAGAGCAGAAGTTTCTGTTCCTTTATATCCACCATTTTCTTGTTTGCTAGATGGCATTCAGGTTTCTACAACATGCACAATAGGCAATCAAAGACTTCAATTCAAAAACTCAAAAACTATTCAAGCAACTTTTATGATTGAGGAAGTTGGAAAAACAGCTAAAATTACTCTTTCCACGCCTTTCACCAAGATATTGGACGAAAAGAAAATACAAGATAAGTTGGATGAAGCATATGCTTGGGAACTCTCTCAGCTGCCTGAGGACCAACTTTTCATAATTAAAACTGAATAGTTTTTTAGCTTGCCGCCGTTTCAGAATAGTGACGAATCATGCAGGACCTTGAACTATCCAAAAAAGAGCTCTATAGTAAACAGCTAACGCTTGCCATAGCTAAAAACGGCCAAGTGCTTTTTGAAACTGATTCTCATCGAATCTCAGGTTTCATTCATGCAATAGACACTCTTGGCATCTTACTCAAAGATGCTTCAATAGCCGATCGGGTGGCGGGCAAAGCATTAGCGTTATTGTGCATTTATGCTGGAATAAGAGAGGTTTATGCAGAAGTTCTAAGCAAGAAAGCTAAAGTACTTTTTGAAGAAAACAACGTCGTTTGTCAATGGGAGAATTTGGTTGATAATGTTTTGGATTTAAACAAGAGTGGCATGTGCCCGTTTGAAAAAGCTGCCGCAGAGATATCTGACCCAAAAGATTCCTACTCTGCATTCAAGGCTTTGTTGGAAAAAATGAAGCCCTGCAAGTAGATTAAACATATTTGTCAGTTGTTTTTTGTGGAAATTAAACGAATCTTTAAATTCCGTTTCTGTTAAATTCAAAACTCAATTGGTAATGAATGAGCACTATTAGTTTGGGGCTTAGGCGGCTTTACGCGAAAATAGCTTCTTTGAGGACGATTCAACAGTTCATTCTGATAGCATTAATTTCCCTTGTTATTTACGCTCTATCAAAGGGTCCGCCACCAGGGCAAGACCATTATGTTTGGTTAGCAAACGCTTTTCTTCATGGTAAATTAGGTGTTTCCGGCGGGGGGATTAATCTTCAAGAAATCGTTCCTCTAAACGGAAACTATTATGTTGTTTACCCTCCGATGCCTGCTATGCTTCTAGTGCCGTTTGTTGCAGTTTTCGGCACTTCCCTTGATGAAGCTCTATTTTCAATAATTCTTGCCTGCATATGTGTTTCTCTAACTTGGCTTATGCTTAGAAAAACTGGTGTGAACAACAACAAAGCACTTTGGCTAACGGCTCTTTTTGGTTTCGGAACATGCTTCTGGTTTATCTCAGCAGTTGGCACTTCGTGGTATATAGCAGAAGTTGTGTCAGTTCTTTTCCTTACATCTGCCATTTTGGTAGGTTTGTATAAGAAAAGCTATATTTTAGTTGGTTTGCTGTTGGGTTTTGCTGCGTTAGCACGATTACCTACGGCTTTAGCTTTTCCATTTTTCCTGTTTCTTATATACGATGAAAATGCCGCTTGGAAGCCTCGATTTAAGCAAGCAGCCCTTTTCTTTGCCGGTTTAGCCATACCTGTTACTTTGTATTTACTCTACAATGTTGCTCGATGGGGAACAATTCTGGATTTAGGCTACGGTCTCATCCCTGGCATACAACAAGATCCGTTTTTCCAGCAAGGAATCTTCAATATTGCCTATATTCCAAGACACATTTACGCGATATTTTTCCAAGGACCCATCCTGCTTAACTCATTCCCATATTTCAAACCTTCATGGATGGGTTTAGGTTTGTTCTTCACGACGCCAGCGTTCCTGTTTATTTTCAAAGGTCCGTGGAACAAGCTGAGCAAATACTCCGCTATAGCCATATTGTGTATCCTTCCTCCGATAATTACGCATGGCACTGTAGGGTTTACTCAGTTTGGTTACCGCTTCAGTCTTGACTTTTCTCCATTTTTAATTTTGTTGACTGCTAAGGGCATGCGTGAGAATCTTGGTTGGGAAGAAAAAGCCCTGATAATTCTAAGTTTGCTGATTAATTTGTGGGGTGTAGTGTCGATAATTAAATTTAACTTTGTAAGTTTCTAGCGCTTACTTGCCTAATTGACCTCGAGTCTCAAGTTTTCGCGAACGGTTTATATCAAACAAATCTTTAAATAAATATTGTTATCAGAGGGTAAAAAAATGAGTACTGAACCTTTTCATGTAACCGATGCAAATTTCGAAGAAACAATCAAGAAAAACAAGTTGGTTTTAATTGATTTTTGGGCTAACTGGTGTGGACCCTGCAGAGCATTAGCACCAACAATTGTAGAGTTAGCAAAAGAAAACAGCGGCAAAATCTTAATTGGCAAACTCGATGTTGATGAAAACCCATCTACGGCTGAAAAATTTCAAGTTTTTAGCATTCCAACAATGATAGTTTTCAAAGATGGTTCTGAAGCTGATAGGCTCGTGGGTTTGTGCCCAAAAAACAAGATTGTTGATGCGTTGGAGAAACATTCGAAGTAGATCAAGAGCTTTTCATTTTTTCATACATTTTCTCAAAAGTCCAGCGAATGCTCGACTTAAGCTCTTTTAATCGTTCCTCGTCCACATTTTTTATCACGATTTCTCTTATTAAATCGCCTTCCCGAACAACATTGAAGGTGAACATTTTATCATTTGTTAACTGCTTTGTTTTAACGAGCTCTGCATCTTTTTCCTGCATTTTGGAGAAGACTTTTTCGACAAGAAAATTTGTGAAAGGCGGTGTGTTTACACTGAAGTTTTTGCTTTCATCTGGCAATACATGAATGATTTGTTTATCAAAATAAAGTAGCGCTAACGGTTCATCGGTCATGGTTTTGAGAGGTATGACTGTTTCTTTCTCTGTTTGTTGAGGCACCCCGCGTTGCACAACAACCGTTGGTAGCTCACGGTCTTGTCTTGGCAAAACAACCTCTTTAGGCTCAGGCATCTCAGCGACTTCTTTAAGGTCTCCTCTCTTGAAGCCTTTGTCAAGCAAAATGCCATTGACTGTGTCTAAGGCAGCTTGCACTTCTTTGGCTTCAGCATTTAGTTTTTCGAGTTGCTCTTCCATTCGCTTTTTGAATGCTATTAGGGATTTCATTTTTTCTGTGTCTTGGGACAACGAAGTTCACGCCTGCCTCTTATTTTAGCGGTTGATGCTTATCAGTTTTAGCTTTTCCTAAATGCTAAACTGCGTTTGACTATGGGCTTAGTCTAGAATTTTATTTGCAATTTTTTGTTTGTGTTTTGGGCTGCTTTTTTGGAACAGACCTTTATTTGTTGGCAGATAGCGGAAGAATTCGCAAGAATTCGCAAGAAAACGCAAGAATCTGCAAGAAAACGTAAAAATCTCCGCTTAGCAACTATTTTTTTTATTCAGACTATTTTGGGTTGCTTTCTTGGTTTGGGGATAGGTTTGTTTGCAGGCTGCGTCTTTATTCGTTGCTATCGTCACTAACCGTCACTACGCGTCTTAAAAAGTCACTACGCGTTACAAAAAAACAATTAAGTCATTAAGTAAGGCGCTATTTTCTATTTTTCATAATTTGTTTTGCAAATAGCCGTCCTGAAGTTAATGAGAGGCCTGCGAAGTTGCTATTAAATCAAAATTCCATTTTCAAAATATTCTGCCTATGTCCCTGCTGAATCGTTGCTTATCTTCTTTAATTGTCCTCGATACATCTCCACAATCTCTTTTGAAGTCGTTGCATCTTCAGGGCTTTTGTCAGTCCGATATTTGCCTGTGAAACGTGGAAAACGAATCGCTAACCCTGCTCCCTTTCGAATTGAATCCATGGCGGATGGGATGAATTGGGACTCAAGGTGATTTCGGCTCCTAAAATCTCAAGGACCAAGCTGGGTTCAAACCAAACATCCGCTTGCAACATAGAAACCACACGCGAGTTCTTTTTGGGAATAATATGTTTCTGAAGAGTTTCATGAAGTGTTGCAAGGTCTTTGTCGGTAAATCCAGTTCCACATTTTGTTACAGTTTCGAAAGTATCATTTTTATCGTTGTACGTGGCTAAAAGTAAAGCGCCATAGGTTCCAACCCGTTTTCCTCTACCATGGAAAGCGCCAACAACCACCAAGTCTACTGTATCAGTCATTTCAGATTTGTAATCTCGTTTATATTTTATCCAAAGCCAACCTCGGCTGCCTGCTTGATACACGGAGTCTTTAGAAATGGATTTACACATTAATCCTTCACAGCCTTCTGCAATGGCTTCTTCAAAAAAATTCTCTAGTTCTTTGGGGCTGCTGACCAATTTGTGGGTGGCTGGAGTTAGCTCGGTCGGAATTGTTTTACGATGCGTTCAAGTTCTTTGCGTCTAGTGGGCAAAGGTTCAAGGGTTAAGTCTTTACCATCAACATAGAGTAGGTCGAAGGGAAAAAGCGAGATTGGATACTGGTTAATGGCTGCTTCAATCCCATATTTGCGTCTCCGATGCATTAATTCTTGAAATGGACGCATATCTCCAGTTTCTAAATCCATGGCTACGCATTCAGCTTCCAAAATGGCTTCTTTTGCACTCAAATTTTTCTTTTACCAGTTCAACTGCGTCTGGATATTGACTGGAGATGTTTTCTAAACGGCGTGAATACAGAACCACTTTCCCATCTTTCTTGTGTGCCTGTATCCGTTCGCCATCATACTTGTATTCGGCTATGCATTTGCCGCCGAATTTTTCCAATATTTCTTCCGGAGAAGCTAACCGTTCTGCCAGCATCGGTCTTATGGGTTCAAAAACTACAACTTGAAAGTTTTTTATTCCATCCAAGCCTTTCTCTACAACTACTTCTGCGACTCTGCCAAGGTCAGAAGAAATGCTGTAAGCGCGTTCAACAAGTTTGCGGGCTTCTTTTCCTCCGCCATAAGCGATGGCTAATGCATCAAGAACGGTCATGTCTGCAATGCCCAGACGCAAGTTAGCGGTTACGGTTCGAATTATCCATTTTGCCTCATTAGGCGAAGCATCAGTTAGTAGGCTGCAAAGCAATGCCATCTTTGTATCTACAGTTCCAGAGCCTGAGATTTTTGCCATTTTATCTAGCGTTTCATAAACGCCCTCGACAGTTAGTTTCCTTGAAAAAAAAGTTGATTGTTTGCGTTTAGTCAAAAGCTTCTCTGCTGTTTGGCCGATGTCCCCGCTCTTCTGCAACTCAGATAGGATTAAGCTTTCACTTTGTCCCGAAGCTCGGGCTAAGGCTTTTATGGCAAGTTTTTCAGCAATGCCCATCTCAACGCCCAAGAAATCTGGATATAGTTTGCCCTGGGTCAAATAGACAACTTTTGCCATAACATCCTTAGGAGTTTTCTTTAGCAAGTCCACTAGTAAATCGGTCATTTCTAAGCGTTTAGTGGTTGCTTCAATTTTCTCGTAAGCCTGGGCAATTACCGAGTAATCCATGTTTTTCGCTCAAAAGAAATAATGATGGTGGGCTTATTAAAATTGGCATTGCGTCTAATTTTTGGAAATTATTAATCTAAAATTTATCTGGACTTTTGTCTTTCAAGTCGGGCAGACTTTTTGTCCTTGCGTTTTGCATCTCTATCCTTTTTCTTTTGAGGTTGGGGTTTTCCACGATCTTGCTCCGTTGTTTCTCCTTTTTTACTCATGTATCAGTCTCCTCTATAACAGAAATGTCTCGTAGTGGTTTTTGAAGTTATCTTTGCTTGCTCCAAAAAAACTGTAATTATTTCTGTTAGGATTGTGTATTGTTCAGTGGCGGGCTGAGGGAGATAAAACAGAGCAGGCCAAAAGCCAAGAGCTAAATACAAACAATTGCACAGATTTACTTCAAATCTAACGACATGGAGAAACTTATATGCCCAACTTCCAAACTGTCCGCGGAATGAGAGACCTACTTGGCCAAGAAGCTCAAGCATTCATATGTATTATCAGCAAAGCCCGTGAAACTGCAGCGGTTTATGGCTACAAAGAAGTCATAACGCCCGTGGTTGAGCCGATTGAGCTACTGAGCGCGAAGTCCGGCGAGGAAATTCGTCAGCGTATGTTCATTTTTAAAGATCTAGGTGAGCGTCAAGTGGCGCTACGCCCAGAATTCACAGCTTCCATCGCACGTTTAGTCACTACAGCCCTTAAAAACGAACCCAAACCGCTAAGGCTATTCGCCGTGGGCAGTGTTTACCGTTATGATGAGCCTCAACGGGGACGTTATAGAGAGTTTTGGCAGTCAAATTTTGAATTAATGGGCTCCGCTAGACCCGAAGCAGATGCCGAAATCATTTTGTTGACAAACAGCTTAATGAAAAATTTGGGTTTACAAGGTTACGCCTTCAAAATTGGGCACATAGGCGTTATACGTGGCATTCTTAATCAAGAGGGCGTTGATGAAAAAACCCAAAACGCAATTCTGCAAAGAATGGACAAAAAAGAGTATGAAGAAGCGTTTAAGCTTGTACCGACAGAACATTGCCGCAATATGCTGGAGGGATTGCTTAAACTGAAAAGCGGTGACTGTTTTGAAACCATAGAGAAAATCAAAACTTATGTTGCGAGTTACGAGCAGGCAAAGGCTTCGGCAGAAAACCTTGGCGAAATCTTAAAGCTCGTTGTGGAAAGCGGTTGCCCAATTCAAACAGTTGAGCCCGCGTTTGCGAGAGGCTTAGAATATTACACTGGAATGATTTTCGAAATCTACATCCCCGAGTTAGACATTGCACTTGGAGGCGGAGGAAGATATGATAAGCTCATTGAATCGTTTGGTGGTGAGCCCACGCCAGCGGTTGGTGTTGCACATGGGATCGACAGGGTTGCCCTTGCATTGCAAACTCAAAAGGCCGCCTTTGCCGTCGCATACGGGAAAAGGATTCTTGTTCTTGCAGTAAATGAAACGTTAAAGGTTGAAGCTCTAAAAATTGCTCAATTACTCAGAAGCTCGGGGATAGTTGTTGAGTTTGAGATTATGGGCCGAAAGATGGGGAAGGCTTTGGAGGATGCTGATAAGCGGCAAGCTGATTTTGCGGTGATTGTGGGCGAACGGGAACTCAAAGAGGGCGCTGTAATGCTTAAGAATTTGACAAATCGTGATCAAATCACTGTTCCAATTAAAGAGTTGGCTGAGAAAATCAGAAGTTAACCTATTCTCTTTCGCCCTTAGATTAAGTTTGCTTGAGATGATTTAAAAAAGAAGAAAAGTATTTCATGTGAGATTCTTGATCTTTTGATGATTGCAGATTATAGCTTATGATAGACTTAACTAAATCCAATAAAAAGTTAAAGTAAAAAAAATTGTTTATACGTTTGTTTACTATTTTTTCAGCTCTACGACAATTAGGTCAATTACAGTGTTGCCAATGTTTGTAGCTTCATGATTTTGTTCTTCTAAGAAAACTGCTGATCCTTCTTTCAAGTCTATGTCTTGAGTTTTGCCTTCAGAGGTTAATCGTAGCTTTCCGCCTTTCAGTACATAAGCCATGTGTTCTGGGTGATGATGCATTTTAGCTGTGTCGCCTGGTTTGAAAGTTACTTTGAGGATTCGCATTCGGTTGCTTTCATTTATAAATTCGTAGACATTTGAAGCAGACATTAATGGGTCTAAATCTTGGTCCATATTCATCGAAATTCACCTCTTTAAAAACACAAGTTGATCTTTGAAATAAGAAATTGTGACTACAAAATGAACGAACAAAAAAATAGAACAAAAGAGGAAAAATAAGCCTTTTTGGCTTAAAGCCGCTTGATGTAGCGGTTAACTTCCCATTCGGTGACTTGTGTGCGGTATAGGTCCCATTCTCTGCGTTTTTCAATTAAGAAATTGATGTATGCGGTTTCGCCGAGGGTTTCACGCATTAAATCGCTGGTTTCGAGTTCGTCTAAGGCTTCTTTTAGTGATTCTGGTAGGGAAACTATGTTGCGTTCTTTACGTTCTTCGTAGGTCATGTGGTAAACGTTTAGTTCCACTGGGTCGCCTGGATCTATCTGGTTTTTGATGCCGTCTAATCCTGTGGTTAAAAGTACTGCAAACTGTAGATAGGGGTTTCCAGCGCCATCTGGGCAGCGGATTTCGCATCTTGCCGCATTTTTTCTTCCGCCAAAGTTAGGCACTCGGATAAGTGGTGAACGGTTTTTGTGTGCCCAAGCGAGATATACGGGTGCTTCGTAACCGGGGACTAATCTTTTGAAGCTGTTTGGCCATGAATCAAGGATAGCGCACATTTTTCGTCCATGTGCTAGTTGTCCACCGATAAAGTTACGTGCTAAGTCTGAGAGGAACCCGTTCTTTTCGTCGTCTTCGTAGAAGAGGTTTTGTGACACATTTTTGTTCCAAAGGCTCATGTGAGTGTGCATTCCTGACCCGTTTATGCCCGCGAATGGTTTTGGCATGTACGTTGTAATGTATCCATTTCGTGCACCGACAACTTTTCCACACATCTTCATTGTAATAGTTCTGTCAGCCGTTTTCAAAGCTTCGTCATACTTGAAGTCAATTTCGTTTTGTCCCAACGCGACTTCGTGATGCGAAATCTCGATTTCTATTCCGAAAGCTTCAGCAGTATCTGCAATTTCTCTTCTTAAATCGTCAGTTAAGTCGCCTGGATGAAAATCAAAGTAGCCTGCCATGTCTATTGGTGTAGGTAAGCCACCTGTTTCGCTTTCTTGAACTATAAAAAATTCTAATTCAGGCGCGCAAATGAATGTGTAGCCAGCTTTTGACGCTTTTTCGACGGCCCGTTCAAGAACATATCGTGGGTCGCCGTCAAAACGTTTGTTCTGAGGCGTGTAAATGTCGCAGATAAGCCTAGCTGAGGATTTTTCTTTAGGTCGCCATGGCAAAACCGCAAATGTACTGGGGTCAGGATACAGAACCATGTCAGATTCTTCAATAGGTCTGTAACCTGTAATGGATGACCCATCGAAAGATTGTCCGGTTTCAAAAATTGTCTCTATGTTTTTTGAGCTAACTGCTAAATTCTTTAGCATGCCGTTAATGTCGGTAAATTGTAGTCTGATGAATTTAATTTCTTGTTCCTGTATCTGATGAACTACTTTAGATACGTTTTCTTTCCACGTTGCATCTTTGAAATTTTTCATTATCTTTTACACCTGTTTAGCGTTTGATTACCTGCTAGTAATAGTGGTCTTTGGGTAAATATATTTAATGTTTAATGATTTTTTATGGCAAAACGATTATCCGAAGAAATAATTTTCATAAATCTCACAAAACTTAGAGAAATCATGAGATTTAGCAAAATTGCTTGAAATAGCAATGCTTAAACGGGAAACAGCTGATATTTAGGGATTAACTGGTGATGACAAATAAATACTTGGAAAATTATACAGAAAATCTCTTTAGCATTCGGGTTCGTATTCATAATATTTGCGGCATTAACTGCAGTTCTAAACTACCAAATAGATAAACTAGCATATTCGTCTCAAGCTCCTGCAAACTTCATTATATTGTCTGTAGTGGCAACGATGGTGCCTTACTTGGCTTCCGCGGTTATTTCATTCTTAGTAGCCTACATGACCACGAATGCGGCAAAATCAGCAGACGCAAAATCAGTAGAAGAGCAACCCGAACACGAAGTCCCCGTGAAAGAAGAAATGGAAACTTCTTAAACTTTTTTTATTTTATTTTGTGTTTCATTCTTTGATATTCTTAGCCATGTTGGTTAGCTATCTAAAAAATAATTCAATATTCAAAAAAGATTATTTAATTTACTGAATTTTCAGATCCCAAAAGAAAAGGGAGAAGAAGAAAATATATTTGAACTTGCTATTACTATTTCATTATTTCTTTGAGGTCTTCGTCTGGTGTCTTAATCGGCATAATGTTGAACTTCTCAACCAACACGTTTAGTATGTTTGGCGTTATGAATGCGGGTAAGCTTGGTCCTAATCGAATGTCTTTAATGCCGAGATAGAGCAGAGATAGCAAAATAGCAACTGCTTTTTGTTCATACCATGAGAGCACTAGCGAGAGGGGTAAATCGTTGACTCCAACTCCGAAAGCGTCTGCCAAAGCCTGCGCAATTTTGACGGCGGAGTAAGCGTCGTTGCATTGTCCAATGTCAAGTAATCGTGGAATGTCGTCGATTGTGCCTAATTCTTTGTCGAAGAAGCGGAATTTGCCACATGCCAACGTTAAGATGATCGTGTTGCTCGGTGCTTTCTCTACGAATTCTGTGTAGTAGCTGCGACCAGGTTTTGCGCCGTCGCATCCGCCAACTAAGATGAAGCGTTTAATATGCCCGTTTTTGACGGATTCAATGACTTTGCCCGCCACGCCTAAAACCGCGTTTCTGCCAAAGCCGACAAGAACGGTTTTGCCCTCTACTTCATCTGTGAAGCCTGGCATCGTTAAGGCTTTGTTAATTACTGGTGAGAAGTCTTTTCCTTCGATATGTGGTACGCCTGGGTAACCTACGGGTCCTGTTGTGAAGATGTTGCCTTTGTAGCTTTCAACTGGTCGTTGGATGCAGTTGGTTGTCATTAATATAGCACCTGGGAACTGGGCAAATTCTTTCTGTTGGTTTTGCCATGCAGTGCCGTAGTGGCCATAGAAGTTTGGGTAAGCTTTGAGTTTTGGGTAACCATGGGTTGGAAGCATTTCTCCGTGGGTGTATACGGTTATGTCTTTGCCTTGCGTTTGCTTGAGAATCTCTTCTAAATCAATTAGGTCATGCCCAGAAACAACGATAGCTTTGCCTTTCTTGTGTCCCAACGGCACTTTAGTTGGCACGGGATGACCATAAGTCTCAGTGTTACCTGCATCGAGAAGTTCCATGGCGCGAATATTGATTTCACCGCACTTCAAAACTAAACCTACAAAATCGTTTACGCCAAGCGATTTGTCAAATGGAGCCACTAATCCTTGATGGATGAAATCGAAGACTTTTTGGTCTTTTTTGCCTAAAAGATACGCGTGGTAAGAATAAGCCGCTACGCCTTTTAACCCATAAGTTAGAAGCCACTGCAACGAATGAAGATCTGGGTTCATTGTCGTGTCGGAGTTTATTCCATGCTGTTTTCCCTGTGCAATTAAGTCTGCCATCGTATTTCCCAATGGCAAATAATTTGCTGTGACGCCTAATTTTCTATGAAGTTGGTCGTGTAGTTCAGCGGTTTTTTTAATGTAGGATACGATTGCTTCAGGATCAAAATTCACGTTAGTTAAAGTTACGAAGAGTGCTTCAGCCGTAAAGACGTTGATTTTTTCATCTTTGAAGCCAGCTTTATCTGCTTGGATGACGAGTTGGCTGAGTTCCCGTAGCTTGTAAACCAAGAGGTCTTGGAGGTTAGCGACTTCTGGAGTTTTACCGCATACGCCAGCGATTGTGCAGCCTTGTCCTTTGGCTGTTTGTTCACATTGATAACAAAACATTTGGTTTTGACTCATGCTTTTCACCTTGTTAGTTTATTATTATGCAAGAAAGGGGATATCTTTTCCCCCTAATGTATTAGGGAAAAGAGATTGAGTTTATTATAGTTCACGCTTGAAGTAATGCTCCAGTAACCTGCGGGTTCCTCGCCGCATGGTCTCTGAAAGTGTTGCCGCACTGATTCCTAATTTAGAGGCTAGCTCCACCATCCCAATCTGGCGCGGATAATCAAAGAAGCCACTTTTTAGTGCAAGCCAAAACATTCTCTCTTGGTTCTCAGTTAAAACGCCGATTTGCTTCTCGAATTTGCCTACTTTAAGAATTTTAGTTTTATGCCCCGCTTTTTCAAGGTCAACTAATATGCCCCTATAAGCTTCAAAAGTTGGCACCATAAAACTGTACGTTATGATATCGTTTTGCATGCTTTTGCCTGAAACCAAAAATGCGTCGTGAGCTAGAATGGTATTGCATACTTCGCAGCCTTGACTCTCCAGCCAAACAGAGGATTTCCCTTCAACATGCCCTTTCGCAGCAAGTTCTTTGGGGACTTTTTGGGCTTGATCTTCACCAACATCCATAAGGTGTCTTACGCACCCACTACTTGAACTGCGTACATCTACAACTTTGAGGTGCTTAAACCCTAAAGCAGCTAGTTTTCCAACCATTTTGCACTGTTTGTTTTCAATTTCGATCACGACATGGTAAGGTTCACGCCAAGCATCAACCATATTTTTAGCCTGTGAACAATTGAGGCAAGCAGGAAATTAAAGATAGTTCCACCAAAGAAGTGAGATCTTGTAACAATTTTCAGGAAAAAGAACGGATTACCCTAAAAAAATTAACTAAATTAATAATGCTTTTAGAATATGGGTTTCAAAAAAAGGAAAAAAAGTTGATGTGATTCGACTTAATAGTCCAAGTACTTCATTATTTCCCAAGGCGAAACGTAGAGGCAGTATTGGTTCCAATCGTTTGTTTTTAGTTCAATGAATGCGTCGAAAACGTGGCTGCCAAGGGTTTCTTTTATGAGTTCGTCGCTTTCCATTTCGTCAAGTGCGCCTTTGAGTGTTGTTGGAAGTTCTTGAATGCCTAGTTCCTTTCGTTTTGCTTTGCTGAGTTTGTAAACGTCTTCGTCGACTGGGTCGCCTGGTTCAAGTTTCTTCTTGATTCCTTCAAGACCAGCTTTCATAATGCATGCAAATGCTAAGTAAGGATTGCATGATGGATCTACACCTCGGTATTCAACTCGTTTCTGCGCTGCAAAGCCTGCTCCTTTATAGTAAAGAGGTATTCTGGCGAGTGCTGAGCGGTTGCGTCTACTCCACATTACGTAGATTGGTGCTTCAAATCCTGGTACGAGTCTTTTGTAGCTGCTTACGGTTGGGCAACATACTGCGGTTAGTGCTTTTGCGTGAGCCAAGATTCCGCCTACATAGTATCTGCCTATTTGGCTAAGTTCGGCGTATTCGTCTTCTCCATCGTACATGACGTTTTTGCCGTCTTTCCACAATGATGAGTGGACGTGCATGCCGCTTGCATTATCCAGGTAAATCGGCTTTGGCATGAATGTTGCAATTAATCCGTGTTTTTTCGCGATGTTTTTGGCGACAAATTTGAAGTATATGGCGCGGTCGGCTGTGTCTAATAGTTCACCGTATTTGTAGTCTATTTCTACTTGACCGACTGTGGCTACTTCATGGTGATGTTTCTCAATTGTTAAGCCAAAATTATCTTCTAACACTTGTGAAACTTCATTTCGGTATGCAACAGTTGTATCTTCAGGTGGACTTCTATAGTAGGCTTCTTTTGGTCTTAGAATAAAACCGCCAGGTTTTATTTCTTCTGATTCAGGTACAACACGTGGTGCGCCCCATGCGTCTCCTTCGCCGCTTTTTGGAGCAGCCCAAAGGTCCCATGTTAGTTTAGTAGGGTCGATTGAGGAGAAGACAAAGTGTTCAAGTTCAGGAGCAAAAATTCCAGTGTAACCCATGTCTTTGGCTGCTTGTATGGCTCTTTTTGCTACGTAGCCTCTTGGGCAAGTGACAGAGGGTTCTACTCCACCGAAAGCTTCCAATGCATCGCCGAGTATGATTGCGCTTTTTTGTGCTTCATCAGTTACCCATGGCATGATTGCGAGTGTTTTTGCGTCGGGCATAAAGATCATGTCTGAGTCTTCGATTGATTTGAAACCGCGTACTGAGGATCCATCGAAGCCTATGCCTTCTGTAAAGGCTGCGCCGCTAAGGTATTCTCTGGCTGGTAGGACCATGTCTTGGAGAATTCCTCGAAGGTCGACGAATGCTGAATGCACCCATCGAATATTATTTGATTTGAGAGTTTCGATTGCTTTCTTTACTTGTTCATCCATGACTTTCACCATATCAATTCATATGTTTGAGAATCCACTTAAAACGTAAACATATTTAAGCTTATCGCAGATAAGTTTGAATGAACGTTCACTAGTTAAGAAACAATCATAAGTCGCAAATCTAAATTAAAGCTCCCGATGTCTTGAAAAATACGAAAAAAATTAATGCATGCAAAATGCTAGAACCTTCCCCTCGATTCTCGTCGGAGAAAATCTCCTACATCCAATACGTTCTTGACCACAATCCTGCCCTCAGTCCCGCCGATATCTTCCAATATTTTTCCAAAACCGAGGCAATCACCAAACTCATTAAGCACCAATGTTGCCTCACCCTTCCGCTTGGAACCCATCACTTTCATGATGCCTATGCGAAAAATGTCTCTCTCGCAGATAAATAGCCAAGCCGCTTTCTGATCAACTACAATCTTATTTGCAGCGACCCCTACAAGTATATTCAAAAAGTTAAAGCTTGGAAAGAACATGCCATTCTTTAATTTGCCAAGATACAAACCAGCATAGTAATAGTCGTTTTGCAATAGCTTTTTGAGGCGCGGATTTAACAGATAATAACGTTGATCTTTTTCAACTATCATTTCTGAATGAAAAACAACTTGGGACCCAAAACGGGCTGCAAAAACTTCATATGGCTTCATCGTGCATCCGCCTTCTTTAATTTGCAAACAAAGAAACCCTGCGTTTGCTCTGGCCAAATGCGTCTGGAAAAAGCAACTTGGGAGTCAAGTTTTTTGCCCAAAACTTCGGTTAATCCATCCGCGCCTAAGCAGTCAATTTTTTGAACTTGCAATCCCAAGTTTTTGATTGCCCAATCAATGTTTAACTCATCCTCCTCAGGCTCCAACGAGCAAGTTGAGTAAACAATTTCGCCATTTGGCGCCAAACATTTTACAGATTCCGCTAAAATTTCTTTTTGTACCTTCGAATTTCGCTCAACATCCGCTAAGGTTCTTCGACTAAACCATTCACTGTCAGCAGCAAAATTTCCTGAGCAAGGAACATCTAAAAGAATGCGGTCAAAGGAGCGGTTGAGTTTTGTGGCTTGCCGTGCATCTAAGTTGTAAATGATTGTGTTGCTGATGTGGCATCGCTCTAAATGATTCGCCATTACGGCTAACCGTTCCTTATTTGTATCTAATGCTGTTATTACACCTGTGTTTTCCATCAAATCGGCAAGTTGAACGGTTTTTCCTCCCGGTGCTGCTGAGGCATCCAAAACCATTTTGGCATGTATCGCTGTAAAAACTGTTGCTGGAATTTGAGCAGCCGCTTCCTGAATGGAATACATTCCAAGCAGGTATTCCGCTGTTGCTCCAGCTGAAGCTTTTGACCTGACTACCCAGTATCCTGATTGCAAGAAAGGAATTTTTTCTAATTCAACTCCTAATTTGCGTAGGCGCTCTGGAAGTTTTTTTGCTCTAGCATTAATTTGATTTATTCTAATTGATAGCTTGGGCTTGGGTTCTTTGTATTCCCAGCCGAGTTGGGCATATCGATCGAGGAAAAATTCTTTACCTGACATCAACGTTACATTGCGAATAACGTAATAAAAACCTTTCAACACCTTTTGAAGATGTCACTGAAAGGTGCTCAACTACGCTTAAGTGTGGTCGTGGATTTTAAGAGCGTCAGATCCGGTTTTGCCGAATTTTCGGCTGAAGAACTTTCGGATTTCCTCAGCGAAAACAACAATTACAGCTAGCGATAGCAGGAATGCCCAGTCGGTAATTCCTAAAGGTTGAGTGCCAAATACAGAGTTCATCAATGGGACATATACCAAGAACGCCAGAATGGAAAGTTGAGCTATTATGCCAATGATTATCCATTTGTTTGTTTTTAGGCTTGTTTTGAACACTGATTGCTTTGATGTTCTGCAAGCGAGAACGTTGCCTGCTTGAGCTACAACTATGCCTGCAAACATCATTGTAACACCTTTAAGATAAATGGGGTTGTTGTTTGGTAAGCTTCCGCCGAAATGCCAGTCAGCGGGAACAGCCATTCCTATGTGCCAGCCGCCTGTAGCCCAAACGTTCAAGCACCCAATTATGGCGCCAGTTGCTATGATTACTCCAATGAAGACTGAACGTAGGAGAACTTTGCGCGTAAATAATCGTTCTTTTATGCTTCTTGGGGGCTCCTCCATTATTCCTTGTTCAGCTGGTTCTCTGCTTAACGCTAAAGACGGAACAACGTCGATGGCAAGGTCTATAGCTAAAACCTGAACTACCAGTAGTGGCAGCGGAAATCCTAACGCTGCGTACAGCAAAAAGGGAATAAGTTCTGCCCAGTTATGTGAAAACACATAAACGATGAATTTGCGGATGTTTTCATATATTGCTCTGCCAGACTCTATGGCTTTAACGATGGATGCGAAACTGTCGTCTAACAAAACAATGTCTGCGGCTTCCCGCGCAACATCTGTTCCTGAAGCACCCATGGCAACTCCGATATCGGCTTCTTTGAGTGAAGGTGCATCATTTGCGCCATCACCGGTTACCGCTACGATTTCTCCGCTTTTCTTTAGCGCTTTAACTATGCGAAGTTTCTGTTCAGGAGCAACTCGGGCAAAAATAACGTTGCCCTTTTTCACTTCGTCGATGACGTCTTGGTCGCTTAAGTCATCTAAGTCAACGCCGCGAATAACTTGACAGCAATCACGTTCTGCTATCCCAACTTCTTTGGCAATTGCCTCAGCTGTTGGGCCATAGTCACCTGTAATTATGACTGTTTTTACTCCTGCTTGCTTTGCCTTCAACACGGCATCTTTAACTTCGATTCTTGGAGGGTCACGCATAGCAGCTAAACCTACAAAAATCAAGTTAGACTCGACATCAACATCTTTGCCGTACTCCGTTTTTGGCATTTTTTTGTAAGCGACTGCTATAACTCGTAAGCCCTGATTGGCGAAGTCGTGAATTCGCGACTCTGCTGATTCCATTTTTTCTGCAGTTAAGTCCTCAACTTTGCCATCAACAAGAACTTTTGTACATACATCCAAGATGCTTCTTGGAGCGCCTTTAGAATAAATGTAAACGTCTCCGTTAGAGCTGTGAACGGTAGTCATGCGTTTACGTTCAAAACTGAAAGGCAAAATATGAATCATGGGTTTCTCAGCGATTGCGTCTTGAATGTTTACGCTTGATTTCAGCGTAGCAACAAGTAAGGCTCCGTCAGTGGGGTCCCCAATCACACTCCAATTTTTGTTTCGATCTGACGGTGGATCCAGTTTTGCCCCATTGCAAAGAGCAGCGATCTCAAGTAGCTTTTGAAGAGCTCCTGTTTGTCCTTCCTGCAAGGGTTGGCCGTTCACAGTGAGGTCTCCTTCGGGTTTATAGCCTAAGCCTGAAACATCCACAACGTAATCGTTGACCCAGAGCTTGTTTACTGTCATTTCTCCTTTGGTTATGGTGCCTGTTTTGTCGGTGCAGATGACGGTTACGCTGCCTAAAGTTTGCACGGCGGATAATCGCTTAACCAAAACGTTTTGCCTCACCATTTTCAGTACATTGATGGCTAAGGCGCTGGAAACAGTCACCTGCAAGCCTTCGGGAACGCAAGCCACCATGACACCGATCATGAACAAGATGCTAGTGCCTAAAGAGACATGTAAGAAAAGAAAACTAGATATGAAGAATACTAGGCCTACAGCAACGGCGATCATAAAGTCATATTTTGCTGTTAACGCGATTTCTTTTTGGAGTGGGCTTTCTTCTTCTTTGATTGTTTGAGTTAAATTAGCGATTCTTCCAAACTGAGTATCCATACCCGTTGAATATACAACTGCTTTTCCTTGACCTTTAGCGACGCTGGTACTCATAAAAACAAGGTTTGGCGAATACAAATAGGCTTTCTCAACAGTTTTAACTGTTTCAGCCACACGAGGTTGAGGTTCAGATTCCCCAGTTAATGGAACGTTGTTAGTCCACAAATCAAATGCTTCAATTAAACGTCCATCTGCAGGTACACGGTCGCCTTCTTCCAAAACTACTACGTCGCCGGGGACGATTTCGCTTACTGAGATTTTCTTAAGTTCGCCGTCACGAAATACTTTTGCAAACTCTGGCATCCAGCTTTTCAAGGTTTCCATTGCTTTTTCTGCACGAGACTCTTGGAACAAACTTACGAAAATGTTTACAAAAACAACTGCTAGTATGATTATTGCGAGTTCTGGACTACCGCTTATGTAGGATAAAACTGCTGCGACAATTAGCAAAATTCCGAATAAGTCTCGTAGATGGTGTATGAATTTTCGGATAAACGGTATTTCTCTTTTTTGAGAGAGTTTATTGTATCCGTATTTTTGTAGCCGAAGTTTAGCTTCTTCGCTTGTTAAACCGTTAGATGATGTTTTAAGGTCTTCGAAAACTTCATCAGCAGGCATAGAAGAAGCTTTTTCCAAATAAACTCCGCCAAGACTCCGATTAACTATTTACAAACAACCCTGAAGTAAGGAGCATCAAAGGCGTTTGAGATATAATTAAATAAAGAATCATTATTTTTAACTAGAACTGATTGAAAGTGCATTCATATCCTCAGCATTTAAGGCAATACATTGTAAGTGCGATTATTTTTTGGTTATAGTTACTTGGTGAATTTAAACCAATCGGGATTAAAGACAAATTTGCCTTAGTGTTAGCAAATTTTAAGCTGGTGAACGCTTTCTTTTGCAATATGTTCTTTTTCTCCTTACAAACTAAGTCATTTTCATATAAGGAAATTAAATTTGCTTTTATCCTTTTTTGCGAAATGCGCTTTGCTAACTTGTAAAATTAAATCAAGCGCTCTAATGTTTTCTGCCATAGTAAAATAACTAAAAAATGAAAAATCTTCTAAGAATATCAATATTTTTGGTTGAGTTCACAACTAATACTTTTCCAAGTGTTTCAAAAAAGCATGCCATAAAGTTAATAGGACAGAAATTCACTTTCCATGTAGTTTCACGTAATAAATATCATCAAAAAATGGAGAATGTATAGTATGGCTCGTTATAGGCAAACTGACGAAATAGTCAAACTGATGGAAACTCCAACTTTCATCAGAAATACAAGTATTATTGCTCATGTGGATCATGGAAAAACCACATTAGCTGACAGTTTACTTGCTGCAGCAGGAATCATTAGCACTCAAACTGCTGGGCAAAAACTTTTCCTCGATTCATGGGATCTTGAGCAGAAGCGTCAAATGACCGTTTTTGCCTCAAACGTCAGCTTGGTCCACACTTATAATAATCAAGATTATCTCATCAACCTCATCGACACCCCTGGTCACATTGACTTTTCAGGTGCGGTAACAAGAAGCCTTCGAGCAGTCGATGGTGCACTTGTCGTTGTTGATGCTGTTGAAGGACCAATGACTCAAACAGAAACCGTTTTGATGCAAGCCCTTCGAGAGCGTGTCAAACCAATTCTGTTCATCAATAAAGTTGACCGCTTAATCAAAGAAATCAAATTGACTCCAGCTGAGATTCAAAAGAAATTTGCAAAGATTCTCATGCGAGTAAACGGCTTAATCGAGAGATATGCACCTGCAGAGCACAAACAAGATTGGCAAGTCAAAATAGAAGATAGTCGCGTTGCATTCGGCTCCGCACTCCACAAATGGGGCTTAAATCTTGATCATATGAAAATGAAGAAAGTCACTTTCCAAGATATCATCGACGCGTACACAGGCGATCCAATAGAAGTAGGACGAAAAGTCGATGAATTAAGCAAAAAAGCACCCTTACCAGAACCAATCTTAGACATGTTCTGCAAACACTTACCAAATCCATACGAAGCACAACCATACAGGCAACCACAGATTTGGCCAGGAGACGTTAGCAGTCCAACAGGTCAAGGAATGGCAAAAGTTGATCCCAAAGCACCGTTGCTAATGTGCATATCCACCATTGAAGTTGATCCACACAGTGGAACAGTTGCAATTGGCAGAATTTTCAGCGGTTCAGTTGAGCGAGGAAAAACAGTTCAACTCTTAAGCAGCAACCAAAAAGGCACTATTCAACAGGTTTTCATGAGTATGGCAACTGACCGTGTACTCATTGACCGCGTTCCAGCAGGCAACATCGGAGCAATTTCAGGGTTACCATCAATTCATGTAGGCGAAACTATTGCAGAAGAAGGCGCAGATGTCCATTCGTTTGAAGGCTTAAGATACGTCTCAGACCCTGTCGTAACCGTAGCAGTTGAACCAGAGGACGTCAAAGATCTACCATTATTCGATAAAGTCATGCACAAATTAACTACAGAAGATCCTAACCTTCACTTTGTTATGAACAAAGAAAGCGGCGAATTCCTCCTTTCAGGTATGGGTGAACTTCACCTTGAAATTACGGCTTACCGGATGCAGGAAGCAGGTTTAAAAGTAAAACTTAGCAAACCCATTGTCATTTATAGAGAAACCATCAGTCACGATTACCGCGGTCCAGCAATAATGGGAAAAAGCCCAAACAAACACAACAAACTCTGGATAACTATCGAGAAACTGTCTGACGAAGTAATTGAGGCAATAAAATCCGACAAAGTAAGTGATATGCAAAGCAAAGATGAAAGAACAAAAACCTTAAGGGCACTAGGATGGGAAGCAGACGAAGCTAAAGGCGCAGTAGCTGTAGAAGAAAACTGTATACTTGTTAACCGAATTCGTGGAAGACAATACGTAGAAGAAATTCTTGACCACATTAAAGGTGGATTCCGCGAAGCAGTCCATACATCACCATTAGCTAAAGAACCAGCTTACGGCTTAAAAATTAACCTTGAAGATATTACCCTCCATGAAGACCCAGTCCACAGAGGACCCGCTCAAGCCATCCCAATGACCTGGAGACCAATATATTGCTGCATACTACTAAGCGATCCTAAACTTCTCGAACCACTCATGAGTTTCGAATGTAAAGTTCCAAGCGAATTCGTCAGTGCCGTAATCACAATGCTAAACAAGAGACGAGGAAAAATCCTTGACATGCCATCAGAAGAAGACATGATTACAGTTAAAGCTGAAATGCCTGTTTCAGAAAGCTTCGGTATCGCTGATGAACTTAGAGGTTCAACTTCGGGCAGAGCTTTCTGGGCAACACAGTTTAGTCGATGGGCACCAGTTCCAGAGCAAATGCAAGCCGACACAATTAAGAAGATTCGCGAGCGCAGAGGTTTACCGCCAGTCCCGCCAAAACCAGAAGAATACTTCGAGAAAGAATAATCTCGAATCTTTATTTTTCTTTTATTTTTTAGTTTTAATTGTTCAACCTTTTGTTTCATTTAATTCCAAAGTTTTCATAAGTGCTATGCATTTTTTCCATTAACTGTTGAACCTCAACGATTGTCTTTTGATAATTCAGCTTCAGATTTGGCTCCCATTGTCAACCACTTATTTGACTGCCCGTTCAGAAAGATTATGAACACGTAATAAGTTGCCACTTTAAGGCGTGTGTTTTGAGTAAGGCTTTAATTTAAATTATCACTTAACCTTTTAGTGAAGTCTATGATTGTTGGAATTTGCGGCAGCCCAAGAGATCAAGCCACTGAATATGTTCTTAAAGAAGCTCTGCGAATGCTTGGCGAGAAAGGATTCAAAACCTCATTTTGGACTGTCAAAGGAAATTCAATCGATTTTTGTGCCCATTGCGATTATTGCCTCCAAAGCAAAGAATGCTTCATTCAAGACGATATGCAGGATCTCTACGTTTTGCTTTCTGAGGCTAAAGGAATAATCTTTGCAACACCAGTTTACAATGGAGGAGTCAGCGCTCAAATTAAAGCGATAATGGATAGAACCCGCGCTTTGCTTGCCGGTGACAAAAATGTGTTTAAAGGGAAAGTAGGGATGGGCATAGCAGTTGGTGGCGATAGAAATGGAGGTCAAGAATTCGCTTTAATGCAGATACACTCATTTTACATAATAAACGGAATGATGCCCGTGGGAGGAGGTTTCTTTGGCGCCAACTTGGGTGCAACTTTTTGGAGTAAAGACACTCTTGACGGGGTTAAGTCTGATGAAGAAGGCTTTAGAAGCTTGAGGAAAACTGTTAAGCGTTTTGCAGATTGTATGGAAAAGGATAGTCAAAAATAGGTGAATTTTATGGCTGAAACTGTTAAGGTTAAGAAGCGTAAGGTTGCTTGGGGAATAACAGGCGCAGGAGACAAAATTGCTGAAATTGTAGAGATAATGAAGGATTTAAAAAAGCAATCCGAAGAGTTTGTGGAAATTGAAGTTTTTATTTCTAAAGCCGCCGACACCATGCTAAAGTTTTATCGCCTTGAGGATGATTTAAGGCAGAGTTTTGCCAAGGTTCAAGTAGAACTTAACGCTAATTCGCCTTTTCTGGCTGCTTGGCTTCAAAGTGGCAAATACGAGTTCCTACTTATTGCACCTGCCAGTTCAAATACAGTTGCTAAGATCACCAATAGCATAAGCGACACAATGCTCACAAATGCTGCAATTATGAGCCTTAAAGCCTACAGACCTGTCTACATCCTGCCAACTGATTACAAGGAAAGCACAGTTGTTACAAAGCTGCCGAATGGCAAAGAAATGAAACTCAGAGTACGTAAAGAAGAAGCTGACCAAGTCAGAAAACTCGAAAAAATGGAAGATGTGACTGTCTTAGAAAGTCCGCAAAAAATGCGAGAGGCTTTTCAAAATTGGCTAAAAACTCTTGAAAAAACATCAGGTTCTTGAGCAATTATTAAATAAATGAGCCTGAATTTCTTTTTTATCGATTTCATGAGTTTATTCTTGTGAAGTCAATTCTTGAATAAGTACTGCAATTAGACTCATGAAGGTTCCTACAGCAATTATCAAACCCGTAAAGCTTAGTTTTAGGGCAATATCAAAATTATTAACTATCATGCAAAAGAAGGTGCCTACCACGAATACTGAAGCAACTCCGAGCAAAGCTAAAATAAAAAATGGTTGTTCCTTCTTTTTTTGAAGCTCCAAGAGTTTGTTTGAACATCCTAACGTGAAAAAAATACCAGTAAAAATTATCGCGGTTGAGGTCGCAATTACTTCTCCGTTAACTATAGTGGGGACCAGCGCAGTTTGGACAGAGGAGTTTACGAGCCAGACAAAAACGATTACAAACGCACCGACTACTAAAAGCAATGCATTAAATTTTTGCGACATATTGCTCTAATTGAATAATTAATTTTTAATTAAAAAGTATTACCTTTTTAGCGTTTAGCTGCCTTCGCCTTATGGTATGTTCGACGCTCGTTAGAGGGAGCATTACAGGTACAAATTTCGTACGTGCTTTTGAGGTTTTCGAGGACCTATCAATGGCACGAAAAGCGCTACATCGTTGTGTGCCTTAAAAACGATGTTCTCTTGTTGCATCAAACTCTTTTGTAATGAAAAGGTCTTGTTTTCCAGGTTCTGCTACAACTGTAGATTTATTTATTTTAGAAATCTCTATTACTTTTAAAATCTCGACGATGATGTAAAGTGGAAATAGTAAAATTTAACATATTGACTTTTAGAGATTTTCTAAAAATTTAGTTCGGTTTGCTCGATTCTTTTTCTTCAACATGCTCGCTTTGTTGTATCTCTTCGTTTTGGTTTGTGGAATCTTGATTAGTCGATGTTGTATTTGGAGCGTGTTTTTTCTTTTGTCTTCTTTGATATGAATACCCTATTACAGAAGCGGCAGCTGCCACTCCAACCACAGTGACAGCTAAGGGCACTGCGATTGAGGCGGCGGTTGTTTGAGTGACTTTGTAGGGGCGCATCATCTCGTTGTCTTCATGCTCAAGCAGGTGACAGTGCCAAACGTATCCTGGACCCGCGGTTGCATCAAATGGAAAGCTGGAGCCATCTTGCTGCGCAAACCTAACTCGAATTGTTAATGCTTCCCCAGCATTTACGTTAACTGTGTCTTTCCAGCCTTGCTCGTTGGGTTGAATCGGCGCTGGAGCGTTTGAAAGATAATTGTTAAGGTTTAGGTTTTGTGTTGGATTTTTAAGCGGAGGAACCCCATTTAATGCTTTCCAATCATCCAAGTAAAGCGTTGACTCAAGAGTTACCCTTTTGACAATTTGAAACTGGATTAGGTGAAGATGTATTGGATGTGCATCCATAGTTGGGTTCACAATTATCCATTCTTCAGTTGTTCCCACTTGAGGATTTTCAGAAATAGGTGCATCCCACATTTGACCATCAAGCAATGCTTCCATCATGTTGCCGTTTGGATCTGTAACTTCGTACAATGTTAGAATTCTTTGTTTTGTTGGCGTTGGCAAGGTTGGGAAACCCGCAGCTGCAAGTGTTGGGTTAAATGGATTTGGCGCCTTGGAAAGGTCAAAAGGTGTAGGTGCCGTCTGGTCGGTGGCTGTAAACTGCATTATTTGCCCCATGGTCTGTTTTTCTTGCGCTGTGTTCGAGGTGAGCGCGGTGTTTTCGAGAATCACTTTTTCTCCTGGTGCTAAACTGGAGAAATCAACTATAATGTCTGCGCGTTCAGCTGGGGCTAGCAGAAATGATGTGAACGAGACCGGCTTCTTGAGGTAGCCCCCGTCGCTTCCGATTTGGATAAAAGCCATAGCGTTTGAAAAGCTTATGGTGTAAAATCGAGAGTTTGACCCATTCAAAAATCTGAGCCGATATTGCCCTCTATCTACGTTCATGTTGGGCCAGACTTTGCCGTTAACCATTATAGTGTTGCCCAAGAAATTGTTGTTCCAATACGGATGAGCAGTTGGGTCAAGGCCGACGGAAGGATAATAGAGTGAACCATCAGTATTGAACGACCTATCCTGAATCACAAGCGGCATCTCATATTTGCCCATTGGCAGTATAGCAGCAACTTGATCATTTCCGCCTTCGGGTTCTCTTATAAGATAAAAGCCGGCCAAACCTGACTCAACATTAAGCCGAGTAAGACCTAAAGCGTGATCATGATACCAAAGCGTTGTAGCTTGTTGTGCGTTAGGATAGAAGTAAATGGCTTTGTTCGAATCAGTCTGTTGATAGGTATTGTATTGAGATCCATGCTTTCCATCTGAAGTAAACCATCCGTTGGGCCCTCCATCATAGAAAGACTGGTTTTCACCGCCGTGAAGATGAGTTACAAGAGGAACGGGGCTTTGAGCGTTTGGATAACCGGGCGGGTAAGATTGAAACGGAGAAGTGGGTGCTGGACTGTTGTTAGGGTTTGCCCAGTGTATGGTTGGATCAACTACGAACATGTAAGGAGAAGTTATATTATTTTGCCACTCAACCTGAACTGGTATCCCTCTTATGGCTTCAAATGTTGGTCCTGGGCTGCTTTGAACAAAACCTAAAGACGACCCTGTTAAAGCGTCATGGGCTGAGCCGCCATAACCCCAAACGGTAGTGAGAAGGTTCATGGAAGGAGGTAAAATTTGTTCTTTGAAACTAGCCATTGCTACTGTGTATTCATGCCGAACCACTTTGCCGCCGTTGGTCACAACTTTGGGATCGTACACTGGTGGTGGGGCAGTCAACTGATTCTCAAACATAGGGATACTTAACGGATCAAGGTTAGTTGGGGTTAAAGCAATAGAATGCTCAACTAAACCAATTGGTAAGCGTCCATTTTTTTGGTCTAAAAGCTGTCCATATACTTTTGGAATTAAAGACATGGGCTTTAGGGAGCCTTCTAAAACCGTTGTTACTAAAGCGCCACTTGCCACTAAAGCGGAAAGTTTCAAGAAATCTCTTCGCTTCAATTCTCGTTTACCAACTTCTGGGACAACAATATCAAATTCTCTGGAATCTTTCGATCCGCTTCTTCCGAGTTTTTTGATTCGCTTTAACTGACAAAATTTCTTTGGCATGCTCTCAACAGCTAAGTTTTAAAATTCAATTTGGCGCCCTCACGGCTGTCTAGATAATGCTCTTCTGTATTCTTAAAAATATGTGACTGTAAGATGAAACAACAATTATTTACGGCTGCACCCTTTCTCTTTACGGATCATACTATTGAAAAATTTAGCCTATCCTATGTCTACGCGCGCAGATTTTCTTTTTATTCCGCATTTGCTGCATTTTTCCATTAATGGGTATCCGCTTGTTTTGAAGCCGTCATTAATTGGACCTTCAGTATCAAAATACTCAGCTGTTTTTTCTGTAGTAGTCGCAATCTTAATTGGTTTAAATTCGTGAGTTGGTTTTTTTAGGCTCTCTAAAAGTCTGGAATTTTCCCTTAGTTTCATGCTAAGTTCGATAAATCGCCCTAATTGTTCTGAATTAAAGATTGAAAATTGAATTTGAATCAATTTTAAAATATTAAGTGAAGTTGTCATTTGGTTTATTTGGTCTGCTGCTTCTGCAACTGCTTCGTATTTTTTAATTGTGTTTTGAGTATTTTTAATGTCAGCAGATATTGCAATTAGGTCATTTTCGATTTTTGCGTAATTGTTTACAATTTGGTTTAAGCTGCTGTTTTGTCCAATCATTTTTTCAACTTGAATTTTGTATTGTGAGAATTCTTGGTCATAGTTTTGAGAGACTGAATTGCATAATGGCTGTTTTTCTTTAATTTCTTTTGTTGCTTCAAGAATTTGTGTGGCTTCTTGCTCAGTTTTATCAGTTAAGCTCTTATCGGGAACTTTGTAATTTTGCCATAGCTTTTCAATTGATTTAATTTTTTTAACTGCATCCGTTCTCAATTTTGCTTTTTGCTCTAGTACTATTGCCTCTTGCAATTGTTTGGTGATACGGTCGGTTTCAGCTTTTGCAATTGCCTGAAGTGATGCTTTTCCTTTTGGGGTTAATTCGAAACCCACTTTGCCCTGCACGTAAATTTTTCGTGTCAAGTTTTTTCCACATAATCGGTTGATACTCATGTCTAACTGTTCAGGGCTGATCTGCATTTTGCTGCTGATTCGGGCAAGAGCCAATTTCTCTGTCTGATCAACTACTGTACCTTTTTTGGCTAGAAAATCTATGATTGCGTTGTCTGTTGATTGTTTGTTTGCGTTGTCGTCACTCATTTTGGAGACCCGTTTACATAATGAATGTGGCAATTAAATAAATTGAATTGAAGTTAAAAACTAAAATGTCGTCATATCTCCGCTATTTTTGTGCGATAATCGTGTTCCAAGGTGAATCAGGTTCAATGAAGATTTGAACATCGGCAAAGCCCGCCATCTTTAAAAGACCCTTAATTTTTTCCAACGGGTAAAGTTTTACGTGTGTTTCCTCAATAATTTTTGCAGGCGTAACTCCATACATTAATTCGTTGACTAAGAGCAGTTTTCTTCTTGGCTTAAGCACCCGTCTTATTTCCTTGTAGGCAACTTGAAGATTGCACCAAAAATAGACTGTCTCAAATGCTGTTATCAAATCAAAGAAGTCATCTTTAAAACTCATATTTTCGACAGAAGCTTTGAGTATTTCCACGCGGTTTTGGGCAATCAATGTTTTGTTGATTTTTTTGGAAAATTTTACCATGTCAATTGAATAATCTATTCCGTAGACTTTTCCTTGTGGCGCCAATTGGGCTAATTTGCTAACTGTTTTGCCGCCTCCGCAACCGACATCCAACATGACAAAGTCCGGCTTGATAGCTACCTTTGATAATCCCCAGAGCGTGAGTGATTCATGATGTTTATTCATCATTGTGGCAACTAACTTACCCTCTCGACCCATTGGACATTTATATTGATCATTTAAATTTGACATATCAGCTGCCTTAAGAGTGCTAAACACTGCTGACTAATAAATTGCGCTTAATTAAATTGAATTAGCAAGAAAGCGGAGTGGATTTCGTTCTTTCTTTTAGGAGACCAAAGTTTGAGATTGGTCACGAAGAAAATTTAGCAAGTAACGTGTGCCTCCCACTCCTCGTCCTGTTGCTCCGCTGGCGTTCCAACCTGTAAAAGATTGGGCGCCTGGCCACGCTCCCGTTGTTGCTCCGCCGCTTCGGTTTGCGTAAAGCACGCCGAACTGCACTTGGTTCATGAATGCTTGTATTTCTTTTGGGTCTTCCGAGAAGATTCCTGCAGTCAATCCATATTCTGTGTCGTTGACTTTTGTTAATGCTTCGTCTAAGGTTTTGAATTCGCCAATAACAACTAAAGGCATGAATAATTCGTCTTTGAAGAGTCTATGATTTGATGGCAGATCTGTGATTATTGTTGGCGAGAGGTAGTATCCATTTCCGAAATTTTCTGCTTTGAGCACATTTCCACCAAAAAGCACTCTTCCACCAGCCTCCTTTGCTTCTGTCAGCGCTCCCATGAATTTCTTAATTATGGCTTCGTTAATAACAGGACCCATGAAAACTTCCTTTTCCCTCGGATCACCAACAACTATCTTCTCAACTCGTTTGATAAGTGACTTAAGAAAATTGTCTCGAACAGAACTATGCACGTAAACCCTTGAGGTTGCACTGCATTTCTGACCACTATAACCAAACGCCGATCTAACTGTTCCCTCAACTGCTTTGTCTATGTTAGCCGACGAAGTTACGAGGACGGGGTTTTTGCTTCCCATCTCAAGTACCATCGGCTTAGGGTACGGCTGCTGAGTCAGAAACTCCCGATATAACTTCATTCCAACATCTCTGGACCCTGTGAAGGCGATTCCCGCTACATCTTTGTTTGAAACAAATTCCTCTTGGAAATTTTGGCCGGGACCAGTAATATAGTTAACTGCGCCCTCCGGAACTCCAGCATCTTTGAAAATGTTGTAAAGCATCAAAACTGTAAGTGGAGCTTCGCTGGTCGGCTTGAGAATAACCGTGTTTCCAGTAAGAAGAGCTCCAAGAGCCATCCCATTAGCCAGCATGAATGGAAAATTGAAGGGCGAAATCACAGTCCAGACACCAAAAGGTTTTGAGACAACAGTGCATTCTTCGCCAGGTCCGCCTCCAGCCATCTTTTCAATATACCCGTTATTATCTTCCATATTTTTAGAATAGAACTTTATTGCGTCTATTGCTTCCCAGCATTCAGCCAAAGCTTCAACACGATTCTTTCCAACTTCATAAGTTATAGTGACAGCAATGTCAAATTTCCGTTCGTCAATCAAGTTTGCGGCATTATTCATGATTTTAACACGTTCCCGCCAGCTTTTGGAGCCCCAAGTTGGGAGCGTTTTTTTTGCTGCCTCGATTGCAAGTTTCGCATGTGTCCTTGTACCCAATTGGAAAGTGCCTACAGTTATCGAAGTGTCAATAGGGCTTTGATGCTTGAATTCGCCGCTGTCTGACCAAACCTCTTCTCCACCAATGTACATCGGATAACGCTGCCCACGCTTTTTCTCGAATTCTTCCAAAGTAGACTCATATTTGGAATGAATGCTCTCATCGGCAAACAACGACACATAAGTTATTTTTGGAACATTTTTTGACATATTATAATCTAGAAAAAATACATCAATAAAAAGATAAAAAATATAAAATAATTGCTGTGATTTTTTTTGCCTGTAACATTGTTGGAAGTTTCAGCAACTACTTCAACTTTCATATCCTTTCACCGATGAAATGTAATGCGTTATCGTTTCTGTATGAAGTAAACAAAAAGCAAAATCCCAACTTGACAAACAGTTGGTAGGCTTCTTCGAGCGGGACTCCTTTAATCGGTTCTTTTATCCAATTCATTATTGACATAAAATATTGGGCAGAGCTTTACTAGGTCCAACCTTTAAACAAACCATTTTTACTCAGAATTATTTTAAATTTTCAAAAGACTTTGTAAGGATTTTTGTTAAGTGTTTCTTTAAACTGAACGTGAAGGGGAAGTACAGCACAATTCTCTCTTCAAGTAGGCTTTGACCAATACAATTGACAATTTGGAGAAGACTTATAGGTTAGCGTGGTTACTTTTGGTTTGGTTTTTGAAATGATATACAGATTTGAAGAAGAAGACGAAGACTGCGAAGACGACTGCGACTGTGAAGACTGCGAAGAAGAAGAATAAACTTCTTCCACTTTCTTTTTTCTATGTCTTGATTTAACTAATAAAAAGAGATTTTCTTTAGCCCAATTATATCCATCATGTTGTCAAGCGATTCAACCATTCATTTAATAATTTATTACGCGATTCCATTGATTTTTTACTTAAGCGCATTGTACGTATGAAATTGATAGCTTCTTTGAAACAATTTCCATTGGAAAGGGAAAGTTCTTTGTCGATTTCCACTGGAATGTCTGTGCAAGCCTTATATTATCAGGCAAGGCAGAAGTGTATTAGGCGAAAAGAAATGCAGAGAAATGAAGCTATTTCCTACCTTAAAGCTCTCCTAGGGTCAGATATTGACATTTCGCCTGATTCTGTGTCTATAGAGCCACACCAAGCTTCAAAAACCGTTGAAATTCGTATTAAAATATCCAATTATGATAGGAAACATATAAAGGAAACTGCAAAAAAGAGAGCTTTAGCAATAAAAGAAGAAAATGATAGCATAGTAATTTACAGTCAATAGTTTTTGAAGCCAATTTAGAGAAACGTTTGTACTCCTTGTATTCTTTGGATTTTTTCAGCAGATATTAATTTTTCAAGTTTTTCTTGACTCGATTATGCCTCTGCATTTGTCAGCATATTGACAGTATTCTAGGCATGCTGCAGAAGGGTCAGGCCGTTTCCATTCTGCACCACATGAGGGACATGTTGTTTTGTCTTCATCACTCCAGATTTCAAGGTCGCCATTGCAAACATGGCATTTAATGTATGATGGTTTAGGCTGCAATAGATCGCGAAGTCCGGGGCACGTTTGAGGATTCTTTTCTGTTGGTTTTCCATCATTAGAGCTCAACTATTTCACCCCCAATCTTTACTTCAAGTTCTTTGACTGGTATTTTTCTGTTTGAAGCTTCAAGTGCTTTATTTACTGCCCACTTTAAACCTGTGCAGCAAGGGACTTCCATATGGACAACGGTTACAGATGCAATCGTATTTTGTTTGAAGATTTCGGCTAATTTTTCAGCGTATGCCATTGCGTCGTTGAATTTTGGGCAGCCGATGATGACTCTTTTTCCAATCATTAAGTCGTGAAAGTTTTTGAGAGCAACTGGTGCGCAGTCTGCGGCAAGCAGGATGTTGGCGTTTTCGAAGAACGGCGCTTTTATGGGTACAAGGTTTAGTTTTACTGGCCATTGGGGCTTTTGTGGTGTTTGGTTGGCACTTATCGGGTTCGCTTTGTTTTTGAGGTGTTCGTGGGTTTCTTCTTCATTAAACGGTTCAGCTTCCCGCTCTGTAATGGTTATTGCTCCTTGTGGACATTGGCCCAGACAGGCACCTAACCCATCGCAATAAATCTCCTTAATCATTTTCGCCTTTCCGTTGACAATCTGCAATGCGCCTTCTGCACATTTAGGAATGCAGTTACCGCATCCGTTGCATAGGTTTTCGTTAATGTTCACAATTTTTCTTTTTATCATCTTAAGTTTCTCCTCTTAGGCATTTTCCGCCTGTGGGGCAGAATTTTTCTGCGTGATTTTCGATTGCTGCAAAGATTGGCTGCAGGGTTTCTTCATTAACGGTGTAGACGTGTTTCTTGCCATCCTGCTTGACAATTATGAGATTGCATTGGCGCAGAGGTTTGAGGTTGTGGGATATCATGCTTTGTTCTTGCCCCAGTGCAGTTGCAAGTTCGTTTACGCTCATTGGTTTTTGCATTAGTTGTTCGATGGCAGCGAGTCTTGTGGGGTTTGAGAGGTTGGTGAAGAAGTGATGGCAGATTTTTGTTAGTCCGTTTTTCATTTTGTTTCATCTTTTCCCTTAATAATATGAATAATATTTCATATGAATGATTATTCATATAAATGTGTTGGTTAACAAACAGTTAAACTTCAATATTTCGTGTTTTTCCATAGTTTTGCAGCCGCATAATCATTGTTATCAGAAAAAAAGACATTTTTTTCAATAGCATAGAGTGATAGCCAAATAACATACACTATGTTGATTTACAATTAATCACGAATACCCCATGAACTCTTAGAAATCCTCTTCTTCTACGTCTACAGACGAAGGGCTTTAGATGCCCGGGAAGTTTTACTTAATCTTACTGTTTGTTTTCTCATCTTAAATCTGGCAAATCAGGGCTTTTCGCTATCTATACGCAAAGTAGTTTTCGGGTTAATTAAAATTTAATCTTTCTCCCTCATAATTTCAAATATATTTGAAAAAATG
Organism: Candidatus Bathyarchaeota archaeon; assembly: GCA_963772505.1. Lineage (GTDB taxonomy): Archaea > Thermoproteota > Bathyarchaeia > Bathyarchaeales > Bathycorpusculaceae > Bathycorpusculum. The sequence continues at coordinate 40,010 of CAVYXL010000020.1, forward strand.
GCAAAAGTGATTGTATGGGCACAACAACAAGTGCTTATTAGTTGTGCTAACAACTTAGCTTTAAAAGAAGTGCTTTGGATGGAAGTTAACCAATATTCGGCACAGAAAACAAAAGAAAAAATTATTTTATTAAAAAGAAGTCGAAAACCCACCACAATGAAAATTGCAACATGTTCATGCGGAGAGAAGATATTGGTGGTGCCCGATTTAGCTGCAATGAACAAAGCTGTCGATAATCATCTTTCAAAACACAACTGTGACGTATTATTTTTGCTTGAAGCAATCTTTAAAGCAATTTGCCAATAAGGCATGCCTACTTTTTCATTAAGAAATGTTATGAAGAAAATGCAAAAATGTATAAGAAGGAAATAATAATTGCAAACCAATATTATGCATTATTCTCCCACCCAGCTAATAGTTGCAGCGCTTAACGAAGAAAATGGTGTTGGATTAACATTAGAAGAATTTAAGAATGTAATGGGTAATTTAAGCATTCTTTTGGTCGATGGAAACAGTCGAGATAGAACTGTAGAAATTGCAAAAGACTCAGGTGCCAATATAGCTTTTCAAAATGGCGTTGGCAAAGGAGATGCGATCGCTAAAGGAATAAGCTTAATGGAAATGGAGGCAAAATATATCGTCTTCACTGACGCTGATTACACTTATCCTGCAGAGTATATTCCTTCTATGATAGGAATCCTTGAGCAAAATCCTGATGTCGGCATGGTTTGTGGTAACAGATTAGGCGGAAAGGCAGACGAAAAAGCATTACATACCCAATTTTATTTAGGGAATAGGATGCTTGCTTTTGCGCATAACATATTGAATGGGGTAGAACTTGAAGATCCTTTGACAGGTTTGAGGGTTGTGAGAGCAGATGTTTTTAGGAGTTGGAAGATAAGATCCAAAGGCTTCGATATTGAGGTAGAACTTAACGCCCAAGTTATAAAACAAGGTTATAAAACGGTTGAAGTTCCGATTAGATATCGAGAAAGAATGGGCGAAAAGAAGCTTAAAATGCGGCATGGCGCAACAATTCTCAAGCGAATTATTCTAGAAATAAAATAGAAAATAATTCTTTTTTTTTACGTAATTTCAGATTTATTCTTAATTAGCCAAGAGTATTATCAAAAAATACTTGATTTCTTGAATGAAACAACCGCTGAATAGCTGCTTTATCCAAATTGGGGCGGCAAAGATACAGACCGCTTGAAATGATGTATGCGAATATCACAAGAAATCAGGAAAAACAATAAAACTTTTCATTAGGTTTTTTCAGGGGGTCGACCTTTGAACCCTTTTTTCCTTAAGCTATGCCCATCTAACGGTTTTGGTGCTAACACTTTCTTGCCCTAAATTTTGTTTATTATTATTCGATTGTTGACACATTAGGGGGTAGGTCCAAAAAGTGACTTTATTTTAATTACCTGTTGAAATTGTTAGCATATTGCGCTAATTGTTCCAAGTTCGCATTTGATTGAAACTCTGTAGATTTACTATTTACCCAAGTTTTCTGGGTGCCTACCAGCCTAGTATTAGTTTGAGTATACCTAGTGCTATTCCCATAGATACTATGGCGCCAAGTATAGTTCCCACGATCAAGGGAAGATAGAATTTGCTCGGTTGGATTCCAAGTAGACGACCAACAATCGCTACCTGCATTGGCGAGAGGACAAATACCCCAACTATTACACCTATCCAAGCATATTTGTTAATGAGTCTTTGACCTCTAGCTGTCCGTCTTTCGATCCAGCCTCTTAGACCTTTTTTCCACTCAAATAATCTATCGACGAATAATATGGCCGCAAGAACAGTTAGAATATTTATTGCAAGCGTTGATGCAAAAACTAATCGGGGGTCAAATCCAACAGCAACTCCATATAGCATGCCTCCGCCACATTCAAAAACGATGGATACGATAATGTAGATGTAGATTTCGTACGTCAACAATCCCTTTATAGATTATAGTTAGGGATAGTATGATTTATTCTTTAACATATGACCACTAAATCATAATTTGGGATATGCTTGGCAGATTTTTTTTAGTCCAGTTTTCATTTTGTTTTCATCCATGCTATTTAAATCATATTGATAACATTTCATATGAACAATTATTCATGTAAACCTGACGGTAACGAAACCAGTCATAATCAGAAATTTGTTTAATCTTCTCAAAAACTTAATTCTTAATAGAAGCATAAGAAATTCTTTTTCTAAGGCCGTTGCTCTTCTATATTTTACTATCCTTTAAACAAAGTCGCCAGGGTAGCGTGCGCTTGTTTAAATCGTCTAAAGATGCTCTAATTCTAAGGGCTTGTATTATTTTTGAGGGCTCTTCCCAGCTTTCTTTCATCAGTGTTTCAAAACTAGGAGAGATTGTTTTTTCTCTTTCTTCTTCTGCTCTTTTTCTCTTAACATCTGCTTGTGATGTTCAAGACCCTCGATTTTTTCCTTTTTGCTTTTAGGCATAATACACGACAAAATACATTACAATTCTTAAATGTGTGTGATAACCCTGAGACTACAACTAAACTGGAAAATCATCATTTATAATAACAGTTACACTGTAGAATTAGGCGATTTAGCATTTCCACTAACTACAGCCTTTGCCAGAACCTTAAAGGCCTGTCCTTCTCTGAAGAAATTATTATTATTTAACCGCTAAAGATATTATTGGTACAGAATTTCGGCCAGGATTTCTTTGCGCCGCTCTTTACGGTTCTTCTTTTGGTTCTTCATGGCTATTACGAGTATTTTCGCGCAAAAATAAAAACTTTATTGCAGTTTTAGGAAAAGATTTCTTTGTGCTGGAGTTCTGGACTAAACCTGCACTCTAGCATAGAAATTTTTTATCGTTTCCGCTTACTTATCCCTGATTGGCTATTGTTGCTTTCTAGTCATAACGTTTAGATATTCGTTCAAAGAGTTGGAAGCTCGACTGTAAATTTGGTTCCTTTCCCTTCTTGACTCTCAAAGAATATGTTTCCGCCTTGAGCTTCAATAACCCGCTTACAAACAGCTAAACCGAATCCTTGACCTTTTGCTTTGGTAGTAAACAAGGGTGCAAAAATCTTAGGCTTAATCGAATCAGGTATTCCAATGCCTGTATCTTCTATAATTATTTGCAAGCTTTTCCTGCCGATAGCTTGCGACTTTAAGGTAAGAGTTCCACCATTTGGCATTGCTTGAATTGAATTGGTAAATAGGTTTATTAGAACTCTTTTCAAAAGCTGAGGGTCGGCTTTAATGATTGTACCATCTTCAACGCTCATTTTTACCAGAATATTTGGAGTTTTTGTTTGTTCCAACACCGCAATAACTAATTGATGCAAGTTAACATTTTCCTTATGTACTTCAACTGGTTTTACAAATGTCTGTAAATCTGAAACTATCTTGTCCATGTAGCTAATTTGTTCCCCTATAGCCTTGATGCTTTCTTTTAAGCTTTCTTTTTGGTCATTGTCTGGGAAGGATTTCAATTCGCTTTCAGCCAAGTATACTTCACCGATAATTGATTGAAGTGGATTACGTAAGTCATGTCCTACCATACCTGCAGTTTGACCAATAGCTGCCATGCGTTCATTATCCTGAGCTTGTTTTTCCAAAGCTTTGCGACCTGTGATATCCTCAAATATAACTCCAACACGATTCTCGCTTATTCTCCAAACAGAAACGTCATAACATTTACCTGTTCTTCTACTTGACTGCTCATCATGAATTGAAATGCCCGTTTTCTTTATTTTCCCTAATTCTTCAAGCCAAAAATCTTCAATACCAACTCCTCCAAACAGTTCCTTCGCTCGTCTTCCCACCACTTCCTCAGTAGGCTTTCCAATTGAGTTGATGAATGCGGGATTTGCCTCGGTGTAAACAAAATCTAATACTTTACCTGAGTTATCGTATAACAAGTCAGCCACAAAAAACATTTCAGTCATCGAATTAAAAAGTTGACGATATTGCTCTTCACTTTTCTCTAAGGATTCTTGAACTTCTTTACGTTCAGTTATATTTCTAAAAAGTATGCCTACTTGACTTTCAGTGTATGGAAAATAATAGGAATCATACCACCTTTTTGAGTAATTATTATACGATTCAATATGAATGGATTTTCCTGATTTAGCTACTTCCCCACTTAACTGTGCGATTTCTAATTTCATTTCGGGCACAGTCTCGCTTGCAAGTTTGCCTAAAACATCTGCAACTTTGGCTCCAGTTTGTTGCTCATAGGCTTTATTAATTTTTATAAAACGAAAATCACTTCCTCTGTCGCCGGAATCAAAAATTGGCTCAAGCAACATAAAGCCATCTTCACTATTGTCAAAAATTGTGCGGTAGAGTTTTTCACTTTCCTTCAGTTCTTCTTCAATTTTTTCACGTTTAGTTATCTCTTGGAAGGTACGTCCTCGATATACATCAAATTGCCAAGAAATTGAGACAGCGACGCAAAAAGCCACAACAAGACTGAAAAGTGCTGTCAGTGACAGCCCGCTTCCATTAATAACAGCCGTCGATACAACACTTATAGCAAGAATTACTGATGAAATGACTTGGTAAAACAAACGGTTTGGAATAACCAAGCATATTATGAAAATATAGACAATAACGATGGCAATTTGCACGGGAATAAAGCTAGCTGGCCTTGTTAAATCTACAAATGAAACAATAAAAACAGCTGTATATCCCCAAATATTTATCGACTTTAAGTAAGTTCCAAAATTCTTTATGCTTTTCAAATAAAATAACATGAAAATTGTAAACCCGAAAAACCCAAGTCTTAATCCCAACAAGACATAAAATTCTGTTGATAATCCATACAAATAGTAATCATTAATTAAAAATGCTAATATTGGAACTGTTAATAATGCTAAACCCAGTTGAGCTCGCCTAATGTCGGAGTTAAGATAAAATGCTCGTAGATTTTCATTCTTTGTCGAATTTTGGCTAGAGCTCAGTCATGACCCTCCACAAAAAACTTAATTTTTTATCTTTATCATAGTTTAATAGAATTGTTTAATAAACTATCTATGGACCTTTAGCATTAAGAAAATCTCGTTGTCTTAATTTCTTTAATAGTGATTTATCGAAGACAGAAATTTTGCTCAAGCCAGGATTGCCCTTATGGATAAGTACTAACGAGCGATTGTTTGTGCCATTTTAACAAGACTCTATATCCCGCTGACCAATGTCTACATCTTTTCTGGTTTGCTTGAATTTTTCTCCACTCAAATGTCTTTGCCGAGCCTTTAACTTCTTCGTGCAATCACAGTGGCATACTTTGTTGGCTTTTCCTTAATTCCAAAACTTGCAAATTACTTGCACCAAAGCAATTTATATTTCTGTCTTTGGCTGTCGTCCTTATATTTTTCGTCATGATTTAAAGATGCATATCTTTATTTGAGAGTGCTTTTTGCAAAAACAGAGTTCTTGGTGTGAGGAGGATGCCCTTTAGCGAAGCATACACGTTAAGGTTAGATCCTTGATTCTACATCTATTTTTTAAGTTGGCGTTAGCGTTTGGGTAAAGCTGCACTTTTTGCTGATTCTTTTACGAACATATTTTAATCTATAAAAATTCGTTTGACGTATTTCTTCATCTCTCTGACCAAAGTTTGAAGGTCTCGCGATTTGTAGTTAGTGAACTGAAGCAACAAATTGTTAAATCCAACATAAGCTGCTAGAAAAAGATAATGATTATTTTTGGGGCTCTCAGATTATTTCGGTAGGTTCTGGTTCGCAGCAGAGCTTATATTTGGAGTTGTTATGACCCTTTGCTTTCTAGGTATTCTAAGAAATCACGCATTGTATGCTTACCCCCAATTGCTTGATGTAGTTATATCCAAGTTGGTCATCGCTGCTGCCATCTTGTGTTGCATCGCTTGGGGAATAGTTGATGGAATTTTCTATGCCTTGGAAAACCACTCTTTGGCAACAAGAAAAAACCTCATTGCTGAATATGTAAAGACCACGACCCAGAGAGATGATGGTTTAGCAATGGTTGCAGAAGATCTGCAAGACAGCTACGTCGATATATTAGATGATAATCAAAAACAGGTTATTTATGAAGAAGTCCTTGACAAATTATCAAAAGCTGAATCTAAAGAGAAGGTTCCAATCAAAGATGACACCATAACAATCTTTCTGGGCTTCTGCCTGAACCTCGGTGCCTGCCTAGTGGTCATTCTTCCATTCTTATTGCTTCAGAACATATTGGGAATCCGTCTGTCAGTTTACATATCCATTGTGGTAGCGATTTTTCTTTTGTTTATAATTGGGGTCTGGACCCAAACCAGCAAAAGCTTGCGTCTCAAATTCAGAAGAGGGCTTATTTATGCGGTGCTGGGGATAGTTATAACAATATTGACTTTGATCCTCGGCGGATGAGCAACAGCAATAATCAGTCCCTCGTTTGAAATGAAGGGCGACTTTAAAGATGTATTAGTCACCAGAAGTGCTTTTACTTCCAAATTTATTTTTTCTGTTTCTTTTTTGTAAGCTTAATTAATGATGAAAGAGTGTTGGACTCGAAATCTATTCAAATTAACTTAGTAAACCTGTCGTTGTAACTCGGCTACGTAGTTCGTTAATATTTGTTATTTCTTCCGTTAACATAATGGTGTCGGTTATTGGGCTGCCAATCATTTTGATGGGTAATGGAATCATCGATTTCTTCATGAAGCCGCTTTTGGCGCCATAGGTCTTTGCTACATCATCGCTTAGTTCAACATAGAAAGTTACAGGCGTAAGGGTTTGGTCGTCTAATTCTACATCTGCGAGTTTTCCAAGTACCGTTCCTTTTTTGGTTATGACAGTTTTTCCTACTAAATTCATAATATTTACCAAAATTTTCACCGTATATGCAATTCAAACATTTTAGAAAAACGTTTGTGGCTACAGGGAGTTTACAACAATTCACTTAATAATGTTAGGAATTTGTTGACACTTTTGAGCAAAGTGGATGATATGGTTTCGAAATACCCGTCTTAGTAGGAATCAGGATTTGTGCTTCAACGAAATGTGGATACATAATTGAGAAAAACTCGAAAGCCTTTTAACGCAATTCATTTCATGCCTAGTTATGAGAAAAAGCCGGGTAGCTATTGGGTTCCTTATCGTTTTAGTTATTTCTTCATTAGTTTTGGAGGCTGGATATCGAGCCTTTGATAATGCCCAGCAAAACATGTCCGGCTCTTGGATGTTTACAGGGGCGTATGCGACTTACGTTGGTCAAATAGATGCCCTTTCTATCCCGTGTAGCATAAATGAAACAATAGAAGTTACTAACTTAAACGTCACCCATGTGCAAATCCAGACTAATTCATCAATTGCCACATCTTTTGCGCCAACATTATCCGATGAAACTACTTTGTGTGTCAATAAAAAAGACATTAACTTTCTGCCTGAAGGTGAAACTCTTGTGAGAACCTACGGCACGAAAATAAACGTGAAAAGCATTGGAACCCGAGACTGCACAGCCTATGATTGGACCAACAAAGCAATAAACGCTACCTACTACATCGACAAAGTTGTTTTATGGCCCGTTAGAATTGTATATGATACAGCTTTCGAAAATCAAACCTATCATATTGAATTTAGCCTTAAAGACACAAACATAAACGGACTAAACTAAAGTTAATAATAGCTTTTTTTCATTTTCTTGTAAAATTGAATTGTTGTATGGCGGTAAAATTGCTTTCTTTCATTGTGGAATTCAGATAATCAGGCTACTTGTATTTTCTTTTAGATTGTTGGTCGCAACTTTCAACTTTGTTCTGTTTGCTCGGAAACCTTGAATAAACTGGGCTTTTTGAGTGATTTTCAAAAAAGTTAATATTGCATTTCAACTTTATTTGGAATCATGTCTTTTCATTTTAGGCGTAAGGACCGAGAGATAACTGATTGTGAAGAGCTACATCAAGTTCTAAAAAATACTAAATATGTTACTGTTGCTCTCTGCATGGAGAATGAGCCGTATCTTGTATCGTTAAGTCATGGATATAATGAAGCTAAAAATTGCTTATACTTTCATTGTGCGTCTGAAGGCAAAAAGCTGGAGTTTCTGAAAGCTAATAGTAGGGTATGGGGGCAGGCATTGTTGGATTTTGGAGTAACGGAAGAATGCGATTATGCTTATACTTCAGTTCATTTCAGTGGTAGAATGTCGTTAATTGAAGATTTAGCTGAAAAAAAGCAGGCAATGGATGTTTTGGTTCGGCAGGTTTCCCTTAGTCCCGAAATTAAGTTGTCAAAGATTAAACCTGAAAGACTGGGAGCGGTAACCATGGGCAGAATCGACATTGATTATATGTCGGGTAAGAAACATCAGAGCCCAAAAAGCCAGATCTAAAAAAGAGCAATACCTCTGCAACTCCTCTTATTGTGTTGTGTTCTAAAATGTCAATAGTGCATAAATTGACAAGATTGTTAAATCTTAGATGATTCCAAACTCTTAATCGGAATAAGAAAATTTTATGATTATTGCAAACAAAATTTGAAAATAAAGGTGAATCTTGAGAAAAAGATATACTCGCTTCTTGTTCGCAATCAAACCCAATTGTCACAATTTATGCGATGTGCTGAAATTGAGTTTTTTCTTCTTTAGCAAAATTTTTAAGTAGCAATCATAAATGTATATTAAGATACACGATACAAAATGTTATATCGTTATCCTTGAAGTTGTTAAAATGACGACAAGCAACGATGAATCCAAAATAGTGAACCAAGCAAAAAGACGAAAAGAAAGAGAAAAGAAGAAACTGGGAGAGCAGAATAGGCAGAATTCGATTGAAGCTGTTACACAACAGGTATTACACTCTAAGAAAACTGATCAGAAGACTTGGTTAAGTTTCCAAGACATCATTGATGGATTCGAAAACAAAACTATTCTTATTGACTACTGGAATAAATCCGATGAATTTGAAAAAGACCTCTTACAAGCATTAAATGTCTTGGAGACAAAAGGAAAAATAGAAAAGAAAACAGTTGGACAAGAATCCTACTTTTCTAGCAAATCTGAACCTTGTTAAAAGTAGTTCATTCGAGCTACAATTAGACCTTCTTGCTGATTGGTTTTGAAATTTCTTTTCTAAAGAATTTGTCTCCTTCTATTTAGTATTCAAAAAACTTCGCAAGAAAAATGTTTTATACAAACAAACATACCTTATGCTATGGTCAAATTTCTCTCCTGCAACGAAATTTACGAAACGATTCAACAAAAATCCCAAGATACCAAAGACATTTTGTGGGTATGCTCACCGAATTTAGGAGCGGATGCACATGAAGTCTTTTCCCAAGAAATATTGAAGTTTCGACATGCTGACATCCGATTTGTTTTTAAACTTACTGACCTTGCGATAAAAAATGGTGACATTAACCCTTATGAACTACAGTATCTAATGGAACATTTCACAAGTGAAAACGTAAAGTCATATGACAATTTTAATTCTAACATATACATTTTTGATAATTCGGCATTGATGACATCAGCAAATTTGACTAAGTCTGCTTTTGAAAGCTCACTTGAAACAGGAGTACTCCTTGAAGGCGCAGAAGTTGATGGTGTTAAGGGTTTTTTCAATAATTTATGGGAAAACGCAAAAGCAATCAGAGAACTTCAAAAACTCAAAAAAACATGGAATGAAACCGAAAAAACTGGAAACATAAGTATTTTAAAGAAAGCTAAGCCAAATACAAAAATTAAGGATTGGACTAATGACCAAGTAAGCCGATGGTACTTCACCATTCCAAATCCACTGCCAAAAAAAATTGAGAGCAAAATTAAGAAAGAAACAAACTTGGCAAGCGAATTCTCGATCGTAGCAGACATCGGCCCTAAGTGTTTTAAAAATATTAAACTTGGCGATATGGTGTATCTTTCTCACTTAACAAAGAAACGGGGTAAAATAGAAGTCAATTTAGCCCGAATATTTGACAAAAGCATTGTTGAAACTGATGAGGGTGATTTTCATTTTGCATACCGAACCGAGAAAACCTTTTTGCTAGAAAGAAAAAGATTCTACGAAATGCTGGTAAATGCAACCATTGGACCTAAAACTTGGGGCGAACAATTAAATGAAAATCAAGTAAAGTGGATGACTGAAACTCTCGCTTCACGCAAAACAAAGAAACCGACATCTAAAAAGAGGTAGCGCAAGCTTATACAATCAAAATTTCCGAGAAAGATTAATTAGTTGAATTATCGTGTATTGTTGCGGCGCTTATGCCCAGGTAGTATAGTTCGGTCCAGTATATGCGGCTGTCGCCCGCAGGACCCGGGTCCGAATCCCGGCCTGGGCGCCAAAATCCACTATTTCGCATTTTTTTATAAAATAACGCTTAAAATAAGCCTATTTCTTGATTATATTATTTAGGATTGAGAGAACTTCTTGTAAACCCATTTCTTTTTATTTCGTTTCGTGAAATACATAGAAGTCGCTTATAGCGCATGCTTGCCCCACATTTCTGCCGTGTATTTTACTTGAAATTGGTGTTAGTATCTCCTGCCTGTAAAATTTTTCAAACAATTATTTTCGCTAATCGGCGTAATTATAGTATTTTTATTAATACTTCTTGAAACAAGGCGCAATTGTTAGGAAAGGCTTGAAAATTATTTTGCTGGTAAATTAAGGCCATTAAGGCTCTGTTCTCTTTTTTCTTTTTTTTGATTTGAACCCAAAATTTTATTTTATTAAATTGGAGTTGTCATACACGGATCTTTTGCTATTAATAATAAAATGGGTACCGAAATTATTCCGGAAACACCAAAAATCGTCATCAATAACTGAAAATTGTTTATGTATGAGTTAAGAACAAAACCGCCTACTGCAACCCCTAAAACTAATCCAATACTTCGGAAGGCGCTATCTACTGACATCATTGATCCTCTGTGGTTTGGAACTTGTTCAAGCACCAAACTATGTAACCCAGCTATATTCATAGAAAGAGCGCAAGCACAACCAGTCCATAAGGCAACTGAGACAAACACATTTGGCACAAAAGTAAAAAACACTGAAAAAATACCTGCTATTAACGCTGTAATAACTGCAAGTGGTTTTCTGCCTAATCGATTAACAAGTTTACCACCGATTAACCCACCAAGCATGCCTCCAGCAGCGGCAACAGAAGAAAACAACGCAGCAGTGTTTGGTGAAGATAAAAAGTGTATTCTGTAAAAAGAAACTGCATATACAGGGATCGACGACATAAGAGTGAGAAGTGCCATACTCACTACGCAGCCTATGGCGGATTTGTTGGTCAGAATTGTCTTAAATGCTTCCAAATATTGAGGGTTTTCAGCACTAAGTCGTTGTTGCAATTGTTTTGGAATAACAAGAAAACTTAAGATCAGACAAGTTAGAGAAATTGGCAAGATTAGCAAAAGCAGAACCGAACGCCAACCCGCTAATACTGAAATACTGCTAGACAAAGGTGGAACAAGGACAAATGCCAGAAAACCGGTGGATACAACTAAGCCTACTGCCCATCCCCTTTTTTGTAAAGGTACCATGTCTCCGATTAAAGTCAACGCCATGATGCCAACTATTACAAAACCCATTCCCTGAAAGACCTGAAAAACCATTAATCCAGTAAAATTTGGGGCGAGACCAGAACCTAAGATTCCAAACCCATAAATTGCTATCCCTGAAGCAAACAACGATTTGTGGTTAAACCTAACAGTCAAGAATCCCATTGCTAGACCCTGAGAAGAGTCCTGCGAAACGGGCGACAGTCAAAGCTTGACTGGCTGTTCCAATCGAAACATGGAATGAATTTGCAATATCCAAAAGAAGCGTGCCGAAAAAAACAGTAAACATCCAAGTTACAAAAATACTTAAGAACAATACTGGAAGAAATAGTCGGCTCTTAAAGCTCCGGCTCTTATTTGCAAAAGATTTACCTGGATCCATGTCTTGTTTATGTAATATCAACTGATATTTAGAATTTTTGAGTTAACAGGGATATTCAAAAATGGAGATGCTAATGTAGTCAGGATTAGAAACTGCCTAATTTCTCTATGACACATCTATCTTCCTGTAATTTCATGAGCTTTAATGCTCTGAAAGGGTAGCTGACAACTTTTTAACCTGTTTGCTTGGGGTATTTTCACCACCTATAAGCAACATAAAAATAGGTTTTGAGTGAGTTGAATCCTCTACCTCATCGGTGGTTAGAGTCACATTACTAAATCAACACCTTTTTGCAAAAGATTTCGCAATGATGTCCCAGAAGCTATTTTACTTATTGCAGAACATAATTGCTGAATAAGCTTATTTATTGTATCTGTGTCTTATTCCGAAATCAACTAAAGTTTTTCCAACGTAAAACTGATTTTTGTTTAGGAGATTCAGGTAAAGAATAATTCATTGTTCCCTTTGTTCCTACATAAAACCAAGAAACAAAAGATAAAAGCCACCATTCGGGCATTTCTATAGGTCGGAAAGTTGAAATCGGGGATTTTTGCCGAGCCTGTTCTGGTGGGGAGAGAGCAAGAACTCCAAGAGCTGAAACGCTACTTGGAGTTAGTTATAGATGGAAAGGGAAAAACTGTCTTTATTTCGGCCGAAGCCGGAATAGGAAAAACACGATTAGTGAATGAATTCCTAGAGTTTGCAAAACAGGAAAAAACCTTTGTACCGTTGTTGGGTTGGTGTCTCTTCAACGCAGGTGTCCCATATTTTCCCTTCATCGAAGCTTTTAGCAACTATTATACAGATCTCTCTAAAAAGACTGAAAAAGAGAAATTAGAGCTCAACTCTTGGCTTAAGGGACTCAAAAATATAGGGTTATCAGGAAAGTTTGAGTACTTTTCGCCTCAATCGTTAAAAGACCAAACTTTCGCAGCTGTTACCAAAATGCTTCATTCTATAGCTACTCGAAACATTGTAATCTTGGTTATTGAGGATATCCATTGGGCTGACTCAGCTTCTTTGGCTCTTATTCACTACATTGCTAGAGCGATTAATGAGTCAGAGAAAATTCTTGTGTTGGCGACCTTTCGAAATGAAAACCTCGTCAATAATGCTGATGGATATCCAAGTCCTTTGGCTGAAACTCTTGGTCTGATGAGGCGTGAGGAGTTGCTAACCGAGCTCAAGCTGCCAAGTCTAAACCCGGATTCCGTTATTAAGATGGCTAAAAGCATGATTGGAGGCGAGGTAAACAAAGATTTGTCGGAAAAACTTGTCTCTGAAAGTGGTGGTAATCCGCTTTTTATCGTCGAATCTTTGCGGATGCTATATGAACATAATAAGCTTGTTAAAGAGAATAATGAATGGTCTCTTACAGTTAACGAACTCGGGATACCTTCAGTATTCAAGGACATAATACTTCAGCGTCTGGCCTGTTTGAATAATTCTCAAAGAAGAATTCTTGATGCTGCCTCCGTTATTGGTGAAGAATTTGACGCTGGGTTGCTTAGCGCGGTACTTGACCACCAAAGTCTGGATGTTCTTGAAACGTTGAAAGTGATAGCGAATTCTACTCGTTTGATTGTGGCGGAAGAGAACTCTTATAGATTCGACCATGCAAAGTCTCGGGAAATAATTTATGAAGAGCTTTCCAAGCCTTTAAAGAAGAGGGTACCATGAAAAAATAGGGAAAAAATTGGAAAATGTCGACAATATGTCGCCTTCTCTTGGCGAAATTGCCTTTCACTTTACTGAATCAGAAAACCGACAGAAAGCTCTAAAGTATTCTTTGGCTGCCGGAAAAGACGAACTATTACATTACAGCAATTCAGAGGCTCTCCGTCATTTCAAATTTTTTATAAGTTCGGTTGGAGAAAAGCCAGAATATGCAAAAGATAAGGAAATGGCTCTTGAAGGGTTAGGCGACGCCTTATATGCTCAAAGTATGTTTAAAGAAGCAATACAGACATTCGAACTCCTTGGTAACATTGGAACAAATACCGTGAGGTTGCGTGCCATAAGAAAAGCTATGGAATCAGCTTTCCAACTTGGTGACACTTCGAGTTTGACAAAACTCATAAAGAAAGCTGAAAAACATGTTGCCGCCGACCGTTTGGAGACTGCAAGAGTTCTCATGAGTAAAGGACGAATTTTTACAATGCAAAATAAAGGCCAAGAAGCCTTAAGCAACTTTGAAATTGCTTTGAAAGTTTTCGAAGAGGAGTACTCTTTATGGGATATTGCTTGGGCCTTAGTCGGAGTCGGGATTAGACATCCTGGACTGGGAAAGCCGCGAGAAGGGATAGATGAATGCCTGCGTTCTGTAGCTTTATTTGAAGAACTTGGGGATTTTCGCTGGCAGATGGAAGCATGTTATGTTGCTGGTCACACTTTCAACTCGTGTTTGCTTGAGCACGAAGCTCTAAGGATGTTGAAAAAGGTTATCGAAATCAATTATCAAATGAATATGGGTAATTACTTGCATTTGGTTTTTGCATATGCTTTCTCTTCAAAATCATACATGCAAATGGATAAATTTGAAATCGCATTGAAGTTTGGCAAGAAAGCACTTGAATTAGCGAAGAAAACTGATTCAATAGTAGCTAAGAGCGTCGTATATTCTCTCCTTACTAGGATCTACACAATACTTGATGATATGGAGAATGCGAAAGAATACTTCGACAAGCTTTTGAATCTGCCGCCAGAAATTCTTGCTCATCCATACGTACGTGGGGCTCTAACAAAAGCAGTTTTCTATGCCGGAAAAGGCAAGTGGGAAGAATCTAACAATTTATTTTCAAATTGTTTTGAAACTTTCAAGACGCTGTGGAGCACCGCCTACGGAAACATAGCAGAAACAAGATTATTTTACGCTTGGGCTCTTGAAAAGCAAAGAAGGTTTGATGAAGCCAAAATTCAAACGGAGGAAAATCAGAAAATTCGCGAAGAATTACAGAAAGAATTTAGGTCAACAAATGTAATTGCAAATTTGACAGTTCGTCATCAAGTTATTGCTGGTACAGAATTGGAAATGAGGCTTGACTTAGTTAACGTTTCAACGAACCCGGGGTCGCTGATAAAAGTTGAAGGATTGATTCCAAACGATTGCAGAATTGTGTCTACATCTTCTTTTCTCACTGAGAAAAACAATTCAATCTCTTTTAAGCGCAAGAGAATAGGCTCCTTTCAGGTTGAAACAATCAAAGTGCGCTTGATATTTCAGAAAGCTGGAGTTTTCAAGTTTGAGCCGCTCGTATTCTACTTTAGCAATCTTGGAGAATCTCGCAAAATATTAGTCAAACCAATTACTGTGACAGCATTGCCGGTTTCTTCTAAAGACGAATCCGCAAAGAGTTCCCAACCTGCACAGCGCAGGCTTGAATTCAACTATGAAGCCTCAGAGAAAGCATTCACTTTTCTAGTCAGCGCTTTTAAAGAGGACTTCGTAAGTCGCAGATTGTCTCCCGAGAGATCTGGTTGGAGAACTCTAATGGAAGTCTCTCGCAACGCGAAAATAACGATGTATAGTATGTACGGCCGATCTGGTCGAGGTGGACGGGCAACATTGGAGTTGAGTCGCACAGGTTTTGTAGAATCCCGGTTTTTCCTCGGCGAAAGAGGAAGGGGCGGTCGGGTTCTTAAAATGAGAGTCGCCTACGAAACAGAAAAAGTAAAACAGATAGTTGACGCCAAGTAGAATGAGGCACGTCAGAATTCAAAAGTCAAACTTGATAGCGAATTCAAAATTATTGTTAATTATGCAAAATAATGCACAAAAATAGCTATGTAATTTTTTGACAGTAATACGATTGTTTGAAATAAGCAATTATGAAGGGGAGGTGAAAAACGATGAAAAAGACTTTTTCAATCTCAGTTTTGATGGTCTTGATTATCTGTGCAGGGTTGTTTACCATGATATCTTTTGTAAAAGCTGATAATATGGTTCCAGCGTCAGCACGTATTTTAAAGCAAAACCCCGCAGTAGTTGGCGAATTCAAGGTTACTCCAAGCGGCGAAATTATAACTTCTGGATACCAAAGAGAATTATTCATAGTCCTAACTGTCGGTGGCTCAACACCAACATATGACGTTTATGCTAATTACATTTACCACTATCATTATAACCCGACCACAAAGATTTTAGCTTTCCATTATGATGCCATCTGGTACATTACTCCTTATGACCCGGTTTGGGCAACACTTCCAACTTGGTACAGTTCCCAGCCTACTAGCGGCTTTGCAGGAAACATTGAACTTACTTATCATGATGCTGCATTTTCAATATCCAGCACAGGGGTAGGAACGTTGTCGAGCTTCGGTCAAGCGGAAATCCACTGCACTTTGCAAGGTTTCGGCGACGTTTCGGGACAAACATTGAAGTTGAGTTCCGAATCGACGGGTGCGCTCGCGCCTCTAGCAGGAGTTGACGTTGTCCATTAATGAAATGAAAAATTAAAAAACTCCACTTCTTTTTTGTATTAAATGTAATTTTGTATTTTTTATTTGCAATTTGAGGCTAGTATCGCCAGCTCATACTTTGGTTGGTGTCTTTTCAATCTCTAAACTAGCAACGTACTCGCGATCTTTTGGCCATTTCTTGTCTTTATCTTTTTCAAATATGATTTTGGTTTTCCACCCTAAGTGTTCGGCTGCAAGCTGTAAATGGCAAATAGCGATACCCATGTTGACGGGGAAATAGCTGCCACCGACGATGCTCCTAAAAAAGCCGGATTTGGAAGAATAGGCATGAATCAAATTCTTATCTCCGGTAAAATACCAATTCTGTAAGTTGATTGCTGATGGAGCCAAACGAACTGGTTCCAACAATTCATCTGCACCCTCAATATTGGTTATTTCTGAAAGAGGTTTTCTTTTAAACTGCGAAACACTGGTTCTGTACAGTTTTTCTTTTGAATTTCCAAACGACATCAAAATGATAAATTCAAGACTTGAAGACTCCGTTACTTCTTTAATGGGTTGAGGAATCCCAAGCCAGCAACTCCCCATGCCATTCGCTGAAAAATAAAGATCCATTTGCTGTAACATAAAACCGATATTAGTCTTATAAGAGTCCTTTGCCTCTGAGAATGCAGCTATATAGTGAGGTGCTTTGTTCATGCCTTTTCTGGTAACTTGATCCGATGAAATAATCTTGAACTCTGTCTTAATTCCCTCGGAAATTGGCTTTAAACCGCCCAAGTTCTCAGTTATATCTTTTAGATGATTTTGATCAATTTGAGTCGAATCATAATTCCTAATTGATTTTCTCTTGAAAATAGCTTCGTATATATCATTTTGATTCATTTGCTTGCACTGAATAATCAAAAGTTGACTGCTAGTAAAAGCTTCCTCTGCTGATTGTATTTCCCAGAATACCTAGAATCCCATTATAGCACATAAAATTGGATATTATGATCAAAGTCACGTCCAAAACCACGCCCAAATAGCCCCCGTTTATTTCATCATCGTACTTTTATATGAAAGTGACTTCATTCGACTAGAACCGATAAGGAGGAATGTTCGGCGTGACTGTTACGAAATGTGAAAAATGCAATTTTGAAAACAAGCACAATCACGATTATGAAATCTCTAAAAAGACCTTCCTGAAAACAGTACCGGCCGTTGGTGCTGGGACTCTTGCTAGTGTTTTGAGGGGTGGCGGAAATAAGCCAGTTCTTTTAGAAGATCGGATTACAGCTATAACCAATGCGAGGATCTTCGACGGTGACCGTGTCATCGACGACAGGACTGTGGTGATCAAAGGGGCATATATACAGGCGATAGGTGGCGAGGTACCAGCCGGGGCAACTGTAATCGATGGTCACGGCGCAACCCTGATGCCCGGCTTGATTGACTCCCACGTGCATACCGACATGGACGGCTTGCGGGACGCGTTGTTGTTTGGTGTCACAACAGAGCTGGAGATGAACGGACATTGGTCGCTGAAGATTCGGAAAAAAATCACAGAACGCAGCGACATAGCTGATTTGCGCTCGCCAGGAATGGGTCTCACTCCCCCAGGAGGTCATCCAACCCAATATATGAGTTCAAGCAACAACTTACTGATACGCTTCTTCTACCGTTATCCGACTGTCTCGACTCCTGACGAGGCGGTGAAATTCGTAGGCAAACAGATCGCCCAAGAAGCCGACTACATTAAAATCTTCATAGAGGACGGAACCTGTATCGGTTACCCCGGACTTCCTGTACTGAATGATGAAACTCTCAAAGCAGCCGTAATTGAAGCTCATCGTAATGGTAAGATGGCCATCGCCCACGTGACGACCGCTGAAGGAGGAAGGCGAGCCATTGAGGCTGGAGTTGATGGGCTGGCACACATGTTCTTTGACTGTCAGCCTAGCCCAAAATTTGTGGATGCCGCCAAATCCTCCGGCGCATTTGTTATCCCTACTCTGGTGACAATCTCATCTGCCGTTGGCAATAACGCATCCGCACTCGCCGCTGACAAACGAGTAAGCACAAGGCTGAGCCAGAAGTGGCTAAACTCGCTTTCCCGAAGCATGAACGTCTACCCCGAAGGAAAGCTTGAAGATGTTTATGCCGGCGTCATTGCCCTCCACGAGGCGGGTGTGGATATTTTGGCAGGTTGTGATGTCTCAGAGCCTATACCCAGCCTCGGCGGACTTGCCCATGGCGCCAGTTTGCATCAAGAACTGCAACTCCTAGTCGCGGCTGGATTGTCCCCGATCGAAGCACTAAAGGCCGCAACTTCCACCCCTGCACGCCGGTTCTCCCTCACCGACCGAGGCCGAGTCGCTCCAGGAGCTCGTGCCGACCTGTTGCTTGTCAATGGAGACCCAACGATGAACATCTCCGACACACTTTCCATCCGAGCTGTTTGGCGCCAGGGTGTTCAACTCAAAAAGTAGAACCCAGATTACGAAATAATTCAGCGCAATGAGAAAAAGATTCTTAAATTGAAAAAAGGGAAAAAACGGATGATTGGAGATCAGATCGAATGTAGAAAGCCCAGCGGCCCATGCTATCTGGTCTTTTGTTGGTAAATTGAGGCGATAGTATCCCACTTAGCACGCTCAAACTCTGATTGGTGTTTTTCCGAATTAGAACCAGAATTTAGGCTTTTTTTTAGGGCCAATTCATTTTCTATTGATTTAAATGAAAATAAAGTTTCTTTATTATTTTAGTTCATTTTTCCCAAAAACATTTTTTTAATTGCCACAAAAGTGCAAAACAAAGAATTAAAACAAATATTTGTCAAATTTTTTCTAGGACAGGTTGATTAAGGACTCCAGCGAATTTGAAAATAGGTAAACCAAGGGATAGGCATTGTTATGGTTCCCAGCATTGAGCTCATTGTGGCGGCTTTTCTGCTGCTGGCTTTCTTAGCAGTTGTCCTATCAAACAAACTCAAGGTTCCCTACACCTTGGTTTTGGTATTAGCAGGTGTCATAATCACTGTTGTCGCATCTTTCCTCACTTTGCAAGGTGGATCTTTCCAAAACTTAATTTCACAGTTTAGATCACTCTACACTCAACTTCTCCAAGGAGGCGGAGGCGGTCTCTTCGTAGGTTTAGTTGTGCCTCCACTAATATTCGAAGCCATGATTCACCTTCGAGCTAACGATCTTCGAGCTGTAATCAAGCCTTCGTTAGCTTTAGCAACTATAGGCGTTTTGATAGCAACAGTCGTTGGAGGGCTTATTTTGTGGAAAATCGTAGGACTTTCTCCTTACGTTTCTTTTCTTTTTGCAGCTCTAATTGCTCCCACAGATACCGTCACAGTTTTAGAGGTTTTTCGACGAGTAAAAGTGCCATCCAAGTTATCCACTTTGCTTGATACTGAAGCCGCTTTTAATGATGCAACAGGCATTGTTATTTTTACCATTATTCTTTCTACAATTGGTCTTCAAAAAGTTGCTCTAACGCAAACTGTATTCGGTTTTGGATTCACTCTTGGTGCAGGCGTCTTAATCGGGTTAGGAGTCGCGTTCCTTGGTGAGATTCTTTCAAGTTTGATCGAAGATAAGGTTGCTGAAACCATTTTGGCGATTGCAGTAGTGTATGGCTCGTATGCTTTAGCTACAGGAATAGGTGCGTCTGGGCTAATAGCGGTCGCTGTTGCAGGATTATACTTTGGCAACTATACAATGCGTTCAGCCATGGAACCTGCTACAAAAGAAGCGTTAATAACTTTCTGGCAGATAGCAGCTTTCTTAGGTAACTCTATAGCGTTTGTAATTATTGGGCTTGAAACAAATATTATTACTCTTTCGCAGTCAGTCCTGATTATTATAGCCGCTTACGCCGCCGTAACTATTGCTAGAGCAGCCACAGTTTACCCAATACTAGCCGTTTTCAACAGGTTTAGCGTTAAAATATCAACAGTCTGGCGTAACGTAGCAATGCTTGGTGGAGTCCGAGGCGCCTTGTCTATCGCGTTAGTGGCTACAATAACAGTTTCATCGGTGATCTCTCAAGGAGATATCAATGCCATAAATACAATGGTTCTTGGAGTAGCCTTCATTTCGATAGTAATTCAAGTGCCCCTGTTATTCCGTTATGTGCGAAAGAAAATACCTCAAACAGATGAGTTGTCAAAAACAGAGATTGATGAGCAATTCGAGTTAATAGCGGCACATATGATAGATGTTAGAAAGCTAAAATCAGAAGGCAAAATATCAAATGAAGAATTTGCAAGAAGAATAGAAGAGAACAAAAAGAAACTTGACGAATTAATCGCTTTATCTCCAATTACCATTGAAACCAGAAAAATCATACGCGCCAGAGCTTCAGCGCTTTACAATTCTTTTCCAAAGATTCCTAAACGTAAATCTGACGACGAAAATAAAGACGAAAATACCAAACCAAATGATACTTAGACTCAGGCTCACCATATGAAGGGAATTAACCGGTGCCGAACCTTCTTGCAATATTCTGTGTAACCGAATAAGTTTTTTGTCAGGAACTTTTCTTCTTCAACAATTCTCAAAGTAATAACCAAGAACATGGGAATGGAAGCAAGCAATCCCCAAAATGACCCCAATGCAAGAGGCGTGAAGAATAGCATAAGCAATGCTCCGGCGTACATTGGGTGACGAACTACACCATATGGGCCTGTATACACTACTTTTTGCTCTTTGCTAACTTCAATTGTAGCAGATGTAAAACTGTTCTCTTTAAAGACGAGAAAAACTATCAAAAGCCCGAGAACAACGAAAACGTCACCAGTTATTACAAGATATGGTGGAACATTAGACCAATGAAAGCGATGATCAAACGGCGGGATTAGAATTAGCAAAATGAAAAAAATGCTTATGAAAGAATTTGCGAGTTTTTGGCTCTTCTCTTTTTCCGCTGTAGGACCAGTTTTCAGCCGACTCGCTATGAGGTTTAGGTCTTTTTTCATAAAATAGAGACTAATTGCCGTTACACACACCACAAAGATAACCCAGTAGGTCCATGCCTGCCAATAATTCAATGACCAAACTGGCAGAAAAAGCGCAAGCCATAGAACAACAGCAAGTGCAGCTAATCCAATAATTGCCTGTCTTTTTATGTTATCAACGGATTTAGCCATAATTTGGTCTTGCTTTATTATTTACCCAACCTTAAAAATACTCTTACAAAATATCTTTTCAAAAGCAATCTTTGATATGTTATTATAGCTCCGTGCTACCCAGTCATTGAAACGGTGTAGTAGTTTGCCACGACTAATTGATCCCTTAAAAGTGAAAAGTTACACTCTTAGGAACCGCATTGTTTTGCCTCCTATGCAATCAGGGAGAGCAACGTTCGAAGGTGCAGTAACCAACAGGCTCATCAACTTTTACGTTAGACGATCTTCTTCTTTGGGTTTGTCAATTGTTGAGCATGCATATGTTTCGCCAAATGGCAAGATAGGCCCAAAACAATTAGGAATCTATGACGATTCATTAATTGGCGGATTTGAGAAACTTGCGAAAGGTCTGCATGAAATTGGTGCTCCGGCAGTTGTACAGATATCTCATGCCGGCGGGGTTACAAACAAAAAGGTAATCGGTGCCGAACCCGCTGGGCCTTCAGCTAGACCAAAAACACGAATGTTAGAAGTGAACGAAATTGAAGCTATAGCTGACGATTTTGCTTTTGCTGCTGAGCGGGCTGTTAAGGCGGGTTTGGATGGTGTTGAGCTTCATGGAGCTCACGGTTACCTGCTTAATCAGTTCTTCTCGCCACTGTTAAACAAGCGTGAGGATTTGTATGGAGGTTCTTTGGAGAAGCGGATGAGTTTTCCATTGTTGGTCGTTGGAAAAGTCCGTAAACGCTTAGGCGATAAGCTTTTATTATATAGGTTAGGCTCGGATGATTTAGCCCCTGGTGGTACGCACATTGAGGATTCCGTTGTGTTTGCAAAGCAACTAGAGCAGGCTGGAGTTGACATTATTGATGTATCTGGTGGGATGTGTGGAAGCGAACCAAAGCAATTAAAACACATAAAAGGCTATTTTATTCCCCAGGCAAGCGAAATCAAGCAGGCAGTCAACATTCCTATTATCGGTGTGGGAGGAATCACCGACGCTATATTTGCGGATAAACTAGTTAGTGAAGGTAAAGTGGATTTGGTGGCCGTAGGCAGAGCTTTTTGGAGAGATAATTTATGGGCTGAAAAAGCCATTGCAAAACTGAAACCTGAAAGCCCATCGTAAATGGTTTCTAAATGATAAAATAGACTAGCTCAAATGCTAGATTTTTTCGCCGATAACCTGTCCCACAACCTAAATCTAGAAAAAAGGATTGCCGTCTAATTCCAATTTAGTAACTAATTTCTTTTGGGTCCAATGGGTAAAACCGAATGTTCTATCGTAAGACCAAGCTCTCGAATCCCACAACTTTTCATTTTGTCTTGTAAAGTCATCAGCTTTTTCCAAGCTTAGTTCTTCCAGATGTGTTTCGCTTTTTTGGAACATAAATTTGCTCCAAGAGGTAAGCGTAACGTTTGAGGAACCATTTCTTAACAACTTCCACAAGTAACAGGTAAGCAATAGTTAACCCTGCCAAGGCTAAATAGAATGTAGCTGGAGGCGGCGTGAAATTAAATATGGCTCCAAGTGGTGTATAGGGCAATGCTAAAGCAACCGCTACCACGGTTAAACAGCTTAACACTAAGTATTTGCCTGGTCTGCTCTTCCAAAACGGCGTTTTTCGAGTTCGTAACACAAAAACCACGAGGGTTTGTGTTACTAGTGATTCTATGAACCAGGCGGTTTGGAAAACTGGAACTGTTGCTTTAAACACTTCCAATAATAAGAAGAAAGTTATAAAATCGAAAATGGAGCTAACTGGACCCATAGTTACCATAAATCTTCTTATGTA
Organism: Candidatus Bathyarchaeota archaeon; assembly: GCA_963772505.1. GTDB lineage: Archaea > Thermoproteota > Bathyarchaeia > Bathyarchaeales > Bathycorpusculaceae > Bathycorpusculum. Next base: position 63,246 of record CAVYXL010000020.1, read on the forward strand.
GGATATGTCAAGTTTTTTGGGTTTTTGAATATACTCTTCATCAACGTTGTCGGTCGGAATGGTTGCTTCAGATAGGTCATATAAGAGGTTGTTTAAGAGAATCTGAATCGCCGTCATGGGCAGGAAACTTAGGAACAGAGACGCTCCTGCAACACTGAACATGGTGCCAAAGTTTGAGCTAACACCCATCATAATGTACTTCATGGTGTTGCCAAAAGTTTTTCGTCCCTCCAAGACACCTTGGTCAAGCACAATCAAGTCAGGTTTAAGTAGGATAAGATCGGCTGATTCTTTGGCAACATCAACCGCGTTCTCAACTGATATGCCCACGTCAGCTGTTTTCAAAGAAGGCGCATCATTAATTCCATCACCCATGTATCCTACAACATGACCATTAGCTCTTAATGCCTGAATCACTCTGTCTTTTTGAGCTGGGTTCACACGAGCAAAAATATTGTTATCTTCTACAACTCTTGATAGAGCGTCATCTTGAAGTTGAGCAATTTCGTTTCCCGTAATAATTCCTTTTATGTTGAAGCCAAGTTGTTGGCAGACTGTTTTTGTAACTAACTCGTTATCGCCAGTAACTATTTTAAGTTCGACACCGTCGCGGGATAATAAACTGATGGCTTCTTTTGCGCTTTCTTTAGGTGGGTCAGAAAAAGATAAGAATCCGAGAAAAACCATTTCGGTTTCCTCGCCAATTGAGTAATGACTCTTATCAGCTGGGACTTTCTTATAAGCCACTGACAAAACTCTAAATCCCTGAGAACTGAGATCGTTAAATTGTTTTTCAAAATTACTCTGGCAAGTATTTGTTAGATCAGCCAGGTTTCCGCCAGTCTCACAGTAAGAACAGATTTTCAAGATTTCTTCTGGGGCGCCTTTTGTAATTATTAGCCTTTGCCCTTCTAGTTCGACAACAACTGAAACTCTTCTGCGGATAAAATCAAACGGGATTTCATCAATCTTGGTAATTCCGGTAACATCGAACTTTTTGTATTCAAGCACCGCGTCATCAAGAGCGCTCTTTAATCCCGTTTCAAAAACACAGTTATAATAACCATATGTTAGCACTATTTGTGCTTCTTTCCCCTCTAGATCTTCATAATTATTTAGAGTGAGTTTGTTCTCGGTGAGTGTGCCTGTTTTGTCGGTGCATAAGACGTCCATGTTTCCAAAGTTTTGGATAGCGGCTAACCGTTTTACTATGACGCCTTTTTTGGACATTGCCACTGCTCCTCTGGATAAGTTGATGGACATTATCATGGGTAAGAGCTCAGGTGTCAATCCTACGGCAAGAGCTACGGCAAAAAGTAGCGACTGCAAAATGGTGCGGCTGCTCGAATAGAAGAATGCGTTAACAAAAAAGACAAAGACAACAAGGAAAAGAGTGACTTCAGTCATTAAAGCTCCAAAACGCCTTAACCCTTTTTCGAACTCGGTTTCAGGTGCCTTTGCAACTAATGCTTTGGCGATTTTTCCATACTCTGTCAATTTACCGGTTTCAACCACAACTGCCGTTCCGGTTCCGCTTACTACTGAAGTTCCCAAGAAAACATAGTTGTTCCAACTTGTCATCTCCGATGTTGGAGCGGAAAGTGGATAGGCATTTTTTTCAACTGGAAATGCTTCACCTGTTAAGGCTGACTGGTTTAGATTCAGGTCTTTGGCGCTGATTAATCTGGCGTCGGCAGGTACAAGGTCTCCAGCTATAAGATAGACAATGTCGCCAGGTACAACTTCAGAAATTTTGATGTCTTGTTTAACACCGTCTCTTAGAACAGTGGCTTTCGTAGTTACTCTTTCTTTCAACGCTTCAGCGGCGTTCTGAGCTTTTGATTCTTGGTATACGTCAAGAATTATGCTGAGAAGCACAATAAAGAAAATAATAACTGCATCCGTTGTATCTCCTACAAATCCAGAGACTAAACCCGCGATCAATAGGATGAGCACGAGCGGGTTTCTTAAGTGATAAAGAACTTCGACAAATCCTGTGCGTTTTTGTTTATCTGCTAATTCGTTAGGTCCATAACTGGCAAGGCGGCTTTGGACTTCTTGTGCGGATAAGCCTGCTTGGGATGTTTTTAGCTGCGCTAAAACTTCATCCGCAGATTTTGTCAAGAATTCTTTGTTATCCGCCATGGAATCAACGTTAAAGATTATTTAGAAGATAGTTTGCCGAGCTGCTATTAAACAAAGCGTAAACACGGTTGTCACTTAGTCCTGAACTCTGACTTCTTTTTTGTGCTCTTTCTGAGTTCTATATAATAAAGCCCCAGTAACACCTAATAAAAATCCGATTAATTCTAAACTTGAGTTTGTACTATTGTATTTGGCGTTTTCCACAAAAAATTGAATCCCTACATAGATTAGGATTGTTGTGCCAGTCGCGAAAAGAAGTAAACCTGCTAATTGCAAACGTTTCATGTTTTATCTTATTTGTTATTTGTTTTATTGCTTATAAATTTGGAAGATTTTGGTTTTATGATATTTCGGGTAGTCTGGTCGAATTTTTGAACTCTTGCCCAACTTTGACCAACAGTTATTCTTATTAGTGAATGCCGAAAGAATGGTTTTGGGCTGTCGCCGACTATTGTGGCAAACATTAGATGTCGTTTCGAGGGGTTTTGAGAAAATCAAGGTTAGAGATTAACTGAGAGGATTAAATCATCTGTTGTTGAGTTTGCAGCACAAAGCTATTCAACTTGAAACTGTAATTTTAATATGTGAAATTCAAATCTTTGCATGAAAAAGCCAAGCTTTTAGATGAATTAATAGATGAATACATTGAAGCAAAGGGAACCAGTTTTGTTCCAATGAGCGAGTTGGAAAAAACTGTTAAGGGTGTGTTTCCAGGTGCTGTTTTGGTTAATTTTGGTTTTCATAAACTAGTTTTTCATTTGCGTCATAAGAGCCATGAGTTAGCGTTAAAGACGGGCAGAAGTCAAGCGATAGAGTTTGATCATAAGGTGTACAAGCAACTTCCCGCTAGCTTGAGGCATGTTTATTTGGCAAGGATTTTTTGGCACACCAAATATTGCCTTTTACAAGAATACGGTGTTGAGGCAGAGGCTTCAGCTGAAGCAATGGTCAAGCTTAGAGCTATAGCCAGCGAGTATGGATTGTTAGATATAACGTGTGATAATATCAGAAGCATAAATGGGAACTTGAAAATTGTGGACGCTAGCATGGCGCCTCCTGGGCTTTTTAAACTTTGGAAAGCAGCTGATGTTATCAAGCTTAGGCTGCCGCCGCCGGTTAGACAAGCAATTAGGAAATCACGGTTGCTGCTCAAAGCGAAAGGGCGATAATTTAAGGCAATGTCTGGGTTTATTGCGTTAAACTTGGTGGAAAAACATATCAAGCCGTCACAAACATCATGAAAGTATCCATGACTTCCACTGTTTCGCTGTCAAATATTCACGGTTCGGATAATTGGTTAAAAGATATTTTAAAAAGTAGCAATTTTGACCAAAGTCAAATTGTCACCCGAAGTCGTGAGGATAGCTTATGTGTTCTATGTAAAGGTGCGAGGTTTCTTTGCGGGAAAACACGCTGCCCAATAATGCTTAAAGTTAACTATTTCATGAAGAGCGTCCCTTTGATGGGTGAAGACATTAACGGCATGTCTCCTCCAAGCGTTTTCATCGGAAGGATCGGTTACCCGAATGTATACGCAGGACCACTAGTGCCGCCCATTCACGAGGATACAAGCATTTACGATTTGCCTGAACGTTGGTTTGGAAAATCCATGGATGAAATTGTGGGTTTTCGCAGTTTACTCGTTCGGGGAAAGCATCGAGTTAACGTAACAAAGTTTATGGATGCAGGCAAAATCTTGGACCAGACACGTGAATTAGCTCTTGCCGATGCCAGCGTAGATATTGAGCTGAATTTGACAAAAAAACCACGTGGCTCAATTTTTCTTGATGATGATATTCAACCATTTGGCCCCTCGGCGCCCATTAGAGACTTGCACGTTGGCAATTCAAGGTATGATGATAAGATTGAGAAAGCGTATTATGACACCGATCTAAAAGCTACAGGCGCTGTGATTGAGCTTTTTAATCGAGGCGTCGCAGTTTCGAAAATTCAAAAGGCTTTCAGTGTTGGTGCTTTTGGAGTTGAAAAAAACCGCAAACTTGTTCCTACACGATGGAGCATAACAGCGGTTGATGACATAATTTCTAAAAATCTCAGAGAAAAGGTGAAGACTTTTCCTGAAATTAACGAATTCAGGGTTTATGAATCCATTTATATGGATAATGTTTTTGAGATTTTGATGATTCCACAGCAATGGAGCTATGAATCAATGGAAGCATGGTACCCAGGTACGGTTTGGAATCCGACAGGTCAGAGCATAGCGATTTTTTCTGATTGGGAAGGTAACGGTGGACGAACAACTTACGCCCAGATAGGTGGCTGCTACTACTCAGCCCGATTGGCCACATGTGAGCAGTTAATTCGGGAGCGACGCCAAGCCACAGTTATTGTGCTAAGAGAAGCAAGACCAGGCTACATCATGCCCATTGGCGTTTGGCAAGTACGCGAAAACGTTAGAAATGCAATGAAGCAAAAACCTTACCTTTTCAAAAGCCTTGCCGAATCTCTTCAGTTTATTGGTGGCAGATTTGAAATTCCAATGCAGCGATGGATAATGCAAAGTGAATTGTTAAAGCGCGCGCTATTCCAAAAGAAAATAACGGATTTTTTCAAAGCTTAATTGATGTAAAATTATTTTGGTTGAATGATTATCCCAAAGCTTTGTAACTGTTTAATCTAATGCAACAAGAGGGCGTTGATATGCTTTGGCGTCGCTTTTTGAATTAGAAGTGTTTCATGATAAAATCCCTAATGGCTCTATGGCTAGTCATAAGTTCAACTATTTTTTTTGTGGCTTGTGTTATTTGAGTATCAAACAACCTTGTTACAGCCAAGGAAAAAACAAACACAAACGAGCCGATTACTATGCTTCCAATGACATTTATTGAACCAAGATACCATATCACAAGATATGTAACCGCTGCTCCTACAAGCCCCATAAGAAAAGATCTTATTATAAAATAAAGTCGCTGCAACCATGTAGAAAACAAAAGTACCTTGATTACCGCCCTTTTCTCTAATTCATTTTCAGCTCCAGATTTATCACTGCCCATCTTTTGAAAGACACCTTTTGCATAATTGACGTCCGACAAACGCAACATCATTTTTGCATAACGGGCATCAGATAAATCTGTGGAACTTGCAGAGTCAAGCTCTAGCAAGATCCTCTGTGCAATTTTGTCTATTTCGTCATTTGTTTCTTTTATTTTTATATCTTTAGTTACCAATATTCACGCAACACCGATTTTTACTATTGAAATTTCCGGAAGATCAAATAAAAGATGGGCTGAGCCAATTACAGTAAAAAAATGAAAACTATTCTTAACGAAAAAGGGTGTTCGTTCACCCAAGATGGTTAAAAAATGCTACTTTTTTTGTCTTACAGCGACCTTAGCTTTCATTTCAAAGATGGTATCTTCGCCGGTTTTTCCAACACCAAAGTTCCATTCTAGTACATTCACTTCCATATCTTTGAAGTGGGAAACCCAAGTTTTTTGGAATTCGGACCATTTTTCGCCCATCTTTTGAACTTGTTCCTTTATGTCTATTTTGTGTTCTGACATTATTTGTTGCACCTTCTAAATACTCAGTCTTAAGTTTTGTCTACTGGGCTTAGGTACATGTGAAGCTTGTCTTTTGCAACTTTCAGGTGCAAACCATTGTCCATCCATACGCCAGTTCCTTTCTCTAAAGCTGCAACGTTTAACTTGTTATGTACTCCGCCTTTCTTTGCGCCAAGCACTGATTCGGCCACTTTTTTATCCAATTCAACTTCAAGATGAGTTACTTTCCACTCATCCAAATCAACTTCAATATCTTTTATTTTGCCGATTTTTTCATCTAACGCAAATACGTCTTTATCTGAAAATTCCTTACCTTTCATAATTTAATATCCTCCTATAAGCTTCTTCTTTATAGTTAGTCCTTGGTCGGTTTAAGCGTTCGTGACTGTGACCTTACACCGACACTCAGGCGGTTGGTCTGCACTCATCGTTCCCCTGTTTAGAAGACACTGAATTCTAAAGCGGTTCAAATTCGACTCTTAGGTTTCTTCAGCTTTTGCCCTCAAATTCAAAAAGTGTGTTTAGGACCTCAGAGCTTAATTAAACAACAATTGTTTTTTTAGGTCGAATTAGGTCAGCTCCAAAATCATTGCCGAAACCTGACGCTTTTTTTGTCATGAACTTATTTTGGAAAAATCTTCCTGTGAAGCTATCCTTCTTAGCAATAAATAAGATAATTTTTTTTGGATACTTCTCATACTTCTCTTAATCTCACAAAGATTTTTCCAAACCATCAACAAGCTTTTTTGCCCATTCACCCGCGGCTTTGATTTCTTCGGCTTTTGGGTGTCCCCTCTTCATAAGAATACCTTTCCACCCACCATAACACGCAAAATGATCCTCTAACACTTTCTGTCCCTTGCTTTCTAAAAGCCGTCTCAGTTTTGCCAACGCCAATTTGTCAGTTCTTGGCGCACCTCCCCAAGTTATGAAAAGAGCAAAAATTTTGGCAGTTTTAAAATTTAGGTTCCCAAGATAGCGCATTAGATCTTCGTTTGGGGTTCCAGCAAAGAGACCCGTTCCGACAAGAAACAAATCGAACCCGTCTAAATTTACAGTTGTTGCAGTTGTGTCTGAGGTTATTCTTATTGCGTCGCAGCCTATTTTGGAAGCCATTGAATCGGCGATCTTCTTTGTGTTGCCACTCTTGGAAGCGTAAAGGATAATTGTTTTCATATGATTCCAATTTGCACGCTGTAACTTGTGTATTTAAGGTTTTAAGAAAATACCTTTTTCTATACTTAAAGTCTGAAATGTTCTATGGGCTCTATTTTGCTGATGTTCTGAAGTAAGTTGGCTTAGCAGTCGTGATATTGTTAGAAGTTTTTTCTTTCTCTTGAGCGTTACTTAATTTTTTATATGTTCAACCGAAGAGTTTCAAATCGCACGATTAAGCAAGTAACCTGAAACGACAAAATTCGACCCTATAATTGTAACCAAAACAGCAAATGTTCATTCCAAAAACTCAAACATTTGTATTTTGGCTTTGTTCATTTAAACTTCATGGCTGCTTTCAATTAATGATAATTTATTACTCAAACTATATCACATAATCTTAACTCTCCTATCAGACTACCGCTCTGTTGTTGTAGGCTCACACCCACATTCGTTTAATAGCTTGGGAGGTTATCTCTTCAGTAATAGAAAGGGAAAGATTCATTTAATATGTAAATTTGGAACCCGCCAAATATCATCGATTAACCTGAACTTCTCGAAGAAAATTTAAGAAAAAAAATAAAGTGATTGGAGAACCTAAAATGTTTGGTCAAAGATATGAACCCTCGCAACCCACTAACATAATTATCGCCGCACTCAACGAAGAAGAAGGAGTCGGTGCAACAATTTCAGAGCTTTCAGAGAGTATAAACGCGAAGCGCATTCTAGTAATTGATGGGCACAGTCATGATCGGACAGTTGAAGTAGCCAAAGATCATGGAGCAGAAATTTTTTTCCAAGACGGCAAAGGCAAAGGCGATGCCTTAGCTAAAGCTGTACAGCTTATGTATTCTGACGTTGAATATGTCGTTATCACTGACGCGGACTTTACTTACCCAGCCGACTGTGTTCCTGGAATGATTGAAATTCTTGAAGAGCGTCCAGAGGTCGGTATGGTTTGCGGGAACAGGTTTAGTGAACAAACAAGAGGAAGCGCTTTCCAAGGTAGATTTACATTTGGAAATAAACTATTAGCTTTTGCTGATAGTTTTCTTAATGGAATAAATTTACAAGATCCATTAACAGGATTAAGAGTTATCCGTGCAGATATACTTAGGAATTGGACCATTAAATCGAAAGGGTTTGATATTGAAGTAGAATTGAATCATCAAGTTGGAAGACAAGGATTTGAGACCATCGAAGTCCCAATTGGGTACCGAGAACGTTTGGGCGAGAAAAAATTGAGAATGAAAGATGGCGCAACTATTCTAAAGAGAATAGTATTTGAAAGCTTCGTCTGAAATCCTTGATGACTAATGGCAAAAGAACTTTATCTTGAAACCAATGCACACCATAAATGAAAACAGGTAGTTAAAATAAATGGCCCAGAAAACTACGGATCAAATTCGAACACTTCTAAGGAACGCAAAGTTAAATTTTGAGTCAGTAGAAAATAAAGCATTGAATTATTATCTTCCAAAAATATTTCATTGTTGCCCGTTTACTGAGGAGATTTGCACAACAAAACAATGTGTGGACTGTGCGGTCTTCAAAAACTCGGCAAAAATAAACAAACCTTTGCGAAAATGCAAGAATCAAATTACTCTTCTCGAAAACGTTAACAATACTTGTAACATTGCGATTGAAGGGACCGCAGATAGGTAAAAATAAAAAAACTTTTTTGAGCGTCGTTTTGGTTGCTGTGATTTCGCTGTTGCTGATATCTTCAAGTTTGGGCCCTCAAAAAATGGTTTCAGCGTCTGAAATTGTACCTTTAGCACCCACCCCTTCCCCTTCGCCAATTCCCACTTCAACGCCTACTCCTACTGCTTCTCCTTCGTCGACTCCAACACCAACCGCCAGTCCAACTCCCACGCCGTCGTCAACTCCAACTTCTTCACCAACACCAACCGCCACACCCAAACCAACCGCTTCACCTACACCCTCTCCAACTCCTACTCCTTCACCTACACCAACTCCAACACCAACCGCCAGTCCAACTCCCACCCCATCGCCGACTTCAACGCCTTCACCAACCCCGTCTCCAACTTCCACACCTAAGCCAACTGCTACACCAACACCCACTCCGACCCCATCTCCTTCACCTACACCCACTCCAACACCAACCGCTAGTCCAACTCCGACTCCAAAGCCAACTCCGTCACCAACTGCTACGCCTAAGCCAACTGCTTCACCAACACCCACTCCAACTCCAAGCCCGACCTCAACCCCTACTCACACTCCAACTCCCACACCAACTCCTACACCCACTTCAACTCCGACTCCAAAACCGTCTCCAACGCCTTCTCCAACTTCCACTCCTAATCCAACTCCAACACCCACTCCTTCACCAACATCTATCCCAGTTCCCTCTTCTACTCCCACACCAACTCCAATTTCCAATCCCTCTCCGACTCCCAGTCCAACAACAACTCCCACAGACGAAACCCCAACTCCAACACAAACTAGCACACCTAACCCAACATCAACACCTACCCCAACCCAAAAACCAACACCTTCTCCCGAACCCCCCTTTAACTCCAACACACTGCAAGCGACCTCCAGCAATGGTTCAATTGTAAACCTTGGAGTTAACGGAATTACGGCATTAACGGTAACGAGCGTTGTCATTTCAACCGATCAACCCACATGCCCAGACAACTTTATCGTTGGCTGTGATTGGCCAAAAAAGTACAAACAATCTTTACACAATTACGGTTCCTAAAACAGCCGTTCCTAATGGTGTAACACCGAAAGTTTACCTTAACGACCAGGTGGCAACGGCTCAAGGTTTTTCGCAAGATGCAAACAATTATTACATCTGGTACAAAACACTCTTCAGCAATTATGAATTGTCAATCGTTTTTGCTTTAAAAGCTGTACCGACGGACTTTCCAGTAGCCGCAATCCTCTCAATAGTTGTTATTGTATCTGTCTCTTTTGCTACAGTGCTCTTGCGAAAGAAAATAGAGCAGAGCATGAAAAAAATGGCGAATCTAAAAGTAGTATGGCAGCCCTCGCAAAATTCTGATTAACATCCAATTTCTTTTTGCCTTTCTTGTTTTGTTATTAAAATAAGATTTTTTCATAATTTACAAACCTTATAAACATGTGCATGAAGAGCGAAAACGGTTGTTTTTATTTTGAATTAGCTTTTGGTTCACGTTTTGCTGCACTCTTTTTTTTGAAACATAAAATTTTGTTTTTCTAAATCTTAATTTTTTGATTTAGCAGCAACCCTTACAGACATGTTAGATCTATTTGGTTGCGTTTCAAACCTTTCCTAACATTTCAATTTTTAAATCCATTGATGTTCTATGATGGTTAGTTACGCAATAAGATGCATCCTGCAACAAATTCACGCTTTAAACCAAAAATACAACTTGGAACACAAAGAACAAAATTTAGAAACAAATCCGCCATACAATTAACATAATTTTTGTTTCAGTGCCTTGTTACCCTTATTCAACACAAATCCACACAATTAAACACAATCCGGCACAATGCGACACAATTGGACACATCTGGACACATTTAGGGACGGGTCCTGCAAAGGATTTAAGCTTTAAATCAAAGAAGCAATCCAAAACACAAAGAAAAAGTTGCCGTTAAAAAATGAACAACCTAAATAATCTGGTAGATTTTCGTAGGACTCTGCGCTTTCTCGCTGTTGTAGTTACCTAGCAATCACATATAGTTATCTTATTAAATGTAAAAATAATACTAGACTATTATGCCCGACATTATTACTGTTAAGAATCTTGTTGAAATCTATTCAGATGGTACAAAAGCCGTTGACGACATTTCCTTTAACGTTGAAGAAGGAGAATTTTTCGGTTTTCTAGGCCCTAATGGAGCCGGAAAAAGCACAACCATCAAGATATTAACAACCCTTCTTCGAAAAACAACAGGTTCAGTAACTATAGCGGGTCACGATATTTTTGGTGGCGCAGATGCGATTCGCAAAATAATCGGGGTGCAAAGCCAAGATACAACTGTTGACGGCGACTTGACAGGCAGAGAAAACATCACTCTTCAAGGTCATTTTCATCAGATGAATACTGATGACATCAAGAAACGAGTTAACGAGCTTCTTTCGCTTGTAGGGCTTGAGGCTGCAGCTGAGAAACGTGCCAGAAACTATTCCGGAGGCATGAAAAAACGCCTCGACCTGGCAACAGCCCTTGTTCATAAGCCTAAAATCTTATTTTTAGATGAGCCAACAACAGGTTTGGACCCTCAATCACGTTCAGCCATTTGGAGCTATCTAGAAAAACTCAACAAAGAAGAAGGAATAACCATTTTCTTAACTACACAGTATTTGGAAGAAGCAGATAAGCTATGCAAACGACTTGCAATCATTGACGTCGGAAAAATAGTTGCAAGCGGCTCCCCTACAGAATTAAAACGTGAAATAGGCGCAGATTCGATAAGGATCGCCCTTGAGAACTGTGAGAAAGACAAGTCGAATGCAAAGGAACTCATTAAAAGCCTAACAGGCGTTAACGAAATAATAGATTCGGAAGAGTGCCTTACGGTTTATGCTAAAAATGCTGGTTTATTAATAGCTGATATTGTACGGGCATTAGATAGCAGCGGCATTCGAATCGCCTCAGTGACTTTTTCCTCTCCCTCACTAGATGACGTTTTCATGCGGCACACAGGCAAAAGAATTCGCACGGAAGAATTAGTCAAGGCACCAAGCGCCATGTTTGGCGGCGCACGGAGATGAAAAAACATGACTTTACTTTCTGATACCCGTTACATATTCATAAGGTACATGACAAAACTCGTTCGAACCCCAATATTGCTATTCTTTTCCCTTTTCCAACCTCTTTTGTTCCTCTTACTATTCACGCAGTTACTTGGAAATCTATCGAACGTTCCAGGAGTATTGCCGCCCGGAGTAAGTTATCTGCAGTTTGCAACGGCTGGAATTCTGATGCAGAACGCCTTTGGAAGTGCACTGCAGTCAGGAAACTCAATAGTGGCAGACATTGATACAGGATACCTTCAAAAAATGCTCGTAACACCTGTAAGTCGCCCAGCAATTTTACTTGGCAGATTAAGCAGTGATGCTTTTAGAGTAGTACTGCAAACAGCAATAATTCTTGGATTAGCATATGCCTTAGGTGCTTACGTAGTAACCGGAATCATTGGAGTTTTGCTCATCTTCTTTACGCTTGCTTTCTTCGGACTAGCATGGTCGGGAATTTCTTTAGCTTTGGGCATGAAAACCAGAAGTTCAGAGACGGTTTTTGCCATAGGAGGAGTCATAACTTTCCCATTGCTATTCTTGAGCCCTGCGTTGTTCCCCCTTAGTTTCCTACCCAAATGGGTCCAAGTTGTATCATATTTTAACCCTGTAAGCTACGCCGTAGCCGCCAGCCGTGCTCTAATGATCAACGGTTATATTTGGACTACAATTCTGCCCGCTTGGGGAGTAATTGGGTTAGTTGCCGTCATCACTATGAGCGCTACATTGATTCAGTTTAGAAAAGTGGTTAGCTAAGGATAGATATGAGCATCAACGTCCACGGGTTTGTGAAGGCGCGTAATTTTTACTTCCATCCTTTCAGATTCCGCATCAATTCCTTTCAGTGACTTCGCAAACCCAGCCATAATGTTGCCGATTGTCTCTTGCACAAAATTGTTCAAAGGCAACTCTTTTCCGTCTAGAAACATTTTTGTTTCAAAAGTTTTTTTCATTATCCTATGTTTTTCTTCCAAAAAAATCACCATGTAAAACTTATTTTTCTTAAACTGATAAAGTCTTCTCTTCAAAGAAATTGCATAAAGAATGCACCCCATATATTTTATTGTTCTACTCAATAAACTATATATTTTAAAGAAAAAAATATGACAAAACAGCCAGCAGCAAGTAACAGCTAATATACTTGAACAATCGATTAAATTTCGCTTACCTATTCACCTCGGAGAAAAGGAGCGGCACTGTGCTTAACAAACTATCGAACAAGCTCAATGCATTGTCCTCTAAAAAACCCTTAAAGTACACCCTCTACCTCTCCGCAGTCATCATTTTCTTTGCATTAATTCTTATTCCACCTATACTGGGGATCTTGATTAAAGTCCCAACAATTAGCAACATCACCAACCAACCTGCCTTAGTGAAAACAACTTTAGGCGCAATCTCAAACTCGTTCATTATCGGCTTAATCGTTGCGGCGTTAGACATTATTGCAGGTGTGCCGTTAGCCTGGCTTATTACGCGTGGGAAATCAAGATGGCTAAGCGTCCTTGACACTTTGGCCGACATACCTTTTGTTGTTCCAACTGCCGCACTTGGCTATTCACTTTTGCTGTTTTGGAGTTCTGGCGGAGGCATATCTGCATTTTTTGGAGGTTCATTGATTTCTCCCGGTTGGCTACTTGTCATGCTGTTGCATTTCACTTTTTCTTATCCCGTTGTTGTCCGAATAATGGTTGGAGCTATGCTTGATTACAAGATGGAGTATGAACGGGCGTCAAGAACGCTTGGTGCTCCTCCTTTAACTGCGTCCAGAACGGTTACATTTCCCATTTTAAAGCCATCCTTGATAGCAGCATTTTCTTTAGCTTTCGCTAGATCACTATCAGAAACTGGGGCAACATTCATTGTTGCAGGTGCTTTTTTCATGAATGGACCCGTATTCCTACAGCATATCAGCAACGAATTCAAAGCAGGAACAATATCCGTAGGCACCTATGAAGGCGCCACAGTTTTTGCAAGCTTAATATTGATCGGTGTTTCACTTGCCCTTTTTGCATTAATACGGGTTTTAGGACAAAGAATAAAGTTGCCGTTTGGCCACGGCTTACCCTTTTTTGAGAAAAAACTTAGCTACAAAAAAGCTGCTTGGTCACGAAACGGCATTGCATTATTTGTCTTCATATTTTTAGTGTTGATTCCCTCGCTTTTTGTAGCCTTGCCTGCTTTCCAAGCTGTTGCTACTGGGACTCCGTTAATTCAGGCTCTAACTGGTGCAGGTATATGGGCAAGCTTTTGGCAAAGCCTGTTTTTATCTTATGGTCTAGCCGCTATTGTAACCGTTTTAGGTATTATCCTTGGCATACCGATGGCGATTTTGCTTGCACGTAAAACATTTGGCAGGTGGCCCTCAGCAATCCTTGACAACTTAATCAACATTCCAATTATTGTCCCATCTATAGCATTAGGTGTTTCGCTAAAGTTTTTCTGGCAAGGGGTCCCAGGAATACCTCCGCTTCTCCTGCTCATCTTTGCCCACTTAGCCATTACATACCCCTACTTTGTAAGATCGATGTCTGCAGCAATGGAGAGAATAAGCGTTGATATGGAGGAAGCATCAAGAACCCTTGGCGCTAAGCCTCTTGCAGTGTTCAGATCAATTGTGTTGCCGCTTACAAAATATTCCATTCTTTCAGGTGCGATAATCGTTTTTACCAGAAGTGTAAGTGAAACAGGTGCAACATTAGCAGTTTCTTCAAACTTGCAGACGGCTCCTGTACTGATTGTCAACTGGGTTAACTCACTTAGAGGTGTGACACCACCAATTTCAGGGGTTAACTCTTTAACTGTTGGTTTAGCCTGTGGTATCTTGATACTGTTTAGCTTCGTAATCTTGTTGATTTTGAGACTTCTTACTAGAAAAGGAAAAGCTTAGAATGACAGCCTATACATGTAGTAAAAAATCAATTGGAGACTGGACTTATGCCTGATATTCGAGTAGTAAACCTGACAAAAAAATACGGAAAAATCTACGCTCTAGACAACGTAAGCTTAACAATACATGACAAAGAATACTTCTCTTTGCTGGGTCCCAGTGGCTGTGGAAAAACTACTCTTTTGCGGCTTATTGCTGGACTTATTGAACCAGACAGTGGCGAGATCTACATCGGCGACCGACGAGTTGACAAAGATCCGCCTGAAGACCGAGATATCGGATTTGTCTTCCAAACCTTCGCCTTATTCCCTCATATGACTGCATGGGGCAACGTAATTTATGGACCAAAAGTCAAAAATTACGACCAGAAACAAGCAGACACTATTGGGCATGAAGTTTTGGAGCTTGTAAAACTTAACGAACGTTTAAACGCATACCCCAGCGAACTAAGCGGAGGCATGATGCAAAGAATAGCTGTTGCAAGAGCATTAGCTGCAGGCGCAAAAACTCTGCTTTTAGATGAGCCGTTAGGTCAGTTGGATGCAAAAGTAAGAAATGAAATCCGATATGAAATACGAAGAATGGCTAAAGACCTCAAATTAACGGCAATCCATGTTACTCATGACCAAGCAGAAGCAATGTCAATTTCTGATAGGATTGCAGTTATGAAAAAAGGAAAGATCGTGCAGATTGGCAGTCCCCAGGAGCTCTACATGCACCCGAACAGTTTGTTTGTTGCTCACTTCATTGGTGAATCAAACTTTTTGGAAGGGTACATTAGTAAAACAAACAATTATTCTGAGATAGAGTTACGTGAAGGATTAAAAATTAAGGCATTGAACTCAGAAATAAAACAAGGCGAAAGAATAGTTTTAGCCATCAGACCTGAAACGTGTGAAATGAAAATTGGTCATATTCTCACGGAAAATGCTTTGTTTGGAAAAATTGATAAAATCACTTTTGAAGGAACTTTTGTCCGTTACGAAATTCGTCTTGAAAATGGCGATCGCTTAGTAATTAATCGACCTTCATTAACGGAGGAATGGGTTGAAATCGGAGAAAAAGTTACAATAAATTATCCATTAGAAAAAGCACATATCTTTCCATACCCAGAAGCAGGTTTAACTGAGGAGATCGCCGTCTAAACTTGCAGCAACTATCTACTCCCCTATTATTTTAGTTTAGACGATAAATCAATAGTAAAATCGGGTTCATTTTTAATGAAAGATCTTCAATAAGATCTATTGGCTGCAAGCGAAATTAACAAAGTCGAGCACCAAAATTTTGATTTAACGTTAATAGTTGTGATATTTATTGTTACTTTTTAGTACAATTTGCGCTTTGTTTGTTTAGGTTTTTTAGTTCTTTCTGATGAAAACCTCTTTTTTTGGCAAGAAGATGGCATGGAACCGTTATATCAACTAGCTTTCACTGTGTTGGTTCTTGATTTTATTCAATAATCATGGGCTTTGCATTGTTTTTGTTCTTAATATTTAAATCTAAGAATACTTCTTTAATGGAAACTAGCTCGGGGTAGTATGGGAGAAAGAAAGAGCTACAGGGGAAAATACACTGTACAATCAGCGCAATTGTATCTATTTTGGCGTAATCGACGTTCCGCATGTTGCAACTGGTATTGTGCGTTTGCACAGTTTCAGTGCAGATAACCTTATATGCGTTTACAGCGAGGCTTCTGGATATAACAATTGCAAATATGACCATACCTCTGAGGAAACTTTAATGTTTAAAATTAAAACATTGATGGAGAGATATTGATTGCTTCTTGAAGCCCTCATTGCATTTGTATTAATTTTCATTTCAACATTTGCGATTTATACAATAGGAAAACGTTCAGCGCCTAAAACTACCATAAGCGAAAACGAGCAATCATCGTATGCTTGTGGAGAAAAAGCCACTTTTCATGGATTAAGAATCAACGTATCCCTATACAAATACTTGATTTACTTTGTAATTTTTGATTCAGCCGTATTAGTTCTTGCTTTCGCTTATTCTTTTGTATTAGCTGGAACAAACCCGCTTTACCTAATCGTCTATCTTGGCATAATTCTTGCTGCAGGTTTGGTTCTTTTAGAGGGAGGAAAAGAGTAAATGACTAACACAGTAACATGGGCACGGATTAAGTCGCCATGGGTCTTGCATTTTAACTCTGGCGCTTGCAACGGCTGCGACATAGAAATCGTCGCTTTATTAACACCAAAATATGACATAGAACGTTTCGGCGTAAAACTCGAACCCTCACCAAGACACGCAGATGTTCTTCTAGTCACTGGCTGTGTTACACAACAATGCGCAGAACGGCTCAAACGAGTCTATGATCAAATGCCACAGCCCAAATTCGTAGTCGCAATCGGCGCTTGTGCTTGCAGTGGCGGTGTTTTCGCTGGAAACTATAACGTAGTCGGCGGCGTAGACAAAGTTATCCCAGTTACCGCTTACATACCTGGCTGTCCACCACGTCCAGAAGCAATGCTTGACGGCGTCGTTAAACTATTAAATGCATTAAATCCACCTAAACCCAAAAAATTATCCAAACAGGAAAAACAAGCTGAAGCTCTAAAGGCAGAAGAAGCAAAACATGCTGCTGCCGCGCCAGAAATAGTTGTAGCTGCGCAAGCAGCTAAACCTGAAATTGAGGAGGTAAAAACAAGTGTCAAACAATAAAATCGATATAATTAGTATCTTACAATCTAAACTTGGTAATAAAGTCCAAATTCAAGTAGGGCAACTTGGCACAGCTGCCATAAACACTAGCAATGGCTTGCACAGAGACGTAGTCAAAGCCATGGTTGAAGCTGACGAAAAAACAGCTCTAACAGCCATAACTGGGCTAGATCTTGGAAATACCTTAGGTATTCTATATCATATGCCTACATCAAACGCTTTTGTAACAATCCGTGCTGAAGTTCCAAAAGATAACCCAAAAATCCAAACAATAGTTGACCTTATTCCAGGTGCTGCGTTCCATGAATTTGAGGTTTCTGACCTTTTAGGCGTCGTATTTGTAGGAAATGAATTCAAAGGGCATCTTGTGCTATCCGAAAACTGGCCTGAAGGCATTTATCCCTTGAGGAAAGACGTTAAAGCATCCGAAGTAAAACTAAACCCTGCACCCGAAGAAAAACTTCAGGATATTAGTAAACTCGTCAAAATCATCATAGGGCCTCAACATCCTGCGTTGTTAGAGCCAGAAAAATTTGCCGTAACAGTTGACGGAGAAATCGTAACTAAAGTTGAGCCCAGACTCGGCTACGTTCACCGTGGAATAGAAAAAGCGTCTGAATCTCGAACCTATATTCAAGATGTTTACTTGGTTGAGCGAATCTGTGGCATCTGCAACGCTTGTCACGCATATGGCTTTGTTGCTGCAACTGAGAAAATTTTAAAAACTGAAGTGCCAGAACGAGCCAAATTCCAAAGAGTGATCGCGCTTGAACTTAATCGATTACACAGTCACTTGTTAACGTTAGGACATGCAGGCTTAGAAATCGGCTACGAAACACTGTTCCAATATTTTTGGAGAGACCGAGAACCAATCATGGATCTTATCGAATTAACCAGCGGAAACCGCGTCTACGCATCGCAAATGACCATTGGCGGTGTCAGACGTGACCTAAAAGACACTGATATCCCGAAAATCAAAACAACTATGGAAGAACTCAGAAAGAAACTGCCCTTCTACAGGCAAGTTTACACAAATGAGCCTTCAATAAAAGCTCGCATGAAAGATGTTGGTATACTCTCAAGAAAAGATGCGATCAAACTGTGCGTAGTTGGTCCAGTAGCTCGAGGATCAGGATATGACATCGATGTACGCAAAGATGACCCATATGAAGCATACGGAGAAATTCCATTCAATAAAATTGTTTACAAGGAAGGCGATACCTGGGCACGAATGAATGTTCGTATGGATGAAGTTGAAGAAAGCATAGACATAATCCAATATTCACTTGATCATATGCCCAAAGGACCCTTCCGAATTGATGTGCCCAGAAATGTTCTTGCAGGTGAAGCTATCAGTCGTAATGAAGCTCCAAGAGGCGAATTATTCTACTATGTTAAAAGCAATGGCTCAGCAATGCCTGACCGCGTAAAAGTACGCACTCCAACATTTGCAAACCTTCCATCATTCCTTCAAACAGCAATCGGTGAAAGCATAGCGGACGTTCCGCCAAACTTTGTCAGCTTAGACCCATGCTTCTCATGTACAGACAGGTGATCTGATGATTGACTTTTTCCTCATCCTTCGAATACTCATCTTCCCCGGTTTCGCTTTTATATTATTACTAACTTTGTTCTGCGATTGGCTTGAGCGAAAAATTGAAGCCCGCATACAAAATCGTGTCGGTCCCATGGTTGCAGGTCCAGCAGGTATTCTTCAGCCTTTAGCTGACTTCATAAAACTGCTAACAAAAGAAGACATTGAGCCAAGAGACGCTAAAAAAACTGTTTTCAAATTCGCGCCGCTTGTGGCGTTTACAATTATGGTTTTTGCCTTGTGCTTTTTACCTATTGATGGCGCCAGTGTACTTTCGACAGGCGGATTCAATGGTGATCTGATTGTTATTTTGTCCTTCTCAACAATTGCCAGTTTTCTTTTGTTCCTTTCGGGATGGGCATCATGCAATCCCTACGGCACCATTAGTTCAGCAAGAGTGCTGACCCAGTTCTTAGGTTATGATATACCGCTTTTCCTAATTGCATTAACACCAGCTTTCATCGTTGGAAGCTTAAGCATATTCACAATAGCCTCAGGAGTCACAATAGCTTCAGGCCAAACCATTCCAATCATACTATTAGCTCCATGGGCTTTCGTTTTGTTCATTATTACTATGCAAGCAGAGCTGGAAAAAGATCCCTTTGACGTTCCAGATGCAGAAAGTGAATTGGTCGGAGGTTTAGAAACCGAATATACAGGCGCAAAACTAGCTTTCCTCCATTTGACACGAGATGTTCAAATTGTGTTTGGAGCTGCTTTGGTCGTAGAGTTATTCCTTGGCGGCCCATACGGTCCAGTGTTCTTTGGAATTCCAGCATTCTGGTATTCATTGTGGTTCGTGCTCAAACTATTGGCAGTGGTAATAATTACTGAGTACATAACTTGTCTATTTGCAAGATTACGTATTGATCAGGTGTTATCAGCCAATTGGAAAATTGTGTTACCTGCAGCAATACTTTCGCTTATGCTAACCGTAGCTTTAGTAACATGGGTGTACCCGTTGGTGTAAAAAGATGGCGACGAAGACAAAAACCAAAGCAAAGAAATCACGCATATCTCCAATGTTCAAAAGAACATTCTCACATTTCTTTACTAAACCTGCCACAACAAAATATCCATTTGTGAAGCCAACTCTTCCAGATGATTACCGAGGCAAACCAGAATACACAATCAAAGCATGCAACATGATAGAACTCTGTGCCACAAAAGGCGCTATGTGTTTTGATGTAAAATCGCTTGTCGGCTCAAACTGCTCCGTTTGCTACCGAGATTGCCCTGCAGATGCAATAAAAATAGTTGAAGTTGACGGTAAACAACGTCCACAATTCGACCTTAACAAATGCATTTTCTGTAATCAATGCGTAGAAAGCTGCCCAAGAAATGCAATAACGGGCACTACCAACTACGAATTAGCAACAACTGACAAGGACTCATTAATTAGCAAACCTCAACCAAACGCTAAGGAAGGTACAAAATAATGATTTTTGAAATAATTTCAGTGGGTTTGATCGTTTCCGCTTGCTTGGCTCTATTTACCGATGAAATGGTTTATTCTGTTGCAGCGTTAGCAGGAACTTTCTTTTTCACAGCAATACTTTACATTTTAAACGGGTCGCCTTTTGCAGCTATCTTTCAATTCGTCGTTGGCATAGGCACATTAGCCATTTTGTTTTTGTCAGGAGAAATGTTAGGTGAAAAATCCACAAAGAAAACTTCACCTAAAAAGACCTTTGCCTTGATAGGCATTGGAGTAGTTTTATCGTTACCAGCGATTTTTCTCTCAGTGACTGGCTCAACTGGACAAACATCTGATGCGTCTTTTGGAGATGCTTTATGGAATCTGAGAGGTTTGGATGTTATTTTGCAAGCCTTGGTTGTTTTGACGGTGGCTTTGGGGATTGCCATTGTCTTGTATGAGAAAAGGAAAGGTGGACAATAATGGACTTTGTTATTTTATCTCTGGTGATGCTGGCAATTGGACTCTATGGCTTGCTCACCAACCGGCAACTACTCAAAGTATTCATATCAGTTGAGTTAATCGCAACCGCAGCTACTTTGAATTTCGTAATGCTTGTTTCTTCAAGTGGTCAAGGTTTGGGGCAAGCTTTTCTGATACTGGCGTTTTCAACGGATACAGCGGTTAGCGCAGTAATTTTGGCGTTGCTTGTTATTGTATCCAAAAAGTATGGAACAAGCAATCTTAGTGAAATAATAAAAATGCAGGAAAAAACCGAAAGCGAGGATGAAGCATAATGACGTTTGATATTATTGCTGCATGGCTTGTTTGGGTAGTCCCACTCGTTGCCTGTCTGTTCGTTCCAGTTGTTGCGAAAATAAGTGATAAAGTTCGAAACTACTACATGATTGCTATTGCTGCAATTGTGACTGCTTTGGCCTTTTCAATGGTGCCAGGCATTTATTTCGGGAATGGACAAGCTCTGGCTTCATCAACAATCAATTGGATTCCAGGTATCAACGCTGGAGTATTTATCGATCCACTCAGTGTCTTATTCACGTGTTTAATTGCTTTCTTTGGCTTAATCATCGCTGTTTATTCTTGGGGATACATGAAAGGTGAAGAAGGATTAACCCGATACTACTTCTTGCTCATGCTCTTCATTGGTTCCATGATTGGTCTTGTTATTTCTGATAATTTACTTCAGATGTTTATTTTCTGGGAAATGGTCGGCTTATGCTCGTATGCTTTAATTGCATTCTGGTATAAACGTCCTGAGTCAATTAACGCAGGTGTTAAAGTTTTCATAATGACTCGCATAGGCGACATTTCTCTGCTTGCAGCCATCGGCTTACTATACGCAGGTCCACTCATCAATGGACAAGCGATCGGATCATTTAGCTTCCGAGCTATAATACAAGAACTTTCAACATCTGCAAGCGCAGGGACATTGAACCTGAACTTAATGGTTGTTATTTTCTTCTTAGTTTTAGGTGGCGCAATTGCAAAGTCCGCTCAGCTTCCATTGTTTACTTGGCTCTATAGCGCAATGGAGGCACCAACCTCAGTCAGCGCACTTTTACATGCTGCCACAATGGTTAAAGCGGGTGTCTATCTTCTTGCAAGATTCATCCTAATTGCCTCAGTTGCACTACCCTTGATTGAAGCGTTGGGAACCCAGTATTGGTTTGCAACGGTTGCTTGGATAGGTGTCTTAACGGCGCTTATCGGAGCTACCCTGGCTATAACTACGACGGACATCAAAGGGGTACTAGCTTACTCCACGGTAAGCCAAATCGGCTTCATGATGGCTGGCTTAGGCACCGCTGTTCAGGGAGCGGCTTCAATCGGTTGGTTCGCGAGTTTATTCCATATGGTAAGCCACGCTTTCTTCGAAGGTCTCGGATTCCTCTTAGCGGGAGGCATCATACATGCAATTGGCACACGAGATATGCGTTTGATGGGTGGATTAAGGAAAGCTATGCCCGTCACCTTCATTTTGATGGCTATAATGGTTATTACAACAAGCGGCTTGCCACCATTTGCCGCCTTCTTTAGCAAAGGATTAATCATAACAAGTGTGACTGGCGTAAACCTGATTCAGGCAATTCTGCTTTATGCAACTGCTGCAATCACTTTTGCTTACGTCATTCGCATGTTCACCCTAGTCTTTATGGGCAAAGAATCGGAACATCTGCAAAAACAACACGTGCATGAAGCTCCAAAAGTCATGCTTATCCCAGCTGCAATATTAGCAGGTCTTTGCATTGCTTGGGGCTTAGCCTTGCCTGTTGTGTTGAGCTTTATGCATTTGAACGGCCTTGGGCTATCTATTCTAGGTTCATTTATTGATATAGAAACACCAATCTTCCTAGCGCTTCTGGTGCCGACTGGATTGCTCGTTTACTATGCATACTACAAGAATGTTTATGCCATACGAAGTCTGGGTGGCGGTTCAAATCCAATCGCCACTATGCTAAAGCACGCTTACTTCTTTGATGACTTCTACGGCGTCTTAGTTAAGGGATTAACAAAGTTGTCTGACGGCCTTAAGGTTGTTGAGGATTCAGCAAATCTACTAGCAACCAAATTTGCAATCGGAGTCGTGACAGCTGCTTCAAAACTGAAAAAAGTGCCTTCCTCAACCGTTCAAAACTACATTGCCGCCGCAGTTGTGGGTTTCATACTGATAATAGTGTTGATAATTTTAACCCTTGGAGGACTATAAAAAAATGTTTCCAGCTCTTCTCGCAGTATTTGCAATTCCAACATTAAGCATCCCCTTTGTCTATTTTACGGGAAAGAAATCACCTAAGGCAGCCGCTCTATTTGTAGCATTAATTGCTATGGTTAACATTATTTTGGTTTTAACCACTGTACCAACTGTCCTTAACAGCGCAACCCACAGATACATTGAATCCTACAGCTGGATCAGCGTTATACATACCTCATTTACGCTTTTCACTGACGGGATCAGCGTCTCTGTAGCATTAATCAGCCTTGTCTTGATCCTGGTAGCATCGCTTTTCTCTATAACTTACATGACTGGGAAAAAACACCTAGCTGCCTACTATGCACTGTTATGCATGCTGTCTGTTGGGATGGTAGGTGTTTTCTTAACATCTAACCTAATTCTATTCTATTTCTGCTGGGAGCTAATGCTTGTGCCAGCTTACTTTATAGTTGGCGAATGGGGGTACAGAGACTCATACAAGCAAGCCTTCAAACTCTTCATATGGACACATGCAGGCGCAGTCTTTGTGCTCTTAGGCATCGGCGCAATTTACGTAGCAACAGGCGGACAAACTGACATATTTAAAGCACAAACGGCTTTGATGGGTGTTGGCGTTGCGGGTTCAAGCATTGTTAAGTGGGCTCTCATAGCGTTAACCGCAGGTTTCGCTGTTAAAATGGCTGTTATACCTGTCCACTTATGGCTTCCTGATGCTCACTCAGAAGCTCCAGCACCAATGTCGGCGCTATTAAGTGGTGTCATAATCAGCGCAGGAGCTTACGCAATTTTACGTCTATCGCTGGGTATGGTTTTTCCAGCCGTTGGCATAACCTTTGGAACTGATTTCCTTTATGCATTAGCTATCGTAGGTGTCCTATCTGCCTTCTTTGGATCGCTGATTGCGCTAGTTTCCACTGACATTAAACGACTTATTGCGTATTCCAGCATCGCCCATATGGGTTACATAATGTTTGGTCTTTCGCTCTTTCCTGTAAGTGTGCTAGCGGGTGAAACTGTTATCTTGGTTTCATCTCTTGCAATAGTAGGAACTGTGCTTCACATTGTTAGCCATGCCCTAAGCAAAGGCCTTCTCTTCCTTACCGCAGGAGGGGTTATGCATCAAACAGAAAAAAGAGACATTCGCAAAATGGGAGGCTTAGCAGGCAAAATGCCTTTCACAGCAGTTTCATCGACCATAGCTGCATTAAGCATTGCTGGAGCACCGCCATTTGCATGTTTCATCAGCGAATTTCTAATATTTGTCGGGGCTTTCCAAGTTATAAAAACTGACAGCTTCTACATCATACCCACGGCTCTTATGCTCGTAGCAACAGTGATTTCGCTTGCTTACATGTTAAGATTTACATCAAAAGTTTACCTCGGGCAACCCGTAGCTGATGAAGTTGCAGTCGCAGAAGGTGAAACGCCCCACAAAATCGTCGACGTATCTAACTGGATGAAGCTCTCCTTGGCTATCTTGGTAGTATTGGTTGTGCTTGTTGGAATTTACCCAACGTTCTTCATAAATCTAATTCAAACAGTGACATTTGGAGGAACAGTCTAATGGTTCAAATCATAGACGTCATTTTACCGATAATAACTCTAGTAATCTCTGCAATGCTAACTGTCCCAATTTTCAGAGTAATACGAAAAAGCAACCACGCAACTGCCCTAACGCTTGGCTGGTTTATAGCTGTTTTCGCCCTTGCAGGAGCAGCAGTAGCAAACTTAGCAATAAGCTATTACAGTGCAGGTTCGTCACCACCGATTATCAACATAGGCTTAAGCAATGTCTACCCATTCTCAAGCGCCTTTATGATAGACGCCATCTCAATATACATGTCAATAATCATTGTAGCCATTGCAGCTGTAGTTGTTGTTTATACTGTATTTGCAGTGGGGTCCAACAAGCGCCCATCAGAACGCTACTTCGCAATTATGCTGATGACCACCGCAGGCATATTGGGGGCGGTTCTTGCAGGCGACCTCCTAACATTCTTCATATTCTGGGAAGCCGCAACAGCTGGTGCAGCGTTCTTAATGCTTTATAAGAAAAATGCTTTCTCACTTAACGCCACATTAAAGTATCTTATCATGGTCATCATCGCTTCAGCTTTCATAATTTTCGGGTACTCCCTTGTGTTTGGTCTAACTGGAACCTTGAATTACTTGGCACTTGGGCACGTTTTGCCATCTTTGGCCAATAATCATGTGTTAATTATTGCATTTATTTTCATTGCAGCTGGCTACGCTATTGAAGCTGCAATAGTGCCTTTCCACTTCTGGTTACCAGACGCGTACACTGCAGCACCAGCCCCCTCAGCAGCTTTTCTCTCAGCTCTTGTCGACCAAGGCAGCTATTACATCCTCATTAGAATATTACTTTACATCGTAGTTCCAAAAGGTTCGGGTGCAGTGTTAGATTGGACTTTATTGTTCGCGGCCTTGGCAGCAGTAGCTATGATAGTAGGTAATTTGTTCGCATTAATTCAGAATGATGTAAAACGCTTAGTAGCATACATCTGCGTCGCTGACGTTGGCTATAATCTTGTGGCAATATCGAGTGTGTCTTCTCTTGGATTACTTGGCAACCTTTACTTCTTACTTATCGGTGGCATCACTACTGCGCTTGCTTTCATGGCAGTCGGCATCCTGAATAGTCGCGGAATCAAAAGTATGGATGACTTTGCAGGTGTAGGCAAAAAAATGCCTCTTGTATGCTTAGCCCTTGTGATGGCTGGACTATCATTTGCTGGTGTTCCACCTTTCGGCGGATTCATAGGAAAATACTTGGTATTCACAGCGGCAATACAGTCGAATTTAAGTTGGCTAGCAGTAATTGGAGTTTTAACAAGCGTCCTACAAACTGCTTACATATTTAGATTAATTTATGTGATGTACGGCAAGAAAGCTAAAGATGAAACTTCAGTAAAAGAATCAAAACGAATACTTATACCTGTATTCATCTTGGCTTTCACACTGATAATCTTAGGCTTGTTCCCAAACATTGTGTTAAATCTGCTACACCCAGTCGTAGGACAACTTCAAACAATCATACCAACTATCTCTACGGTATAAGAAATCAAAACATACAAGCACACACAGAGCTTGTTTTCTCTTTTCTTTCTTTTTTAAGACCAGAATAATAAAATAAAGTTGGGAAAAAAATAGAGTTTTGTTGGTATTTGCTGTTTCATCTTAGAGTTCTATGCTTGTCCTTTTGCTTGGTGAAACTGCAGTCGATACCTCTGGAAATTGTTCACTGACTCTTTTCTCAGCGGCTATCTCCGCTTCCTGCAAGATTGCTAACGCATCTTCATTTGCGGTCATTCCAATGTTTGGTGTTTCCGATGATTGGCTAGTTTGAGTGCAAATGTCTCCAAGTAGACTACCGATGCTTTCAAGTTCCTGACTAGCTTGCGGTAAAATACCTGACATTCCAGATCGAACCGTATTTAGTACGCTTGCTGCAGGACCTAAAATTGTAACTAAATCGCCCACTTCTGAAACCGTACGAAGGCGCATAGATACGCTTTCCAATGCAAGGGATTCTTGAATTAGCATTTTTTCTACTTTGCGAATTTCTCCCAGTTCGCCTGCGTAGATGTTTGCTCGTGCTTGATCTCGGTTTGTCATAGCTTTTACAACACATTGAAAAAGTGCTGCGTCACGGTTTTTGAAGCGTTGTATCGCGGCATCCAAAGATTTGGTTTGGATGTCTAAGCGTTGAATAACTGTGTTGATTTGGTCTTTTACATTTTCTTGAGGTTTACCAATGCTTTTAATTTTTGTTGTTAATGATGGATCTTCTTGCTCTTGTTTTTTCCAATGATTTATGAATCGATTACCCAAGTTAATTTTCTCCTAAATATTAGTTTAGCATAAATTAAGAAAGATGATATAAAAAATTGTTTGAAATAATAAGTTAAAACCCGCATTTTTGCAAGCTTCGTTTTTAATTTAATTTCTAAACAATTAACCAATTTTGAGGTCACTTTACTTTTAACTTAACGGTGAATAAAGGAAAAATCAGAAAATTTGTATTTATATGCGGTTTTCTGTTTGAAACCTTTTAACTTATTTTCTGATTTGGCCGCTGCCTAAAACAACGTATTTTGTTGTTGTTAGATGTTGTACGCTCATGGGGCCTCTCACATGAAGTTTTTGAGTGCTGATGCCGATTTCTGCGCCAAGCCCAAATTGGTTGCCATCAGTGAATCTTGTGGATGCGTTCCAATAAACTGCTGCTGAATCTATTTCTTTTATGAATTTTACGGCTTTGTCGAAGTCAGCTGTAAGAATCGCGTCTGAATGTTTGGTACTGTATTTGCTAATGTGACTTATCGCTTCGGCAATGTTCTTCACTACCTTAACGCCCATGATTAGGTCTAAGTATTCTGTATGCCAGTCTTCTTCAGTGGCAAGTTTCACATCAGGAATAATTTTCCTGGTTTCTTCGTCACCTCTAACCTCAACGCCCTCTTTTCTCAAAGCAGCAATAACAACTGGTAGATACTCATTCGCAATTTTTCCATTTACTAAGAGCTTTTCTGCTGCATTACATGTTCCAGGTCTTTGGCATTTACTATTGATAATAATTGGAGTCGCTTTCTCTAAATCTGCGTCTTCTTCGACATATATGTGGCAGTTGCCCGTTCCTGTTTCAATAACAGGGATACGTGAAGTTTCAACTACGGTTTTGATTAAGTCTGCGCCGCCTCTGGGGATAAGAACATCAATGTACTCTCGCATCCGCATTAGTTCTTCAGCTACTTTACGGTCAGGCGAATTTACTACTTGAATTGCGTCAACAGGCACAGCTGTTTCTTCTAAAGCAGTGCGTAAAACTTCGCCGATTATGATGTTGGACTGTAATGCATCCGATCCGCCTCTGAGAATAACTGCATTTCCTGATTTGATGCAAATGCCGGCAGAGTCGGAAGTTACGTTAGGTCGTGATTCGTAAATTACACCTACAACTCCTAAAGGCACTCGAACTTGGCTGATTATCAAGCCGTTGGGCCTTGTCCATGTGCTAATGATTGTTCCAATAGGGTCAGCCAATGTGGAGACTTCTCGTAAGTCATTAGCCATTGACTTTATTTTCTTTTGATCCAATGATAAACGATCAAGTAACGCCGCTTTAACCCCTTTGGCTTTAGCGGCTTCAACATCTTCCTTATTTGCCAACAAAATTCTCTCGGCGTTCGATTCAAGGACATTTGCCATTTTACAGAGCGCCGTGTTCTTTGCGTCTGATGAAAGCTTTGCCATTTCAATTGAAGCTGCCTTGGCTTTCTTGCATATTTCTGTTATCATTTTTCTTCCCCGATTAAGTGTATACTTTTATGTTCCACAGCTTCTTTAGGCTTATCAGAACCAAGTTTTGTTTGTACTTCTGTGGCTTGTAACCCTTTAATTAAGCTCAACTCTCCACTTGAATAACTCGGGTTGCCTTTCGCAAACTCAACTTTGTTTTCATCAACTATGCTAACTACATCTCCAACGTTAAAGTTGCCAACAACCCGTGTTATGCCAACGGGCAAGAGGCTTGAACCTTCAAGAATAGCTTTTCTTGCGCCTTCATTTACTTGAATTTGACCTTTCACAGCTGCCCCATAAGCTATCCAACGTTTAACGAAAGGCATTGTTTTCTGAGGCTTGAAAAAGGTACCTACATCTTTTCCTGAAAGTATGTCAAGCAGAACGTTTTCTCTTCTGCTGTTTGCGATCACAACAGTTATTCCACATGAAGTAGCGATTTCAGCAGCTTTTATTTTGCTTTGAATTCCTCCTCTTCCCAATTTGCTTTTACCATTAAGTGAGGATTTTAATTCGGGTGTTATAGCATCAACGCTTTTGATTAGTTTTGCATTGGGTTCTTGGGGGTCAGCAGTGTATAAACCGTCAACGTCGGAGAGGATTATCGTCATGTCTGCACCTATCGCTCCAGCTACCAAAACTGAAAGCATGTCGTTGTCGCTGAAATTTTCCTTATACCCTTCACATCGTTTTAGTTCAGCTACCGACGTTACGTCGTTTTCATTGATAATTGGGACAACGCCTGATTTGATTAGCATTATTAACACGTTGCATGTATGGACGTATGATGCCCTGTTGGAGAGATCTTCTGCAGTTAGTAGGATTTGCGCAACTTTTAATCCGTGTACCTTGAAGAATTCACGGTATTTCGCCATCAACACTCCTTGTCCAGTTGCCGCTGCTGCCTGCTGAAAAACTACATCGTTAGGTTTTGGGGGCATGCCAAGTTCTGCGATGCCTGCAGCTACCGCTCCAGATGTTACGAGAACAACTTTGTCTCCTTGTTTGGTTACTGCGGCTATTTGACTGGTTAGTTTTTGCATTTCTTCTTCGTCAAGTTTTCCTTGGCTAGTTGTTATGCCGCTAGTGCCAACTTTGACAACTATTAATTTTGATGGCATTACTAATCCCTTTGAAGACTTACTCAGATATGTTTGCAGCTTCCTTAAAAATACAACCAAATTTGGCAAACTTGGAATTTCCTCTATTGATTTAAAATCCAGATTTATACATTGCAGTGCCAAAATTTGTTAGAAAAACATATATAGAAAATGGTCATGGCTTGTTTAACATGTTCATACCCTTACAAGCTTTAGCCTCATCAAGTGTTAACTCACCAAATCCATTTGTATTTTGGATAGCCCCCATAGCTGGAGTAATCGCCGTAATCGCTTCACTTTTGCTTATGCGCCACATAGGTAGAATGAGCCCAGGCGGACCGAAGGCTGTTGAAGTCGGAAATGCCATTAGAGAAGGCGCGTATGCTTTCCTAAAAAGGCAATACAAAACAATCGCAGTAATCACAGCCGTTGTTTTTGTTTTGCTGTGGGTTGCCCTGCCAAGCGGCTTTCTTGGTATAGGCACTGCAGCTGCCTTCTTGGTAGGGGCGGTCGCATCGTTGGCTGCTGGCTACATAGCCATGGATAACGCAACCAAAGCAAACGTTCGCACGGTTGCAGCAGCAAAAGATGGTGCTGAAAAAGCTCTTAAAACCGCGTTTTATGGAGGCGCTACGATGGGTATGGCTGTTGTCGGTTTGTCTCTTTTGGGTGTAAGTTTTCTATTTTTACTCTATGGTGGTTATAACGCTTTATTCAATACGCTTGACGTTACCACTGCTGCCACGCTTGGACGTGATGCGGCGAGCGGAATTGTAGGTATGGGTTTTGGGGCCTCATTAATTGCTTTGTTCGCCCAGCTTGGAGGCGGAATATATACCAAAGCTGCC
The DNA here is from genome assembly GCA_963772505.1 of Candidatus Bathyarchaeota archaeon. Lineage (GTDB taxonomy): Archaea > Thermoproteota > Bathyarchaeia > Bathyarchaeales > Bathycorpusculaceae > Bathycorpusculum. The sequence continues at coordinate 93,410 of CAVYXL010000020.1, forward strand.
GACGTAGGCGCAGACTTGGTGGGAAAAGTTGAAGCAGGTATTCCTGAAGATGATCCACGCAATCCTGCAGTTATTGCCGATAACGTTGGAGATAACGTGGGTGATTCTGCTGGAAGAGGTGCAGACTTATTTGAATCTGCAACTGGGGAGAACATCGGTGGAATGATTATCGGTGGCTTAATCAGCATAGCTACTGGGAACCTCATATTCTTGATTTTCCCGCTTATCGCTCGAGCTTTAGGAATCTTTGCAACATTAGTCGGCATGCCTTTTGTAAAGCTCAACGCCGCAGAAGCAAAGCACCCAATGAAAGCACTAAGAAAAGGCCTAATGGTAACAACTATAATTTCTGGTATTCTGTTTCTGTTTGCGACAATTTTCCTATTAGGGAACGGCTCGTTCTCCATTACGTTCTTCTATTTGTATTTCTGCTTGCTTTCAGGCTTAGCTGCCAGCGTAGCAATCGACTACATAACAGATTATTATACAGGAAGCGATCGAGGACCAGTTGGACGAATTGCCAAAGCGAGCGAAACAGGGGCAGCGACCAACATAATAACAGGCTTTGCAGTAGGTCTCGAAACCACAGCTTTGCCAATCGTCTCATTGGTAATTGCTCTCATAGTGTCTTACTATTTTGGAACGCAGTTTGCGACTTCATGGAACCTTACGCACGCAGTATCGCAACAAATCACTCCATTTATTGGTGGAATTTATGGAACTACCCTTGCAACCATGGGCATGCTCGCGGTCATGGGCATGGTGTTGGCACTTGATGGCTTTGGACCAATCGCTGACAACGCAGCAGGCATTGCTGAAATGTCAGGCGAGGGCGGCGCAGAAGAAACAATGGAAGCATTAGATGCAGTTGGAAACACAACAAAAGCGTTAACCAAAGGCTTTGCGCTTGGCTCAGCATTACTTGCGGCACAACTGCTATTCCAAACATACGCTTCGGAAGTTAGTACTCGCACAGGCTTGCCCTTTGTTGTAGACATCTCTAACCCAGCAGTGTTAGTTGCAGGGTTCATCGGAGCAATGTTGCCCTTCTTCTTCTCATCGCAGGCGATTAGCGCAGTAGGAAAAGCAGCTGGACAAATGGTTGATGAAGTTAGACGGCAATTCAGAGAAATACCCGGCATCATGGATGGAACAGGAAAACCTGACTATGGCAAAGCAGTAGACATCAGCACAAAAGCCGCGCTAAAAGGCATGGTGCTTCCAGGATTAATCCTTGTCATTGTCCCGATAATCGTCGGTGTCCTGTTAGGGCCAGAAGCTGTCGGAGCATTTGTAATCGGCGCAACTCTATCAGCAGTTCCACTAGCATTATTCATGAACACAGGCGGAGGAGCATGGGATAACGCAAAGAAATTCATTGAAACCGGTAAATATGGCGGCAAAAACTCTCCAGCACATGCAGCAGCAGTAGTAGGCGACACAGTTGGCGACCCATTAAAAGATACAGCAGGACCAAGTCTTCACGTACTCATAAAACTGCTCAGCACACTATCCATCGTTTTCATTCCGCTGTTCATAAACCTGCTACACCTCATACACTGAGAAGGAAAAATCGGGAAGCTTTTTCTTCCCAAATCCTTTTGTTTTTTCCACTTTTAATATAAGGTATAATTTAGAGTAGCCGAGCTAAACTGGCTCATTTTCCGAAGCAATAACTTCATCGTATTCAGGCGTCTCTATTTTGGATTCTTCTTTAATTTGCTGCGCCATTTTTTTCCCTAAATCAGTTAAATAGAAGATCTTGTATCGATTTCGACCATCCCTATTCAACTCCATTTCTTCTCGCAAAAGTCCGGCACCGGCAAGCAATTCGCAATTTCTAACATCTGTAGAAGGAACTGGTGTGCCCAAGCTGTCAGCTAAGTACCGGAGGTTCTGGTCTTTGCTTTCAAAAGCATCTAAAAGGTATTTTTTTAAAACCCCGCTTTGCTCTTGTGTATATTTCCAAATATACTCTTCAAATCTCTGAACCATAAAATCACCTTAAAAAATAGCTTCATCTAGATTTAGGGCTTGAAAGGATTTAAATTTTACTTAAACAGTGATTAATTGAATGTTTAAGGATTTTTTAACATTTTAATTTATAGTATGTTTTTATTTCTTTGTGATGCAACTAGTTAGAGACGTGCAGATCCGTGAAAATTGTTCAAAAAAACATCGAGCAAGACTTCGTTAAAGTAGTTCCTGATTCGCCAGATGATCTTTGGCACCTATATAACGTAATTTACGCTGGCGATGAAGTTTACTCTTACAGTTCAAGAGCAATAAAAAGCGATACCGAAGCATCGAGACCCAAAAGCGGTGAGAGAGTTTCGGCTTTTATGGGCGTCAAAGTTATTTCAGTAAGCTGGGACAAGTTTCTTGGTAAATTGAGAGTTCACGGGTTAATTTGTCATGCTCCCGATATCATTCCGACTGGCGCTCATCACACCCTCAGCATTGCGTTGAATCAACAAGTAACTATTGTGAAGAAACAATGGCCTAAACACATCTTAGATAGACTTGAAAGGGCTAGCGAAACCGAAAAACCCATGCTCATTGTCTCTATAGATGACGAAGGTTTCGCTATTGCTGAAACCAAACAGTATGGCGTAGAAATAAAAGTAGAAGAACGTACCAAACTGCCGGGTAAACACGAAGCAGACAAACGCGTCGAAGGCACAAAAGCATATTTCCGGCGCGCAGTTAACAGCCTCCAGCAACTTTGGAGCCAAAATCATAATCCAATAGTTATTATTGGGGCTGGTTTTGTCAAGAGTGATTTCGCAAAATATCTTGCTGAAGAAGCAAAGGACATGTCCACTGCCGTTGCAGACGTTAAGAGTGTTAACAACGGGGGAACATCAGGCATCTATGAGGCTTTGCGGTCGGGAGTTTTGCTTCGCGCATCTCATCAACTTCGCATTGTCGATGAAACAGAAGTCATTGAGGAAGTTATGAAGCGGCTAGGTAAAGGGGAAGGAACAGTCACTTACGGTTTGGAGGCGGTTGAAAACGCTGCAAACATGGGTGCTATTGAGAAATTGGTAGTGGCTGATACGGCACTTCGCGATGCAGAGGAAACTCATCGGTTGAAGCTGGAGGCGCTTATGCGGGATGTGGAGAAGCGGCGGGCTAACGTAACGGTGGTGAGCACTGAGCATGAGGCAGGTACTAAACTTTTGGCTTTGGGCGGAATTGCGGCTTTGCTTAGATTTCCAATTTACCGTGATACTCCAACTCAATAAATCATAAGGTTTCTTGGTATTCGAGTTAACGGTTTAGTACCCTTTAAATAGATGCTTTATATACCCCCTTTTGCTATTTAAATACCAAATACGTGAGTTGACATGAGCAAACGAAAACCAATTATAAATATACAAAACATCGTAGCATCCGTCTCACTTAACCAAAAAATCGACCTACAAAAAATAGTTGAAAAATTCCCACAAACCGAGTACAACCCCAGCGTATTTCCAGGATTAGTTTTCAGATTAAAAAAACCAAAAACAGCCACCTTAATTTTCGGAACAGGCAAAATGGTCTGCACAGGCGCTAAATCAGAAAAAGAATCTCGAAGTGCAGTAGACAAAGTTGTTAAAGAGTTACGAGGGGAAGGTATTCAAATAAATGAAAAACCCGTTGTAATGATTCAAAACATTGTTGCTTCAGCCGAACTTGGCGGCGAAATTGACCTTGAAAGCTTAGTCTATAAACTTAGCAAAGTCATGTATGAGCCAGAGCAGTTCCCTGGTGCAGTTTACCGAATGGACGAACCAAAAGTAGTATTTCTAATCTTCTCAGCTGGAAAACTTGTTTGCGTAGGCGCTAAAAAAGAAGAGCAAGTATTCGAAGCCGTCGACAAAATTCAAGCGTTGCTCGAAGAAAAAGAACTTATCTATTATCCCACCACTTAATTCTATTTTTTCATTCTTCGCCGAACCGCAGGATTTACTTCAGATAGTTTTTTGAGCGCTAACTCAAATGTTTGATCAGGCGCTAATTCTTTTTTAACAAAAACTCCTGTTCTGCCCACTGAATCCCGCTTCAAAAGTGCACGAACTCTATCTAAAACAGTTTCTGCAGAAATGCCTAAAATTTTAGCTGCAGCTTCTTCTCTGCCAATTATGCTGCTTTCAAGATGACCCTTCTCTGTAGGTTCAATAAGCATTAGCCTTTTATCCACACCTGGAACCCGAGCTTTTGCTTTGAGTTGGCTAAGATTAATTTCTCCGCCGAACTGATAGAATTCCCTCTCAACCCTTCGCATCTCCATTAACGGGAATGAAATCGTTGTTTGCTCGTCAACTTCAATATGTGCTTTCATGGCATAATTTGGGGTGGCTTGAACAATTAGGCGGTTGCTAATCGGGATGTGGGCTGTTTCTAAAGTAGTTTCTATAAGAAAGCTGTTTTGAGTTTCAGGAATGAAAATGTCTATGTCACTTTTTTTGGTTACGTCTCCTCTAGCGAGGCTTCCATGAGTGACTGCTAATATGTTGAATTTTTCAAAAGCGCCGATTATTTCAATTGCTTTTTTTCTATAATGGGACAGCGTTTCCCAACGTTCTGTCGTGTAATTTACATCATTATAGTTTGAGTTTTTGCTTGCTTTAACCGCCATCTAAATCAACTGACTTTTGATTAATCGTCCTATTCAACTTTTCATTTAAAATAGAATTGGTTTGTTGTAATAAATGGCAAAATAGATTATCTTCTGCCAGACATGAAACTTACATAAAGTCCATAGTGGTTGATTTAATGGAGAGCAAAAACTCTTTTAACTAATATTACTGAACCATTGATTGAAGCATTTGACTACCTCTTCTTTATGCACTTTGTGCAAACAAAATGAACCATTCTTTAGTAGAGACTATTCTGGCGAAAAACTTTGCAAAAAATGCTTTGCACAATCCATCGAAGCCAAAGTTAGAGCTACTATAGCACGTTACCAAATGCTCAACTTTGATGACCATTTAGCTGTGGCGGTTTCAGGCGGCAAGGACAGCTTAAGTCTACTACATATTTTAGCAAAACTCAAGAAGTTTCGCCCAAAAACAATGTTTACAGCTGTTACAGTGGATGAGGGCATTGACGGTTACAGAAATGAAGCCCTAGAAATTGCGGCTGCTAATTGCAAACAACTTGAGATCCCCATCACATAGTTTCATTCAAGGAGCTTTACGGTTTTACTTTAGATGAAATAGTTGTTAGGGCACGTAGTCGTGGTGAAACTGAATTAACGGCTTGCGCTTACTGCGGTGTTCTTAGGCGAAAAGCGATAAATGCTGGAGCCAGGCAGGTTCACGCTAAAAAGGTTGCAACTGCCCACACTTTAGATGATGAGGTTCAAACAGTTCTTATGAATATTTTTCATGGCGACATCATGAGGTTAGCGAAGGAGAAACCCGTCACTAGCGAAGTGCATCCGCTTCTTGTACAAAAAATTAAGCCTTTCTGCGAAATCCCCGAAAGAGAAAGTGCACTTTACGCTTACGTCAAAAAAATAGAGTTCCAAGACACGCCATGCCCATATGCTTCAGAAGCCCTTCGCAATGATATCCGCGGAATGATTAATACAATGGAAGCAAAGCATGCAGGAACGAAGTTCACTGTTTTCAAAGCTATGGAACGCTTACGACCAGCGTTGGAAGAAACGGCTAAAAAAGAAAAGTTTGGAACCTGCAAAGAATGTGGCGAACCATCCGCTTTGGATTTATGTAAAGGCTGCGAGTTGCTTAGGCATGTGCGTTAGAGTTTAGGATTGAATCCCTGTTCGCTTTTTAATTTGCGAAGAATTTCAGATGCTTCAAAAGGATTAGTTGCTGATGCTACTTTTTGTGCTTTAAGCAAATCTACACGGGTGCCGCAATAGGGACAAATCTTTGTTTTCTGCCCCTTCGATATTAACATTAAACCAGCGCATTTTGGGCATTTCACGATGATTGTGGGCTTCATTGCGGTTTATCTTCCGAAAGCCTTTTCCCTACACCGGTTCATAACTGTTTAGTTGGGAAGAGAGTATTATGAGCATTAATGAAGAACAGCCAAAGCCCAGATCACATTTGTTGGATTTGGCAATTCACTACTTCAAAAAGGAAGGGTACAAAGTTAATAGTGAAAACGCCAGTTTAGAAGGTCATAGCGGCGTAACAAGGCATTTTGATCTTATTGTGCAGAAAGGACGTCTTGAACAGGGTGTTTGGGTCCGAGATTGGAACCGAACGATAGGCGTTAACGTTATAATTAATTTGGATACGGCATCAGAAGATGTAGATTTATCCAGCCCAATCATGATTGGTGAAAAATTCAGCGATCACGCCAAATCCTACAGCAACAGACGCAAATTAACGCTGTTGACTAAGCAAAAGCTAGGCAGCTTAAGGTAGTTTATGTTTTTAGGTATTGGTCTGTGATGCCTTCTTTTTCTAGAATGCCCAGCCAATCTACAATGCCGCTGTAGCATTTTTTGCCTTTTTCCAAAACAAGCCAAATATCATTTACAACTTCTTCAACCGTTTTTCCTGTCACATCTAACTCACAAACCTTGCCCGACTGCGTCTGTAAAGCCTCAACAAGGCTAATATCAAGGATCTCCGCAGAAAGATTTTCCCAAAGCTTCGCTTCTCCAAAACCGCATTTTTCCATGAACAATTTGAGTTCCTTGGGGTTTCGGCGTAAAACAAAAACTTTTGTAACAAGATCCGTTGGGGTAACGGCAGCGGCGTAATGTCCATCAATAATGATGCTTGCTTTGTCCGAGGAGTTTATGGTTTCGCTAAGTTTTGCAGACATCTTTTCCTCATCAATTATTATGGTTTTTCTTTCTTTATCTTCGCCTAAAGTTAAGCCATACGTTTTGGCGTAGTCAGTTAGATTGATGTATTGGGCACCTATCTTTGCTGTTAACATTTTTGCAGTGGTTGTTTTTCCCGTGCACGGAGTGCCAGTTATGAGTATGACTCGCTTGTTCATGCTTGTATTTTGAGACACGGATTGCTTTATTTGTTCCGCAAGTTAGATTGAGTAAAACTTTCTAAGGTTCTGCAGCTAATTTAAGAAATTCTTATTGCTTGCGACCATGCATTATGGTGTGGGCTGGCGAGTTGGTGTGTGGCTTTCGGACCCGAAATTAGGGTCTGAGGAAACTCTGCCCACATGTAGAATTGCAGTCCTTATGGGACAAGGCGAGAGCCTTGGCAACGGAGCAGAAACGAAACGTCCAACTGGACCGGCAATGAGACATTTGTGATGTCGAGTGTGCCAGATTGGAAGCGGTGAAACGGCCGTCCTGCAAGTGGAAAGGGCAAACAGTCGCCGATGCGGAATCTACCCAAGGCGCGGGTAGCCCGATTAGCCGAATGCCACAATAACAGAAGGCAGGTTACGTCCAGCACACCAGCCCAACTTTACTTTTTTGACTGATAAGTTAATATCTGTCTAAGAAAAAACATAGATCTTACTCTTTTTTGGCATCGAGACCGCTCTATTACTGATAGACCATCCTTAAATTCACACTACACCAAAGAACTCTGTTTTTGTAAAAAGCTGTCAAAAAATGAATTATTTCTGCATGCGCTTTGAATCAGAAAGTGGAAACTCTATTGTGAATGTCGTTCCTTTGCGTTCTTGGCTTTCAAAGCTTATTTTTCCGTTTAGTGCTTCAACCAGCCGTTTAACTACAGCTAAACCTAATCCTTGACCTTTCGATTTCGTTGTCATCATAGGCATAAAGATTTTTGATTTAATTTCTTCAGGAATGCCTATCCCCGTGTCTTCGACACTTATGAAAATACGAGAATCCTTATGATAAGCATGAATTGTCAAGTTTCCACTGGTTGGCATAGCCTGAATTGCATTTTGAACTAAATTAGTTATAATGCGCTTTAGCATTGAAAAATCGCTGGAAAATGCTGGAAGGTCTGTGGCTATATCAAAAATGACCTGATGGTTAGATTCAACAGGCACAATAAGCATAACTTCTTCAATCACTTTGTCGACTCTTACCAGATCTAAGCTGGGTTTTAAAGCTCGAGCATAGTCCTGCAAATCTTCAACGATTTTTGCAATGTACATTAAGTTGCCTTGAATACTTTTTGCGCTTTCCTGTAAGCTCTTTTTGGTTTCACTACTTTGGAGAGAAGCTATGTCATTTTCTATTAAGTACAAATCTCCAGCGATAGCCTGCAGGGGGTTACGGATATCATGCCCAACCATACCTGCAGTTTGACCAATAGCTGCCAAGCGTTCTTTTTCTTGAAGCTGCTGTTCAAGAAGTTTTCGTTCAGTTATGTCCGCCGCTATTAGAACTATTCCATCAACTGACGGATAAGTAGTGATCAATTTACATTTATGAGAATATTGTCCAAACAATTCAAAACGTCTAATTTCCTTTTTCTTCATTGCTTCTTGCAGGTTTTCTTCAATAAATGTTCTTCTATTCTGCGGAAATAGTTCCCAGAAGTTTTTGCCAACGATATTCTTAGGTTCTAAACCAACTAGCTTGGCTGCTTGACTATTTGCATAAACGTAATTCCAATTCTTGTCTAGCACCATAAAATCGTCGGAAATACTTTCAATGATCTCGCTAATTCGTCGGCTGTTGCGTGAAGATTCTTCTTCAATCTTCTTTCGTTCAGTTATGTCTCTGAAAAGTACCGCTATCTGGTTTGTAGATATAGGTATGAATTGCGTTTCGAAGCACCGGTTGATTTTGTCATTATAATATTCGTAATTGAGGATTTTCCCCGTTTTCACTGCTTTTATAGCATAATCATACCAGCGTTGTTCACGCGCGGGAGCATTTTCTTTTTTAAGTTTGCCTATTATGTTAGCAGCTTTAAGTCCTGTTTGATTCTCATAAGCAGGGTTAACTTCAAGAAATCTAAAATCAACAACATTTCCGTGTATGTCGAAAATCAATTCTAGTAATTCAAAGCCCTCACTAAGACTATTTACAAATTTGGAGAGGCTATCGCAAGTTCTTCCATTTACTTTGTTTTCATAATCGTTAGAATTAGAAGTCATGACAATACAGGCTTACACTCATTAATACTCAAGAAATTATAAATAATTTTGGATAAAAAGGCAAACTATCCATTACACCAACCTAAATCTTTGATTTTATGGAAAGTTAGACCCTTCGTTTAAGTTAATGGGAATCTTAACCGAAAATTATACATTGGTGCCAAAGTTAAATATTGATTGATTTCAATTGACCAAAGAAGAATATAGTAAGCTTGAAGCTGTACCACATGTCGAATTAAACAAATATCTAGGCAAATGGTATGAAATCGCTCACCTGCCATTCAAATTTGAAGACGGCTGTTCTGACATTACGGCAACCTATGCTTTGAATAAAAATGGCGACATATCTGTGCTAAACGAATGCACAAAAAATGGGAAGATAAAACAGGCAAAAGGAAGGGCTAAAGTAGTTGACAAAAATTCCGGAGCAAAACTCAAAGTAACTTTCTTCTGGCCTTTTTATGGAGATTACTGGATCATAAAATTAGATGATAACTATAATTATTCTGTTGTCGGTACACCCAACCACAAATATCTTTGGATATTAAGCAGAACCCCACAAATTGATGATACGATCTTTTCCAATTTAATGGATTTCGCAAAGTCAAATGGCTTCAATATTGAAAAACTTATCAAAACCAATCAAACTACGATTGCATGATTATTAATTGAATCCACATTATTCTTAATCCTAAACAATTTACAATCGATTAACCGCCAATAAAAGCTCATCTTTTGCGTCTCTTTAAACGCACTTAATCGAGGTGCCTTACCCATTTCCTATCTTAAATGAAGGACTTTTAACAGAGATGTATGGCAACATAGAAATGCATGTCCTTTATATTGACTAATTGAGAAGGGGTTTTGTGAGTAAACGTAGATTTTTTGATTCACCTAATTGTGGAAGTTGTATGTACAAAGCAAGCAGTTACTGTTGGGGTCAATGCTCTTTAAACATCTGGAAGAAAGAAAGAGAATGGTGATTAGACTTATGGTTCTGTTTGAAAAAAACTAACACTATTGTAAGATGGATTATTTAGTCTGAATCGGCTATAAGTCAACACGTCATTAAACCTTAATCTATATTCTACTGAACAAACATGGAAATAAGAAGCAACGAATTGTTGGCGAAAATAGGGCATTCGGCATAATTTGTGTTTTAAAAACTAAAGATGCCTTTTATTTTTCAGAGTTTCTTATAACATAGTTCCAATCGATGTATCTTTCCCAAAATTCTTTGAATGATTTTCTGTATTTTGGTAATCTGGATCTTCCTCTCCAAGTGCTTTTATCTGCAAACTTTTTTATATCGGCTGATGGTCCGAAATAAGGGATCGCGTTTTTAACACTAAGAACAAAAGGAGGATACCCGTAATACATGTTGATCCAACTGGATATTATGCTGCCGGTCCTGTGGTTGCCTTCGATAAATAATTGTGGATGCCCAAGTATTGCAACATACACTTCTGAGGCCACTTTTAATGGATGAGGTTCTCTTTTCATATGATTTTTGTACCAGTTCATTATAGGTTCAATATTTCTGTAATATTTTTTTGAGTTGGCATCAATTGCTTTAACATATTCTTTTCTTAGGCGCATATCTAATCCATAATGTACTAAATTATTTAATTCGCAGATGTCTTCAATGCTTTCTTTTGAGAATGGTTCATTGCCTTCGCTGAGCAAAATGTCTAAAAAACCGTAGGCGCTCATCATTTTCGCCTTAATATCCGCGTTGAATGGTGTGTCTTTTCTTCCTATCTTTTTTAGATCTAATTCATCATCAATCTTTTTCCAATTTTTCTCCACACTGGTTAAAGATTGCTCGACCTTCTCCAAACTTAGTCTTAATGGACCTTTTTCTTTAGGCATTTAGCATAATGAAGATTCTTATATCTAAAATAGATTGTTAGATTGTTAATTGATTACACTTGTAGATTAGCTGCTTCTGCTGCTCTACGCAGTAACCTTGATCGCGTTTCAACACGAACCCTCTTATCAGTAACGGGTGGCTCCAAGTCTTTAGCTGTTATATCCAAAATTTTTTGAACAAGAATTTGGGCAGCTTTAGCTATTTCCGATATTTCTTCAACACTCAATTTTTCATGCTCGCATATACCTGCACAACAGCTTGAAAATGGAAAATTCAAGTCTAACTCTATCAGGTTTTTTTCATAATCATAATCCACTATGGTGAATGGTTCCAGTCTACAGATTGAGGGTCTCACCTCGTAAATAGCGCATGTATTGTTTTTTGTAAGGAAATGGCAGCTGTCATCTTTTTTTCTGCGTATCCACTCAATTCCAGTTTCGTCAGGTCGCTCTAAAAAGTCTTTGAAGCCTTTGGCTTCTATCTGTTTTTGTTCTGCTTTGTTTACGTCGGGTGGCTGCATGCGACAGCATATTCCACAGTTTTTGCATCGAAAGCCTATAGAATCTGGGAAGAAAACGTTTTCGAAGTTCAAGGTAAAGTTGGATTGGGGAAAATGGTTTATTTAGGTTGCGCGTTGAAAATCAAATTTTTCTGACGCAAGTAAACAAAGTGCTTTCGACTTTTGCAGGTATATACCCTCTTAAGAGCAACTATTTACTTAGAAGGGCTTATGGACAGACGTTGATTGATTTAGGGGAATCGTTATGAGCTACGGTGACTTATTCTTGATTCACTTGGCAACGTTGTTTGAAGAGTGAAAGCTTTTGACCATTAAAACTTTGATGTGCGGCTGCGTTTACGAGGAAAATGAGTGGATGCTTGTCCGAGTAAAAGAATGTGAAAAGCACTTTAAGGAACGCACCAAAAAAGTTGAGTACAGGCCAAAGTCGGAATGTTGCAGAAACGACACCCGTGGAGAATAACCTTTTTGGTTTTTCTTGTAACTGTAATTTTTCATCTGTCATGAGTGCCTTTATTTTAGGTTACAGGTTAAGAAAATCCCGCAGCAATTTGCGTCTGATGAGAAAGGAAGTAAAAAATAGTATGTCCTAACCAAGAGGACTCGTTGAATAATCTTTTTCATATTTATTTTATCATCCTGAAATTAAAAATATTTGCAGTCATCGAATAGCTTTGATTAAAGAAAAATCAACAAAATCTCGTGATTGATTCTACTTTTCTTAAGAAGTTAAAATTATTTAAAAAGAAAAAAAGAAAAAGATGGTTTTTGTTTTATTGTTTTTATGCGCGTTTTCTTAATGAAACGATAATTATTGCGCCGATGATTGCAACTGCAGCGATTATGGCTATTGTGGATAAGGCAAAGTATGTTTCTGTTGGTGGTAAAACTGTTACTGGGTACGGTGATGCTGTTCCTGCGGGGTTGGTTGCGACGAATGATGTTTCTGCTGATGATGGGTAGTATGAGTTTGTGCCTGCAAAGTTTGCGATGACTGTGTATGGACCTGTGATATCGGGTGTCCATGATAAGGTGAACATGCCGCTTGCGTCACTTGTGACTGTGCCTATTGTTCGTGTGTTGTTGTTTGAGTCGACTACGCTGATTGTTACTGGAACACCGACTACATTGGTTGGCATTGGTTGTTGTTGGTAGACGTATTGCATCCAGCAACTTTGGCTTGCATCAGATACTGCTGGAACACCGTATGGAAAGTCTGCTTTTTGTTGAGCTTGCTGTGTGCCTGCGGAAACGTCTAGAACTGTGCCTCTGATGATTATTGGCGTACCTACGTTTGATGCGGTGTCAGGTGCTGTAACAGTTAAGGCGCTTGGGCCTTGGCCAAAGCAGTAGAGTTCCTGAGAGTATGTGTTGTCTGTTACTAGGTAACCGCTTGCAACTGGTGTGTAAGCACTGTACATAAGGTTGCCAAAACTTGGTAGACCCCACATTTGTAATCCGGTGGTTGCATTTATAGCGCGTATGTCGTAATTTGCGTATAGCGGTGAGTTGGGTGAATGTTCAGTACTGCTTAAGTAGACTACTCCGTTAGCAATAGCGCATATGAATATTGGGTAATAGCCATATGGTGTACCGATTCCGGCACATGTGCTGTTGTCTGGTGTGTTACTGTTGCCAAATGTGTATTCTAATGCTCCGGTTGTATCATTGAAGCAGTATAGTTGTCCGCTGTAGCCTGCCCAGTAAAGATTTCCGTAAGCAACGTTTTCTTGTGTTGTTCCGTCGCCCATGTAGTTCCAGTCAGTGTTAGTGCCGTTTACAATGTTTACTGGACCCCATAGTTGGTTGCCAGTAGCTAAGCTGAATCCAATTTGATCCATGAGTTCTTGATCCCAGAGGATAAAGACTCCGGTGGAGGGATCCCATGCAGCTAAAACTCGCGTGTTGTTTCCAGGTGCTGGTTGATATGTTTGCGACCATAGTGTTGTTCCTAATGATGTTGGGTTTAGGCTTAAGGCTGTTACGTTTACTGGACCTGTGGCAACTGCTGCGCCCATGGCGTTGACGTGTCCTCCGAAAGATCCTTGAACTAGAAGTGCTAAGTCACCTAAGGCAAGGCATCCACTTGCACTTGCTTGGGAATATTGTGTAGGCCCTGTAGGTAGTCCACCAATTGCCCACGCGCTATCATTGGGTGTCATTGGTAAATTGACCGTTACGTTCCAGTCATATGCCGAAGGTAAGCTTGCATTTTCTGTTCCAGTGTACCAGTAGCTTGTTCCTGTGCCTGCGTATATGCCGAAGACTTTAGATGAGTTCCATTCTTGCAAGTAATAGTTTGGTTTTGATGTGGTTCCGTAGTTAACGAGGGCGATCTTTAAGTATTCGCCATTCGGTCCAGCTACGTTTGTGCCTCCTGGAACATTGGTTATGTTCATGGGCGTAAGAACACCTGTCATTGGATCATATGTTCTCCAAACTGTTCCTAAACCGGTGTACGCTGTGGTTGTTGCAACTAGTAAGCCATCAGGTAAAATTCCGTGTTGGTTTGGTTGGTCCATGGATGGAAGGTAGCCAAAAGATGGTGTGAGTGCAATTCCTGTTGCAGATGTATTTATGCTCCATAATTGTTGACCAGATTTCAAGTCCCATGCAACATAGTTTCCGCCTGTGCCTGTTTCACCGAATGGTAATTGGAAGAACAGCATACCTTGCATTATAATTGCGTTGCTAAACCGTGTGTTGTATGAGCCTCCTTGATAGTATGATTCGCCAGAAATTTCAGTTTGATTTCCGCCGACGACTCCTCCGAATTGAATTGGGTTAGTCCACATTACGTGTGCGCTAAGTGGTGATATGCCGAATGGTTGAACGTTGCCTGAGTGGGCTGTGGCTGGTGTGGATGGTCCTGAAAGCCAGTTTGAGGCGACAGAGTACCAATTGTAATTAGTTCCGAATATTGGGTATGTCCAATATGCTGTTGGCATTGAGGGTGTAGCTGGTGATGCAACCGCGTCTTGCTGTACAACAAGTGTTTCTGGGCGTGCATGTGATGCTGTTAATATGTCACCGTAATAGATATCATTTGAGCTGGAAAAGTTCTTTGTATTTGTTGAATTCCAATTGTATACTTGTCCTGGATAGTTGAAATCAATAGTATAATTGCCGACTATTGTTGGTGTGAAGTAATACATTTGTATGCCGGTTGTGTCGCTGCAAGATCCGAAAGTTGTTGTTTTAGCTACTCCAGTGGGGTCTGTGATAGTAAGTACGTAACCCATGCGTCTAACTGTATTTTCTGCACCGGGTACATCACTTGCTCCTGGAATGGGGTGATCAACCCACATGTAAACACCTACAGATTGACCGACACCTACTGGACTAGGGGCAACAGTGAGATATGCGTAAGAAATTATTGTCCATGCTGGAGTGTGTGCACTAACACTAGGTATTATGCTTGGCATTAGAATCATTGAAGCTGACATTGAAACTGCTAATAATATTGCGATTAAAACAGCTAATGTTTTATTTTTTAATATTTTCAATTTATTTTTCCTCTCTCTTTTTCAAGTTTCTAACTGCGATTATTTGTCCCAATTCATTTATTAGATTATGCTAATGAAAACATACGCAAAGCTTCAAAAAAGAGCATTATTTGAATGAAAAAAGAAATTTTTTGAAATCAAACGAATGCAAAAGATAGACTTTTACAAATAGAGCAATTACTTTACGAGAAACAAGATAAACACAAAAAAGCAGAAACAGATTATTTTTGATATTTGGGGCGTTTTGCTTCTTTTGTCCAGAATATTGGATCATCAACCGCTATCACTTGAACCTCAACCACATTTCGCGGATTTGTGATAACTGCTCGAAATTTTGGGGGTAAATCAGGTTTGCTCAAAAATGCCATCCTGGATTCTTCCAATTGATCTGCTATTCTTTCGCATCTTTTGTTTGCGTAGCCCCTGTATTTCACGCTTTTTCCTTCAATTATAGCGTTGTCAAAATCCTCTTTACTGCATTGAATTAGTTTTTCGCCGTCTCGAATGAACCAGAAAGGGGAAGTTTTAGGCATTTCAATCCGAGCAATAAGGCTAATTGATTATTAATTAACATTGTCTTAATCAATTTAGGAAATGTGCCTCAGTTACCGATTCTTTTTTCAAGTCATCTGGAGAAACAGCATAGCTGAACCTCCAATATTTTCGTGCAATTGTCTTCATTGGCGCTTAAACTATTTGCGTTTCCTATTAAAATTGGTAGCTCAATTGAAAGGCAATTGGTACCTACTAATTTTTGCTTTCAACCAACATTTAAAAATTTACTTTACAAAGAGTTAACCTAAGAACAGTTTCTTTCATAAATTTAGTCTAAGTTTGGTTGTAAACTATGTTCCAATTTTTAAAAATGTGAATTCTTAAATTGTACAAATGAGCTATTTAATTAATCAATGAATAAACTTATATTTTCACGTTCAGCAATTACTAAACTCCAGGCAATTGTTTTACTTGTCATAATAATCGTTGCTGCAGCAGCGGTTGCTTATGTGTATGCAAGTCGATATTATTCCCCCGTTCAGTCAGGTCCGTCTTCCACTCCAACTGCTACATCAATTTCACCTTCTCCAACGATAACGGTTCCTACTGGGATGCCTGCTTCCTTAAGTGTATCTAATCTTTTCTTAAATCCTATCGAAGCGTGGCCTAGCCAACCTGTTAACGTTACAGTTGATGTTAAGAATTCAGGAACTGAAAACATCAGTTATATGCTACCGTTTGAAGTAAATGGGGTTGTCGCCCAGAGCGTTTATGTGCAACTTGCTGGAGGCACTACAGAAACAGTAACAGGAATATTAAATGAAAGTAACGTTGGTACCTATCAAGTAAGTGTCGGTAGTCTATCTGGAAGTCTTAGCATCGTTCCTACAGGTGAACATACTCTACATATAATTGCCTCTGAATCGGGAATAGCTTTCAGTTTAGACGGCGTTACACAAACCTTACCTTATGCTGCCCTAGTCAATGTTGGATCACACGCGATTGTATTGCCTTCAAATGCTAAAATTGTAAAAGGAGGGTGGGGGCTCGTTAACTATGCATTTGAAAACTGGAACGACGGATCCTCCAGCCTTAGCAAAACAGTAGACGTAGAGAGCGAAACTTACGTGACTGCCAACTACGTGAGAACAACGACTTCTTGCCCTCTATTGTATGCGTGGAATGGAACAAACTACAATACGGTGGCAGACGTGAACGATGGCACAGGATGGCTGGGCTATCTTGAATACTTTAATCCGGATGGCTCTATGGTTTTTTCTTACAACTATCCATATGACTACATCAAATTGGACTCAACTCAGCTTCAGCCGCTCAACGGATTCTATAATTTGAAAGTCGCTGAAGAAAACGACGAAATATTCTATCTTGACTCAGTCAAACTAATTGCAGTTGACCACCCAATAGGGACAGATGTTTTCTCGACAAAAAGCACATTTGTTTATGACCTCTCAAATCAAGGAACAATTTACGCTGTAAACAAAAATTTGTCGGCACCCGTTTCAGCGGTAAATGGACAAGGGCAAAATGTTCTCCCCTTAATCTCAAAGATGGATAATAATTTTACACCTGCAAATAGGTGGACTTGGAATAACTTAACCCTTAATCTCGGCAACTTGGCTGGCGCAAAAGAAATCAACTTGGTAGTTGCTGCTAGAATTAACTGGCCAACCACATCAGCTGGAGGAATGAACTTCATGAGCTATGCTAGCAAACCTGGAGTCATGCCTTCACCGCCTCCATACATGGAAGTAAAAGCCGCAAATGGAAGCTGGGTCCGTGTTCCGGATGACCGAGAGTTTCCAATACCTGCTACATCAGACCAAGTGTTTACTGTCAATTTGACTGGTTTGTTTCCAACTAACAATTTTGAATTACGAATTAACTATTATCAAGACATAGAGTTTGATAGTATAGGTGTTGACACTTCACCCCAAAAAGCGATTACGGTACACACTATAACAGCATCTAACGCTGATTTTCAGCAGGTATTCAGTTCAAATTCAAATTCCAGTGGAGACTTTACAAGATACGGCAACGTAACAACGCTGTTACAATCAACTGACGACAAATTTGTTATTGGACGAGAAGGAGACACAGTTTCACTACAATTCCCTGCCAACCTTCCTCCGATTCCCCCCGGTATGGTTCGAGATTACTTTGTTGTTGCAAATTGCTGGTTCAAAGGATTAGGTTTACAATATGTACCCTTCACAGTTGATCCTCTTCCTTTTCAAGCCATGACCAGCTTCCCCTACCCATCAAACGAAACCTACCCATACGACAATAACCATCTAACATACCTACAAACATACAACACAAGGATAATCAGTTCACCCTAAATCCTTCAACTTTGCAATCATTTGTTATAAGTCAGAAGAACTAGAAAAAACAGTCTTGTAGAGCAAAAATAAAAAGGGCTAATAAAAATTGTAAAGGTTAAGCACAGCAAATTAGGCTTAAAATTTTATGAAGTCTGTGTTTTGCTTTGCTTTGCTTTTTTTGCTTTTCGTTTTTCGTCTCTTTCTTTTTTAGTTAACGGTTTTTCTTTTTTCGGCATTGTTATTCTCCGCATTCTAATGTAGCAGGCAAGCCTTTAAAAACTTTCTAAAGAAAAAAGCAACCTAACTGTATTCTCTGAAAGTATGTCCGCATTTTGTGCAGCGCATAAACTGGGTTGATGCTTCGTCTCCCCCTCTAGTCTGAACTTGCCATACGTAAACTGTTGTGTTATCACATTTTTCGCATTTTATGTGGATAGTGGGTAAAGTTTTAACTTTCTGGTCTTCCTCGGTAATAACAGTCATAAACGGCTGTGCTGTGGGCTGGATAACTCTAACCACTTTAGCCTGTGCCCTGTTATTTGCTGCCTGTTTAACATAATTGCATTTTGTACACCCAAGAACTACACCATCTTGACCTTTTTTAGGTTCAAGCCGACAACCGCAATCTGGACAAAACTCCATAACTTATAGAACTCCCCTCGAATAATTAGCCTTCAAATTAATCGGATTATGGATATAAGGATTCTTTATCTAAAAACTGAAAAATCAGGCAAGGAACAAAAAATTTTGCATCAAATAAACGCAAACTAAATAGATTGCCGGATCTTTAAGCAAGCGGATGCAAAATGAGCAAAGAAGGTAAACCTACCAGTGAATGGCAAACAGTTGAACATGCACTTGCTTATCTTTCCAGGGCAGACAAACTTCCTCATAGAACAGAAGGCGAAAAAGCTTTGCTGGATCAAATCCCACCAAATACCAAAAGGGTTCTTGATTTAGGAACTGGAGATGGCAGGTTACTGGCATTGGTTAAACTGAACAATCCCGATGTTGAAGGGGTTGCATTAGATTTTTCCGAGCCTATGCTTGAGCAAGCCAAGAAGCGGTTTGCACAAGACAAAAATGTTACTATTGTAAAACACGACTTTAGTTTTCCACTTCTCCCTGAAAATCTTGGTTGTTTTGACGCCGTAGTATCAAGTTTAGCTATTCACCATATGACGCATACGAGGAAAAAGCAGCTATACAAAGAAGTATTTGACTTGTTAAATTCAAAAGGTGTTTTCTGCAATCTGGAACATGTCTCTTCACCAACCCAAAACCTGCATCTTAAATTTTTAGCTGTAACAGGTTTAACTCCTCAAACCGAAGATCCATCAAACAAACTTTTAGATGTTGAAACTCAACTTCAATGGTTAAAGAAAATAGGGTTTGTAGATGTTGATTGCTTTTGGAAATGGCTAGAGTTAGCGCTTTTGATAGGTTTCAAGCCCTAAAGCGCTACTCTTTTTAGCGCTTAATTGATTGTATAGAAAACGATAATAAGCTCTTTAGCACAAAATTAGTTAAGAGGTTTTTATCGAATGACAAATAGCAGTAATACTACTCAAACTAGCAATAGCGCTGGGCAGCTTGATTTCACTCAATGGCTAATACGATTAGTCGCTTACATTATCGATAGCATAATAATTGCCATTCCAGCAGCGATAATATATTTCATAATACTTGCGGCAGCTGTTCTCGGCTCCCCGTTCTTTGTTTTCTATGGCGGCTGGCTTGTCTTTCCATTTCTCTTCGGAATACTTGAAGTTCTTTACTTTGTTATCCTTGATGTTTCTTGGGGTTCAACAATTGGCAAAAGACTCATGGGCTTACAAGTTCAAACAGAAAATGGTTCTAAAGTAGCATTCGGTGAATCATTTATTCGCAACATAAGCAAGATTTACTGGCTGTTCCTAGTGTTAGACTGGTTGATAGGCGTTGTAACGCCTGGACCTGACCGCCGCCAAAAATGGAGCGACCGCATTGCAAAAACCACAGTTGTACAAATAGGAAGATCCCCAATCGGAACAACAGCGCCGCCGCCTCCATCTTCGCCAGCCCCGGCTCCGCCACCAAGCTAAAAATAAAATCCTTTCTTTTTTCTTTTAATAGAAAACATCAGTTTTCTAATTCCTTTACCATTTAGGTATTAAGTCTTAAATTGTTCGAGCCAAACGTTGACCTGTTTTTCATTTAAGCCTAAGCCCGATTTTCCATCTAGCCGCTTGCTAACTTTACCCTCCTCAAAGAAAATTAGCGTTGGAACCGCCTCGATGTTGTAGTCATCCCATAAAGGATTGTCATAATCGTCTAAAAGAACATGAATCACTTTTTCAAAGTTGAAATTAACTATTTTCTTGTCAAATAGTGGCACAAAATGTACGCAGTATGGACACCAAGAGGCATAAAACAAGACAAGAATCTTTTCAGTCTTTTTTAATAATGCGTTTAACTCTTCACCATTATCAACTTCAAGCATATGTTCTCATGTTAAGTCGGTTTTGCTATTTCATAAACATGTCGTTTTTGACTTGTTTGTCTAAAATTTCATGTGAAACCTAAATACTTTAACTGGCTCATTCAAATAGGAAATAAAATGTCGCCTAAATCATACAAACGCGGATACCCAGTTGCTGTTCTTGTTGGGATAGAGCAAAATCATGCTGCCCTGTGGCAAATATTCAGCCAAGTTGCTAAACACCAAGAAAACGTCTTTTTAAATGGCTACAGAAACGACTCCAAAGACCTCTATAATTTTCACGAAACCATCATAAACGCTTTAAGACCTATACTCAAAGAAGGAATAAGAAGCATAATAGTGGCGTCCCCAGCAAAAACTAGTTATTCGCAACAATTTCTTACCCACATAACGGGACATCATAAATGGTTACTTCAGGGACCAAGCAAAGCAGTTTTTTCACCGATAACAGGTTCAGCAAGCACACCACCACAAGTAGCAGCCCTAACACAAACAGCTATGTTTAAACAATTAATCAACGATACCACAGCACAAGAAACAGAAAACCTGCTTGAAATTCTCGAAAAACGGCTAAACGCAAATTCTACCGACAATCTAGTGCTTTTTTCGTTGCAAGAAGCTGAACACTATATTTTTGAAACACAAGGGGAAGGGAAACCTAAGCCTGATTATCTCATGCTTACGGATGAATATCTTTCGAAAAGTCGTCAAAAAAACAAGATTCAAAGACTCATGCAAATAGCAGCAAACAAAGGGGTTAAAACTCGAGTTATAAATGCTGAATCTATCGCTGGTAAACGTGTCACACAGCTTGGCGGAATCGTTTGTTTAGCGAAAATATACTGATAGCTGCCTGATTTGACCGTAGCAATTAGATTTAAAAAAGCAGTTAAAAATTAAGGTAAAAATTAAAGCAGTTTTGTTTGCCTTAACTCTTCAACGGTTATTTTGCCTGAATGTAAAGCAGTAGCAACCAGCACGCCGGAAACGCCCAAATCCTTCAACTCAACTAAATCGTTAATGTCTCGGACTCCGCCTCCTACATAAACATCGATCTTTTTTTCCTCAAGTACTCTCTTTAAGAAATCAACATTAATCCCCTCATTGCTTCCAACACGAGCCAAATCTAAAATAATCACGTTTGAAACACCCACCCCCTTGAATTCGACTAGAAGACACATTGGTTCTTTGCAACCTTCAAATCCCTGTTTAACAAGCAATTTATCATCTTTCAAATCCAAACTCACAATAACTTGTGTGCTTCCCAAAACCCAGACCGCATCATTCACAAAACTTTTGTTTTTCAAAGTTTCTGTTCCAATAACAACTTTAGAGACCCCTGCTTCCAAAAGATGCTCGGCTGTTTCAAGATCAGTTAGACCAGCGTCAACCATCAACTTAAGACCAGTTTGATCCACAATCTCCTTGATGACTTCAAAATTCACTTGCCCTCTAATGATTGCATCTAAATCTGCAATGTAAAGTTCTTTGAATCCAATTGCTCTAAATGCCATGGCAACCTCTAAAGGGTCAACTGAATCGCACAGTATGCTTTGGAGTGGTTTATAATCCCCCCTTTTGCCTCTGACAGCATGAACGGCTATGCCGTTTAAAATGTCAATTACAGGAATAATTTTCAAACTCTCAACCTACATTTGCTTCAAAATAAAAATTATCAAACTAATATTTAATATATTATCAAACTGGCTGAATTGATCATTCTTAATGCTTGACGAAAATTGTTTATTTCTTTTAAAGGAAAAATGATGCTTTCAGGTTTCTTTTTTTCTCAAAAAAATTAAGAAACTGCAGCTAACAACAGCAAAAGTTTTAAAGGCGTCGTCAATGCGCATGTTTATGATGCCACCTTGAAGCTACTCATAAGTCCAATGAACGAAAAAGAAGCCTCTGAAGCCATTGCTGGAGGCGCTGATATAGTTGACGTCAAGAACCCGCAGGAGGGACCATTAGGCGCAAATTTTCCGTGGGTCATCAAGCGCATAAAAGAAATTACGCCGAAAAACGTCCAGGTAAGCTGCACGTTGGGTGAAGCTCCAAACTTGCCAGGTTCCATCTCTTTAGCTGCGTTGGGAGCCGCCACGCTTGGGGTAGATTACATTAAAGTGGGACTTTTAGGATTCAAAACTTCCCAAGAAGCAATCTTCCTATTACAGAACGTTAGTAGGGCGGCCAAAGAATACAACCCAACCATCAAAGTGGTTGCTGCCGGATACGCTGACGCAGAAAGAATCGGCGCTTTGGACCCTCTGATTATTCCCGAAATAGCAAGTAAGGCACATATTGAAGTGGCTATGCTTGACACTGCCATCAAAGATGGCAAAAACCTCTTCAATTTCTTATCTGTTGAAAAACTTCAGAAATTTGTAGATTATTCACATAAGCTACGTTTAGAAGCTGCGTTGGCTGGTTCATTAAGAAAGCAAGATTTGACGGTAGTTTACAGTTTAGGTGCTGACATAGCAGGGTCACGTAGTGCTGCATGCACAAACAACGATAGAGTCAAAGGCGAAATCACAGAGAAACAAGTGCGCGAATTAGTGGAAACCCTAAAGCAGGCAGAAAAGCAAGCCAACAAGAGGGCTTAGGTATTGCATCTACAAGGGTTAAACAAAAGAACTGTCATTGCAGAGCTTAAAAACATACAGCAGAAAGATAAACGCTACGAAGACGGAAAAATTTTATGTTCAATGTGCACTAAACCTCACCCAATAGCGCAAAAGGCTTATCAACTTTTTTTAAGTTCAAATCTTGGTGACCCGGGGCTTTTTCCTGGAAGCGCCCGACTCGAAAAAGATGTCATAGGCCAATTGGCAACGCTGCTTCACGGCAAAAATTGTGCTGGCTCAATCGTTTCAGGCGGAACTGAGGCGAATTTATTAGCGCTCTTAGCTGCAAGAAACATGGCACAAATCGACCAGCCTGAAGTTGTCTTGCCCCAATCAGCACATTTCTCTTTCATAAAAATCTGCAACATGTTGAATCTTAAACAAGTTTACGCAGATTTGGATAGCTCATTTAGAGTCGACTTGAAATCGGTAAAAAAATGCGTCACAAAGAAAACTGTTGCCATCTTGGGCACAGCTGGAACAGCTGAATTAGGCGTTGTTGACCCAGTCGAAGAGTTATCAAAAGTTGCTTCAGAGCAAAATATCTGGTTGCATGTTGATGCAGCCTTTGGCGGCTTAGTAATACCCTTTCTGAAAGGTTCAAAGTACAACTTTGATTTTAACCTCGAAACGGTAAAATCCATAACAGTTGACCCTCACAAGATGGGCATGGCAGCAATTCCAGCAGGAGGAATCATCTTCCGAGACAATAAATCGTTGGATTTTATCAAAACCAAGACACCATACTTAACTGATAATTTTCAGTCTACGTTTATTGGAACAAGAACAGGTGCTTCTGCAGCTTCAGCTTGGGCAGTTTTTAGGTATCTAGGTATGGATGGTTTCAAAAAAATTGTGGATAACTGTATGAAAACAACCGAACTTTTCACTGAAGGGCTAAAGGATGCAGGTTTTAGCCTTATTGTGGAGCCAAATCTAAACATTATAGCTTTTCGCGATAACTGCGACACTGAGAAAACTGCGGAAAAACTCTGGAAACAAGGTTGGTATGTATCTTATGTTCCACGTTACGATTGCATACGAATTGTAGTGATGCCTCACGTTAAAAAGAAAGATGCTTCAGCATTTCTGAAAGATTTAACTGAAAACAAAAAGCTTTAAGCTTAGCGAAGCATCCTCCATGAAGGCGCTTCTATCTTGAGGATTATAGTTTACGAGTATATTTCAGGTGGCGGCTATGCAGGTCAACCCATTCCATCCAGCGTTTTGACTGAAGGCTTTGGAATGCTGAGAACGATCGTTTCTGATTTTAAGGCCGCAGGTCACGAGATAACAGTGTTTCTTGATGAAAGAATTTCAAAATTGAATCCGCCCATGTCTGCAGACTACACTGTGCCAATTATTTATTCGCACGAACCAGCAACATTTCTGGCAAACATAGCCAAAATCAACGACGCAGTTTTCATTATAGCCCCTGAAACAAATCATCTTTTGCAGTCTTTTGCAGACTTAGTTGAAAAGACGAATAAGATTTCACTTAATTGCGATTCTTCCTCAATTCAGAACGTTGCTGATAAAATAGTTCTCTATCAGATTCTAGAAAAGAACGGGTTGCCGATACCCAAAACAATTGTGCTCGATGTAAAGAATGATTTAACAAAAATTAGACAGTATGTCCCAAGCGTATTGTGTTATCCGTTAGTTTTCAAACCTGCTGACGGAGTTGGCTGCAACGGCTTAAGCATCATAAAAGAAGAGTCTCAAATAGTGAAGGCTGTTGAAAAAATAAGAAACGAATTTCTAAAAGACCATTTTATTATTCAGGAATACGTTGCAGGTGAACCTGCCAGCGTAAGTCTCATTTGCACAAAAGATAAAGCGTTAGCAATTAGCTTAAACCATCAAACAATAAAGTTGGGAACACCCAAAGAGGGTTCAAGTTACGAAGGTGGCGCTGTTCCTTTTAATCACCCACTTAAGCATGATGCCTTTGCCGTAGCCGAGAAAGTTGTAAGATGCTTTGCGGGTTTCCGAGGGTACGTGGGTGTCGATTTAGTTTTGACGAAAGATAAAGTGTTTGTCGTGGACGTTAATCCACGATTAACTACTTCGTTTGTAGGTTTAACCCGAGTCGTAAATTTCAATATAGCCCAAGCGATAGTGAATGCAACTTTGAAGAATGAAATTCCAATGAAACCTAACATAATCAGCTACGCTTGCTTCTCAAAAATAGTAACGCCTTCTCCAACAGTTAGTGCTTTCCACGAAATTGCCCAAATAAATGAGGTTATTTCGCCTCCTTTTCCTGTAAATGAAGTAACCTGTGTGCTAGTTGTTGGTATTGGTGATTCATTGGAGAATGCCGGATTTCAGCTAGAAGAAGCTAAAAAGAGTGTTCTTAACGTTATCAGTAGAGGAGAATAGCTTTGGTGGACGTGTTAGGTTATGATATTGGTGGCGCCAACACGAAAGCTGCATTTGTTCGAACACAAAAAGGAAAACTCACACATGTCGAAGTGGCCACGGAGTATTTTCCCATTTGGAAAGAACCAGAAAAACTTGTCAACGTTCTTTTGTCGCTAAAGAATCGGTTAGGCGTAGACAGGCTAGATGGTTTAGGTATAACGATGACCGCTGAATTGTCTGATGTTTACGCAACGAAACGTGAAGGGGTTCTTAACATTTTAGCCGGAGTTAAAGCTGCCTTTTCTGATGTAGGAATTTACGTATTAAGTAATGACGTGAAATTAGAGGAGCTTAGCACGGCGGAGCATAAACCGCTTGGGTTTGCTGCTGCTAATTGGGCTGCAACTGGTTGGTTCGTTGCACAGCGGATCAAAGATTGCGTTGTTGTTGATGTGGGAAGTACTAGCGCTAGTATCATCCCAATAATAGGAGCGAAGGTTGTTGCTAAGGGCAAGACAGATTTAGAAAAACTCCTATGTGGCGAGCTTGTTTACACTGGCAGTTTAAGAACCAATGTGGCCGCGATCGTCAATTCCATTCCCATAGGAAAAGGGGTTGCCGGGGTAGCTTCTGAATTATTTGCATTATCCGCTGATGTTCACTTAATCTTGGGAAACATTTCAGAGAGCGAATATTCGTGTGAAACGGCGGATGGTCGAGGAAAAACATTTCCTGAAGCTCTAGCACGACTTGCTCGAGTGGTTTGCGCTGACACCGAGATATTGACAAGTCAAGAAATTATCGATTTGGCAAAATACATTTACGATAAACAAGTAATGCACGTAGCAGGAGGCTTAAGTAGAGTCTATTCTTACGCGAAAACGTTAACTTCTAACAAAGTTGAACTTGTTGTAACCGGTCTAGGCAAAGACTTTATTGCAAGAAAAGCTGCACAAAAAGCCAGAGTTGATTCTACGATTGATTTAACAACATTAATTCAAAACCGTGTTGCAATAGCAACTCCAGCGTTTGGAGTTGCCTTGATGGCAGCAAGCAAACTTGAAGGGGAACCTGTAACATGGATGCCATAATTGTTAAGGTTGGCGGCAGCTTAGCGTTACACCCTGAGAATCTACGGATTTTGTGTGCTAAGTTAAGCGGATTATCCAAGAAGCATAGAATAATTGTGATTCCAGGAGGAGGAGAATTTGCTGATGTTGCTCGAGATATGGATAAACGGTTTAGCTTATCAAATGAAGTTTCGCATCGGATGGCGATTTTAGGAATGGACCAATACGGTTTATTGCTATCTGATTTGATTGTGAGTTCAAAAGTGATAAATCAACTTGGTCAGTTGTTAAAAGTTTTGGATTTGGGTAAGGTGCCTATTTTTTTGCCTTCAAGTTTTCTCTTAACCAGTGACCCGATTGAGAACTCTTGGGATGTTACTTCAGATTCAATTGCCATTTACCTTGCAAGTCAGGTGAAATCAACCAAAGTTGTTTTAATAACGGATGTTGATGGAATTTTCACATACGATCCCAAAATTTATCCAGATGCCCAATTGATTAACGAGATATCAGCTAAACAGCTTGAAACAATTGGCAACCGAACAAGCGTAGATAAATTCTTACCAAAACTGCTTACGCAAATGAAAATTAGGTGTTATGTGGTAAATGGATTGTTTCCCCAACGTGTAGCAGCTGTTTTGGATGGGCAAAAGACGGTTTGTACTTTGATTTCTTAAATAAGGTATATCGCACTCACGCGAAATAAGATTATATAAAAACTCATTGTGGACAGGTTTTAGTTTTAGGTGCTAACATAGTCGGCTTAAGTTCATTATTTAAGCCTACAATTTTTTGGAGTTCAATGTATTTTTCCAAAAAGATCATTCCTTTTTCCGTAATCGCTAATTTTTTTGACCCATAGCCTTCATTGATAATTTTTAACCATCGGCTAACAAGCAATTGAACAATGGCGTTCTGAAACACTTCATAAAACATATTTGTTTGACGCCGTATGTAAGTTTCAGTTTGAGGTCTTTTGCAAACATAAAGAATATCTGCGATAATTTGAACATGGTCTCTTTTCTTATAATAAGCCAATGCCAGCCATCCTTACAGCTTTTTCAAGGGATTGGCAGTTAAGCAAGCAATTAAACGTTTGTTGTAGTGATTAAACTACTACAGAGTAAATAAAATAGAAAAAATAGAAAAAAGAAACTGGAAGATATTATTTTTAGATCTTTTTCTTATCCAAGACTTCGCGGAAACTCTTATCACAGCATTTGTATAGAGCTATGGTAAGTTGTGTTCTTTTTCCTTTTTTGTCTGGTTTTCCAGCCATCTTCCAAGTTTTTGTAGCGTTTTTAACTTCTTTTCCACAGGTTGGGCATTTTGCCATGATAATCCCTACGAATCAATGTTATCATATGGATGTACATAAAACACTTTCTATCCCTTGCCTGTAAAAGGGCTAAAATAGCGCTCTTTTGATGGTAAATTATTAAGAAATACATCATTTTTGATCATAAGCAAGCCCTAAAACCCTTACATTGCGGGGAAGAACATCATATTTTTTAGTTTATGATGGAAGAATTATTAGTCGCCTCAGTTTCTATGGAGACATAATGTCAATTATTGGATTAGATCTGGCTGGAGTTGAAACAAGACCAACAGGTTACTGCAAGCTTTCAGGTAACGAAGTAGAAACTTCAATAATCTATACAGATGCAGAAATCCTTTTCAAAGTCAAAGAAATCAATCCAAAAATTGTAGCTATCGATGCTCCTTTGAGCTTACCGCCAGGACGAAAATCGCTAAATCAACGAAACGGCAACCACTTAAGAGAATGCGACAGGGAACTTTTGAAAAAAAGAATAAAATTTTTTCCATTGACTCTTGGTCCTATGAGAAAACTAACTGAGCGTGGGATTCGGTTGAAACAGATTCTTGAAGGAGAAAAATTCTTTGTCGTGGAGGCTTATCCAGGCGGTGCCCAAGATGTGTTAGGGATTGATAGAAAACAGAAAGGGCTTGAGAGACTAAAAGCGGGTCTTGAAAATTTGGGTTTAAAAGGGCTAAGCCTTCAAATGAGCGACCATGAACTTGACGCTATTACATGCGCCTACGTTGGGAAACTGTTGCTGGAAGGCGATGCAGTAATTTATGGCTGCCCTAATGACGGGATTGCTATGCCTAAAGGAGAAAAGAAACCAAAATAATGTAATTTTGACTTGAAATGTTGTTTCTAGTTTTAGGCAAGCACTTATGAAAATCAAGCGATTGATAAGTTTAGCTTTGTTTTTTACCCGTAAATAAATGGGTTTAAGATTTTTGTCGGTAAGATTTTCACTTATCAAACTGTTAGCTTATTTCTTTGCTTCAGATTCCGTTGAGTTTTGATTTCTGTTTCGTGACAGTTTGTAGGGCCACCAGTTGATTCTCTGTGCTAGACCCATTAAAGCCGGTACAAAGAAGAGTATGACAACTGTAACATCTATTATAATAGCGGCTGCTACGGCAAGGCTGATTTCTTGAAGTAATGGAATGCCCGTTATGATTAGCGATGCAAACACTGTTGCTAGTACAAGACCCAAGCCAAGGATGGTTACCCAAACTTTGTCTAATGCGGTTACTATTGCTTCATTATCTGTTTTGCCGCCGAGAACTTCTTCACGGATTCTTGTTAAGAAAAATATGTCGTAGTCAATTCCAACGCCTAGCATTGTTACAACAACAAATAACGGTGCAAAGTCCAGGATTGGAAGGTTGAGTGCAAAATAGAATGTGATTGATGTAATGGCTAATGCAAAAACAACACTGCAAAGGATTGTAACTATTAGGCGAATAGGTGTGAAGGCTGAACGTAATTGTACAAATAATATCACGTAGACTGCTGCCGCAAGGATTATAACAACTTCTGGTATCAAATTCACCATAAAGTTGTGGTTGTCAAGGGCTGACTGAGTTTCTCCTCCATAGTAAACTTTAACTCCGTTCAGAAGAGGTACTTGACTGATGTTCTTTTCCATGCCCACTAAAGCATTGCTAGCAGCTGAACTGAAGCTTGATCCGAAAGACTCACTGTAACTGCCACAGTTTTGTTATCATTTCCAATAGTTGAAAACATTTGGCTCTCATACTGAGTGGAAAGGGTTACAGGCATGTATTCTACAGAAGAGTAGTTGAATGGATCTCCGAAAGGTCTTGTTGGACCTGTAACTGTATCGACACCTTTAGAGTTCACGGCAGCACTTGTGATTTGATCAATTTGATTTAATAGAGTTTGGTTAAATTGGTTATTTCCATATATTATCGGGGTTGGTGTCGTTATGATGATGGACGTTGGAGATATTGATCCGCTTCCAAAATTGTTAGCTAAGACGGTGAGCCCTTGGTTGCTTTGGAAGTTTGGCATAAGCTTTAGAAAATCCTCGTTTGTTGGAGCATTATAAATGACAACAAACGCACTTATTGCCACAATACTGATGATGATTATTATGGACACTTTACGTTTGAGTGTTTTATAGCCCAATCGTCTAAGGAAGGTCTGGTTTGGATCAGATTTTGTTTTGTCAGCTTTCTTTATCCCCGGCCAAAATATTTTTTCACCCAAGGAAATCTCAATTGCTGGCAACAAGGTAAGTGATGCTGCGAGCAAAATTGTAACACCTAGCGCAATGGCTGTTCCAACATCGCTAAAGATGGGAACATTAGCAACTGCCATTACGATGTAAGCTACTATTACGGTTAAGCCGGCGGTTAATACTGCTTGCCCTGCCCACTTTAGTGAAATGCCAACGCTTTCTTCAATTGATTTTCCTTTGCGCCTCTCCTCTCTTGTACGCCTTAACTGCAACACAGAATAGTCCACGGCTAATCCAAGCATCAACAGTATCGTCAATGTTGGTGTAAGAAAAGTCAAGTTTCCGTGACCAATCTTGACGATAGCACCGTAAATAGCTGCAAGAGCAACAGAAACTGAAATACCTCCAAGTAAAACTGGAATCAAAGCTGCAACAGGCGCGAAAAATAGAAGACCAACAATTAAAAGTGAAATCGCTATACCTGGTCCAATAGTTATTTCCAGGGCTGGCACGAATGCTTTCTGAATGTCTCTAGTTAAAACTGATCCACCCGTCACATAAACGGTGCCAAAGTTAGGTAGTCCAGAGTTTTGTACGTCTGATTCTACTTTTATTATTGTGTTTTGGTCTGGGATAGACGAGAAACCAAGTACTATTAGCATTGTGTCGTTTTTGGAATTGATAAAATGTCCAGTCAAAGCGCTTGAGCCGACATACGGGTAGTTAGTGATTGGCTGTGTTGCAATAAAGTTGTTTATGGCTAGATTAACATCAACGTTTGTTGCGTTAGGTGAAAGCGTGGATAGTAGGCTGCTCAGAGCTGTGCTGTTTATAGTGAATAGTGGCGAGTCTTTGAAGGTGCTTTGAGTAGCGTTTGAAATGAGATCGCAAGCTAGGTTCCATGTCTGGCTACTGTTGGGAGAGGCTCCAAGGTCATAAGTAGAATGCATTAAATCGTCAGTTGTGAAACCTGTGCTGGCTGCTGTTAAGTTGGAGTAGCTGTTTTCCAAAAGCGTGATTGCAAAGTCTCCAAGTGTTGCGTTTGTTGGAGATTGCCCAAAACTGTACAGGTGATTTACTATGTCGAGCGGCGTATCTCCAAGCGACGAAGCAAGTTCGGATGGGATATTTGATACCATGGATGAAATTGTCAAATTTTGAATTGCCGTATTTTGGTTCCAATTATTAACGTTTAAGCCTGATGCAACGGTGTTTATCATTTGGC
This sequence comes from Candidatus Bathyarchaeota archaeon, assembly GCA_963772505.1. Classification (GTDB taxonomy): domain Archaea; phylum Thermoproteota; class Bathyarchaeia; order Bathyarchaeales; family Bathycorpusculaceae; genus Bathycorpusculum. The sequence continues at coordinate 124,465 of CAVYXL010000020.1, forward strand.
TTGTTTGAGCATCAAGCAGTCCACTATTTACCATTGCCGTAACTGACTGGTTTACTGCGAAAGCTTCACGGTCAAGCACTGTTGTGCTATTGGGAAGCGCTTGAAAACTAGCCATCCATGCACCATAAAACGCCATATAATATGCTGTGGACTGAGCGTCGCCTCCAAAATTGGAAGTTAGGCTGTAAATGGTTGAATTCGCTTCCATATTTGCGACAGATGAGTCAGTTACATTTTGAGCAGTTATTCCCTGCCAGACACCCACAAATGCTGCCGGAATACCATAAACTAACTGAGCTGTTTGATTTATCCCATCCTGCAACTGAAAAAGACTTGTACTCAAGTATGATAAGTTTCCTTGCAACGTGAAGAGACCTGAATTAATTGTAGCTATATTTGATTGTAGGTCTGCCGTCTGGTTAATTATTTCAGGCAAAGACGAGTTAAGCAAGCTAGCCTCTACAGAATAAAGGCTTGATTCCCCCGTATAATTGCCAACGGCGCTGTCACTAGATAATGTATCATTGAGCGATAACACCTTCTGCTTTAATGCATCAGAATAGACCGAAATGCCTTGAATTACAACCAGTATGCTATTGTCGCTGTTGTTACTTGATGACGGAAATTGGGCGGATATTATTTTGGCTGCTTTTTGCGATTCAGCATTTGCCGGTGCTCCAAATCCCCCTGCTAAGTTGTACGAAACAGCGCCAAAGAAACTGGGAATAAGAACAAGCGAAAGAAGTACGGCGATAATCCACGCGATGATTATCAATCTATGACGCTTTCGGATTAAATTATTTAATGAATCAAAAAGTGATCTTGGCAAATAACATCAAATCCAGTTTAAGTGACTAGTGAACTTCTAGCGTGAATTCTAAGGTTCATATCAAGTGCGGTTAACGGCGTCTTTCTTAAGGATTACCCATAATTCTACCACAAATCGAGGAAAATTAAAACGAATTATGAATCAGAAAAATCGACAAGCAATTGCGCACACAGAAAAAAATAAAAAGATGATAAAGGAATTTTTTCAGTGAGTTAATGAAAAAGTTAAGAATTAAATCTAATCTGCATCTTTACGTTATTAATGTCTTAAACTGCCGTTTTACTGCCTGGTCACTTAATCCATTTCAAGACATTCGGTTTCTTTCTTTTGCCCTCGCCTTGTTCTTCTTGAGAAGGATGACCAAGGATGAATGGCACCATTAATTCATAGTTTTCAGGAACGCCTATTTTCTTAAGAACATCTGGCTTGCTGTTGAGTAAACTGACAAATCCCATGTAACATGTTCCAAGCCCAAGCTCATATGCTTTCAAAAACATGTTTTGAGCTGCCAAAGCACTGTCCACTATATTCATTGCGCTCCATTGGGGATCTTTTCCTGAACAAACCAAAACTAACACTGGCGCATTATAGCAAATTATATCCTCTTTTGCCTTGTATCGCTCGGCCAAAGGAGGCATCATCTGTTGAACTGCCACTTTAGTTTCATCAGACACATACTTGATCAATTCCTCGTTTTCAATTACGATGAATCGCCAAGGTTCTCTATGCATCGCTGTTGGAGCCCAGGTTCCAGCTTCTATAATAGTTTCAATTTCTGACTTCAAAACAGGCTCCTTAGCGTAACACCTAACGCTTCGTCTTCCTTTAATACAAGCATCAAGTTCCATACAAAATCCTCACTTTACCAAAGCTAAAATCAACTAAATAAACGTAATCCACAGAAGGAAGAGCGAAAAACAGGGGCGCCAACTAGGCGATTTCGAAAACTTGAATAACATCTACAAACTTTTTGTAATTAGGTGAACTTTTTGGTTTTAGCGAGAATGACCGTATGGCATTTTAAAGAAGGTATGGCCGAGAAAGGTTTTTCGGAACTCGACGTTGTTCTCAACACTTTAGCACATCAAACCGAGGGTTTTCGTGGTGCCATAACACTGATCGATGATGGCGACACGAAAGCGGTAACAATCCTAACTCTTTGGGTGGATGAAGAGGCACTAAACAGGTCTGAAAAAGAAGTGTTTCTGCAGGCTCTAAAAAGAGTCGAAACTTCAATTGAGAATCCTCCAGAAATTAAGAATTACCGCGTCTTCTCCACAGAGCTTTTTCAGCGCTCACAGTGGCCGTTTCGTTGGGCTTAGTCGTCGCAGTGCGTTTGAGTTCAAAGAATCCACGGTAAGGAGTCGTACAAACGTATTTGTTATGTCAAAATAGAGAAATGACTGCTCAAGAAAATTTCTAATGTAGTGAGGAAAGTGAAAAGAAAATCTATCAGGTTTTCACTCTGGACCAAGTATAAATTTTGATGAATACATTTCGTAATTTGTTACTTGAACTTTGCCTTTGATCAATTCTTCGATTTCGTCAATGGTTTTTGCTAATATGCCCATTTCAGACGCCTTTAATGAATCTGTATCTTTCCAAAACGTTAAGATTGTTGCTACGTTTGGATCATCAACTGGCAACAAAGTCATAAAGCCCCGAAACCCTGGCGTACGTTGAACTGAATATTCTAAAGAATTATTTATCTTTGGAAAAGCTTCTTCTCGTTTTCCATCCTTAAAATGCCATATTGACATTCTGACTAAAAGCAATTGATTCACCTAAAACAATTTTGCTGTACCTTTCTTATATAGCTTAATCCGCAAAGAGTAACGTAACCTGTTCATTGACCTAAACATTTTTTTAATAGTCTGTTGATGAATTTCCTAAATACACTAAATTTAAATAGAATATTCTAATAATTCTAAATGGTAAATAGTCTTTGAGAAGGTAAATAAAATGTCAATTGATATTAAGCTTGAACGTGGAGTTAGAGGATACAATATTGTTAGGAAAAAATGCCCAAACTGTGATGCTGAGTTGATTTTTAAGATACATAAAAACGTAATTCACGATGTAGGCGGAGAAGGACTATTTTATCCAGAAGAAAACGTTGTTCGTTGTAAAGTCTGCATGAGCACATTTAAATATGAAATTAAGGCTACTGCTGAAACCAAATAAGCAGAAGCAAATGAAAAGAAAATAAGCGTAAGTAACTTCTTCATTTTTTCCATCAAAGATTTAGTTTTTGAAGAGTATCCTATAACTTAAACTTATCAAATAGTGCAAAAAGTTAATAATTTTTTATCCAAACAACAGAAAAAATTTTATTTCCAAAGCTACAGCTATTTAATCGATGACATCAGATTTCTGAGCTTGTCAAATTCTGGTTATGTACTCTGTTGGAGCAATCCAGTAAAGCATGACTGTTTTTTTGCAAACTTGGTTGTTGCACCTTACTTCCATTTGAATTATGTCGCCATGAAAAGTCTTCGGTATTGGTTTTGCTGACAATGATATGTGAAATCTATCGGGTGGTTCAACTTCTATGATTTCATCGCAAAAAGGGCATTCTATGATAGTCATGACATACCCTCCATACTATCTATGCAATGAACTTTTTTATAAAGCTCTTTCAATTTTGGGCATATTCTGAAAATTAAGCGTTGGATGAGTTTGTTCCTGGATGGCTCTAAGTTTTCAGAAAACATAAATAAACTACTCTGATTTATGCAAATTGAAAGAGTGGTGCCGAGGGCAGGGTTTGAACATGCGACGACTCGGTCTTCAGCCGAGCGCTCTCCCAGGCTGAGCTACCTCGGCACTTATTTGGATAGCCTTGGAACTTTTGAGAGCTATTAGGTTTGTAGCACCCATACTTATTTACGTTTTCGTAGATACATTGGCCTGTCATTCTAAATTAGATACCAAGCCACTTATCAAAGGTTTGAACTCTCTATTTTCAAGAGTTTGTTATAGTTTGATTTGAAACGCCAAACCTACAAGACATCAACCACCGAGCTTGAAGATACTGATAAGATAAATCTTAAACCGGGTCGAGAAATATATCGATAAAGTTTGCTTTAAGATTAGACATTCTCTGTAGCAGTTGCACTATTACTATCCTTGGAACAGTTACACGACCATCTGGAAGCATTTTGCCTAAAAAACTTTCATTAAAACCTATTTGATATATTCTTAGAGTGATTTTCATTATTTGGGTGGGTTCAAGTTTGTATTGCCATCGAACGTTTTTTGGTATTTGAAAGCGGTTTTGGTTTTGCAATTGGACTTTGAATGTTACTCTTTGGGTTAGCGGCAAACAAGTGTCCTCTACCTTCTAATTTTTTTAATACTTTTTTATACTTTTGTGTACGAATCTATTCTTTTCCATACTTTTCTGTACGTTTCTAGCCTTTTTTATACGCAGCCTGCAGACATTACAAGCCCTAAATCAAAAAAACAACCCAAAACACAACGCAAAAAATTTACTCCAAAAGAAATTCATGCTGCTTTCACTGAGAAAAACAAAAAAGTTGAGAAAAGATCTATACTATTTGTTAACTTACTTAGATTTAATGAAGAAAACCCATTGCATGACTTAAGAAGTAACCTATTAAACCGGTAGCTAAGAAACAAATTAACATTAGAAATCCTTCTTGATTTGGTGACAATTCGAAATTGAGTTTTTTCCTTAAAGACATAGCTTGTTACCTCTATACTGTTTGTTTTTGGAGGGGAAAGGCTTTATGAAGGGAAAATACGTATTTTCAATCCACAGACCTTGGGCCGTTAGTCTAGCTGGCTAGGACGTCGCCCTCACGCGGCGAAGATCACCGGTTCAAATCCGGTACGGCCCACCACCATTCTCCAACCGTTTAGTCTAAAGAAAAAATAGCGGTTGAGGTAATTTGTCGTTGTTGTTGCTTAATGCCTACAACCAATTCTTATTAACGAAGAAAGCCGATAATGGAGTCAACGTCTGCTTGTTTGTTCAACATACAAATTGTTGAAGGTTTAATTTATGAAAAATCAAAGTTCTGAATTAAGAATCAGCAATAAAACAAAAGCAAAACATAAACACAACAACAAATCAACAACCATGCCGACTGTGACATGTTCATGTGGCGCAAAACTTTTAGTAGTTCCTGACTTAGCGGCTATGGATAAAGCCATAAAAAATCATCTTTCTGAACATCAGAATGCTGATGAACAATTTCTAATTCATCAAATATTGGAAGTCGCCAGTAAACAAGCGAGCCCCTAACTTCATTGTCCTAAAACAGATAGTTTTACTTAGTTGAGTTGACGTGGGATGGGACAGACATTTTTTGTCGTTTTTAGAAATAACTGAATAAATGTTTGCCCTTTTGCCCTCTTAGAAGTTTCGATTCTCCATTGAGGCAGCGTTAATTAAAATGCTAAAACCGACCTAAGCGCTTAAAATAGGGTTGCATCTTTCTCTTTCTGTATTTATCCTTGAGACTATAGTAAACTGGTTTACCGCCAATTAGCAACGCACTAAACAAACATGCTGCACCAGTGCCATAATACAAGAGACTTATCAAAATAAGCCCATATAAAAGAGAAATATGAAGGGTGTAGGCAAAGAACAATGTGCAAGCTGGGAAAATAAACAGTTGGTCAGGCGTGGGGAGTATAACGTAAAGAAATACTGCCATTAGAAAAGTTGTTAAAGCTGCTTTTTTTAAACGCATGATTACGTTCGTATATTCATTGCTTTCATGGTTAATAAAAATTATTCCAATCCCTTGCCTGTCTGAAGAGTCAGCAAAACATTCAATACCTTGGAAAAACACTATATTTTTTGATACATATGCATAGAAAACTCGTTTTTTCAGTTGCCGCTGTTTTTTTGGTAATAGCGTTAGTTGTACCGCCATCCCTTGTTATTCTGCAGACTAACAATACTATCTACAAATACATTATACCAGGCGTTTATCCAACGGAAGGATCAACCAATGTAACAATTACAGTTACTCCACAGCAACAAGCCAGCTTCAACACAGCAATCAATACAGCAATAATACTTGAAGTGATTTTTATTGTTCTCTTTGCAATCACACTATACCTAGGAGTAAACCATACACATCCCGGCCATAAATCAAGAGAACCAAAATCAGTGACCCCTTCAAAAGAAACCGACCAAACAACATCATAGCAATTTTCTAAAACGCTAAATCATTCAATCGACTGTTCAGAATTCCTGTATGCGAGCTGAAAAAAATTTTAGCGTTCCAAGAAACTATGCTACCATCTTTTTATATTTCTAAAATTGCACCCTGCCGAATAAGCTCTTGTTGAACATCCTTAGCATTTACCATTCTAGGTATAATGTTACTTTTGGTTGCAATAGCAGCGCAAACTCCCGCCGCTTGTCCGGTAGCCATACAAATGGGCATAGTACGGTAAGAAGCGTTGGCTACATGCGTCCCAGAAATACAACGACCCCCAACCAGCAAGTTTTCAACTTTTAAGGGTATTAGACAACGCAACGGGATATCGTAAGCTTTGCCCTTTGGTAGCTCTTTAAGAATTGTCCCTTTACCTGTTGCATTATGCAAGTCAATTGGATATGACCCAAGCGCTATTACGTCACCAAATTTATGAGCTTCCAAAACATCCTTAGCAGTTAACTTGTATTCACCCATTATTCGCCTAGATTCTCTAACACTTGCAGTTACACCCGCTTGCTCAACATAAGCCTTCTCAAACCCAGGAACATACTTACGGAAAAAATTTGTTAATTGAGCAATTTGCCGTCTTCCTTCTATTTCAGCACGCGTTAAATCCCAAACACTTGTGCCAAGAGTATTCAAAATACGAGTACTGTTAACAAAAACATGCCCTTCATGAGCTGTTCCAAAAAGAAGAATATTTTCCCGAGGAATATTTAGTTCACCTTTAGCCTCAGCTTCTTTCATAAGAGCTGTTAACCCTTGAACACCTTGCCATTGGTCAGGATGAGCCTGAACATAGGCCTTAAACTTGTCCTTTACGAAACCTTCCATCAAAAACAGCAAACCCATAGGCTGAACTAAACTAGTCTTATTTCGTCCAACTTGAAAAGGAACACCTGCAAAAGCCGCAATGTCTCCATCTCCTGTACTATCTACAATCACTTTTGCTTTTATAATTAAAGGTCCGGACTTAGTTTCAAAAACAACACCACTAGTCTCACCATCAGTTACAATTCCACTCGCAAATGCATGAAATAAAAACTCAACCCCCGCAGCGTCTAACATGTCAAGAGCTTCAATCTTAAAAATTTCTGGATCAAACGGCACCATAAACCCTGTTTTCACCGAAGGAGGTAAAGCTCCGCCAGACTCGACTAAACGGTTAACAAGCTTTGCTAAAACGCCCCCGATTATAGGTTTACCTTCACCGTTGTTAATGGGAAAAAGAGTAAGGTCGCGAGAATCTGTTTGTTTTTGAACATTGGAAGATGTATAATAAGATGCTACGGTCAAAACCAATCCTGCAGTCGCGTTGCCTCCTAAAAAACCATATTGTTCAGCAAGTACTACTTTAGCTCCAGCTTCAGCAGCTCCAAGAGCTGCTCCTAATCCTGCAGGTCCACCCCCAACCACAAGTACATCCGTTTCAGGGATAACTTGGGCGGTACGCTGAGGAAGAGTAAATGTACCGGTTGCAGGCTTTACGGGTGGCATAAACTCACCAGTTTATTATTTTTCATTGATTAAACCCCTCCAAATCAGAATTTCGGGGTACGACAACTGATTTATTCGAAAGTAGTTCGACCGCTAAGCGATTATTTTCTTTCGCCCGTCGCTTAAGTTCAGGCAGCAACTCCTGAATTTTAGTTTTAATTGAAATTCGCTCATCCCACGCTTTATCAATGTAAGCATTAAGCAGTCCAGAATCAACCTGGTTAAAAGGCGGCATAGGAACCTGCAAGTTATCAAGCAAGCCACTAACTTTAGATGCATAAGGCAAAGCAACGAAGGGTATTCCTTGAAGCGCTGAGAAAATCAAGAAATGCAATCTCATCCCGATTGTAAAAGTAAAATGCTCAACAAACGAAAGCAACTGTCCAGCACTGTAATCGCCTTTCAAGACCCAAGCATGTTGAGGCTTCAACATTTTAGATATCACCCCATGAGACTGTTGCACATCAAAAACGTGACGTTCCATCGGGACAAAGATTGTGTCAGCATCAAGACGACTGATAATAAAATCTGCAGCATTAGCCAGCAAAGAATGATAAAAGTTTGGGTCAATGTCAGGTGCAGCAGGCCCAGGTTCTCGAACTGACACACCTACCAACCTACGATCTCCATGCACCTCTTCAAGTTCAAGAGCATTTTTTGGAAGAGGCTCAGGGCTCAAAAGAAACGCAGGATCAGCCGTAACAATTATTTCATGTTTCACATCAATGTCTTCGAGAATTTTTTTGTCCTCTTTTGACCTTACAGTAATAACGTTAACGTTACTTAGTACATCTTTTACTTTTTTTCTTGAATTATCATTGTTTAATGGCCCTGTTCCAATCGCATAAACCATTGATGCAACATTAGTCTGATTGGCAATTTCTAATTCTCTTAGGAAAAGATCTATCTCTTTATCAAAAAAAATTCCGCCGCCACCAAGAATTAAAAGATCGAGACGTTCAATTTCGGGAGCAATTTCAGTTCGAGTTAAATTCCGCACTTCAATTACTTTATCAACGTGATGCCTAACAGAAGTGTCTGAAGCGTTACGGGTAAAAACAGTTATTTCAACATCTATCGAAGAACGCAATTGTGCAATTATACTTTGCAATATGGCTTCGTCACCCAAATTCAAACCGCCATAAGAACCAGAAATCCCAACAACAGGTTTCTTCAAAAAAATCTTCCAATCAAAATATTGTATTTCCACAATATAAGCTAAACTTTTTTGCTTAACCCAATGCCACCATCAGTTGGCAACCGCTGCACTCTGCTGGTGTGCTTGTACAGTCACAAATTTTTTAAAGGGAGTTAACGATTGATGCTTTTAGCGTACTTACCGTTTTTAGGGAGGTGCAATTTATGCCTGAAACATCAATTAATATAACTGAAAAATTACAGAAAATCGGCCAAACTGCCCAAGACTACAGAGATGCAATTGTTGGACAATTCAAGGATATGGAAGTAGACGTAAAGGATTGGAACTTTTCGGTTGGAAAATCTGACAAAGAATACACAGTTGAGGTTAATCTTAAGCTTGGCATTCGCTCCAAAAATCCTTAATGCAAATTTTCAAAAAAATAATAAACCCATTTTCTTTAGTTAAGCAACTTTCCTTTTTTATTTAGATTGGCATCTGCTTGGATAAGTTAGAAAGGTTTGTCACCAAAACAGATAAAAACTCGGTTTTGTATCCATCAAAGCTACCTATAAGAAGGAATGCATATGCCGTCTGAAATTACTGATGTTGATAAGTTCGTGGCTATGAGCGCCAAAGCAAAATATTGCTCAGTGAAAAGACTCAAAGACACAGTTAAATTGAAGCTTCGCACCGCCAGTCAACTTTACACTTTAAAGATTGAACCTTTAAGGGCTGACGAAATAATTAAGAAGCTTCAATGTGAAATCCAAGAGAAAGAAAAAGAATAGTTTTTTTCAAAAACATAGTTCTTTTCTGTTTTTATCTATATTTTAATTATTAGACGAAGTTTTAACGTTAGAAATCTGCTTGTATACAAAAGCATCAACAAAACAGCCCGCAGGCTTTTTTTTCCAAATCTTAAATTCGTCAAAATAGTCAAAATTTTCGAAAGAGCTCGAACTTTAAATATACGTGTCACCCAGAAGGCAAAAAAATTTGAAAAGGAACCACTTAATATTCAATAGTTCACTAATCTGCCTTAAAAAGCAGAAAAATTAGAGAGAAATATCGCGTCAAAACCAATTTGATGCCTGTCAAGACCAAAACCGGGGTCTTATTATTGTCTGTGTGATAATTAATCAGTTATTTCTGCCAGTTAAATTGGCTAAGTATCTATTCAAGCCTTATTTTATTTGCGAAAAATATTCGAATTGTCATCTTTTATATTTAAAAGTTAAAATAATCATATCTGTCTGTGTGATGTTCAATTAATTTTGTATATATTTCCGTGCCTCTTTAATTTGAAATAGGCTACGGACCACGAAAAATAATTATTCTGGTTTGAAAAGAAGGTTTTTCTGTCAGCTTACAGTAAAACGTTTTAACAATGGTTAAAAAGGGTCAACTGTAAACATTGGCAAATTCTTTGCGAGGGAATGCTAGTTTGATTTTAAAAATGTGTTCTGTTGATGCTTTTGTATACGGCTCGAGAAAACATCGAAACTTAACGATCAGCTTACACATCGTTTTTGCTTATTTTATGTCAATTTATGGAGTGGTAATTAGTGAGTGTTGAACGCAATCTGATAATTTCGTTACTGAAATTAACCAAAGAAGGTGCAGTTTTAACAAAAGATGTAGAAAGAGATGCCAGGACACCCTCAGCTATATCATGGAATTTGCTTTCAAAACTTCAAAATGAAGGCCTAATTTATCTAAAAACAAATATTATCGAAGTCGACAGCGGTATGAGGCTTAAGTTAGCTGTTAAGGCAGCAATACTTGGAGCAGACATGGAGCACATTAGCAATTTGCTTTGTTGGCAAGAGTTTGAAGAAATTGCTGCTTTTGCATTGAAAAATCACGGATTCACGGCCATAAATAATGTGCATTTCAAAAATGATACTCGCAAATACGAAATAGACGTCGTCGGCTGCAGAAAACCTTTGGTGATTTGTGTAGATTGCAAACATTGGCAGCATTCGATTGCGCCATCAAGCTTGAAAAGAATTGTTGACGCTCAAGTTGAACGGACACGCGTATTGTCTGACTTTTTGCCCAATAATAAATTCAAGCTTGAATGCACAAAATGGCACGATGCAAAATTTCTGCCAACCATATTATCTCTGATACCTAGTTCATTCAAATTTTATTATAACGTTCCTATTGTTCCCATTTTTCAAATGCAAGACTTCCTAAACCAATTACCTGCTTACACTGAATCACTCAAATATTTTCCTAAAACCTTCAATTCGTTAAGTCATAATCTTTAAAATTGAAGTTCTAGCGTAGCCTAAACGCAGGATAAAGGCTCAATGGAACATACTCAGTACCGCCGCAAGAAGCCAACCGCCTATCTCTTGAATTGTAAAGACAGTAACAATTGGTTGAGGAATCAAAAATAGCAAAGTAATAATGATGCCAAATGATATCCCGAGCCCTATACTTGAAAGTAGCAAAATTAAGCTTTGAAGTGCAATAATCAAAACAATAAATTTGGGTTTAGCTCCGACAGCTCGTAAAACAGCGAATTCTTGATGCTGCTCATCAACCGTAAGCATCATGTAACCAACTAGGCAAAAGGCTGCAGAAGCCAAGGTGAAAAGGGGCAGAAGCATGATTGTTTGCCATATTGAGGCTAAATAATTCGTGTCTTTTTTGAATGGAATTGTCTATAGGGAAGACATTTAGGTAGGATCAATTGATTGAACCGACGTTTTAATTTGTGCGATTGCCGTTGAACTTGGATCTTTCAGTTGTACCAATAGCAGGTTGGGGCTGCTGATGCCTGTTGTTTTAATCAATGTCTCAATTGGTACATAGGTGACTAAGCCATTATTGAGGGGGTCAACACAAACTCCCACGATTTGAAAGGTGTTGTTGTCAAACTCTATACCTTGAACGAGAGGATTTGACTGTTTTATGTTTAAGCTTGGGTCAGGCGAGTACATTGTTTGAGCAATGGAATCACCAACCACAGCTTCTAAAGAGCTGTTTGTAGCCAAAAAGTCACCCTTAAGACTCCATGTGCTATCAAGCGTGTCAGGGTTAACACCGACCACTATTGAATTACCCTGCCTATTGCCTCCCACTGAAGATATGGCCTCCGTATCTGGGTTTACAGTAAAATTGTCAATTTCTGAAACATGTTCACTCAAAACCAATCGTGAATCGACCAAAGTCACGCTTGAAGAATCACTCAATTGCGCTATTATCAGTTGTGGAATGGCAAGATCTGACTCAGAATAATTGAAATCAGCGTTGATTGAGCCGCCTGAAAACTTAGAAAGCAACTGCTAATACTGATTGCCCATTTTATTTGTCGCTACAGCAATAGTATCTGAGTTAAGGGTATTTTGCACCCAAGATGTCGTTGTGTTCTTAGCAATTATGCCACCTGCAACAGAGATAGTCAGCAAAACAAAGACAATTGAGAGAAAAACGACGAGGCGGATGTTTGTTTTTGGCGGCGATAATGCGTCTGGAAGCAATTTGTTACGCTAACCTCCTTCTTGACATGGATTTATGTTTGCTGACTACAGTTAAGCAATTGTATTCTATGGGTAAGAGCGCTTTAGCCGGAGTAATTTTAGACACTTTAACCATTCGCCAGAACCCAAAAACAAATGAAAGAACAAAAAAAAGCGACAAACACAACAAGAACAAACCACAAGTTTGGATGCTTGTAGCTTGAAAAGACCTAGTTGCTAACCCCGAAATCAATCAAAAAACCCAAGAACAACGCCTAAACCAGATCCCGCAAGAATGATTGTTAATAATTCAGTCATGAAATGTCCGGCAACAAGGTTGTTTGGACATCCTGCCGCCTTGGTTACCCCAACGCTTCCGTATAAACCATGGATTCAGTGTGGTTTGACAATTGCTTCTCTCTCATTTGAGAAAAATGGTTAAGGACGTCTCAATAATATACGGGAGGTGTTTCGCTTTTTTAGGCTAATTGTAAGTTGTGTCGATGTTTAAGTTTCCGCGGTCTCGTTTAAGGATACGGACTTTGTCTGGAACCTTATTCTTTTCCCAATCGGTCCAGCTGATTTCTTTAAACAGCCACCTTTTGCCAAGGTGCGCTGCCACTACCGCGTGTTTGTAGGCGTGTTCGCTGGGGATGAATTGGTCGAGGAACTGGAATAGTTTGTCGATTTGTTGTCTAGGAAAGTAAGCGTAGTACGTGGCGTTTTTTACTTCAAATGCATAGCTGTGTTGGCCTTTGCGAGCCATGACATCTGGTAGCGGATTGAGGCTTGGATTGCTGACTGGTACACGAACGGCATTGTAACCTTTTTTTTGCAAGAGCTTTAACCAGTACGGTTTCACTGTAGAAGCCTCTTTTGCGCCAGCGGCGAAGTCTAATTCTATCGAGGTCTGTTGTCAACGTTTTCACCTGAGCATTAGCTGATTTATTTATCGTTTAGAAATAAAAATTGTTGCTTTGAAGCTCGAAGAACTTTGTTTCGGGTATGCTTTCGTATACCAATCAATGCCCCCTGGTGTGACTGGAGAGAATTGGTGACGGTAACAATTTCATGTAATACACGCACATCCAAAATCACCGATAAGGCAATCTTCAACATTCACAATTTAAAAATATTGCCTGATTAGACTACACTAAGCACTTGAAAAACAAGCGTTGACTTCAAAAGATCCAAAAATTTATGAACCTTTGAGGTCAAAAATTAATCAATGTCGCTCAAATTAAGAAACAAAACAGCATTTAAAAATTAATCCGTATACAAAAGCATCAACCAAACACCCTCAATAATAATGCTACACAGATTTATTTTTAAAAAAGATGATTACGTACTTCCAAGAATCTCAAACATCCGCTAGATAACAAAAAACGTTTAAGTCCTCTTTTTGCCCTCAAAACAGCAAAGTTTTCAAAGAATCCAAAAATATCGTGAAAATTCTCGAAGCAGAGGCGAAAAGATAGGCTTTTGCTTCGTATGGAGATTTTCGAGGGTACTTATATGAGGCCCTGATATTCCCCATACCAGTCGAAAACGCATAAGACGAATAAAGCATAATTGAGTCTTTTTTACAATTTAGAGCCCAAATTACGCGTTTAGATTCTCGTTTCCATAGAAAAAAATAAGCCATTTTTTCATTTTACGCCTTTCGGCTCAAAACAGAGGTTTTAATAACGTTAACTATCAAATTAAGGCTTAATAGCAGTTATTTTAAACAAAAAGACTTAACGGTGAATCGTTAGTTTTTACCTATTTTTTAATCATTTAATTTTGCAATTTTCATTTTTTTGTGTGAAGAAAATAAGCTTTTGGTTTCAAGTTGCAACCAGGTGGATAATGTGAAGGTTACCTCGAATACAAAATTAATTGTTTCGTTTAGAAAATAAAAGTTATAGATTCTATAATTTCCCCAAAAAACACTTTCAATTGGGTAAAAGAATTTCAGCTATTTTTTTATTTTCCTGACGAGCCTTGTGGGTAAAAGAAGTTTCCCGAAATATAGATTGGGTAAAAACTCTCTTAAATTTGTCTAACTAACTTGTTGAACGGACAATTTTCGCCAAAAATAATATTCAACTGCGCAAGCCACTCCGATTGCTCCTGCCATAAAAGCGCTATAAAACTCAACTAGCGGAAATTGCTGTGCTTCGCTTTGTTGCCCTAGTGCGTAGAAGTAATGGTCATCTGAACCAATATAGACCGCGCCATTAACAACTGCTGGGGAAGAACAGATCTGATATTGAGTCAGGAATTTTGAAAGGACATACCCATTTGTTGCATTTAGAACAACCACATTATGATCGTCAGAGCCCGAATAAATTACACCGTTAGCAAACGACGTGCTTGCGGCTATACTGTCTCCTGCTTTGTAAGTCCAGATTAAGCTGCCATTTCCAGCATCCAAGGCGAAAAGATACCCATTATCAGAGCCAATAAACACCTTACCATCAGCAACATTAGGAGTGGCATGCACCCAACCATGTGTGTTAAATTTCCAATTCAAACTGCCAGTCAATGCATTCAAAGAATAAGTATAGTTATCTAAAGACCCCACGTAAACTGTGCCGTTAGAAACACTGGGAGCATAAACTACAATATCTTTGGTTTGAAATGTCCAAAGCAAACTTCCGTTTTCGGCATTTAATGCGTAAACGTAGTCATCTGCTGAACCAAAATAAATTATTCCATCAACAACTGAAGGTGAAGACCAAACCTTATCCCCAGTTTTAAATTCCCAAACTAAGTTTCCAGTACTTGAATCTAAACAATACATCTCAGAATCTAACGAACCTATGTAGACTTTACCATTAACAACCGCAGGGGATGAATTTATTTCGTCTCCTGTCTTAAATTTCCAAATTACAACTCCATCTTTGGCATCCAAAGCGTAAACGTAACCATCCCAAGAACCTATGTAAACTACCCCGTTAACCACATCCGGTGAAGACGTTACGCTGCCTCCAGTTTTTAGTTTCCAATTTACGTCCCCATTTTTCGTATTCAAACAATATATGTAACTATCCCAAGACCCAAAATAAACTGAGTTGCCAACTACAGCAGGTGAACAAGTCACGGTACCATTAGTCTTGAACTTCCACAAAAGTTGACTAACATTCACAACAGGGCTTTCCGTTTGAGCTGTTCGTGAAGGGTCATGACCAAACATTGGCCACGAATTACTATTTTGAGTTCCCTGAGCAAACGAAACCTGAGTTAATGTAACAAAAAAAATTAATGCTACAAACACAATCAAGCACTTTAGCATAATCGATTTTGAAGCCATGTTATCGATGAACCTAGAGTAAAGTTTGTTATCAACTATATTCGCGAACATTTATTTTTTTCTGTTTTTTGGCGATCTATAGTTTTTTGCTCATTTGTGCAGCGGGAAAAAACTGGACTTGGTCTCTTATGGTTATTACCCGGCTTTTCTGAGAAAACCACAATCATTATATTTGATAGAAAGATTAATTCTTTCAACCTAGGCAGCGGCACGATTATTAGTCGCAGGTAAACTTGAAGGGGAAAAAGGGGAGCGGTTTGGGATAGTAACACGCAATGACATAATAATATTGGTAGCAGCCCTAGCTATTCTGACTCCATTATTGGTTTATCCAAATTTTCTAAGTTTGAAGCCTTTCTCTCTTGGCAACTTTACAGATTTGATATTTGTTATTTTCAGCGCGATTTTCTTCAGCACATTTCTGGTTTCAATTGGATACGGAAAAAAATCCTCCTGGAAAACTTCAAACGCCTACATTGCATTAGTCATTCCTCTGTTTATTGAGATGTTTGGCCTTGCTGTTGTCCTATACTTTCTTTCAACTACTTTCAAAATGCCTGACATTTCATCGCCAGAGTTTCTTTCAGTTCGTTTAGTGGGACTCGTTGCTGAGATAGGATTAATAGCAGTTATTTTTGGTTGGAAGCAAATCTATTGCGGTGTACGCTCAGGCATTGTAACTCGGAATAACATCATAATCCTTTTTGGATCACTTCTGATATTGACTCCGTTGCTGATTTATCCCAGCTTTCTAAGTTTGAAACCATTTTCCTTGAACAGCACCTGGCTAGACTGGGCTTTTGTGGCTCTGAACGTGGTTTTCTTCAGCATATTTCTACTGTTCATTTCCTACCGAAAGAAAGTTACGTGGCAAACCTCAAGCGTATATGTCGCTTTTGTTGTTGCCTTGTTCGCTGAAATGTTCGGAATACCACTGACTATGTGGTTCTTCATGACTTTTTTCAAATTGCCCGACATCTTGAACATAGAGTTCCTTCTGGAGAAAGTGATAGGTACAGGACTGTTCATCGTCATTTACCATTACGTTATCTTCTACACGTCTAAAATCATTATTGAAATCGGCATAGTCATAGTTGTTTTCGGGTGGAAAGAAATTTACTACGGCGTCAAAAAAGGAGCCTTGGTCACCACCGGCTTATATAGGTACACTCGGCACCCTCAGTACGTTGGCTTTCTTTTGGTTACCGGCGGACTTCTGCTGCAGTGGCCAAACTTCTTCACCTTAGCCATCTGGCCCATACTAATTGTAATGTACTGGCGCCTCGCAAAGAAGGAAGATGAGGAAGTTGAGAAAGAATTCGGCGAACCATTCACCAAATACAAAAACTCGGTCCCCGCCTTCATCCCACGTATCCGAAAAAAGAAAACCGAAGCCCAGCAACCCCAATAATTTCTTAAATAACCCCATCCACGTTAACTATCAAGGATAACCGTTGACAGGCTTCAAAGTTGTGATCAAAAACGTCAAATTCAGAACCCGCGAGGCAATTGATTTTGTAGATTTATCTGATAGGGTGCAACAGGAAGTGGCGACGTCGGGTGTGCGGAATGGGTTGGTTCATGTTTTTGCTCCCCATGCAACGGGTATTTTGATTTTAACGGAAAACGATGATGCCTTGCTGGAAGATATTAGAGAGTTGCTTGAAGAACTTGCGCCTAAACATGGAACTTATCAGCATCTATCTAATGCACATGCTCATTTGCGGTCAATTCTTTTGCCGCCAGACAAAACTCTGCCCGTAGTTAACGGTAACGTCACTTTTGGAACTTGGCAGTCGCTGCTCTTTGTTGAAACTGATGTCTATCCAAGGGAAAGAACCGTTATCATCCAAATAATGGGCGAATAAAAAAATCAAGAATATGATTTTTAAATCTTTACAATTCAAGTTTCTATTTTTCGGTCTTCGCAGCAAAAAAAATCAGCCAGTCGACATGCATTTTTAACTATTTGGCGGTAATTGTAGAATTCTAATTGTATATTTTTACCTATTTATTGTAAAAAATTACCATTCGAAGAAATTTCGCTTGATAAAAATACTGAGGCGCAAGTTAGGCGTCTAGCAAACACAATCACGATCACTCAAAACTGCATATAGATTACAAGTCGCCCAGCCCAAACTGCTTTAAACACAATCGCATTTTACACAAGGAGCGCCCAAAATCAAAAAAACCTTGAAAACCTCGACCACACACGCTTAAAAACTCTTAAAGCTGTAAAAAAACAGGCTTACTTAGCCTCACGAATGAGAAAGTAACAAAAAAAATCTAACAAAACGAGGCAAATAAGCTAAAAATAATCAAGTTGCCCCCCAAACTTCTTCTCAATAACAAACGATAAGGGAGCAACAGTCTTTTTTTGAAAAAGAAAAAGCATGATTATATAAGCTTCGCCTTAGTTCGAAGAAAATCAGCTTTTGTGCTCTGTACGAACCTGTCTGGTTGGTCCTCGCGAGCGCATTCGCGCTTTTTTGTTTTCATCAGCTCGCTCAGAGGTTTTTTCTGCTAATGAGTCAGGGACAGTTTCCTCTAAAGGCAAAGTATCTACTGCATCAGGAAAATCATCATTTGATGCCTGTTTGGCTCCAGCTTTAAACATTGTTGCAAATGCTGTATCTACATCGCGTGCCTCCAAGTTTATGCCTACAGTTGCATCAGTAAGCACAATTGTTTCGTAGCCAAGTTTGCGTGCGTCAAGAACCGTGTTTAAAACGCAGTAATCAGTTGCCAACCCACCGATAAAGAGCCGTTTTGTTTCACACATTTTTAATTCATGAGCAAAACTGGTTCCGTCAAAAACAGAATATGCTTCATGTTCAGGGTTTGTAGCCTTTGAAATAACCATGCATACGGTGGGTAGTTTGAGGTCTGGACTAAATTTTGCGCCTTCTGTATTTTGGACACAATGGGGCGGCCATTGTCCGCCTTGCGCTTTAAAGGACACATGATTTGCTGGATGCCAATCTCTTGAAGCAAAAAGACGTGCGTTGGCTTCTGCAAAACGTTTTGCGTAAGCGTTGATGACGGGAATTATTTCGTTTCCGCCTTCCACAGGCAGAGAACCACCTTGCAAGAAATCTTTCTGGATATCTGTTATCAAAAGGGCATCGGAAGTTGTTATATTAATTTTTGTTTTCATCAAGACACCTGTTTTCTTTAAAAAATATTAGAAATTGAGATAAAATAAGTAGATACTATTGAATAAACGTTTTGAAATCTAAATTTTTGTAAATGGAAAAGTAATTAAGGTTTTACTACTTTAATGAAATAGTGAAAAGCATTTCAGTTTTAGCTTATGTACTTTTTAAAGTCGCTTCAGGAACTGAACGTGAAGTTGCACAAAAAATGATTGAATTTGCGGAGGTTATGGAGGCAAACGTAGTTTTCGGTATGTGCGATATAATAGCAAGGATTATAACAAC
This sequence comes from Candidatus Bathyarchaeota archaeon, assembly GCA_963772505.1. Taxonomy (GTDB): domain Archaea; phylum Thermoproteota; class Bathyarchaeia; order Bathyarchaeales; family Bathycorpusculaceae; genus Bathycorpusculum. Next base: position 143,341 of record CAVYXL010000020.1, read on the forward strand.
TGATTTGGAAAAGCTTTCAAGACTTCGTTTCTGACAAAATAAGAACAGTGCCCAATGTGCTTGTCACGTCCACCATGATAATTTCAAAAGAATACAAGGGAAAAACCCATCGTTCTAAAAACAAATGATTTTTAATGTGTTTCGTTGATGCTTTTGTATACCATTAAGGAAGCCTTATCTTTTAACTTGCAGAAATAAAATACGAAGGCATCAAACATGAAAACAACAGGCAAGGACAACTTCATCTCAAGCAGAGAAATGCGAGCACTTGAAGTAAACGCTGAATATTATGGCGTAAGCATGCTTCAACTAATGGAAAATGCAGGAAGCATTATAGCTCAAGAAACCATTTCGCGTTTTCCAAAAGAAAAGAAAATTGCTATTTTCTGTGGTTTAGGCGGAAATGGAGGTGACGGTTTCGTGGCTGCCCGACATCTTTTAGCCGCTGGATACGATGTCACGGTTATTGTTGCAGGTAAAAGTCGCGACATTAACCATGAGGCTGCAATGAAAAACTGGTTAATTCTCCAATCTTTTAATGAAAAGATTTGCTTGATTGAAGTAATTGATAGTTCTGCGATCCCTCAAGTATCGGCTGAAGTAGTGATTGATGCTTTGCTTGGAACGGGAACTAAGGGACAACTTAAACCACTGATATCACAAATGGTTGATTATATCAATTCGCTAAATGTCCCTAAATTAGCAGTTGATGTCCCAACAGGAATAGACTCGGACATAGGCCAAGTGTTAGGTACAGCGGTAAAAGCTGATCTTACAATAACATTTCATAAAAGCAAAATAGGATTAAAAAATGCAAAAGAATACGTTGGAGAACTAATAGTCAAAGACATAGGTTTGCCAAAAGAAATAGAACAGTTCGCTGGTCCAGGCGACGTAATCCTGTCTAAAAAACCACGTGACCCAACAGCTCATAAAGGCGATTTTGGTCGATTGCTAGTTATTGGCGGAAGCGAAGTTTACTTTGGAGCGCCTACATTGGTTTCGCTTGGTGCCATGCGAACCGGAGTTGATTTAGTTTATCTGGCAGCCCCAGCCAAGGCAGCTTACGCCATTTCTTCAATGTCTCCTGATTTGATAACAATAAAACTTGATGGCAACAATTTGAATCCAAGTAACATAGAAACGCTAAAGCCTTTTTTGAAGAATGTTGATGCCGTTGCGCTTGGCCCAGGATTGGGATTAAACCACCTAACGGAAGATTTTGTAAAATTATGCATTGATGAAGTTGAGAAGGCGGGTAAACCCTTGCTTTTAGATGCTGATGGGCTCAAAGCGTTTGCAAAGTTTAAACGACCACTAAAGGTGCCATTAATTTTAACACCTCATGCAGGCGAATACACCATACTTACAGGCGAAACCTTACCTGAAAATCAAGAAGAACGAACTTTGGCAGTGCACAAAACCGCGAAAAAACTAGACGCAGTTGTTCTAGTAAAGGGAAAAGTTGACATCATATGCGATTCCGACTCAATTAAGTTGAACTTCACAGGCAATGCAGGCATGACTGTCGGCGGCACAGGCGATGTATTAAGCGGAATTGTTGCAGGTTTGATGGCACAAAAGGTTGACCCGTTCGAAGCGGCGGTAGCTGGTGCGTTTGTTAATGGCGCGGCTGGCGATTTTGTTGCAGATGATATTGGATTTCACTTGGTAGCTACAGATATTATTGAGTGGATTCCAAAAGTTCTTGATGATCCGATGAGCCATTTGAAGGTGCGCAAATCAATTGGAAGATAACGCAGAACCTGCAGCCCAGAATTTTCCATTGCGAATTACCATTTATCATGCGGCTCAGGACGATCCGAAAAAAAATACTGCTTTGCGGCTGAAACGGCGAGGCTTTGCGCGGATAGTTACCAAGACACGATTTCTGCCAAAACGCGCCATCGTGTTAAATCCTTTTGGGGAAATAGCTTTATCGCCTGCTGACCGGGAACGAATTCAGCAATTTGGTTTGGCTGCTCTGGATTGCAGTTGGGAACATGCACAAAAAGTAATGTCGAGGCATGTAAAAGGAACCAGCCGTTGTCTTCCGGTATTGATCGCTGGCAACGCTGTTAATTATGGAAAGTTAACTAAGTTGAGTACAGCTGAAGCCATCGCAGCAGCATTGTACATTGCTGGTTTCAAGAATGAAGCAGAGGATTTATTGTCAATTTTCACATGGGGTCATACGTTTTTTGAGTTAAATGCTATGTTGCTTGATAATTACGTTACCGCCAAAGACAGCAGTGAAATTGTGGAGATGCAAACGAAGCTGCTGAAAGGAAAGAAATGCGGTTGAAGTGTTTGTTGACTCTTTTGTAGACTGGACCATGAAAGGCTTATAGTAAACTATGTCGAAATTGATTAAAGCGCTACAAGGAGAGAGTTGAGACTGGAATGCATCACTGATTTTTATTTATTCTTAGCTTCAGTTATGATTATTTCTCTCTCAGGCGTCCTTATGCCAGGACCATTATTTGCAGTTACATTGAAGAAGGCAACTAAAAACAAGACGGCAGGCGCCTTGATAGCTGTTGGCCATGGCATAGTTGAGTTTCCGCTGATGATTCTAATTTTCTTAATATTAAGTCGGTTTAGTATTCCAAGCATTGTGCAAGTGGCAGTGGGGTTGGTAGGTGGTTTCCTGATGATCCTTATGGGAATGCAAACGTTCAGAAATAGGCATAAAACTGAAGAAGCACAATTTAGCTTAAATCGGGATTCGGTATTTGCGGGAGTTTACACGACTGCTATGAATGCAGGTTTTGTTTTATGGTGGTTAACCATTGGAACGACACTTATTCTTAATGCTCAACTTTTTGGGTTTGTTGGTTTTTCTTTGTTTGCTGGGGTCCATTGGCTCTGCGATTTCATATGGTATACAATGGCTGCGGTAATTATTTTTAAGTCTCATCGATTTTGGACTGAGAGAATAAAAGCGGGAATTACCTTTTTTTGCGTCGCAGTTTTTATTGGTTTTGGAGCTTACTTCATGGGTTCAGCATTGTGGTCATTGGTTGCTACAGTTATATAGAAAGATGAGTGAGTAATACTCATGGAATTTAAAGTTGGAGAAACAACTCTACATTTGATCAAAGGCGATATAACAGATATTGAAGCAGATGCAATAGTGAACGCGGCAAATTCTTCACTTATGGGCGGAGGCGGTGTTGATGGAGCGATTCATAATAAAGGCGGACCCAAAATTCTTGAAGAATGTAAGCGAATTAGGGCAACAGAATGGCCTGATGGTTTGCCTACAGGAAAAGCCGTAATTACGTCAGGCGGCAACTTAAAAGCAAAATATGTTATTCACACCGTTGGACCAGTTTGGCTTGGAGGCTTCCATGTTGAAGCCGAACTATTAAAACAAGCATACAAAAACTCGTTGAAACTTGCAATTGGGAAGGGAATTAAATCAATCGCGTTTCCTTCGATCAGTACTGGAGCTTATGGTTATCCCATTGAAGAAGCCAGTCATGTAGCGCTTAAGACTGTGAAGGCTTTTTCAGAAAAAGAAGATAAGCTTGAAAAGGTTATTTTTGTTTTGTTTTCTGACCGCGACTTGGACACCTATTTGAAAACAGCAAAGTCAATTTTTTCTTGAAGGAGTATAATTAGTTAACCTGGCAAGCTTCAGAGTCTAAGAAAAGTAACTATAATTATGGATAGTTGAATTATTTTTTAGGTATTACTTCTTCAATTTCCATAATTGAAGCTACTGAGATATCCAATTGTTGTTGCACAGTTTCCAAAACAGTATGTTGATCAGGACCTTCCACGATAAAAGCAACTCTTTTTTCATCTGCACAGCAGTAACAAGCCTGTGCTTCAACATTTTTGATTTTTCCCTTTGCAAGCATCCTTGCAGCGCCTTCAGCGCAAGCTTTCGGATCTTGGCCTGAACGCAAAATATGCGAATTTATTAAATATGTGGGCGTAAAATCAAACCCACAATAATACTCACAAAGGATTTTATAAACTAATAGAGAAATAAGCGTTGCCTCCGTTACATAGAGCAAGTTTTGACTTGTAAGGGTAGCTTGCTAAAATTTAATTGATCGAGTCTACTTATACATTAACCAGACATTTTTTTCAATAGAGAAACAATCGAGTTATGTTAGAAAAATATGGATAAATCTTTATGGCGGTTAATGTTGAAGAAGATGACGCCTTAATGGCAGCTGTCCAAATAGAACTGGACAGAATGGTAACTAAGGAGGTTTGCGAAGCAGTTTATGAAGTCGCTAGCCTTCGTCCGGAAGAAAAAACAAAACAAAAACTTGATAACGAATGTGAGACCCGAAGAAACGTTATAGTTGACATTATAGCAAACTCCGTCAGTTTGGAGCGACTTTATTTTATTATCCGCTCAGCCATTATGGGCGGAATTACGGGGATATTTACTTTTTCGATTATTAGTCTTTTATCAATTACAAATTTCTTGGAGCTTGTGCTACTCGGAATTATTGCTTTTGTGGTTGCGTTGATTGCATCGCGAGTTCTTGACAAATCAATCGTGAGATTTTGTAATCTAGCGATTTTTTATTTGAAAAAACATGAGCGGGCTAAAAATTTTATTTTGAAAAGATTTTAATTTTATTGACTTTGGTGATGGTTGTTGAATTAACATAACCAAATTTTCAAAATCCGGTTGTTATGCCATGAATAGGAAGATGTTACGTTTAGTTTCCCATACTGAAAAAGTCTGACCAACGCTTCTTACAAGGCTTCGAATCAAGAACAAATGGAGAATTAAATTTCTAGAATTCATCTCTAATTTTAGTCTAAATATATAAGCCTAAACTACCATCAAAGTCAAAGTTGATGTGACACTTGAAAGATTCTTTATTCGTTTAAACACAACTTCACGAAGATGCTCCAAGGATTCACCAGTAACTTTTGCGATAATATCATAAGCTCCTCGAGAGAGATAGATCTCGATAACACCTTCAATTGTCCTCAAGTCCTCTAAGGCAACTTTGCTTGAATCTGGCTCAGCAGTTATGAAAACAAAAGCATGTCTCTTATGGGCAGGAACTTTTTCTTCGGTTGAAACATCAGTGCTTATCGTGGGATACAGATTATCAAAAACATTTTCCACAGAACACACCTCATTGCCTACCTAAACAGCTTGGAGCACGGCTATTAAACCTGTGTTGCCGTCTAGCTACAACAACAAATCAATATAATTTGCCTAACCTATTTATTGACATGCAGCTGGAGAAGCTGGGGCTTGGCAAACACCGGCTTTTTCGCGAAAGCATAAAGAAAGCAAACCGTGCCCATTCGCAATTATTTTTGTGCCCACAAGGAAGAGAAGGAATGGATGCTTACTTGTGCTTTCTAAACGCCAAGCCCAACTAAACAATTTTTGCTATTCTGTGTTTTTCAATTGAATTAATGAGTACACATCGTATTTGTTGCCGATTGCGTTTCTTCCTTCTAAATAGCATAGCTCAATCAGAAAGCCTAAGCCCACAACGTTGCCGCCTAATTTCTCAACTAATTCAATGTTTGCTTTTACTGTTCCGCCGGTTGCGAGCAAATCGTCAATTACCAAAATGTTCGAGCCTTTTTCAATAGCATCTTCATGAATTTCGATGCTGTCGCTTTCGTATTCTTTTTTGTAGGTGAGGTTAACGCATTTGTATGGTAATTTACCTTTTTTCCTTACAGGAATAAACCCGACTCCCAATTCGTAAGCTAAAGCTGCGCCTATTATGAAGCCTCGTGCTTCGTTAGAAACGATGGCGTCGATTGATTTTCCTTTGTAATGGTTCGCTAACTGCTTGACGGCTTCATGAAAGCAAACTTTGTCTTTCAAAAGTGGGGTAATATCCCAGAAAACTACGCCTTTGAACTCGGGGATTCTTCGAACTTTAGATTTAAGATCAACGATTTTGTCTGGATTATTCATGTTTTTTTCTCCTTAAACAAAAGCCCCGGTCAATGCTTGGTTACATGTACAACTGCATTCGCTGGGAGTCTTAGCTACGGTTTCAGCGATTATGCGTTTCACGTTTTCAACGTTAGATTTCATCGTGGCAAGGATATCGTCTACACAAACTACATGGTCTTTCCAAACATCGTAGTCAGTGACGGTGGAGATTGATGCATAACAAATTTCTGCTTCTCTAGCTAAAACGCATTCGGGAACAAGTGTCATACCAACCACGTCTGCGCCCCATTGCTGATACATTTTAGATTCGGCTTTGCTTGAAAACCGCGGTCCTTCAATGCACACATAAGTTCCTGTTTCGTGGAATTTTATGTTCATGCCTTTCGCCACGGAAATTATTGTTTTTCTCAGGTCAGGACACATGGGTTCGGCAACAGAAATGTGGCATACCTTATTTTCAGTATAAAATGACTGTTCCCTTCTGGTTGTTCGGTCTATAAATTGGTCAACAAAAACGATTTCGCCTGGATGATAATCTTCTCTGAGCGATCCAACAGTTGAAGGCGCAAGAATACGTTTTACGCCCAATCGTTTTAAAGCAAACATGTTTGCTCTAACGTTAATGTCGGTTGGTCGGATTGTGTGTTTTTTTCCGTGTCTTGGGAGGAAAGCCACGTTTTTTCCTCCAAGCTCTCCGACGGTTATCGTATCTGAGGGTTTGCCGTAGGGAGTTTCCATCGCAACTTCTTGAACGTTTTTAAGCAGTTTAGGGTCGTAGAGACCTGTTCCACCAATTACTCCAAATTCAGCTTGCATGCCATTATCTTCAAGTGATCACCTTATAAAAATAGCGACAACGAAACAGGAATAACCTCTTTCAGTAGTTCGTTTGATGTTAAAGGAAGAACATCAGTTGTTAGCACTTTGTTGTATTTCTGCCAAGAGGTGGTTTTATTTTTTCATTGAAAGAAGAAGAAGCTTGGTGGAAAGCACCTTCTTCTTCTTCTTCTTCTTCTGCTTACAATTTGGTGGTAGAACAACAACACTTGGTGGTAGCACGGGGTGTTGTTCTTATCAGGTAGAAGAAGGAGGACAAATAGAATTAGCACCGTGTCCTTCTCCTTCTAAAGATCAAATATTTTCCATCATAAAGCAGCCTGGTATTTGCACTTTTCAAAGAAAGACCCTGCTTTGATTTGAAAAATTGCAATGATTCAGTCTTAATTAATGGCTTATTCTGAAAAAAATTATGATATTTTTCCGATGCTTACCGAAATTGTTTGAGTTTGCCCGTTTCGTATTACTGTGAAATTGGCTGTTTGTCCCGGCAATGTATGTTGCTCCAGATAGGAGAGTAGGTCGTCAGTGTTTGTTATTGTTACCCCGTTGATTGCGGTTATTATGTCTCCGCCGATGATTACGTTTGTACCTAAAATTGTGGTTTGAGTTGAGCCGCCTTTTAACCCGTTTTGAGTTGACACGCTTTCAACTATCCAGCCGTAGGTGACGCTGGTTTTCATTGCTTGGGCAATCTGGTAGTTCATGTCTGTTCCTTGTGCATTGATAGTTGGATGTTGTGTATATGAGCCTGAGGAAACTAGTGAAACGAGTTCGCGTGATATTGTGTCAGAGGGAATTGCAAAACCTAAACCCTGCGAATTGCTAATGTCGGCTGTAGTGATGCCAACGACTTCGCCGTTATAAGTAATGAGTGGTCCTCCTGAATTTCCAGGGTTAATAGCTGTGCTTGTTTGAATAATATCCGGGATTGTTTGTCCAGCGTTGCTTGAGGTTGATGATTCGGTGATGGTTCGTTCAAGCGAGCTGATTACACCTGTCGTTAATGTTCCTGATAAGCCATAGGGTGATCCTACTGCAACAACTGGGTCGCCTACCGATAAGGTATTAGAGCTGATAAGCGTCAAAGACGATATGTTACTGGGCATCGGCGAAATTGAGAGGACAGCAAGATCAGATAGCGGATCTGAACCTAACACTTTTGCTGGATAAGAATTGCCATCTGCAAAGGTGGCGGTTTCGTTTACTGCATTTTGTATTACGTGATTATTGGTAACTATTACTTGCTGATTGTTTACAGTAGTGACGAATCCTGAACCTTGCTGTTGCGAATAACCCGCAAGTTGCCCAAAGAAATCGTACGCTGGAACCAGATCTTGGATTATTACCACTGATGATTTAACTTGTTGATACAGCTGTGAGAGCGAAACGTTAGAGTTTAACAGATATGTGGCGTTTGGATAAGCAACACTGCTGGGACCTTGAGTTAGTCCTTGGAGTTGAGTTTGCATTGTATTTAATTTAGAGTTGAAAGTTGAGTAAGATAATGCGAAACCGATTAAGCCTCCTCCAACCAAGCCCACCAAAGCAAGAACTATTAAGACGACAGCTGAAAAACGCTTCGCCTTTGTTGGTTGAGGTTGGGGAATTGAAGGGATTGTTGGTATAGGTGGAGTTTCCATTATCAATCCTCAAACATCTTTGAAGTTTTCTTAAACTTTGATGTTCAACATTTTTTTCTCAAAATAGTTCGTCGCTTGTATAAATGGCTTTTTTGCATGTCGGACACTTATCGTCGTTGATTTGAATTTTGCTTCCGCAATGTGGGCATGTTTGGTTCTTTTTGTTTAGATGCAGACCGGGCAATTCTTTAAGTATTTTTCCATCTTTGAGAAGGAGCATGCGTTCTGTGTTGCGTGCGGCTTGACTGTCATGGGTAACCATGATTATAGTGGTGCCCTGTGTAAGATTGAGATTTGCAAGCAACTTCATAATTCCCTGTTTGTTTTGGCTATCCAAGTTTCCTGTAGGTTCATCGGCAAGAACAAAAGCTGGATTATTTGCCAGTGCTCGAGCGATTGCAACTCTTTGTTGTTCTCCAGCGCTGAGTCGTTGTGGTCTGTGACCTTCTCGTCCTGAAAGACCAACCATTTCTAAGAGTTCACTTGCTTTCTTCTTTCGTTCACTCTTGGATTTGATTTTTCCTTCCATGGGTAACTCGACGTTTTCTCTTGCGTTTAAGTATGGCAATAGATTGAAGGTTTGAAATACGAATCCCATTTTGTCTCTTCTTATTTTATATAGCTGGTTTTCTGGAAGTTTTGATACATCGATGCCGTCTAGTAAGACTTGACCGCTTGTTGGCTTGTCAATGCAGCCTATTACGTTAAGTAGAGTGGTTTTTCCAGAGCCGGATGGACCCATAATTGCTACAAATTCACCGGCGTTTATTGTTAGATTTAGGTTTGTTAGGGCTGGTACGTCGCGTTTGCCAAGCGTGTAAGTTTTGTTTAATTTTTCTATTTGCAATACGGGTTTACTCATATTTCATCGCCTCTGCTGGTCTAATCTTTGCTGCTCTCCATGCTGGATACAGACTTCCTAATGTTCCTAGTAAAACTGCTGCCCCGAACAATATCAGAATAAGTTCTGGATTTAGCGTTGCTACTGATAAACCACTGATTCGTGTAGCGCCTGAAAAGGCCCCAGCCGCTCTACTTCCTATTCCAACGCTTGGAAGCAAAAGCGATGCAAGGGTTGGTGCTGCTATGCTGCCTATTGCGATCCCAACTACGCCAGCAATTATGCTTAGCAAGATACCTTCAAGCATAAATTGCCCCATGACTGCGGAATTACTGAAGCCGATAGCTTTGAGTGTGCCAATTTCCTTAGTTCTCTCCTTCACTGTGTAGAGCATTACAAATAACACTATCAAGCTCGTTGCAATAACCACGACGATTATTTCTTCAACTGCAGTTGAATATGTTTGATTATTAGCTGATTGTGCAGTTGCCAATTCACTATTATACGTTGTTTGCAATGTTTGAAGCTGAGTTAGGCGAGTTTGATCAGTAGTAACTGTAAGTTCTGGATGCAATGCACTTATGGCTGTAGCTACTCCTGAGACCGCATCTGCGTTTTGTGCGAAAACGACGAGAGAAGTTATGTATCCAGTGTTGTTGGTAATGGCTTGGGCATCATCTAAGTTCATGAACAACGTTTGGGTTTGAGCCACCGATGATGGACTATAGATACCTACAACAGTAAATGTTTGGCCTAAAATTGAGATTGTATCGCCTACGCCTGCATTGAAGTATGCTGAGTTGTTTTCGCTAAGTAAGACTTTTCTAGTATCGCCTACCTGTAAATTGGTTCCTGAAGTTATGTTTGTTGGCAACACAGGATAGTTGTTTATCAAATCAGAAGTCAGGGGAATACCTTCAATGGTGTACTCTACATCGAGGCGCGTAATATCTCGACTGTATCCATTGAATGATACAGTGCTCGTTACATTTTGTCCTTCAGATGCTTGCAGTGTTGGCTCGACATCGGCTACTCCAGAAATTGTACTATTGATGTCGGTGTAGAGGCTTTCATTCATAGGATTTGATTGACCACCATTAAATGCTCCTCCGCCAAACTGACCACGCACCATGCCTCCACCAAACTGACCGGGGGTAAAGCCGTTGCCTCCCGAAGTGCCTCCGTTGAATTGGCCTGGTGTAAAACCATTACTGCCGGATGTGCCGGTGCCACCACCGAAACCGAAGCCTGAAAAACTAGGCGCAAGACTACAATCTATTTGAGTTGATGTTTGGTTAATTGTTGCGCTAGTTTGGCTAATAATATTGCTTAGATTTGATGCTGTCGTGCTTGCTGTTTGCTGATTAGCTAAAACGCCTGCAGGAATTGAAACCATTATCGCCATGGAAAAACCAAGAGCAATAATTACTAATAACGCACGAATTTTTCTTCTTGAAATATTTCTAATAGCTCTATTTATGAGTCCCATAGTTCTAACCTTATATTTTGTGATTATTTGAAAAGGCAACCAAAAAGAGAACCGAAGGGGTTTTTTTGGGCAGTTTATTGGGCTTATGGCCTTTTTTGTTCCAATCCTCTTTTTGATTGCCTTTCGCTTCTTAGCGTTAATGTGTTATTAAACAATATTTCAAAATTATACCCAAATCTAACCATAATTAAAAATTAGTCTGCTGGAAGCAAAACTTGAATTGACATTTCTAACGACATGTTTTCCTTACTTTTCAATAATGAAACTCTAAAACTGCTGCCTAATTAATTAAAAGAAAAAAATGTTCTTGATCTTCAAAGAAATGAGTTCCAAGATTCCCTGCATATGCTTAGACAAAAGAAAAAAAATTATTGTGGAGGCGGTGGTGGCGGTAAATCAAGGTCTGTGTTCTTTTTGCGTTTTCTCATCAATAATAAAACAACAAGAACGACCACAATTATTAGAACTGCTACTATAGCCACTACGGATTCAGTTAGCGAATTCATAGAAATTGCTCCAGTCGGAGATTGTGTTGGGTGAGTTGAGTCAGTTGTAGTTGAAGTTGGCTCTGTTGTGGTTGGTGGTGCTGTAGGTGTGGCTGGTGAAGTTGATAGAGGTTCAGTTTGGATCAAAACGGAGTAGTTTGTTATTGAGCTGGACATTTGAGGTGTGTTATCCATTGGGGTTGCAACAAATGATGCCCTAGCTCCAGGTGCGAGAGAGTTAGAAACGTAATCTGTGTAATTCATACTAACAACTGTACCTGATGCATTATAAAATGTGGTGACCACCCAGACATTTCCGGTTAATTGTGTTCCGGTATTTTGAACAAACCCTGATAGAGTATAAGTGCCGGTAGAACTTAATGATCCGTCAAGACCTCCAGATGGAATGGTCAAACCTGAATACATTGTTATGTTGGAATCGTCAGCGTAAGTTACAGCTAAAGTGACATTGGTTATTGTTGAGGCCCAGCTTGGGTCCGCGTTTGGTATGTTGTCAGGGCTAAAGTCTAAGTAAAAAGGTGCGATCTGTCCAGGAGCCAGATAATTTCCAAATGCTTGACCATCAGTATAATCAACAAGTCCTAAAGTAGAATTGTAAGCATCACCTGAAATAACGACTTTTTCTAAAGTATTTGTGCCAACATTCTGAACTGCCCCAACCACGATAAAATCGCCCACATACTCTGCTTGAACAGTGTTTGAAGGCGCAATATACCAACTGTAACTTAGGATCTTGACTTCGGAAGGATCTGCTTTCACTTGTGGTGTAGATAATAAAGTAATTGAAGCGGTAATTAAAACAACAAGGACTAAAGCGACAAGTATCTTTTTCAATATTTTCCCCTCAGTTTTCCTTAAGAAGACCTAATATCCCAATAAACACTTATTAAACTTTATTCAAAATTGACCCCTAATCTGTCTACAACTATTTTTTCTGTGATTTCAATTGCTATTTGAAGCGTCAGTATTTTAAATTAAAAAAAAGGAAAAAATGAGTTTACTTATCGATTTCGGTTACATTAATTGTTACAATCTTTGTTACTCTTTCTTGTTAAGATCAACGATTACAAGCGATCTGCCAGTTGTGCCTAGCAAGGTTAATTCTGCGGTTGAGGCTTTGGTAACAATATTGCCGTTTCCATCAATTACCTTGCTGATAATGGGTTTTACTGAATTTATGTTGAAACCTTGTTTTAGCAGGATGTGAACGTCTTAGTCACGTTTTGTATAAAGTCAGAACTTACCCGAATTGAATTGAAAATTTCGGCGCCGCCAAATCCTCGTTGCCTCGGAAGCCTCCGCTCATACCCCTACTATTCTCTCCAAATCCAATGTGACCTCAGTAAATAAGCTACTTGTTTCAGTTTCGTTTACTCTGAAACAGTCGATTGCACATCAGAAGCAACAGAATTGCGTGTATCAGCTTTAGCAATTGGTTGCATAACAAGCAATACTGAAGGTGCAACGATAGTCGAAATTAACATTAAAACTTTAATTTTCATATTCAAACTTGATTTATCTCCAAACATAGAAAACTGTTGGTAATAACTCACAAAATAATTTTTCAAAATTACATTAAAATCAAGCCCAATTTGACTCAAAAGTTTGTATTTTGGACAGTTTGAAGGCGCACATTTATTACTTAAAATTGCTTAGAAGTGACAAAGAATCTCTTCGAACACACGGAGCCATATAATTGTCTGTAAATGCTCGGTCGCTAAAGTACTTGCTTGGATGGCTTATAACAGGTACGCGAGGTGGACCGACTCGGGCAAAAATTATTATGGCTCTAAAAGAAACTCCGCAAAACGCGAATCAAT